>NZ_JAHYXL010000009.1:0-125327 GCF_028534175.1 Shinella sp. HY16 | reverse complement strand
TCACGGTAAACCCGATAATTCGCTGCAATTTGCGCAAATGATCTCATGGCGCGTCTATCCGTCAAGCAGTTTTTGGTTAACGCAAATTAACCTCTTGGACCAAGAGAAAGATATGATTGGATTCAATGGCTTGATCTAATTGTCAGCTGACAATCAGCAGGCATTATAAAACGCGCTCTTGGATCTGATTGCCCCGACCAACTAGAATCAGTCTGCAGCGGCGAGTTAGGGCATCGAACTCGCCGCAATCACAGGAACGGAAGATGCGACTAACTTCTCGGATGGCAATCCGTTGAATTCGAGAAATTCAGAGTTCGCAGATAGTCAGCGACTGCCTGAGCCTTTGCGGCGGCAGTGATGACTGCACGTGAATCCTGCTTGAGCACCTTGAGCCAGTTTTCAACGTAAGTCGCGGTGTTGTCTCGCGGATCATGCTCGATACCAAGATCGGCGCAGACGAACGCGGCTGAGATCTCGGCAACAAGCTCCTCCATGGCGTAGGCCTCACTGCCGAACCGCCCACTCAGGTCACGGCCCAAACGTGCCTTTGCACCACTCCAATGCGTCTTATGCCGATATCGGCATAATTCTCATAATGCCGTGATCCGGGTTATGCCGCATCTCTTCGAGAACCCGCGGCCTGCAGGGTGATCGCGTCAATCGCGTTCGGCATAATCTTCGTGGCTCCAACAACAAGGAGCACACGAAAGATGCCTGCAATTCTGAACACCTGCGTCGAGCCCTACCTGGACTCGTTTACCCAGCGTCTCGTCGCCGCCGATTATAAGGCGCCGACCATCAAAGAGTACCGGTCGATCATTCGAAGGCTTGGCCAGGTGATGGATGCGGAAGGGGTAAAGCCTTCAAAACTCACGCTAGACATGGCCGATCGGCTGGGACGGACGTTGCCGCGTAGGTATTACCAGAGTGTCCGCCCTCACATGCTCGCAGTCCGGTTTGCCCAGCATCTAATCGACATCGGCGTGGTAGAGCCCACGGCGCTAACCCAAGCTCAGATCGCGCGCGCCGACTTGTTGGCAAGGTTCGAAACCTATCTCGTCAAACAACGAGGTCTCAGCCAGCGGACGATCTATCACTCGCTGCGCTTCGCCAACCGTTTCCTCGACTACCGCTTCGGAGAAACGACGATCGATATCGGTTGCTTGTGTCCCGCCGATGCGATCGGGTTCGTGGAGCATGTCCTGGCGAGTGCGCGCCGCGACAAAACGATTGGAACGCATGTTCGCACTTTCCTCCAATATCTGTTTGCATGTGGAGCTACGTCGACCAATCTGGCGCTGAGCGTGCCGAAAACGGCAAAGTCGTGGAGCCCGCGACTGCCAAGACATCTGTCGCCAGATGGTGTTGAAGCGGTCCTGGCCAATGTGCGCAACAATCCAAGGCACGGCGCACGGGACTATGCGATGCTGCTGCTGATGGCCCGGCTCGGGTTGAGAGCAGTCGAGGTCATGGCAATCCAACTCGACGACATCGATTGGCGAGCGGGCGAACTTATGGTGCGCGGCAAGGGCAAGCTGCACGACCGGTTACCGATCACGATGGAGGTCGGCGATGCGCTCAGCCGCTACCTTCGCGAAGAGAGAGGCCCGGCGACATGCCGCGCGATGTTTGTCACCCATAGCGCGCCGCATCGACCGTTCAGAGATAGCCAGATCGTCAACAACGTCCTCAAAGAGGCATTGAGGGCAACCGGCCAGAAGCCGGTGACACCCTATGTGGGATCGCACCTGCTCCGCCATAGTCTTGCGACCCAATTGGTGAACACGGGGGCTTCGCTGGATGAAATCGGCGACGTGTTGCGACACCGATCACGAACATCGACGATGATCTATGCACGCCTCGACATTGAAGGCTTGCGATCGATCGCACAGCCTTGGCCAGCGGCGGGAGGTGTGTGATGAGCCTCACCATCCAACTCGACCGCTATCTGAGTGTCAGGCGCAGCCTGGGCTATGATCTTGGCACCGCTGCTCGCATCCTTCGTCGCTTCACCCGGTTCGCTGACCGCGAGGGCGCCACACATGTCGACACGGCGTTGTTCCTGCGTTGGCACGCCACCCTGGCTGAGGCCTGTTCCTCAACCAGAGGAGCGAGGCTGACTGCTGTACGTCTGTTTGCACAGTGGCTCAGCAGCTTCGATCCAGCTCATGAGGTGCCCAGCAGAGGACTGTTACCAAGCTCGATCCGACGGTCGCGTCCACACATTTACAGCGACGATGAAATCAGAACAATCATCGCGGCCGCCAAAGAACTGCCGTCGGTCTACGGTCTGCGAGGCCTGACCTGCTCCACTCTGTTCGGGCTCATCGCGGTTACTGGTCTTCGTATCAGCGAGGCGTTGGCGCTTGACCGGGATGACATCGACACATTGAACGGTGTGCTGCGGGTACGGCAGGGCAAGCTTGGCAAAGAGCGCTTGCTACCGCTCCATCTCAGCGTCGCCACGCACCTGATCGATTATCTTGTCGAACGGGACCGGCTGATCGGCCATCCTGTCGCGCCGCTGTTCGTCACCGACAAAGCTTCACGGCTCACCGACTGCGGGGCCCGATACAACTTTGCGCGGGCATGTCAGGACGCCGGGCTCAGAACCCATCAACCACACTGCAAACATGGACGGGGACCGCGCGTTCACGATCTTCGCCACAGCTTCGCGGTGAAGACGATGATCCATTGGTACCGCACCGGCAAAGACCCGGCACGCGAGATGATACGGCTGACTACCTATCTCGGTCACGGCAGTCCTGCCAGCACGTATTGGTATCTGGAAGCAGTGCCAGAATTGCTCGGTCTGGCAATGGTGCGAGCGACATCCGGCGACGGGGAGACACGTCAATGAGTGTTGCCACCTTGCCTTCTCTAATCCAGCGCTTCTTCACTGACCGGCTACGCATCCAGTTGGAAGCGAGCCCCCATACGATTGCCGGTTACCGGGATACGTTCCGACTTTTGTTGCGGTACGCAAGTGCACGACGCGGCAAGCCGCCGGTCAAGTTGTCGATCGAGGATATCGACGCCGATCTGGTTGCCGACTTCCTCGTCCATACGGAGACCGCCCGAGGCAACAGCGCACGCAGCAGGAACACCAGGCTCGCCGCGATCAGATCCTTCTTCCGCTATGTCGCGATGAGCGACCCGACTTGGCTGCTGCAATGCCAGCGCATCCTCGCCATGCCCAACAAGCGCTACGTGCGGCGGGAGGTGACGTTCCTCGACACCAACGAAATCGCTGCCTTGCTGGCAGCGCCTGACCGGAAGACATGGGCGGGGCGACGCGACCATGCCCTGCTGTTACTCGCGGTACAAACCGGGCTCAGGGCCTCCGAGCTGGTCGGTCTCAAGTGTGCTGACGTGGTGCTCGGATCCGGCGCACATATCCGCTGCATGGGAAAGGGCAGGAAGGAGCGCGCCACCCCGCTTCGCCGTGAAACGGCCAAGCTCCTGGCCGCTTGGATCGGGGACGGTGACAAGGGCAGGCCGCTATTCCCATCGATCAGAGGGGAGCCGCTGAGCCACGATGCCCTTGAGCATCTCGTGCGCAAACATTGCCTGACGGCATCACGCACGTGCCCCAGCATTGGCTGCAAGCGGGTTACGCCTCATACGCTGCGCCACAGTACGGCGATGGACCTGCTCCATCACGGCGTCGATCCTGCGGTCATCGCGCTCTGGCTTGGCCACGAAAACGTTGAGACTACCCAGATCTACATCCATGCCGACATGCGAATGAAGGAAAAGGCGCTTGCCCGCGTCGCGGCCCCGGCCACGCCTTCGGGGCGGTTCCGGCCCGACGATAACCTACTCGCCTTCCTGGAAGGGCTCTGATTATCCCGAACAGCCGCATGGCCGAAATCAGGCTAACAGGGCTCCAACGGAGGCCATGCGGCATAATCCGGATCGCGGCATTATGAGAAATTTCATGAAGAACAGTGCTGTAAAGGTGAATCTCGCTGAGGAACCGCCCCCGATCCGGAATCAGAATGTCATCGAGACCAGGGCGATAACAAGCCTGCTTGCCGCCGTAGGTGATCTTCGCGCCAGTGCGATCTATGAAGGATTCGACGTTTTCGAGAACTGGAACGGCATCCATTGGCACATCATCGGCCGGGCTCTTGAAGCGGTCAGGCAGGTTATCGATCTGCTCGACGTTGAAGACAGCGTAGCCCTTGAGATAGGGGACTGCGCGATCGTCCGCCTCCTGATCCTTCGGCGTGAAGGTGCCGTACTTGACGACGAGGGTTCCTTGTTCGCCCTTGCGGACCTGAGCGCCAAGCTCCTGAGCCTGCCGGTAAGTCATCCATGTGTTTTCGTCGTAGCCGGCGAGTTGCCCGGAGAGCCAAAGCATGACCACGTTGATGCCGCGATAGGCTTCGCCGGAGGCACGCAGCGGCGTAGCCGACCTGCGAACATTTCCGCGCCATGGCCGAATCCAAGGCTTGGTGCCGGCCTCGAGCTGCTGGGTGATGGTGTCGGTGATCCGCTGGTAGGTGTCCTTTACGCTCTGCATTGCCGTCTCCTGTTAGTTGGTTGACGGCAAAGATCCGAAGATAGCGAAACGAGCCCATGCACCCGTAGGGCCGCAACGGAGTGTAGGACCGCGCAAGCGGTTGAATGGGTGAGGGGCTATCGTAGTTTGTCCGTCAAACCATCCAACGGACAGGAGAGGGCGCTGAGCGTAGACACCCCGGCCGACGATACGGGCCCTCACTGCAGCGACAGGGCCGCAGATCAGCGCTCTCGGTCGTCTTGGTCGCGGTTTCGCTGGCGATCGGCAAGCTGCTGCGCTTCGATAGCCTTAAGCTCGGCATTGATGTGCTGCGACTGAGGCTCTTGGGCCTTTTGCTGACCTGGCTGCGAATGGGCATCTTGGACCTGTTCCGGCCGACCCAGAGTCTTGAAATCAGATCTTGCGGTGAACCTAACTTCCTCGTCGTCAGCAGGTATTTGCTCGGGGAGATCAGCACGATCTACGGCCACAATCCCCTTTTCGGTCACGAGGCTCGCTACTCGATTGTCATGGCCGAGAACCTGGCCTTCGATCACTTCGCCCTGGCGGGCCGTGCGGATATTGTGCTCGAACGGTTTCTCGCCAGCCTGCTCAAGATCGGACATGGCACTGCGGATCGCCTCGCGGCGGTTAGGATCCATTGCATCCTGGATGAGGTGCTTCATCGCCGGACTGGACGGATCATTCGTGGTCTCAATGGATGCCTCGATCATGCGAGGTTTGGTGATGACGGTCAGATCGATATCATGCCCATAGGTGCGGCCCAATGAGACCACCAGAGCTTCGTTTGCCCTTCCATTGCCTTCGCGAAAGGCATGAACATAGTTCAACTCAGATAGGACGTGAGCGGCCTTCTCGGCGAATTGCTCGGGTGTGGCGGCTCGCAAGCCCTGAACGTCTCTAGCAGGCCTCAGCGCCTCGTTGAGACCCATTTCGATGCGCGAGCCGGGGAGGAAAGTCGTATCGCCCTTCGAAAGCCCGCCTACCGGCTCTACCCGATGCCCATCGACGACAGGACTTTCATTGCGCGTGTGTCCTGCCCATTCATAGATATCTTGAAAGATGTAGCCGTGCAGAGCCTTCAGATGCGCTGCGTCGTGATTACCGGTAGGGCCTTTTCCCTCGGCCAGCTCCGTAATCCTTGAGTCCGTAATCGCGTACTCGGCTTCGCGCAGTTCTGAATAGCTCCTGATATTGAGCTTGTTCTTCAGAACATCCTTGTAATCCTCATCCCCTGACGTGTTGGGATAGGTGTAGGAGCCTTTGGCTTCATCATCGCGGGCCAAGCGAAACCTCATGCAAAAAGACCGCCTGAGTTCACAGGCGGCCGCTATAAATGTCTAGGTGATGATCAAGGCCGCTTGTATCGGGCCAGCATCTCTTG
Organism: Shinella sp. HY16; assembly: GCF_028534175.1. Taxonomy (NCBI): domain Bacteria; kingdom Pseudomonadati; phylum Pseudomonadota; class Alphaproteobacteria; order Hyphomicrobiales; family Rhizobiaceae; genus Shinella; species Shinella sp. HY16. The sequence goes on along the minus strand of NZ_JAHYXL010000009.1, from coordinate 119,415 downwards.
GCGCATTTCCTCGGAAGTGATGTCCCCAGCGACGTAGCGGGCCTTCGCTTCTTCCAAGACCGGGTCACCGGTGTAACCCTGCCGCATATTCGCAGCGCGTGCCTGATCTGAAGCCTTCTTCCGTGCTGCAACAGCTTCCGGAGAGCGATCGGGGCGTGGGGCATGAACGTTCATTGGCAGAGCCTCCAGTTACTGTTCAACTTAGCACAAAAAGAGCCGAATATCCAGCGAATGCGGGGTAAGCGGCTCTTTTATGGTGGGAGCCCGATCGGAGATCGGGCCTCCCAGAGCGATCAATCGCGGGGTTCCCATTCGATGATGGCCTGCAGTGCCACGTCATCTTGGCCGGGGTAGCGGCCCAAGTTGGCGTTGAAGCCGAGGCGCTTGATGGAGAGGGTGTAGTACGGCTTCCCTTCTCCGCTGGTCTTCTTCCAGATGCCGCCAACTTCGATGTCGTGGCCGCGAGGTGACTTGGCATAGACGCGATGCGTCGGAGCCTTTTCGTTGGTGGAGTCGAAAGGTGTAACCTTGATGTCCAGGTCCCGGTCGATGGTGGAGATGAGGCCGGTTCCTTTGGCATTGTCGATGTCGTCTTTGTCGAACTGGATGAAGTTGGTCATGCTCATGTTAATCACTCCTCTATGGTGGTTGCGATGATCGTTCATAAGGCACGGCGAAAAGCGGTGCGCACCGTAGGCCGGAGCGCAGCGAAGGAGGCTGGACGGGAACAAATTTTGTTTCGCGAGGAAGCTGAAGGCGGGGAAAATTTGGAGACGAACGGCTTTGCGCCAACCGCGTCGCCGTGCGAACGGGCATCAAGAGCAACCACTTTGGAGGTGTGGGGCCTGAGCGCTTGCAGCAATACGTCACCTCGAAAAATGGGACATCGGCACAGGTCAAGGGCGGGATTGTGCTGAATGCAGCCGAACCAGCAGCCTGAAACAAGAGGCTGGGGTAACCAAGAGTTCCACCAAAACATGAGATCTCGCCATCTGTTGCCCATATCAGCGCCGCCAGTCGTTCAGTTGCCGGAATGGCTGCGGCGATAGGAGGAGGGTGATTCAACCTGAGCGCCCCACAAGCCTTGGCCTAGCTGCCGGGCTCTTGCCTCGGCGCGGCGATACTGGTCCAGGTCGATCGGATGGGATCTTGGCAGATACCGCAACAAGAGGCTGGCTTGGCCCGCCTTCACCATTTCAAGGCCAATATCCGAGTTGTCGATGAAGCACTGGCCGACAAGGCGTTTGTACTGGTCTCGATCGACTTCAACGCAGCGGACATGCTTGCCATCGATCATGCGGGCGAGGTAGCGACGTGCCTCAATCCCGCAATTCCATATCACACCGTTTTTGGAGCCAGTCTGATCCCGCTCACAGGCGTCAATGGCCGCGATACGGATCCTCTGTTGGCGAATGCTGAAGGTGTCACCGTCGATCACTCGCGCCCGGCCTGAATAGTCGGCCGCTGCAGAAGACGCGGTGAACAAAAGCGCGGCCAGCGCGGCTCCAACCAAGCGATTTCCTATCACGAGTGTGCCTCCATCGAGTTGCGGGCTGCCAGCCCAAAGACGGAGCGGTTTAGATGAAGGTCTCCGCTCGCGGCGCGGTCGGTCATAGCCCGCAAATACCCGCCCGGCGAGCTGATCTCGGCCCGCGTGTATTTCTCAAACGTCAGAGCAATAGCAACAGCTGCCGCCTGCTGCCCCATTCGGTCCACGGCCCGCTGGCGCGCGTCCTCAGACACACCGGCGATGCGGCAAAGCTTGGGGGCAATCCGGTCCAGGTCCGCCCAGCTGCGCGGCGGCTTGTAGCCATATTCGGCAAGGCTTGGCGTAGCCCTCCACACATCTTCCAGCGCCACAAGTGACGGCTGCGGGTGCTTTTGCCTGTTGCTTTGGCTCGAACGGCGCCTCAGGCTTTCTTCAAAAGCCCTCTTGCTGGCGGAGCCAGCCTCTAACGAACTGACTTGTTCGGCGTCAGCCGAACGCCGATCATCATTACGAGCTTCAAAAAGTTTCGGGGTTGTAATCTGTATGTGGATGTCGTTTTCGACATCCGTGCATGTCATATTTGCATCTATGTCGGAGGTTCGCGGGGTCCGATTCACGTTGCGCAGTCGGTCGGCAAGCCACTCCAAAAGCATTGTTGCCTTCCGGAGGACTTGGGCCGGTGCGTACCTGGCTGATCCGATGAAGGCCGCGATCTTCTCAACACGGGAGCCGATCCGCCCGAGAATGACTTCGCCTCGTTCGGTTGAGGACACGAGAGCATACCTCGCGGCACGTAGAGCGTCTCGGAAGCGACGCGCTGCGTTTTCGCGAACTCGAATCTCTTCCCGCTTCTGGCGCACCAGCTGATCAAGTTCATGGTGCCGAGCGATCAGGACACGTAGATCAATGCCGCAAGCGTCGGCAATATCTCCTTCGCCATCACGGATCGGGTAGCGCTTGAAATTCGCGCTGTCCTGCATGGTGACGAGGCCGAGGTCGTACAAACGCGAGAGAATACGGCTTATGCGTCCCGGTGACTTGTTGATGTCATAGCCAAGCTGCCTGTTCGACTTGTAGACGATCGGGCGCCCTCCTTTATCGAAGGCGTCAGCCTTGGCGGTCGTTACGATGGCTTCCAGCAATGCGTATTCTGCAGTTGTGATCATCCCGACTGTCATCAGGTTCTTGGCAAGTACTGCAAGCTGACCACGCGTCACCGTTCCGACTTCGGTTGACTGCGCCAGTCGCCGGAAGTCGGCTCGCTCCTTCGTCATTCTGCGACCCGTCGGCCGCTTGTGTTGTGTGGGTTCCCCCATCGTCCGTCTCCTGTCAGAGGCCAGACAAAGCTCCGCCGTTCACCGAAAAGGTGTTTTGATTATTGACATCGGAGGGGAGGTCTGCGAGAACGATCTTGCTTATATTTTCGAACTGCAGACCGCTTCCGGATCTTTCGGGAGCGGTTTTTCTTTTCTGGGCCGGGTGCGATCTCCAAAAAACTGTTAAAATGCGCGAGTCGGAATCGGTTTAGGTTCCGCCCGATTGCGATTAGTAACCTGAGATACCGAATTGATGCAAGTTGTCACATTTCCGCGTTGCTTTGCCGGGTCAGCTGACATCTGAAATAGCGCCTAAATTTCAATTTTTTAGCGCGCTTGTCCGCGCCTTCCCTCTCTTCGCGCCTAAAATTGGAACGTTTCCAGAGTATGAATTAGCCCCCTTTATTGTTGGGGAAATTCAACAGGGTGGGGAGGAGAGTTTGAGAGGAGGGGGCGAGGGCCTCCTCTCAACAAGCGGCCTGATCTGCCGTCCCCCGATACGTTTCTGCCTCCCACGCACCTGCGAAAGCGCCCGCATTGGCTCGATGCCAAGGCGGGCGATAAAGTGCGATCTTGAAGCAGGCTCAGCCGCGCTGAGCAGCATCCTCAAGATAGGTCGGCGGTAGATCGAAGGCCTTTAGCGCTGTATCGAGTGCTTTTTGCACTTCATCCCAATCAACATGCTCCGGGTCGCTCAGGTAGGCGTTGATTAGCTGACAGCAGCTTTCGGCGGCAAGGGTCGGATCAGGTACGGAATCAAGCATGGCTTATCCTCTGGAATTGGGGAGCCGGTCACGCTGGAGGACGTGACCGGCGGAAAGCAGCGGCGGGATTATTCCGCTGCCATCGGGAACGAGTGTTCGTTCTTGTCCTCTGAGGTTTCAGCCTCACCCTCTGCGTCGGGGTCAGACGCGATCCGAACGTGAGGCGGAAGCCAACCGCTGTCCTTGATGGACTTGGCGGCATACTCCGCAGCCTCGCCCTTCTTCATATTGCCGACACCAGCGGCGAAATCCTCGCCGCGCACCTCGGCAACAACGGCTTGAATGGTCGGCCTGTTGACGTGGCTGAAATAGCTTTCCGCCGTAGTCTCAAACCAGTCACGCATGTCCACGTTCAATGCGCGGCCCATCTGGTCGGCATGGGCCAGCGCTTGGCTGCGACTGCTGAACTTCTTCTCAACCGCATTGACGGAATGGGCGGCGGCATAGGCCAGAAGCTGCAACAATTCGCTTTGCGATTGATCCATCAGCCATTCCCAGAGGTCAGCAGGATCGCCGGGAAGCCGATGCCCATAGTTTTCCTCAAGGCTTCCCCACGCTTCAAGGGCCTTGTTCTCGGCGGGACGCTTCATCGAACCGTCCAGCACTTCATGGGTGACAGAGATTTCAAGCGCGCTCTGGTGACCGGGAATGCCCCATGCCGTGCGATACTGCACCTTGAGCAACATCGCGTGGACGACCGCCACAAGCGCAATGTCGGGATTGTTCGCCAGCTCGACACGAAGTGCCGCCGTCTTCTGAGCGGTCAGGTCTTCAATCAATGCGGCTGAATGGGTCAGTCCCGTAGATTTCGAAGCGCCGTCAGCTTCCTCGTTCGCCCCGCTTTGCTTCCCTTCCGTCGCCTCGGCCTTCTTCTTGTCCTCGTCGCGGACAAGGCCTCTCAGCACCGACAACTTTCCCCAATGGTCGATTGTGACGATTGCCCCTGCCATTGCGAGGTCTTCGCTGCGATAGGCTTCTTCGCGCTTCTGCAGGACGGTGATTTCCTGCTCGACGGCGGACAAGGCGGCCTCGGCAGCTTCATCCTCCTGATCCGCATCGATCTGCGCCGCCAGTTCGTCAAAACGCTCAGTCAGTGCGTCAAGCTTGGCTTGATCTTCGTCGCTGAGGTCCACGCGCTGCGGGTAAACCCGGGCCATCTGATAAATGTTATCCGGCTGTTGAGCGCACCACTCGACCCATTTCCAGCCTTCGGCCTTCACAGCTTCGGCCTCTATCTCCAACTTCTCGGCAACCAGCTTTTCAAGCAAGCCGCTATCGCATGCAAAGCCGCCTTCCTGCTCGGCAAACAGGTCGCGGCGCACTGGACCGCCAGCAGCCTCATAAACCTCTAACCCGCCGATCAGCGCGAGCCGCTTGTCGCTTGCAGGGACTTCATCCACGGCGAGACGGCGCTTGATTGTGTTGGCGCTACGATCCCATGAGGGGAGGGCATTCCAAACCTCTTCCTGTCGAGCGTGATCGTCGGTGATGGTGAAGGCGGCTAGCTGCTCAAAGGTCATATCCTCGGCGCGGAACGCCGCGAACAGGACGGGGGAAACCTTCGCCAGCGCAAGACGGCGATTGACGATGATTTCAGTTGTCCCGAACCGGGCGGCGATGTCCTTGATGGACTTGCCCTCATCGAACAACGCTTTGAACGCCTCGAACTGGTCTGCGGGGTGCATCGCTTCCCGCATGACATTCTCGGTTAGGCTCAATTCCGTTGCGTCGCCCGCCTCCCGGACAATAACATTTACAGCGTAGTCAGCCGTTATCTCGCCCCGCTCGGCCAGAAGATTGAGGGCTGCGAGGCGGCGACCGCCAGCGGTTACGAGGTATCTCCCCTTCCCCTTGGATGCCTTGCGCACCACAAGGTTTTGGATGACGCCATTGGCGAGGATCGACGCCGACAGGCTCTCGATGCTCTCCTTGGTGTAAGTCTTGCGGACGTTCTTCGGGTCTGCGTCCAGCTTGTTCAGTGCTATCGCGATGATGTCGCTCATGGTCTCTTGCTCCAGTTTTTCCCGTTTCCCTTGGGAGCAAGCCCCGCTAGTGGGCGAAGCCTCTGCCTTCGTTGACGAAGGATGTGCCCCCACATCCGGCGGAACGAAGGGGGAGGGCGCAGCCCGCTCCCGTTAGGACGCGGATCGGGTCATGGGGCGGGAGGAAGGAAAAACGGAAGGTTTGCCGGCTTGACGGCGAAAGCCGTTTTTCCTGACGAGCGACAGCGCTTGCGCGCTTGCCCATTGGCGCGATCGGCGACCTATCGTAAGAGCGGTATAGGGCAGGGTAGATGGGCGGCCGATCCCGGCCGCTCCTTGCGGATGCGAACCGGCGACGCCGGTTCTCCGTCTTCTGATCCAGGTTATAAAACGATGGATCTGCCCGCTGCGCTCCGAGTGATGAGCGCTCCGCTCCTCGGGCAGCTCTCCATTTCAACTTGATTCAATGTGTCGATAGCGGCGGTTAGCCGCTCGGCTCGGATCGATCGGCGCCAGTCCGAGATCCGAGAAGGACAATGAAGAACATCGGAGCTTTCAGCATAGCGCCGCCCCTCCTTCAGGGGCGGGAAAGCGGGAATTCTCGACACGGTTTTGACGGAAGAAGGGAAGCCGCAGGAGGCTTAGCATAGCGCCGCGAAGCGGAAGCCGGGACCGACTTCCCCCGGCAAAACCGTTCCTTGCCTCTACAGCCTGGGCGTTGCGTTCATGATGTAGTGGGCGATCTGAAACAGCTGTTCAACAGTCGCAGCCAGGTCAGCAGAGGCTTGCTGGATCTCTGGCGGTTGGGACGGATCGCCGGCGAGATCGCCAGCCTTGGCGATGATATCCTCGCAAGGATCTGCGATACTGTGAATGAGCTTCAGCAGCTCTTGGGCGGTTGCCTGATCCACCAGTGCCTGTCCTACGTCGTTTCCGGGCACCGAAACCCTATGGAGCAAGCGGACGGAGGTCCAGAGGCTTCCTAAGCGGGTTGTTAAGCTGTCTCTGCTGAAATGGCGGAATGGTAAAAGGACCGCGAAAGCCGCCGAAACCGCTTTTGACGGAAGATAAGGCGCCGCTGCGAAGCGGACGCCTGAGACCTCGCGACCCTGAACAGCCGCGCCTCCTGTTCGATCCCATGCCGGATCGCGTCGAACCTTGCCTAGCCGTCTTGAAGAACCGCCCGCCGAAGGGGTCTGAATGGTCATACGATATCAAGTGGGACGGCTACCGGATTTCTGTCCACCGGGAGCTATCCAAGGTGAGGATCCTGACACGCGGCGGCTTTGACTGGACAGCAAGATTCCCGGCCATTGCGTCAGCGGCGGCCGCTCTTGGTCCGGCGACATTCATCCTCGATGGTGAAGCCGTCGTGCTCGACGAGATGGGGCGATCAGACTTCGGACGACTGCAGGGCTCGCTTGGGGGCCGGACCGGAAAGCAGCCGGCTGAAACCGCGCTCATGTTCGCATTCGATCTCATGTACCTCGACGGGCATGATCTGCGTAAGCTGGAATTTGCTGCACGGCGGCACATCCTTGAGGATCTGCTTGATGAGGCCACAGGCGCGATCCGCTTGTCAGAGGAAATCAACGAGGATCCCGAAAGGCTGATCGAACACGCTTGCGCGCTGGGCCTGGAGGGCATCATCGGCAAGCATCGTGATCGCCCCTACCGACCGGGCAAGACTGGTGACTGGATCAAGATCAAGTGCGTCCAGCGCGAGAGCTTTGCCATCCTCGGCTACGAACTGTCGTCAGCTATGCCAGATGGCTTTGGAAGCCTCCTTCTCGGAGCTCTGAGAGGAGGTGAGTATGTCTATGTCGGAAGTGTCGGAACCGGCTTTAAGCATCAGCAAGCGCGAGCGTTGCGAAAGCAGCTCGACAAGCTGAAAACGAACAAGCCGGTGATCCGCTTCAAAGAGAAGACCCGCATCGCGACAGATCCAGGCCTGATCGCTGAAATCGACTTCCGGGGATGGACGTCCGACGGGAAACTGCGCCACGCCTCGTTCAAGGGACTTCGCGACCCTGAAGACGCAGCGGCAGTATATTCGCTCGATGTTGGAGACGCCTAACCGGCAAGATTGGGCGGGGGCATATTGCTTCTCAGATTAACGAGAAGCAGGTCTAGATCCCGATTGGCATCCGCCGCCAGCATGAGGTTGTCCGCAACCTCTGTAATGGCGGAGAGGACTTCCGTCTCCTCCCAACCTCGGCGCATGGCATCCTCTACCAGGTCCTGCAAAACAGTCTCCACCGCCATCTGACAAGCGATGTAGCGGCTTTCGTCCTTTTCGGGTGGCGCTTTTGGAAAGTCGGTCATTTTCCAGCAAATATGCTTCCTGCGGGCGCGTGCAAGGCCGCGGGTTCGGGATCACGACGGATAGGCCGCACCCTGCAGGGCAGGGTGCGGCCGTACTTCACTGAGGCTTGTTGTCGTTTCCGGCCTTGCTGTTGAGCTCGACTTGATAGCTGAACTCGACCTTGGCGATGAGCGGAAGCATCACGGCGATGGAGAACCGAAGTTGGCCCTTATGGGACAGCTTCGCGATTTGCCGGTTGATGAACTGGCGAAGGCGACGGCCGGTTTTCTGGCAGAAGGTTACGAGCGTTTTCATCAGAGGTTCCTCCTTAGTGGTTGTGCGTAATCGCGAAGCTCGAATACGGCTGGAACCGCCGAGTGCATCGCGCAGCGATCGCAACGGAGCGAAGCGGAGAGGAGAACCCTTTAGGGTTGCACGCCAAGGCGGGGCCTGACGTATCGTGCACAGCATTAGATTACGTACGGCCACTAAGGAGCGGCCTGAAAACGCGGCCTTCGTAGCCCCGGCCGTCGCCTTTGCCTTCAACCGGCAAATCGTGATCCGGCCGCCAGGTCGGATCTCCATCGCCGTGATGCTGTAGCGGTGGTTGAGCTCGCGTCGATGCTCCTAGCCGGAAACGACAACAAGCCTCAGTGAGCCGTCCCGCTTGCGGGGCGCGTCCGTCGTGAGGGGGTAGGGGAGTTTGAGGGGAGGGGCCGAAGGGGGCTCCCCTCATTGCGGTTGAGTGCCGCTCGATGCGGCGCTCAAGCGCTCCTATGCCTGAGCGGCGTCGCGCTTGCGCAACAGAAACCGCTTCAGGCTCCAGCCAGCTCTCAAGATGTAGGGTGGCCGCGCAAGAGAGTAGTGCCCGCAATTCAGCCGCAGCACGCTCACTCTGGCTCCGGCATTCTGCAGCCGCTTTAGCAGGCGTTCTGACAGATCCGGCAAAACAACCGTGTCCCTCGATGCCAGTATGACATGAAGTTCGAGGCTTGGCCGCGCCAGCTTGTCTGCATGGTTTTCAAGATTGAGTGGTGCCCACGCTCGTTGCAGCTGGGCAAGCGTAAGATGCGGCTCGAGGCTCTTCCGGATCGATCGGGTTGCGCGCCCGGTCCAAACCATTTCGGCAAGGCTTCCTGCCGTGAGGAAGAGTGACGCCCGAGAAACGGCGGTCTCATGCGCCGCGACCAGTCCGGCTATCCAGGAACCAAGACTCATCCCGAGGACAGAAACATCCCGATACCCCTCGCGCTTCAGCCAGCGGATAAGCTTGCGCCCGTCCCATACAGCCTGTCTTACGGCCTGCACCGTTCGGCCGAGATTGGCGCTGAGCATGTAATCGGCATAGAGCGAGCCCGGGCGCTTGCGCTCCAAGTGGTAAGGCATGGCGATCTCGATAACCGTGATCCCTTGCCAGGAGAGGAACCCGGCAATCTGCCGGTTCCGACTTTCGGTGTTCCAGTGATGGAAGATCACCACCGCCTGATCGCGTTTTCCGCTCTCCGTGATCCTGGCCCACACGATGTTGTTTTCCGCGACATCCGTTGAGATGTCCGAAGGGAATTTCAGCCAGCCATCCCGCAGCTCAAAGGTTTGGTCGCTTGAATCAGGCGGATCGAAGAAACCCGGATCAGCCGCGGCCGTTTCCGCGAGTACACAGAACCCCTCTAGCGTTTCAGCCGCTCCCATGCCGGGGAATGCACGATCGGCGTCCAGAATGAGGTCCGTGGTCTCCTTGGCCTCTTCGCCGCGTTGGGCGCGGCCCTCGTCCCAACGATCGAGCCAGCTATGAAACATGGTCGCCTTCCATATCGGCGGCTCGCCAGCCGGATCCAAACTCTGGATCAAATAGCCCGTATGTAGCGATCAATGCGGCGACAATCAGCAAAACCGAGAAGCCGTCAAAGGCATCGATCGTCAGATACGAAATCAGGAGCAGTCCGATCGCGGAAGACATCTTCCACAAGGGCGCTCGCAGACGTCTGTCACTGCCCAGCCGGATCGCTCCATACAGGAAGACGCTGCAGGTCGATATTGCGACGAGGAGGCTGCTGTAGTGGGTTGGCATTCGATAGCCGAAGATATGATCGCCGTCGTCGTAGTTGGTGAGGGCAGCCCACACATCGCGAACGATCCACGTTATGATGTCGGGGCCTTGTGAAGCGAGATAGGCGCTCTGCGCTTTCATGCAGATGGCGGCCAGGACGACGAGAACTGTGCATCGGAACACCCCCCGCATGATCCTCAGAGCGGCCTCACTGACCCCCGGCCCTGATGCCTGATCAGTCCGAAGCGTCGCTTGGCTATCGAGCTTCCAAAGATCATGGATGATCGTATGCAGAATGATCAGGCCCGCAAAGAGCAGGTAGAAGGTGACGGACATATAGAGGTAGGCGAGGGCGGTGAAGACGATGGCTGCCGGGGTCGAGATTATGTCAGGCCGTATGATGCCAATCGTCCCCCAACTCGGGGCAAAATCCTGCGCCTGTTCTAACAGCGGGATCAGCTGCACCCCAATCCATTGAGCCAGGCCGGCAAACAAGATGCAGATCAGGAAAACCGCCCAATAGGTATGGGAGTTCGCCTGCAGGTTTTGAATCCAGGCATCCCCGCTTTGAGGTCGATCGGCATGTGCCAGAAACCTTAGACGTGCATCATGTTTCCAGAAAACCAGAAGCTCGATGACTATGGCGAAGAACAGCGGCAGCAGCACCATGAAGAGGAAGGTCCAGTTTGGCGCCCACAGAAAGCCGACCTGTTTTTCGATACCGTCCTCGCGCATATAGGTGATGGTGTGGATCCCAAGGATATAGGACAGGAACCCAAGCGCGGACGAACCGGCAAAGACCGAAGACGGCAGATTCAAGTGTGATCCGTGAGAGAAAATCGTCTCGGTCCTGATCGCCAAACCAGATGGCCGCTCCGTCGACATGGGTTCAAGATCCACCGAGACGACCGGCGTTAGCGGAATCTGGTTTGCGGCTGGCGCCGGCATGTCCGGCACTCGCGAAGTAGCTGCGCCGCCAGTCTTTCTGGTATCCCGTCGCTTGGCAGTCAGGCGGGCTTGCGCTGCACTAAGCTCCTTCATCCAATCATTCGTCGCCTCCTTGTCGCCGCAACCAAAGATGCGTGCGAGCCAGCGGACGTTGGTGGTGCTGATGCCCTTGTCGTTCTCCTGAAACCAGAGCTGGACCGTGCGGAGATCCACCCCGCTACGATTGGAGTCGATCTTCGAAATGGCATCCGCCAGCAGTTCCGGCGTCCAGGGACCCTGCGAAAAACCATCATCACCCAAGGGCCGACCGGCTCCTGCAGCGGCCATCTGCTTGAACAGCTCCTTGAAATCGCTTCCATCGTTAGGCGGCGCGACAAAAATCTTACCGTTTTTTTCCAATGACTTGCAGGCCCGGATTTCGTTTCGTTTCGCATCCTATCGTGCGTTTTGTCAGGTTCAATGGTTTTAAAGCCCCTCCAATGCAACTTGATCGGTGAGGCATCCACCATGCTACTGTCGTTATCCAGTTCGCGTTCGTCGCATCGAGCAACAGCCACTCTGGGCACAAGCTTCACCTCGGAAGAGCTCTCGTCCAAGCACGTTGGAACGGAAACCGCAGGTAGTGCGACTGGAGAAGGCCCCTCGCTTCGTGAGTTGATCGATCAGCACTCGGCAGCCATTCAAGGGGGGAAAAAGGCGACGGCACGCCGCTTGGCAATCATCAATTACAAGCCAAAGGGCGAGGGAGAAGCCAACTTGAAGCTGACCTATCTCGCGGCCTATCTGATTGCGACCAAAAGCAAGCTTTCCGCCAAGGAAATGAGCTCATTGCTGGCGGATTGCCCGGTTCGATCAACCTCCTGAGCGAGATGATCAAAGCGCCGCCAACGGCGGCAGCATGCCGGGCGGGAGGGGAGCCGAGGGGAGGGGCATGGGCTCCCTTCGGGCGGACCGCAGCCCGCTCGATGCGGCCAGGTTCGCAACTGCCAAAATGGCTACGGGGCCAGTTCTTCCGAACCAGCCCCGCAACAAAGCATCCAACCAATTGTCAGCGTACCAACCCTAACCGCTCGCCAAGGCTTGGCGGCGTCGGCGTTCCTGCTTCCTTTGTCATGGCGACGATGGCATCCTGTGACAGCCCTTCGATCTCATAGCCAAACCGGCGCGCGCTCTCGATGATCGATTCAAGGCTTGGGTGCTGCTCAAGAAGCGTCCCGAACCACAGTGCATATTCGTCGGTTTCCTCGTCGGGAAATGCCTGCAGAAAGAAGGTGCGCAACGGCGGATCGTAGCCGATTACGGCGTTCTCGTCGGTCTCTTCGTCGGTTTTCACGGTCACGGTGTAGCGGCTCAATGGTGTCCCTCCTGATGTCGGGCCGCATCGAAATGCGGCCCAGGTCCTATTTGAACAGCGGCATTGACCGCTTATTGGTCAGGCTGGCGCGGTCGGTCTCAAAGCGGTAGCCGTCCCAATCCTTCCACGCTTCCCAACCTGTCGCGGTGGCGCGTCCATACCAGACGCGCACCCTGACCTTATTGTTTCTAAGGTCCTCGACAACCTCAACCGTGTGGCTCCCGCCTAAACCGGAGGGCGTGTCGAAGACCTCAACGCTTCGGCGCTGGCCGTTGCTTTTCATGCTTCGCCTCCTACAGCCGGAAATGGGCAACCAAGCCCTGATTGGCTCGGTGGCTTGCCAGTGCATAGGCGCACGCCTGCGCCAGAAGGTCGGGATTCTCTGTCATGCCCGACTTCGCGCGTCCCTTGATGTCGGCTTTCAAGTCGTCATCGCTGGTCCCAACGTGCATGTTTCCCACAATCTAGCGCAATTGCGCATAGGGGATCTCGTCAACGCGCCGAACAGGCAGGGCCGAAATCAGACCCTTGCGCTGACTGGCTGCCTCTCCGGCCTCACTTGCCTCCTTCTTGGTCGGGAAATAGGCTTTCACCAGTTGGCGGCGCTGCGCGTCGGCGGCGCTCATGAAAGCGTTCGAGCCGTCTTCTTGGGTGTATAGGCTCCAGTCGGCGGCACTGCCGCCGAACATGGCGTCGCCTCGGCCGGAAAACTCCATGACTGTAAAAATTTGCTCATTCATGTGGGGATCCTCTGTTTTCCGGGGCTGATCAAGCGGCGCTGTCGCCGCTGATCGATTTCAAGACGCACTTGGCCGCATAGCGTCCGGCCTCGTTCAAGTTGCGCTGCCACGCTCCTTGCGATGGGGACCAGCGGAACCCGTGAGATTTCAGGGTGCGCCGCGTCTGTTCGTCCGGCCTGCCGGGAAACAGCAATTGAATGCGGGCCATGTCGGCATTTTCCTTGACCGTGACGGCTCCTGCCTCCGTCTCGACGTCCTCGGCGCGGTCGCCGCGCTTCTTCATCGCAGCAAGCGAAGCGAGGCGGGTTTGCATGCGGCGCAGTTCGGCGCGGGTGTTGGTGGTGGAAAAACCGCGTCGGTTCTGCCACGGGGCAAGGGTAACGCCACGCGATGCCCTCTCCTCGTCCATGCCGGTTTCTGCCACCACACGGGCCAGAATGTCGGGTTCGCTCGCCTGATCCTTCTCCATCCGACGAATGACGACATTCGCCCGTTTCATCCGGTCGATGGACAGCGCCAGGTCTTCGATCCGCGAGGCGATGCGCTGCATGGCGGCCGGATCGCCGGAGCGGATCGGCTCGTCATCGGTCCCGTGGGGAAACGCCTTGCGCTTCACTGCCTTTTTCGCAGTCGCGATATGGGCCGAGACGTCAGCACGGCGGGCGTCTGATACTTGCATCCGCTTTTCATTGCGGGCGACGGGAAAGCGGGCAGGTCCGGTGATAAACCAGTTCATGCAACGGCCTTCCGCTGCCCAATACTTGCGGGTGATCTCGACATGACGGCGGGCAAAGGCCTCTAATTCAGCGTCAGGCAGGGGCAGTTTTGCTTGCTCCCACAGCTCCACCATGTAGGCGGCAAAGCCGTTCAGGCGCTCTGCCAGCCCTTCCAGTTCGGAAAGGGTGCGCCGCTCCGGAAAATGAGTAACGGCATGGAAGCTATGTTCGATGTCCTTCGCCGCGATGGTCGCGGCAAAGGTTCCGGCGAGAATGGACAGGGTGCGGTCCTCGACAACAGCGATGATCATCGGACTACCCCCGCCATGACGGTTGGGTGAGTGCGGGTGATGCGGGTCTGGAACCCGATCAAAGCGCCGCCCAGAATGACCCCATTGGGGGAATGCTCGTCTGCCTTGGCAAAGACCGGATCAAGAACCGGCTTGCAGACGTTCAGGCGGGCCGCTGCTTCCTCAATGCTGATCTGCGGCGGTAGGACATGCGAGCCGTCCAGGCTGGCAAGAACGATCTTTCCAGCCAATGGCTGCGGGTAGCCATCAAAGACAGTGAAAGCGGTCAAGCCGTCGCGCAAACCCTCCTCATCGACGATAAGAACGTGGTTCGTGTCGAATGGCACCACCTCGACAAGCTGGCATCCAATCAGCCCGTAGGTTTGAGAAAACGCGCTCGGCGCGGCGACCTCTGCGGCTTGAATGGTCCCGGCTTCCGGGTCCAGCAGGTAAACGGTTGCGGTTGTGGTCATAGTCTAGCCCTTTCTCCAATTCCGCGAAGCGGTCTTCTCGTGCCCCTCGTGGGCAGGAGCCCCGCTCCTGCTCCCGAGCTCGCGCGGAGCAGCGGGGGAGAGGGTGGCAAGGGGATAAAAACGGAGGGGGTTCGCCCGCCCGAGGCAGAGCCGATGGGGCGGCGCGTTAGCGGCGATCCTGCACGAAAGCGCGGCCTTAAGGCTGCGCGAAGGAAGGACGGGGAGACCGTTTTTTCCCCTTGTGAGGGAGAGGGGGCGGCGCTCCTCTTTCCCTCATCAAAGAGACAGACAGGACGCCTCTGGCGTCACTGCTTCATCGTGACGGGGTCCGGACTCACCGTGACTGGTGCTGATGACTGTGAGGAGCTTTTCAAGATGCGGAAAGGCCGCCCCGATCAGGCGGGGCGGCCTCCGTAGGCACGCGACAAGAAAGGGCTAGAGACTTGCCACGACCTGACTTGATCAGTAGCCAATATGGGTCGATCGGGAGAGGCTGTAAATGTCGGTACCGATTTTTGCCCAAGATGCATGTGATCGAAGGCGAAGCCGCAGCGCAACCGATCGTCACCCGAATGGGCGGAGACAGCGTCTGCTGGCTCCGTGCCGAAGGCATAGAGCGGGGTCGCAAAGCGATGCGCTAAAGTAGCTATTCAGGGTAGACTTTCGAGGTACCATCTTTATTTGTTCCAGAGGAATAACGATTAATTTCCAGTGTGGTTGGTGGCAATGGCAGGTTTCGGACTCGAGCAGTGGGTAAGCTATCTCGGACTTGAACGCGTTGACGACCCGAACAAGGATTATCCCGTTTATCGCAAGCGGCTCGACGGAAAGATCATCGATCTCAAGGAACTGGATCTGCTTGTTGCTCAGAGACTGCGTGACCTGCGAACCGACCGACAGATTGCACAAGCCAAAGTCGCTACACTGCTGGGGGTGAAGGAGGCGACCTATTCCCGTTACGAGAACGCCTCTTCCTTGATGACCGTCGGACGGCTGATCCACGTTTTCGAGGTCCTGGATATCACTCCAGAAGAATTCTTCGATCCCTTCGTCAACGAACGGCCTACGCATCCCAAAGGCAAGTCACGCAAAGAAGTGAGAAACAAGCTGATGGGAGAAACGGTCGACCACCTGAAAAAGCTCGACGATACGGCCTTGAAGATGGTGCATGACCTGGTGATAGCCATGGAGCCCCGGACGGTCGGAAGGCAGAAAAGGAATGGCGCGGCGAAAGCCGCGCCATGACACTCAGCGGGTTGGCTTTGGTTTCCGCCGCGCGCCGGCCGCCTTTGGCGATCAGCCGGCGCTCATGCGGCGTCATTTCTAGATTAACGAAGCCTGCACCAACTCACTAAACGCAAAATCCACTTCCTTGGCGTAGCAGGACGGCTTTCCAACGGAACAGACAGGTGTTTGGTGCTCCCGGAACTATCGACAATTGCTAAAGAAATCGGCAACGCTTCGCTAATGCAGGCGGTCGCCATCTTCATCGCTTTATTCACATTGAGCACGAAGATCCGCAAAGCTTGGAAGGAACGGCACGCTGCCCGTATACAGGCAGAAGAAAAGTTCTTCTCTGGTCGAGAAAAAACGGATGCTGTCCTGCAGCTCGCTTATGAGCAGAGCTTCGGATCTCACGCAACAGTGCCAGAGATTAAGGCATTGCTAAACCACCCTACCGACGCAGTGGGCGTTGCTCGGGCACGCGCAAAAGCCGGGCCGCATATAATTTGGACGGGAACATGGTTTGTGATGCGTAGCAAGGTGTCCAACGGCTGGAGATTGTTCCTTTACGCCGCGTGGGTGCTGATTCCGGGTGCAGTTGGTGTCGCAACCTTGACCTATGCTGTACCCGCACTTTTGTACGCGCAGTACCTGATCGGCTTCCTGCTCTTGGCCGAGACGGCTGTCTTGTTTGCAGCATGTTTTCTGAATTTTCGGGACTTCGACAATTATGCTGCCGCTCGTCGCTTAACTAAGAGCAAACCTTGAAGCTCGCCAACTGGATGCCACAGCAAGGCATATATCAGTGAAGCGAAGGTGCTGGCTCCTGCAGCAGCTTTACCATCTGCCTTACGACCGTTCGCAGCTTCCTCCAGTCGCGTAGATCGCCTTCGTTCACGCGCTCTTGGATTGCGGTCAGGATCCATCCGACGCAGGCGATATCGTCTGCAGCGCGATACTCGTCCGATCGATGAAAGCAAGCGATGATGCGAGGGCGCGCGCCTTCCTCAGTCTTCGGAATCTTCGAGACCAGGTCCTGCGCTTCTCGATAGGCCCTTGCCACACGCTTGAGATCGTCCGGCCCAGCTTGGGTAATCATGCCGACGGTCCACATCAGGGTATTTGAAAGGTGCTCCACTTCGTCAGTCATGGTGATCCTCGTCCTCTCCACTGTGACAGCGCCTCCAAAAGCTACCACCATGCAGACACTCGCGTTAGCTGCAGATCTGCAGATTAGGATCGCGTAATTTTCTATCTTGATTTTTGATGCCCCCTGTGTTCCCTGTTTGTTCCTTTCGCTACCAGTCGTGAAAGGATCGAATTGAATGCTCGCCGGCCTGAAAATCGAGGCAGAAATCTATGTGCCTCTCATGCTCCACGGGTTATGCGCCGGCTTTCCATCACCCGCAGATGACTACGTCGAAGAGTCCATCGACCTTACCAAGCTCCTGATCCGGAACCCGCCGGCAACCTTCCTGTGGAAGGTCGACGGCAATTCGATGCGAGACGCCGGGATCTTCCATGGGGATCTGATCGTGGTCGACCGAAGCGTGCGGCCGGTCGATGGCGATATCGTCGTGGCGACCGTGCACGGCGAGCGATCATTGAAGCGGCTGCGCATGACGGGTGGTCGTCCGCGGCTGATGTTTGAGAATTCGGACATGCCGCTGTTCGACCTTCCGGAGATCGCGGAAGTCGAGATCTGGGGTGTCGCACTTTGCAACGTCCACTGGCTGCGACCGAGGAAGAAGGGATGACCTCATTCGCGCTGATTGACGGCAACTCATTCTATTGCTCCTGCGAGCGCGTCTTTGACCCTGCTATCGCAAAGCGGCCGGTGATTGTTCTGTCCAACAACGACGGATGCGCCGTTGCCAGAACGGCGGAGGCCAAGGCGCTCGGCATTGGTATGGGCGAACCCTACTTCAAGATCCGCGATCTCTGTCGTGACAATAATGTGGCGGTCTACTCCAGCAACTACACCCTTTATGGCGACATGAGCGCCAGGCTGAATGCGATCTATCGGCAATGGTCTCCGGATGTTGAGGTCTATTCAATCGATGAAAGCTTTTTGGATATGACCGACATCAGGCCCGCCGATCGCGTCGCCTTCGGACGCGATCTTCGGTCCACGGTTCAGCAATGGACCGGGATCCCGACCTGTGTCGGCATTGGCCCGAGCAAGACACTGGCGAAGTTCGCAAACCACGTTGCAAAGAAGAACCCGGAGCTTGGCAGCGTCTGCGACCTGACAGATGCAGCCGTTAGGCAACGCTGGCTCGATTGCGTCGAGGTTGGGGAGGTTTGGGGCGTCGGATCGGCATCAGAGCGAAAACTATTCGGCCTGGGCATTGAGACGGCCGGCGACCTGGCTCGCGTTGATGCGCGGCTTGCCCGCAATCTCCTGAGCGTGGTGGGCGAGAGGACTGTTCTGGAGCTGCAGGGCATTTCATGCCTGCCGCTTGAAGACGTGCCGCCACAACGGAAGGGCTGCGCCGTAACCCGATCCTTTGGAACGCCGGTTACGGATCTGGCCGGATTGCTTGAGGCAGTCGCGGCCTATGCGATGAGGGCGGGAGAGAAGCTGCGCCGGCATGGTCTTGAGGCGACACATATGGCGGTCTTCATGCATACGTCGCGCTTCAACTCGAGTGACAAACCGCATTCGGCTCAAACAACGGTCCATTTCCCCGAGGCTTCGAACGATACTTTTGATCTGATCCGGGCTGCTCAGAGCGGAGCGCGCAAGATCTTCAGGGACGGCCATCGCTACGCAAAGGCCGGCATCATCATGAACGATTTGGTGCGGGCGGAGTCACAGCCGCGGCCCCTGTTCGATGCGCGGGACCGTAACCAGTCGGAACGGCTGATGACAGCCCTGGATGCGGTCAATGGGAAATTTGGGCGTGGCTCGCTTATCCCGGCCTCTGCCGGCATCAAGCGCGACTGGCAAACCAAGTTTGACCGTCGATCGCCGCGCTACACAACCAATGTCAAGGAACTGCCTCTGGTAAGGGCGGGATAATCCTTGTAGTCAAATGCTTGCGCTAATGCCTTCAGGAGATGCCTATGAAGCTGGAAGATGCGATGTTTCTTTGGATGCCGGTGGATGATGACCTCTACAGCGGGAATCCGCGACAAGGACGCTTGATCGTCGTCCAACGCGGTCAGAATGATGCCGAATATCCAATGTCCGCTGGTGCCTGTGACCTTGATTGGAATGAGGCTGAAAGCCATGCCGCACGCATTGGAATGCTCCAGGAACACCTGTCCGAAATGATATGGAATAACGGAGTTAGCAAGGAGGCGGTCTTGGCGGCACTTGCGCAGATCGACGACATCAACCCGCTTCAGCTCGATCTTGACCAGCGACCGAATTAAGTCGGTTGGAGCATGCCTTTGAGCCGCCCTAGTGGGGCGGCTCGGCGCTGATCAGCGCATCGAATGCGGCCTCTTCTTCGGCAAACTTCGCTTCGGCCGCCGCCAGCTCGACTGCGATCTGCTGACGCTCGGCCTGGTCGATTGACGCTGCAAGTTCGGCGCGCAGTTCGTTGATGTGTTCGTAAGTGGTCATCGTCGGCTCCTTTGAGTGAAAACAAAGGTGCGGGACCGACAAGGGAGGGTTTGGGTCAATGACCGCCGTAGGCGGCCTGCGGGGCGTGGGGGAGCCGATTTCGTTGCGCAGCGGCGAAATTGATGATGTGGACGGCCCTCCGAACCCGTCGCGCGAGATGCTAAGATCATTCTGCGCAACTCAGAGAAGGAACCGTGTCATGACTTTCGAGAAGATCACTGTCGTCGGCCTGGATCTGGCCAAGAACGTGTTTCAAGTTCATGCTATCGATGACGTCGGCAATGTTATTGTCCGGCGGCAGCTCCGCCGAAATCAGCTCCTGCATTTCTTCGAGCAGTTGCCACCCTGCCTCGTCGGCATGGAAGCTTGTTCGACTTCACATTACTGGGCGAGGGAACTCGGTGCCTTGGGCTTCGATGTGAAGCTTATGCCTCCGGTATATGTAAAGCCGTATGTGAAGTTATGGCGAGGTGAGCATAACTTGACTAATCACGAGGTCGTCGTAATGCGGAGGAGCGCGGCCTGATCGGCGGATTTTCGCCGTTCTTGTCGATGTTCCTCCGCATTATTTCAGAGTGTGTCGAGCCAGGCGAGCACGCTGGCATCGCGCTTCCAGGATGGCTGGCTGCCGGGTGTGGCTGGAACGGCGACCTTTTCCAGGGCTTTCCGCTTCGTTTCCAGATTGGCCCTGGCATAGTGGTTGGTCGTGTCGAGGCTGACATGACCGAGCCAGCTTCGGATGACCGTAATGTCGACGCCGGCCGAGATGAGGTGCACGGCGGTGGCGTGCCGGAAGGCGTGTGGCGTTACGTGCTTGGCACGCAGCGTTGGCATGGTTTCGGCCGCCGCCTTCACGTAGGCGGCGAGCTTGAACCGGACCCCGGAGGCGCTGAGCGGCTCGCCATAGCGGTTGACGAACAGCCGCTGGTCGGGCGCCCGTGGTTGCCGTTCAAGCAGTTTCCGCAGCAACATCACGGTTTCTGGCCAGAGCGGACAGATACGTTCCTTCCGTCCCTTACCGGTCAAACGCACGCAACTCGGGCTTTCGAACCGGATTGCTTCTGGGCAAAGGTCGAGCGCTTCCTGTATTCGTGCGCCGCTGTTGTAGAGGAACGAGAGCAGCGCATGATCCCGCATGCCCTCAATGGTCGAACGATCTGGCTGAGCGAGGATCGCCGTCACTTCCGCCGGATCCAGATAGCTCGGTTCCGACACCGGAGCGCGCTTGATCGGTATGTTGAGGATTTCCACGCATTGCGCGATCGATCCAGGATCCCTTGTGGCCACGAAGTGGAAGAAGCTGCGGATCGCCGCAAGCCGGCAGTTGCGCGTGCCGATCGTACCGCCACGGTCATGTTCGGCGTGACTGAGGAACGCGGCGACCTCGCTGGCGGCCAGATCGGCCAGCGTGATCATAGCCACCTTCTTCCCAGTACGCTGGGCGACGAACCGGAGCAACAACCGCCAGGTATCGCGGTATGATCGGACTGTATGGATGGATGCGTTGCGCTGCTCGACCAGCCATTCGTAGAAGAACGCGCGCAGCAGGGCCGGGAACCGGTCAACCTTGCTCATGGCCGCATCTCCTGCCCCATGCTGAGGCACGGTGCGCCAACTGCCCGGAACCGCTCATTCGCGTAATGCAGCAGCTCCTGCGTGACGGTGATGTAGACCAATGTAGAGTTGATATCCCTATGGCCGAGATAGGTCGCGAGGAACGGCAGGCGATCCTGCGGGTTGACACCCGTCCGGTACCATTCCAGGATTCTGTTCACGACCATCGAGTGGCGCAGGTCATGAACGCGAGGGCCCGCTTTTCCTCGCAATGGCTTCAACCCAGCGCGACGTATGACGTCAGAGAGCAACCACGTGATCATTTCCGGCGTGTAGTGACCGTCGCCTCGCTCGTGCCAGAACAAGCCGGAGCGCGCGTCCTGTGATCCACCGGCACGACGCCGTGCATCGACGTAGGCGCGAAGCTCGACTACAACGCTGTCGGGAAGCGGCAGTATCCGAGTCTTGAAGAACTTGGTCTGCCGGACGGTTACCGTACCGTCCCGCAGGTCAACGTCACCAAGATCGAGCCGGGCAAGCTCGCCGCGCCGCAAGCCTGCGCAATAGGCCAGCAGCAGCATTGTGTACATGCTCAGCGGCCGAAGCGGCACCCGTGGAGACGGATAGGTGCGGGCAACCTCGAGCATCCGCCGCACGTCGGCAGGCGAGTAGATATGAGCCTTTCGCCATTGCCTGGCCGCCTCCTTCCTCGGTCTCGGGTCCGGTCGCCGCACAGGTATCGACGGGTCGCGGTGACGAAGGATTTTCGCAAAGACGCGTTTGAGCTTTTCGCATTCCTCCACTTGGTGACGCGTGACATTCGTTGCCGCCCATCGATCAACCATGGCGCTCAGCGGTTCGGCCTCCGGTCCCGGATGCAGCTGCAGGAACCGGTCGAACCGCAAGAGCAACAGGGGCTGCGAAGTGTATTTGTATCCTCTGCGCCGCATCATCGCGACATGCTCAGCCATCATTTCGCCCAGCACGCTGCCGAACGGCCTGGGCTGGCGCAGTTCGGCGAGAGCCTGTTCCGGATCCCGCGACGCCAATGCCCGCCAGATGGGCATGCACTGCTTGATATTGCACGCATCTCGCAGAGCGGTGACGGGATTGCGTTCGATCGCGCCGATTTCCACCAGGCGTTCGAGGAACCGGTCAATGATGCGGGTGCGGTGTAGCCGCGTCGTCGCTGCCCAGCATTCGGCCGATTTACGCAGCCACGCAATCAGCACTTCCTGACCGAGTGCATCGTAACGTTCGGCCACATCCTGGAAGCCATGCAGGACCTGCCGATAACAGGCTCGGCTTTTCATGCTGTGCAGATCAAGGATCGCGACATGGCGGTCAATGATCGCGCGGTCGGGATCGGGCCAGCGGGCGGTCATGCCAGCACCTCCATTCCCGGCACGTCAAGCGCAATGGCCCTGAGGTCCTCGGTGGCGAGCTTGAGGTAGGGAGCCGTCGATCCCGTCGAACGGTGCCCCAGCACGTCGCCGATGACCTTTTGAGGCACCGCGACCCGCAACATCTCAACAGCGCGCGCATGGCGGAAGATATGGGGTCCACACTTACCAGGCGGTTGGACACCAGCGTCACGGAGCCACCGGCGAACCACGCTGTAAAGCTTGTCGAGCTTGCGATAGGGCGCGCGCGTGCGGAGGAAGATTTCCCTGGCGTCCGTCACGGGCCGCCCGGAACGCAGATAAGCAAGCAACGCTTCACCGACCGGCTCCATCAGGGGCAGCGATGTGCTGGCCCGCGTCTTGTGGTGGCGAACATGGATGGCTTCCGTCCGCCAGTCGATGTCCTCGATCCGCAGATTGCGGATCTCTCCAGACCGTAGCCCATATGTTGCAAGGAGTTGCAGGATTGCATGGTCCCGCAGCCCCGCTGGCGTCTTGTCCGCCCTCGCGGTTTCCAGCACCGCGGCGATCTGGTCTCGCTCCAGGATTGAGGGCACTCCTTCATATGCATAAAGCGTCGGAGCTATCACATGCCCTGACAGGTCCGTTGTGACGCGACCCGTGATGTGGAGATATCGCAGCAGCGAGCGAAGCCGCTCTGCGACAGACTTCAGCGAGCAGCGCGTCAGTTTCGGCGCGCGCAGATCCATGTAACGGTCTACGTCAACGACGCTCAGCCCCGCCAAGCCGCCGCTTCCGTAATCGATCTGCCAGGCAAGAAAGTTCCGGGCTTCCCACATCAGCGCTGCGACGCTGGAGCGAGCCAACCCGCGTTCCTCACGCAGCCAGATTTCGTATTCGTCACAAACTGCAAATCGGGCCACATCGGCCGCGCAGATAGGCTCGATTGCTGGCGGCCATTGACCGTGAGCAAGTCGCAACAGCGCATGAATTCCGGAGCGCGGAACCTCGTGCCAGCGTGCGCCGGGACGTCGACCACGCTCCTTTTCGAACTTTACGATCGCGTGCCGCAGGTATTGCTCTACCTGCACGTCGATCACGTCTGCGACCAGGATGCCCCGCTGTCCCAGATAATCGAGAAATCCAGATGCGTAGGTGCAGTAATTCCTCACCACGACCGGGCTGTATCGCTGACTGATAAGGGAGGAATTGAGTGCGGCAATTAGTTCGTGACGGATATAGGGCATTGGCGAGTCCTCTGTTGGTCGATTGACCCGCAGAGGTTCGGCACCGAATAATGCAAAGCAAGCCGATCGGAAAACAGCGAAAATCCGCCGATCAGGCCGCGCTCCTCCGCATTACGACGACCTCGTGATTAGTGAAGCGCGGGAAAAACGATGCAGCAGATGCCGAAGCGATTTGCGAGGCAGTCACCCGTCCAACCATGCGTTTCGTACCGGTGAAAAATTGCGAGCGTCAGGCTCTTCTTATGCAGCACAAAACTCGAGATCTTTTCGTGCGGCAGAGAACAGCTCTGATCAACGCACTCCGAGGCCATTTGGCCGAATTCGGCATTATCACGCCCCAAGGAAAGTTCGGGCTGAAAGCTGCCCTCGAAGCCTTACACGTCGCGAAAGACCATCTTCCTGAACCGTCGTGGCAACCCTTCAAGCACATTCAGATGCAGCTAGAAGAGCTGAGCAATAAGATCGCCGAGCTTGATCGCACCATAATGCAGTGGTGCCGGGACCAAGCTGCCGCTCGGAGGCTGATGACCATCCCAGGCGTCGGCTTTCTCACCGCGGCAGCAATCGCGGCTTCGGTTGGAAATGCCGAGGAATTCAAATCAGCGCGACAGTTCGCGGCTTGGCTTGGCTTAACGCCGCGACAAAATAGTAGTGGCGGAAAGCAGAGGCTAGGGCGGATCAGCAAGCAGGGCGATCGGACAATCCGACGATTGCTGGTAGTCGGCGCCACTGCCGTCATACGACGAGCGCGCATTGATGCTCCATCATTCCCGTGGATCGCGAAGCTCTTGCAGCGCAAACCGGCACGCATGGTGTCGGTAGCGATCGCAAACAAGACCGCCCGCGTCGCGTGGGCTCTTCTGAGAAGAGAGGAGACTTACCGGCACGCAGCCGTTTGAAGGAATCCGGCTCGGCAATCGTCGACCGGAGGAATGAAGGACTGAGTAATGATGGCGAACCGGTTGGACCGGGGATGGAGCAAAGCCTAGGTTCCCCCAGAGCCTTGAGCTCGACAAATTGATTGGCTCTCCATCCGCGGACTTC
The DNA here is from genome assembly GCF_028534175.1 of Shinella sp. HY16. NCBI lineage: Bacteria > Pseudomonadati > Pseudomonadota > Alphaproteobacteria > Hyphomicrobiales > Rhizobiaceae > Shinella > Shinella sp. HY16. Next base: position 94,984 of record NZ_JAHYXL010000009.1, on the reverse strand, counting down.
ATCAGGGCCAGTGGCTACAATGCCACGATAGAAGGCCGGACACATGACTGAACCTGACCGATCCATCGATACAAAAGTCTTGCATTCCACGGGCCGTCCACACATGGGGGAACCGCGCATCATTGACGCGGACCCTCCCTTGTCGGTGTAATGGTTGATGTTGAGAGAGATTTTACCTCCCCGTATCTGTCCGTTACTTCAGATCGGAACTTGAGACTCCTCGCGGCGTTCTGGCGGCGGAGGGGCCGCGATGACAGATAGATCTCACGTATTCAGGCAGCTGGCCTGTAGTGACATGGTGCGTAAGGCAGCGCAGGCCCATGTGAAGCATCAGCCGTCAGGCTGAAGCTCGCAGCACTTCACCAGAAGAGAAAGCCCCTTAGAACCGGAATGCAGATTGAGCAGCTTGCAGGCCGCCTATCGCTTCCCCATATGGAATCTTGATCGACAAAGCGGGTCCTCCCAGCCGCCGCGTCGATCGTTCCCCTCTGGAGGCTTAGACCTTCACACCTCAAGGGCCGCGGCTACCGCTGGCCCTTTTTCTTTGGCGACAGATAAATCAGCCGCAGGTGGCCCGCGTGACCCGACCCGACGCCGGATCAGTCTCGATCGTCACCCGATCCTCGCGGAAGTCCTGGGTCACCATATCGCCAGGTTGGATCTGGCGAACCGTCTTGGCGCCGGTCCGCTGCATAGCCGCTTCGTCTGCCGGTTTGGGTTTGCCCATCAAACTCTGTGCGGCCTCGGCGTCACATAATGCTGTGACAGAGGGCGCGATGGTAAGATTGCCATTGCAGCCGCTCAGGGTCACGAGAACCGCTACAAGCACGACCTGCGTGTAGCCTTTTCTTCGAAGATCCATCAGCGACGCTCCCATACCTTCAAAAAAGGCAGGCCGCCTAGATCCGCAACCGCTTCTGCGGCAGCCTGACACGAAAGCGCAGAAAGGCTTTTTGCCATTTTCGGACGAAGGTCCTCAACTGCATCGGATGCTCGCTTGTACTCCTCGGCTGTCAAATGGCCGCCCATGGTGGCATCAGTGATCGAATAGAAATCATTGCAACGATCTTCTACGGCTAAAACAGCGGCCCAAAATCGAGCGAAATCATCAGCTTGATCTGCATGAGCCTGCGGTGTCGAAAAGATAGACATCAACTGCCCGGCAAGACATAGCGTCACAGTTCGAGTGATCATGATGTTCCCTTCAGCAACAGAGTGCGATGCTGTTTCAGCTCCCACGTCTCGATCAAAAAGAGAGCGAGCGAGCTTGCCGAATTGATCGCCAATCGAGCAATCCTTGCATCGATCCGCCGGTGTCCCTTCTCCCGCCCATGCGCGTCGCCGGCGTGTGTGCGCAAGGCGCCGATGCCCTTTGCGACAGAAGTCAGTCCGCTCAGGATTTGGCGAATGTCGTTCTCGATCTCAGGCGGCAGGCCCGATCGGCCCGGCGACAGTCCCAACGGCTCCTGAACGGCACGAATGAGCCCATCGATATCTTTCTTAGCGGGGAGCGGTAGGCCCAACTCAATCAGGATAGATCGGCAGACTGCTTCCACGAGGGAACATGCTGAAGTAACCGCATCCTCCGGATCCTCGGTGGCGCTCTTAAGGGCACGGCTGATGTCCAGTTGCACCGTGTCGAAATCGAGTCGTGTGACGGTTTCCGTGAAAGCAGTAACAACGACTCCTGCAGTTCCTCGCGTCACAACCTCGGCTTTGCCATTGACGGTCGTCACCGCAAGGCCATCGGCTGCAAGAGCGGCGTTCAAGTGCTCCTGCACTGCGATCGCCCTCGTCGGATCACTAAGGTACTCACGCGGATCCGAGACCTTCTGAATAACTCGCCTCAGCTTTTCGTCAGCATCCCATTGACCGGCAATCTGGCGGAGGAAGTCCATCGTTGCAGGCAACCTCGAACTAGCGCCGATTCTCATATCCAAGCCGCAATCCATGAAAAAGCGCTCGATATTTGGACCCGAGCGGTAGATTCCGATCGGCGGAGATATCTCGGGGCCTTGGCCGACGCCCCCGGTGATGACATCCGTCAGGGCTTTGATCACGTAAGGCGAAAACTGAGCCATCCGGTCTTGCCCTTAGAGAGAGTTGAGTATGGGCATCTTGGTGTCCATCCCATCATAGCGGGATGAATTCACCTCACGGCCTACGCGGTAAAACCCAAGCTGGCTGTCGATTTGGTGTTCAAGGAGAAACGCTTTCGCGTCGGCACCCTGCACTGAAGCATCCAGCCAAGTATCATAGGCTGATGGTCCCAGCATGACGGGCATCCGCGTGTGAATGTGAGCGATATGGTCGACCGCCGGCGCGGTGATGATCGTGCAACTGGTGATGCCAAGCTTGTCGTTATGTGCCCAAAGCCCGGCAAAGGAGAAGGGCTGGCCTTCCGGGAGCTGCAACAGCCATGGGTCCTTTTTCCCGTCCTCCTCGTTGGTCGTCCATTCGAAATAACCATCAGCCGGGATGAGGCAGCGCTTCGACTTGAAGGGCTCTCGGAATGCCCCGGAAGTGTCGACGGTCTCGATCCTCGCATTGAACATCGCGGCCTTCGGTAATTCCTTGGCGAAGAAGGGCACGAGCCACCAGCGCCCGTAGTCGATTTCGAGCTCACCGGCTTTGTCCTTGTGGGCAAAATAGACGCTTTGCGTCGGCGCGATGTTGTAGCGCGCCGGCATGTTCGACGGAGGCGGAGCCTCCGCGTGGATATTGTAGAGGGCGTGAATTTCGCTCCAAGTCATCGTATTCGTGAAACGGCCGCACATGCCTAAGTTTCCTTGGCTCAAAGCCCCTATATCTTTAGTTGCTTGAAAAAGGCCTCGTTTCGCAAACGGGCGTCCTTCAGGACATATTTATAGCTGAGCGCCTGCACAAAGCATCGGTAGTCGGCGTTATAGCCGTAGAAACCGCCCCCGCCTGGAAGGGGCACGTTAATCTGAGCAAGCTTAATCCATCGACGCATGTTCGGAGTGAAATCAGCTATGATGTAGCAGAAGAACGGAGTGTTCTGAGTAACCTCCTGAATTTGCCCGCCATTCTTGTCTAAGATGCGGCCGTTCTGCAGATCCTCGATATAACCGTAGATCTGTACGAAAGGATTCTCTTCCTCGTCGTAGTCGTTGCGCACTGGCTTTTTGAACTCGACAATGACAACGGGCTGATCAGTTCCAGGTCTGTGGTAGGCGGAGCGCCCTGCGAAGAGCAGCACATCAGGCCGGTCCGACGAAGTATGCTCTGCGACGATCTTCTTCAGCGCCTTATCAGAAGCCCAATATTCGTAGTAGGTCAGCTTGTCGTCGACGATCCAAAGATTGTGCTTATCAACATGCACTTCTTTGTTGGTGACCCTCATCGGAACGACAAAGCTATGAAGCGCTTCCTCAGAATGATGCCTCATAGTTCCATCAGGCTTATACTGAAGGCGTTTTTCTAAGAGATCGAGGACGATCTTACGCCGGACAGTGTAATCCGCGAGAACCGATTTCTCATGATCGGTTAGGCGACCCAGCAACGCTGTGACACCTTCTTCCACAGGGTCTTCTTCTCGTGGCTGTGTTCTGGAGAAAAGTTCGACTTTGCGCTCGATGTCGCGGTTATCACGATAGTCGAGAACGGCCAGTTGTTGGTAAATCTGCTCGGCCGTACGAAAGTTTCGCGGCACGCTTGAGACGACAAAATCTTTCGGATCGTCAACGAGATACGAGTACCGTGGATACTTCTTAATCACGGATTTCGTAATATCCGCCTGCTTTTGGATGACACGTTCAATAGGTGCCCGCAGAACATCTCTGATGGCTTCGAACGTCTTCCGCTTGATCGTCTCAAGGAGTTCGGCGTCGAGGTCGAAGGCAGTACGTTCAGAGTTCACAGAACTGTCGAATATCGGACCCGAGAGCACGCCTGCATAGGCGTATGATCGGCCTTCTCTCTCGATGTAAGTTACCAGCCCGAGGGCGAGCCCGATATCAAACTCGGTTACCACGCGACCATGAGCTGCAAGATAGATCTTGTGAGCAGCCTTTCCCTCGACGACGGATTTTTCAAGGAGGTTATGTTCTAGCTTTACTGTGACCTCATCGCTCACGGTAAGCGAGATGGAACTCAGTGCCTCCTCCTTTTCCTTAAGATAAGCGGCAAGCTCGATAGTGTCTGTTGGCCCTTCAATCGTGATTAAGGGTCGCACCGGGGAAATGAGATAGGGAAGGAAGTGAGCTACCACTTTCCGAACGATGGTGTCGAATTTAGTCGGAAAATGTTTGGCGTATGCAGACTTCATCCGCCGCAGGACAATTGTCGTCCCTGGTTCAACGCCACTAACGGCGTCCACTTTGAAGTCTGCCAGAGGCACGTCGTTGTCCAGCACCAAAGTAAAGGACCGCCGAAAAAGCTGGCCGTCCTGCTCATAGTGGCTGACTACATGCGCTTCCGAGAAGACCTTCAGCCAAGAAAGTCGGCCAAGCCCTTTGCCGCCGCGAAGCTCCTTATGGGCGCTATCATACGTCTTGAAAGAATTGAAGTTTTCTCTGTTTAAACCGATTCCGTTGTCCCGAATTTCAACGGAAGGATTGTTCGAATCGAGTTCTAAAAAGGAGATATCGATCCTTCCGCGCGTAGCCCACTCGTCATCGAAACGATCTTGGATGGCGTGCAAAGCATTGTAGACCGCTTCCCAGACCGGCACCAAGGAATTTGATGGGGTGGACGGCCCAAGCGCAAGATTGTGCACACGCCGAATTAGGTTTGGCTGAAATGTAGTATCTTCAATCATCGACTGCGTCCCCCATGCCTGCACTACAAATCAAAAACGCCAGCCTTTGCCAAGTTGAACCTGTTGTTGTGTTATTTGGGTATACCTCCTGAGACAATCTGCGTGAGACACATAACAGTGTATCATTTGGGTTGATTTTGAAGTTATGAGACGCTACATACTGAAGGTCTAGAACCTATTGAGACGTTTCATGGCAATTTACGGGTATGCGCGCGTCAGCACCATCGATCAGGATCTGGCGATTCAAGAGGCGGCTCTGAAGGCGGCCGGTTGCACGGTCATCCGGGCGGAAAAGAAATCCGGATCGACCAAGCAGGATCGGAGAGAGCTTAACACGCTTCTAGAATTCATGCGCGACGGCGACAGCCTGGTTGTAACGCGGGTCGATCGTCTGGCGCGGTCAGTTGGGGATCTGCAGGACATCGTACGGCTGCTCAAGCAAAAAGGGGTGACGCTGAAGGCGACGGAACAGCCGATCGACACGAGCTCGGCGGCCGGCAAAGCTTTCCTCGATATGCTCGGCGTATTCGCTGAGTTCGAGACGAACCTTCGTAGAGAAAGACAGATGGAAGGCATCGCCGCTGCAAAAAGCAGAGGGGTCTACAAAGGCAGGAAGCCTCATGTTGATGTTGCCGAGATCCGCCGACTAAAATCTGACGGGATGGGACCAACGGAAATTGCCAAGACGCTGAACATAGGTCGGGCAAGCGTTTATCGCGCCCTTAGAGAAGCCCCATCATCGTAGGGCAAGAAGGCGGCTTCGCGCCAAAAGGCGACATCATAGACATTGCAGTGTTTGGCTGGAGGGTCGCTCGGCTCAAAGAAAGCTGCCGCTAACAGTTCCCCCGAACCTGTTCCACCGCAAGCCCTGCTGCCCTCCACTCCGGCAAACCGTCCTCGAGGCGACGAGCCGTGAATCCGTGCTTTCGCAACTCAGCAACGGCCTCAAAGGACATGACGCACCAGGGTCCACGGCAATAGGCGACAATCTCGCGAGTAGTCTGGAGTTCAGGCAGACAACGTTCGAGCTCGGCCAGCGGCACATTGATCGCGCCAGGCAGATGGCCGAGCGCATATTCGTCCGCGGGTCGCACATCGATGACGGTCACGAGACCATCGTTCATGCGCGCGACCAGTTCGTTGCGCGAGACCGGCTCCAGATCGTCATGACGGTCAAACCAACCGCGCACCACGCGCTCCACCTCAGCTGAATGAGTCTCGGCGACCAGACGGATGGCAGCGAAAGCTGCAAGCACGCTCTCGTCGGCCAACTGGTAATGGACGAACTTGCCGTCGCGCTCGGAGGTGACGAGACCCGCCCGACGCATGGCCTGCAGGTGCTGCGAAACATTGGCAATCGGCAGGCCGAGTTTCATCGCCAACGCGTCGACGCTGCGGGGGCCTTGCGCCAGATGCTCGAGCAACTCCAGCCGCTGCGGATTGCCGAGCGCTTTGGCGACAGCGGCGAATTGCTCGTAAAGCGCCTGCTTGGGATTGCGGATTGACATGTTGTCCGAGGTCACGATACTTCATTCAATATAGTTATTGATTGTAGATTACCATACGCCGCCGGGAGGGGCAACGCAGATGAAGACGCTGATCATCCTGAACGATCCGCCCTACGGCACCGAACGTTGCTACAACGGGTTGCGGCTGGCCCACGCGCTCGCCAAGGCGAATGCAGCGAACTTGGTCACGGTGTTTCTTATGGCCGATGCAGTCGTCGCCGCAAAGGCAGGGCAGAAGACCCCAGATGGCTATTACAATATGGAACGGATGCTGAAGCGCGTTGTCTCCGGCAAGGGCGAGGTCTTGCTTTGCGGCACCTGTATGGACGCACGTGGCTTGAGCGAAACCGAGATGATGGACGGTGCCCGCCGCAGCACCATGGACGAACTAGCGGCTAATACCATCGCCGCCGACAAGGTTCTGGTATTCTGATGGCGTCTTCATTGATGCACAGGCAGGTCTTCCTGCTCGCCAGCGCGCAGGCGCTCTTCCAGACGGCCTCGGTCATGGTGATGACGGTTGGAGGGCTGGCTGGCAGCCACATCGCGTCACGGCCCGAATTGGCTACCATGCCGATCGCCGCCATGTTCCTGGGCACTGCGGCCGCGACTTTCCCGGCATCGATGTGGATGACGCGCGTCGGTAGGCGGGCGGGCTTTGTCCTAGGTGCGCTTCTTGGCGTGGCGGGTGGCGCGGCTGGGGCAGCTGGCATCTGGATCGGTTCGCTTATGCTGCTCTCCCTTGGCACTTTTCTGATCGGCAACTACCAGGCGTTTGCACAGTTCTATCGCTTCGCAGCGGGCGAAGTCGCGGATGATGCGTTCCGCCCACGCGCGATCTCGCTGGTTCTGGCCGGCGGCGTGGTAGCCGCGCTGGCGGGGCCGATGGTTGGCCGCTTTGGCGCAGATTTGTTTCCGGCTGAGTATGCCGGCTCGTTCCTGCTCCTGGCGCTCGTGTCGCTAATTGCCGCTGGCGTCCTCTCAGGATTGCGGGTCCCCGCGGCGAAAGAGGTCTCCGGCGCAACCGAGGCCGGTCGCCCATGGCAGGCTATCGTCTCGCAGCCTGCCTATCTGGTGGCGCTGTTCGGCGCGGCGACCGGTTACGGTGTGATGATCCTCGCCATGACCGCAACGCCGCTTGCGATGGTCCACCACCATCACGATCTCTCAACCGCTGCAACGGTGATCCAGCTTCACGTACTTGGCATGTTCCTACCGTCTTTCATCACGGGATCGCTGATCGCTCGCTTCGGCGTGCTTCAAATCATGCTGGCAGGCGTAGTGATCCTTGCCGGCCATGTGCTGCTCACGCTCACCGGGACAGGATTTAGCTCGTTTGCCAGTGCCTTGGTGTTCCTCGGGGTCGGATGGAATTTCCTCTACATAGGCGGGACGACGCTTGTCACGACGACCTACACGCCGACCGAACGTGGCAAAGCACAGGCGACTAACGACATGACCATCTTCGCAGTCGGCCTTGCCTCATCGTTGAGTGCCGCCGCTTTGCTGCAGGCATTCGGCTGGCAGATGCTTAACGTCATGCTCCTCCCTTGGCTGGGCCTGGCCGCTTCCTCACTCATCTGGCTTGGCTATCGACAGAGAGGAGCTAAGGCCGGTGTATGATGGATTGCCTAGAAGGCTGGCGCCCCAGAACACCTAATCATTTGTCCGCTAAGGGCCGGTGGCCGCCACGGCGCGCTAGCTCCAATAGGAGACATGACCTGCTTCGAGGTTGGAAGCTTGAATGGGGCCGACCGGAGACAGTCCGCTCCCTTCTGTGGTCCTGACAGCGGACCTCGCGCTCAAAGCTCCGTGCTTCTCGTCCGCTTGACCGTCGAGGCCAACATTGATGCGAGCAGCGCGTAGGCAAAACATCCCAGCGCTTGGCTTTCCAGCGAAACACCTCCATCGATCAGCAGACCCATGATGATCGGCGAAGCGCCGCTGGCGAGGACGGTACCTGCCTCGACGAAGGAACGCACCCTTGCCAATTCCAACGGGCCGAACAGGTCGACCCAAAGCGCGGTGGCGAGGGTCGAGGCAAGTGCCATCGAAGTTGCCATGAGCAGCATGTAGACAGGCGCGATCCACGGCGCGCTGATGTTTCCGAGCAAGAGCATGGCCAAGGCCTGCGGCAGAAGGAAGAACGGGAGCAGCCTCCTCGGGCCAACCTTATCAATCACCGGGCCGACGACCACCGAAGCGATCGCTTGCACGATTGCGAATACGGCGAAACTGGCGGCCACCGTTGCCAGATCCCAGCCTTTCTGCTCGGCAAGACGGGCCTGGTGGAAGAAAAAGCCGGTGACGATGAACGGTCCGGCCAATATCGCCGGAAGGGTGAGAAGAAGGCGTGCATCGCGCCAGACCGCCGGAGCCTTTCCTGCGTTGGCATCGGTACGGTCTTTCCGGCTTCGGATCGGCCTATCTCCCTGACGCGGCAAGAACATCAGAGCGACCGCCACGCCTGCGATAACCAGAACAGCATTGATCCCCCAGGCCGTGCGCCAGCCGAGCTGTTCCATCATGGTCACTCCGGCGATCGGGAACAGACCTTGCGCTACGGAGAGACCGAGCGCGATTACCCCGAGTGCCTTTCCGGCATCCTGCGGGAATGCGCGCGCCGTCGCGGTCAGTGCCGTGTGCGTCATAAGCCCCTGTCCACCGAGGCGGAGGAAATAGAAGGCGACGGCCAACATCACGAAGTTGGCGCTGATGGCAACCAGCACGCAAGCGGTCGCCAACAGCAGCGCCACCGCCCAAGTGAAGCGGCGAACGCTCGTATAGTCGATCAGCCGGCCTGCCCATGTCAGCGTCAGCGCACTGGCAAAGGTTCCAGCGGCATAGGTGGCTCCAAGCCCACCATCGGTCAGATTGAAGGCATCGCGGAAATAGGAGCCGGATACGGAGACAAAGTAGGTCTGGCCGAAGCTTGAGAGGGCCATCAACAGCGCACCGAACAGAAGCTGCTGCCAGTTGGCGCTGGCGAAATTGAAATAGCTGCGAACCATATGCATGTTCCACGGAGATATGCGCCCGAGGCGAGACCTGGACGTTGACGAGACGTAATCGAAACGGATGAGCGCTGCATTTGTAGCGCAGCATTTAGTGACGCGCTACCCGCAATCGATCTGACCTAATCCGATCTGTCGGCAGTGGTCTTATCGAGACTCAACTGCGCAATGATGGACCGAAGATCGATGAAGGTGCCCGCTGCCTCGATGAGGATCGAGGCCGGGGCAATCGTGTTGGGTGCATCAAGCGTCGAGATCAGAGTGGTCTTGATATCGTAGTCACGCAGGGCACCAAGCAGCGGCTCCAGCTTGGCATCGCTTGCGAGGATCATGACATGATCGCCAGGCTCAGCCATCAGAAGTGCATCGACGGCGATTTCGACCAGATTGGTTCCGTAGCGTTCTCGCGGTTCGCCCGCGCCGTGCGTGCGACCTTTGACCACAAAACCATTGTGTCCCAACCAGCCGAGCAGCGACCTTTGGCGCTCTGCCTCATTGCCGTCGCGCAGGTCTCGATAATAGACCATCTGGTCGGCTGGCGTTCCGTTGTTGACCAAAGTGGCGAGCTTGCCCAGGTCGAATGGGGTCTCCAGGACTGAGCGAAGGCGGTCGTAATGGCTACCGTCGATCAGGAACAAAGTCTTCGTTTGTCGCGACATGATGTCTCCTCGCAATCGTGACGACCAGCGTGGTCAGGGTGCGCAGCGGACGCAGGCTTCAAAGGTCGGGTCTATGTCCAGGCGCCTGACCGCGATGGGCTCCCCGCACGCGATGCAATAGCCGAACTCGTCATCCCGGATACGAGACAGGGCCCGCTCGATAGCGATCTTTCGGTGTTGGCGGCGGCGATTGAGATCTTGGGCCATGGCTTGGCTCTGCATGGCATCCATGCGGGACAAACGCCCGACGCTCTGTTGGTCCAGCTCGATGGGAGCCCGATACTCCCGGCTTTCGTCAATCAGCCGAACCGTCTCAACTAGCTCGTGCTCAAGACGGTTCTTGAACAGCTCGACGACATCGGGATCTTCGATGGTCTTCATGGGTTTCCTCCGGATAAGAGGGCGGGCAACATGCCCGCCCGTCCTGATCTCAGCGGAAGATGACGACCGGCACCTTGCAGGAGCGGATCATTTCCGTCGTCGTCGAGCCGATGAAGAGGGAGCGCAGCCGCGAATGGCTGTAGGCACCCATAGCGAGGAGGTCGAAGCCTTCCTTTTCCACCATGTCTGAGATCACCTTGTCGGCCGCGCCCTGCACGAGTGCGACTTCCGGGGCATAGCCCGCGGCCTTGAGGATGATCGCAGCGTCATCGAGCTTCTTGCGGTTTTCGCTTGTGTCCGCACCTGCCATCACCACCTTGCAGCCGAGACCGTCCAGGATTGGGCTGCGGGACACCTGGTCGACCGTCTTCATCGCCATGCTGCCGCCGTCATAGGCGATCAGCAGCTTGGCGACCGGCTTGAAGGCGCGCGAGGCAATGACGATCGCCTTGTGGGTCGAGCGCACGACGCGTTCCAGGTTGGAGCCGAGATGGCCCTTGGCGAAATCCGCCCCCTCCCCACGCTTGCCGATGACGATGATGTCGGCATTGGCTTCAAATTCCAACACGGTGTCGATCAAATCGCCGTTGCGCAGCTTCGTCTCGACATTGGCAACGCCAGCCTCGTTGAGCCGGGCCTTTGCCTCGTCCAGCAAAAGACGCCCACGCTTGTGGGCAACCTTTGCCTTCTGCGCATCGAGTTCCGCCAGTTCCTCGAGAAGTGCGGTGCGGGCACCGAGGCCGATATTGCCGCTGAGGTTGACTGGTTCGGAGGCGAGATCCCGCCTGCCGATCACGTGGAGGAGTTCCACCGTCACGTCGGCCTTGCCTGCGATCCAGGCAATGTGGTCGCATACGCTTTGGGCATAGGGCGAGCCGTCGATCAGTCCGAGTATTCTTGTCATTTTTGATCCTCCCTCAGTGGCCCATCAGGCGTTCCATAGCGCCGGGCTTGTCATGGATGGCGAGCTTGTCGACGATGGTCTCGCTCGCCTGATTGAGGCCGATGATTTCCACATCCGCGCCTTCACGACGGAACTTCAGGACGATCATGTCGAGAGCCGCGACGCTGGAGATATCCCAGATATGGGCATGGCTGACGTCAATTGTGACCTTGTCGAGGGCTTCTTTGAAGTCGAAGGCCTTATTGAAATCGTCGACCGACGCGAAGAACACCTGGCCCTCGACCGTATAGGTGCGATGCATGCCGTCAGCCGACACCGCCGAGGTGACACGGAAGATCTGCGAGATCTTCCAGGCGAAGAAGACAGCAGACAGCAGCACACCGATCAACACGCCGATGGCGAGGTTGTGGGTGTAGACGACACCGACGACGGTCGCGATCATCACGATCGACGACGAGCGCGGATGACCCTTGAGGTTCCTGATCGAGGACCAGGAGAAGGTGCCGATCGAGACCATGATCATGATGGCGACCAGCGCTGCCATCGGGATCTGACTGACGAGATCGCCCAGCACCAGGATCATGAACAGCAGGAAGACGCCCGCGCAGAAGGTCGAGAGGCGGCCACGGCCACCGGACTTCACATTGATGATCGACTGGCCGATCATGGCGCAACCCGCCATGCCGCCGATGAAGCCGGTGGCCGTGTTGGCAATGCCCTGACCCACGCATTCGCGGTTCTTGTCGCTCGGCGTGTCCGTCAGGTCATCGACGATCTGTGCCGTCATCAGCGATTCCAGAAGGCCGACGGCTGCCACTGCCACCGAATAGGGCAGGATGATCATCAGCGTTTCGAGACTGAACGGGATTTGCGGGATCAGGAAGATCGGCAGGGTCGAGGGCAGCTCGCCCATGTCGCCAACGGTGCGGATGTCGAAGCCGAACCAGATCGAAAGAGCAGTCAAGAGCACGATGCAGACCAGTGGCGAAGGAACTGCCTTCGTCACGTATGGGAAGAGATAGATGATGCCGAGGCCGGCTGCGACCAGGATATAGGTCAGAACAGGCACGTTCGTCAGTTCTGGCAACTGCGCCATGAAGATCAGGATGGCGAGCGCATTGACGAAGCCTGTCATCACCGACTTCGAGACGAAACGCATCAGATAGCCGAGGCGGAAAATGCCGGCGACGATCTGGATCAGACCTGCGAGCACCGTGGCCGCCAAGAGATACTGGAGGCCATGGTCCCGCACCAGCGTGACCATGAGGACAGCGGTGGCGGCAGTGGCAGCCGAGATCATGCCAGGACGGCCACCGACGAAAGCGATGAGGACGGCGATCGAGAAAGAGGCGTAGAGGCCGACCTTCGGATCGACGCCAGCGATGATCGAAAAGGCAATGGCCTCAGGGATGAGAGCAAGCGCCACGACAAGTCCGGCCAACACATCCGCACGGATGTTGCCGAACCATTCGGTTTTGAGGGTTCCTATAAAATCGCGATTCAAGTTTGTGTTCTCCATGCCGGCGACGCTTGGGAGTCCGTCAGCGCGGCGGGTCAATTGTGAATGGGTGAGTGACGTCGCGCGCACGGATTGTGAGCGTGTTGAGCACGGCAATCGCCATGGTGATCGACGTCGGTTCTATGGCGTGATCAGGCCGTCTTCGTCATTGGGGATTTCCAATCGGAATACTCGCTGCAGCGATATCGAAGGAGATATGGGCAGGAGTTAGCTGGTTGCCGGGGGATAGGCGCCCGGAGAAGCCACCCGCCTTGCGGGTCCGGTTGATGGTGGCAATATTGCGGCAAAAGGCCTTGAGGGCAAGCAAAAAAATGCCCGTGCGTAGCTAATGCCTCCGCCGACGAATAGAAATTGGCCCGAGAATGACGCTCATTCAGCCTTGTCATTCGTCCGGTTTGGGGGCCGAAAGGCGACTTTGTTCAACGCACTGAGAGGGGAGAAAGGCGCTCTGCCCTCTCTCCCCCACAAGCACTAAACCGGTCTCCCCATGCTTCGGCTTGCGGCCTGCAGCACCGGCCGCATTTCCCTGAAATCCGTCTCGGCCCTCCCGGGTGGGTGATCCCCCTCCGGTTTAGCGCTTGTCCCCCTCTCTCCAGCTGTTCCGCACGAGCTCGGGAGCAGGAGCGGGGCTCCTGCCCTCCCTTCGATTTCGGGAGGTCAAGGAGTGATCGCTTGCGCTTTTGGAGAGGGAAAGATGACAGAAAAGCTTGAGCTGCGACCTAACGAACCATTGTCCGTGAAGGTCGAACGTCACCGGGCAGCCTACCTGGCGGCCGTCAACAGCGAGGGCGGCGCTGACATGGATCAAGAAGCGAAGGCGCGTATGGAAGTCATCAGGCACGCGCCGTTAGATCCGGATGAAAGAGATCAGAAGCTGCTTTACGTAGCAGGGTATCTGATTGCCTCTAAGGGGAGCCTAAACCCTGAAGAAATGGAGCTTCTTCTTTCACGCTCCATCTCACTGCCGGGGCATTGATGATCAACAGGCATCTGGCCTTAAAATCAGTAGTTGGTGGCAACCCATTCGCCGGATGCAGACTTGGCAAATCCAATGACACGATCGAGAGGAGCTGCGTTTGGATTCCTCTTGATGGCCGCAACGCATGATACGCCTGGACCGCTGGCATTCTCGTCACACTCTCCCAAGGCAAGGGTTACATCGGCTTCACCGCGGCCGGTCCTCAGAGGGTTGCGGGCATAAGCCTTGCGGTATGCGGCTAGGGCCTCCTCTTCTGTCGGTATCTCAAGCACAGGAGCCGGAGGTTCGGGAATTAGGGAGGGATTGGCTGCGATAAGGGCTGCGATCTCCGCATCAGTAGGGCCCCGAACAACCGGCTCTGGCTCCGGCATGATGAGATAAGTACCTCCAGCACCGGCGAGGATGCCGATACCGGCGGCTGCTACGATGAGAATGTTGCTGTTCATGTCATCCACTCAGTCATTCAGGTTGAACCAAGCGCGCTGCTTGACGCCCTTATCGTTTGGAATGTCGAAATAATAAGGATCCGCGCGGCGAGGGCGGGGCTGAGTGATCTGCACCGTGCAGCCATTGTCTCGGTTGAAAACATCATTGTCGTTGTTCTGGTTGATCTGCCGGATCGTGACACCCTTGCGCTCGTTTTCTTGGCTGTCACCAAATTGGGTACGGAAGGCGGCACGGTTGCTGCACTGGTTGACGGTCTTCGTGCACTGATCCTTGTCGTCTCGGCCCAAGAACGGCCGATCCCCATCGGTGCGGGAGGAAACGGCGGTCATGCCGGCAGGGCATTCCTCGTAAGGTTCATAGCCCGGTTTTCCGGCTTTTGCTTCATGGCAGATCGGCCAGGAGAAGCCGGGCTTCGCCATAGCTGATATGAGCCTTTTCATCGGGGGAACGCAGTAGGGGACGCCATGCCATGACGGGCTTTGTGAGGCTGCGCACAAGAGGATCTGGCAACCCCATGAGGCATCCTCGGCCTGGGCAGATGCTGGAGAGATGGCAAGAGCCGCGAGACCGGCTGCGGCAAAAAACACTGGTTTCATATCAGGTGTCCCTCTTGATCAATGCTGCTGAAATTGCCGGCTCGGAAAAAGGTCTTTCGAGCGGAGTCCTGTGCTGGATGCGTTCGCCTGCGGCGTAGATGACGGCCGAGATCAGCGCGAAGCACGCAAACCAGGAAATGCCGATGCGATAGAGCAGTGGCTGATTGGGAATGTCCCGAGAAACCGCGGCGAAGGCTAGGATCCCGACCAGGTAGCTGTCGAAGGACAAGTGACGCTTGTCGTGGAAAGCCAGCGACAGGATGAGAAGGAAGGCCGCTAGTAGCGCGTGGATCCACCAGAGTCTCTGCGCCGGGATTATGAGGGCGATCGAGAGGGAGATGGCAAGCAGCAAGCCAGCCAAGGGATCCGTTGCGAGAGAGGTCGCAATATGTGCGAGGTCTGGCAACTATCGGTCTGTCCTCTTCGGCTTGTTTCGCGCATCAGCAAAAGGAGGAGAGATCTCGTTTTTCCTCTCGGCCAATAGATTGAAGTCGGCGATCGGATGCCGATCTAGCGTCTTGTCGACGGCTTTCCGGCGCCATTCGTTCATGTCCAACACGTAGGTTCCCCACATCCCATACCGGGCGGCCATCGCGTTGGTCTGATAAGCGTAATATTGGGCGTTGATGTAAGGGGAATCGAGACGAGCCCAACCGACGCGCAGCATTTCGGCGGCGAGATCCACACCGTTAGTCGTGCATTGTGCGACGGGTATCCCATCGTTCGCGTAGGCCAGACCGACGCAAGTCGTGGGTCTGCTTCCGACAGTCCTTTTCAGCCAGGCCTTGGCGAAGGGACCGCATGGAACGGGGGTAGGGGCCTGTTGCTTGTCCCGGTTGGTCCACTTTGGGTTCAAAGCCCATTGAGGAAGCTCACAGGTGTCGATGCCAGCCAACCTCACTTTATAGCCATTGCCAAGCGTGCCGAACCATAGCGTGCGGCCGTCAAGAACGGTTGCCGGGCCTTTGAACGTCGGCAACCGAACAGCAGCAGCAACTGGAGGCGCAGCCTGACCGCGTAGGGCGTGCCAGTTCTGATAGATCGGATCGGCGGCAAACGCCGGCTGGGCCAAAGAGCTTGCGGCGATAAAAAGGAAAAGGCGGCTTCTCATGGCTGGGCGCTCCTCGATCGCTGGTTCGCCTCACGACTAAGCAGGATGGAAGGATGCTGAACGTCGGAGAATTGCCAAAGGCCGGCCTTCTTTTGCTGAGCAAGCTGCTCGGCTATGGCGTAGGGGGCATGATAAGGGAGACCATCGGTCTTCAAGGCAGCGAATGCATAGCCGCTTGTCACCATGATCTGCGCGAGGTCGAGCCTTTGACTGCCAACCGTGGCGTAACAAACGACATATGAGATGCCGTTAAGCTTCGCCACGGGGGCACAGATCGGTTTGGTGTCCTTGATGTAGGCAGCCAACATCGCAAGCGATGCCTCCCCGCAATCTTGTCTATTGCCCTGACCATCCGTGTAGGCAGTGCCGCGCAAGCAGGACTGGATGCCATAGAGACGAAACCGTTCTCCGTTCGAGATCCAGGTGTCCCCCGTTTCCAAGGTGATGCCGGGAGCAAGATCGAAGTACCCTTCAGGTGCGGCATTGGCTGCAAAGGGCAGTAGAGTCGCGACGAGTGCAGCAGCAAGCTTCATTGCGCCTTCACCCGAGGATCTGCCCACATGCCGTAGGAACCCTTCTGGCCGATTGCCTGAGCCTCCGTGAGATCAGGACGCTCGAATGAACCATCGGCTTTCTTAGTCAGGCGAACCGCTCCTAACGACAGAAGCTGCTCCTCAAGATTATCAACCGTGTCCATTGCTCCAGGATAGTTATAGTAGCCGTAGCAAGTGACATCCTGAACGGGGGCAGTCTGCTCGCTGATGAAGGCCCTGCAGAACAGAACCTTGGGGCTCTGCAGCATCGTTTGCAGCTGCTGCGTACCAAACTCCTCGCAAGTCCCGGAATAGTCCTCTGCGCGATTGACCAGATCGCCGCTGCAGGGCTGAACGCCATACAGATGCAACGTTGTCGATTCATCGACGCGAAACTCAGTCGCCGAGATAGCCTTGAAGCCATTGGCAGTGGCGTAACCTTTGCGATCAGCGACTTTGCCGGTCCCGTCGTAATACTCGACGACAAGAACCGTCTTGCCCGGCGCCGCCAGTGACCTGATGTAATCCTTGTTCACCGCAGGAGCGGCAAGCGCTTGTGTTGCCAATGCGCAACTTAGAAGCGCGGGAATGATGGCCTGTTTCATATTCTAGCCCTAACCATCCGTAGTGCGATTGTTGACCCTGCAAAATAGGGTTTAACACCGATCAGAAAACTTGTAAGAGTGCATCAAATCGGTATCATGTGTGCATTAACTCTAGTCGGTTTTCATGGCGATCACAACACCGTTTGACGGGCGGGTGCGATGGATAAAAACACTGTCTATGCAGGGTATCTAGGCCCGCGAACCCTGACTAGCGCAGCATTATCCGTGCTGCTCGCGGCCAATACTGCTGCGTCACAAGACCTAGCCACAACAGGGCGTATTTCCAGCGATTACAACGGTTCTGTGACAATCAATGAGGAATCTCTTGTCACGAACTTCGAAGATCGCTGGAGCGGTGTCGAAACATCAGAGAAGGAATTTGTCCTTGGTGCAAACGGTGTTGTCACGAAGGGCGGAGCTGAAGTATTGGGCGCAACGGCGTCGAAAGACACGCGCGCCAATGGGCATCAAATTGATGCGTCTGTCAGCGCGTATTTTGATGTCTCGGAGCGCGCCACCGGCCGCATTGAGCCTGTCCAGACTCCCACTCCAGATACTACATCTAGTGATACCCCCGAAAATTTAGGGGCACGAACTCCCGTTGAAGAGTGCGGGCCGTCGTCCCTGTCACCTGATGAGATTAAAGCGCTGGTTGCATCCACCGCGCGCCGATACAGCGTCGATGAGGGTTTCGCGGTTGCGATTGCCTGGGCCGAAAGCCGCTTCGATGAGATCCGCAATTCACCGAAAGGCGCACGCGGACCGATGCAGCTTATCCCCGAAACGGCGGCTCGCTTCGGTGTTCAGGATATTTGCGATCCCGCTCAAAACATCGAGGGCGGGATGAAGTACCTGCGCTTCCTGCTCGATGAGTTTCAGAACCCGCTTCTGGTCGCAGCCGCTTACAACAGCGGGGAGGGTCGCATCTACGAATATGGCGGCGTTCCGCCATTCCAAGAGACCGTCGGCTATGTCGCAAAGGTTGTGAATTTCCAGCTTGGCCTACCGATGCCAACCGGCAAACGGAAGGCAAACGGGATCGTCCGAGACATGGCGGAAAAGAACACCAGCGATGCCGGAGTCATCGCTGTGGAGAAGACCGGCAAGTTCGTCGGCGGCGTGATGCATTTTTAAGGAGAGAACTATGAAGAACGTCGTTTCCCGGCATTCCGGGGCATTGAAGGCAGTGGCCGTCATTGGCTTGGTGTCAGCGCTGCAGGTTGCAGGCGCTGATCAAGCGCTTGCACAGGCTGGCGGTGGCGGTGGCGGTGCATTCGCCCCCCTTCAGACAGCCGTGCAGATGATCGTTGACTTCATCACCGGCCCCTTCGGACGTCTGATGGCAATCATCGCCGTGATTGGCCTCGGCTTCCTTGCCTTTGCCGGCAGGCTTTCGTGGTTCACGGCCGGAGCCGTCGTCATTGGCATCGGTCTCGTGTTCGGCGCCCCTGCCATCGTTGACCAGATGATCTCGTCGGTAGGCGGCGGCTGATGAGCGATTTTCAGGACGAGAAGCCAGCTTTGACGCCGTTGGTGATCGGCTTGACCCGTTCTCCGACGCTATGGGGCGTGCCTTACATGGCGGTCGTCCTGATCATCGGCGTGACAATCATTGGGTGGCTGGTGACGAACCATCTGGCGGCACTGCTGATCGCGCCAGCCGCCTACCTTGTCCTTTTCTCGCTTTGTGCCTGGGACAGCAAGATTCTCGACGTCCTGCAGGTCACGTCCCGCAAGACGCCAAGGACCCCCAACAAGCGCTTTTGGGGCACCAACTCATACGGACCATAGTAGATGCTGAAAGTCGTCAAGGAAGAGCTTGGGTTTGGGAAGGTCGCCGGCAACGAGCGGCCTATGTCCGTTCACATCCCCTATATGCGGCATGTGTCTGACACGGTCATCGGGCTCGAGAATGGAACCCTGATCAGCGTCATTAAGCTTGATGGACTGTTCTTCCAGACGGAGGACCAGGCCGAATTGAACATGCGTTCTGTTGTGCAGAACACCATGATCCGAGCACTAGGTTCGAGTCGCTATTCTCTTTGGTCGACTGTAATCCGTCGTGAGGTCGAGACCGAAATCGGCGGTTCGTTCGATTCCTCCTTCTGCGAGATCCTGAACGATCGCTTTATGGACCAACTTCGCAAGAAGCGGATGTTCACGAACGAAATCTACCTGACGATCGTGCGTTCGGGCATGAAAGGGGCGCTTGGCCTCGGCGACTCGCTGAAGCGGATCTTTGAACGCTCGAACAAGGAGGCCAGGGCCCAAGCGACCCGTGAAGACGTGACCGACCTCGAAGAGCTGGTTGGGAATATCGTGAAAGAGTTGCACAAGTACGGCGCAAAGCCGCTTGGCATCACGTATCGCAAGAAATCAGACGATACAGCGAAAAAGGACATCGATGGAGAAGACGCTAAGTGTAGCGGCTTGCCAACATAAGCGCCTCTGCTCGCAAACATCGGCATTTTCTGCTCGAATTATCTGACAATGGAGCGGGCGTCGTGCTCACGCTCTTTGCCAATGTGCTCGCAAACATCCGGGTCTGCTTGCAAACATCCGCCACGTGCTCAGATTAATTGCCAGCGACGGCATGGTCAAACCGGGACGCCTGCCTGTCGTAGTTGCTCGGTCAGCTGACGGGAATATTCGGGATCAAGGGTGCCCGCCAGGAAGGCGCGGATATACGGACATGCGCTGTGGCTTTCCCTCCTTGGCGCTTCGGGTGCAGGAGGTTCTGCAGCATGATCCGTTGTCAGGGCATCTCTTCGTCTTCAGGGGCCGCAGATCGGATATTTTGAAGATCATCTGGCATGATGGTCTGGGCGCCTGCCTTTTTACCCGGCGGCTGGAGAAGGGCCGGTTTATCTGGCCGAATATGGGATAGCATCCGTCAAGGTGGTGTAGAATTGGGACCGGGCCGTCATGATCAGGCGGCTCTGGGTGAAATTTCTCCATCGCAGCTACGCGAGGAGGTAGAGCTGAGTTTAAGTGCTGTCATTGAAGTTTCACGAGCCTGATAAACGGACGTCATATGTCGCCCATAGTGATGCAAATATTCAATCGATGCACCACTAACGATCAGGATTATTGTGATGCTGGCTCTGAACGGAGTTGCCGTGACCTATGCCAACGGCACCCAAGCTTTGAAGACAACGACATTGACGTTCAACCAGGGTCAGTTCGTCGTGCTCCTCGGTAGATCCGGCGCAGGCAAATCTACCCTCATCCGGACACTCAACGGCTTGGTTGCGCCGACGTCTGGTTCGATCACTTCTAACGATATTGGTGCTCTGGATGCGGAAACTAAGCTTCGCATTCACCGAAGGCGAACTGGGATGATATTCCAGCAGCACCAACTCATAGGGCGCTTGAGCGCGCTCGACAACGTCATGACGGGCCGCCTGGGCTACCACTCTGGCTGGCGTACGTTGTTCCCTATGCCGCGTTCGGATCGAAGGCTGGGGTTGGAATGCCTTGAACGCGTAGGCCTTCTTGATAAGGCTCTCGTCAGGGCGGATCAACTATCCGGCGGTCAGCAGCAACGGGTGGGCATTGCGCGCGCGCTGGTCCAGAAGCCCCAACTGGTCCTTGCAGATGAGCCCGTTGCAAGTCTGGACCCTGAAACGGCTGTCGAGGTCCTGTCGCAGCTTCGCGAAATATGCACAGCCGACGGCATCACTGCTGTGATCAGCCTTCATCAGATCGATCTAGCTCGCCGGTTCGGCGACCGGGTCATTGCTATGCGCGACGGGGAAGTGGTTGCGGACGCCGCTGTCGACGAACTGACCGATCAAATGTGTGCGTCGATCTACCGCAGCGCCCCAAGAAATCCGACCACAACACAAGATTTGTCCAACTACGAGTATGATCAACCTTTAGCTGCCATGGAGGCCGCATTATGAAGAAGCTTCTGTCCCTCGCATTCCTCGCCGTTCTTGGCTGGAGTTCGTTGGCGCATGCTGGCTCAAATCCAGAGACATTGCGCGTCGCGTTGCTACCGGACGAGAACGCCGCCACTGTCATCAAAAACAATCGTCCTCTCGAGGAGTATCTTGAGAAGACACTCGGTCGGGAGATTGAACTGATCGTAACGACCGACTACTCGTCAATGATCGAAGCGATGCGTTTCGGCCGGCTTGAGTTGGCTTATTTCGGGCCGCTCTCTTACACGCTCGCGAAAACCAAGGCTGATATCGAGCCTTTCGCAGCAGTTATGAAGGATGGCGAAACTACCTATCGCGCTGTAGTTGTCGCCAATGCAGAGGCTGGCATCGAAAGCCTTGAAGATGCAAAAGGGAAAAAGGTCGCGTTTGGGGACGTGGCTTCCACCTCAAGCCACCTTATCCCGAAATCTATGCTGCTTAAGGCCGGAGTTGAGGCTGGAAAAGACTATAGCGAGAACTTCGTAGGGTCGCATGATGCCGTGGCTATTGCAGTGCAGAATGGCAATGCTCAGATTGGCGGACTTTCGTTGCCCATCTACAATTCAATGGTCGCTCGTGGCACCATTGATCCTAAGAAAGTTATCGCCCTCGCCGAGTCCGATCCGTTCCCGCAGTACCCCTGGACCATGCGGTCGGATCTTGACACTTCGTTGAAAGAGGCGATCACCAAAGCCTTCATCGACCTTAAAGACGAAAAGGTATTGGCATCCTTCAAAGCCGATGGGTTCGCTCCGATCGATGACAAAGCCTACGACGTCGTCCGTGAGCTCGGTAAAGTGCTGAACTTGGACCTGAGTCAGTAAGGCGCGTTCGAGACAGTTTCTCACCTTTCGACGCAGGCGCTGGCCTGCGTCCTTTCTTCCAGGATATGTGATGACACAGCCGTCGGCCGACTACGACTCTATCCTTCAACATCAAAACAAAGCTTGGACCAGAGCTGGCGTGATCGCGTTGGCAATTGCGTGTGTGATCATTGTTAGCAGTTATCACTCCGGTCTTCTTGATCTGGAGCGTCTGGGATCTGGGTTTCCTGCGCTCTGGCAGCTCGGTACGGAAATGTTTCCCCCGGATTTCAACCGAGGCTTGGAGTGGATCAGCCCTCTCATCGACACTCTGGCGATGAGTATAGCTGGGACTGCGATCGCGGTACTGATATCACTTCCAGTTGGCTTTTTCGCCTCAGGGAAAACAGCACCCAACGCTGTCATCTATATGATCTCGCGTGGATTGTTGAATGGTCTACGGTCGATCCCGGAGCTGATTATGGGCATCGTCTTCGTGGCGGCAGTGGGATTTGGAGCGCTCCCAGGCGTGCTGGCTCTTGGTCTTCACTCGGTTGGCATGGTGGGCAAGTTCTTTGCGGAGGCGATCGAGCATTGCGATAATGCGCCTATAGAAGCCGCACGCGCAGCTGGTGCGTCGCCGTTCCAGATCGTGACGCGGGCGATCTTGCCACAAGTTCTACCGCAATTGGCCGATGTGACCATCTATCGGTGGGAGTACAACTTCCGCGCCTCGACAATCCTGGGCACTGTGGGAGCTGGTGGTATCGGTTTCGAGTTGATGACATCCCTCCGGATCATGAATTATCAGGAGGTTCTTGCGATCATGCTCGTTGTCCTTCTGATGGTCACCATCGTTGACCAGGTCGGCGCTCTCCTCCGCCGCCAGCTGCAATAGAAGGATAAATTAAATGCTCCCAAAGGTAGTAATCACCCATCGCGTCCACGAGGAGATTATCTCAAAGCTATCTCCCCACGCTCGTTTAGTTTGCAACGATACTGATGATACATGGCCCCGCGAGAAACTGCTCGCAGAATTGAGCGACGCCAAGGCGATGATGGCGTTCATGCCGGACATGATCGACGCGTCTGTACTCGCGCACGCTCCCGATCTTCAACTTGTGGCATGTGCGCTGAAAGGCTTCGATAACTTCGACATCGAAGCCTGCACGCAGCGTGGAGTCCACGTCACGATAGTGTCCGATCTTCTCACTGACCCGACAGCCGAACTTACAATCGGTCTGATGATTGCTCTTGGGCGGCACATTCTGCCAGGCGACAAGAGCGTCAGGAGGGATTACAAAGGTTGGCGCCCTCGGTTTTACGGCCTTGGGCTGCAGGGCACAGCAATCGGCATTTTAGGGATGGGAGCGATCGGAAAAGCTATAGCACAGCGCCTAAGTACCTTCGGCGCCATTGTGTCGTACTGGGATCGTCAATCCCTGGACAAAGCCGATGAGATCAGACTGAACGTAAAGCCTCTTGAATTTGACCAGTTGATCTCGTCGTCTACCTTTCTTGTGTGTGCACTCCCGCTTTCGGCCGAAACGAAGCATCTCCTCGGCGCTGAACAACTCGCCAAAATGCCCAAAGGAGCACTTCTTATTAATCCTGCACGCGGAAGCGTGGTTGATGAAGAGGCTGTTGTCGCTGCATTGCAGGCGGGGCGCTTGGGAGGCTACGCCGCTGATGTTTATGAGATGGAGGACTGGGCCAGACCCGACCGGCCTGACAAGGTCCACGGGGGTCTCCTCAATCGCGAACATGATTCGATCTTGACACCCCACATAGGCTCAGCAGTGGCGAAGTCGCGTTTGGCTATCGAGCACGAGGCTGCTGACAACATTATAGATTTTGTCCAAGGCCGAAGACCTCGTGCGGCAATTAACGAGGTTCAACTAATTCCTTGATTAGAGAAAGTAATGTTTAGCCTTTCGCATGTCGCAGCATTCATAGAGGTAATCGAAACTGGCAGCTTTCACGAGGCGTCGCGACGGCTTCAGATATCCCAACCGACTGTCTCACATAATGTGAAACGATTGGAGGATATACTAGGGGTGCGGCTGGTCGAGAGGAGGAAGGACAAGTGTGTGCCGACTCGGCAAGGGCTCGTATTCTTGCCATTCGCACGCAGCCTTTTGACCGTCACGAAGAGATCTCTGGACCGCCTGCACAGCGGCCGGATTACGTTGGGTGCCAGTACTAACATCGGTACCTATATTTTGCCAGTCCACTTGAAGCGTTTACAGGATGCTCAAGGCCGGCCACCTGAGGTGGCCGTTGCCTCAAATCCTGAAATCATCGAAAAGCTCTTGAGGAAGGAGATTGATCTAGCCTTTACCGAATGGTGGGACGATCGAAAAGGATATCAAGCCCGCCTTTGGCGGAAGGAAAAGCTGGTAATAATCGTATCCCCACAGCATAATTGGAGGACGCGAAAAACAATTGAAGCGGCAGAGTTATTTCAAGAGTCCCTCATTGGCGGAGAACGTGGAACCGGTACCGGATCCGTGCTCCGCGAGGCCTTCGGCCAAGCGGCAGAGCAATTCCCAATCTCATTCAATGTCGGGAGCACTGAGGCTGTGAAGCATGCAGTTCGAGCTGGTCTCGGCATTTCGATCGTGATGAGGAGCACTGTCCTCGATGAGCTCGCGTCGGGTAGGCTTTATGAGGTTTCTGTTGAGAATGTGGTTCTCGAAAAGTCTGTGTGGGCTGTACATCCCGTACATATGGAGGATGGTTCACCGGAAGCAATCGCGCTTAAGGTTATACTCGATGCGAGCGCCCCTCTGGGTGACCTAGAGCACGTCCACATTACTCGGGGTCATATCCGCAAGATTTGAAGTAGTTGGCGCATTCCTGCGGCTCGAACATGGTAACGGCCTGGCCGACCGCATCCTTTGGTATCGCCGCCTCAATTCCCGGAGTATCCCATACAAGGGGGACAAGATCGGGGACCGCCCGATTTTCGATGCGTAAGGTTCCCTGCTCCATGTCGCGAATATTCGGCCGTCAGACACATAGTTGGTTTCCATGGATCGTTTGTCATAAACGAGGGTTTTTGAGCATGCCATAGCGCATGCCGTCACGCCCCTTGAATGGCGCGATGGAATCTTCTCAAAACTGTTATAGAAACGGTTGTCGCAAAATGCTATGTGTCCAACGACTTTCAAGAACATTTGGATGGCTATGCGGGTCGGGTACGCCAGGGTCAGCACGATCGATCAAAATCCGGAGCTTCAGCTTGAGGCGCTGAGACGCGCCGGTTGCGAGAAGGTGTTTACCGAGCGCGGGTCAGGCGCTCGCGATGACCGCCCGGAATTGGGCCGAATTCTCTCCGACGTGCTTCGCACTGGTGACACGCTCGTTGTCTGGAAACTCGATCGGTTGGCGCGATCGCTAAAGAAGCTCATCGCGACGGCGGAAGAGTTGGAGCGCGCGAAGATCGGGCTCGTGTCCTTGACCGAGAGCATTGATACGACGACGCCGGGCGGCATGCTGACCTTCCATGTCTTCGGTGCGATCGCCCAGTTCGAACGTGCTCTGATCCGCGAACGCACGACGGCTGGACTGGTCGAGGCGCGGCAACGTGGCCGCAAGGGTGGCCGCCCGCCCGCGATGCGCCCGGGCGATATTGCCGCGGCGCGCGCCCTGATGAAGGAAGGCAGCATACCGGTACGCAATATTGCGCAGCGCATGGGGGTTTCTGTTGCAACCCTCTATCGTCATATCGGCAAGAAGGGTGGCTCTCCCAAAACAGTGGAATCCGAGGACGTCCATGGCTGAGCGGAGAAAGCGGCCGCCCGGAGAGGCTCTTGTCGATCTTCGACGCCGATTGTCGCTGCTTTCTCCCCGTGATCCAGGCCGTACCGAGATTGTTGCTCGTGCCGCCGATGCCTACGGCATCTCGATCTGGACCCTGTATCGGGCGCTGCGGGAGTTGAACCGCCCGAAATCCGTACGGCGCGCCGATCACGGAACCTCCCGGATCGCCCCGCAGCCGGAGATGGAAACCTATGCCGAAATCATCGCGGCCCTGAAGATCAGAACGGCGAACCGGAAGGGGCGGCATATCTCCACGGCGCGCGCCATCAAGCTGCTTGAGGAAGACGGCGTGGTGACGCCCGATGGCCTGGTCCGTGCACCGCCCGGCATCTTGAAACGCGCAACGGTCGATCGGCTGCTGCGTGTTTCCGGCCTGGATTATGCGCGCGTCACCCGCCCGGTGGCTGCCGTCCGATTCCAGGCGCGGCGTTCCAACGAACTCTGGCACTTCGACATGAGCCCGTCCGACCTGAAGCAGGTGGAAGCGCCGCTTTGGGTCGAGGAAGGGCGCGGCCGGCCGACGCTGATGCTGTTCTCCGTGGTCGATGATCGCTCCGGCGCGAGCTATCAGGAATACCGCTCCGTCTACGGCGAGGACGCGGAGTCCGCCTTGCGCTTTCTCTACAATGCCTTCGCCGCCAAGCCTGAACCGGAACTGCCGCTTCAGGGGATTCCAACGACCATCCATATGGATAACGGGCCGGTGAGCCGCTCGCGCGTTTTCCAGTCCGTCATGGGTAGCCTTGGTGTCCGGGTTCTCACGCATATGCCCCCGTCGGACAGCGAGCGGCGCACGCCGGCGCGAGCGAAAGGCAAGGTCGAGCGGCCGTTTCGCACGATCAAGGAAGTGCACGAGACCCTCTATCATTTCCACAAGCCGAAGGACGAAGAGGAAGCCAACCTTTGGCTCAGGCGCGCCTTGGTCACCTACAATAACGGCGACCATCGCACAGAGTCTCATGCACGCATCGAGGATTGGCTGCGGCATCTTCCTCCTGACGGGGTGCGGGCGATGTGCTCCTGGGAGCGGTTCTGCGCCTTTGCGCGCGAACCGGAACGACGGACGGTTGCTGGAGACGCGACCGTATCGGTCGAAGGCGCATCCTATGAGGTCGAGCCCGAACTTGCCGGCGAAACGGTGACCTTGCTCTGGGGCCTGTTCGATCAGGAACTGTTCGTCGAGCATGAGGGCAAGCGCTTCGGTCCATTCCAACCTTCGCGCGGGGCGGTTCCCCTCTTTCGCTATCGCAAATACCAGAAGAGCAAGCTCGAAGAGCGGCTCGACAAGGTGGTGCGCCTGGCAGACCAACTTGGGCTCCCCCGCGCCGCGGTCACCGGCGGGGATCGTCCATTGCCTTCGCTGCCCCCGACCACGGCTGGGCTGAGTGTACGGCGGACACCGTTTCCGGAACCCGCAATAGAGACCGCTTATCCAAATGGCCTCGCAGCCCGTGGGGCCATCGCCGACCAGCTCGGCCGGCCGATCGGCGCGATGAATGCCGGTGACCGCGCCTTCATCAATGAACTGCTTGGAGAAACACTCGACAAAAAGATGATCGCGGCCCGTATCCGCGAACGCTTCCAGGCGCGAAGAAAGGAAGAATGATGCTCGCTGACGTTCAATCCAGTTACGGCCTCGACCGGCCTTTCCAAGGGGCCGGCAACTTTGAGACCGAGCATCAGCGCACGATCATCCGCGAGGTGTGTGCGGCCGTCCAGACCGGTCGGCTTGTCGTGGTCTCCGGCCTGGTCGGTTCGGGGAAAACCCACCTTTTGCGCCGCATCGAGGCCGAACTCACCAAAGCCGGCAAGGTCGCACTCGCCAAATCGCTGGCGGTCGACAAGCGGCGCACTTCGCTGCCATCGCTCATTGAAGCCCTGTTCTACGACTTGTCTCCCGGCGATCGTGCGCAGGTCAAGATCCCCAAGCAGGCCGAGCGCCGGGAGCGCGACCTGCGCGACATCATGAAAAAAGGCAAACGGCCGATCGTCCTCGTGGTCGACGAGGCCCATGACCTGCACCACAAGACCTTAACCGGCCTGAAGCGACTGATGGAGGTGGTCGCCGACGCCGGCGTGCTCCTTTCCGTACTTCTTGTCGGGCATCCCCGGTTGCGCAATGATCTGCGCCGGCCGCAAATGGAGGAGATTGGCTACCGCACGACCATTTTTGACTACGAGGGGATCGGCTCCGCGCGCCGCGACTATGTTGCCTGGCTGCTTGGCGCCTGTGCGGCCGAAGGCGTAAAGGTTGGCGAACTCCTCGAGGAAGAAGCCATCGACCTCATCGCCGAACGTTTGCGCACGCCGCTTCAGATCGAGATGCATCTCACCCTCGCATTCGAGCAGGGCTTTCGCCTCGGCGCCAAGCCGGTTACCGCCGAAATCGTCGAGCAGGTCCTGTCCCGCGCCATCGACGATCTCGAACCGACGTTGACCCGAAATGGTTACGATGCGACGGCTCTGGTCACGCACCTCAATGCTCGGCCGTCGGATATCCGCGCCTTCCTGGCGGGCACCCTTGATCCCGAATATTCCCGTCAGCTGACCGAGCAACTACGACAGGCAGGCGTCCCGGTTTGACCATGCCGTCGCTGGCAATTAATCTGAGCACGTGGGGGATGTTTGCAAGCAGACCCGGATGTTTGCGAGCACATTGGCAGGGAGCGTGAGCACGACGCCCGCTCCATTGTCAGATAATTCGAGCAGAAAATGCCGATGTTTGCGAGCAGAGGCGCTTATGTTGGCAAGCCGCTACAGCTATGCCGATCAAGATGGCCAGAAGCACCAGCCAGCTTTCCCGCCGGCGCACCATGGTGCGGAGACGCGCCGGCAGGCCGGCCTCGTCCATATTCGCGTTCCACCAGGCCAGCACGGCGCCCCAGACTCGACCAGAGGTTTGCAGCGCCTCGTCTACTCCCGCAATCAGCGGCGAGTCACCGGGCCGGTTCTGCCGGTCCTGGGGATCGCTCATACTAACCTTCCTGGGCCTTACCCGCCCTTGCCGACGGGCAGGCGACCAACCTGACCTGTCGTCACCTTCCGGACAGCACCATCCGGCTGTCATGCTCGGGCATGTCGCCGATCTCGGCCATCTTGGCATCGAGCCTTCCGACCATGTCGGCGAAGATACCGGCAAATTCAGGGTCATTTGCCCGATTATGCAATTCATGGGGGTCGGCCTCGCAGTCGAACAACTCCCACTCCGGGGGCTCATCGCCCCTAGTAGCCCCCAATTGCTGCAAGGGATCGTTGTACCAGTAGATCAACTTGTAGCGGTGGTCGCGGATGCCGTAATGGGCAAAGGCATTGTGGATGACATCCTTGTGCATCCAGTAGCGGTGATAGGCGACGTCCTGCCAGTCATCGCCCGCCGTCGCTTCGAAGACCGGCCGCATGCTGGCGCCCTGCATGTAGGTGGGGATGCGGATGCCGGCATAATCGAGGAAGGTCGGCGCGAAATCGACATTCATGGCGATCTGCTTGCTGACGCTGCCTGGCTTGATGGCCTTGGGATAGCGAACCAGGAACGGCATCTGCAACGACTCTTCATACATGAAGCGCTTATCGAACCAGCCATGTTCGCCCAGAAAGAAACCCTGGTCGGAGGTGTAGATGACGATGGTATCGTCGACGAGGCCCTCCGCATCAAGATAGTCAAGCAGCCGGCCGACATTGTCATCAATCGATTGCACCGTGCGCAGGTAGCGCTTGATATAGCGCTGGTACTTGAACTCAGCCAGTGCCCGCGGATCGGTAAAGGTAAAATTCTTGCCGGTACGCGCATCGATCAGGGTAATCGAGCCGCCATCCTCGATATCGGGCACCTTGCGGTTCTGCACGAAGGGATGCGGGAACATCAGGTCGCCAACTTCGCTGCCACCCTCGGGCTGGATCAGTCCGAGGTCGTCGTAGGTCATGTCCGAGCGAATGCGCATCTTGGCCGCAGCGGCGGCCACGGCGCGATTGGCGTAGTCATCCGAGAAGCTCTCGGGCAGAGGCAAATCTTCACCCTCGAACATGTCCTCGTGCTTGTGGTCGCAGACAAAATTGCGATGCGGAGCCTTGTGGTGGCACATCAGAAAGAAAGGTCGCGACGGATCCCGGCCCTTGATGAAGTCGAGACTGATATCGGTGATGATGTCGGTGGCGTAGCCCGGGTGGACCCTGGGACCATCCTTATCGATCAGCACCGGATCGTAATAGACCCCCTGCCCCGGCACGACTGCCCATTGGTCGAATCCGGTCGGCTCATGTGCCTTGCCTTCACCCAGATGCCATTTGCCGAAGATTGCCGTCTGGTACCCACCCTGGCGCAAGTGCCTGGCGACGTTGGGCAGACGGTTGTCGATGTGGGTATCGAGCGTCGTGACCTGGTTTACGTGATTGTATGTGCCGGTGAGGATGGCCGCCCGACTGGGGGTGCAGATCGAGTTTGTGACATAACACCGGTCAAGCCGCATGCCTTCATTGGCGAGGCGGTCCAGGTTCGGCGTGTGGTTGAGTCCGCCACCATAGGCCGAAATGGCCCGCGCGGCGTGATCGTCCGACATGATGAAAATGATATTTGGCTGCAAGGGTTTGCCTCTTGTGAAAATCGTCAGGCGCTTGGCAGGCTGAGGCCGTCCAGCGCCTTGCCCTGGGCGTCGAAGAAATGCGTGCGCCCCGCAAAGGCGAGGCCGACGGCCTGCCCCACCGGCAAGTCGGTGCCGCCATCGACGCGCACCACCAGTTCCTGGTCCCAGCCGGTGCGGACATAGACGAACTCGGCGTCGCCCAGCCGCTCGACCACGCTGACCGTGCCGTCGATGGTTCCGGCACCGGGTGCAACGATGCGCATCTGGTCGGCCCGCATGCCCAGCACCACGGCATTCTCGGCGCCCGGCCCCGCCATCGCCACCGGCGAACCATCCGGCGCCGCCTTGGCGCTGCCGGCTCCGGTAAGATTGACGAGATTCATCCGGGGCGAGCCGATGAAGCCGGCGACGAACAGATTGGCGGGCCTTTCATAGAGCTCCATCGGCGCGCCGATCTGTTCGACCACGCCCTTGCGCAGCACCACGATCTTGTCGGCCAGTGTCATGGCCTCGACCTGGTCGTGGGTGACGTAGATCATGGTGGAGCCGGCAAGCTGGTGATGCAGCTTGGCGATCTCGAGCCGCGTGGCAACGCGCAATTCGGCGTCCAGATTGCTCAGCGGCTCGTCGAACAGAAACACCTGCGGGTTGCGCACGATTGCCCGCCCGATGGCGACGCGCTGCCGCTGGCCGCCCGAGAGCTGGCGCGGCTTGCGGTCCAGCAATTCCTCGATCTGCAGGATCCTGGCGGCGCGCATCACGCGCCCCGCCACCTCCGCCTTGGGCATGCCGTTCATGCGCAAGCCGAAGCCCATATTCTGGTCAACGCTCATATGCGGATAGAGCGCGTAGGTCTGGAACACCATGGCGACGCCGCGATTGGACGGATCGACGTCGTTGACGCGCTGGTCGTTGATCAGCAGGTCTCCACCGGTGATTTCCTCAAGGCCTGCGATCATCCGCAGGAGCGTGGACTTGCCGCAGCCGGACGGGCCGACGAAAACGACAAACTCGCCCTTGTTGATTTCGATATCGACGCCATGGATCACCGGCGTGTTGCCATAGGCTTTCTTGACGTTTCTGAGACTGACGCCAGACATGGTGGTCTCTCCGTTGTTAGAGTCAGCCCTTCACCGCGCCGGCGAGACCGTCGATGAAATAGCGCTGCAGGAAGAGGAACAGGATCACCACCGGTACGATGGTAATGGTGGATGCCGCGGTCATGCCGCCCCAATCGACGAAATTCTCGCCCCGGAAGGCGTAGACACCGACCGAGAGGGTGCGGATCGCCGGGTTGGCCAGCGTCACCACCAGCGGCAGCAGGAAATCGTTCCAGGCATAGAGCGTCTGCATGACAATGACCGTCACCACGATCGGCCGCGATAGTGGCAGCATGACATACCAGAAGGTCTTCACGAACCCCACGCCGTCCATCTTGGCGGCTTCCTCGAGCTCGTTGGGCATCTGGCTGAAGTAGCCCGCGAACAGCAGCACGAAGATCACGAAGGAGCCGCCGGACGTGGCCAGCATCACGCCCCACAGCGACTGGCCGATACCCAGCCGGGTCAACAGGTCGAATACCGGGATGATGGTGTATCCCTGCGGCACGAACAGGGTGAAGATAATCAGCCCGAAGACGAGGCCGCGCCCCGGAAACTGCCGGCGGCCAAGCACGTAACCCATCATCGCCGTCGAGATCGTGACCAGCGCGACCGAGCCGATGGTCACGAACAGCGTGTTGAAGAAGTAGGCACCGATATTGGCCTGGGTCCAGGCCTTCACATAGTTCTCGACCGTCGGCTGGCTGGGGATCAGTCCCTCATTGGCGAAGATCATGGCGTTGGATTTGAACGAGGCCGACACCATCCAGATCAACGGATAGACCCACAGGCAGCAGACAGCGGCGAGCGCAGCCGAAACGATCCAGCGACGGGCGCGCGGCGAGACAAGTGGCTGCCTGATCGTCATGCTTGCCTCACGCGGCATTGGTCTTCTCCCGGTTGCGCAGGTGCCGCACGGCAACGATCTGCAAGATGGTCAGACCCATGATGGCAAAGCCGAAGAACACACCGGCGGCGCTGGCATATCCCAGGCGTGGCACGGCGCCGGCGGTCGCGAAGGCATTGCGGAAGATGTAGACCTCGATGACCTCGGAGGCGAAGAAAGGCCCGCCCTGCGTCATGGACTGAACCAGGGGGAAGACGTTGAGGGCGCCGATTGCCGAAATCAGGGCGATCACGATGGCGAAGGGCATGATCATCGGCAGCACCACGAAAACAGTGACCTGCCAGTTCTTCACCCCGTCAAGCTTGCTGGCCTCGTAGAGTTCTGCCGGCACGGTCTGCAGGGCCGCCAGCCAGTAGACCATCGTCACCCCGACCCATTTCCACACATAGATGCCTGCCAGCGTCCACAGCACCAGCTTGGGGTCGCCCAGAAAATCGAGCGGACGCGCCAGCAGCCCGATGTCCAGCATCGCCAGGTTGATCGGCCCGTTGAAGGGGCTGAGCATGATGGCCATGACGATGCCGATTACGGCCACCGGCGTCACCACCGGCAGGAAGATCAGCGTGCGGAACAGGGTGGAGAGCTTGATGAGCTTGTTATTGAGGATGATGGCGAAGACGAGCGAGACCAGCATTTGCAGCGGCACCGTGCTCATCGTGAACAGGAACGACCGCCCGAACGCATCCCAAAAATACTTGTCGGTCAGCAGTTCCGCATAATTGGCGAGCCCGACAAAGGTCTGGTTGGCGTCGAAACCGGACCAGTTGAGCAGCGAGAAATACTGCGAGGCGAAAATCGGATAGAGGATGAAGGCGCCGAAGATCAGCATGCCCGGAACAAGGAACAGATACTCGATCCGGCTGTGCCATAGCCGGGACATTAAGCTGTCGGGCCGGGTAATCGGCAATGTCTGGCGGGCGGTCAGGGTATCATCGGCCATCGGTCAACTCGCGTCGTGGGGCCCATCCGCCGAGGCGGACAGGCCCTTCCTTGGGAGGAGCGCTAGAGCGCTTCGTAGTCGGCCGCGACATAGTCGGTGTCGGGCCGCCAGTTGGAGAACACCAGATCGTCGCGGCTCACCTCTGCCCCCGCCTCCTTGGCAGCGGCAAAGGCTTCGTCGAGGGCGGCATTGGTCGCCGACACCAAGGCGGTGAGCTGTTCCTTGACGTTGGAGACCTGGGCCGTGAACAGACCCTGCACAGTCAGCGCCAGGTTCGGCGTCGGCTCCTTGTAGCGGCTTGCCACTTCCGACAACTGCGGATTGCGAGCGAACGGATTGGGGCCGACCTTGATGGTTCTCTCGAACATGGCCAAGGCTGCCTTGGACCGCTCGGACATCTGCGAATTGGTCGCCGCCGCGGGGAAAATCGGCGGATCAGACGGACCCACGACGTTGCCCCAGTCGATCTGGCCCTGTTCGGTGCCCAGGTAATGGAACACGTCGGCGGCTGCCTGCGGATTTTTGGCCTTGCTGTTGATAAACATCGTGTTGGACGCTGCTGCCAGTGCCCCCACGATGAGATTGCCCGTTGCCCCTGCGGGAGCCGGAGTCGGGGCAATGCCGAAATCGAAATCGGGATTCTCGCGTTCCCATTGCGGGATGTTCCAGGGTCCCTGCAGGATCAGGCCCGCGGCACCCTGCGGCATCATCGCGCGAGCCTGCGGCGCGTTGAGGCTCATGGCGCCGGGGAAGACCGAGCCATCGGCCTGCATGGCGATGAGCAGTTCGACCGCGCCGACGAATTCGTCGCTGTCAAACACGGGTTCACCCGTGCGGAAGTCGATGCCCAGGCCGATGGAGGTATCGCCACAGGCCGTTCCCGCCATATTGGCGAGGCTGCGGGTGATGTCGGCGAAACGGTTGACCTGGTTTCCGCCCATGATGAAGCCGAAGGCGCGGCCGGCATTGAGCTCGGTCACCTTGCGTGCGGCCTCGCGGAAGCTGTCCCAGGTCAGCGCCTCCGCTTCGGGGTCAAATCCGGCATCGTTGAGCAGTTGCCTGTTGTAGAGCACATGCGCCGAGGTCACGCGGGCCGACGTATAGGGCAGCCCGTAGGTTTTCCCGTCGAATACGTTGAGACCTTCGAGGAACGCCCCGGCGGGGAAGCCAGCCTTCCAGCTTTCGATATCGGGAATGTAGTCGTCGAGCGCCTGCACCCAGCCCTCGTTGATCGCGAATGCCGGCGGCAGGCCGAGCGGCAGGCAGAATGCGTCCTGGGCAGTGCCATTGCGGATGCCCAGCGGCAGCACCTGGCCGATCTCGTTCCAGGGCAGGCCGTCATAGACGACCTCGATGCCGCGAGCTGCCCCGTATTCAGGAAAAAAGGCGCGATAGAACACGGCCTTCTGGTCGCCGCTATCGATCCAGCGCAACGGACCATCGCCGGTGATCGGGGCGATGGCTTCGGGGATGGTGAATTCCTGCGCCAGGGCGCCCCCGGCGCCGGTCAGCGCCAAGGTGCCGAGGGCCGTCGAACCTGCCAGGAATTGCCTGCGGCTCATGGACGAAAACGGGGTTTTAATCATGGTCTCCTCTCCCATCTGACCACCTCGAAACGAGCGTGGCTGAATTCAAATTCCTGGTTATCGCGCGTCGCCGACCGTGCCGGGCCTTGAGGCCTCCTGCGGTCGCACTCCCCCCTGTGCGGATGCCGCAGCTTGGCGCTGCTTTTGACGATCCGCTGTCTCAGTCGATAACAATTGCACCTATACAAAACCAATGCCATTCTTTGCATGAGTGATAACAGAAGTGCATCATCATGCTGGATAGAATGAGCCTGCTTTTCCGCTTCCAGACGATCTCCGATGCGGGGAGCGTTCGCAAAGCGTCCGAAATTCTCAATGTCACGCAGCCGGCCCTGTCGCGCTCGCTGTCGCAACTGGAGAAACACTACGGCCAGCCCCTGCTGGAACGGCACGCGCGTGGTGTTCGTCCCACCGCTTTCGGCCAGCGCCTGCTGACGACGGTGTCGCGACTGGCGCGGGACTGGGAACTCGCCGAGGCTGACCTGGCAAGCGGCAATCCGGGCGCCGAGGGACGCCTCAACATTCATGCCGGCCCGCTCTGGTCTTCCGTGGTCCTGCCCACGGTCATCCCCAGGCTGCACGAGACATTCCCCAACCTGACGATTGAGATGACGCCGAGTACCGGCACGTCGCTGCCGGCTCTGCTGGACGGTCGTATCGACGTGTCCTTTGGCGGTCTCTACGCGCCCGAGCGCAACTATCCGCAACTGGAAGCGCGCGCCTTCAGCAAGATCCGCGACCGCGTCACGGCGCGTGCCGACCATCCAATTCAAAAATGCGATCCCGGGGACTATGCCATGATCCACAAGTTTCCCTGGATCATCTATGCCGCCGATCCCATTTACGAGGCCGAGACCATCCACGCGGTGATGGAGCGCACCGGGGCCATGCCGCAGGTGCGGGTACGCAGCGGTTCGCTGCTGGCGATCTTCCGGCTGCTGCAGGATGGCGACTATCTCTGCATCCTGCCCGACGCTGCCGTCTATGGCATTCCCGGGCGCCCGATCCTGCCCATCCCCATTGAAATGGGTCGCCGCAATTCGGAAACCGGGGCCCTCCTGCGCCGCACCATGGCGCAATACCCGCCCATGCACACCCTGCTCGAGCTGTGCGCAGCCTATTTCCAGCGCATGGATTCGGTTTGACATGGCGCAGCTCCTCCGAGGTGAGCTGCTTGATTTTATGTCCCACTTAATCCATTATGTCCAACATAAATTGAGGTTGTGATTTGCCATTTTCCAGCATTGCCGTTCGCGAGACGGGCGCCTCGGCTATCGCCCGGCAGATTGGCACCGCAATTCTGCGTGGCGAGCACGCCCCTGGAGCAACCCTGCCAGGGGAGCTTGAACTGGCTGTCCAATTTGGCGCCAGCCGCAACATCGTGCGCGAGGCCATCAAGGTGCTGGCCGGCAAGGGCTTGGTGGAATCGCGCAAGAAAGCGGGCACACGCGTACGCTACAGGGCCGATTGGCAGATGCTGGACCGAGAGTTGCTGGCCTGGCGGCTGGAGGGCGGGACGGAGATCGGCTTTGCCACCGATCTGCTGGCGCTGCGCGAGGCGATCGAGCCAGCCGCCGCGGCAGCGGCCGCACGACACCAGGACAAAGAGGCAATCCAGGCGATCCGCACCGCCTTCTCGGGCATGGTTGCGGCCGGCACCGATCGCAAGCGCTTCGCGGGCCCCGACCTGCAGTTTCATAAGGCTATCCTGGCCGCCTCCGGCAACGAATTCATGATGGCCTTCGGCGGGATGATCGAAGCGGCGCTCGCCGCCTTTATCGGCATTTCCCTGCGCCACCGCGAAGCGCCCGGCCCTTCGATACCGATGCATGAAGCGGTGCTGCTGGCCGTCGAGGCCGGCGATCCCGAACGGGCGCATACCGCGATGCTGGCTCTGCTGGCTCGAACCCGCACCAATATCGAAAAGGACGCCACACGGTGAGCTCCGCCCGCCCCCACATCGTCCTGGTCATGACCGACCAACAGCGTTTCGATACTATCCAGGCCCTGGGCGCCGGGCACATGAACACGCCAAACCTGGACCGGCTGGTGCGGGAGGGCGTGAGCTTCGACAACTGCTTCGTCAACGCGCCAAGTTGCGTGCCCAGCCGCGCGGCTTTGTTCTCGGGCCACAGCCCGCATACGTCCGGCGTGCTGCGCAATGGCCAGGCCTGGTCGCACAGCTGGGTCGAGCAACTGGCGAAATCGGGCTATCACTGTGTGAATGTGGGCAAGATGCACACCATTCCCTATGACGCGCCGGCCGGGTTCCACGAGCGTTTCGTGGTCGAGAACAAGGATCGCTTCTTCGAGGGCCGCTGGTATGCCGACGAATGGGACAAGTCACTGGTGCATCAAGGCGCGGTAAAGCCCTCCCGGGCGCATTACCGGACCCTGCCCGACTATGCCGAGCGGCTTGGCGCCTTCGACTGGCCGCTGGCCGACAGCCAGCATTCAGACGTCTTCGTCGCCGAGACCGCCATGTGGTGGCTGGAAACGCGGCCACGGCCCGAAGCGCTGTTCATGCAGGTGGGCTTTCCTGGTCCGCACCCGCCCTATGACCCGCCGGCGCGATATTCCCAACCCTATCTCGATAGAGCCGACCTTCCCGTGCCCGAGGCCAGCGCCAGGGAACTGGCGAGCCTGCCGGCTTCGCTTCGGGCGAAGCGGGAACATGATACCAGGGTGGATCACGACGCAGTCTCCTGGTCGCTCGATCCCAGCGTGGAGCAGCTGCGGCGCCTGCGCGCGCATTATGATGGCAATGTCACTCTCATCGACGAACAACTCGGGCGGCTGATCGACACGCTTGAGCAGCGCGGCTATCTCGACAACTGTATCGTGATCTTCATGTCCGACCACGGCGACAATCTGGGCGAGCACGGCCTGTCGCAGAAGTGGGCGATGTATGACATGGTCACGCGTGTTCCCGCCATCGTCTGGGCGCCCGGTCGATTTGCCGGAGGGCGACGCCTGCAGCAGCTTTGCCAATTATTCGATTTCGGCCCCACGATCCTCGAACTCGCCGGGCTCGAACCATCCGCCGATTTTGAAGCACAAAGCCTGCTGCCGGCGCTGGAGGGCAAGGCGTGGGCCGGGCGAGACGCGGTATTCTGCGAACAGGCGGGCGACGTGGCCATGGCCGATACCAGGCTCATCACCATGATCCGCACCGAGCGGGACAAGGCCGTGCTGTTCCTGGGCGCTGTTGACGGGCAGTATTTCGACCTCGCTGCCGATCCGAGCGAGGAGAACAATCTCTGGCACGACCCCGAGGTGCAGGCCCGGCTTGCCGAACTCAAGGACCGTATGCTGCGGTGGCGCCTCGACAGCGCGGTGCATACGATGGACCGCGCTGTCGTCATTCGCTAGGCCTCAAGCGCCCGCGATGCGTGCCATGCGGGTGGGTTCGGACTTCATGATCCCCTGCACCATGGCTTGCAGCATCCGCGTCTTCAGCTGTTGCGCGGCCGCATCGTCCCACAGATTGTTGATCTCGCCGGGATCGCTCGCCAGGTCGAACAGTTCCCCATAGCCGGCCTCGCGATAGACCGTGATCTTGTGGTGTTTTTCGACATAGGTCTCGACATGCGGCATCTGCGGATTGTGCCGGTTCTCGCAGAGCACGTAATCCCGTGCCGCTTCGCCGCCCTGCCAGTTCGACCACTGCGATACGCCCTGCATTTCGCCCGGCACCGGCAGCCCCAGCGCATCGAGGAAGGTGGGGGCCAGGTCGACCAGGCTCTGCAGATCATTGGAAACCGCGTCGGCCGGTACCCTGCCGGGCATGCGCACGATCATGGGGATACGCAGCATGTCCTCGTAGTGAAACGGGCCCTTGGCAATCAGGCCGTGCTGGCCAAGGAAATGACCATGGTCGGTCGAAAACACGACAAGCGTGCTTTCGGTCAATCCAAGCGCGTCGAGCCGGTCGAGAATGCGCCCGATTTCGGCATCGAGGAAACTCATCATGCCGAAATACGTGGCCTTGTCCCCTTTCAGTTCCTCCTCCGGATAGAGGTGGCTTTCGCAGCCATGCGCCGTGAACGGGGAGTGCCAGGCACCGAAATCGGGATTTTCCTGCTGCGTCTTGGCGAAGTGCGGCGGGTTGCGATCATGCTCGCCAGGCGTCACCCGATCCACGACCATATCGGCGGGGTCATACATGGATGCCCAAGGCTCGCTGACGGTATAGGGCGGATGCGGATCGTGAAAGCTGGCCCACAGGAAGAAGGGCTTGTCGCGATCGGCGTGGGCATCGAGATAGGCGAGGCTCCGTTCGCCCGTCCAGGTGGTGTAGTGCAGTTCGGCCGGCAATGCCCAGGAACGGTCGGCACGGGTATAGCCCTTCTTGGGTCCCAGCCGCGGCGCCTTGGATGAGGTTTCACCCTTTACTGGCTGGAAGTATTCCCGCCAGTCCGACAGGCCCCGTTCTTCCATCCAGATTGCGTAATGCTGCCCGGCATGGCTCTCATCGGCATGGTTGCGCGCCAGTTCAACATGCTCGAACCCGTACCAGGTTCGGTTGAAACTGCGCCAGAAATCGAGGTCCCGCAGGACGGGCTGGCATTCCAGCGATTCCGAACCCGGCGCGGAAGCAAGCGGCTGAAAATGCGCCTTGCCGATCAGGGCAGTTGCATAGCCGGCGGCGATGAGGTGATCGCCAAGCGTCGGGACGTCCTCGGGCAGCTTCACTCCGATAGTCCAGGCCCCGTGATGGGAGGGATACTGGCCGGTAATGATGCTGGCCCGCGAGGGCGTGCAGACCGGCGCCGGGCAATAGGCCCGCTCGAAACGTGTTCCCTCCCGGCACAGGCGGTCGAGGTTCGGGGTCTTCAACTGCGGCGTCTTCACACCGAGAGCATCGTAGTGCTGCTGATCAGTCGTGATCAGCAGGATATTGGGCATGGTCATGAGGGCCTCCGCCGCCACTCTACCAACCCCGGCGTGTGGGAGCGCTCGAAAGGTGCGCGCGAGCCATGCACAAAAGTGATCGCTTCACCGCTACAGATCGAGTTTCCTATCGCGCACCAACTCAGTCGGGCTGCCTGCCGAAATCCGCCGTGGCGGAGCGCAGGATCCTGCGGTCGCCATCCGTCCAATGATCGCGATACCAGCTCGACAGTTCGAATGTGTCATTGATGCGCGCCATGCGCTCCAGCATGGTCGAGCGGAGCCGCTGCGCCTCGTCGGCATAGGCGGGGTCCGTGGCGAGGTTGACGAGCTGATATGGGTCGGTGGTTCGATCGAACAGCAATTCCTTGCCGTCCAGCTTGAACACGGCATAGGTAAAGCGCTTGTCACGGACGGCGCGCCATTCATGGCCGTCTTCCCAGCGCGCGGTGGCGCCACAACCCTGCATGAGGGCGACTTCGGGCTCCGGCCCCGCGCCGCCCAGGAGCCGCTTGCTGAGGTCCATACCCTCCACATCACCCGCGGCCTGCAAGCCGGCCAGGCCGGCGAGAGTTGGCAGGATGTCCACCGTGCTGAGCAGGATATCGGGCGTGGTGCCAGCCGGAACCCGCCCCGGCCAGCGGACGATAAAGGGAACGTTGGCGGCTTCCTCGTAGAAAATCAGCTTGGCTCGTCGCCCATGGGCACCGAACATCTCGCCATGATCCGAGGTGAAGACGACGATGGTGTTGTCCGCCTGGCCCGAGGCTTCGATCGCGGCCATCAGGCGACCGAATTCGGCGTCGAGGCTCGCCACCTGCGCGTGATAGCCGCGGCGCCAGTTCTCGAGCTCCCGGCGCTCGGCTTCGTTCAGGCTCGCCCACCGGTCACGATAGGGCGCGTCGTCTGAATCGCGATAGTTGGGCGGGTGCGGAAATTGCGCCGTCTCGAACAAGCGCCAGAAGCGCTCCGGCACGTTATCAGGCCCCCAAGGATCGTGCGGCGGTCCATAGGACAGCGTCAACGAGTACGGGCGTGCGTCCGGGTCGTGCGCGGCGCGACGGATGAAGTCGATGGCATGCTCGGTCTGCACAGTCGGCTCATACTCGCCGGGGCCGTAGCTGATCCTGTCGGGCGTTTCCTCATGGTAATAGGCGGGCGGGCTATAATTTTCGTGATGGAAGTTGAAGGCCTTCCATTCCCCATCGAAGCCGAGCCGGTGTGGGCCGCGCGGGACAAAGGAGTTGCGCGGCTCGTAGTGGCCGCCCAGCTCGTTGGCATACAGGTGCCATTTGCCGATATAGGCGGTGTTGTAGCCCGCATCGGTGAGCATGTGACCCAGGCAACGCTGATTTGGGTTCATCCGCAATTCGTTGATGACCATGCCGTGGCTGGTGGTGTGCTTGCCCGTCAAAAGCGATGCGCGATAGGCGGTGCAGACCGGCGTGTTCACG
Source organism: Shinella sp. HY16 (assembly GCF_028534175.1). Taxonomy (NCBI): domain Bacteria; kingdom Pseudomonadati; phylum Pseudomonadota; class Alphaproteobacteria; order Hyphomicrobiales; family Rhizobiaceae; genus Shinella; species Shinella sp. HY16. The sequence goes on along the minus strand of NZ_JAHYXL010000009.1, from coordinate 53,937 downwards.
ATCGCATTGGTGAGCGATGCCGATTGAGTAGCGAAGCGGTCGATATTCGGCGTGTGGGCCTGCGGATTGCCGGTGCAACCCAGCGCGTCGTAACGCAACTGGTCGGCGAAGACATAGACGATATTTGGCCGCTTGCTCATGGATTGGGAAAGACCTGATGGACGGATTGGGGACCCACCGCCTCGAAGGGCGGTGGGAGGAATTCAGCGTGCGCGGCGCAGCACGGCGTTGACGCGGCCTTCGGCATCGGCGAGCGCCTGCTCGACACTCTTCTGCCCCAGGACCGCGGCGGCCAGCTCTTCACCGATAGTGAAAAACATGACGCGCTGCTGGTTGACCGTATTGGGATGGTGGCGAGCGTTTCCGGGGATGGACATGATATCGGACCGGAACGGCAGCTCCTGGAATTCAGCGCTGTCCAGCACGCTCTGGCGCGAAGGCAGGTGTCCGGCGCGGGCCCAGTCGCCATTGTGGTCATAGAGGAACTTCATGAACTTGAGCGCGGCCTGGCGCTGTTCCTCGGTGCGGGATTCGCTTTTCAGCATCACCCAGGTATGGCCGGCGGAAAACTGGGCGTTCTCGGCATAGAGCTGCGGCAACGGGTAGACCCCGTAGTCGGTCAGGGCCATCTCGTCATTGCTCGAGGCGGCCACGAAGGGGGCAATCATCCAGGTCCCCTGGGTGACCACGCCCGCATTGCCCTGCTGGAATTCCGAATTGCCCACCCCGCCATCGGTATAGGCGGTGGCCAATCCTTCATCGACCAGCCGCTTGAGCATGGTCAGGGCTTCGGTCGCCTCGGGCGTCTGCAGGGCGATCTGCCTTGTGTCATCGGGGAAGAATTCGCCGCCCTGCTGCCACACCAGCGTATAGAACGTGCGCGCGATGGAGCCGGAATCGACCGGTAGCGCCAGGTATGGCTTGCCGGTGGCTTCCTTGAAGGCGGTTGCCTGTTCGAAAAGCTCGTCCATGCTGGTCGGCATGACCGGCTTGCCATCGGCATCGGCCAGCCCGGCCTCGGCGAACAGGGCGTTATTGGTGTGCCAGAGCCAGCTGATGAAATCCTGCGGCAGACCATAGATCTCACCGTCGACTTCCACGTTCTCACGGCCACTGGCCACGAAATCGTTCACGTCGATACCCACTTCGGCAAAGGCGTCGCCGAGAGGCAGCAGCAGGCCGCGGCGAGCGAATTCACCCAGAACATCGGCATGCATCACCGAGACGTCAGGCACGTCACCGGCGGCGAGACGTCCGGCCAGTTGCTCATAATAGGGCTGCCACTCAACGATCTCGGTCACCACCCGGATATCGGGGTTTTCGGCGTTGAACTTATTGGTCAACGCGGTGATGACGCCGCATTCATTGGTGGCGGTGCTCGGATCGGTAATGTCTGCAAAATCGGCTTCGCACGAGCCGAAGAACCGCGCGAAGCGAATTTCGGTCTGCGCAAAGGCCGTCTGGGCTGTCAGGCCTGCCAAGGATATCGTGGCAGCCAACAGGGTCAATTTGCGGATCAGTTTCATGGGCGCTTCTCCTCCTTGAGCATTCCCGTGGCCTTGTTCGTCATCGTCCGCCAGCACCGGCCACCGCGCGCAGGACGTATTTTTGGAAAATGAGATAAAGGATCAGCATGGGCAGTCCGGCGAAGACCGCCTGCGCCATCAAATAGCCGATGCCTTCAGACTGGTCGAAATTGGTCTGCGTCGCCGCAAGCCCTATAGTCAGCGTGTACATGTCCGGACGCGTCGCCGAGATCAGCGGCCACAGATAGTCGTTCCAGGCATTTAGGAAGGTGAAGATCGCCAGGGTGATCTGGGCTGGCACCGAAAGCGGCAGGGCGATGGTGAGAAATATCTTCCAGCGCGAAGCGTTATCGAGCGCTGCGGCCTCTTCCAGTTCCTTGGGCAGGGCGCGGAAATAGGACGCCATCAGAAAGACGCCGAATGGCGTACCCAGATGCGGCAGGATTAGCCCTGCATAGCTGTTGTGCAGGTCCAGTTCGGCGAACATGGAGTGAAGCGGGATGATGATGGCCTGCCCCGGAATGGCCAGCCCCAGCAGCACGAAGACGAACAATGGCCCCCGGCCGGGAAAGTCGAGGCGGGCAAAGCCATAGCCGGCGACCGAGCAGATGATGGGCACCAGGACGGTCTGGATGACCGAGACGATGACACTGTTGACGATCCAGGTTCCCAACTGGCTCGAGCGCACGAGGTCCGAATAGTTTTCGAGCGTATAGGGCGCGCGGAACACAGTGCCCAGGCCGTAGGACAGCTCCTCGTTGGGCTTGAGCGAGAGACCCAGCACCCAGAACAGCGGGATCAGCCAGCACAGGGACAGAACGATGACGAGCCAGTAAGTCAGGCGACTGAACAGCGGCTCGCGGTTCTTGGATACGGCCATCATCAAGCCTCCGCTCGCTGGCGGCTGGCCCAGAATTGAAGGCCTGCCGCGACCAGCATGATGAGGAACAGAATCTGCGATGCTGCGGCGGCATAGCCGGCCTGCCACTGCTGGAATCCCGCCTGGTAAATGAACATCACCATCGTGCGGGTGGTGTTGTTGGGTCCGCCGCCGGTCAGCAGGTTGATCTGGCCGAAGACCTGGAACTGCAGCACCACTTCGATCACCGCCACCAGCACGATCATCTTGGCGATGGAGGGGATGGTGATAGTGAAGAGAATGCGTGCGGGGCCGGCGGAATCGAGCTTGGCGGCCTCGTAGATGTCGTCCGGCACCTGCTGCAATGCGGCAAGGAACAGCATCATGGGCAGGCCGATGGCCCACCAGACCGTCACCAGACCGACGGCGGCCAGCGCCCAGTCAGGATTGAGCAATACCGACACCGGCTCCAGGCCCATGGCGGCTGCGCCGGCGTCGATCATGCCGACATTGGGCAGGTAAACCGTCTTCCAGATCAACGTGACTACCGTCACCGACAGAACGTGCGGCCCGAAAAACAGCGCCCGCATGATGGCGGCGCCCCGGGTGGGCCGGTTGAGCGCCAAAGCGATCAGCAGGCCGATGATGACAAAGGGCGGCACCGTGAGCAGCACGAAGCGCAGGGTGTTGAAGATCGAGCCGATGAATATCGGATCGCTGAACAGGTCTTCGTAGTTCCACCAGCCGACGAACTCGGTCACGCCGCTCAGCAGGTCCTGATACTGGAAGCTCATGACCACGCCCATGACGAGCGGGTAGATCATCAGCCAGAGGTAGAGCATCACGAAGGGCGCAACGAAGAGCAGTCCGATCCATTGCCGGCGGGGGCGATTGTTGCTCCGGGTCGCGGCCCCTGCCCGCTCCGCCGTTTCTGCGATGACGGTCATCCGGGCTCTCCAGGATGATACGTCCTGCCCTCGGCATCGAAGGCGATGAGCTTGTGCGGCAGCGGCCGCAGGCCGACGCGGTCGCCCAGCCGTACCGTGCTTTCGCTATGATCCTGGTAGATCAGTGCCGTGCCATCGGCGAGGTGTGCATAGACGAGAGTACGGTCGCCCAATCTCTCCACCACGTCCACGTCGGCCTGGAGCGGTCCTGCGGCGTCGATTTCGACCTCGTCCGGGCGGAAGCCTATTTCGACCGGCATGGCGCCGCCCATCGCTTCCCGCGCGATCCGGGCCTCGACGCTCGTGCCATCGGCAAGTGCCGGCACGATCCATTCGCCGTCGCTGCCCACCCCGGTCACTGGAACGAAGTTCATTTGCGGCGTGCCGATGAAGGCGGCAACGAAGCGGGTTGCCGGTCGCCGATACACTTCGAGCGGCGCTCCCACCTGTTCGACCCGGCCGGCATGCATGACGACGATCCTGGTTGCCATGGTCATGGCTTCGATCTGATCGTGGGTGACGAAGATCATTGTGGCGCCGAGGCGCTGGTGCAGCTTGCTGATCTCGACCCGGGTACGAGCCCGCAGGCTGGCATCCAGATTCGACAGCGGCTCGTCGAACAGGAATACCTTCGGTGACTTGGTGATGGCCCGGCCGATGGCAACGCGCTGGCGTTGCCCGCCCGAGAGTTGGGCGGGCTTCCGGTCCAACAGCGACTCGATCTCGAGAATGCCAGCCGCAACACGGATGCGCTCGTCGATCACGTCTTTGGGTGTGCCGACATTCCTCAGCCCGTAGGCCAGATTGGCGCGCACCGACATGTGCGGATAGAGCGCGTAGGACTGGAACACCATGGCGATGCCGCGTTGCCCGGGCCGCAACTGGTCTATGCGCTGGTCATCTATGCGGATTTCGCCCTCTGTCATGGCCTCGAGGCCGGCAATCAAGCGCAGCAGGGTGGTCTTGCCGCAGCCGGAAGGCCCCAGCAGCACCGCGAACTCGCCGTCGGCTATCTCCACCGACACGTCATGCAGGACTTTGACCGCGCCGAAGTTCTTCGACAGACCACGCAATTCGACTCCCGCCACGGCGAATCCCTCGCTTTGACCGCTTCTTGATCGCGGTTGTTGACGTTTTCAACGTTGCAAACATGAGTGCATAGAATTTTCAACGTTGCAATAGTCAATGGCGGCAGTTTGGTTTATCCAGAAGAGACAGAAGCTGGACGTTGGCGGATCGACCACATGGCGCAGATGCGTGCAACCACCCTGAAGGACGTGGCTGAAGTGGCGGGGGTCTCCGCCCGGACCGTGTCCAATGTCGTCAATGGCTACATACACGTGGCCGAAGAGACCCGGCGCCGCGTGCAGGAGGCCTGCGACCGGCTCGGATACCGGCCCAATGTCATGGCGCGCAACCTTCGCTCCGGGCGATCCAAGGTCATCGCGCTGGTCGTGCCGGAAATCGGCTCGCCCTATTTCGGTGAGCTGGGCCAGTCCATTATCGAAGAGGCGCGCAGGCATGGCTATGTCGTGCTCATCGACCATACCGGGGGCGATGTGGAGCAGGAGAAGGATTTCCTGATCCGCAGTTCGGCCTCCAACCTGTTCGATGGTGTCATTCTGAGCCCCTCGCGCGTGAGCGACGCCGAGCTACGCAGTATCCTGAACGTGCCCTTCGTCCTGCTCGGACCGCGCCTGTTCGATCCCGGCTTCGACCATGTCTCGATCGACAATGTTGCGGCAGCGGCCGAAGCTACCGGCCATCTGCTGAAGCAGGGGCGCCGACGGGTTGCCGCCATTGGCGAGCAACGCTGGGGGGGCAGCGCCGCCCAAATTCGCACACTGGGCTATCGCAAGGCCCACGCGGAGATGGGGCTGGACGTCGTCGAGGACCTCATCATTTCGACGACGCATTTCCAGCGCGAAAACGGCGCTGCCGCCATGACGCACCTGATCGAATCGGGAAAGCGGCCGGACGCCGTATTCTGCTTCAACGACCTGCTGGCGCTTGGTGCCATCCGCGCCATTCATCAGCACAAGCTGCGCGTGCCCGAGGACATTGCCGTGGTCGGTTTCGACAATATCGACGAGGGGCGCTACTCGACGCCCTCGCTGACGACCATTGCGCCTGACCGGCACGTCATCGCCAGGCTGGCGGTGGAGCGGCTATTGGCCCGCATTGATGGAAAACCGGTGGATGAGCCACCACGCCTCATTGTTCCACACAGGCTGCTGGTACGCGAGAGCGCCTGAGCGCCTCAATCGTCAGCCGGGGAATAGACCAGCCGGAAGCCGACATGACTTGTGGTCGTATCGGGCGTGTTGCCGTGACGGGCAGCAATCCGATAGCGATAGCAATAGCTGCGGTGGCAGAGGAAGGAGCCCCCCTTCATCACGCGCTGTTCGGTGGCGGCGGCACCGGCATCACGCTGACGGCTGGCCTTTTTCAGCGACCGGACCCGCCAGCGGTCTGCCGACCATTCCCAGGTGTTGCCCGACATGTTGTAGAGCCCGTAGCCATTGGGCTCGAATGAGCGCGCGGGAGCGGTCCAGCGGTGTCCGTCAGCGGCGGTATTAGTGCCGGGAAAGCTGCCCTGCCAGATATTGCATGGCATGAAGTCCGTATCGTTCGGCTCCCGATCCCCCCACGGAAACATCGGGTCAGCCTGCCCGCCGCGTGCGGCATGTTCCCACTCTGCCTCGGTGGGCAGGCGCCCGCCGGCCCAGTGCGCGAAGGCGGAGGCATCGTTCCAGCTGACATGGATCACCGGATATTGTTCACGCCCGGAGAAGCTGCTGCCCTCCCCCTCGGGGCGATCCCATGTCGCCCCGTCGACGCGTCGCCACCACTCTGTCCCCACCGCGCCCTGGGTGATCGTTGCCTCGGGCAGCATGTCGAAGAAGACAAAGGACCAGCCGAATTTTTCGGCCTCGGTCACGTAGCCCGTGGCCGCTATGAAGGCCGCGAACCGCTCGTTCGTGACCGCGGTCACGTCCATGCGAAACGGTTTGACGCGCACGGCGCGCACAGGGGATTCGCCGTCACCGTCGTGAACGGGCCGCCGGGTTCCGACCTGTACCTGGCCGCCGGGGATATTGGCAGTTTCGGTAGCGACCGGCCTGGCCGCTGCCAGGATCGGGGCTAGAGCTTTGTCCGTTTGTTCGGGGATCGGGTCGCGGTGCGGCGCGCAGCAGCTATGGGTCATATTGCGACCTGCATATATTGATGGTGCTTCGATTTCATTCCAATTCCTAGATCGCAACCCGGCGTCCGGCTAGCCCTGTGTCGAAAGCAGGTGGAACCGGCACTGGGCCCTGGTTCGCCGGGATCAACCCGCCGAGGTTGCCGGTTCGCCCATGTTTCGACAAACCAGTGCAGATGGCCTATCAAATATCTGGGGCTTGTCGCAAACATTTTCGGAGCGCGCAATTATCCACTGAGCGTCCTCGTTTTCATGCTTTGTTAACCTTTTGTAGTCCGAAGAGGTGCGCGAGCAGATCGTTCTGATCATTTACGGTCCACACGCCGGAAAAGCCGAAGCCCTTCTTCAGCCAGAGCATGGCTTCGAAGCCTGCGATTGTCCGACGCGCCGTTTTGAAGGATTGGAAGCCGCCGATCTTGGGCATGTTCTTCTTAACCCGAAAATGGTCACTCTCGATGCGTTGTTGGAGATGCTTTGTGACGTAGTGCACGGGGTTGGGCTGAAGCAGACCATCATCTACCGATGCTTTAATCGCGGATGGGAAGGTATTCGCTCCATCCGTGCCGATCTTCTTAGGCGATAACAGGGGCTCGTCTTTGAGCATTTTGCGGAAGAACCTCTTTGCAGCATCCAGGTCGCGCCTGGCCGCCAGCAGGAAATCCATCGGGTTTCCATGCTTATCGATCGCCCGGTACAGATAGCGCCACTTGCCGCGGATCTTCACGTACGTTTCGTCGATCCGGATCGAACCACAATGCGGGCGTCGGAACTGGCGAAGCCGCTTCTCGATCATCGGCGCATAAGCCAAAACCCAGCGGTTGACAGTGCTGTGATCGACCTCGAAACCACGTTCCCGAAACATCTCCTCAAGGTCTCGATAGCTGAGCGGATAGCGCAGATACCAGGCCACCGCCTGCATGATGAGCCATGCCTCGAAATGCCGACCTTTGAAGTCGTCCTTTGATTGGCGCTTCAGCTTGTCGGCAATGGCATTCAGAATCATGGCTACGCTCCGCTACATTGGGAGCGGCAATTTCTCCGCTGGTGGTCAACAGGCCGTTAACCAAGAAAATTTGCGACAGGCCCTCCATGCCGGTGCGGGTCACCAGCCCCATGAAGCGATAGCTCTTGCCGTCGATATGGGCCATGCCCGCCATCGATTGGTTCTTGCCGGTCCAGTGCGTCGGCCAGGATTGGGTCAGCTCATCGGTATGCGACCAGACGCTCATGAAGGGGTCGTGGACGATGAGTGGCGTGGCCGGCGCACGGCCCGAACGGGGATCGGTCATTTTTGGAATCTCGCTGGGTTACCAGGGGGCGCGGCGCAGCGGCAGCGGGTCGACGGTGAAGGCCATCCGGTCGCAAAGACGCTGCAACAGGTCGCATTTCTCCGCCAGGCGGTTTGGATCGTCCCACAGGTTTGTGGTCTCGTCGGGGTCTGCATTCAGATCGTAAAGCTCACCGCGCCGGTCGCCGTGGCTAACCACCAGCTTCATCGTCCCGGTGCGCAGCATGGTCGCGAATGGCAGATGCGGCTCTTTATGCCAGGGCATGGCGTTGTAATATTCGCAGTAGACATCCGCGACGCCGGTTTGCGTCTCGGTGCCCGACAGCAGCGGCCAGAGCGAGCGGCCCTGCATGCCCGGCCAGATATCGAGCCCCGCCGCCTCGAGCAGGGTCGGCGCGATATCGGTCAGTTCGACCAGCCCGTCGATTCGGCGGGCCGGAATATGGCCCGGCCACGAGATCGCCAGGGGAACATGGACGCTGGGCTCGTAGAAGAACGGCCCCTTGAGATAGACGCCATGATCGCCCAGCAGCTCGCCGTGGTCGGACATGAAGATGACGATGGTATTGTCGAGCTGACCGGTATCGCGCAGGGCGTCGAGCATGCGGCCGACCTGGTCATCGATCAAGTCGCACATGGCGAAATAAGCCGCGCGCACCAGCCTGTGGTCATGATCGGTCATCTCGTCGTAGGGCATGCCGGCATTGCCGCCATAGGCTCCCTGGTGGTCGATCTTCTGGAAGGCAGGTTTTTCTTCCAGCTCTCCCGGCCGGTAGTTCGGCAACTCGATCTCGTCGAGCCGGTCGAGGTAGCGATCGAGATACTCGGCGGGCGGATCGAAGGGGTGATGAGGGTCGAAGAAGTTGACCGAGAACAGCCAGGGCCGGTCGTTCGCCTCATGCGCCTTGACGAAATTGATGGCCTTGTCGGCGCACCAGGTGGTCTGGTGGTTCTTTGTCTCGGGCCCCGCCTTCACATATCTGGAGCCCCGATAGGGGTCAGCCCGGTATTCGGCGCCGCGCTCGAGCAGCCATAGATTGTATTCGTTGAGTGGCCAGTTCTGCGCGCTGCCGTAGTCATTAAGTACCATCCGACAACCCGGATGATGCGACCAGTGAAAGGCGGCATAGCCATCATTGATGCGCGGTTCGATGACCGGCGCCACGCTCGGATTGGCCGCCGAGATATGGAGCTTGCCCGATAGACCGCAGGTATAGCCATTCTCGGCGAGCAGCCGCGTCACCAGCATTTCGTCGGCCGGCATGTCCTGCCCGTTCTGGCGCGTCCGGGTCGTACGCGGATAGCGGCCGGTGAGAAAGCTCGCGCGACTGGGCGTGCAGACCGGCGACTGGCAATAGGCCCCGGAGAACCAGGCTGCCTCGCCGAAGAGCTTGTCGAGCACCGGAGTTCGCACATGGCGATTGCCGGTAATGCCAAGCGTGTCCCAGCGCTGCTGGTCAGTGCATATCCACAAGATGTTGGGTTTGGTCATGATAACCCCAGTCGCGCAATTTCTCGAAATCGTCATCTTGTTCTCCTCCCACGCCATTCCTCGAATGGCACCGACATCGGACATATCCCGTCGCCAGGATCGTCCCTGCGCTCCTCCAGCACGTGGTAATGCTATTAGTTATTTATAACCACTGTCAAGCACAGGTCAGTTTTCTATAACCGGCGCTTCGGGGCAGTTTCCTTCCACAAAATCCTGCGATATGTCCTTCTGGCGGAGAGGGTGATGAACAGACGCAAGACGGAAAAAGCCAGCACGAGACCAACCATGGTCGACGTGGCCAAGCTTGCCGGAGTCAGCCAGGCCACCGTCTCGATGGTGCTCAACGAAACCGGCGGCACGCGGGTCACCGAAAAGACGCGCGGTCTCGTCCGCGAGGCGGCCGAAACGCTGGGTTATCGCGTCTGGATGCGCGCGCCGGTCGGTCAGGGCGGCATCCAGGCCATCGGCTTTATCATCGACGACAGCACGTCCAACCCCATCACCAACAAGGCGATCGAATCGGCACGGCAGCTGGCTTGGGAAAATGGCGCCGTGCTTGTCGTCCTGCCGACCCAGAACGACGAGCGCCTGCGCGCCGCGGCGCTCGAACTGCTGTTCGCACATCGGGTGGTGGGCGTGGTGTTCGCGGCCTTCTTCACGCGCCAGTATACCCTGCCGCAGAAACTGATACCAACGGCTCTGACGTCTGACTCGCGGGGGATTCCCAAACTGTTGAGTTGCTGATTCGATGTCGGCGAAGGAAATTCGCCCATGCCCGGATCGGTTCGACTGCGACAGGACTATACCCCTTCTCAACTCCGGCGGCTGGCGTCACGGAGCAAGGACGCCAACCAGAGCCGACGACTTCTGTCACTAGCAGCCGTGCTTGACGGCATGAGCCGCGCCGACGCCGCCCGGATCGGCGGCATGGACCGCCAGACGCTTCGGGACTGGGTTCATCGGTTCAACGAAGCCGGCCCCGATGGCCTTTTCGACCACTGGTCACCCGGTCCGTCATCGCGGCTGTCGGAAGAGCAGAAGGTCGAACTCGCCGAGATCGTCGAGACCGGTCCCGACCCGGATGTAGACGGCGTTGTTCGCTGGCGCCGAGTAGATCTTCAGCGCGTCATTAGGGAGCGGTTCGGTATCGAGTATCACGAGCGCCATGTCGGCACGCTTCTCAAGAAACTCGGCTTCTCCCACATGAGCGCACGCCCGCTGCATCCTGGTCAGGACGCCGCGACGGTGGCGGCGTTTAAAAAAACTGGCCGCGGGCGCTGACCGCCCATATCTGCCATCTCCCCAAGGGCAAGCCGATCGAAATCTGGTTCCAGGACGAGGCCCGGATCGGGCAGAAAAATGGGATCGCCCGGCTTTGGGCAAGGCGTGGAACCCGCCCACGGCAACCGGCAGATCAGCGCTACCAGAACGCCTATCTGTTCGGCGCTATCTGCCCGGCAAAGGGAAAGGGCGCCGGGCTGGCGCTGCCCTTTGCCGACACCTTCGCCATGCAACTCCACATCGACGAGATCAGCCGGCATGTTCAGCGCGGCGCTCATGCCGTTCTGCTGCTCGACCGCGCCGGCTGGCACACCACGGGCAAACTCGTCGTCCCGAAGAACATGACGCTGATCTTCCTGCCCTCGCGCTCTCCCGAACTGAACCCGGTCGAGAACATCTGGCAATACCTCAGGCAGAACTGGCTCTCCAACCGCGTCTTCGATACCTACGACGCCATCATCGACGCGTCATGCCAAGCCTGGAACAACCTCATCGATCAGCCCGAAACAATCATGTCCATCGGAATGCGCGACTGGGCCCACATCGGTCAATCATGACAGCCGTTGGTATGAGCTCGGTTCCCGTCGTGCTCATCAACTGCCACACTAAAGGCGACATTGCTCCGGCCATCCTGCCGGCGCATGCGCTGGGCGCCGAAACGGCCGTGCGCCACCTGACGGCCTCCGGCCACCGGCGCATTGCCTTCATTAACGGCGAAGGCTGGATGGAAGCTAGCAAGGACCGTCTGCGCGGCTACAAGCGCGGCCTCAAGACCGCCGACATAGCGTTCGACGCCAAACTCGTCCGATCAGGCAACTGGACGCTTTCAGGCGGCCACGATTGCACCCGCGAACTGCTCGCTCTGCCCGAGCCACCCACGGCGATCTTCTGTGCCAGCGACGAGATGGCCATCGGCTGCTACGAGGCCACAAAGGAAGCTGGGCTATCGATTCCGCGCGACCTCTCGGTCATCGGCTTCGACGATGCATCCTCATCCCGTCATCTGGAGCCTCCGCTCACCACAATCCGCGTTCCGCACGAAGATATGGGAAGACGTGCGATTACGCACATCTACGCTAAGCGCGAAGCGCAAAAACTAGGCATCATAGCAGGCAGACTCCAGATTGATTGCCCGCTTGTGGAGCGCAAGTCCGTCGGCCTTCCGCGCCCGCACCGAATTTTGAAGTTAGTCTGAACTAGCCATCCCGTCGCTCGCGTACAAAAGACCGGTATCGGCGCGCGGCCCCCCCATCGCGTTGCCGCCTTAACCGGTGGCGCCGGCAAAAGCGCAATGGCCTAGCCATAGTCGAGCGCGCCGACCTCGTCATGCGGCACCACATGCTAATTCCAGTTAGGACGACGTCGTAGTCTGCGTCGCCCATTGACCAAGTGCTGGCGCGTCGTGAGGCGGGCGCCGCGGTGGACGAGACCGATCATTCCATTCTCATGCGGCCGACCGATTGCCGTTAGCAGGGCCGCACATGTTGGTGGCCGCCGCTGAGGCACTGTGGGTTCCCCAACAAATATTATGCGAATCCGGCCCGACTCCCCGTGCATGAGTGCCGTCACGCTTCCATTGCATTGGCAGAATCTCGCGTCTGTGCAACGCTGGGTGCATGGAATTCAGTGATTTTATAGTCTACGTCGATGAGAGCGGCGACCACGGGCTTGTCAGCATAAATCCGCAGAATCCGGTGTTTGTGCTCACCTTCTGCATCTTCGAGAAAGAGGCCTACCGGACAGCAATGGTACCGCTTGTGCAGGCACTCAAGTTCGAGTTTTGGGGCCATGACGGCGTTGTTCTACATAGCCGCGAGATCCGGAAGTCGTCCGGTGACTTTTCCATCTTGCTCAATCAGACCGTGCGCGACCGCTTCATGGCAACTGTGAATTATGTCGTCGAACAGGCGCCGGTCACGCTCATAGCGGCTGCAATTGATAAGCAACGTCATGTGCAGAAGTACCATGATCCCGACAATCCATACAAAATTGCGCTAACTTTCTGCATGGAGCGCCTGCAGCGGTTCTTGGCCGAACGAGGGCAAGATCACCGCAAGACCTGGATACTGGTCGAACAGCGAGGCCGGAAAGAGGACGATGACCTAGAGCTCGAGTTCAGGCGTATTGCCGCTGGCGGCAACCAGGTTGGACCCATGCCAAACCTCGACATCCGCTTCATGGACAAGAAGCATAATTCAGCGGGGCTGCAGATGGCCGACCTTTTGGCCTACCCGGTCGCCCGGCACATAATAGCTCCTGACCAGCCAAACCGGGCCTACGATCTTGCAGAACCCAAGTTCCGTCGGAGTGCGGCTGGGAAAATACGCGGCTACGGGCTGAAAATATTCCCGTGAGAAAAGCGAAGGGCCCCGAGGTATTCCCCGAGGCCCGACGCCGAACGAGCATTCCCGTTCCATTTGTTTACAAAATGGGTCCAGCTAGGTGGACTGTCAACCCACTGCTGAGGCAAATATAGCGTCCAATGCCTGTCGCTGGCCCCTCTTCCGTCCGCAATGCGCCCCCATTCCTGCCGTTCAACGCCCCTCGACCAATCCCCAAAGCAGACATTCGCCAGCAACATCCTGGCATTGAGTGACGTCAATCCGACCGGTCCGGCGCCCCTATTCGCCATTCGGGGTCAGACCCGTCTCTCCATGACACTACGGCCCTGTGGGCGTAGTGCGCCGTGCGCTTGTTTAGGGCAGCGACGGTCGCCGAACCAGCACTGACGTAACGGACCGGCTTTTCGAAGGGTGTTCTTGGGTAATGCAAGATAATTGTATGCTGCGGCGAAAGCGGCATCACCACCTCGATGCCCGGATTCGCTAGAGAACTCTTGTGAGTTAAGAATCTCTCCCTAGGCACAGTTGGATCGAACCAAGTTACCGGACTGTCTGAAGTAATGAAGTCGGGCTCAACGGAGCACATAATAGTCATCGTCACTTCACTTAGCATGGTCAGACCATCCATCATGGCTCCCGGTAACAAAAACTGCATAGGCGACGCCACCGCTTTTCGAATGCTGTTTAGCTGCGCCTCGGAATTTGCGGATATACCTAGAGCAACGGCCTTTTTCTCAGCCGCGTCCAAGGTCTGCTGCCAAAGCGTCCGTTGGATCTCTCTCGCTTCAAGCGTACGCCCGTGCATCGCTGCGATGAAGGCGATCAACTGCCATTGCCGAAGCCGAGGCAACTGGCGGTGGCTGGCTACGAAGTCTGTGACGAGTGTCTTCAGGCCCTGCTCAAGTTTCGACAGTTCAAACTCTATCCGCAGATCCCGGGAACCGTCCGGCCCGAGGATCGTGTAGATGTCGGTCTCGGTGAAGAGGTTTTGGGGTGCTCGCTTGCGGCCGACGCCGCCACTGGGATCAAAGGTCCACACAAAGGGCTGCATTCCAGCAGGCGTATGCGGATCACACCAGGCGGAAAGGTAGCTCCTTGGGATATAGTGCTGCGATTTGTGGCTACCGGACTTAGGCACGGGCCGTCACCATGACTTCTCCTCATAAGGGCGCTGTCTATGGCATGTGAAAGGCTAAACAGCCTAGACGACATTCGCGCATTCGCTCACTCCAGCTTCAGTCGCTCCCACTCGCCAATCAACGTCCTGTACTTTTCATGAAAAACTGCCTCCTCGTTGCCCTGCAACGGCGTCATTTGCGGAGAGAAGAAAGTACGACGCAGTGCATCGATAACACGCATGTCAGCGGAGTCTGCTTCAGTTAGGACTTGTTGCATTGCCCAGAGCCCTAGCCTCCCTCCTTCTTCCGAGAGCGGCGGCTCTTCACTGAAGTATGGGTATACCACACGTGTATATTCCCCCCGGACGCGCGCATGGAGTGCATCCCTTATCCGAACTGTGGCTCCCAAAGTTTCGATACGCAGGTTGCCGTGCATGCTTATAGGAACGATCTCCACGGGCTCGTTTGACCAGCGCAGCTTTGCGCTAAGCAGTTCGAGAATTCCATTGGTCAGTAGCGGATAAAGTCGTTTGAAATTCCTGTTCGATCGGATGCGATCTTGGGTCAGCTGCGCTAGGTCGCCTCGGCCAGAGATGTGCATCTTAACGTCTGACCAAAAGGGTAGGTAGAAGTCGCCGCCTCGACTTCTAGTGCCGCCGGCTTCCTTTTTACGATCAAGTCGAATGTCCTCTTTCAAAATGGATCGACGCAGTGAATTGGGCGCATAGAATAACTGAAGGGCCTTTCGGAGAGGAATATCTAGAACAGACATAGGTGCCCCCTCTTGGATCGTAGGACAACAATCTCCTCAGCGCCCTGTCGGCACAATGGGCAAAAACAACGTTTTCACTATATTAAGTGCCATAGCGCCCAACTACTTTATCCAACCAGGACCGCGACCGGCCCTTGACCGTTCGTCTCGCTGCTTTGATCGATGCAGACAACGCCTCAACTCGGATTGCCCATGGCTAGTTCGAAGAGATAGCCAAGATCGGCGAGGCGAGCGTCCGCCGCAAATATGTGTTGGCAATCGCCGCAAAACGCCTGGGGGCGCGAGCGGGCATCCCATAGTGGGCACTTCAACCTCGCTCAGTCCACCCCAAGGGCTCACCCAAGCAAGGGAGCAGGGGTTTCCCAGGCTCCACCGTTGCCGCAGAGCGTATCTTGGTCCACATCTCGATCGCGGCACCGATTCCTGGTCTGCGCCAGGCAAAGGAGCGCCTATGACGATCAAGCAGACCTTCTTCAATCTGGCTGACTTGCCGAAGCTCGCGGCGCGCACCTGGACCCCCTTGCGGAGGGTGACGGAGTCGACGCTTAACGATCTCCCGCCTCGGGTCATCTCTGTAGCCGAATTCCACGGGACAGCGACCGCCGCGGTTCATTCCGCCAAGTCCGCTGATGTAGACACGATGGGATGGAACGATGTCGGGCTGAACCCCCATCGGGCAGGTATGGAATCATGGGGCTACCAGTCATCGGATGTGTTCCGTGGCTGGGGAGACACCGAACTTGGCATCAACCTGGTCATTGCCCAGCACCTCGAGGAGCCGAGCAAGGAGATTTGGCATCTGCATCCTGATCTGGTTGTGGCGCTCCGGCTTATCCAGGAAGGCGATCGCTGGTACCGGCCCGAAGAAGGGTGGCCGGAGGTCGTACGGCTGGCCCGAGGCGATAATGGGGAGCCGGTTTCCATCGAGATCAAAACTGAATTCCTCAACGACTATCTAGCAGCACGGGGGATGCGTCTCTTTTGCTCGAGCTATGCCGAGCGGACGGCAGTGACTGAGAAGGATCCCGGCTACGGCTGGTCTCGCAAGCCAATCAACGTGGCTGAGGGGCGAGATCTGCTCGAATACACTACCACCTCGGCAGGTTGGCCCAATCCTCGCGGATCGTTCTTCACCAGAGGCGCCATATGGCGAACTGAATGGCTGGAGCCGGGAACATTCAGCCCTCGTGTCCGCGGTGATAAGCCAGCCGATGAGGTTTCTTTCGTGACCAAGCCGGATGGTACCCGGGTGGCCGCTGCGCGGCTGCATGGAGACATCGGTTGGCTTTACTTTGACCCGGGGATCATCAATGCCTTGCTTCGGCATCGTGGTGGTCGGCTTCATTGGGCGTCGCGAGATACTGGTGGTGTGGGTGCGACCTCAGACACCGTCCATTTCGGTGTCAACGACCTTGGTCTGATCACCGTTTTCGCCAAGGACATCGGCATGCTCAAGCCATGGGAACAGCGAATTTGGGCCGCCCACAACGTCACCCCGGATGGCGGTGTGTCCAAGGAGCTTTTTGAGGCGCAGATGATGGTCCAGCCGGCCTCGACCAAGGCGCCAGAAGCCCTTATTGAAAAGGCCGTCGATAGTGTCGCTTCGAGCTTCCGCGAGCGGTATGGTCAGCAGCTGCTTCGTGAGAATGCCCAGGTGCCGGACTTGTTCACGCGAGCCCATCGGTTCCGAAGTGCGGAGACGGAAGGTTTGCTGGAACTTTCCAAGCAATTGACCCAGCTCTTCACCGAACGGGTTGATGTTGATGTGGTGCTGGCGCAATGCCCCCCATTGGCCAAGGGCGAGAAGAAGCCAGGGTCATTAAAGGCCATTGAGCGCTTGTTGGGTACCGTCCTAACCGAGGAACAGGCCAGGAAGATGATGGGGCCGCTGTTTGGTATGATTGACCTTCGCAATGCCGGTTCGCACCTCGGTTCGACCCTGGTGCAAAGTGGCCTTGAGCGCCTTGGCGTCGATGGCAGGAACCCACAAGCCGTGCAAGGTCTGCAGTTGCTGGAGAGCGTGGTCAATGCGCTGCTTGAAATAGACGCGGCGATTGCCGTTCCAAAGCCGCCAGCCTCCTAAGACCTAGGGAGAATGCCCAGGGCGCGCGGTGTTTCACATGCTTTTTCGTGTATGCGATAACCCAACTACCCGGCTCTCTGTATCGACCCTGGCTAGTCAAAGCGCTAGTCCGCTTCGGAATTGCCGCACCAAACTATCCGGCCCGAACGCAGCCAGAAATGCGACTTGCATCCGGTATTCCGCCAGACGGATGGACGCAAAGTCGGCCGACCCTTGGCATCTACGGCGATGTCCCATCGTGGCTTCCCGGCATCGACCACAAGCATTTCGATCATGGCGCCGCAGCGGCATGGGCACATCATGCCCACACTCCATGGCTCGCCATCATCGATAGCAAGCACCAAGTCCCTGGACGGCATCGCGGAGGGCAACTCGTCTCCCACGACAGTTTGAAGTCGACGCGCGGGGCCGAACCGATCCCACAGACGATGAAACCAGCGGGGCAGGCTCATCACTTTCTGCCCTTTGGCTTGCCGAGCGCGGGAATGCCCAGCAGCGGCTCTTCTGCGCCTCGGGCTAGCTCCGTGTCGGGGTCTCGATCGAATTCGCTCTCCGGGGTGTATTCC
Source organism: Shinella sp. HY16 (assembly GCF_028534175.1). Lineage (NCBI taxonomy): Bacteria > Pseudomonadati > Pseudomonadota > Alphaproteobacteria > Hyphomicrobiales > Rhizobiaceae > Shinella > Shinella sp. HY16. The sequence goes on along the minus strand of NZ_JAHYXL010000009.1, from coordinate 36,458 downwards.
TCCTCGGCTGCCGCCAGGCTGAACGTGGTCCGGGCATAAAGCTCATTCGCATCGTGCCTGAAGGGAAAGGTACGAGCGATGAGCTCCATCACGACGGCCGAACTTGCCCGCATATTGAGCGAGATAACGGAAGGGGCCTGTTCGGTCAGCCCCTTGATGTAGCCGGCTTCTTGCTCTTCTTTGAATGCGCCTGGGTTCGCCTTATGCAGCCATTCCGCGCGGAGGCTCTCGGGAGTGAATACGCGCCGGTCAGCAAGAGTAGAACCCCCAGGCTGGACGTAGTCGATCCGGCCACAAACGTCGGCTATTGCTACTCCGTCGTTCCCCACCTTCCGCGTCGGAATGACAACGCCCACGTCGAACAAGGGGATAAGAAAGGCAGACGCGATCAGGTCAACAATCTGCCTTGCCTCGTGGGTGTCGACGCAACTGAAGATGACGTCGCATTGACTGACCGCGAGAATTGCCTCGCGGGAGCCGATGCTCTCAGCAATGGCAGTCGCAACGTCCGGACCGCGATATCCAGCATTGCCGGCAAATATGAGCATGGCGGCTTGATAGGTGAGGTAACCCATTGAGCATTATCGATTTGCGTTGTAGGGCCGCTAAGCTAAACTGGCTCAGTCGCGGCCTAAGTCTGCGCGTCGGGGAAAAACGTGACCGTAAGTACAACAGAACTTTCAGCGCTGACGCGCCTGTTCTCTTCGGCCGTGTTCCAGCAACTGGCCCGGAAGGGGCGCTCTGCGCTGTTTGGACGTCTACTCGGCGAGACCCGCCTCGCCGAGCTGTGCGCGAAAGAAGCCACAGTCGGGGATGCCTTTGAGGCCGCTTTCTCGATTCTCAGGGTCGCCGGACTACGCGATGAATATATCTATCGGTCAGCGCTGACCCACAAGATACTGATGGGCAAACACTCCTTGCGCACCGCCTCAATGCTAAACGAATTTCGCGCCGGATCGTGCAAAGCCGATCTTGTCATTCTCAACGGAACCTCGACGGTCTACGAGATCAAATCCGAGCGAGACTCCCTCGCGCGTCTGATCAACCAAGTGGAAAACTACAAACGCGTATTCGCATCTGTGAACGTTGTAGTCAGCGAGCGCCATGTGGACGGCGTCCGACTGATCCTTCCGGAGGATGTCGGTATCCTGTGCTTGTCGCATCGCTACCGCATCGCGACCGTGCGTGACGCAGTAGATTGTCCCGAGCGAATCTGCCCGGCTACGGTGTTCGAATCGCTTCGTTCAGCAGAAGCTGCGAGTATCCTGAAAGCGCTTAGCATTGCCGTTCCTGATGTTCCCAATACACAGCGCCACGCCGCCATGCGGGCGCTATTCGCGCATCTGGACCCCGTCGCGGTTCACCGCGAAGTGGTGCGGACCTTAAAACGCACCCGCGATCTGGCGCCACTAGCTTACCTCGTCGACCGGCTCCCGCGCTCGCTCCACGCTGCCGCTCTTTCAATTCCGGTGCGCCGTGCAGACCATGCCCATGTGGTAGAAGCGATCTCTACGCCGCTGGGCGAGTCGATGGCCTGGGCCTAACGCATGTATCACCCCTATTTTCGTGGCAAGCAGTTCGAGCTGATCGCCATTCGCGAAACCGCAGCACTGATGGCTGGATCGGGGTTCGTGCCCATCATTGAGCCGGTGCGGGAGGCGCTCAAGGGATTAGAGAGAACCCTGACGGCGATCTGCGACGCCGGCGGCGAGGCGATCGTGATCATTAATCCAGCCTATGGCGATCATGCTGAGGACGGCGTGAGCATCTCGACCCTTCTGGGAAATGGATTTCTAAATAAAGACGGCATTAGCGCCGGCATCTTGCTCACCAACGACATGAATATCGATGACGCGATGGCCTGTCACACCAAGCACCAGGCACATCGTCCTGTATTCATCCATGCCGGTTTCACCGAAGCGAAGGCGCTAGCAGAAGCGCTCGGGAATGACCTCTCTGAGACTCGACACGTCTTCTTCGAAAAGCACTGCCACAAGCTCTACCGGAAACACCTGAAAGGCAGCAAAACCCGTATCCTTCTTCGTGACGGGTTCGAACGGCGGCGCAACGCCGATCATCCAGCAGTCGAATTGTTTTCAGACCTCCACCTCACATTCGAGGAGGAAGACATGGACGGGTTCGGCGACTTCCTAATCGTTGGCGACGACTATGTTGAAGGTGGCGGCCCCGCGTACGCTGTCGCGATCCACCTGACGTTCCTCGACCCCGACAAGGACGAGGTGATGTACATCTATCATTTCGTATCAACGACAAAGGACACGCCGACTGATCCGGGCGGTAAGTTTGCCCAAGCGCTGGCAAAACTGATCGCTAAGCTGGATTCCGGAACCTCCAGACTGTTTGCTAGCACAGCCATCGCCGAATTTCGGGAGTTGCATGAAAAAGGCCACTTCCCGGGGCTCGGGCAGGTCAAGAAGCTTTCGATGCGCCATCATATCGAGACGCTCGCAGACTTTTTTTCCGAGTAGCGGGCAATCACATGCCGAAGTTCTGTTGCCCCGAATGCTTCGACGACCGTGGCCTTCGCCGCGACATCATCCCCTCGCTCAGCCATGGAATGGGGGACTGTGACTTCTGCGGGTCGACAGCCGTTATCCTGGTTGAACCACGTGCCCTCGCTGACATCTTCGAGTTGTTAATCGGGATCTACGAAGCAGATTCCGCGGGCAAAACCTTAGTTGAATGGATGAAAGATGACTGGCAGCTGTTCAGCCATGCCGCAATGGACGTTGCGCATTCGAAGGAGCTACTCGCTGAGATTCTCGATGACGGCGACATCGTCCGCAAGCCGTTCGCGCCGTCGTCCGCCTATGACAGCAAAGCTCTCGCGCAATGGGAAAATCTGCGCGATGAACTGATGTGGAAGAACCGGTACTTCCTGGACGAGGTCCTGGACGCGGATCGGCTGCGGGAGTTGCTTGGCCATTTGCCGACGGATGACATGCCTGCGAAGTGGTACCGGGCGCGTATCCTGTCCGACGACACAGTTTATCTTATTGGAGAAATGGGTGCTCCGCCAAAGCGGCTTGCATCACACGGGCGCGCGAACCCGCCCGGCATTCCATATTTGTATCTCGGTTCAATTCCAGAGACCGCGGCCGCGGAAGTCCGGCCTCATACCGGCGAGGTGGCGTGCGTCGCCGAGTTCACAATTCCTATGCCGCTGCGCGCGGTGGATTTGCGTAACCCGCGCAAGCTGGTGTCGCCCTTCCTTTTGGCCGATGCGAGCGCGATCGGTCAGCTGCGGGCGGACATTGCGTTTCTGGAGCGGCTTGGGGATGAGTTGACACGCCCTGTGCTGCCTCGTGGGGCCGCAATCGATTACATTCCCAGCCAGTATCTCTGTGAGTTCATCAAGAAGAACGGCTATGACGGCGTCGTTTACCGCAGCTCGGTCAGCGACGGGATGAACTTAGCGCTATTTGATCCCGCGAAGGCGATCGGCGGCGCAGTCTCAAAGTTTAACATCACGAAGGTCACGGTCCAGGTTGACCCCGCCTGATCGCCGCGATGAGCGCCAACTCGGCTGTTTCCAACTTTCCTTATGGGACGTGGGATATGCGCGTCATGCCATAGTGCTGTCGTTGCGATCCGGAGCGCTATCTCGATATTTCGATTGATGAAATATAAAGTCTAAGTTGCGGTGCGGCGAAGATGGCGGGTGGTTGAGCGCTTCCGAGCATCCATACAACCGTGGCACTGACACTCCCAAAATCCTATGCCTCGTCAGCGGAGCGGTCACTGCCAATCGGAACGTCGCCGTGCTGGCCATGGTCGCTGGAGAGAAGACCAGCATCTTGGAGCGCCTCAATTTCGGGAAGATCACGAAGCGTAGCTAGCCCAAAATGCTCCAAAAACCCCTTGGTTGTCACATAAGTGAACGGCGCCCCGGCCGTCGGGCTGCGGGGTCCCGCGGTGATCATGTTCTTGTCCCGCAACGCCCCGATGACGTCGCGCGACACCTCCCGCCCCAGGATTTCCGACACCCCTGCTCGCGTGACTGGCTGGTGATAGGCGATCGACACCAACACCATGGCCTCGTTCTGAGTCAGATCGATCGCCCGGTCCGGCACCGCAGCAGACGTGGCGATGGCATCGGCATAGGCCGTTCGGGTGCGGAACGCCCAGCCCCCAGCGACACTGACCAGGTCGTAGGGTTTGCCCCGCAGGCTTTCACGGATGTCGTCAATGAGCAGGTCGATGCTGGCGTCACGACCGATCACCCGCGCCAGGACCTCGCGCTCCACCGGCTTGGGCGCCGCGAACAGTACGGCTTCGATGCGGTTCATCCATTCGCGCCAGCGTAGGTCAGCCGGCATATCGACCAGTTCGGAATCGAAGATCGGCGGTTCGGCATCTGTCCTTTTGCGCCTGGCCATCCCGTTGCCCTGCCTCACAAACCGTAGAGCCGGAACGTCGGCCGGCCACTGAGTTCGCGCACTCCCCCCAACTCTCCCAAGCGATCGAATAGCCGCCGAGCCCCGCGCGCCGACAGTCTTGGGCTGGACCAGGAGCCCGGCACCGCGTCATCGGACAGTAGCAGTTTGATGACGTCGCCAGCACCTTTAGCGCGCAACTTTGGCGCCGCCGAAGCCAGTATTGCCGCCCGCTGCCCCAGCTCTGACCCGAGATCGCAGGCTTCTGCCGCCGCCGTGGCGTAGGCCCAAAACACCGCCTTGCCCCAACCTTCTCCTCCCGGCCGGATGCGTTTGCGGTGTTCGCCCGATTTAAAGGTCGGCGAAGCCACCTGCCCCATCAGCAGGGGCACCGGAACAGGCCATCTGAACTTCTGGGCGAGGACCATGTCAGCAAGCCAAAAGGCCAACAATTCGGCATCGGGCCGGGCCCGGTAGACGGCAGCGGCAATCTCGGCCGCCAAGGCTGGAGCCGGCCGCGACGACGCCGTCAGGTCTTCGGCATTGGCGACAACCTCGGCAAGAACGTCATCCCACTGCAGAGCAAAATGCTGTTCGACCACCGGGCGTACCAACTCTGCGTCGCAACTGGTGGTCCGGCTGGCCAAGCGGCGCCAGGCCATCAGCAGGTGCCCGGCTGGCCCAGGATCATCGCCCTTGCCGCGCAGAAAATGGGTATCGCGCAACGCGGATTCGTCCTCGCGCCGACCGGTCAAGTTCACCGCCGCGCTAGCACTATGCAGGGCCAGTCGCTGGCGCCAGGCACCGGCCCAAGGACAACTCTGCCGCACTAAACTATCCAACGAATTCAACGCTGCACCCGCCATGTAAGCACCGTCGACATCGTAAGAAATCTCGCCGCGCGAGCGCGCCCAGGCCGGCACCTTCGGCACTGGTGGCAGATCGATCTCGAGCAAATCAGCAGCGATTTTCATGCAAACAGAGTAACACGCAGCGGCGCTTTTTGCTACCGATTTGGTTGTAAACCGCCCTACCTGTCGGCATCTCAGAACGAATGATAATCTTGCATTATCGGACGTTTTGCTCATTATAGAGAGAATGCCCCAAAACCTCGACGAAACCACGCAAAACGACGCCGGCAACGCCCCCCTGCCCTGTGCTGCAGCCGCGGCACCCGTCGGCAATTCCGCCGTGTCGATTCCGGGCGGCGATCGCGCCCATTTGCGCGGCCTGGCGGATCGCGCCCGGGACTATGTCGAGGCAGCCAGCTCGGCCAACACCAGGCTGGCCTACGCCTCGGACTGGAAGCATTTTTCTGGTTGGTGTCGCCGGCAGGGACTGGCAGTGCAGCCGCCCGATCCACAGATTGTTGGCCTCTACATTACGGCCTGTGCGACAGGCCAGGCTACGGTTGCGCCAAATGCAGTCAGCACCATCGAACGCCGGCTCTCGTCGCTTTCCTGGAATTACACCCAGCTCGGGCAAGTCCTAGATCGCAAGGATCGCCACATCGCCACAGTGATGGCTGGCATCCGCAATACCCACGCCAAGCCACCACGGCAAAAGGAAGCCCTGTTGCCCGAGGATCTCCTGGCGATGCTGGAAACCTTCGACCGCGGCAGCCTGCGTGGCATCCGCGATCGCGCCATGCTGCTGCTGGGTTTCGCCGGCGGCCTGCGGCGCTCGGAAATCGTCGGCCTCGATGGCGGCGAAGGGCAGAGCGAGGACGGCCGTGGTTGGATAGAGATCCTGGACAAAGGGATGGTCCTGAATATTCGGGGCAAGACCGGATGGCGTGAAGTGGAAATCGGTCGCGGATCCACTGATGCCACCTGCCCCGTTGTGGCAGTGGAAACCTGGCTTAAGCTCGCTCGGATCGCGCATGGCCCGCTGTTTCGCCGTGTGACTGGGCAGGGCAAGGGCGTCGGCGCCGATCGACTGAACGACAAACAAGTCGCCCGCCTGGTCAAGACAGCGGCACTGGCGGCCGGGGTACGGGGCGACCTTTCGGAAGATGCCCGGGGGGGCTTGTTCGCCGGCCATTCTCTGCGGGCCGGTCTCGCCTCATCGGCCGAGGTCGACGAACGCTACGTCCAGAAGCAGCTAGGGCATGTTTCGGCTGAGATGACCCGTCGCTATCAACGCCGGCGGGACCGCTTTCGCGTAAACCTTACCAAGGCTGCGGGACTATAGCCCCTTGCCCTGCTGGGATGCCTGAAAGCTGCCATCAAGCGACGTCAACGTCCACCATGATGCCAAGGCATGAGCTAGGCCAAATCTTCCGGGTTTATCCGCGGATGGGTCTCCTCACCGAATGCCCACAACACCAAGCCCGACACCATCATCGAAAGTGCCACGAACCAGAATGTAGCCTCGAGAGCGCCGCTGAAATGGGCAACCAGGCCGAGCCCGAGCGCACCAATGCCATATCCAAGGTCACGCCAGAACCGGTAAATGCCAATGGCTGAGCCGCGCCAGCTGGGCGGGGCGATGTCGGCCACGGCTGCCGACAGATTGGGATAAAGCAGGGCCATGCCGAAGCCGGCGATGGCGGCCGATGCGGCCCACCACCAAACGCCGCTGCCTATCACCACCATGGCGACCCCGAGGCCCGAAATCCACATGCCGAGCACATTGGGCCAATGACGCCCAACGTGATCGGAAAGTCGACCGGTGAAGAGCTGTGAGCCGCCCCAGGCGAAGCCATAGGTGTAGCGGCTTGCCAACATAAGCGCCTCTGCTCGCAAACATCGGCATTTTCTGCTCGAATTATCTGACAATGGAGCGGGCGTCGTGCTCACGCTCCCTGCCAATGTGCTCGCAAACATCCGGGTCTGCTTGCAAACATCCCCCACGTGCTCAGATTAATTGCCAGCGACGGCATGGTCAAACCGGGACGCCTGCCTGTCGTAGTTGCTCGGTCAGCTGACGGGAATATTCGGGATCAAGGGTGCCCGCCAGGAAGGCGCGGATATCCGACGGCCGAGCATTGAGGTGCGTGACCAGAGCCGTCGCATCGTAACCATTTCGGGTCAACGTCGGTTCGAGATCGTCGATGGCGCGGGACAGGACCTGCTCGACGATTTCGGCGGTAACCGGCTTGGCGCCGAGGCGAAAGCCCTGCTCGAATGCGAGGGTGAGATGCATCTCGATCTGAAGCGGCGTGCGCAAACGTTCGGCGATGAGGTCGATGGCTTCTTCCTCGAGGAGTTCGCCAACCTTTACGCCTTCGGCCGCACAGGCGCCAAGCAGCCAGGCAACATAGTCGCGGCGCGCGGAGCCGATCCCCTCGTAGTCAAAAATGGTCGTGCGGTAGCCAATCTCCTCCATTTGCGGCCGGCGCAGATCATTGCGCAACCGGGGATGCCCGACAAGAAGTACGGAAAGGAGCACGCCGGCGTCGGCGACCACCTCCATCAGTCGCTTCAGGCCGGTTAAGGTCTTGTGGTGCAGGTCATGGGCCTCGTCGACCACGAGGACGATCGGCCGTTTGCCTTTTTTCATGATGTCGCGCAGGTCGCGCTCCCGGCGCTCGGCCTGCTTGGGGATCTTGACCTGCGCACGATCGCCGGGAGACAAGTCGTAGAACAGGGCTTCAATGAGCGATGGCAGCGAAGTGCGCCGCTTGTCGACCGCCAGCGATTTGGCGAGTGCGACCTTGCCGGCTTTGGTGAGTTCGGCCTCGATGCGGCGCAAAAGGTGGGTTTTCCCCGAACCGACCAGGCCGGAGACCACGACAAGCCGACCGGTCTGGACGGCCGCACACACCTCGCGGATGATCGTGCGCTGATGCTCGGTCTCAAAGTTGCCGGCCCCTTGGAAAGGCCGGTCGAGGCCGTAACTGGATTGAACGTCAGCGAGCATCATTCTTCCTTTCTTCGCGCCTGGAAGCGTTCGCGGATACGGGCCGCGATCATCTTTTTGTCGAGTGTTTCTCCAAGCAGTTCATTGATGAAGGCGCGGTCACCGGCATTCATCGCGCCGATCGGCCGGCCGAGCTGGTCGGCGATGGCCCCACGGGCTGCGAGGCCATTTGGATAAGCGGTCTCTATTGCGGGTTCCGGAAACGGTGTCCGCCGTACACTCAGCCCAGCCGTGGTCGGGGGCAGCGAAGGCAATGGACGATCCCCGCCGGTGACCGCGGCGCGGGGGAGCCCAAGTTGGTCTGCCAGGCGCACCACCTTGTCGAGCCGCTCTTCGAGCTTGCTCTTCTGGTATTTGCGATAGCGAAAGAGGGGAACCGCCCCGCGCGAAGGTTGGAATGGACCGAAGCGCTTGCCCTCATGCTCGACGAACAGTTCCTGATCGAACAGGCCCCAGAGCAAGGTCACCGTTTCGCCGGCAAGTTCGGGCTCGACCTCATAGGATGCGCCTTCGACCGATACGGTCGCGTCTCCAGCAACCGTCCGTCGTTCCGGTTCGCGCGCAAAGGCGCAGAACCGCTCCCAGGAGCACATCGCCCGCACCCCGTCAGGAGGAAGATGCCGCAGCCAATCCTCGATGCGTGCATGAGACTCTGTGCGATGGTCGCCGTTATTGTAGGTGACCAAGGCGCGCCTGAGCCAAAGGTTGGCTTCCTCTTCGTCCTTCGGCTTGTGGAAATGATAGAGGGTCTCGTGCACTTCCTTGATCGTGCGAAACGGCCGCTCGACCTTGCCTTTCGCTCGCGCCGGCGTGCGCCGCTCGCTGTCCGACGGGGGCATATGCGTGAGAACCCGGACACCAAGGCTACCCATGACGGACTGGAAAACGCGCGAGCGGCTCACCGGCCCGTTATCCATATGGATGGTCGTTGGAATCCCCTGAAGCGGCAGTTCCGGTTCAGGCTTGGCGGCGAAGGCATTGTAGAGAAAGCGCAAGGCGGACTCCGCGTCCTCGCCGTAGACGGAGCGGTATTCCTGATAGCTCGCGCCGGAGCGATCATCGACCACGGAGAACAGCATCAGCGTCGGCCGGCCGCGCCCTTCCTCGACCCAAAGCGGCGCTTCCACCTGCTTCAGGTCGGACGGGCTCATGTCGAAGTGCCAGAGTTCGTTGGAACGCCGCGCCTGGAATCGGACGGCAGCCACCGGGCGGGTGACGCGCGCATAATCCAGGCCGGAAACACGCAGCAGCCGATCGACCGTTGCGCGTTTCAAGATGCCGGGCGGTGCACGGACCAGGCCATCGGGCGTCACCACGCCGTCTTCCTCAAGCAGCTTGATGGCGCGCGCCGTGGAGATATGCCGCCCCTTCCGGTTCGCCGTTCTGATCTTCAGGGCCGCGATGATTTCGGCATAGGTTTCCATCTCCGGCTGCGGGGCGATCCGGGAGGTTCCGTGATCGGCGCGCCGTACGGATTTCGGGCGGTTCAACTCCCGCAGCGCCCGATACAGGGTCCAGATCGAGATGCCGTAGGCATCGGCGGCACGAGCAACAATCTCGGTACGGCCTGGATCACGGGGAGAAAGCAGCGACAATCGGCGTCGAAGATCGACAAGAGCCTCTCCGGGCGGCCGCTTTCTCCGCTCAGCCATGGACGTCCTCGGATTCCACTGTTTTGGGAGAGCCACCCTTCTTGCCGATATGACGATAGAGGGTTGCAACAGAAACCCCCATGCGCTGCGCAATATTGCGTACCGGTATGCTGCCTTCCTTCATCAGGGCGCGCGCCGCGGCAATATCGCCCGGGCGCATCGCGGGCGGGCGGCCACCCTTGCGGCCACGTTGCCGCGCCTCGACCAGTCCAGCCGTCGTGCGTTCGCGGATCAGAGCACGTTCGAACTGGGCGATCGCACCGAAGACATGGAAGGTCAGCATGCCGCCCGGCGTCGTCGTATCAATGCTCTCGGTCAAGGACACGAGCCCGATCTTCGCGCGCTCCAACTCTTCCGCCGTCGCGATGAGCTTCTTTAGCGATCGCGCCAACCGATCGAGTTTCCAGACAACGAGCGTGTCACCAGTGCGAAGCACGTCGGAGAGAATTCGGCCCAATTCCGGGCGGTCATCGCGAGCGCCTGACCCGCGCTCGGTAAACACCTTCTCGCAACCGGCGCGTCTCAGCGCCTCAAGCTGAAGCTCCGGATTTTGATCGATCGTGCTGACCCTGGCGTACCCGACCCGCATAGCCATCCAAATGTTCTTGAAAGTCGTTGGACACATAGCATTTTGCGACAACCGTTTCTATAACAGTTTTGAGAAGATTCCATCGCGCCATTCAAGGGGCGTGACGGCATGCGCTATGGCATGCTCAAAAACCCTCGTTTATGACAAACGATCCATGGAAACCAACTATGTGTCTGACGGCCGAATATTCGCGACATGGAGCAGGGAACCTTACGCATCGAAAATCGGGCGGTCCCCGATCTTGTCCCCCTTGTATGGGATACTCCGGGAATTGAGGCGGCGATACCAAAGGATGCGGTCGGCCAGGCCGTTACCATGTTCGAGCCGCAGGAATGCGCCAACTACTTCAAATCTTGCGGATATGACCCCGAGTAATGTGGACGTGCTCTAGGTCACCCAGAGGGGCGCTCGCATCGAGTATAACCTTAAGCGCGATTGCTTCCGGTGAACCATCCTCCATATGTACGGGATGTACAGCCCACACAGACTTTTCGAGAACCACATTCTCAACAGAAACCTCATAAAGCCTACCCGACGCGAGCTCATCGAGGACAGTGCTCCTCATCACGATCGAAATGCCGAGACCAGCTCGAACTGCATGCTTCACAGCCTCAGTGCTCCCGACATTGAATGAGATTGGGAATTGCTCTGCCGCTTGGCCGAAGGCCTCGCGGAGCACGGATCCGGTACCGGTTCCACGTTCTCCGCCAATGAGGGACTCTTGAAATAACTCTGCCGCTTCAATTGTTTTTCGCGTCCTCCAATTATGCTGTGGGGATACGATTATTACCAGCTTTTCCTTCCGCCAAAGGCGGGCTTGATATCCTTTTCGATCGTCCCACCATTCGGTAAAGGCTAGATCAATCTCCTTCCTCAAGAGCTTTTCGATGATTTCAGGATTTGAGGCAACGGCCACCTCAGGTGGCCGGCCTTGAGCATCCTGTAAACGCTTCAAGTGGACTGGCAAAATATAGGTACCGATGTTAGTACTGGCACCCAACGTAATCCGGCCGCTGTGCAGGCGGTCCAGAGATCTCTTCGTGACGGTCAAAAGGCTGCGTGCGAATGGCAAGAATACGAGCCCTTGCCGAGTCGGCACACACTTGTCCTTCCTCCTCTCGACCAGCCGCACCCCTAGTATATCCTCCAATCGTTTCACATTATGTGAGACAGTCGGTTGGGATATCTGAAGCCGTCGCGACGCCTCGTGAAAGCTGCCAGTTTCGATTACCTCTATGAATGCTGCGACATGCGAAAGGCTAAACATTACTTTCTCTAATCAAGGAATTAGTTGAACCTCGTTAATTGCCGCACGAGGTCTTCGGCCTTGGACAAAATCTATAATGTTGTCAGCAGCCTCGTGCTCGATAGCCAAACGCGACTTCGCCACTGCTGAGCCTATGTGGGGTGTCAAGATCGAATCATGTTCGCGATTGAGGAGACCCCCGTGGACCTTGTCAGGCCGGTCGGGTCTGGCCCAGTCCTCCATCTCATAAACATCAGCGGCGTAGCCTCCCAAGCGCCCCGCCTGCAATGCAGCGACAACAGCCTCTTCATCAACCACGCTTCCGCGTGCAGGATTAATAAGAAGTGCTCCTTTGGGCATTTTGGCGAGTTGTTCAGCGCCGAGGAGATGCTTCGTTTCGGCCGAAAGCGGGAGTGCACACACAAGAAAGGTAGACGACGAGATCAACTGGTCAAATTCAAGAGGCTTTACGTTCAGTCTGATCTCATCGGCTTTGTCCAGGGATTGACGATCCCAGTACGACACAATGGCGCCGAAGGTACTTAGGCGCTGTGCTATAGCTTTTCCGATCGCTCCCATCCCTAAAATGCCGATTGCTGTGCCCTGCAGCCCAAGGCCGTAAAACCGAGGGCGCCAACCTTTGTAATCCCTCCTGACGCTCTTGTCGCCTGGCAGAATGTGCCGCCCAAGAGCAATCATCAGACCGATTGTAAGTTCGGCTGTCGGGTCAGTGAGAAGATCGGACACTATCGTGACGTGGACTCCACGCTGCGTGCAGGCTTCGATGTCGAAGTTATCGAAGCCTTTCAGCGCACATGCCACAAGTTGAAGATCGGGAGCGTGCGCGAGTACAGACGCGTCGATCATGTCCGGCATGAACGCCATCATCGCCTTGGCGTCGCTCAATTCTGCGAGCAGTTTCTCGCGGGGCCATGTATCATCAGTATCGTTGCAAACTAAACGAGCGTGGGGAGATAGCTTTGAGATAATCTCCTCGTGGACGCGATGGGTGATTACTACCTTTGGGAGCATTTAATTTATCCTTCTATTGCAGCTGGCGGCGGAGGAGAGCGCCGACCTGGTCAACGATGGTGACCATCAGAAGGACAACGAGCATGATCGCAAGAACCTCCTGATAATTCATGATCCGGAGGGATGTCATCAACTCGAAACCGATACCACCAGCTCCCACAGTGCCCAGGATTGTCGAGGCGCGGAAGTTGTACTCCCACCGATAGATGGTCACATCGGCCAATTGCGGTAGAACTTGTGGCAAGATCGCCCGCGTCACGATCTGGAACGGCGACGCACCAGCTGCGCGTGCGGCTTCTATAGGCGCATTATCGCAATGCTCGATCGCCTCCGCAAAGAACTTGCCCACCATGCCAACCGAGTGAAGACCAAGAGCCAGCACGCCTGGGAGCGCTCCAAATCCCACTGCCGCCACGAAGACGATGCCCATAATCAGCTCCGGGATCGACCGTAGACCATTCAACAATCCACGCGAGATCATATAGATGACAGCGTTGGGTGCTGTTTTCCCTGAGGCGAAAAAGCCAACTGGAAGTGATATCAGTACCGCGATCGCAGTCCCAGCTATACTCATCGCCAGAGTGTCGATGAGAGGGCTGATCCACTCCAAGCCTCGGTTGAAATCCGGGGGAAACATTTCCGTACCGAGCTGCCAGAGCGCAGGAAACCCAGATCCCAGACGCTCCAGATCAAGAAGACCGGAGTGATAACTGCTAACAATGATCACACACGCAATTGCCAACGCGATCACGCCAGCTCTGGTCCAAGCTTTGTTTTGATGTTGAAGGATAGAGTCGTAGTCGGCCGACGGCTGTGTCATCACATATCCTGGAAGAAAGGACGCAGGCCAGCGCCTGCGTCGAAAGGTGAGAAACTGTCTCGAACGCGCCTTACTGACTCAGGTCCAAGTTCAGCACTTTACCGAGCTCACGGACGACGTCGTAGGCTTTGTCATCGATCGGAGCGAACCCATCGGCTTTGAAGGATGCCAATACCTTTTCGTCTTTAAGGTCGATGAAGGCTTTGGTGATCGCCTCTTTCAACGAAGTGTCAAGATCCGACCGCATGGTCCAGGGGTACTGCGGGAACGGATCGGACTCGGCGAGGGCGATAACTTTCTTAGGATCAATGGTGCCACGAGCGACCATTGAATTGTAGATGGGCAACGAAAGTCCGCCAATCTGAGCATTGCCATTCTGCACTGCAATAGCCACGGCATCATGCGACCCTACGAAGTTCTCGCTATAGTCTTTTCCAGCCTCAACTCCGGCCTTAAGCAGCATAGATTTCGGGATAAGGTGGCTTGAGGTGGAAGCCACGTCCCCAAACGCGACCTTTTTCCCTTTTGCATCTTCAAGGCTTTCGATGCCAGCCTCTGCATTGGCGACAACTACAGCGCGATAGGTAGTTTCGCCATCCTTCATAACTGCTGCGAAAGGCTCGATATCAGCCTTGGTTTTCGCGAGCGTGTAAGAGAGCGGCCCGAAATAAGCCAACTCAAGCCGGCCGAAACGCATCGCTTCGATCATTGACGAGTAGTCGGTCGTTACGATCAGTTCAATCTCCCGACCGAGTGTCTTCTCAAGATACTCCTCGAGAGGACGATTGTTTTTGATGACAGTGGCGGCGTTCTCGTCCGGTAGCAACGCGACGCGCAATGTCTCTGGATTTGAGCCAGCATGCGCCAACGAACTCCAGCCAAGAACGGCGAGGAATGCGAGGGACAGAAGCTTCTTCATAATGCGGCCTCCATGGCAGCTAAAGGTTGATCATACTCGTAGTTGGACAAATCTTGTGTTGTGGTCGGATTTCTTGGGGCGCTGCGGTAGATCGACGCACACATTTGATCGGTCAGTTCGTCGACAGCGGCGTCCGCAACCACTTCCCCGTCGCGCATAGCAATGACCCGGTCGCCGAACCGGCGAGCTAGATCGATCTGATGAAGGCTGATCACAGCAGTGATGCCGTCGGCTGTGCATATTTCGCGAAGCTGCGACAGGACCTCGACAGCCGTTTCAGGGTCCAGACTTGCAACGGGCTCATCTGCAAGGACCAGTTGGGGCTTCTGGACCAGCGCGCGCGCAATGCCCACCCGTTGCTGCTGACCGCCGGATAGTTGATCCGCCCTGACGAGAGCCTTATCAAGAAGGCCTACGCGTTCAAGGCATTCCAACCCCAGCCTTCGATCCGAACGCGGCATAGGGAACAACGTACGCCAGCCAGAGTGGTAGCCCAGGCGGCCCGTCATGACGTTGTCGAGCGCGCTCAAGCGCCCTATGAGTTGGTGCTGCTGGAATATCATCCCAGTTCGCCTTCGGTGAATGCGAAGCTTAGTTTCCGCATCCAGAGCACCAATATCGTTAGAAGTGATCGAACCAGACGTCGGCGCAACCAAGCCGTTGAGTGTCCGGATGAGGGTAGATTTGCCTGCGCCGGATCTACCGAGGAGCACGACGAACTGACCCTGGTTGAACGTCAATGTCGTTGTCTTCAAAGCTTGGGTGCCGTTGGCATAGGTCACGGCAACTCCGTTCAGAGCCAGCATCACAATAATCCTGATCGTTAGTGGTGCATCGATTGAATATTTGCATCACTATGGGCGACATATGACGTCCGTTTATCAGGCTCGTGAAACTTCAATGACAGCACTTAAACTCAGCTCTACCTCCTCGCGTAGCTGCGATGGAGAAATTTCACCCAGAGCCGCCTGATCATGACGGCCCGGTCCCAATTCTACACCACCTTGACGGATGCTATCCCATATTCGGCCAGATAAACCGGCCCTTCTCCAGCCGCCGGGTAAAAAGGCAGGCGCCCAGACCATCATGCCAGATGATCTTCAAAATATCCGATCTGCGGCCCCTGAAGACGAAGAGATGCCCTGACAACGGATCATGCTGCAGAACCTCCTGCACCCGAAGCGCCAAGGAGGGAAAGCCACAGCGCATGTCCGTATATCCGCGCCTTCCTGGCGGGCACCCTTGATCCCGAATATTCCCGTCAGCTGACCGAGCAACTACGACAGGCAGGCGTCCCGGTTTGACCATGCCGTCGCTGGCAATTAATCTGAGCACGTGGCGGATGTTTGCAAGCAGACCCGGATGTTTGCGAGCACATTGGCAAAGAGCGTGAGCACGACGCCCGCTCCATTGTCAGATAATTCGAGCAGAAAATGCCGATGTTTGCGAGCAGAGGCGCTTATGTTGGCAAGCCGCTACAGCTAAGGGCGATCCGTATTCGGAGCCCTGCGAGTTCTTCAACACGATCCTGACCTGCGGTGTGCCGCGAAAGATGCGGCTTCCGCGCATGGGAATTCGCAACTACGTCGGCACTTCACGGCTTCACTTTTCAAAGCGGACGATGCAGGCACAAGCGGCGGTGGAAGAAGATAGCCGCTATGCCGCTCTACTCTCGATCAAAGAATATCCCCCATTCACTGGTCCCGGCATGTTGGATGGGTTGCTGCAGGTGAACCACGAGTTCATCCTGACGCAGTCTTTTACCCTTGCAGACAAGCCGATTGCACAAGAGCGGATCAGTCGCCTTCAACGCCAAATCAAGGCCTCCGACGAAGCAGGTAGCTCGGTCGAATCCGACATCGACTATGCTTTGAACAGCCTCCTCAATCAGGAGGCTGTATTCGGCTTCCATCATTTTTCGCTTCTGTGCATTTCGCGGGACCTCGAGGGATTAAGCCGTTGCGTGTCGGAACTTGGCGCTTGCCTCACCGACATGAACATCAACTGGCTCCGGGAGGATCTCAATCTTGAAGCGGCGTTCTGGGCGCAGCTGCCGGGAAACCGCTCCTACATCTCCCGCATCGCCATGCTGTCGAGCGCCAACTTCTCCGGCCTTTCCTCGATGCATAATTTCGCAACTGGACAAGCGGATCGCACCCATTGGGGCCTGCCGATCACCATTCTGGAAACGACCTCACAAACCCCCTACTGGTTCAACTTCCACCGTCGCGATATCGGGCACTTCACGGTGACTGGTCCGACAGGATCCGGCAAGACCGTAGGTTTGACCTTCCTGCTGGCTCAGGCGATGCGGGTTTCACCCACGCCTCGCGCCGTGTTCTTCGACAAGGACCGGGGGGCTGAGATCTTCGTCAGGGCGATCGGCGGAGCCTACGAGGTTCTGTCTCCGGGAACACCCACGGGCTTTAACCCGCTGCAACTGGAAAACACCGGCGAGAACCGGGAATTTCTGGTCCGTCTGCTCAAGGCCATGCTGCGCGGCGATCGTCGCACCGACTTCACGCAAGAGGACGAGGACACGCTGGAAAAGGCAATCGTCCGGATCATGCAGGAGCCGGCAGCTCAGCGGAACCTCCCCAATCTTGCCGGCCTCTTGATGGGGCGGTCAAAGGCCGATGCCAACGATCTATACTCGCGGCTTCGCCCTTGGATCGAAGGCGAAAAGGCCTGGCTGTTCAACGCGCCCCATGACGTCCTGTCCTTCTCGGGTCACAGCGTCTTTGGCTTTGATATGACCAACATCCTCGGAAACGAGGAGCTAAGAACCCCTGCGCTGATGTATCTTTACCATCGGCTGGACGAGCTGCTGGACGGTAACCCCGTCATGTTCTTCATGGATGAAGGCTGGCAGCTGCTGATGGATGACACTTTCAGCGCCTTCATCGTCGACAAGATGAAGACGATCCGAAAGCTCAACGGCATCGTGGGCTTTGGTACGCAGTCGGCTGCTGACATTACCAAATCCAAAGCGTCGCACACGCTCATTGAGCAATCGGCGACCAACATCCACTTCCCGAACCCACGGGCTGACGAAGAGAGTTACATCAAGCGCTTCGGCCTGACGGTGAAGGAGTTCAAGTTCATCAAGAACACGCCTCCTGAAAAGAGAACTTTCCTGATTAAGCATGGCAACGACTCTGTCATTGCGCGTCTCGATCTGTCGACAATGCCGGATCTCGTGAAGGTGCTTTCAGGACGCAAGGAGACGATCGAGGAGTGCGCGGCACTTCGCGAGCAGTACGGAGACGAACCCGAAAACTGGTTGGCGAAATTCTGCGGATGGGAGAAGGCCGAATGAGGGACAGTCGGACTCTAACGCTGCTAGTTGCAGCCTTGGCTTGGGGAACAGCGCCCCCCGCCTCCTCGCGGGTTCCTGTTACGGATGGCGCCCTCACTTCAACAGATGCAGTGCGCAATGAAACGACGAAGCAGATCGAAGAAACAGACAGTCGCCGGCACTCCGTGAGCAAGAGCGTGACCTGCTCGATGTATCGGCCGGGGCGCGGAGGTGACGCCCCCTCGGCAGCACAAGCCAATCCGGAGATTGTCGGCCTCGTGAAGCGAGTGGCGCGTGAGGAAGGGGTAGACGAAACCCTCTTCATGTCTCTCGTCTACCAGGAGAGCCGGTTCAATCCCTGCGCAAAGTCGCCTGTCGGCGCTATGGGCTTGTCGCAGCTGATGCCGGGCACAGCCAAGGATCTTGGCGTGAATCCTCACGATATCGAGGATAACCTTCGCGGCGGCGCACGCTACCTGAAGCAGCAGCTCCGCACCTTCAACGGCAATACCAACCTTGCGCTCGCCGCGTACAACGCGGGGCCAGGCAACGTCCGTAAGTATGGCGGCATCCCTCCGTTCAAGGAGACGCAGGGCTATGTCGCCGCGATCAAAGGCAAATGGATGCCTCAGTTTGGAGGCTCAGATGTTTCTAACATCCCCGAAAACTTCGGCGGAGGCACGTCGGGCTTTTCAGGTGCGAGAGACGCAACGATCAACTCAATGGCAACCAGCCAGTCGATTTCCGAAAACAGCGGGAACGTCGCGTCATGGCTTCAGCAACTCGGCCAGATGGAAAGCGGCACGATCCAAGACAGCTGGGACCACAATTCCGGCGCACGCAATGCGAACCTCGAAATGATGAACCAGGTCATCCGCCTCGGAACAACGATGGCGGAGCTTATGAATTCTCAAAATGCACTCGATCTGGGCGGGCTCTCGGGGTCTTCGCGGTCCAGCGGCTACAAGCGAGACAAGAAGGAAGACGATCGCGAGGTAGCTGACCTCTGCGACAAGGAACTGCAGCTTGAGTGGAATCCGGAGGAACAGGCCTGCGTTCGAAAACTCGAACCAGAGGCTGACATGAAGCTGATGTTGAGCGCCGAATGACAAGGAGAACGGCCATGAAAAGAGCATTTCTGACTGCGTTTTCGCTAGCGATGGCGTCTACTGCGCATGCACAGGTTCCCGTGATCGACAGCGCCAACCTGAAAATTGCAACGGAAACCTCTCAGACGACTGATCAGATCCTGGATACGAACAAGGAGGTTCTGAAGACGGTAGAAGAGACGCTTAAAGCCGTCACGGGGGATCGCGGGAGCGTTTCAAATCCCATGCAGAACCTCGCCGTTGGTCAAGGGTTCAGCGTTTCTCAGATGCCGTCACTCGATAGCCTCATGCAGGGCGGAGTCCCGAACTTCGGCAGCATGGGCGGTGACATCGGCCAGATTGCCACCACCTTCATCAACGGTCTTCAGCTAGTAAAGAACTTGTCTGGCAAGGCGGACAGCACGTTCTCCGGCGACAAGTCCTACGAAGAGATGATGAAGACCGTCCTTGGAGTTGCTGCCCTAGTCACCGGCTCGCAACAGGCCGTTCAGTCGCGAACACAGGCATTCCAGCAGGCAGGTCAGCAGATCGGCCAGGCCCAAGACATCAAAGGGTCCATTGACCAGAACACGCAGCTGCAGGTTCAAACCGGCCTGACGATCAACGAAATGATTGGCGTGATGAATGGGGCGGTCGGCTCCCTGCAGGCTCAAAACCAGCGCCGCCTTGTCGACATCTCCAATACCAAGAAGGCGCTGACCTACGGTGACTAAGACATTTCGAGTGAAAGGCTTTGTGCTCCTCTCCGTTCTGGTTGCTGCCGGCGTAACTGGCTGCGCCGGTGCTCCGAAAGAGAAGACTGCACCATGCAAGAGGCCGGCAAACCTCACATCCTACGCCGAGGATCCGCGACAGGAATGTGGCCCAATGACCAGCGTGAATGGCAACCCATCGGAAGCGCTGGCGGCGATCGACGCTTTCGCTGCAAGCGGAGAGCAGTGACCCCATGAACTTTCTAGGCGGCCTGCTTGAGGCTCTTGAAGATGCAGGGCGGAATTTCTCCCAACGGGCTTATGAGGTCGTTGGCGACGAGATCATGCCCTTGCTGACGATCATGCTTATTGCCTACGTCGCCTATTACGGACTTCAACTCGTCATGGGGACCGCGCGAGTGAGCGTCGGCGAGATCGTCGGCCGGGTCGTGCGGATGATACTTATCGTCGCCTTTATTGATCAGTGGGGCAACTTCCAACTCTTCTTTTACGACTGGCTGAACAACACGCCTGAAGACGTGGGGCGGGCGCTCTTGACGGCTAGCAGTACCGGGATAACTGAGCCGACAGACGGCCTCTCCATGATTTGGGAGACGGCAAATGAGGCAGCAGCAGCATTCGCGGAGCAGTCGGGTTACTTCGCCATTCTCCCGGGCCTTGTAGGGTTCCTGATCATGCTGGCGGTTGGGCTGTTCATTGCAGTTGCGCTTGCCATCCTAGTGCTTGCGAAGGTGATGATGTGGGTGCTGCTTGGCACTGCACCGATCTTTATCGCCTGCCTATTGTTTGATTCCACACGCCAGTACGGAATGGCTTGGTTCCAGCAGGTTTTGACGTACGCAATCATTCCGCTCTTCGTTTACGTCGTCGCCGCCTTTCTCATCACGACCATGGACGCTGAACTGCAGAAGGTCGCAGCGGCAGCATCCGCGAACGAGATCCAGTTAGACGATATCTCGGCTTTCGTCCTGATCTGTGCGGCTGGCGCTTTTGTCCTCTTCAACATTCAAACTCTTGCCCAGGGAATTACCGGGGGCGTGGCAACGGGCGTTGGGCAGATCGCTCGATCGGTTGGCTACGCGACCGGTGTTGCACTGCCGGCACGAGCTTTGACCGCGACACGTTCTTTAGCCGGGAGGGCTGGAGAATTAGGAATGGCCGCACGCGCCAGAACCCATGCCGGCATGAGGGAAAACATCCAAAACGCCGGTGCAGCAGAAGCGATGCAAAACAGAATTACCAACAACAGTCTGCCCAACTAGGCAACTGGTGGCGGGAATTAAGGGCTAGGATAGATGGCAGAGAATAACGATGCTCTCCGGAGCTATTTTCAGGATGGGGACCGTTGGGAACAAGAGATCGTAAAAAAGGCCAAACGGTCCAAGGCGTTCGCTTGGCTGATTACGCTGATCTTCGGCGGCATCACGATCCTGTCGCTCTCCGCATTGGTGATGCTCGTGCCCCTCAAGAGCTTCGAGCCGTACATTGTCGAGGTCGACAAGAACACTGGCTATATTGAGGTCAAGACAGGGCTGACCCGAACATCGAACATCACCGATCAGCAGGCGGTCACTCAGGCGAATGTCGTCCGTTACATTCGATCCCGCGAGGGCTATGATCCTTTTGCCATTGAGCAGAACTTTGGAATTGCAGCTTTGCTCTCCACCGGGGACGCAGCGCGCGACCTCCAGGCCCAATGGAGTGCCGCGAACCCTGACAATCCAGCTCGCCGGCTCGGCAAAAATAAGTCGATCACCGTCGACATAAAGTCTGTCACCTTCCCGAACACGACAACGGCGCTCGTCCGGTTCTCGACGCATGAGCGCTCTGATGCAGACGTCATCACGCGCCATTTCATCTCTATCGTTCGCTATCGCTACACCGATACGCCTGAGCGCAACGAATGGCGCTTCGAAAACCCGTTGGGCTTCCAAGTTTATGACTACCGCCGTGATCAGGAAACGGTGACCTCGGGAGGCCAGCAGTGAAATATGGCTTCCTACTAGCGGCGTCGATCGCCGCTCTCACGATGACTCACGCCTATGCGGCGCAACAGCCCCGCCCTGGCAGTCTGGATGCGCGTGTGACCAGTGTCGTCTATCAGCCGAACAACGTCGTGAAGGTGTCTGCAACCTACGGCATCTCAACGATGATCATCTTCGACGAAGATGAGAAGTTTGAGACGATCTCGCTTGGCGACACCGACAGTTGGCAGGTTGCCCCGTCCGAAAAGGGCAACATCCTTTTCGTCAAGCCGATAGCCAAGGACGTTTCCACAAACATGAACGTGGTGACCTCAAAGAGGATCTACTTCCTTGAGCTGAACGACTATGCACCGGAAGCAGGGAAAAAGGTCTTCGGCATTCGCTTCGTTTATCCCGAGAAGAACCTGAACGAGTCTCTGCGGAAGGAGGCTGAGTTTCGGGCAGCTAACCCGAACATTTCGAGCATCGACAAAGCGAACGTCAATATTGACTACTCTTTCTCGGGCGACGCGGCGCTGAAGCCGACAATGGTCTTCGATGACGGAAAGAAGACCTTTTTCAAGTTCGGCCGAGGGACCGTGCCGGCCATTTTTGCCGTTCAATCCGACTTCTCCGAGACCCTGCGAAACTTCCGCAAGGAAGGCGAATACATCGTCGTTGACGGCGTGGCCACGCAATACACGCTCCGGGACGGAAACCAGTGGACGTGCATTTTCAACCTCCGCAAGCCGGACTTTGCAGCACCTGATCCTGACATCATGGCTCCGAAGCCGGATCCTGATGCCAGCAAACGCAGGAGGAGCGGCAACTAATGAAGCGCAGCCCTGAACTCGACGCAATGGCGGCGGCCGACGAGGCCGAAATCAGCAATCGAAACGTGAAGCGCAATCAAACGGTCGGCATGGCCGCCCTTTTGCTGGCTGGCGTCTTCGCCGCGTACCTGGTGCTCGCCACGTCCGGAGAAAGCCCGCCTGAAAGCCCGCAAAGTGAGGAGGAGTTCCGTACCACGACCTTCCGGCCGCCCGGTTTCGTGCGCGATGGAGAACCCACTCCCCCACCACCCGAACAGCCTGTCTTGGAACTTCCACCTCCGCCACCTCCGCCGCCAGCTCCGCCGGTGGACGTCACTGAATTCAACGTGCCTCCCCCGCCCGAAGTAGCTCAACCGGCGAGCGCCCCCCCGCCCGCCGAAGAGGTATTTCCGGAGCGATTTCGGTCAAAGCTAATCACGCTTGACCAGAACCTGGGAGGATCCGCGAATGGTTCGCTCGATGGCTCGAACAGCGGCACGCCTTTGACCGTCGCTGGCGAGGATCGCAACAGCCAGTACCTGTCCTCAGCGAGTGCGATCGGTGACCGTTCCGCCAAAGCCCGGCAGATTGAGCGCATCGACGCCATGATCCCAGAGGGCACGCTGATCCCCGGCATCTTGGAAACGGCGATCGTCAGCGACCTTCCGGGCCAGGTCCGGGCCATCACATCCAAGGATGTCTACTCCTTCGATGGGCGGCGTGTCCTGATCCCAACAGGAACACGCCTGATCGGGGAATATCAGTCCGAAGTTACGCGGGGGCAGAAGCGGGTCTTTGTTGTGTGGACGAGGCTGATCCGGGATGACGGCGTGTCGGTGCGCTTGAACTCCATCGGCACGGACAGCCTCGGGCGATCAGGCCTGACGGGTCATGTCGACAACAAGTTCCGTGAGCGCTTTGGCGCATCAATCTTGCTGTCGATCGTTGGAGGCGGTGCAAGCTATCTAGCCGGATACGGTAGCGACTCCAGCTCCGGAAACGATGACACTGAGCGAGCTGCTGAATTGGCGCGAGAAACGATCGCGCAGACCTTCAGCGACATGGCGAACACGGTCCTTGCCGAAAACTTGAGGATCCCGCCAACGATCAGCGTACCGCAAGGCGAGCGGATCTTTGTCTATGTTCGCCAGGACCTCGATTTCAGCGCCATGTACGACGATCCTGTCACGGAAGCGATGAAGGAGATCAAACGTGAACGTTATGGTAGGTAACACGACCGCTCATGATCCTCATTATTTCCTGAACCGGTCTCTGGAGCCCATCAGGCAATTTCTCGATGACCCGAAGGTGGTTGAGATTGCAGTGAATCGGCCAGGCCAAGTCTATGTTGAGCGCTTCGGTGCTGATCACATGGAGCATCATGAAATCGATGCTCTGACGGCACGCGAGATCGAGAACATTGGCGAGCGGGTTGCCGCAGCGACAAAGCAGTTCCTCAACGCCGCTAATCCGATCCTTAGCGCAGCACTGCCGACCGGCGAACGTATCCAGGTCGTCTTGCCGCCCGCGGCACCTGACGGCGGGTCGATCACGATCCGTAAGCAGGTTGTTCAGAATTTCTCTCTGCAGGACTACCGTGACAACGGCTCTCTCGACAAAGTCTCGGTTGCTGTCGGGGGCCTAAGCGACGTGGATAGGGAGCTGATCGCCTATCTCCGCGCGGAGAAGATCTACGACTTCATCCATACGGCCATCACGAAGCGGGTTTCGATCCTGATCAGTGGCGGCACGTCGTCGGGCAAAACCACGTTTCTGAACGCGTGCCTGAACTCTGTAGACCTGAATGAGCGGATCCTGACGCTTGAAGACACTCGTGAGCTATTCCCACCACAGAAGAACGCGGTCCACCTGATCGCCTCCAAGGGTGGGCAAGGCACTGCGAACGTGACGATTCAAAACCTTCTTGAATCGGCGCTTCGAATGCGGCCGGATCGCCTCTTTGTTGGCGAGATTCGTGGAGCTGAGGCCTTTTCATTCCTTCGCGCCATCAACACAGGCCACCCGGGCAGCATGTCGACAGTACACGCCGATACGCCGCTCGGCGCCTATGAACAGCTCGCCATGATGATGCAGCAGTCAGGCATGTCCGCCGGCTACTCCAAGCAGGATCTGATGTCCTACATCCAAATGGTCATTCCGATCGTGATCCAGCTCAGGCGGGAGGGCGGCAAGCGCGGGGTTTCCGAAATCTACTTCGCACGGGATGCATCATGAGTAAGGGGCTACAGGCCTTCTATCTGTTCTTCTGCCTGTTGATCGCATTTGCAGTCTGGATGCTGGCGTACGGGGCGGGGCTTCAGCTTTTCTACGGTGACGGTAGGATCCTCGAGGCGACAATCACCTCAAACCCATTCGCGCCAACTCAGCAGTTCTGGGCCTATAGCTCCTCCCCTTCCCTACAAAAAGTCGCGCTCGGCTCCGTAGTGCCCGCGCTGCTCGTATCAGGCCTCATTGCTTACCTTGGGCTCAAACCTACCAGCAATCCATTGGGTGATGCGGCCTTTCAGGATCTTGCAACCCTTCGGCGCGGGAAGTGGTTTGGCAAGAAAGGTCACATATTCGGCCGCATCGGGAGCAACGTCCTCCGCGCGTATGACGATCGCCACCACCTCATTATTGGCCCGACGCGATCCGGTAAGGGCGCGGGCTACGTCATCCCCAACGCTCTCATGCACGAAGGCTCTATGATCGTCACGGATCTGAAGGGCGAGGTCTACAAGGCAACCGCCGGCTATCGGAAGCGCAACGGCAGCCAGGTCTTCTTGTTCGCGCCGGGTTCCGAGACGACCAACAGCTATAATCCCTTGGATTTCGTTCGTCAGGAGCGAGGCAATCGCACGACTGACATTCAAAATATCGCCAGCATTCTTGTACCGGAAAACACCGAATCCGAGAATTCAGTTTGGCAGGCCACAGCTCAACAGGTTCTCGCCGGCGCCATCAGTTATGTTCTTGAAAGCCCCTTCTACAAAGGGCGCAGGAACCTCGGCGAGATCAACTCCTTCTTCAACAGCGGGACCGATCTGCAGGCCTTGATGAAGTACATCAAGGAGAAGGAGCCATACCTGTCGAAGTTCACGATGGAGAGCTTCAATTCCTACCTGTCTCTCTCGGATCGGGCCGCGGCCTCGGCACTGCTTGATATCCAGAAGGCGATGAGGCCGTTCAAGAACGAACGCGTTGTGGCCGCAACGAACGTGACCGACATGGACCTTCGATCCATGAAGCGTCGCCCCATCACAATCTACCTTGCCCCGAACATCACCGACATCACCCTTCTTAGGCCGCTGCTGACGCTGTTCGTTCAACAGGTGATGGACATACTTACCCTTGAGCATGATCCCAACTCCGTGCCGGTCTATTTTCTGCTGGATGAGTTTCGCCAGCTGAAGCGCATGGACGAAATCATGACGAAGCTGCCCTATGTGGCCGGCTATAAGATCAAGCTCGCCTTCATCATCCAGGACCTGAAGAACTTGGATGAGATCTATGGTGAGACGTCCCGACATTCGCTCCTTGGCAACTGCGGCTATCAGCTCATCCTTGGTGCCAATGACCAGGCCACGGCAGAGTATGCTTCCCGCGCGCTTGGCAAGAGAACTATCCGATATCAGTCTGAATCCCGCACTATCGAGCTTATGGGCCTCCCGCGCCGAACAAAGGTCGAGCAAATTCGCGATCGGGACCTGATGATGCCGCAGGAAGTGCGCCAGATGCCCGAGAACAAGATGATCTTGCTGGTGGAGGGTCAGCGGCCAATTTTTGGAGACAAGCTGCGCTTCTTTAAGACGCAGCCCTTCAAGGAGGCGGAGGCCTATTCTCAGACGCACATACCGACCGTTCCAACTGTCGATTACCTGCCACCTAAACCTGTTCCAGCGACCACGCCAGCCTATGCCAATGCAGGCCAGGAACAGGCTGATGAAGCAGAAGCGATAAAGCCTGCGACTGAGGCGAAAGCGGAGGAACCGCGGGCGCCTGTCCAGGAGGAGGCTCCGAAAGAGCCAGCGCCCTCCACCTCGCCCGCTCGTGTTGTGAATCCATCCGCCCTGGCCAACAAGAAGGTCAGCGCCGGGGGCACTCCGGAACCTGCTAAGACAGCTGTGCCCGCTCCCGAAAAGCGCACAACACCTGTCTCAGAGAACGACATCGAAAAAGCGCACAATGATCGGGTTAGTCGTCTAAGGGAGGTCGTCGAACGGGAAGCCGAAGGCAAATCACCGCGCAAGAGGAAGAGCTTGGAAGAGCTATTCGCAGCGACCGTTCCTGATCCAATCATGGAACAGGCCGGCCGCTAATTCAGGTTCAGAAGGGCCAGAAGCTCGATGCGTACTGACCCGCCTCTGTTAGCCAAGCCACAGAAGCATGATACCAGCCGATCACGGTCCCGTAGACCTTGATCAGTATCGCGAGGATCCCAACGGAGACCATACCCCACACCATCATCTTGCCGACGATGTCGGCAGACTTGGGGTCGTTTACTTCCACCAAATAGGTGTTCTGATTACCGTCCTGCATGACACTTTAGCGATCACGGTCGTCCCGATTACGCTCCCTCTGTTCAACCTGTTCACGCTCCAACTCCTCGAGCCGAGGAATGTGCTGTTGCGCGGGATCAGTGCGAGTGGTCTCGCCGCCCCGCTGGGCCGCTTCCCTGTCTCTGTTTACACGATCTTGCTGCCGCTGAGTAGCGTCCACCGTCTCAGCGAGCTGGTGAGCCTCACGCTCCGCTTGCCCAATCGGACGTTCCTCTTCCAGATCCACCCTGAGATCGCGTTGGCGATCGTCGGCAGTATCCGCAATTATCGGCTGCTTGTTTGACTTGTTTTCGTCCCCACGCTCTTCATTGCGCTCAATGGTCTCGATCTCCGCGCGCAGTTCCGGATCTTCGTTGGCAACATCCCGGAGATAGCCGTTTCCGGTAGCGGCGAGTTGAGCTGCATGATGAAGCGAAGCCTCAAGGCCCTTCTCATACTGCTCCCGGTTTTCGTCTCCGAGCTCGCCGGCTTCGATATGGGCGAGGCCGGAGCGATAGTGTTCCACATTTGCCATCGCATCGTGACCAGCCTCAACGACAGCCTCTCCATGCTTGGCAACAGCCGCCTCCCACTGGAGGTTAGCATTCGTCTGCTCTTGCACCTCAGATGCCGTTCTTTCCGGCGCGGCACCACCCTCTCTGGAGACGTCGCCAGCAGCGTTTCGTCCATCCTGCTCATCAAGTCCACGCTCCTTCATTTCGAGCATCTGCCTGCGCAGATCGACGATCTCGCGAGCGAGGGAGGAAACTTCTTCGAAGCCTGACCGGTCCTCTGGACCGGCGCTGCGCTGAAGGTTGAACAGAGCCGTTTCAACCGTCTTTTCGTACGCTTCGAACTCTGGGCGTGTCTGCTCGCGCATGTCCTTTGCCTCCGACAACATGTCTCTGATTGCTAACATATTGGAGCGGTAATCACCGCCAAAATCCGCATGAATGACCGAACCAGCAGGCGATTGATCCAGTTGGGCAAGGCCGTTTTCCAGATAGGAGCGATGCTGAGCGGCGTAGGCCGCAACCACTGTGTCGCCGGCGTTGACTGCAATCTTCTGCCAAGTCTCCTGCGCTTTTAGGATGTACTGGCGGCTCCTCTGGCTCGTCGCCACCACGCGTCGACCAGCTCGCTTTGCGTCATATCGCGCCTGTGCCGGATCGCTGGTGCCTACATGCTCGGTTCGACCGTCATGCCTGACGGCGCGAACCTGATTTCGCGTGAAGGCTGGCGGCGTAGCGAACTCGCGCCGATCGGTCATTTCCATATTAATGCCGTGGTCACGCGCCTTCTCGGCCATGACCTCACGCCATTGCCGGAAGGTGGCCGGAGTCGTCTCGATCCGGTCGCCCGATTCCGAACGCATGGTAACGATGGCATGGGCATGAACATGCGGCCGCTTGCCCCCCTCCCCTGCTTCTTTCGGATCGTTCTCCGGATCGTGCATAGCGAATACGTACCGATGGCCCGCAAACTGCTCAGCCAGGAAGTCGCGAACAGCTCCTTCGAACGCGACAGCATCCGTGCCGGCACGCGCCGACATGATCACGTGCATCACGTCACGGCTCTTGCGGCTGTGCAGCTCATCCCGCCATTCCTTTTGCACCAGGCCGCCCGCAGCCTTGTCATCGGCAACCGAACGTCCCTGATCGTCTCGAACGTCGTTCCGCTGCGCGATCAGGTCTCGCAACTTGGCAGCGCCATATTCCACGCCGTTGCCATAGCCTGTGAACGAGAAAGCCGCAGGGGCCTCTTTCGCAACGGCGCTGGCGTTGAAACGCTCCTGAACGATGGCGGCCGCCTCGGCGTCAGCCGTCAGCCGCTCGCCCTGCCCGCTGCGCAGCACGACATAGCCCTCGACCTTCAGCGATCCATTGTTTCGGGTTTCGACAGAGTAAGCGTAGCGTCGATCACCAAAGCCACTGCTGAGAATGTCCCGCACCTTCTCATGTGGGTTCGAGCCGCCGGAAACGCTCACCTCGACGCTAAACGCGCCGATATCGCGGCTCTCGGTCCTGTTTTGGAAAAGGTGATCCCAATCGCCACGGAGACGCGCCAGCTCCTCACGGCCACGCAACGTCTCGCCGTTCTCGTTCTCAACCTTCAGCTCCCCCCCTCTGGAAACATAGTTGAGCATCGAGCCGACGCGGGCGCCACCACCGTAGGAAGCCAGTTTGACCACGGCGGGCTGGCTCCCTTTGGCAACGCTCGCAAGACGAACGTCCATTGATCGCATAGCACCCGAACCGGCAGCCATCGTCCTCGCAGGCGATGACACGTTGAATGCCGAAGTCCTCACCCCTCCCCTAGATCCCGACCCGCCTTTAGACATCCCAACCTGGTGCTGCAGATTCTTCAGTCTCTTCTCAAGCTCTTCCTCGACAGCGCTCCCACGGCCGCCGAGCGTCATTTCGTGCAATAGCGCCGCGCGCCTTTGCTCCCATTCGCTTGTGAAAGTGCCGAAAAAGAACTCCACGGCCTACACCTCGCCTCGGCGCTCATGCCCGGCACGGCGCGAAAGTGTCCGCAGCTCACTCATTACGGCCGCCTGAATCCGCTGGACGTTGCCAAGGTTGATGTCCAGCTCTGAGGGATGGACACCCTTTCCTGCATTCAGGGAGCGGGCGACCTGATTCAAATTGATGCCGATCATCCGCATGTCTTCGAGCAATGCGGCCATGATCAACCTGTCTTCCGCAGTCAGAATAGGTCGAACGCCAGCACCTTCGAGGAGCAGCGAACGGAAAAAAGCAGAGACACTCATACCAGCCGACTTGGCCGCTTCTTCGATAGCCGAATGCTCTGCATCGCTGACGCGGACGTTGATGAGACGCCCCTTGCGTTGCTTGGCTGTCGGAACTTCGATCGTGTCTTCACTCATCAATCAATTAAGCCTTCCCGGAGCCTTGCGACCATCATCGTGGGCTTGTCCCACGATCGCAATGCAAAATGTAAAACATTTTTGCGTATCCTGCCACTCTAAACCTAAAGCACAATCTCATAATTTCAACCAAATTCCACCTCTCGACTGGCTCCACTTCGCTTCGCACTCTTTCCGTTGGAACGCTCACCAGGGTTCACCGCCAAAACCGCTTCTGAAGGCCTTTGTCTGTCCCTCGTACTCAGGCGAAAGGGACGCTTCGCTCTTCGCCCTTGCGCCTTCCGTGCGAGCGCCAAGTGAGGCCTCACGCGGCTCCGGGGTTCACCACTCGACCCAGACACTTGTAAAAACCACACGACTAACTCGTGTGGTTTTACTGATGTTCCGAGGCGTGCGTTCACACGCATGTTTTGATCTTAACCTGCGTGTGTTCACATGTTAGGTTTGCTTCGATGTGAAGATCTTAACGACGATACTGATGTGCCGATTGAACCCACGTCGGATCGCTAGGGGGCGGGGGAACCATTAGTCTTGAGAGGATCGTGCAATGGCAATCTGCATATCGCTGGTAAGCGGCAAGGGTGGAGCGGGCAAGACAACCGCCGTAATCCTAGTCGCTGGAGAATATGCGCTTCATGGTAAGCAAGTGCTCTTGGTCGATGCCGATGGCCGACAAAACCTGAATGAGTGGTGGTCCCGTTCCGAGGCGAAAGACAACAGGCCAGACGGCATTGAGCTTCGCACGGCAGTAACCAACGCATCACTTCAGCATATTCTGGAGAACGAAACGCATGGGTTTGACGTCGTGCTGATCGACTCGCCCGGTCAAGACACCGTGCTGCGAGACACGATCATCGCCGGCTCGGACATCGTTATGACCCCGATCCAGCCAAACCAAGACGAGATTCTTGCTGCCGGCCAGGCAGCAATGGACGTGGCTGACACCTGCGATCGTACCGGGCGAAACATTCCACATCTCAACTTCAGAACCCGGATTACTCTCCCGGGACGTTCACTGGAAGCCTACCGCCTGATACGCCCCTTCATCGCAAACTTGCAGGAACAGGGATATGATTCATACCTCTTGGACACTGAGCTTTATGAGCGAAACCCATACCGCGACATCAGACTTGGATATGGGACGCTACAAATGCTGGAGCTGAGCGACTCAGTCAAAAAGGCCCGGAGCGAGGTCATGACCTTGATGCAAGAAATTGAACGTTTCCTGCCGAACGAGCAGAAGAGGTCGTAAGATGGCTAAAGGGACTTCCAGCATATCTGATTTTCCCGTTGCACCGCGACGGTCCCGGGGGAATGTACCCAATCCAATGTCGCAGCCGGCTATAGACAACGAAGCAGAAAACGCGGTCGCCAGCCATCAACCGGACGAGGTCGCTGTCGAAGAAGCTCCCGCTCAGGTACCAGCCGTTCAGGTGCCCCCAAGATCAAGTTTGATTTTGCCCTCACCGGAGACTCGCCGGGAGAGAGCGACGAACAAGTCGTTGGAGCGTGAGGCGTCCAGAATACGACTGCAGGAGCTCAAGCAGAACAAGGCGCGCGAGAGCAAGCACTTCGTCAATTGCCCTCTTGATTACGACACCAAGAAACGCTTGGAGCGCGCAGCCTCTGAAAACGACTTAAAAATGACGGTGATCGTCAAGGCCGCAATCGACCAGTTCCTGAAGGATAATGGTTATTGATCCTCGACCTTCGATTTCTGGCCGGGGTGGCCGTGGGCACCACCCTTGGCTTCTTGATCAACCCTGAAGCAGCGGAGAAGGCAGGGATCGACATTCAGTCCATAAAGAGGACTATGCCTCTTATTGGTTCTTCTCCAGCCGAGCCGGTCAAACAAGCTGATTGGCCAACCAACGAACACGCGAAACGGGAGCTGTTCCGGTTTGCGATGTGGGACTTTGAGACATTTGGGCCGAAGTCTGAGATTTTGATCACAAGGTGCATCAGCATCGACCAGCTTTCATTGGCATGCGAAATGCGCGTGAAGCTGAGCTGGATCTCCGAAGAAAGAACGGTCGAAGGCGTTTTTCAATCCAGCGCCCACAGCTGGAGCCTGATCGCTGCGAAAGCCGTGAACAGGAATGCTCCCACTGGATCTTGAGGTGATGGACAACGCGCCCTGAGTTGCGGATTTGATATCGAGGAGATCAGCATCCTGGCATTCATTCCCCCCACTTTTGTTAGGGCTTTGTAACTGGCGCGCAGGATGACAGTGCCTTAATGGCACGTTATGGTGCGTGATATCTGCCACAGGCGGATTTGGGGACTGAGGGAATACCGACTGTGCGGAATCTATCCGACTATATCAAATCAAGGGAACTGGTTGAGACTACAGATCCAGATTTCCAGAGACCCTTGTACCGCAAGGAGGGATTCGACGGCATAGTCAGCTTCGGCGAGATCGACGCAAAACTTTCCGCATTCCTACTCGACGAACGCGCGAAAACTGGTCTGACCCAGAGTGATTTCGCGACCCTGGCTGGTCTCGCTCGAGTGGTCTACAGCCGCTACGAACTGAACATTTCGCGACTGACCGTCTCTCGAATGATTCACCTTTCCGAGCTCCTTGGGTTCCTGCCGATGCAGATGATTCATGCCGCTGCACCTCATCTCTACGGTAAAAATCCTGAAGAGGCAGATGATCGTGTTGAACTCTTCAGACTCATTCATGACCTCCCGCATGACACCATACGCAGTTTGATCGGTATAGTTGGCCAACTGACGCCTAAGGATGTTCTTGAAGCTCGGCAAAAAGCGGAAGCGGAGGCCGAAGCACAAGCTGAGGCCGAACGCCAACGACTGACTAGAAAAGCGGCGAGAGTCAGCAGGAAAGGCCGTCCCCCTGGCCGGCCACCAGGTCGAAAATCATCCAAGGTCGATACCCCGACAGACGATTGAAGAACGGAAAGGGCCGTCAAGTGATGGCCATTTAGGAACGCGTCGTCCCTCACCCCGTTTTCCGATCGCTGTTCGCATTTGCACGCATCAGCGACATCAGCATCGGTCCCAGTCCGAACTCCCCTCCCCTCGCCCGGCGCGTGAGATCGCGGAGATATCCACCTGCCGAATTGATATGCCCTGCCCTCTCCAAGATTGCAGCCATGGCAACCGCCGCGTTCTCCGGCCCCATCACCTCGCAAGCCTCCTGGTAAGCCGACGGGCTAACACCAAGCATTGATCGTACCACCACCGCGGCGCCCATCAGCTCGCGCCAATGGGAGATCGTGCCGCCGGGCCCGTAGTCCGAAATCTGCGGGCAGGCTTTCAGGACCATCGACAGCGGGAACGCCTTCATCTGTTCCGGCTTTGCCAACGGCTGAGCAACCGCTTTGGGTGCTACTTCCAGCTCGACGGCTCCGCCCTGCTCTTTTCCAGAGCTAGGTTCAAGTTCATAGATGGATTCGGGTTTTGAATTCTGTATGTGGCAGCCATTTTGAACAGCATTGCCGTCCATATTTTGAGAATCTAACTGATTTTCCAGAAGGTTGAGGATTTCGGTACGCAAAAGCTGCATCTCGTCGAGGATTGCCTCCACCTGGTGACGGTCAGGATTGCGGGGAAGTCGGCTGACAATGCCGACATACATGTCTTCGATGGCTTCCCAGTCGCCGTCGGCCCCCTCCTCCATCGCTGCTGAAATCAGCTTGCGCACATCACGCCGGCAGATAGTCAGTGCCTCTTTGGCTCGCCTGAACTGCAGGCGTTCGGCAGCGACTTCCTGTGCCAGAATTGCAAGTTCCGCAGCACGAGCCAAAAGTGGAGAAAGATCGAACCCAAAGGCTTGCTCGATATCGCCACCCTTGTCCCGGTGAGCGTAGCGCTTGCCGTTCGGACTATCCTTGCGCTGGATGAGCCCGGCTTCGACCAGGGCAGCCAAATGGCGCCGCAAGGTCGTTCCAGTGATGCCGTGCGCTCTGACAGAAAGCTGGGCGTTCGAAGGGAAGACCACCAATCCGCTATCGCAGTTGAGCTCGCTTTCCGGATAAAATGTCAGCAATGCGTCCAGCACAGTCAGCGCCCTGTCCTGGAGGCCGAGGCGTTCACGGGCCTCACAGGCGTCGCGAAACACCTTCCATTTTTCGACCGGGCGGTTTGGTTTCGTCTCGGACGTCTGGAGCTGCCTTTTTACAAGAGCAAGCACAACCGGCCGCCGCCCAAAGGGCGTCGTGACATTTCCACTTTGCATTATCTCTGCCTTCAATAAGGCAAAAGAAGACTGCTCACCAAATTGGCGCCCTAGACTCTTGACTGGGATTCGGGGAAATGCGATTCTCTAGTTGCTACACGATGAGAAGGGCTTCCACGACGGCGACGTTTTGGGGGCCTTTTTCTTTTGCGGGTCTGGTCTCCAGGTTTCACAAGTGATTGTCAGCTGACAATCACGCTAATTGTCTGTTTGAGAAGAATTTTCTCGTTCGAACTGTTCGACGAGATCGCTCATCTTAGCGTCAAGGAACTCCGCGAACGCTCTTGATGTGACGGTGATTTTTGAGCCTTTTGACGTCCGCTCAACAGCTGCCAGAACAAGCCCCTTCCGAGTGCGAATCTGTCCTCGACTATTGTCTTTCGAAGCTTTCCGTGCCTGACCGCTTAGCCAGAGACGCGTAAATCTCTCGTTTGAATCAATTGATGTGAACTCGGCCTCGCCAATCGCTTCAGTGATCCTTCCGTAAGCTGCCTTGTCCTTCAAGAGATCGGCAAACGCCAACCAGCGGGGTCGCCCCACCTTTGCGGCTGGCCCTATAGCGAGGATTATTTGTTCTGGGATAGCGTCAGCAACTTGCAAAAGACGGGAAATTTCAGGTTTGTCCACCGACAGAACCTGGGAAATCCTGTCCCGGTCAAAACCATGCAGCTCGAGATGTTTGGCAAACAGGGCACGCTCTATGAAGCTGAGATCGACGCGGGGACCGTTTTCTTGCCCTTGTGCGACGATCAGTTCATCGTCTGAAAGTTGGCGCACGATTGCCTTGATTGGGCGATCCAGAATTACCGCTGCACGCAATCTTCGATGGCCATATGCCGCCTGATAGTGGTTTTCCTTTGATGGATGCGGACGAACTAAGATGGGAACTTGCTGTCCGCTTTCCCTCATGGACGAAATGAGTTCTTGCAGGGCGGGATCATGGTCAGTCGGGATACGATCCCGAATGAACGAGGCTTCGATTTGAGCGGGACTTAGCTCGACAACTTTATCACCAGCTGCAAGCGCGGTGCGAAGCTCCTTCGCAGCGGCGGCCTCATCACCGAGTCGACCGAGTGAGAGGTTCATAGCTCGAACGGCCCCAGCTGGCTTGTGTGGAGGCTGCGCTTGAACGGGCGACTTGGTTGAATCGCTCGCAGACGAGCTCACCATGTTCTTCAGGATATCGCGGCCTTTCATGCACGCCCCCATGAACTCTTCAGCAGATTCTCAACTTCCCAATTGACTCCGTCCATCGCTTCCACGGCGCGATCATATGTCTGCCGATTCATTGACTCTCGCGCCGCTTCATAAATTGTCTGCTTCGACAGGCCCGCATCAGAGATCGCAGTTGATTTCACCATCATTGATGTAAGGACGCGTTCGCCAAACAAACTTCGCAAGAAGGCAACGATTTGCGCTTGGGGGCCGTCGTTCGGCTCGTACCGTGTGACGAGATATCGCATCCAATCGTATTCGAGATTGCCACCTGCTTCCTTGACCACGGAGAGAAGATCAGAGGTCATAGCCAAGAACTGGTTCATTGAAGCCACGTCCAGCATCTGAGGGTGAACTGTTATCAACACCGCAGTTGCCGCGCACAGCGCTGACAGCGTCAAAAATCCCAGAGTTGGCGGGCAGTCTATGACAACGACGTCATAGCGATCGGAAAGATCGCTTAACGCCTTCCCTACCCTGAGAAAGAACATGTCGGTCTCCGAGCTGCTGCGCTCGGCAAGAGCCCTAGGGGTGTCGTGCTCAAATTCATGCAATTCGAGATTGCCCGGGATCAGATCAAGTCCAGGGAAATAAGTCTCCCGAACCACCTCCCCTACTGGACGGCGAAGCTCATCATATCGGATAGCTCCGAATAGTGTCTCGTTTTCGCCAACATCGAATTCCGGCTGATATCCAAGCATGGCTGACATCGACGCCTGAGGATCAAGGTCGACAGCAAGCACACGATAGCCACGGAGCGCCAGATACTGAGCGAGATGCGTTGACGACGTCGTCTTACCAGATCCGCCCTTGAAGTTAGTAACTGCTATGACCTGCAGGTGGTCCCCTTCACGGCGTCCAGGAAGATACGCGGGTTTAGTCTTTCCCAGGATGTGTCGGATCGTGTTGATCTCCGACAGAGAAAACGTTCGGCGACCACCCGCTGTCTTCTCGGACGTGACCGAGTCCTCCTGTGAAGCCAGGTGCCGGACATAGCTGTCGGTCACGCCAAGCAACTTTGCAGCTTCGGTACTACTGAAACGCCTCAACGCTTTTTGTTCGTCAGGTGAAAACAGACGCGCTGATAGTTCCTGCAGATTGCTGCTGAGTTTTGCAGAATCATCGGCAATAGTTTTATCAATCGAAACGCGTTCGATTTTTTCGATCCGGCTGATTTTCGCGGTCTTATTCGCCAT
>NZ_JAHYXL010000008.1:0-129983 GCF_028534175.1 Shinella sp. HY16 | reverse complement strand
GACCTGGCAATGCTCGCCCGACCGACGCCGGGGAATGTAATTCTTGCTCTTGGAATTTTCGTCCAGGACGGCACGAATCTGGTTAATCTGGTCGAGGCTGTACCATCGTCTGCCGCCAGAACCGATACTTGGCTGAGGCCCCTTACCGCTCAAAGAAAGCTGACGAAGGTAGGCATCGCCGATGCCGATAAGCTTCGCAGATTCCACGGAGGAAAAGGACCGAAGCGTCTTTTTCGACACCGGTGGGAAAAGCGCTTTGCGCATGGCAAGTAGCTCTTCGGAAAGCGCAGCACCATCGCCCGCGATGACATCGGTCATCAGCGGCTTCGGTGCCTCAGTCAGGGCGGCTTGACTACGAGCCTTCAACATAACTACGAAAATTCTCCAAAGTGGGCGAATAAGTCGTAGGCGAGAATGCTCCGAGTCGCAATCGTTGGCAAGGAAAATAGGGTTAACAAAACCTTAACGCAATTTGTTGATCGTTGCCATGCAATGAGCGCTCCTATTTTCGAGGTGTTTTCAGACAGAGTTGCCATGTGGCAACTCGCCAGAACGCCTGAAAATCAAGGGGTGTACGCAGTTGCCATTACAAGCGGCCCTCCAGGGAGAGGGATAGGGGTTTGGGGAAAGGGAGGAGGGAACCGTCCCCTTTCCCCATGGGGAGGCGGTTTGGAGGAGGGGGCTCGCCCCTTCCTCCATGGGGTGAGTGTTGAGAGGGGGGCTTGCCCCTCTTTCATCAGCCTGGTCGGCCGGTCAAACCGGCTGACCAGGCTCACACTACGAGGTAAAGGCGAAAGGCGGCCGTCGCCGCCTTTCGCCTGCAACTCAGTCCGTATCCGGTCCCCAGAGGGGATTGCGGCTCGGGTCTTCGATGCCGTCATAGTACGGGGCCATAGCATCGACCACCGCCCTGATCTCACAGATGCCAATCCGGGTGCGTCTCTGCGCAACGAGGATGCTCACGGCAGTCTCGTTTGCCTCGATTGCCCGGATCGCATCTTCCATGTCGTCATGGGGGCGCAGGTTTTCGATGGCGATCACGTCGCCGTCTTCGTCGTAGCCGCCGTGAAGATACATCGGGGCATCGGCCAGTCGCTCGGCGGCCCGTTCCGCTTCGCGGATAAGGCGGAAGCCTTCCTTCCGCTCCTTCCAGTATTGCGCGCTGCCGCCATCGATGACGGTGATTTTCCGGTGTGTCATAGAAGCCTCCTTTTCGCTCTGACGAAAAGGTGACCGCATTGGCGACTCACGCAGTCAAGGAGCGCGCAGCGCCCGCCAGAGGCGGCGAGTGGGGGAGCCGAAATGCGTTAGCATTTTGGGGGAACCGCTCGTCCTTTACGGCGCAGGGGCGAATGCGACACTGGGACGTCAGAGAGAGATAAGCCCGCGGCCCCGATCAGGGGCCGTGACCGCACGAGCCGGGGAGGTTTGGAGGGGATGGACCACCCCCTCCATGGGTGGGGGTTTGAAGGGGGCGGGGCTTTGCCCTGCTCCCTCATGGGGGTGAGTTTGAGAGGGGCCGGCCAGCCCTCCTCTCAAAGAAGCTCCGGCCGGTCAATCCGGTCGGGGCTTCTAACCTGTGGCCTGCGTTTCAGAACAGGCGGAGTTGCCCATTTCGCTCGATGACCGGGGCGGACGGTTCTTGCTTGGGTTTGACGTGGCCACCTGCAACAATCGCACCGCGTTGTGGCATGGCGACGGAACGAAACGGCTGAGGTCGCCCGTCCCCTGCTCCGCTGTTTTCCTGTGCGCGCCTGAGCTTACCCGACCACCCACCCATGACATGGGCCATGGTGTGCCATTCC
Source organism: Shinella sp. HY16 (assembly GCF_028534175.1). Lineage (NCBI taxonomy): Bacteria > Pseudomonadati > Pseudomonadota > Alphaproteobacteria > Hyphomicrobiales > Rhizobiaceae > Shinella > Shinella sp. HY16. The sequence goes on along the minus strand of NZ_JAHYXL010000008.1, from coordinate 128,178 downwards.
TCCCGGAAGCGCATCGCCAGTTTGTCGCCTACGATCACGGTCGCCGGAATATGGAGAAGCGAAAACTGAATGTACGCCATGTGGACGGCGCGCGGGTCGATGTCCACGGCGGTCACATGGAGAAGCTGCTGGTAGTTGAAACCCGCTTCAAGGATGGCTTCGGCAAGCGCGACGATCATGGCGCCGCTCTCTACAGCGGGTTCCTGTGCAAGCATGAAGCCGCGTTCCGCAATCGCCTTCCGCATGTCCTCGGCGCTCCCGGCGGTGATGCGAGCCATCAACTGGCAGACGGGATAGGGCGTGAAAAATTGCCCCCTCGCCTTGTTGTGCAATTCGAGGGCATGAAACGTCATGCCCAAAATGTCCTGCGGCTTTTCCTCAAGCGCCATGACCACCTCACCGAAGATCTTCGAGAACGTCCCCATGGTTTCGCTCCCGTATTTCCGGGCAATTTCGAGGTAGCGCGCCTCGCGCTTCTCGAAGTTTACGAGATCGACGGCGTTGCTCATGGAAATGGCGGAGCACTCGCACCAGTCGCCAAAGACCATGTAGAGGTCATGCTTGTAGCGGCAGGTTTCGAACAGCTTCACGATGGAATGCAGGCGGGAGGGGGTCATTGGATCACCTGTGACGGGCCGGGCCGCTGGGCGCAGTTCGCCAATCGCCGGGACGATGCCCGCGTTCCGTTGCGGCTGGTTTGGGAAATTTGGCGAGGGGGAGCAGGCCGCGCCGGAGACTGGCGCGACCTGCCGCAACCGATTACTCGGCTGCTGCGGGGAACTGCTGGTTTTCGGTTTCGGCCGGGTCGTCCAGATCGAAGGGGCATTCGTCGGGATCAGTGCCGCCCGTGTCTCCCATCTGTTCGCGCTGCTGCTCAGCGGTCGGCGCGATCCTGACAAGGGCGGGCAGCCAACCGGTTCCGGCAAGCTGGCGCTCGGCATAGGCAGCGGCATCCGCCTTTTTCATGCCCGAGACGCCCGCCGCGAAATCCGCACCCTTGGCTTCGGTGATAGCCTGCTCGATCCCGGTCTTGCTGACGCGCCCGAAATAGCTGTCGGCGGTCGCTTCGAACCACTGCGTCATGTCGAAGGCGAGCGCCTGCGCCAGCCGGTCGGCATGGGCGCGCTGCTTCCTGCGCTCATAGTGACCGAATTGCAGGGCATTGACCGACCGCGCCGCCGCATAGGCGAGAAGGTCGAGGAGAACCGATTGCGGCTGGTCCAGGCACCAGTCCCAGAGATCGTTCGGGTTGCCGGGGATGGTGTGGCCGTAGTTCTCCTTAAGGTCGTTCATCGTCGCGAGGGCCTTGCAGGTCGCCGCATCCTTGATGCTGGTTTCGAGTTTTTCGCTCGTCACCTTCACCTCAAGGCATGTTTCATCGCTGATGCCGCCATAAGGATTGAACAAGCTCATCAGCATGGCATGGACCACGGCCGTCAGGGCGACGTCCGGATTGTGAGCAAGCTCGGCGCGGATCGCGGCGGTCTTCTGCGCCGTCAATTCCTGCGTCATGGCAGCGGAGAGCGTGAACGTCGGTTCCGACGCTTTCGCTGGCGCCGTCGCGCCAGACGGGCCGCCTTCATCCCCGCCCTCACCTTCTCCATCCGTAGCGCCTTCGAGATCGTCGGTCGCTTCCTTGGCTACATCTTCGGACCGGACCAAACCCCGCTCGATGGACAAGCCGCCGTAATAGTCCATGAGCACGTAGCAACCTGCCTTCACCAAATCCGCAGGCTCGTAAGCTTCAACAGCATTCCCCAGCGCGGCCATCTCGACATCGATGGCCTCGGCGCGGATTTGGGCGTCTTCGTCGGCAACGCCCGCCTCGATCTGCTCCGCAAGCTCGGTGTATTCCATTTCAAGCGCGTCCAGCTTTGCACGCTGCTCCTCGGTCATCGGAACGTCCTGCGGATAGACGCGCGACATGCGATGCGCGGCCTCCGGAAGCTCGGCGACGCATTCCACCCATTTCCAGCCCTCGGCGCGCAGTTTGTCCGCCTCGGCTTCTAGCCGCCCCATCACCAACTTTTCGACAAGCGCGACATCGAGGGCGTAGCCGCTGTTCTGTGTGTCGAAGAGATCACGTTTGACCGCGCCGCCTGCGGCCTCGTAAACCTCGATCCCGCCGAGAAACTTCATGCGCTTGTCGGTTGCCTTCACGGCCTCTGCTTGCAGCGCGGCGCGGATAGATCGGGCATCCCGGCTATAAGACGGCAGGCTGTTCCAGACTTCCATCTGCTTTTCGTGGTCGTCGGAAATCGTGAAAGCGGTGAGGAGCTGGAAGCTCATTTCCTCGCTGCGGTAAAGGTAGAGCAGGGCAGGGGCGACACGGCCCAGGGCGAGGCGCTTGCGCACCATGACTTCGGTGGTGCCGAAACGGGCGGCGATATCCTCGACGGACTTTCCGGCGTCGGCCATGACGCGGAACGCCTCATACTCATCGACGGGGTGCATGGCTTCGCGCTGCATGTTTTCGATAAGGCTGATTTCGGTCGCCTCGGTGGCATTGCGCTCCTTGCATTCGACAGCGAAATCCTTGGAAATCTCACCCGCTTCGGCCAGTAGGTGGAGGGCGGCAAGGCGTCGGCCGCCGGCGATGACATAGAAGCGCCCGCGCTTGTCACCCTTGCGGACGATTAGATTTTGCAGGATGCGGTAGCCGTCGCTGCGAATGGTCGCGGCCATCTCCTGAATACCTTCGGTCGTATAGGTCTTGCGCACGTTCAGGGGGTCGCGGTCGAGCTTATTCAGCGCCACGATGATGGTCTCGGTTGCTGCACTGGTATCGGTCATTGTCGGTCTCCGTGGTTTCCCGTTTCCCGAAGGGAAAGCCCCCTTGGGCGAAGCCTCCCCGGTCTGTCCGGGGGAATGGCCTCTGACATTCCCCAGGACAGAGGGGGGAGGGCGCAGCCCGCCCCACGGCGGCGGTCGTTCGGGTCAAGGGGTCGTGACGGGGAAAAAACGGAAGGTTCGACGCGCAGCGTTGAAAGCCGTTTTTTTGCCGGCACGACAAGCGGCTCTGCCGCGCCTGCCCCTTGATCCGACCGGCCGGCGCTGTCATGGGGCGGAAACAGGAACGCGGCCCGGAACGGGCCTCCCCCGCGGGCGCGCAGCGCCCGTTGGACAAGCGATCGTTACCGGGATCGGCGGAGACGGCCGCAGGCTGGCTTCGTGCTTCGCATAGAGCGCGGCCGACCGGAACGGACGGTGGCCCCTCCCATCCACAATGCTTGATACGGGACCGATTGATTGCAAATCGAAATTAGAACGTAAACGGAACACGATCCATTCCGAGTAACTATTCCTATGCGCGTCACTATGCATCGGCCGACTTCGTTCGCCCATATTTCTAGCGGAGCCGACCATCCGAAAACCTGACAGTATCGAGCGGCTTCACCTTGATTTCGATGCCTTTTTTCCTCGGTGGAGCATCAGACGACAGCGCGATCACCTGGTCGATGTTGCCCCGTTTTCGGGAACCGGCCGCACGGTCGGCATGGCGTGTCCGGAGGAAGCTGACGCTGCCGGCGCGAAGAAAATAGTGTCGCCACGGGGCCAGACAGGGTTGTCCCGACGTAAGCGTCCGGCCGCGGTAGCCGGACCACCCGTGCTTGTATCTCGATGAGCTCGAGGCAACGGCAAGCTACACGAAACGCGGCTGCAACGCCCTGACGCTGCGTCGCTTGGCGAGAAATTGTGTGGCTTCGTGTGCCGGCTGGCGTAGCGCAGCGACGCCAGCCGGGGGAGGGGGCGTGCAGCGCGCGGGACGCGCCGCCGCGATGTGAAACGAGCAGGCGCTGTGCTCTGACGATGAAGAGCATCGGAGTATCGAGCGGCTTCACCTTGATTTCGATGCCTTTTTTCCTCGGTGGAGCATCAGACGACAGCGCGATCACCTGATCGATGTTGCCCCGTTTTCGGGAACCGGCCGCACGGTCGGCATGGCGTGTCCGGAGGAAGCTGACGCTGCCGGCGCGAAGAAAATAGTGTCGCCACGGGGCCAGACAGGGTTGTCCCGACGTAAGCATCCGGCCGCGGTAGCCGGACCACCCGTGCTTGTATCTCGATGAGATCGAGGCAACGGCAAGCTACACGAAACGCGGCTGCAACGCCCTGACGCTGCGTCGCTTGGCGAGAAATTGTGTGGCTTCGTGTGCCGGCTGGCGTAGCGCAGCGACGCCAGCCGGGGGAGGGGGCGTGCAGCGCGCGGGACGCGCCGCCGCGATGTGAAACGAGCAGGCGCTGTGCTCTGACGATGAAGAGCATCGGAGGTGGCATGAAAGAGGTCGTGCTCACCGAGAGAACGGATATCTGAGATGGATATGCTCTTTGGACAGTCACTCGTTGCAGCGTTTGGCTACCTTGCCTGGGTTTTCGCGAACTCAATGAAGGAGAGCAAGCCGTGACTGCCCCTTATGATTATCACATTGGCGTGGATTACCACAAAAGCTACAGCCATCTTGTCGTGCAGGACTCTGCCGGGAAGACATTGCGATCCGGTCGCGTGAAGAACAACCGTCAGTCTCTCGGATCGTTCCTGGAACAGTATCGGGAAAACAGCCATGCAGTGATGGAGGCGACCCGCAACTGGATGGTGATGTATGATTGGCTGGACGACATCTGCGACGATGTTGTTCTGGCGCATCCGTTGAAGGTGAAGGCGATAGCCGACGCCAAAATCAAGACGGACAAGATCGACGCGACGGTGCTGGCGCATTTGTTGCGTGCCGATCTGGTGCCGGAAGCCTGGGCACCAACGGAGAAGGCGCGGGACGTGCGCGTCGCGCTTCGTGAGCGGATGTTCTATGTGCGGCTGCGTACGATGGTGAAGAACCGGGTTGTGACAGTGTTCGACCGGTATCCAGAGCGGCGCAGGTGAAGAAGCTGGGCGACCTGTTCAGCAAGACCGGCCTCCAGCAGCTCGCCGCGCTCAACGTATCAGCGATCGACCGCATCCAGATCGATCGCGGGGTGGAGTTTATCGGCGACATTGACGGGCGGATCAAGCAGGCCGAAGCCACGATCAAGGCGATGACGAGGACCAACGGCAATGTAAAGCTGTTGAAGACCATCCCTGGCATAGGGGAATTCTTCGCCCGACTGATCGATGCCGAGATCGACGCCATCGATCGCTTCCGGAATCCGAAGAAGCTGGCCGCCTATGCCGGTCTTGTTCCCTCGACCTACTCGAGCGGTGGTAAGACCTATCATGGGAAAATCATTAAGCAGGGCAACAAGTGGCTGCGCTGGGCCTTCGTCGAGGCCGTTGCACCCGCTGTCGCTTCCGACTCGCAGCTTCGTACCCAATATGAACATTTGAAGCTCAACTCAACCAACAACAAGGCGCGCGTCGCCATCGCGCGCAAGCTTTTGACGATCGCCTTCCAAATCCTGCGTGACCAGCGCCCTTACGAGAGGCGCGGCGTCGTTGGTGAAGAAGGTGCGTCGGCAACGATATCCCGGCTGTCCCGATGATTTCTTAGCGAGCCCGGCAGGTCTGGGCTGAGCTCTTATCGGAGAATGGGAAGCCGGGAACCGAACGCCACTATGTGACCGAAGCCGGAACGGAAACGGCATCAGGGACACGGATTGGAGAATGGTTCAAGACCGAAGGACGGAACACACTGTCCTTCGAGCGGGAGAGATTTTGCCAACTGGCCGAAACGCCGCTCAAAGTAGAGCCGAATCCAGGGAAAGCCACGAAAACAAAGCATTTTTTTTCCTTGTGTTCTTTCATTGGAGAAATCAGCATCGCGCCGCCCGTGGGCGGGATTTCGGGAATTCTCGTCGCGCGAGAGCGGACGGAGCGCAGCCGCCGGAGGCTCAGCATAGCGGCCCGCAGGGCGAGCCGGGACCGACTGCGCCCGCTCGCAGCGCTCCGCTTTTTTCTTGGGCGGGCAGGGGTGTTCGAGGGGTCGGGCCTCGGGGCACCCCTCGCCCTGTCCCGCGCCGCTCGATGCGGCAGGGGACAGGCAAACGGCGGAGACGGTAGAAGTCTGGCTCCGTGCTTCGCATAGAGCGCGCCCAACCGGAACGGGCAGTAGTCCACCAGGATACCGAAGAAATTCACGATCATGGAAAACCGCCCGTTTCCCACGAGGCTCCGGAAAACCCTACGGCGCTATTGGGGAGCGCGGGTTTCCTCCGCCTGCTCCGCTCGCCTGCGGCTCGCTGCGGCCGCGGCCGCGCCGTCCTCACGGCGCTGCGGCTGGGAAACGGGCATCATCACCGGGAAACAGGCAGAAAGAAAAGCGCGCGGACAAGCTGCCCTTTGCTTTCCGGCAATGGAAAACCTTCACCACCAGCCAAGCTTACGGCCCGCCAAAAAGCCCGCCGCTGCCACAAGAAAGGTCAAGAGAACGGCGGAGATGGCGAAGTAGCCCTCTGCACCAACGCTGATACCGAAGACTTTTAGATTGAGCTTGTTGAGGGGCTTCATCGTGTGAGTCCTTTCACCAAAAGAAAACGCGAAAGAACGGGACTGCTTGCTGCGCAAAATATCACACTACAGAGGTTCGCCAAGAGGGTGTGCGCGCTCGGCGCCGCAAAGCGGCCTAGGCCGCATCGCATAAGCCATTGAATCAAAACGAATCTATTTTTGGGACTCGGCCCATCCGCTTAAACTCATGAGCCTGCGAGGTGCAGCTGACAGCCGCAATCGACTCTGGCAACTCCTATACCAGAATCTGGAAACGCCCCCATCTACCCAGGCATGGCCAATTTCCGAGGCTTGGGCGGGAAGGGGAGGGCGAGGGGAGGGGCGAGGGCTCCCCTCTAACCGATGCGCGCCCGCTCGATGCGGACGCCATCGGTCAAAAGCGGTCCTGTCCCTCCGAGATGAGGGCGCGGCAGGGGGGAAACTACAGGATGAAACCAAGTTTCTCGGCGATGGAAGGCTCATAGTCGTGACCCGCCTCCGCCAGCAGCGCAATCATGTCGGCGCGCTCAAGGCCGCGAACCTCGTAGCCTTGCCGGCGCGCCGCCTCGATGACCCTTTCCAAGGTTGGGAATTCCTCCAAGAGCGTGCCGAGCCAGATTTCCGGCGAGCCGAAATCGTCGTCGGTGTCGAACCCCTGCAGGAAGAAGGTGCGCAACGGCGGATCGAATCCGATGACAGCCTCGTCGTCCGTTCTCTCGCCTTTCAGGAGGGTGATCGTATAGCGGCTCATTCGTAGTCCTCGCTTTGCGAATTCCACTCCGTCCTCCACCTCGGATCGTCAAAGGCAGGAACCTCGGCGCTGCCACTCTCGAATTCCTCGATGGCGCTTTCGTGATCGGCCGCTTCGACCTCCACGGTGATCCGGCGCTCGGTGCGGAATGTCTGGATGATGGTAACGGTCTGCTTACCCATGGTGGTTTTCCTTCCTCGCTCGGACCAGTGCCTAGAAGGCGAAGGCGGCTTGACCGCTTGCCTGCACATATGAGGCGCTATCGCCCGCCGCATAACGCTCGCGCCCCAGCTCGGACCATTGGAGGAAACCAGCGCGGTCATGGCGAAACCAACCGTCCTCGATGCCGAAAATCACTCCCCATGCCACAGCCTCGGCCGACAGGCGGCCGGTATTGATCGGCCAGTGCTCCGCACCCTTTTCCTGACGGCAAAGGCTCGGGGCCGAGAAGGTGCGGATCGTCGCGCTACGTTCGCCGGGTTCGTTGGAACCGACTGCTACCATGACTTTCCGGGCGTCTGGGACGGAGAGATAGCCGGATGCCTTCTTGTCCTCGTGATGGGAATAGCGGCATCCGAAGGCCACGGCCTGCATGATGCAATCCCGCTCGGTGAATTCGCACGTTTCCAGCAATTCGCGCCACTTTCCCGCCATGACCAGATCGACGGCGTGCCACCAGCGGGCGGTCGGACCGGTGGAATAGCCGTGACGGTTCGGTGCGCCATTGCGGGCGATCTCGAAACCCAGCCGGGCCTCAACATGCCGAACGTAGGGATGATCGGCCAAGAGGGGATGGCGAAGGCCGAGGGTGCGCGGCTGATCGTCATCGGGGCGGCAAACCTCGATTGGAAAGCGGAACATGCGCGACGGCAGGCTCCACGGCGCTGGCATGTCGAAACTTTGCGGGACCGACAGGGAATTGTTGATGTCGAGAAGGGCGAGGTTGGGCGCGAAGCCCTTCTCCACCAGCGCAACGCCGAGCGTGTCGATGTTGGGGGCATCCATGATGATATCCTTGAAATCGTCGTCGAGGGTTCCCGGTGCGCCGAAGGGGAACAATCCCCCTCGGTCATCCGGTGTTTCGGTGGCCCCATTAGTCCCACGGAATGACCGCCATCAGGTCTTCGTCATCCTGACCGGGGAAGCGGCCAAGATTGGCATTGAGCCGGCCATGGCCGGTGTTCACGGAGAGGCTGAGATAGTCGCCGCCGGTCTGGTTCTTCTTCTGCCAGATGCCGCCGACTTCGATGCGCCGACCACGCGGGGACTTGGCAAAAAGGCGGTAGACCGGCGCTTTTGCGTTGGTGCTGGTGAAGGGTTCGCCGGTGATATCGAGGTCGTAAGAGATCGAGGCAATGTTGCCGCTGATCGTGTTGTCTTCGTTGATGCGGATGAAGTTTGCGAGTTCGGTCATGGTCTGTCTCCTGAGTTTACGTTTCCCGAAGGGGAAGCCCCTTTCGGGCGAAGCCTCCCCGGTCTTTCCGGGGGAATGGCCTCTGACATTCCCCCGGACGGAGCGGGGAGGGCGAGAGCCCGCCCTGCGGCGACGGCCGGTCGGGTCAAGGGGTCGTGACGGGGAAAAAACGGAAGGTTCGGCCGCAGGCGGAAAGCCGTTTTTTTGCCGGCGCGACAAGCGGCTGTGCCGCGCCTGCCCCTTGATCCGAACGGCCAGCGCTGTCATGGGGCGGAAACAGAAATGCGGCCCGGCGACGGGCCTCAGTGCCGGGGGCATAGCCACCGACCGGACAAGCGATCGTCACCGGGATCGGCGGAGACGGCCGCAGGCTGGCTCCGTGCTTCGCATAGAGCGCGGCCGACCGGAACGGGCGGTGGCCCAACTAGCATTTCTGCGAGTTGCCGGCGACGATCCTGCAGCTAGGCTCCGATACGACAGGGATTCACCCTGAAGGAGGACTGCAATGGAGACGGCGCCAACCCTTATCCTCTATACCGTGACCGGCAAATCGCGCCCTGGTGAACATTGCTGGGACGACCCTTCCGTACCGCCCTATTTCTACGATGACAGGGACATGGCGAAACAGGCGTTGCTGGAATTGCGTGCTGATCTGCTAGCCGGTCGCGATCCCAACGATAGCCCGCTTTGCCTGGAAAGGATCGAAACCGTCCCGATGACGGCCGCGGCGGTCATGGCTTTGCTGAACGATGGTTTTGCCGCCATCGTCAAGGACCACGCGGTCATCGAGACGATCGGTGAGGGCTAGTTTCGCCCTACACAACGCATCCGACGCCGCCTGGTGCAGCGATCAGTTGACGAGCGTCGTTCTCGGCAGCACCCGTTTGGTCAATGGGCAACCATCCTGAATCCTGGTCCAGGACGAGACGTTTAGCTTCATCTCGCAGCGCGCGAGATAGGAGCCGCCGTCGACACGAAGGCAGGATGTCTCTCCGCGTTTGAACAAGACGCCGCGATTTCGGCATTTGCAGTTGTGGGCATAGGCCAGGATGGGGATCGAGGCCATGATCAGGCCGGCTACGAGCACTTCAAGACGCATGGTCGAGGCTCCAAAAGATAGAGCGTAAGATTACGCCCGCTCAACGGCATCCGGACGGACCGCAACTTCCGCTGACCTATTCTCCGGTTCTCGACCGTGACCAGGGCAGGTGGTGACTGCTTGCAGATTGATTGTAGATGCCTATTTTACGATAAATTACGGCGAAATCGCTGGTTCAAACGCATGGGCGACGGTCAAAACCGGTTGACGAGCGAGGCCCATGACACTATGTTGAGAGCTAACAACTAACCCAGCATCCTGAGAGACATGGGCTCCGGGCGGTTGGGGGAAAAAGCCGGCGCAAGCCGGTTTTTTTATGTCTTGGGGGCAAGGAGTGCCGGCGTTAAGAACACGCGTCTATATCGACGGCTACAATCTTTATTACGGCTGCCTGCGCAAGACGGCGTTCAAATGGCTTGACGTCCTGGGCCTGTTCGAGACGCAAATTCTGCCGACAATCCTCTATCGCGCGGCGCCGGAAGCCGATCCGGCAACGATGGCCCTGCATCCGGACTGCGCGATCAAGTATTTCACCGCCAAGATCATCGAGAGTGCTTCCAAGGGCGAGGATTCGGTCTCATCGCAGGCCCACTATCACAATGCGCTGACGTCGCATTGCGGCGGCCGGCTTTCTTTCGTGATGGGTCACTATTCCCTCTACAAGGCCAACCAGCATATTGTTCCAGCCGACGACCCGAAACGGTGGCCGCGCGATTGCGACAAGATCCAGGTCTGGAAGCTGGAGGAGAAGCAGTCGGATGTGAATCTGGCGCTCCAGCTTTATGATGACGCCCTAAGCGGAGAGATCGACCAGGTGGTGCTCGTCACCAACGATACGGACCTTGCGCCGGCCCTGGAAATGCTGGAGGCGCGTTGCCCGAATATTGTCCGTGGCCTGGTTATACCGACTCGCAAGGTTGGCGCTGGTGGCGACCTCGAGCGGGAAGCCAACGTGTCGCTGGCAAAGCTGGCCCATTGGGTCCGGCGGCATATCACGGAGGACGAACTGCGCGCGTCGCAACTGCCGGATGTCGTCCCTGGCCGACGCCGTGCGAGCATAAAGCCGCATTCATGGTATGCGAAGCCGCACCATCTCGCGACAATGCTGGATATGGCACGCCCGGTGCTGCGCACCGATGGCGAAATTCTGAAATGGGCGCGCCAAGCAAACGCCCATCTCGGCGGTCGGCGGCCGATCGACCTGATTGAGACGGATGCTGGCGCGGTGGAAGTCTTCGACTACATCGACGCCTATATTCGCGGCCAGCTCGACAAGGTGGGCGATCGGGACGGTTTGTCCTCGAAATCCTAATAGCTATGGGCGGGAAGGGAGTTCGAGGGGCGGGGCTTTGGGGCGCCCTTCGTCCTGCCCCGCGCCGCTCGATGCGGCGAGGGGCAGGCACACGGCCACCGGATCTGACCGAACTCGCGGTTTCGCAAATGCAAAGGGACGCCCGACCTTACGGCCAGGCGTCCCTTCAGCAACAATAGATGCGATGCTTACGCCTTCAGCGCGGCCATCCTTTCTCCGAGCAGCCACAGGGCCTTGTTGAGCTTGATATCCTGATCGATGCCGTTGACGGCACGGGAGGTTGCACGGCGCGGCCTGCCGAGATCGTCGCGGCCGACGCCGCGCAAACCACCCTTGATCGCGTTTTCCTGCACCACGTTCCACGTCGTCCACAGATCGTTGGCGCGGTCGTCGTGACGGCGCGGGACAAGCAACTGCTCCGGCTTGATCGGCGTGGTCGTCTCGCCTTCATTGTCTCCGAAGCGGAGAACATGGGCGGCATCTGCCAGAATTCTCGCCTCCTCTGGGGTCATGCGCATGGTCGACCAATCCTGCGGAGCGGCAAGGGTGCGTTCGGCCTCGCCGAGAACGCGATAGGTTCCCTCGATGACCTTGAGCTGCACGTCCCCGGAATGGCGGACCTTGATGGCGTCTATGGTGCCGGTCTGCGTCACGAGGGAATTGAGGCACCGCACCCGGAAAAGCCCGGCCATCAGTTCGTAGGCGCTGGTTCCGTCATTGGCGTTTTTCAGGAGGATTTCGCAGACGGTATCGCCGACATTATAGACCTTGCCGTCATCGACACGGCGCATTCGAATAAGGTGCTTGGTGAAATCGGCCTTGCCTTCGGTGCGGCTGCGGGACTGCTTGGCGCCGACCGGCATGAATCCCTCGTTCATGAGGCCGCGCAACACCTCGATGGTCGGGATGGGTTTGAAACGCTCGGACCGGCTCTCATGGGCGGTCACGGCAAAGATCGACGGCGCGATGCGGCGCATTTCGGTTTCGGTCAAGGCGCGGCCGGTGTCGAAACGGGCGGTCTCGGTGTAGATGCTCATTGTCTGTCTCCTGTTTTTCCGGTCGTGTGCGTCAAGTTCTGCAAAATGGGGCGGCCATGATGCTGGTCATGCGGCTTTGCGGAGTTCGAGCTTCTTGTGCTCTCTGAGGTCGTCCATGTTGAGGTAGCGGTTGGCCTCCATCCAGTTTTCGTTTGTCTCGACAGCGAGCGCCCGTACGAGGCGCAGGCAGCTTTGTGAGTTCGGGAAGATGCGTACGACATAGGTTCGGCGCCTGATCTCCTCGTTCAGCCGCTCCAGCATGTTGGTCGACTTCAGGTGCTTGTGGTGCTGGCGCGGCAGCCGGAAGAAGGTGAGCGTCTGCTCGATGGTCTCCTCGGCCCAGCCGGTGAGCCGCGGATATTTGCCCGACCACTTGGCCAGCCATGAAGCGAGATCGGCTTTGGCCTCGGCGAGATCGCGACGATCGTAGAGCCACCGGAGTTCCTGCAGGCAGTCGTCGCCGTGCTTTCTCGGCAGATGGTCGAGCGCATTCCTGAGGAAGTGGACGTAGCAGCGCTGCCATGCGGCTTCCGGAATCACCTCGCCGATCGCCGCGACGAGCCCGGCATGGTCGTCGGACACAACCAGTTCGACGCCCTTGAGGCCACGCGCCTTCAGGCCGACGAGGAAGTCCCGCCAGGCCGAGCGGCTCTCGCGATTGGCCATCTCGACGGCCAGGATCTGGCGCCTGCCGTCCCAGTCGATGCCGACCGCGATCAGCACCGCCTGGCTCATCACCACGCCGGCCTCGCGCACCTTCTCATAGCGGGCGTCGAGGATGAGATAGGGAAAGGGCTCGTGAAGCGGGCGTTCGGCAAAGGCGGCGAGGCTCTCGTCCAGCCGCCTGTTGATGGCCGAGATCGACGAGGCCGAGAAGGCGTGGCCGCACAGTTCCTCGGTGATCGCCTTGACCTTGCGGGTCGACACGCCTTGCACGTACATCTCCGCCAGCGTCGCCACCAAGGCCCGCTCCGAACGCTGGTAGCGCTCGAACAGCTCGGTGGAGAAGCGACCCTGACGGTCCTGCGGCACCCGGAGCTCCAGCTTGCCGACGCGCGTCACCAGCGTGCGGCCATAGTGGCCTGAGCGGTAGCCGAGCCGCTCCGGCGTGCGCTCCCCCTTCGCGGCGCCCAACGCCTCATCCATCTCCGCTTCCAGAACCTCCTGCATCACCGCGCGGATCACGTCGCGCAGTCCACTGGGGTTCGAAAGCAGAATGTCTTTGACGGCGGCGCTGGCGGTCTTACCTTCAATCTTGGTCATGGTGGCGTTCCTTCGCGGGAATCAGGTGACGTGAACAATCACCAGCCTGCCATGACCGCCCCTCTCAGCGAATTTGCAGAACTTTCGGGACAGTACCGTTTTTCCCCGTTTCCCGAAGGGGAAGCCCCCTTGGGCGAAGCCTCCCCGGTCTTTCCGGGGGAATGGCCTCTGACATTCCCCCGGACGGAGCGGGGAGGGCGAAAGCCCGCCTGCGGCGACGGCCGGTCGGGTCAAGGGGTCGTGACGGGGAAAAAACGGAAGGTTCGGCCGCAGGCGGAAAGCCGTTTTTTTGCCGGCGCGACAAGCGGCTGTGCCGCGCCTGCCCCTTGATCCGAACGGCCAGCGCTGTCATGGGGCGGAAACAGAAATGCGGCCCGGCGACGGGCCTCAGTGCCGGGGGCATAGCCACCGACTGGACAAGCGATCGTCACCGGGATCGGCGGAGACGGCTAAAGGCTGGCTCCGTGCTTCGCATAGAGCGCGGCCGACCGGAACGGGCGGTGGCCAATGGCCTTTTGTCAGGATGGTTTCTTCGAGAGGAGATTAAAGAGCTGCGCGATGACGTCGGTGGTGTAAACCAGCTCCCCGTCGCGCTCGTAGCTGGAATTCGAGATCCGGGACTCGACATAGACGAGATCGCCCAGCCCGACATTTTCTTCGATCCACTCGGCCTGCTTCCTGTCGAGGATCGTCACCTGCGCCCAATCGGTGGCGGTTTTTCGATCGCCGTCGGCCTGCCAGTCGCGATTGGTGGCGATGTTCACCTTTAGCACATTCTTGAGCTTTATAATGTTTCCGACGTGGCCGAGCAGGGTGTGACGGTTGACAGTCCGCATGGATTTAAACCTTCCTTAACCGCTGAAATCCGGTTATTTGTGCAACTCGAACCAATGCCGCTCGGTTTGGCCAGAGGCGTCATTCTTGATGTCGAAGAAATAAGGCTCTGACCTGAGCGGTCGAGACATGGAGACCGTTTGTATGCAGCTCCGCTGCCGATCAGAGTTATAGAGACCGTGCGTATTGCCCTGGCAAACGTTGACTGTCTTGACGCACAGATCGCCTTCCCTGGCGAAGCCGTTGCGGTCCCTGCTGCTCCCGACCTGATAGCCCTCCGGGCACTCCGCATATCTCTGATAGCCCGGCTCTCCCGTTCCTCCTTCCGGGCAGGTGGGCCAGTCGAAGCCCGGTTTCTTCATCGCGGACATCAGCCGGTTCATCGGCGGATGGCAAGCCGGTACACCCCTCCAGGACGGGTTGGAAGACGAAGCACACAACAGAACCTCGCAGCCCCATTCGCTCGCTGTAGCGGGCGTGGGCAGCATGACGACCGCCAGGAGGATCCCGGCGATAACGTTGGCAGGCGAGGCTTTGGCTGACATAGGCAACTCTCTCATCAAAAACACGAACGAGTAAACTATAGTTTATCCTATGGCACCGAGCAAACGCAAGAAGGCCGATACAGACCTTGGGACGATGATCCTGCGAAACATGGCGATCGTCATGGAGCGTGAGCGGGAGAAGCGCGGCCTGACGAAAAAGGAGCTGGTGAAGCTTTGCGAGATCACCACGCCTTACTATTTTAGGATTCTCGACGCCACGGCGAATCCCTCCCTTCAGGTCATTACGCGGATCAGCACCAATCTGAAGGTACCTATGCAAGACCTAATGCTTGGTATGAAATCGGACGACAGTTGAGTTTTGTGGATACGTTCACTTCGGACATCGCGACGATTCCGTTGCGCATAACGTAAATTATATTTTATCGTCACCCCTGCATGTTCACGGCCGAACCTGACGTTCGAGCCAATTGAGGGATGGCGAATCTTGAAGTATCTGTAGCGGCTTGCCAACATAAGCGCCTCTGCTCGCAAACATCGGCATTTTCTGCTCGAATTATCTGACAATGGAGCGGGCGTCGTGCTCACGCTCCCTGCCAATGTGCTCGCAAACATCCGGGTCTGCTTGCAAACATCCCCCACGTGCTCAGATTAATTGCCAGCGACGGCATGGTCAAACCGGGACGCCTGCCTGTCGTAGTTGCTCGGTCAGCTGACGGGAATATTCGGGATCAAGGGTGCCCGCCAGGAAGGCGCGGATATCCGACGGCCGAGCATTGAGGTGCGTGACCAGAGCCGTCGCATCGTAACCATTTCGGGTCAACGTCGGTTCGAGATCGTCGATGGCGCGGGACAGGACCTGCTCGACGATTTCGGCGGTAACCGGCTTGGCGCCGAGGCGAAAGCCCTGCTCGAATGCGAGGGTGAGATGCATCTCGATCTGAAGCGGCGTGCGCAAACGTTCGGCGATGAGGTCGATGGCTTCTTCCTCGAGGAGTTCGCCAACCTTTACGCCTTCGGCCGCACAGGCGCCAAGCAGCCAGGCAACATAGTCGCGGCGCGCGGAGCCGATCCCCTCGTAGTCAAAAATGGTCGTGCGGTAGCCAATCTCCTCCATTTGCGGCCGGCGCAGATCATTGCGCAACCGGGGATGCCCGACAAGAAGTACGGAAAGGAGCACGCCGGCGTCGGCGACCACCTCCATCAGTCGCTTCAGGCCGGTTAAGGTCTTGTGGTGCAGGTCATGGGCCTCGTCGACCACGAGGACGATCGGCCGTTTGCCTTTTTTCATGATGTCGCGCAGGTCGCGCTCCCGGCGCTCGGCCTGCTTGGGGATCTTGACCTGCGCACGATCGCCGGGAGACAAGTCGTAGAACAGGGCTTCAATGAGCGATGGCAGCGAAGTGCGCCGCTTGTCGACCGCCAGCGATTTGGCGAGTGCGACCTTGCCGGCTTTGGTGAGTTCGGCCTCGATGCGGCGCAAAAGGTGGGTTTTCCCCGAACCGACCAGGCCGGAGACCACGACAAGCCGACCGGTCTGGACGGCCGCACACACCTCGCGGATGATCGTGCGCTGATGCTCGGTCTCAAAGTTGCCGGCCCCTTGGAAAGGCCGGTCGAGGCCGTAACTGGATTGAACGTCAGCGAGCATCATTCTTCCTTTCTTCGCGCCTGGAAGCGTTCGCGGATACGGGCCGCGATCATCTTTTTGTCGAGTGTTTCTCCAAGCAGTTCATTGATGAAGGCGCGGTCACCGGCATTCATCGCGCCGATCGGCCGGCCGAGCTGGTCGGCGATGGCCCCACGGGCTGCGAGGCCATTTGGATAAGCGGTCTCTATTGCGGGTTCCGGAAACGGTGTCCGCCGTACACTCAGCCCAGCCGTGGTCGGGGGCAGCGAAGGCAATGGACGATCCCCGCCGGTGACCGCGGCGCGGGGGAGCCCAAGTTGGTCTGCCAGGCGCACCACCTTGTCGAGCCGCTCTTCGAGCTTGCTCTTCTGGTATTTGCGATAGCGAAAGAGGGGAACCGCCCCGCGCGAAGGTTGGAATGGACCGAAGCGCTTGCCCTCATGCTCGACGAACAGTTCCTGATCGAACAGGCCCCAGAGCAAGGTCACCGTTTCGCCGGCAAGTTCGGGCTCGACCTCATAGGATGCGCCTTCGACCGATACGGTCGCGTCTCCAGCAACCGTCCGTCGTTCCGGTTCGCGCGCAAAGGCGCAGAACCGCTCCCAGGAGCACATCGCCCGCACCCCGTCAGGAGGAAGATGCCGCAGCCAATCCTCGATGCGTGCATGAGACTCTGTGCGATGGTCGCCGTTATTGTAGGTGACCAAGGCGCGCCTGAGCCAAAGGTTGGCTTCCTCTTCGTCCTTCGGCTTGTGGAAATGATAGAGGGTCTCGTGCACTTCCTTGATCGTGCGAAACGGCCGCTCGACCTTGCCTTTCGCTCGCGCCGGCGTGCGCCGCTCGCTGTCCGACGGGGGCATATGCGTGAGAACCCGGACACCAAGGCTACCCATGACGGACTGGAAAACGCGCGAGCGGCTCACCGGCCCGTTATCCATATGGATGGTCGTTGGAATCCCCTGAAGCGGCAGTTCCGGTTCAGGCTTGGCGGCGAAGGCATTGTAGAGAAAGCGCAAGGCGGACTCCGCGTCCTCGCCGTAGACGGAGCGGTATTCCTGATAGCTCGCGCCGGAGCGATCATCGACCACGGAGAACAGCATCAGCGTCGGCCGGCCGCGCCCTTCCTCGACCCAAAGCGGCGCTTCCACCTGCTTCAGGTCGGACGGGCTCATGTCGAAGTGCCAGAGTTCGTTGGAACGCCGCGCCTGGAATCGGACGGCAGCCACCGGGCGGGTGACGCGCGCATAATCCAGGCCGGAAACACGCAGCAGCCGATCGACCGTTGCGCGTTTCAAGATGCCGGGCGGTGCACGGACCAGGCCATCGGGCGTCACCACGCCGTCTTCCTCAAGCAGCTTGATGGCGCGCGCCGTGGAGATATGCCGCCCCTTCCGGTTCGCCGTTCTGATCTTCAGGGCCGCGATGATTTCGGCATAGGTTTCCATCTCCGGCTGCGGGGCGATCCGGGAGGTTCCGTGATCGGCGCGCCGTACGGATTTCGGGCGGTTCAACTCCCGCAGCGCCCGATACAGGGTCCAGATCGAGATGCCGTAGGCATCGGCGGCACGAGCAACAATCTCGGTACGGCCTGGATCACGGGGAGAAAGCAGCGACAATCGGCGTCGAAGATCGACAAGAGCCTCTCCGGGCGGCCGCTTTCTCCGCTCAGCCATGGACGTCCTCGGATTCCACTGTTTTGGGAGAGCCACCCTTCTTGCCGATATGACGATAGAGGGTTGCAACAGAAACCCCCATGCGCTGCGCAATATTGCGTACCGGTATGCTGCCTTCCTTCATCAGGGCGCGCGCCGCGGCAATATCGCCCGGGCGCATCGCGGGCGGGCGGCCACCCTTGCGGCCACGTTGCCGCGCCTCGACCAGTCCAGCCGTCGTGCGTTCGCGGATCAGAGCACGTTCGAACTGGGCGATCGCACCGAAGACATGGAAGGTCAGCATGCCGCCCGGCGTCGTCGTATCAATGCTCTCGGTCAAGGACACGAGCCCGATCTTCGCGCGCTCCAACTCTTCCGCCGTCGCGATGAGCTTCTTTAGCGATCGCGCCAACCGATCGAGTTTCCAGACAACGAGCGTGTCACCAGTGCGAAGCACGTCGGAGAGAATTCGGCCCAATTCCGGGCGGTCATCGCGAGCGCCTGACCCGCGCTCGGTAAACACCTTCTCGCAACCGGCGCGTCTCAGCGCCTCAAGCTGAAGCTCCGGATTTTGATCGATCGTGCTGACCCTGGCGTACCCGACCCGCATAGCCATCCAAATGTTCTTGAAAGTCGTTGGACACATAGCATTTTGCGACAACCGTTTCTATAACAGTTTTGAGAAGATTCCATCGCGCCATTCAAGGGGCGTGACGGCATGCGCTATGGCATGCTCAAAAACCCTCGTTTATGACAAACGATCCATGGAAACCAACTATGTGTCTGACGGCCGAATATTCGCGACATGGAGCAGGGAACCTTACGCATCGAAAATCGGGCGGTCCCCGATCTTGTCCCCCTTGTATGGGATACTCCGGGAATTGAGGCGGCGATACCAAAGGATGCGGTCGGCCAGGCCGTTACCATGTTCGAGCCGCAGGAATGCGCCAACTACTTCAAATCTTGCGGATATGACCCCGAGTAATGTGGACGTGCTCTAGGTCACCCAGAGGGGCGCTCGCATCGAGTATAACCTTAAGCGCGATTGCTTCCGGTGAACCATCCTCCATATGTACGGGATGTACAGCCCACACAGACTTTTCGAGAACCACATTCTCAACAGAAACCTCATAAAGCCTACCCGACGCGAGCTCATCGAGGACAGTGCTCCTCATCACGATCGAAATGCCGAGACCAGCTCGAACTGCATGCTTCACAGCCTCAGTGCTCCCGACATTGAATGAGATTGGGAATTGCTCTGCCGCTTGGCCGAAGGCCTCGCGGAGCACGGATCCGGTACCGGTTCCACGTTCTCCGCCAATGAGGGACTCTTGAAATAACTCTGCCGCTTCAATTGTTTTTCGCGTCCTCCAATTATGCTGTGGGGATACGATTATTACCAGCTTTTCCTTCCGCCAAAGGCGGGCTTGATATCCTTTTCGATCGTCCCACCATTCGGTAAAGGCTAGATCAATCTCCTTCCTCAAGAGCTTTTCGATGATTTCAGGATTTGAGGCAACGGCCACCTCAGGTGGCCGGCCTTGAGCATCCTGTAAACGCTTCAAGTGGACTGGCAAAATATAGGTACCGATGTTAGTACTGGCACCCAACGTAATCCGGCCGCTGTGCAGGCGGTCCAGAGATCTCTTCGTGACGGTCAAAAGGCTGCGTGCGAATGGCAAGAATACGAGCCCTTGCCGAGTCGGCACACACTTGTCCTTCCTCCTCTCGACCAGCCGCACCCCTAGTATATCCTCCAATCGTTTCACATTATGTGAGACAGTCGGTTGGGATATCTGAAGCCGTCGCGACGCCTCGTGAAAGCTGCCAGTTTCGATTACCTCTATGAATGCTGCGACATGCGAAAGGCTAAACATTACTTTCTCTAATCAAGGAATTAGTTGAACCTCGTTAATTGCCGCACGAGGTCTTCGGCCTTGGACAAAATCTATAATGTTGTCAGCAGCCTCGTGCTCGATAGCCAAACGCGACTTCGCCACTGCTGAGCCTATGTGGGGTGTCAAGATCGAATCATGTTCGCGATTGAGGAGACCCCCGTGGACCTTGTCAGGCCGGTCGGGTCTGGCCCAGTCCTCCATCTCATAAACATCAGCGGCGTAGCCTCCCAAGCGCCCCGCCTGCAATGCAGCGACAACAGCCTCTTCATCAACCACGCTTCCGCGTGCAGGATTAATAAGAAGTGCTCCTTTGGGCATTTTGGCGAGTTGTTCAGCGCCGAGGAGATGCTTCGTTTCGGCCGAAAGCGGGAGTGCACACACAAGAAAGGTAGACGACGAGATCAACTGGTCAAATTCAAGAGGCTTTACGTTCAGTCTGATCTCATCGGCTTTGTCCAGGGATTGACGATCCCAGTACGACACAATGGCGCCGAAGGTACTTAGGCGCTGTGCTATAGCTTTTCCGATCGCTCCCATCCCTAAAATGCCGATTGCTGTGCCCTGCAGCCCAAGGCCGTAAAACCGAGGGCGCCAACCTTTGTAATCCCTCCTGACGCTCTTGTCGCCTGGCAGAATGTGCCGCCCAAGAGCAATCATCAGACCGATTGTAAGTTCGGCTGTCGGGTCAGTGAGAAGATCGGACACTATCGTGACGTGGACTCCACGCTGCGTGCAGGCTTCGATGTCGAAGTTATCGAAGCCTTTCAGCGCACATGCCACAAGTTGAAGATCGGGAGCGTGCGCGAGTACAGACGCGTCGATCATGTCCGGCATGAACGCCATCATCGCCTTGGCGTCGCTCAATTCTGCGAGCAGTTTCTCGCGGGGCCATGTATCATCAGTATCGTTGCAAACTAAACGAGCGTGGGGAGATAGCTTTGAGATAATCTCCTCGTGGACGCGATGGGTGATTACTACCTTTGGGAGCATTTAATTTATCCTTCTATTGCAGCTGGCGGCGGAGGAGAGCGCCGACCTGGTCAACGATGGTGACCATCAGAAGGACAACGAGCATGATCGCAAGAACCTCCTGATAATTCATGATCCGGAGGGATGTCATCAACTCGAAACCGATACCACCAGCTCCCACAGTGCCCAGGATTGTCGAGGCGCGGAAGTTGTACTCCCACCGATAGATGGTCACATCGGCCAATTGCGGTAGAACTTGTGGCAAGATCGCCCGCGTCACGATCTGGAACGGCGACGCACCAGCTGCGCGTGCGGCTTCTATAGGCGCATTATCGCAATGCTCGATCGCCTCCGCAAAGAACTTGCCCACCATGCCAACCGAGTGAAGACCAAGAGCCAGCACGCCTGGGAGCGCTCCAAATCCCACTGCCGCCACGAAGACGATGCCCATAATCAGCTCCGGGATCGACCGTAGACCATTCAACAATCCACGCGAGATCATATAGATGACAGCGTTGGGTGCTGTTTTCCCTGAGGCGAAAAAGCCAACTGGAAGTGATATCAGTACCGCGATCGCAGTCCCAGCTATACTCATCGCCAGAGTGTCGATGAGAGGGCTGATCCACTCCAAGCCTCGGTTGAAATCCGGGGGAAACATTTCCGTACCGAGCTGCCAGAGCGCAGGAAACCCAGATCCCAGACGCTCCAGATCAAGAAGACCGGAGTGATAACTGCTAACAATGATCACACACGCAATTGCCAACGCGATCACGCCAGCTCTGGTCCAAGCTTTGTTTTGATGTTGAAGGATAGAGTCGTAGTCGGCCGACGGCTGTGTCATCACATATCCTGGAAGAAAGGACGCAGGCCAGCGCCTGCGTCGAAAGGTGAGAAACTGTCTCGAACGCGCCTTACTGACTCAGGTCCAAGTTCAGCACTTTACCGAGCTCACGGACGACGTCGTAGGCTTTGTCATCGATCGGAGCGAACCCATCGGCTTTGAAGGATGCCAATACCTTTTCGTCTTTAAGGTCGATGAAGGCTTTGGTGATCGCCTCTTTCAACGAAGTGTCAAGATCCGACCGCATGGTCCAGGGGTACTGCGGGAACGGATCGGACTCGGCGAGGGCGATAACTTTCTTAGGATCAATGGTGCCACGAGCGACCATTGAATTGTAGATGGGCAACGAAAGTCCGCCAATCTGAGCATTGCCATTCTGCACTGCAATAGCCACGGCATCATGCGACCCTACGAAGTTCTCGCTATAGTCTTTTCCAGCCTCAACTCCGGCCTTAAGCAGCATAGATTTCGGGATAAGGTGGCTTGAGGTGGAAGCCACGTCCCCAAACGCGACCTTTTTCCCTTTTGCATCTTCAAGGCTTTCGATGCCAGCCTCTGCATTGGCGACAACTACAGCGCGATAGGTAGTTTCGCCATCCTTCATAACTGCTGCGAAAGGCTCGATATCAGCCTTGGTTTTCGCGAGCGTGTAAGAGAGCGGCCCGAAATAAGCCAACTCAAGCCGGCCGAAACGCATCGCTTCGATCATTGACGAGTAGTCGGTCGTTACGATCAGTTCAATCTCCCGACCGAGTGTCTTCTCAAGATACTCCTCGAGAGGACGATTGTTTTTGATGACAGTGGCGGCGTTCTCGTCCGGTAGCAACGCGACGCGCAATGTCTCTGGATTTGAGCCAGCATGCGCCAACGAACTCCAGCCAAGAACGGCGAGGAATGCGAGGGACAGAAGCTTCTTCATAATGCGGCCTCCATGGCAGCTAAAGGTTGATCATACTCGTAGTTGGACAAATCTTGTGTTGTGGTCGGATTTCTTGGGGCGCTGCGGTAGATCGACGCACACATTTGATCGGTCAGTTCGTCGACAGCGGCGTCCGCAACCACTTCCCCGTCGCGCATAGCAATGACCCGGTCGCCGAACCGGCGAGCTAGATCGATCTGATGAAGGCTGATCACAGCAGTGATGCCGTCGGCTGTGCATATTTCGCGAAGCTGCGACAGGACCTCGACAGCCGTTTCAGGGTCCAGACTTGCAACGGGCTCATCTGCAAGGACCAGTTGGGGCTTCTGGACCAGCGCGCGCGCAATGCCCACCCGTTGCTGCTGACCGCCGGATAGTTGATCCGCCCTGACGAGAGCCTTATCAAGAAGGCCTACGCGTTCAAGGCATTCCAACCCCAGCCTTCGATCCGAACGCGGCATAGGGAACAACGTACGCCAGCCAGAGTGGTAGCCCAGGCGGCCCGTCATGACGTTGTCGAGCGCGCTCAAGCGCCCTATGAGTTGGTGCTGCTGGAATATCATCCCAGTTCGCCTTCGGTGAATGCGAAGCTTAGTTTCCGCATCCAGAGCACCAATATCGTTAGAAGTGATCGAACCAGACGTCGGCGCAACCAAGCCGTTGAGTGTCCGGATGAGGGTAGATTTGCCTGCGCCGGATCTACCGAGGAGCACGACGAACTGACCCTGGTTGAACGTCAATGTCGTTGTCTTCAAAGCTTGGGTGCCGTTGGCATAGGTCACGGCAACTCCGTTCAGAGCCAGCATCACAATAATCCTGATCGTTAGTGGTGCATCGATTGAATATTTGCATCACTATGGGCGACATATGACGTCCGTTTATCAGGCTCGTGAAACTTCAATGACAGCACTTAAACTCAGCTCTACCTCCTCGCGTAGCTGCGATGGAGAAATTTCACCCAGAGCCGCCTGATCATGACGGCCCGGTCCCAATTCTACACCACCTTGACGGATGCTATCCCATATTCGGCCAGATAAACCGGCCCTTCTCCAGCCGCCGGGTAAAAAGGCAGGCGCCCAGACCATCATGCCAGATGATCTTCAAAATATCCGATCTGCGGCCCCTGAAGACGAAGAGATGCCCTGACAACGGATCATGCTGCAGAACCTCCTGCACCCGAAGCGCCAAGGAGGGAAAGCCACAGCGCATGTCCGTATATCCGCGCCTTCCTGGCGGGCACCCTTGATCCCGAATATTCCCGTCAGCTGACCGAGCAACTACGACAGGCAGGCGTCCCGGTTTGACCATGCCGTCGCTGGCAATTAATCTGAGCACGTGGCGGATGTTTGCAAGCAGACCCGGATGTTTGCGAGCACATTGGCAAAGAGCGTGAGCACGACGCCCGCTCCATTGTCAGATAATTCGAGCAGAAAATGCCGATGTTTGCGAGCAGAGGCGCTTATGTTGGCAAGCCGCTACAAGTATCGACTGATCTCGGTGCTGGTGCTGATGGCACCTACCGCATGGGCTGCGGACAATCCGATGTGGCGTAGCGGCTTCACCTGGTCCTGCACTTATTCCTCGGTCATCCGATGCGAACGGGCAACCGATTGCGAGTCGAGCGGGGAGGGCGGCAAGATCGAAATGGCATATCGCGAGAATCTACTGATTGACGCCGAGGGAAAGCCCCATCCGATCAAGCGCCACTACGTCCAGACTGTCGCCGGCAGTCCGATCGGCAGTGAGGTGAAAATCGAACTCGATACAAACGAGGTGATCTGGCTTTCCCCTGCCGACCCGGCGGGGACATTTTCGGACAACTGGATCGGCGTGATGCTCTCACCAAAGTCTGGCGTGATCATGCAGGAACTTAGGCCACTGATCTGCAAGCCGACCAAATAGAGCGGGGTTCGATCATCCTTCAGAGGCTTTTCCAGTAAAGGTCGGAATAGCCGAAGTCGCCATCCTGATATGCGGGTCCGAATGCGATAGGAAGCACGTGAACGCATGATCAAAGAAGATTGTGCATCCCATTTCCTAAAGAGCAACTTTAAATTGACTTCACCATCGACGAATGGCGCTATTTCCTATGAACCTTCGATTCGGGCGGTCAGCCCCGGAGAAATCCATGGCGGTCGTCGACGCTCGAATACTCATCCTATGCAAGACCTATCCTTCGCCGAGTGGCAAATATGCCGAAACGACCTGCGTCGCCGGAATGGATGAGGGCGGAAAGCTCGTTCGCCTATTTCCAGTTCCGTTTCGGCTTATCGCCAAGGATCAGCAGTTCAAGAAATGGCAGTGGATCAAGGCGAAGGTCGAAAAGGCGCGGAAGGATCATCGATCAGAAAGCCTCACCATCAAGGTTGACACCATCCAAGGGTGTGACGTTGTCCAACCTGGCAAGGACTGGGCCGAGCGGAGGCGCCTTCTGTCGCCGGTTGCTGTGCATGCGCATTTTGATGCGATAGAGGCCGCCCGGCAGAGCAAGGGAATTTCACTTGCCCTGCTGAAGCCGACGCAGGTCGTTGGGCTAGACATCGAACCGGTGTCAAACCCGGAGTGGACTGAAGATGAACTTGCCAAGCTTGTGACGGAACAGAAGCAGGGCGGTCTATTCGATGATGAAGACAAGCCGTCGATTAGAACCCTTCAGAAACTGCCCTTCGATTTTTACTATCGCTATCGGTGCGGTGATGGTTCAGCCGCAAAGGAATTCAGGCATAAGCTCGTCGATTGGGAGGTCGGCGCGCTTTACTGGAACTGTCACCGCGCCCACGGCGAAAAGTGGGAGCGCCACTTCCGCGACCAACTTGAAACAAAGATACCGGCGAGAGATTTGATGTTCCTGATGGGCAATCAACACCGGTTTCAAGACCAATGGCTGATCATTAGCTTGATCTATCCCCCACACCAAATTCAGGGACAGTTACTCTAGGCTGATGCGGACGCACAGCGCGGCAGCTTGCCTTGGTTTCTGATGTAGCGGCCGGGATCATCGCCAAACAGGTGCATCATATTGTACCCGAAGGCACCCATCCGCTCGCCGACGATCAACCGGTGGCAGGTCTTTGGGTCGCGTTCAAAACAGAGTAAGCAGACTGCCTGTCCTTCGGATACTGCGGCAAGCTTCTCAATCGCGGCAGCCGACTCCGGTTGATCGACGTGTCCGGTGTATATTTCCCGGAAGCGTTCGTAGTCGCCCGCCTTGGCGGCTTCCCGGCCTTCCTTTGGATCTCCAAGTTCCTGCACTGCCAGATATTTGATCCCAGCGCTCTCCAGATGCTCACGCAGCGAGTTCTTCGAGAAGCCCTTTTTTCGGGACAGGGGCACGGCCCGGACGTCGGCGACCGTCTCGATGCCGACTGCGGTCAGCGTCTTTACGAAGCGGTCGATATCGGTACCCTCATAGCCGATCGTATAGACTGTTTTCATCAGACGCTCCTTCTCCGCCCATTTTAGTGGACTTCGCTGGCCTGGCGCTTGCCGACCGAGAAGGCGCCTCGATACTGCATTGGACGCCCGGCCGCCAGAGTAAAGCACCTATTTCCTTATCGACACTGAGAATCGAAATCCGGGATACCCTCGTTCGCACTCGGCGGACCTCGGTTTGGGAGATGAGGAATTGTTGGGCAGATGGAAGTCGCTTCGCCGAAATCGCGGATTGGTGTTCGACAACCGTGCGTCCACGATGCGAAGATGGCGCTTTTGCACAGTCCTGTTGCTATTGATCGTCGGGCAGGAGGGAAATTTTGCATGTCCAAGATCGATATAGGGCTTCGACAGGGTCGCAAGCTTGTCAATCTGCCCAACGAAGAGCGTGTCGCATTTATTGCGGAAGGCCTCCCGATTCTGCTCGAGAGTGCTCGCGGGCTTTATGCGGCGTCGAAGGCGGTCTCACACATGCCGCGAGAATCCAACGTGCTGAAGGGGCATGCGGAAGAAGAGGCCGCGAAAATCCTCATTTTGATGGACATCGTGCGTTGCCCGAAGAAGTTGATTGCCGGCAGGATCGGAACGCTGATGGGTTGGTATTACGACCATCTCGCTCGGCTCCTCTATGCAGAGGCCTGCCAATGGCGGCCGGTCGACCTGAAAGAACTGCGCAAGATCATCGATCGCCGGCGCGTGACGCACTACCTTGAAGGCGGCATGGGCGAGTTCATCGTGCCGAACGATCTTATCTACCAGCGGGAGACCCGCCTCTATGCCGACATCGAAGGCCTTGATGACGGCACCCTGCAGTGGGTCGCACCTGGCGGCTACGCCAGCATGTTCGATTTCAAGCCGAATGCATTGATCGTCGCGGAGGCGCTGGCCGCTTTCGGCGCATTCACGGTCGCTGGGCTGAACATTCTCTCGACGGTCTGGAGCGAGGTAGATTTTCAGGACGATACGAGCTGTCACGAAAGTGACCGCCTGATCGGCGCGACCCTAAACCAGCTAGCCGCGCGGGGGCTGGCCTCCGATGAGGCGACGAACGATCACGTCACAAGTCTCTATCAACGCTGGCAAATGCCGCTCTACGCGCTGGACATGAAGGCCAGGTTGGTGGAACGCTCTGCACTGGAAGAGGAGCAAGAACGCATGCTCTGGGCGGAGGTTGGCGTCGCCAACGACTATTGAGCCTACCCCTTGAGCGGCCCCATCGCAGCATAGGTATCTGGGAATTCGCTTTCCAGCAGCGCCTCTTTCATATCATTGAGTGCCTGGAGCTTGCGCATTGTCTCGGTGCTGACCGCGGAGAGGGTATGGGCGATCACGATACCAAGCAGCATTCCGAAATCGAGGCACGCCAATAGCGACCGGTCATACTCGAGTGCTCCACGGGGATGGAGTGCCGTAAGGTTTATCTGGATATGGG
This sequence comes from Shinella sp. HY16, assembly GCF_028534175.1. Taxonomy (NCBI): domain Bacteria; kingdom Pseudomonadati; phylum Pseudomonadota; class Alphaproteobacteria; order Hyphomicrobiales; family Rhizobiaceae; genus Shinella; species Shinella sp. HY16. The sequence goes on along the minus strand of NZ_JAHYXL010000008.1, from coordinate 100,774 downwards.
TACCGATATCTTCCGGCTCTTCCATGTGATGGTAGATCGAGCGCGGATTGGGATGGGCGCCCCAATCGATAGCGCCTTGATAGGCCAAATTGATCAGATCTGCTTTACCTGTATTGGGTTCTGCTTTGTCGATGGCAGCCGCCACATCCTTGACGGCCGACGTGAACGCCTTGCGCGCCGCTTTCATATCGGCTTCGCTGTCGTGGCGGTTCAACCAGAGAGCCTCAACCGCCGTGTCCGCTTTCATTAGGTATGCATAGCATGCCGATTCAAGGGCCGTGCGGAGCAACGGATAAATGGCGACCGCGTGACCGGTCATGGCGGTGGCGACGCTGCTTTCGTAAAGCGTGAAGCTGTGCATGAGCAGGAAAGCGGCCGTGGGGGCAAGTTCCTGTTCACCGGTAAGCAGGTCCTTCTGGAAAAAATCACAGAACCGTTCGGCCCCTTCGAGCAGGGGGGAGGGCTTTGCGACGGACTCGGTCACATTGATCTGAGCGATCCGGATATAGTCGCGGAAACCCTGTTCGGGCTTGAAAAACATAAGATCGCTCCGTCGGTTCGGTTGTATTGCGGAAAGCCTAGCGCAATCCTATGTAAAGCAAAGAAGCGTTTAGCCTAACAGGCTTAACAGGTGCGGGGGCAGTTCCCGCAGCGGCGCTCTGTGCCGTTGGCCTCTTCCTTCTTCTGCCCCTCATCGGGTGCAATTCTGGCTGTTCATGAATCTAGAGAGAAAGGGAACGCCTATGACCACAGAGACGACAACGCTAACGACCGGAACCAACCACTTTTGGAATGCAGTCCTGCAGACTATCGTGGCCTTCGGCACGGGCGCCGCGTCAGGGCTTACCCTGTTAGGCTAAACACTTCGATCATCAACGGCGGCAACGCCAGAGGAATGCCGCCATGACCGATACCTATACCCCTCCGGTGGTTGACGATGCCGAGTGGGTCGATTGGCTTGTTACCTTCAATGATCGCGCCCGCGATTTCATCGGCGAGTTCGCGCAGGAAACCTCTGGCAGCGACGATCCGAGGGGCTTGTCAGCGAAATTTGCGATCGCAGCGCGAGCGCTGACACTTTTCCGATCGGCGCTGGTGCTGTTGCAGAACGAAGAACAGCTCGCATTCCGCATTATGGCACGTGGTATCATCGAATGTGCCATGCATATGGAATCAGCATGCACCACGGATGAGTATTTGCCGATCCTTTATGATGACGACAAGGCCAGTCGGATATCGCGTGGCAAGCTCCTTCAGAAGACGACGGAACTCTCCGAGGATGCCAATCGCGAGCTGCAGCAATTCGTCATGGGGAACGGCGAGACCAAGCCCAAGAGCCTGAATATCGGCGAGCTGACCAAAGGCAGCAATTTCCCTCGTTTTCAGCTGTTCTATCGGCAAATTTCCGCCGACGCAGAGCATGTGACGTGGACGTCCCTGTGCCGACATCCGCAAGAAACATACGATAGGGTTAGCCTCGAACTCGATCCGCAGCTCGAGAAAGAAGAAATGTTCGACACGATCAGTCTCATCGCGCTTGCTGGCATGACGGTCGTGTTGCATCTACGCCATTCGCTTGGGATCACACAGAACGAGGCCGAGTTCTCGGCGCTCGGCCGTGGCTACATTGAACTGTATCGTAAAGGGACGGCCAGGCTCGGAGAGAAGCCATAGGAAGAGGTGAGGCGGCAAGTTAGTACCATCGCTGGCTGACAATTTCTGGCGGTCGCGTGAAACATTTTGTTACGTTATAACATATCGCATAAGATATATTATGGAACATTCGGATGTTTTACGTCTGAAGATATCCAAAGCATGCCACTCTAATGGGAGCCGTTAAAGAGCCCGGGGGACTGTGATGATTTCGATCATCCTGTCATCTTCAGACAGCGGCGGTGAGGCCATCTCGGAAGATGCCGGCGGCGGCGGCGAAATCGCAAGCGGCACGAAGCCCGTTGACGCGGAAACGTGCAGAAGCCCGCTTCGGTATTCCCGACGCCAACGGGTCAACAGTGACCGCGACAATCCATAACGCCGCGCCGTCACCGAGCCCTGCCGAAAGCCTTGCAGGCTCTCCTCGACGATCCGAACCTTCTCTTCATCCGACCAATCCCGTCGGCGACCAAGATCTTCGGCGGACAAGAGCTCAATGGGCGAAATCATTGTAGCGCATGACATAAGGCATGCACTTAAAGCCAATCAGCAAATCGGGGCAGACGGCCTTCGGCGGAGAGATACCGAGCATCAGCCGGTCGTGCTCCTTCAGCCCGAGTTCGGCGGCAATGGCATTTTGTGACGCAGAGGAGCGTGGCCGAGGCGGCGACAATGACGGAATGACGATCATCGTCGGGCTACAATCGATCCTATAAGGTTTAAAGCGCTATGTGCGAGGACGGGTCTTTTGACTAGGCATTTGCCCCCACCATGGTAGGAATTCCGCGATATCGAATGGGTAGTCCTTGGGCATTGATAGCTTAGATGCTTCGCGTTGCCGAACCTCGCGTATGCCCCATGAATGATATTGAGTTTCCGTCGCAGCAAGGAACGCCGTTAGAAGTTGGTTCTCGTCTGATGTGGCGAGGAGGTCATCCAAATCTTGGATCGGGCAGAACACTGGCGGGCGCATGTCTTGCGCTATTATTTCCGGGTCTTTCTGAGTTGCTAGAGCCTGGGCATCAGTGATCAGCTTTTGCCGCAGAGGGCCACCCATTTGCGTCCAGGCTTCCATGGTCAAAACCACGCCAACGGCATCTTCGGCCACATCGAGTTCCAAAATACCACGGCGGACGTGCGAGAAAAATTTCCAAAGCTGGAATATGGCCTTAGCAATTTGAGCGTAGCCTTTTTCGGCATTCTCGATCGGGTTCTCACCGTACTGCGCTTCAAAAGTCAGTTTGGTTGCCTTGCATTCGAAAACCGCAACAACCCTGTCGCTCCGCTTAAGTATGACGTCTGGTGTCTCGACGTCACTCCTTTTGTACCGGTACTTGATTGCCGGCAGGGGTTCGAAGTCGGGACAATGCGCTTTAATCGAGTGCCGGGCATACGCCTCGAAGCGCTCATTTGCATCGTTCATGATTTCCTGACCGCCGGAGATCAGATCGTAGAAGAGCCCAACAGTTGCCCGCATCAATATTAGCTCCGGCAACGGTGCAATGAAATGATTACGGTTAGCAAACGAGCGAATAATGGGCTTCACTCTGAGGTAACTCGGTTGGTAGATTACCGGCAGCTTTGTCCCTAAGCCCGTTTCCGCCTTTTCAAGTAGGTCCATGGATGCTTTTCTGACCTCGTGGATTTCGCCGGATACAATGGGGAGAACGGCATCGACCAGCTTGTCTTCCAATCCAATTGCATGAAGCCCGCAAACTTTTGAGGTCCAGGCTCCTTGCGTCAGCACGCCGAACAGGGCGAAGCAGACACTCACGAAATCAGTGACACTTATTCCATACTTCGATTCAAAGAACTGGGCGCATTTGCCCTGACCATAGATGTAGATATGGCGATATAGGTCTTGTGAACGCCGCCATCCTCTCTGCCACTGGAAAGTCCGATGGCCGATGCGGTGCATTTCAAGGAGGATGTTTTGATCGTTGATGCGGCCTCTATTCTCCACATCTTCAACGCGACCAAGCATATTGATCATCGCGGCAACCGTGTCGAATTTGGAGGTGTCGACGCGCCTGTAAGAGGTCAGGCCCTTCGGGGTATTCAGCAGGAGGGAAATCAGGGTTTCGAGGTTCCACTGATGGACCTTCCAACGCGAGGTTATCTCCGTTGTCACCGCGTCCTGCGGGAAAGACATCATGCCGCCGACTAGATGCTCTCTCCTATCCTGCAGAGCATGGATTGCCCAGAACATTTGGAGCAGATCGCGGTCATTCGTGTCGGCAAGAATGCTTTTCAAGCGTGGCAGTGGTGCGGGCTGCGCGATCTTACGACGTGATTTACTGCCCAAATGTCGCACTCCGCATCAGTGTAAAAGCCGCGAGGGCGACCCGAAGGATGGAAGATCCTACAACAATATTCTAGATGTTCACAAATATATAATTCAATACTTGAGATTCCCTTACTCGAGAAACACACGAAATTAGGAACCATTCTCCGAATCAGACTGCAAGGTGAACTACGTTTTTAGTTCTAAAATTATTGCTGTGTTCCCATCGGCGTCTTCGCCTACCTCTTTGATCTCATAAGGCGACCGCTGACCAAGCGTGCTTTCATTATAGACCTCGACTATCTCTCGTAGTTTCTTCATCGTTTCCTCGTCGTCTTTTGAAACAAGTAGGGCCACTGAGATATCTCCGCACCTTTGAAAAACCATATGTAACTTAGGTAAGCCCTCATCGCCAGTCGCCAGCTACACGTCCCCAGCTACCATCGGCGGTGTTGCTAACCTAGGATGGACGCTTCCAGCCCGGCCGCTTTCTTCTTCACCCACAGATCCTTGGTCCTCTCCATCACGATACGTTCGGGCGGAAAAACCCGTTGCTGAAATGCTAGCAGGTCATCAAAGCTGCCATGGAGCCATTGCTGGTATTCGTCGCGATGAAGCAGCACCGGCATGCGGTCGTGGACCGGCGCAACTGCCTCATTGGCGTCTGTCATGACCCCTGAATAGACTGGCCCCCACTCGTCGCTAACGCGCCAGAGCCCGCCCCAGGCGAAGATCGGTTCATCGCGCATGCTGAACCAGGTCCGGGTCATCTTGCCCTTCTCGCCTTCCGCCTCCGCAAAATGCGTGACAGGGATCAGGCATCGCCACTGCGGTTTTCGCGCCAGGCCGACCCACATACCCTTGGTGAGTTCACGAACATTGTTGACTGGTTTCGGTTTGGCGTCGGGCTTCATGCCTTTTAACCGGAGGGGAAAACCCCAGGTCATCGAGCGCAGCTCGCGAACGCCGTCTTGCTCGGTGACGACCATGCCGGGCGTTCCGGGATAGACCTCATCTGGCGCGTTGGATTGCATCGGATTCGGCACGCCGAAATGAGCGGCCACCTCGGCGGCCGTGACGCGGACGGTGTATAGATTACACATGCGACGAACCTTTCCACTCGGACATCGGTCTAGATAAACACGTCGCCCCGGTGGCGTGAAGCCTTGGAAGGCGGCGTGCCGCTCTGCCATCGATCTCGTGTTTGCAGAACCTCGAAATCATCCGATGAAGGAGGCTCGCAAAACTGGAACGCGATGACGTCCTCAATCGATCCATGCAGCCATCGATCGTATTCTTCCAGCTTCAACAGGAGCGGCATCCGATCGTTCAACGGTCTGATCCTGTCGTTCGCGTCCATTGTCAGGCCGGCGAACACCGGTCCGAACTCGGGCGTGTTGCGGCAGATACCGGCCCAGGCCATCAATGGCTGACGCCGGAGGGAGAACCATGTCCTCGTCTTCGAGCCCTTGGCCCCATCAGGATTGGCAAAATGCGTCAGCGGTATCAGGCACCGATATCTCTGATCGACAATGATGCGATCCCAGAGCGGGTTCGTGAGATCTGCGACAAGACCGATGCGGCCTGGCGGTTCTCCGCTATGGCGCATCTCCCCGGTTTGACGAGGAAAGCCCCAGGTCAGGGATTTCAGGAGCCGGAGGCCATCCTTCTCGAGCACGATCAGGCCGGGCGTGCCCTCGACGGTCTCCGGGGGAACGCTCGTCACCGAGGAGACGTCGACGCCGAAATGCTCGACAATCTCTTCAGCCGTGCGCGAAGTTGCATATAGCCGGGACAAATCCAGCCTCCGGTCCAGTTTGGTCCTCGAACGCTCCACAAGAACAAATTAGGAACAATTGGCCGCTTCTAGCCGTATTGGGACGAATCTTTTTTGCGGTCCCGGGGGAGCCGTCATCTCGATGATTCGCAAGCAAAAATCCCTTGCTGAAAAAATCGGAGACAATTTTCCTATTTTCGGGTGGCTTGACTCTTTTTCGAGAGAGGAACAGATACAGAACAAATGCACCCGAAACGACATGACGTCGCTTGCCAACACGAACGCCTTGGAGTCCGTGAACGATGAATGCTGCCCGAAACAGGGTGATAACCGACCTGCGCGAACGCATTGCCTCTCTGGAGAGCCCTGCGTCGCGGAAGGCTGGTTCGTTGCCGTTTCAGGTGGCGGCGATCGACGCGGCGCTTCCGGGCGGCGGGCTTGCCTACGGCGCGCTTCATGAAGTTTCGGGCGGCGGAACCGGAGCCGTCGATGGCACCGCGGCCGCGCTGTTCGTCGCCGGCATCGCCGCCCGCACGGCGGGGCCGATCGTCTGGTGTCTGACTCGGCCCGATCTGTTTTTCCCGGCGCTTGCGCAGGCGGGGCTTCATCCCGACCGCGTCTATTTCGTCGAAAGCGACAAGGAGGAGGATGTCCTCGCGAATGCCGAGCAGGCGCTGGCTTATGGCGGGCTGGGCGCCGTTGTCGCCGAGTTGGTGCGGTTGCCGATGGTGGCAAGCCGCCGGCTGCAGCTCGCCGCTGAAAAGACCGGGGCGATGGCGATCGTCGTCCGGCGCTGGCGTCGGCCGACGGAAGCCTCCGACTTTGGCCAGCCGACCGCCTCGACCACCAGATGGCGGGTGAGCGTCCTCCCCTCGGAGGAGCTGCCAGTCGCCACCGTCGGTCGGGCAAACTGGCTGTTGGAATTGATGCGCGTGAAAGCGGGCGAGTGCGCTGAGTTTATCGTTGGAGCCTGTGATGCCTCGGGTCGTATCGATCTATCTACCGGACCTGCCGACCGACAGGATCAGACGGGCCGATCCCTCGCTGCCGGCTGAGCAGCCGATCGCCGTCATCGCACGGAGCGGTTCCCGGCGCTGGGTTGCGGCCGCCGATCCGGCAGCGCGGAAGGTTGGTGTGAAGTTGGGCATGCCGGCGGCGAAAGCACAGGCGCTCTTCCGCGACCTGATGCTTGTCGACGCCGATCCGGCGGCCGACGCAGCGGCGCTGGAACGCATCACGCTTTGGGCGCTGGCACAATATTCTCCGATCGTCGCAATGGATCTCCCTGACGGGATCGTCATGGATACGGAGGGCGCCGACCACCTGCAGGGCGGCGAGCAGATCATGCTGACCGCCACCGCGAACCGGTTTCGCGCCAAATCCCTCACCGCCCGCGTCGCCATCGCCGACACCTGGGGCGCGGCGCACGCCTGCGCCCGCGCGATTGAACGCGAAACCGTTGTCGTGCCGGTGGGCGAAACGGCCCGCGCTGTCGATCGTCTGCCGATTTCCCTGCTGCGCCTTCCCGACCAGGTCGTTGGTGATCTGAGGACACTCGGCTTCCAGACCATCGGCCAGTTGTCGGCGACGGCCCGCGCGCCCCTCGCCCTTCGCTTCGGTCCGGAGATTGGACGCCGGCTCGATCAGATGTACGGGCGCATGGCAGAGCCCATCGATCCGATCCGCACGCCTGATATTGTCGAGGTCAGCAAAGCCTTTGCCGAGCCCATCGGTGCAGCCGAGACGATCAACCGGTATGTCGCCTGTCTCGTGACGAACCTCGTCGGCGAGCTGCAGCGTCGCGGTCATGGCGTCCGGCGGACCGACCTCATTATCGAAAAGGTCGATGGCACCCGGCAAGCCATTCGCGCCGGCACGGCCAAGCCATCGCGCGATGTTGCGTGGCTCACAAAGCTGTTCCGCGATCGCACCGAGAAGATCGAGCCGGGTTTCGGCATCGAGCGGCTGATGCTGGTCGCTGTGATGAGCGAGCCGCTCGAAGAAGTTCAAAAAGCTTCTTCGCTCGTGGAAGATCAGGTGACGGACGTCGTGCCGCTGATCGACGTTTTTGTGAACCGTGGCCAGAAGGTCTACCGGGTGACGCCGGTCGCCAGCGACGTTCCGGAACGCAGCGTGCGGCGGATCGATCCGGCGGCGGCCGCAGCCGGCGCGACCTGGACACAGCATTGGCCGCGGCCGGTTCGCCTCCTGGCCCGGCCGGAGCTGATCGAGGTGATCGCGCTCATGCCGGACCATCCGCCGGTGTCGATCACCTGGAGAGGCAAGCGGCGTCGCGTTAAGCGTGCTGACGGACCAGAGCGAATCTTCGGCGAATGGTGGACCCGCGATGCCGAATATGCGGCGGTGCGCGACTATTTTGTCGTCGAGGATGAGGCTGGCGAGCGGCTGTGGATCTACCGCAGCGGCGACGGGGTCGATCCCGCGACCGGATCGCATCGCTGGTTCATGCATGGGATATTCGCATGAGCTACGCAGAGCTTCAGGTCACGACGCATTTCTCGTTTTTGCGCGGCGCCTCGTCGGCCGCCGAGCTGTTTGCGACGGCCAAGGCGCACGGCATCTCGGCGCTTGGCGTGGTCGACCGCAATTCTCTGGCGGGCATCGTTCGGGCGCTGGAAGCGTCGCGCGAAACGAAGGTTCGTCTGGTCGTCGGCTGCCGCCTGGATCTCCAGGACGGGATGTCGATCCTCGTCTATCCGACCGACCGCGCCGCCTATTCCCGGCTGACCCGCCTCCTCACCCTCGGCAAAGGCCGCGGCGGCAAGGCCGCCTGCATCCTCCATCTCGACGATGTCGCCCAATATGCGGAGGGATTGATCGGGGTGCTCGTCCCCGACCTGCCGGACGAAACCTGCGCCGTGCAGCTGCGCAAGATGGCGGACATCTTTGGCGACCGCGCCTATATGGCGCTCACCCTGCGCCGCCGGCCGCGCGACCAGCTGCGCCTGCACAATCTGTCGAACCTCGCCACCCGCTTCAACGTGCGCCCGGTGGTCACGAACGACGTGCTGTTTCACGATCCGGAGCGCCGCCAGCTGCAGGATGTCGTGAGCTGCATCAGGACGCACACCACCATCGATGACGTGGGGTTTTCGCGGGAACGCCATGCGGACCGCTACTTGAAACCCCCGGAGGAAATGGAGCGGCTTTTTCCCCGCTATCGTGAGGCGCTGGCGCGCACGATGGAGATCGTCGCGCGTTGCCGGTTCTCGCTGGAGGAGCTGACGTACCAGTACCCCGAGGAAGCCATCGTTCCCGGCAAGGATGCACAGGCCTCGCTGGAGCATTATGTCTGGGAAAGCGTGCCGGACCGGTATCCGGAGGGACTGCCGGCGAAGACGCTGCAGATCGTCCGGCACGAACTCGACCTGATCAAGGCGATGCAATATGCGCCCTATTTTTTGACCGTCTTCTCGATCGTTCGCTACGCCCGCTCCCAAGGCATCCTCTGTCAGGGGCGCGGCTCGGCGGCCAATTCCGCCGTCTGCTATATTCTCGGCATCACCTCGATCGACCCAGAAACCAACGACCTGCTGTTCGAGCGGTTTGTGTCTCGAGAGCGAGACGAGCCGCCGGACATCGATGTCGATTTCGAGCACTCCAGGCGCGAAGAGGTCATCCAATGGATCTACAAGACCTATGGGCATGACAAGGCGGCGCTATGCGCGACCGTGACCCGATACCGTGCCAAGGGCGCGATCCGGGACGTCGGCAAGGCGCTGGGCCTGCCGGAGGATGTGATCAAGGCGCTCTCGTCGGGCATGTGGTCCTGGTCGGAAGAGGTCAGCGATCGCAACGTTCGCGAACTCAATCTCAATCCGGAAGATCGTCGCCTGGTCCTGACGCTGAAGCTCGCGCAGCAGCTGGTGGGTGCGCCCCGACACCTCGGCCAGCACCCCGGCGGCTTTGTGCTGACACATGATCGGCTGGATGACCTCGTGCCGATCGAGCCCGCGGCCATGCAAGACCGACGCATTATCGAATGGGACAAGGATGACGTCGAGGCGTTGAAAATGATGAAGGTCGATGTGCTGGCGCTCGGCATGTTGACCTGCATGAGCAAGGCGTTCGACTTGATCCGCGAGCACAAGGGGCGCGATCTCGATCTCGCGAAGATCGAGCCGGAGGACGCGAAGACCTACGAGATGATCCGGCGGGCCGACACCCTCGGCACGTTCCAGATCGAGAGCCGGGCGCAGATGTCCATGCTTCCGAGGATGAAACCGCGGACGTTTTATGATTTGGTCATCCAGGTGGCCATCGTTCGTCCGGGGCCCATCCAGGGCGACATGGTCCATCCCTACTTGCGGCGCCGCGAAGGCAAAGAGCAGCCGGAATATCCGACGCCGGAGCTGGAAGCCGTGCTGAGCAAAACCCTCGGCGTGCCGCTGTTTCAGGAATCCGCGATGCGAGTCGCGATGGTCTGCGCCGGATTTACCGGAGGTGAGGCCGACCAGCTCAGAAAGAGCATGGCCACCTTCAAATTCACCGGCGGGGTCAGCCGCTTCAAGGACAAGCTCGTCAACGGCATGGTCGCCAATGGCTATTCTGCGGAATTCGCCGAGAAGACGTTCTCGCAATTGGAGGGATTTGGTTCTTACGGGTTCCCGGAATCGCATGCGGCATCATTCGCCCTCATCGCCTACGCCAGCAGCTTCGTGAAATGCCATTATCCGGACGCCTTCTGTACCGCATTGCTGAACTCCCAGCCGATGGGATTTTATGCGCCCGCCCAGATCGTTGGCGATTGTCGCCGGCATGGCGTGGAGGTTCGGCCTGTCTGCATCAACCATTCGCGCTGGGACTGCACATTGGAACCGGTTGGCGATGGCGAGCGCCATGCCGTCCGTCTCGGCATGCGCATGGTGCGCGGATTGGCGACCGCAGATGCGGCGAAGATCGTCGCGGCGCGCGCCGATCAACCGTTCGAGAGCGTCGACGATATGTGGCGCCGCTCCGGTGTGCCGGCGGCTTCGCTTGTGGAACTGGCCGAAGCCGACGCCTTTCTGCCCTCCCTTGGGCTTGAGCGGCGCGACGCGCTCTGGGCGATCAAGGCGCTGCGCGATGAACCGCTCCCGCTGTTCGCGGCCGCGGCCGAACGCGAGGCGCGCGCTATAGCCGAGCAACAGGAGCCGGATGTCGAACTGCGGCAGATGTCGGAAGGGCACAATGTCGTCGAGGATTACAGCCACACCGGGCTGACCCTGCGCGAGCATCCCGTTTCCTTTCTCCGCCGGGATTTCGAGGAGCGGAGCATCGTCACCTGCCTGGAGGCGATGTCCGCGCGTGACGGTCGTTGGCTGATGACAGCGGGCCTCGTTCTTGTCCGGCAAATGCCTGGCAGCGCGAAGGGAGTGATGTTCATCACCATCGAGGATGAAACCGGCCCTGCCAACGTCGTCGTCTGGCCAAAGCTCTTCGAGCGCCGGCGGCGCGTGGTGCTCGGCTCGTCGATGATGGCGATCAACGGCCGGATTCAGCGGGAAGGCGAGGTCGTGCACCTCATCGCCCAGCAGGTGTTCGATCTCTCCGTCGATCTATCGAGCCTTTCCGAACGCGACACCGCTTTCCGGCTCCCTTCTGGCCGTGGCGATGAATTCACACATGGAGGTGGACCGGACCCGCGCGTCCGGCAAGCGCAAGCCGTGCGCCCCCGCGATATGTTCACGCGTGACCTCCATATCGACACTTTGAAGGTGAAGGCGCGCAACTTCCACTAGCCGGAAGTTCGATGACTGCTATTCCAAAGCCCTCACTCCCCTGCCAACGCATGTATCCCCGTCCCAACAAGGCACATTTGCCCGCGCTCCCCATCGATGATGCACCGCGCCTCGCAGCGAGAATGATATAATTTCAATCGTGGGGATCAGATTTCTGAGGGGGGTGCCGCAGCAATCGACAACAACTCCGTCGCCCGATTTTTTCCGTGCCGAAAACCCTGCATGCTCCTTCAGCCATCGAAGCCAACGACCGCAGACGATCCTGATCGTGTTGGGACGGCTCCAAAATCCGTTGATCCGGTTCTCGGACACGCTGATTAACCCCATTTGGAAGGCGTCCCGAATGGCATACCGCGCCGTCGTGCATCCGACGCCGGCGCGCGCGGCGATCTCAGGGAGAGACATATTCGATTTTCCACGGTCCATCACCTCCCGGGCAATAACCGAAAGCACTGCAAGCTTGCTGATTGTCAGCGTTCTGGCGATGCAAGTCGGGATGATGCAGTTTTTGGCGAGCGAGCGGCGCCGCAGCCAGGATGCAGCTCGCCTGTCTTCGGGCATTGACGGACGTCGGTGGGCCGGCTTGGCGGTCGTCGGCCTGATGTGACCAACCGAACGGGTCTGAAACCCAGGTTGCGCGCGAATCGCCCTCCGCTGATGCTCGATAACTGGTGCGAGATATGCCATCTCGCAGTCGTCTACGAGTCCCTCCCCATTCAGTATCCAGGCGGATTTCGCGCAGTCGTCAATCTGCTGGAGGGTGCGCGCGGCGAGTAGGCGCGACAATAGGTTCGGCCCGTAGGCCGCTGTTGATGCAACAAGCATTTTCTCTCCTCGTTGTGGTCAGCGGAGAGAAGTCCGGGACGCAGGACGCACGTATTCGTGGCAAGAATTAGCTTGCAGCGGCCTTATCAATGTGCGAAAAAATCAGTGGCTATAAGACTTTTGCGCACATCTCTGTGTGTCACTGAACCCGTCTCTCCGAGGCGGGTTTTATTTTGTCTACGGCATGAAACCTCCCTGGCTCATTCGCCCACAAGGCGAGTCACCAAGTTAATTATAATTTACTCCACGAACAAACATAATCAGCGGTCGCCGCGAAAACGCCGCTTTTCACTCGTGGAAAGGTTGAGCGAGACATTCGGCCGGCGGAATCACTCTCGTCCGTTCCGACATCGCCTTGCCGGACTTCGCACTGGCAAGCGCGCACGCAGGCAAAGCAAACCCCGCACCTCAACGACGCGAAACCGTTGCGTCGGTGACCGGAAAGGATGACCGCAAATGGCCAGTGAAAGTGCTGCAGAGCTTGTGCAATTCCTCGCAGACGAACTAAGGCGCCGCGACACCAAACCTCATGAATTTGCCGAACTGACCGGCATTGCTGAAGAGCGATTGGAGCTTCTGCAGGAAGGCGCATGGCAGCTCATGACCCTGCGGGAAGTCGCCATGATTACGGAATGCCTTCACATCGATCTTTCGGAGGTCTGGTCATTGCTGGCCCAGAAGCAGGGAGACGGGATGAACGAAGCGCCCCGCCCATAGGCCGGCGCGGCTGTCTTTGGCGTCTTTCTCCGCGATCGCGTAGGATGCCGATACCGGAGCGCCCGAAGGGAACACGGCCGCAAATGCCCCACCCGACGATATGAGCGCCGTTCCGACATCGACCGTCATCCCATCGATCTCGGCTGCGCAGACGACGAACGTGGCGCCATCCTTGGCGTTGCCGACAGGCTGACAACCGATCGAACCCGTCGAGAACAGTGCCGCTATCGATGCGATCGAACGCATCCCGCAGTCGACCTCGTCACCGTCAGGAGATCGAAACGTCGTGCCGCGCAGACATGCCTGAACGCCGAAAATCCTGTATCTTCGGCGCTCGTAAGCCCAGGTATCACCCGTTTCAAAGCTCACGTCAGACGGAAATGAGATGGTCTTGTCCTGCGCAGCGGCTGTGGACGCGACCAGCATGGCGAAGACCATCGAAAATTCAATCCGCATTCTGGAACCCCATCGATCGTGAGAGAGATTGCGACGCTTCGAGGTCAGGCCGACGGCTGCGCCCGTCCTGTGTTCGTCCGATGGACGCCAGTCCGAGAAACACCATGCTGTCATCGTCATTGACTGTCTTGAAGGGCTCCCCGTCGCCACCAACGAGGACGAAGCATGACGCCGGGGTCGTCTCGTTTTCAGCCGGGGTCAGCACCAGGGTCTTGCAGAGAATGACCTTGGCACGCCTGTTATAGACCGTCTCGGCGTAGTCGCGCGCCGCGTCGGTGCAACGCCATGTCTGCACGCGATTATAAACGACGTTTTCGGTTGGGCAGGCGGTCAGCCCACGCAAACTGATTCTTTGCCCCGCTATGCTTCGCTCGACCGGGCCGTCGATCTCGACACTCCCATTCAGCTTCTCGACCGACCTCGCCACCAGGTTTCCCTCGGCGTCGAAACGCTCCAGCACGAATGCCTTCGTCCCCTGCTCCACAAATTGGCGGAGGTATTCTGGAGGCGGTTCCCCGTAGGGATTTTCGCCCTGCGCGATGGTGAATGCCGCGGCGTCTCCCGCCAGGGATATGAGGGCGAATCCGATTACTTTGAGTTGTTGTCGCATAGCAGCCATGCCATTTCCGAATTGACAGAGGAATCCCTTACGAATTAACTATAGTTTACCATTCGATGCGGCAACCCGGATAAACGAATTGAAAACCACCCTGATTTTTCTCCTCCTCTCGACGTCGGCTACGACCGCGCAAGCGTGCGATCCTGTCGATAGCGACCGGGTGCTGAAACTGGTGCGGACCACCGCCACCGAGGAAGAACTGGACCCCGATCTGGCGCTCGCGGTAGTTGATGTCGAGAGTTCCGGCGGCAGGCACCAGGTCTCCGACGCCGGCGCCGTAGGGATCATGCAGCTGATGCCCGAGACAGCCTCCGACTATGGAGTGACCGACCGGTGCGATCCGGAATCGAACATTCGCGCCGGCGTCCGCTACCTCAAGAAGCTCTATAGCAAGTTCGACGACCCATTGCTGATGCTGGCCGCCTACAACGCCGGTCCGGAGCGCGTCTATCAGAAGGGCGGCATCCCCGAGTTCAGCGAGACGGCCCAGTACATCGTCAAGGTCATGAACCGCTGGACGCTGAACGCCAAGGCATCGGCGGCCGAGGAAAAGCGCCGCGGGAACAGCGATGTCCGCAAGGAAACGGTCGCGCTCGCGCCCTCCCCCTGGCGCGACCAACACGTTTGGACCGCCGACTAGCGCTGGTTCCCCCAAACTTCATCCTCCCAAGATCAGAAGGACATCCGCATGACAATTTCCACGATGAAGCCGCGCCTGCGCGGCAAGGGCTTCCTGTCGCTAGCCCTACTTGCGACCTCAATCGCTCTGGTTCCGGAAAGCGCCTATGCGCAATCGGCCGCCCCCGTCGAAGGCATCCTCGAATGGTTCACCGGCGTGCTGCAGGGCAACGTCGCGCGCTCGCTCGCGATCATCGCCGTCTGCTTCCTCGGCTTCCTGTTCCTGACCGGCCGCATGGCCTGGCAGGGCGCGATCTCAATCGTCATCGGCATCGCCATCATCTTCGGCGCCGCCGAACTGGTCGACGCCATGAAGGCGGCGGGGGGCGTCTGACATGCGTGACGACGCTCCCGATGTTGAACCGCTCATCCAGCCGCTGACCCGGCCGCCGATGTATTTCGGGGTCGATATCATCGTGTTCGTGGTGAACGGGATTTTCGGGATCGTCGTCTTCATCGCGTCGTCGAATTTCCTGGCGCCGCTGATCGTCCTGCCCGTCCATTTTATCGCGCTGTACCTTTGCCAGCGGGACATCCACATCGTCCGCGTGGTCCAGGTGTTCCTGTCGATGCGGCGGGCGATCCGCAACAGGCGCTTCTGGAAAGCGGGGAGCTACGCCCCATGAACATCGTCAATCATGATCTCAAGTTCGGCCGCGAACGTGCCCGCGATCTCGGGATCGGCACGCACGTCCCCTATCTCCGCCATGTCGACGAGGAGACGATCGTCACCAAGTCCGGCCTCCTGCTACAGGTCATCCGGCTCTCCGGCCTGCCCTACCAAACCATGGACCAGGCGGAGATCAACGCCCGCCTCGCCAACCGTAACATGACGGTGCGCTCGCTCGGATCGTCACGCTTCGCGCTCTATGCCACCATCATCCGCCGGCAGATCAAGCCGGCAATCGACGGCGAATTCGACAATCCCTTCGCCGACGAGCTGAACGCCCGCTACATGGATGGGCTGCAGCACCGGACGATGTTCGTCAACGAACTATACCTGACCGTGATCCGCCGGCCGATGACCGGGCGCGCCGGCAAAGTCGACCGCATGTTCGACATCTTCCGCATGGCGGATAATGAGGTCGAAGCGCGCGGCGAGGCGCTGCGCGATCTGAAGGACATGGTCTCGGGCATTGTCGGTGATTTCCGCTCCTATCGCCCGGAAATCCTTTCCTGCGTCGGCCGCGACGGCGGCCTCTATTCCGAACCCGCCGAATTCTTTGCCAAGATCCTCGCCGCTGGCGACGAGCGGACGATGCCCCTGCCCCGCATGTCGCTGGCCGACTACGTCGGGACCGGTCGGATCATGTTCGGTCGCAAGGCGACGGAGATCTGGTCGGCGGACGGCGCGACCTCCAAGGTCGCCGCCATGGTGTCGATCAAGGAATACCCGCCGATGACGACGCCCGGCCAGCTCGATGGGCTGCTGCGCCTGCCCTACGAATTCATCGTCACCCATTCCTTCGCACCGGAGGACCGGACGACGGTCACGGAGGCGATCGCCACCATCAGCCGGCAGATCAGCAATTCCGACGACGGCGGCACAGCGGTCGAGGATGATATCGAGACGGCGCGGGACCGGCTGGCCTCGGGTGAAGTGGTCTTCGGCAAACATCACATGACCGTGGCCGTGCTTGAGCGCGACCTGTCGCGGCTCAATCGTGCCGTCGCCGACGTCACGGCCGAGCTGGCGCGCATGGGCGTCGTTGCTGTTCGCGAGGACCTCAATCAGGAGGCGGCCTGGTGGGCACAATTGCCGACCAATTTCGCCTATATCGCCCGGCAAGGGTTGATCTCGTCGGTCAACTTCGCCGGCCTGTTCTCCGCGCACAATTTTCCCTCTGGGCAAACGCACAGGGTTCATTGGGGGCTGCCGATCTCGCTTTTGGAAACCACCAGCCAGACCGCCTATTTCTTCAGCTTCCACGAGGCGGATGTCGGCAACTTCACTGTCATCGGCCCGACCGGCTCGGGCAAGACGGTTGCGCTGTCCTTCCTGCTCGCCCAAGGTATGCGTGTCGAACCACGTCCGCGCTGCGTCTTCATCGACAAGGATCGCGGCGGCGAGATTTTCGTGCGGGCCATGGGCGGTCGCTACGAGCGCCTGTCGCCGGGCGAGCCGACCGGCTTTGCGCCGCTGCAGCTTGAAGACACGCCCGCCAACCGCAGCTTTGGCAAGACCTTGGTCTCCTACCTCGTCACGCCGTCTGACCGAGTGCTGAATGCCGAGGAGATGGCAGTCATCTCCGACGCGGTCGACAGCATCTACACCGATTTCGAGCGGCCGCAGCGGCGTCTCGACATGCTCGCGGAAGCGCTGCGCGGACGCATGCGCTCCGGCATTGGCGATCTCGCCGACCGGCTGAAGGAATGGACCACAGGCGACAAAGGCTGGCTCTTCAACAACCCGATCGACAAGCTGGATTTCGCCGGTTCGGTGATCGGCTTCGACATGACGGAGATCCTCTCCGACAAGCGCACGCGCTCGGCGGCTCTCCTTTATATGTTCCACCGCATCCAGGAGATTCTCGACGGCCGCCCCTCGATGATCTTCCTCGACGAAGGCTGGCGCCTGCTCGATGACGACGTGTTCTCAGGCTTCATCAAGGACTGGCTCAAAACCATCCGCAAGATGAACGGCATCGTCGGCTTCGGCACGCAGTCGGCGGCCGACGTGGTGCGCTCCGACCTGCGCAACACGATCATCGAACAGACGATGACCAATATCTTCTTCCCGAATGCATCCGCCGACGAGGAGAGCTACCGCAAAGCGTTCGGCCTGTCCGAAAAGGAATTCCGCTTCGTGAAGCAGGCGGACAAGACGAGCCGCACCTTCCTCATCAAGCACGCCCAGGACTCGGTGATCGCACGGCTCGATCTGTCGGCGATGCCCGACCTCGTGAAGGTCTTGTCCGGGCGGCCGGAGACGGTGCGCGAGTGCCAGACGCTGCGCAAGAGCTATGGCGAAG
Source organism: Shinella sp. HY16 (assembly GCF_028534175.1). Classification (NCBI taxonomy): domain Bacteria; kingdom Pseudomonadati; phylum Pseudomonadota; class Alphaproteobacteria; order Hyphomicrobiales; family Rhizobiaceae; genus Shinella; species Shinella sp. HY16. Next base: position 83,052 of record NZ_JAHYXL010000008.1, on the reverse strand, counting down.
AGCCTGCCGCCTGGCTCCCGCATTTTTGTGGCTGGACCATTCCGGAGGCGCCCGATGCGTAGAACGATCCTGCTCCTGCTTTCTGCCGCGCTCGTCACAGCTACGGTGCCTGTAGCATTCGCGGATATTCCCGTCATCGATGATGACGTCAAGGAAAAGCGCGCCGAGGATGAAGGGCATTCCAAGCAGGACACCGAGACGCAGACCGACCAGCTCGAAGAGCAGTCGGTGACGAACTGCAATATCTCCCAGAAGGAGAAGAACCGCCGCCTCTACCGCTCGCCGGCGCAGGCCGTAAAAGAGGACGCCAAGAACGTCGAGCTGATCAAGCATTACGCGGAAAAGTACAATGTGCCGGTCGGCCTCGCCTTGTCGGTGGCGCATGCGGAATCCGGCATCTCGACCTGCTCGGGCTCGCCGACCGGGGTGAAGGGCGTGATGCAGCTGACCAAGCGGACCGGCAAGGGCATGGGCTTCGACCGCGACATCAACGAGGAAAATATCGAGGGCGGCGTCAAATACCTCGGCATGGGCGTCAACAAGTGCGGCAGCACCGATTATGCCTGCCTTGCCTCCTGGTACAACGGCTCGACGGCGGCGGAGCAGAAGAATTGGGCCGGCAAGGTCGGCCGGAACCATGGCTGGTTTAATTCATTCGCCGGCGGCTCGAACATCGAGGACATCTCCTCGCCGTCCTATAAATCCTATGTTGAATATGGCTCCGGAGCGACGCGCAGCTCCAACAGCGCGGCGGCCGGGGCGGTCGACCGTGCGGTTTCGGGGATCGACGCGAGCACGGCGCGTGTCCAGGAAGCGGGCCGCCGCATCGATGCGCTGTCGGCTTCGGTCGGCGCGTCGGAAATCTACCAGGATGCCTGGGACGACAACACGCAGGCTCGCGCCGTCAATGCCGAGCTGCTCAACAACTTGATCACCGCCCGCAACCTGTTCAACGAACTGCTGCAGGCGCGCATGCAGATGAATCTGTCGAAAACGTCCGAGACGGCCAAGACCCTCAAATCCGACACCAAGGTCAATCCCTACAGCTGCGACCCGGTCATCCTCGAAGAGATGAAGGTGCCACGCGAGGACTGGCCGCGCTGCGCGGTGGTCGCGGCCGCCGACGCCGATACAGAAATTCTCTCGTCCGGCGGTACGGACCGCTCGATCGGCAACAATCTTCTATCCATCCAGAACGCCGCCAACGCGGCCGATTAAGGGGATTCCCATGAACAAGCTGCTTATCGTCTCCGCTGCGATTGCCATCTCGACGCCGGCGCTCGCCGACATTCCGGTGATCGACAACACCAATCTCGCGATCGCCAAGAAGAATGCTGAGAACACCGGCGAGATCATGAAGACCAACACCAACATCCTGGAAAAGACGAAGGAGATCCTCGGCGCGCTCTCCGGCAGCCGTGACGGCTCGATGGGCATTTCCTCGACCGGCCTCGGCGGCAATATGTCCGTCTCGGCCGCACCGTCCTTTTCCTCGATCATGAACGGCGGCACGCTGTCCTTCGGCGGCCTCGGCTCCGATGCCCAGAATATCGCTGCGACGCTGATCAACGGGCTGCAGCTGGTGAAGCAGGTCAAGGCGATCGTCGAGGGCGAGGATGCCGGCGCGATGAACAACGCCTTTTCCGGCGCCGTCAATACGGTGGCGCTGCTCTCGGCGCTGACGCAGCAGGCAACCAAGGGCGTGTCGCAGCGTGAGCAATCGCTTCAGTCGGCCACCGGCCAGATCGGCTCGGCCGAGGACGTCAAAGGTTCGGTCGACGCCAACACCCGCATGCAGCTGGAGACGGCGCGCACCATCAACGAACTGATCGGCGTCTCCAACGGCGCGGTCTCGGCGCTGAACACCGAGATGCAGATGCGGCTGACCCAGCAGTCGGAGACTGCCAAGATGCTGCAATACAAAGATGTCAACCCGTTCAAGTGAGGCCGTATGAGATTGCCCGTTGCCATCATGCTCTCCGGTCTGGCGGTGCTCGCCGGTTGCCAGACCAAGGGTGAGAAGAAAGCCCCCTGCCCGCCGATCTCGGGATATGTCGAGGCCGACGACCTGTGCGGTCCGGCCATGCCGGTCAATGACGTCTTCGCGCCCGTCCTGAAGGAATAGGCGGATGGCGGCGACCACGATCATTTCGGACATTTTTGCCAAGCTCGACGCCATCGGCGAGACGTTCATCAAGAACGCCTATGACGGCCTCGCAATGCAGGTGAATGTCCTGTTCGGGTCGATGCTCACCCTTTATGTCCTCTGGTGGGGTTACATGATCCTCGCCGGTCGCGACGGCTTCTCCGTGCCGGAAGCCGCCTGGCGCCTCGGCCGCGCGTTCTTCATCTATTATATGGCGACGAACTGGGGGGCATTCTCGGCCACGCTCTACAAGCTCGTCCAGGAAGTGCCTAACCTGATCTCCGACACGATCATCGAGTCGATCGCTGGTTCCGGTGGTGCGCTCGATGGCGGCACGGGTGACACGACGGGCGTCGTGAAGATCCTCGATGCGGTGTTTGAGACCGCAGGCAAGATTTACGAACAGGTTGCGACCGGCACCTTCGAATATGTCGGCGCTCTTATCGGTGCGATCGTCTTTGTCGTCGCCATGATCTTCATCGCCGTCGCGGCCGCCGCGATCCTCGCCGCCAAGCTGATGTTGTTCATCACCCTGGCGCTGGCGCCGGTGTTCATCATCCTCGCCCTCTATCGCTGGACCTTCCGCTTCACCGACGGCTGGCTGTTGCTGATGGTCAACCTGATGGTGACGCAGACCCTGATGATGGCGTTCCTCGCCTTCTTGTACCAGCTGATCGAACTGGCGATCGACACGGCCAACAATACCGCGACGGAAAGCAAGCTCTCCTATGTCGCGCCATTCGTGATCGTCTGCCTCCTCGGGATCGTCGTGTTCCGATTCATCCCGGCTTTCGCAAGCGCGATTACTGGTGGGACCGCGCCCGGCCAAGGGGACGTTCCCTTCCAAGGGGGGCGAGAATCGTTCCGCCGGGCTGGCTACCAATTTACCGGCCGGGCGCAGGTCTTGAGGGCCGGGCTCGGTCGTCGTCGAACGTCCGCCGATGTCCAGGCTGCGCGCGCAAGGGCTATACAGCGGGAAACAGAAAAGAACGGGCAACTTTAGGCTGGCCGCGGTTTGAATTGCGCGATAAACTATAATTTACAAAATGGAGGCTTGCATGCAGCACCCTTGGAATGATCCCCGTCGCTATCAAGCGGCCCTCCATCAGCAGGCCCAGATCAACGAGGAAGCAGCTGACCACGCTCGCGCCGAGTCCAGCAAAGGCAGCGGTTTCGGCTTCCTGGTGTTTATGGCTGTGGTCATCTTCGTCAAACCGATCGCCGAGTATTTCATCGAACTTTACGACACGCTGGCCGGTTATGCGCACAACATGGGCGCATTCTTCGGTCTCTGAGCGAGGAGGTTTCTGATGAAGGGAAAAACCTCGATTGCGCTTGTGATCGGTCTTCTCCTGCCCAGTACGGCGTTCTCGCAATCGCAAAGCTCGATCCTGCCAGTTTTGACCGGCTCCTATGCCCCTGCCGAAGGTGGTTGCGGAGCTGCAGTTGCAGCATTCATCTATATCGAGGACAAGGGCATCGGCGCGAACAAGACCGCCGGCAAGGTTCTGTCGGTCAAGCAGGATGACGGTTCCTATGTGCTCGATGTGCTATGGATCGAGGCTGGTTCCGACGAAGCTGACGGTGACCGTGACACTGTCCGGATAGAAGTGAAGGATGATCGGTCCTTCTTTTTCTCCAACACAGCCTCCAAGAAAACACTGATGAAGTGGTGCAGCTAGTCTCCTGACGGCTGCACAATGGAGCTGATCGACGTCAACAATCCATGCCATCCAATGCTCGTTGCACGGTGACTTAGCCGGCAGAGGCGAGCGCTTGGCCTATAGAGTAAACTATAATTTATCCCGCCCAGGCGGCGGCAATGGATATGTGAAATGCACAACGCAGAGCCGACAACGAATACGCCCGAAACTCCGCCAATCGACCTTTCCGCCTATTGGAAAGCCGGCGCCACCTGGGAGGCGGAGCTGTATCGCAAGGAGCGCCGCTCGCGGAAGATCGCCTGGACCATCGCGACCGTCGCCGGCATCTCCACCTTGCTCAGCTTGTCCGCTCTCAATCTCCTCGTCCCGTTGAAGCAGTTCGAGCCCGTGGTGGTGATCGCCGACAAGACGACCGGCTTCGTCGAGGTTGCCCGATCCCTGGACGAGAGCATGCTTTCCGAAAACGATGCGATCAAGACGGCGAACATCGTGCGTTATATCCGGGCGCGCGAAACCTATGACCCACGGGCGCTGAAGGACAATTACGATCTCGCCCAGCTCTATTCGACCGGCCAGGCTTCAGCTGACCTCCGACACGAGTTCGAGCCGTCGAATCCGCAATCGAAAGACAAGGCGCTCGGCCGCAACACCCGCATCGCCGTCACCATAAAATCCGTCTCGTTCCTCAACGCCTCCACAGCAACCGTGCGCTTTTCAACAGAAACCCGGCGCGACAATACCCTTCGACGTGAACATTGGGTCTCGGTCGTGCGCTTCCGCTATACGACGGCGCCGCTCAAAAACGAATATCGCTTCGACAATCCGCTCGGCTTCCAGGTCGTCGAATACAGGCGCGACCAGGAATCGCTGCCTGAAGTCCTGCCGGCAGACAAGGCAGGGCGCTGATGCGGAAAGAAATCCTTGCTCTCGCAGCGCTCGCGCTGCTCGCCACAGCGATCACATCCACGGCAGCCGATCCCCGCATCCGGTATATCACCTTCAACAACAATTCCGTGGTGACCGTACCTGCCGGTCTCGGCGTCTCGACCATGATCCAGCTCGGCAGCTCCGAGGTGATCGAGACGATCTCCGCGGGCGACACGGCAAGCTGGTCGATCGTCCCGAAGAAGGGCTCCGGCATCCTGTTCGTAAAGCCGCTGCGCGAAAACGCCGAGACCAACGTCAACATCGTCACCAATCAGCGCGTCTATGCTCTGCTTCTGAAGGGCTCGGCCGCGGCCGACCTGCGCGCCGCATTCCAGGTGCGGTTCAATTATCCGGACGAGGACGTCAACGCCCGGCTGCTGGCCGCTGCGCAGGAGAGCGCCAAGGATCCGCTTCTCAAGGATCTCGATCCAAACCGCCTGAACTACGATTACGTGTTCAAGGGCGACACCAGCCTGAAGCCGCGGGTCGCTTTCGACGATGGCACGCATATGTATCTGGAGTTTCCAGACGAAATCCCGGCCATCTTCGTCGTCGAGGGCAAGCGCCAGGAATCGCTCGTCAACCTGCGCACCCAGGGCAAATACGTCGTCGTCGACAAGATCGCGGCGCAGTTCACTTTGCGCGCCGGCGACAAATGGCTTTGCCTCTACAACCGGCAGGCCAATCGCCAGTCCTTCGATCTCATCGAAGACGCCTATGGGCCGAAGCGCCTCGGCAGCAAGGAGGAGCGCCAGCGATGAGCAAGATCGACTTCGACCATCTCGACGGGCAAAGCAGCGTCGCCAGCGACCGCAACGGCCGTCTCGGCAAGTTCGCGCTCCCCGTCCTGCTTGTCGTCGGCGCCGGTGTCCTCGCCTATGTCAACTGGCCGAGTGGTCCGCAGACCTCCAACCTGACCGAAGGCACCGGCGAGACCTTCGAAACCTCCAACACCAGCATCCGCGATTTCCCCGACGAGCCGGCAAAACAGGCGGCCGATCCGAACCTGGTGCAAATCCCGGTCGAGGAGAAGAAGCCGGCGGATTCCGCAACGGTCGACGTCACCGTCAATCAGGGCGACGATCTGGAAAAGCTGCGCCAGATTGAGGAAGAACGTCGTCGTGCCGAAGAGGAGCGGCTTCGCGCGGAAGAGGCACGCCGGCGTGCCGAAGAGGATGCGAGGCTTGCCGCGCTGGAGGCGAAGCGCCGGGAGGAAGAGGAGAAGGCGCGCTGGGAACGGCTGCGCTCGGAACAGATCATCGTCGACGGCTCCGGTCGCGAAAGCTTGGCGGCCAGCGACCAGTCGGTAACGATCGCCGAGGACGGCCAGCTCGTCGCCGTCCCCGGCGCTGAGAGCGACGCCAACAAGGCGTTCCTCGCCCAGTCGGAAAAGCAGACCGCCGGTATCGTCAAGGCAACACGCTTCGACCGGACCGACGCGCTCGTCGCCCAGGGCACGATGATTCGAGGATTCCTGGAGACGGCGATCAACACGGACCTGCCAGGGATGGTGCGCGCCGTCGTGCGCGAGGACGTCCGTTCGCTCGACGGCGCTCGCATCCTCATTCCGAAAGGCTCGCGCCTGATCGGGGAATATAAGTCCGGCCTGGCGCGCGGGCAGAAGCGCATCTTCGTCGTCTGGTCGCGTGTCATTCGTTCCGACGGCCTCTCCGCCGAGATCGCCTCGCCCGGCGCCGACCGGCTCGGCCGGGCCGGGCTGACCGGCGAGATCGACACGCATTTCTGGGAGCGTTTTGGCTCCGCGATCATATTGTCGGTGATCGGCGGCGCGGCGGAGTATGTCTCGGCACTCGGCGACACGGCGTCGGAAAGCGCCCGCTCGATCTCGACCGTCGATCCGATCACTGGCGCGGTCACGACGATCACCACCCAGCCGAGCCGCACGTCGGCCGAAGCCCGCTCGATTGCCGCCGAAAAGTCGTCGGCCATCCTCCAGGACATCGCCAACGAAGCATTCAAGGAAAGCTCGAAGATCCCGCCGACCATCTATGTCGCCCAGGGCGAGTCGATCATTGTCTATCTGCGGCGCGATCTCGATTTCTCGGCGTTTTACGCTGACCCGGTCCGGCAGGAGATGATGCGGCTGAAGCGTGGCGGGCAAATCCGACGGAATGTCGATCCGACGCCCTATTATCCGGTGGCCCCGGTTTACAAATGAAGCAGTACCCGTTTCTCGACAAAGCGCTTGAGCGGCTGAAGCCGTTTCTCTCTGACGAGCGCGTTTCGGAAATCTCGGTCAACCGCCCCGGCGAACTGTTCATCGAACGGCTCGGCGTAGGCGGCATGGAGCAGGTGGTCGATGCGCAGTTTTCCGCCGAATGGATACGGACGCTGAGCGAGCGCGTCGCCGGCTCCACCAACCAGGTCGTCAACGACGAACACCCCATTCTGTCGGCATCGCTCCCGACCGGCGAGCGTTTCCAGTGCGTGTTGCCGCCGGCCGCACCCGACGGCGGCGCGATCTCGATCCGCAAGCAGGTGATCCACGATATCGGCCTGGACGTCTATAAAGATCGCGGCGCGTTCGAGGACACCAAGGTCGGTCGCCAGCTGACGCTTTCGGCCGCCGAGGAAGAGCTTGCCGCCATGATGCAGGGCGATGTCGACGCGATGCTGTTTCTGCGGACGGCCGTGCGCTCACGGGTTTCGATCGCCGTTTCCGGCGGCACATCGACCGGCAAGACCACCTTCCTCAATGCGCTCCTGAAGGAAGTGCCGGAGGAGGAGCGCATCGTCACCATCGAGGACACCCGCGAGCTAAAGCCGGTCACGCCGAACACGGTCGCGCTACTTGCCTCGAAGGGCGATCAAGGCCGTGCCAAGGTGACGCCGCAGGAGCTGCTGGAAGCCTCGCTGCGGATGCGACCGGATCGGTTGATGCTGGGCGAGCTGCGCGGCGCCGAAGCGTTCTCGTTCCTGCAGGCAATCAATACCGGCCATCCCGGCTCGTTGACGACGGTCCATGCCAACTCGGCGCGCTCGGCCTACGACCGCTTGGCGCTGATGGTCATGCAGAGCGGCGTCGCGCTCGAAAAGCAGGAGATCATCGACTACCTGAAGGAGGTCATTCCTGTCGTCGTCCAGCTGACGCGCCTTCCGGACGGTCGCCGCGTCGTCTCGGAAATCGTCTTTACCAAGGGGGACACGCTATGAACCCAGCGATGCTGCTGTTCGGGATGGTCATTGCCGCGGCCATCGCAGTATTCGTTGCCTCGCTTGCCTATGCCGGCCTCTATTATGCATTCGACAATTCGACATGGATGTTCCAGGCGCTGCAGGACGATATGCTGGCGTCCTATCGGGCGGCGCGGCTCGATCTCGCCGCCGGCGACTGGCATCGGCCGGCAATAGCGGCCGTGGCCGGTCTGTTCGCCGGCAGCGCCATGCTTGTCGCCGCGATGACCGGCAAGAAGAAATCGACCGACGCCCGCTTCCTTGGACCGATGGAAGCCCGCGCCCTCGGTCTGACGCGCACTGGCGGCGTGTTCGTCGGCCGGATCGGCGGCAGCTTGATCAGGGTTCCGGGCGGCTTCACCCAGCGCGGCTCTGGCCGGCGGCGGTTTTTGAAGCCGATGCTGTTCGGCGGCAAGAAGCTCTGGATCGATGGGGATGATGTCGGCGGCTTCGTCATCGGCCCGCCCCGGTCAGGCAAGGGCGCCTCACTGATCGTGCCGAATTGCCTGCTGTGGCCCGATAGCATCGTCGTGCTCGATATGCGTGGCGAGACCTATGAGGCGACGGCCGGCTTCCGCTCGAAATTCTCCCGCGTTCTGCGCTTCTCGCCGGCCGACGAAAACGGCGATACCGAATGCTATAATCCGCTCGATTTTGTCGCGATCGATCCCGATCAGCGCGATATCGACATCAACTCTATCGCGACGGCATTGCTGCCGACGCCAAAGGGGGATGCCTACTGGATCTCCGACGCCCGTGCGTTGTTCGCCGGCGTCACCTCCTGGGTGCTGGAAAACCCTGATATCGTCGACAAGGACAAGAATCTTGGCACGGTCCTCAATGTCGTCGAAGGTGGCGATCAGCCGCTTCGAGACTGGCTGGAGGAGGTCGCCAATCCCGAGCTTCGCGCCGCCTGGATCAGCTCCTTCACCTACACCACCCTCGCCCGCTTCGCCGTCATGGCCAGCAAGCAGTTCGACGGGGTGTATGGTTCACTCGCCGCGGCCGTCCGGCCATTCAAGAATAACCGCATCCTACGCGCGACGGCGCGGTCGACATTCGACATTCGGGCGATGCGACGCGAGAATTTGAGCCTCTATCTCGATTTCCGCATCCAGCAGATCGCCTCGATCGGCCCTATCTTCAATGTGCTGATGGTCCAGTTCATGGACTATATGTCGCGCAACATGATGAAGAGGGGCGAGCGCCGGGTGCTGGTCCTGCTCGATGAATTTCAGAACCTCGGCAAGCTGGAAAATGCGCTCACCGTCGCCACCGTCCTCGGCGGTTATGGCATTCCATGTTGGTTCTTCGTGCAGTCGCTACGATCGATCGACAACGTCTACACCCGCGAGGGCAGACAGACGCTGGTGAATTCCGCCCGCGCTCAGATCTTCCTCGGCGCGCAAGACCCGGAGGATCAGCGGTACGTGTCCCAGCTGCTCGGCGAGCGGAAGGAAGTTACGATCGACAAGGCGGTCTCGACAGGCGTGACTCTGTTCGATCGCAAGGGTGCGACTATGTCGCACAAGACCACGATGCGGCCTCTCATGCGGCCTGATGAGCTGGGCTCAATGAACGAAACGCGCTGCATCATTAAGCTACGCAATCAGCAGCCGATCTTCGGGATTCGGAACTTCTACTATGCCGACAACGAACTGCTAAAACGCGCCTGGTTGCAGATGCGCGCGCCGAAATGTCAGCCCATTGCCAATAATGCAACCAGCTTCACGATCCTGAACCCGGAAAATATTGGACTCTCGGATAGCCCACCTCCCGCTGACACAAGACCGGGAGGGAAGTTTGCTGCGAAATGCTCGGCCGCCATGATGCCGTCGCGTATATTTGATCCCAAACAGATTCACCAACTGCCAAACACTTCGCATACGTCACCGCACGGCGACGAGCATATCGGTCAAAGTTCAGCGGGAAATGCTCCGGACTTCAAGGCAGCGATGGAAAAGAGCGCGCAACGAAAAGCTGTAGCAGATAAATCGCTCGAAAAGATATTGACGATGTTCGAGAGCACGCCCGCGAGAAAACGGGAGGTGAAGAAGGTCCAGGAGCAAATCGTGTCGGTGTTTTCCGACGAATAGTTCCAGTTTCAGGGTGATGGCTGGCCTCTAAGTGGCCACCTGCGCTCAGAATGTTATTCCCAACGACTCGTGCATGAAAGCAGCTTCTTCTGAGGAGACCAGAGCGGCGATCTCTTCCGGCTTGCCGTTTCCAACTATCGGATGTAGCTGCCACCATTGACGTCGAGCGTGGCGCCGTTCAGCGAGTCCTGTGAGTAGCGTAGCACGAAAGCGACAAGTTCAGCGATTTCCGCCGGCTCAGCCATGTCGCCAATAGGTATTTCCCCCATTGCTGCGAGCTTATCATGTGCGGCGATGAAATCCTCAGCCATGTCGGTGCGGACCAGGCCCGGTGCGATTGACACCGCCGTTACGCCCTCACGACCGAAACTACGTGCGATTGCTTTTGTGAGATTGATCAACGCCGCCTTCGTCGCTCCATAGGGCATGGCGTCGGAAGCACAGCCGCGTTGGCCGGCACGGCTCGCAATGTTCACAATTCGCCCGCCGCCCTCCGTTCTAAAATGCCGGATTGCCTCTCGGGAAAGATCGGTGGCTGCGAAGAAATTGACCTGAAACTCATTCTGCCAGGCTACCTTCCAGTCCTCTGTCGAACTTTCGATCGAAATCTCCGTGCAGATACCTGCGTTGTTGACGAGACCATGAATGCGGCCGGCGAATGCAACTGCTTTGCGCCACAATTCGAATGGTCCTTCGACGTCGGAAAGATCGGCTTGCGCAATCAGCCCGTTGCCTCCTATACGGGCCAACAAAGCCTGTGCTGTCGTCTCGTCTTTGCTGTAGTGAATGATCGGTCGTGCGCCTTCCAAGATCAGGCGTTCCACGATAGCTCTCCCGATACCGCCTGTGGCGCCGGTGACTAAAATGGTTTGTCCCTGCAACGGTTTGTCCATTTGCATTCCCTTCATAAGACGGCGTCAAACCCGCAGCTTGGCCTTTTCAGAAAGGCGACACGCCCTTACTCCGCTAGAATCGAAATCAACCGACCCTCTTCAAGCCAACGCGGGTAGCAGTTGGTCAATACTCTTCTTGGCGTCGCCGTAGAACATGCGGGTGTTGTCCTTGAAAAACAGCGGGTTCTCGATGCCGGAATAGCCGGTGCCCTGGCCGCGCTTGGACACGAACACCTGCTTGGCCTTCCACACTTCGAGCACCGGCATGCCCGAGATCGGCGAGTTCGGATCGTCCTGCGCGGCCGGGTTGACAATGTCGTTGGAGCCGATGACGATGACGACGTCCGTGTCCGGGAAGTCCTCGTTGATCTCGTCCATTTCCAGAACGATGTCGTAGGGGACCTTGGCTTCGGCCAGCAGCACGTTCATGTGGCCCGGCAGGCGGCCGGCGACGGGGTGGATGGCGAAGCGCACGTTCTTGCCCGCGGCCCGCAGCTTGCGCGTCAATTCCGACACAGACTGTTGCGCCTGCGCCACCGCCATGCCATAGCCCGGCACGATAATGACACTGTCGGCATCGTTGAGGGCTGCGGCAACGCCGTCGGCATCGATGGCGATCTGTTCGCCGGTGATTTCCATCTGCGGGCCGGTGGTCGCGCCGAAGCCGCCAAGGATGACCGAGACGAAGGAGCGGTTCATCGCCTTGCACATGATATAGGAGAGGATCGCACCCGAGGAGCCGACCAGCGCGCCGGTGACGATCAGGAGATCGTTGCCGAGCGTGAAGCCGATGGCCGCGGCCGCCCAGCCCGAATAGCTGTTCAGCATCGAGACGACGACCGGCATGTCGGCGCCACCGATGCCCATGATCAGGTGATAGCCGATGAAGAAGGCGGCCAGCGTCATCAGCACCAGCGTCCAGACGCCCGCGCCGTTGACGTAGAGCAGCAGCAGCAGGATCGACAGGGCTGCGGCACCGGCATTCAGGAGATGCCCGCCGGGCAGCTTCTTCGCCTTGCCATCGACCTTACCGGCCAGCTTGCCGAAGGCGATGACCGAACCGGTGAAGGTGACCGCGCCGATGAAGACGCCGAGGAAGACCTCGACCTTCATGATCGCCAGTTCCACCGGTTCCTTGTGGGCGAGCAGCTTGGCAAAGCCGGTCAGCGTCGCACGCGCAGCCTCGTCGAGGCCGGCGACATTTGCCGCCTCGAGATGGGCGTTGAAGCCGATGAACACGGCGGCTAGGCCGACGAAGCTATGCAGCGCCGCGACAAGCTGCGGCATCTCGGTCATCTGCACGCGCGAGGCGACGAAATGGCCGAGCACTGCACCGCCGGCGATCATCAGGAGCACGATGAACCAGTTGCCGACATCAGGCCCGAAGACCGTGGCGACGACCGCAAGCGCCATGCCGGTGATGCCGTACCAGACGGCGCGCTTGGCGCTTTCCTGGCCGGACAGACCACCGAGGGAAAGGATGAAGAGAACAGCTGCCGCGATGTAAGCGGCCGAAACAATACCGATCGTCATGATGAAACTCCCCCGATCACGACTTCTGGAACATGGCGAGCATGCGCCGGGTGACGAGGAAACCGCCGGCGATATTGATCGTGGCGATCAGGACGGAAAGCGCGGACAACACCACCACCAGCCAGCTGGTCGAGCCGATCTGTAGAAGGGCGCCGAGAATGACGATGCCCGAGATGGCGTTGGTGACGGCCATCAGCGGCGTGTGCAGCGAGTGCGAGACATTCCAGATGACCTGGAAGCCGACGAAGCAGGCGAGCACGAAGACGACGAAGTGGCTCATGAAGGCCGACGGCGCATAGGCCCCGACGATCAGCAACAGCAGTGTCGCGACAGCGAGCAGCGTCAGCTGGCTCTTGGTTTGCGCCTTGAACGCGGCCGTCTCGGCGGCGCGCTTTTCCTCCGGCGTCGGCTCCTTCACCTTTTCCTTCGGCTTCTGGGCGGCGATCGCCGCGATCTTCGGCGGTGGCGGCGGATAGGTGATCGCGCTTTCGAAGGCGACGGTCGATCCACGGATAACGTCGTCTTCCATGTTGTGGACGATTTTGCCGTCCTTGCCCGGCGTCAGGTCGGCCAGCATGTGGCGGATGTTGGTGGCGTAAAGCGCCGACGACTGGGCGGCCATGCGGCTCGGGAAATCCGTATAGCCGATGACGGTGACGCCGTTGTCGGATACCACCTTCTGGTCGGCGACGGTCAGATCGCAGTTGCCGCCGCGTTCGGCGGCGAGATCGACGACGACCGAGCCCGGCTTCATCGCGGCGACCATGTCGGCCAGCCAGAGTTTCGGCGCATCGCGGCCGGGGATCAGCGCCGTGGTGATGACGATGTCGATCTCGGGTGCAAGTTCGCGGAACTTCGCCAGCTGCTTCTCGCGGAATTCCGGCGACGACGGGGCTGCATAACCGCCGGTCGCCGCGCCATCCTGCTGGCCGCCGTCAAAATCGAGATAGACGAATTCCGCGCCCATCGACTCGATCTGTTCGGCGACCTCGGGGCGCACGTCGAAGGCATAGGTGCGGGCACCGAGCGAGACGGCGACGCCGGCTGCGGCAAGACCCGCGACGCCTGCGCCAATCACCAGCACCTTGGCCGGCGGCACCTTGCCGGCGGCCGTCACCTGGCCGGTGAAGAAGCGGCCGAAATTATTGCCGGCCTCGATGACAGCGCGGTAGCCGGCGATGTTGGCCATCGACGACAGCGCATCCATCTTCTGGGCGCGCGAAATGCGCGGCACCATGTCCATGGCAATCACGTTGGCGCCCTTGGCGCGAGCCTGTTCCAGCAGTTCGCCGTTCTGGCCGGGATAGAAGAACGAGATCAGCGTCTGGCCGGGAACGAGATGTGCGATCTCGGAAGGCTCGGGCGGACGAACCTTGGTGACGATATCCGAGACCGCAAAAAGTGCGTTCGCATCATCGACCACCGTCACGCCGGCGGCGCGATAGGCGTCATCCGATATGCCGGCCTTCGCGCCAGCGCCAGTTTCGATCAGGCAGTCATGCCCGAGCTTCCGCAACGCCTGTGCTGACTCAGGCGTCATCGCAACGCGAAACTCGTTGTCCGCTCGCTCTTTCAATGCTCCGACATTCATATGATTCCCCGTCAGAAAACTTTTGCGTGGCGCGTCGGGCCGGCTATGGCGCCAGAAACCGAAAGCGCTCAGCCGACGAGCTTCGCTTCGGTGGCGGCGCGGAAGTCCGCCTCGCTGACACCATCGGCCAGTTCGACGATCTTGAGTCCGCCGGGCACCACGTCCAAGACACCGAGGTTAGTGATGATGCGGTTGACCACGTGCTTGCCGGTCAGGGGCAAGGTGCACGCCGTCAGCACCTTTGACTCGCCCGCCTTGTTCGTATGGTCCATGACGACCAGCACGCGATCCACGCCTGCGACAAGATCCATTGCCCCTCCCATGCCCTTAACGAGCTTGCTCGGGATCATCCAGTTCGCGAGATCGCCGTCCTCGGACACCTCCATGGCGCCGAGAATGGCCATGGCGACCTTGCCACCGCGGATCATCGCGAAGCTGGTAGCACTGTCGAAGTAGGCCGTTTGCGGCAGTTCGGTTATCGTCTGTTTGCCGGCGTTGATGAGGTCGGGATCTTCCTCACCATCGTAGGGGAACGGCCCCATGCCCAGCATCCCGTTCTCGGATTGAAGCGTTACTTCGATCCCGTCGGGAATGTAGTTCGACACCAGTGTCGGGATGCCGATACCAAGGTTTACATACCAGCCGTCTTGCAATTCCTGCGCGGCCCGTGCGGCCATCTGATTCCGGTCCCAGCTCATTTATTCTGCTCCATTTTCTGATGTGGGTGATCAACACCTCATGACGCAGCCGTGCCGAATGGACGGCCGCGAGCCTTTGCAACTTGCTTGGGGAGAAATCGGTTCTTCACCGCGTTCAAGATGATCGCCGCTCTCTCCTTGTCTCAGGCAGCTTTGCGAACCGTGCGCTGCTCGATGCGCTTTTCGTGGTCCCCCTGGATGATGCGGTGCACATAGATTCCTGGCAGGTGAATGCTGTCAGGGTCGAGACTGCCTAGCGGCACAATCTCCTCGACCTCGGCCACGCAGACCTTGCCGCAGGTCGCCGCCGGCGGGTTGAAATTGCGTGCGGTCTTGCGGAAGATCAGATTTCCCGACGTGTCGGCCTTCCAGGCTTTTATGATCGACAAATCTGCGACAAGCCCAGTTTCGAGGATGTACTCGTCGCCGTTGAAGACCTTCACGTCTTTCCCGACGGCAATGACCGTGCCGACCCCTGTACGGGTATAGAATCCGCCGATCCCAGCGCCTCCCGCGCGCATTCGCTCCGCCAGCGTTCCCTGCGGATTGAATTCGATTTCCAGTTCTCCTGACAGATACTGGCGCATGAATTCCGCGTTCTCGCCGACATAGGAGGAGATCATCTTGCGGATCTGCCGGGTTTCCAGCAGTTGGCCGAGGCCGAAACCATCAACTCCGGCATTGTTTGAGGCCACTGTCAGGTTCCGGGTCCCCGCATCGCGGATCGCGGCGATCAGCAGCTCGGGAATTCCGCACAGTCCAAAGCCACCTGCTGCGATCACCATTCCGTCAAAAAGCAGGTTATCGAGCGCTGCGGATGCACTCGCATATATCTTATTCATGTCGTCCTCCGGTTTCGTTGCTGCCTGTCGCGCCGATGGCCAGGACCGGTCGGCGGCTCAGTATCAGGTTGGGCAGGATCAGAACGCGGTGCGATCCGCGCCCTTCAGGCCGAGGATTTCGCGCGCCTCTTCGGGGGTGGCGACCTCGCAGCCCAGGTCTTCGACGATCCGGCGGATCTTGCTGACCTGTTCGGCATTCGACTGGGCCAGCTTGCCGCGGGAAATGAAAAGGCTGTCCTCTAGCCCGACACGGACATTGCCGCCCATCTGGCTGGCGGTGGTGGCAAGGCTCATCTGCGCGCCGCCGGCCCCCAGCACCGACCAGCGATAATCGTCGCCGAACAGCCGGTCGGCGGTGCGCTTCATGAAGATCAGGTTGTCAACCTCCGGGCCGATACCGCCCAGGATGCCGAAGATGAACTGGATGAAGATCGGCGCCTTGAACAGTCCGATATCCATGCAGAAGCGCAGATTGTAGAGGTGGCCGACATCGTAGCATTCGTGCTCGAACTTGATATCGTGCGCCGAAAGCTGCGTGGCCGCATTCTGTATGTCCGCGAAGGTGTTGCGGAAAATATAGGCGTCGGAGTTGGTGATATAGTCCTTCTCCCAGTCGAACTTCCAGGTGTCGTAGCGTTTGGCCAGTGGATGGAAGCTGAAGTTCATCGAGCCCATATTCATGGAGCACATTTCCGGCGAGAAGCGCAAAGCGGGGGCGATACGCTCGTCGATGGTGTTGTTCAGGCTGCCGCCGGTCGAAATGTTGATGACGGCGTCGGTAGATTGCTTGATGCGCGGCAAGAAGGCGGCGAAGGCCTCGGGATCGATCGTCACGCCGCCGTCATGCGGACGGCGAGCATGCAGATGCAGGATCGACGCACCGGCTTCGGCGGCGGCGACGGCCTGCGCGGCGATGTCGTCTGCCGTATAGGGCAGCGCGTCCGACATGGTGGGCGTGTGGATCGCGCCGGTCACGGCACAGGTGATGACGGTCTTGGGGCGTTTGGCCATGGCAGGTCTCACTTCTTGGGTTGAATGTTCAGCACGCGGCGCGACAGCGGGAAGAGTTCGGCTCCGGTTCGCGACCGGATCAGGCCCCAAAGCCCGCGCGGTGCTTTCAGCATCACGAGGATCGCGACGAGGCCGAGCGCGATCAGGTAGATCGTGCCGAGGTCGGCCATGGTCTCGCGTAGCGCGAAGAAGACCAGGGTGCCGATGATCGGGCCTTCGATTGTGCCGATCCCGCCGATGACGACGATGAAGATGACGAAGGCCGTCCAGTCGTTGACGGAAAAGGCCGCCTCGGGGGAGATGCGTAGCTTCTGCAGGAAGATCAGCGCGCCCACTAATGTCGTCAGCCCGGCGACGGCGACATAGACCACGAATTTCGTGCGCCAGATATCGACGCCCAGACTGCGCGAGGCCAGCTCGTTGTCGCGGATCGCGGTGAGGGCAAGGCCGTGGCGGGAGCGCAGGATGAGAAAGGCTGCGCCGATCACCGCGGCCATCACGCCGAGCGCCAGCCAGTAGGCGAGAGCTTCGCGCATGTCGCGCCCTTCCGCCAAGGATTTTACGATAGTTGCGGGCAGCGAGGCGCCCGATCCGCCGCCGAGGGCGGAGATCTGTGCGGCGCTCAGCCGGAACACCTCGGCGATGACCCAGGTGCCGATGGCGAAATAAGCGCCGCGCAGACGGAAGATCAGCGCGGCGACCGGCATCGCGATCACCGCGCCCGCGACGGCGGCGAGCGGCAGCGCGAGAAGGATCGGAAGACCGGCCAGCATGGCCAGCGCGAACAGGAGGTAGCCGCCAAGGCCGACATAGGCCTGCTGTCCGACCGAGACGAGGCCGGCATAGCCCGCCAGCAGGTTCCACAGCGAGGCGAGCGCCATATAGAGGAAGATTTCCCCCATCAGGCGCATCTCGGCCCGGCCCGCCCACCAGGGCGCGAAGGCGAGAGCGATCAGGATCAGCGCGGCAAGGATCATGGCTGCCTGCGCGGTGGTCGAGGTGCGGGTCACGCGCATCGGCTTAGCCCTCCATTTTCGGGAAAAGGCCGCGCGGGCGCAGCGCGAGAACGACAAGGAACACGATATGTCCGGCGAGGATCTGGAAACCGGGATTGATCTGGCCGCCGAGGGCCTGCGCCACGCCGAGGATCACGCCTCCGGCGAGCGTGCCCCAGAGATTACCGAGCCCGCCGATGATGACGGCCTCGAAGCCGAAAATCAGGCGGCTGCCGCCGATGGCCGGATCAAACGACGTGCGGATGCCGAGGAACACGCCCGCCACGGCCGTCACTGCCAGCGACATCGCCATGGCAAGGCCGAAGACATGCGCCCGGTTCAGACCCATCAGTTGCGCGACGTCCTGCCGGTCCGAGGTGGCCCGGAAGGCACGGCCGAGCGCGGTGCGGTAGAACATCCATTGCAATGCGCCGATGATGACGATGGCGGTGGCGAAGACGATGAGCGGCAGCACCCCAACCGTCAGCCCGCCAATCGACAGGCTCGCCGTTTCCAGCGCGCCGGCCTGCAGTTTCTGCGGGTCGGCGGTATAGGTCATCAGCAGCGTATTCTGCAAAATCACGGACAGGCCGAAAGTGACCAGAAGCGGCGGCAGGATATCCTCGCCCATCGTCCGGTTCAGGATGCCGCGCTGCAGGACATAGCCGAACCCCGCCATGGCCGGCACCACGACGATCAACGCCAGGAGGGGCGAAAGGCCCAGCAGCGTCATGGCCGTCAGCGCCAGATAGGCTGCCAGCACGATCAGATCGCCATGGGCGATATTGACCAGCCGCATCACCCCGAAGATCAGGCTCAGCCCGGCTGCGAACAAGGCGTAAAGCCCACCCAGCAAGGTTCCCTGCACCACCGCGTTCAGCCAATCCATCCGTCACACCCCGAAATAGGCGCGGGCGATGGCCTCGCGCGTGACCTGCGACGAGGCGCCTTCGAGCGACACCCGGCCCTCCTGCAGGCAGTAAAGGCGGCTCGTCACCGACAGCGCCTTGGCGATATCCTGTTCGACGATGACCGCCGCCATGCCCTGCGCGACGATGCCGGGCAGCGCCTCGTAGATCTGCTTGATGATCACGGGGGCCAGACCGAGCGAAATCTCGTCCATCAGGATCAGTTCGGGGTTCGCCATCAGCGCCCGGCCGATGGCGACCATCTGCTGCTGCCCGCCGGAGAGTGACGTGGACTGCTGGTTGCGCCGTTCCTGCAGGATCGGGAACAGCCGATAGACTGCCGCAAGATTCCACGGGCCTTTCCGTCCGGTCTGTCCGCCGATCACAAGGTTTTCCTCGACGCTGAGCGACGGGAACAGAAGCCGTCCTTCGGGAACCAGTGCGATGCCCAGCGCCGCGACCTGATCGGCCCGTAGCGCGCCAATCGGCTGGTCCTTCCAGCGAATCTGCCGCGGCGCATTGCGGATCAACCCGGCGATGGACCGCATCAGGGTGGTCTTGCCCGCCCCGTTCGCTCCGATGATCGCCAGGACCTCGCCCTCGGCAACACGGGCGTTCACCGCGCGCAAAGCCTGGAAATCGCCGTAGCAGGCATCGAGGTTTTCGACTGTCAGCAGATCAGGCATCGGCTTCGATCCCCAGATAGATTTCCCGGACTTCACGGCTGGCCATGATGATCTCCGGCTCGCCCTCGGCGATCTTGCGGCCGAAATCGATCACCATCAGCCGATCGACCACCGCGAGCAGGGCATGCACGACATGTTCGATCCAGACGATCGAGACGCCCGTCGAGCGGATGTCCCTGATGGTCTGCACCAGGGCGTGGCATTCGTTTTCCGTCAGCCCGCCGGCGATCTCGTCCAGAAGCAGCAGCTTTGGTTTCGCGCACAGCGCGCGCGTCAGTTCCAGACGCTTGCGCTCCAGGAGCGGCAAGCCACCGGCCATGGTATTGGCGCGGTGCAGCAGGCCGGTGCGGTCCAGCATGTCGAGCGCCGTCTCCTCGGCCTGGGCTGCGCCAAGGCCCGCGCCCTGCATTGCGCCGACAAGGCAATTCTCGAACACCGTCATCGCGCCGAAGGGCTGCGGCACCTGAAAGCTGCGGGCGATCCCTGCGCGGCAGCGGCGGGCGGCGGGCCAGAGCGTCACATCCTGTCCTGCGAAACGGACCGTGCCCCGGTCCGCCATGACCGCGCCGGTGATGAGATTGAACATCGAGGTCTTGCCGGCCCCGTTCGGCCCGATCACGCCGAGCGCCTCGCCCTCCGCCAGGCTCCAGCTCTGGTCGTCGGCTACCGTCACGGCGCCATAGGCCTTCGTCACGCCATCGAGGCTAAGGATGCTGGCCATCGCGGCCTCCGTTCTGCGGTTCAAAACGCCGTGTCGCCCGTCACTTGCCGGTAAAGCACCGGCAGGATGTCGGACAGGTAGCCCATCTCCTCGGTGGCGTGCTGATGGAGCCGGCGCGCGAGCTCCTCCGTCGCCAGATCATGCCGCAGGCTTTCCGCGGCGGCGGCGCTGATGTCCGGTGCCCCGTCGCGGGACTCGACGAAGCCGAGGAAGAAGCGGGACCGCATCTCGCAGCCCCACGGCGTGTTCCGGACGAAATGCACCATCCGGCCGAGGTTCAACGGCTTTTCCAGGGAGCCGATGCGGGCGGAAACGGCGATGCCGTCGAACTGGTCGAATTCCGGGCTGCCGAGGAATTCCCCGGGCGGCTGGAACTGGATTTTCAGCTTGAACACCGGACCGTCTGCGCCGCCCAGGTACTCGTGCACCAGGTGGCTGGCGCCGACATAGACGCCGTTCTCGCGGCCTTCCCAATCGCTGAA
This sequence comes from Shinella sp. HY16, assembly GCF_028534175.1. NCBI lineage: Bacteria > Pseudomonadati > Pseudomonadota > Alphaproteobacteria > Hyphomicrobiales > Rhizobiaceae > Shinella > Shinella sp. HY16. The sequence goes on along the minus strand of NZ_JAHYXL010000008.1, from coordinate 62,664 downwards.
CAGGTGATCCGTGGGGTGCCAAAGCTTGTATTGCTCGGTCCCGCCCAGCCAGCCGAACCACCAGTGAACCATCTTGGCGCGGCAGTTCGGCATGCGGGTCAGGGCGGCTACGGTTCGGAAGCCGTCGGGATAGGCCATCGTGCCGGATTCGAACGGGAGATAGCCCGGCAACAACAGATCGGAGACATTTTCAAAGCGCATGTCGTGAAACCTCAAAGCGTCGGCAGCGGCTCGACGGGCCGGGTGACTGGGATATCCACCGATGTGGGATTGGCTGCGATTTCCAGCGTGAATCCGTCCTGGGACTGCCACCACTGCCCGCCGAGGATCACGGATTTGGCGACATTGGCGATCGGCGAAGCGCCGAAGTTTGCCCGGCCCATCGTGGTTTCCACGTCCAGCTTGCGGATGGCGGCAACGATGCTTGCCCCGTCGGTCGGATCACTCGCGCCGCGCAGGGCAGCCAGCCCGATGTCGATGAGGCCGTGTTTCAGGCCCAGCGTCTGGATCCAGGGCTTGCCGGTTTCCGCCGTCCAGGCCTTGGCGATATCGCGTGCGCTTTCGCCGGTCGCGGCCGAGACAAAGGGAAGATCGGGGTGCCAAGCCAGTTCGGTGGTCAGGCCGCTGGCGGCAGCGCCGATTCCTTGCAGTATATTGGGCAGCAACAGCGACTTGCCGATGGTGGCGACCTTGGGGCGCAGGCGCTGCTGAGCGGCCTGTGTCCAGAAGGTCGTGAAATCGGGCGGGATCATCGAACCCATCACGATATCGACGCCCGCATTTCGAAAGGCTGCGATCTGGGTGCTGAAATCGTTCGACATCGGCTGATAGCGACCGGGATCGATCACCTCATAGCCTGCGGCGGCAAGGGCCGGCGGAAAGCCGAATTTCGGATCGCCCCAGGCATTTCCGTCGGCATCGTTGGGCAGGAGGAGGCCGACCTTGCGGTTGTTCGGAACGGTTTCCCAGAGCTTCAGATAGGCCGCGATCACGTCCTCCAGGCCGAAGCCGAAGAGGAAGGTGCTCTGGAACCCGGTATCGGGCGTACTTCCCCGGCCCATGACAAAGGGCTGCCAGGGGCAGGAGGTCGACAGGCTGGGTGTTCCGTTGATCTCCGCCTGATCAGCGACCGGCAGCACCGTATCCGGTCCCCCGGCCGCCAGCAGCAGCACCACCTCGTTTTCAAGGATCAGCTGCGAAGCAACCTCGGCCGCGCGGTTCGAGTTCGACTGGCTGTCCTTGACGATGATCTCGACCGGCCGTCCGCCCGCACCCTTGGACAGCGCAGCCTCGAAACGTTTGAGAACAAAGGCGTCCGGTTCGGCAAAAAACGCGAGGGGACCAGTGCTTGGGGTCACAAGCCCCACCCGCAGGGCATCGCCCGCGGCTTCCGCGCGGCCGGCGCGGAGGATCATGGGTGCAGCCAGAAGCGCCCCGGAGGCCACAAGCAGGTTTCGGCGTGATATCATGGACTTCATCTCGTTCTCCCAGTGATGTTCACGCCGCCTGTCTCTGCACGGAGCACCAGCGGACGGCCCTGCGCGCGATACGCGACGGCTGAGCCTGTCTTGTCAGAGCAGTGTCAGTTCACCGCCCAGCGGAATCTCCGGCGCATGGGCGTTGGCGACGATCTTCAGATTCAGCGCGCCACCGTCCTTTGCCCACTGGCCGGCGACGAGAGGCGTCTTCGTGACGTTCTTCACAGGCCCGACCGCCCAGTTCACGGGGCCGACGATGGTTTTCAGATTGGTTGCCGCGATGGCCGCCACGATGGCCGCCGGATCGTCCAGATCGTCGGCCCGAGCCACTACATCGGCCACCACCTCGAAAAGCGCATGCTTGAACCCGATGGGCTGGGTCCAGGGCCGGCCCGAAGCCGCCGTGTAGCCGCTTGCCAGATCGGCCGAGGAAACGCCGGTCAGCGACGAAGCGAAGGGATGGCTGGGCGACCACCAGACTTCCGACGAGAGGCCGATACCCCGGTCGCCCAGACCCGCGATGACGCTGGGGAAGAGAAGGGCCTTGCCGATGGTGACGATGCGCGGCTTGAAACCCTGCTGCGCGGCCTGCGACCAGAAGGTGCCGAAATCCGGCGCGATCATGTTGCCGGTGACGATCTGGCATCCGGCCTGCTTGAAGGCGTTGATCTGCGCGCTGAAATCGTCGCTCAGCGGCTGGTAACGGCCGGGGTCGGTCAGGGTGTAGCCTGCGGCGGCCAGCGGCTTGGGCAGGCCGCGTTCCGCATCGCCCCACGCATTGCCGTCGGCATCGTTGGGGAACAGGCCGCCCACCGTTTTCGCCACATCCGCCTTGCTCCACAGGTCGAGGAAGGCGCCGATCACGTCCTCCAGCCCCCAGAAGAAATGGTAGGTGCTTTCGAAGCCGCTCTCCGGCTTGCCGCCGCGGCCGAAGAAATAGGGCTGCCAGGGGCAATCCGTGGTGATGCAGGGCGTGCCGTTGATCTCGGCCTGGTCCGAAACCGGGTTCACCGTATCCGGCGTCGAGGCCGCGACGATGATGTCGACCTCGTCCCTGAGGATGAGTTCGCTCGCCACTTCGGCGGCGCGGTTTGGGTTCGACTGGCTGTCCTTCGAGATGATCTCGATGTGCCAGCCCTTGCCGTTGTTCTCGATCCCCGCCGCGAATTTCTCGGCGACGGCCTTCAGGATATAGTCGTCTGCTTCCGCGAAGCCGGCCAGCGGGCCGGTGCGCGGGCTGACATGGCCCACCTTCAGCGTCGGCATCTGCGCATAGGCGCGCGTGGCCCGCAGGATCGCGGGGGCCGCCAGCAGGGCAGAAGCCCCGGCCAGGAAACGGCGGCGGTTCATCAGCGATGTCATTCCATCCTCCCAGTAAAATGTGGGGCGTCTGCCGCCCGCGTCCGTTCAGTCTTCGAGTATTCCCTCCAGCGCGCGCAGATGGCGCACGACCTTTTCACGCACCGCCTTCGCCTCCTCCGGCGTCCAGCGGCGAAACCCTTCGCCCGACTTCATCCCCAGCCGCTCTGCGGCCACGAGTTCTCGCAGGAGAGGGGACGGCCCCGGCCGATGCTCCAGATCGGCAAGAACGGTGTCATGGATGTCCAATGTCAGGTCGGTGCCGACCAGATCGGCGTTCTCCAGCGGCCCAAGCACCGCGAGGCGGCGGCCGAAGCTGGCCTTGATGACGGTATCCACTGCCTCGGCGTCGCAGATGCCGCGCTCCACAAGGGAGATTGCCTCCCGCCAGAGCGCATGCTGTAGCCGATTGCCGATGAAGCCCGGCACGTCTTTCTCCACCCTGACAGGCGTTTTCCCGGCGTCGGCGAGCAGCGCCATCATCCTGGACATCGCCGTCTCGGAGGTGTCGGCCGTGCGGATCACCTCGACCAGCGGGATCAGATGCGGCGGGTTCCACCAATGAGTGCCCAGGGCGCGGCTCTTGTCCTTCAGCCCTTTCATGATCTCGGTAATCGGCATGACCGACGTGTTCGAGGCGAGGATCGCTCCGACCGGGGCATGCGCCTCGATCTCGGCGAACAGCGCCTGCTTGAGCGCGATCTTCTCAGGCGCCGCCTCGAAGACGAACGCCGCCTTCGCGACGGCCGCGGGAACGGTCTCGACGATCTCGATCCTTTCCAGAATGCCGGTTATGCCGGCATCGTCCTCGCCCATGAGACGCAGGCTTTCGGCGATCCGCCCGGAAAGCGAGGCGCGCGCCTCGGCCATTGGGTCGGTGATTGCCACATGCTGGCCGGCGCGCGCCAAAGTCAGCGCGATGCCGTGCCCCATCAATCCCGCGCCGATCACTGCCGTCTGTATGTTCTTGCGCACCGATCAGCCCGCCGTGTAGCCGCCGTCGGCATAAAGGATATGCCCGGTGTAGAAATCCGATGCCCTCGAGGCGAGGAACAGGAGCGGCCCCGCCAGATCCTCCGGCTCCCCGAGGCGCCCTTTGGGAACGCGCGTGAGAAAACCGTCGCGCACCGCCTGCGCGTTCTCCGTCTCCTCGAACATCCAGGCCGTCAGCGGACTGCGGAACACGGTGGGCGCGATCGCATTCACGGTGATGCCGGTCGGTCCCAGCTCGCAGCCGAGCGCCTTGGTGATGCCATCCACCGCAGCCTTGCTCGCGCAATAGGCGGTGTAGCCCGCCGGGTGCCCGAGCAGCCCGCGCGCCGAGGAGACGAGCACGATCTTGCCGCCGTCTCCCTGCGCCTTCATCTGGCGGGTCGCCGCGCGCGCCAGTAGCCAGCTTTGCGTGACATTGGCGTCGATCACCGACAGGAAGGCCTCGGGCGCCATGTCCTCGATCTTCGCCACCTTGTTCATGCCGGAGGCGACGACGAGGATGTCGAGCCGGCCGAAATTCTCGACGGCGGCCCGCACCAGCGCGGCGCAGTTGTCTTCGCTGTCGGGCCGGGCGTTCACCTCGACGACCGCCGCGCCGTCCTCGCGGCATTGCTGCGCGATGGCGGCAAGCTCGGCGGCCTTGCCCGCGGCCAGCACCAGCGAGCACCCGGCGCCCGCCAGCACCCGCGCGGCGACCATTCCGAAGGCGCCTGATGCGCCGGTGATCAGCGCGACCTTGCCCTTCACGTCGAACATCGAAAGCGGATCGTGCAGGCTCATTGCGACACCTTCGAAGGATAGGGGACGACGACGACCATCTTGCAGACGTCGTTCGTTCTGTTGACGATCTCGCGCACTTCGCCGGGAGCGATCGTGCAACTGTCCAGCGCTCGCAAAACGGTTTCCTGCCCGCCCACGATCACCGTCATCTGGCCTTCGAGCACGAGGTAGACCTTTTCGAACGGCGTGGAGTCCGGCCCCGCGCCGCCCCCCGGCAGGAACTGCGAATAGCCCAGCCACTGATTGGTCGGCCCACCTTCCTCGAAACCCTGAAGGCGCAGCCCGACCACCCCGCGGTGGTTTGGAGCTTCATAGGGTTTTGCGTCACCGAAATGCTTAACCAGCATCCTTTCCTCCCACTTGCGCGAATGTGTTGCTCCGGATGCTCGGCATTAGGGGGATGCCCGCCCTGCCTCCACGTTTCCATCAATGCGGAAACTCATCAGGTCCTCTCCCACCAATAGGGGGCCGTCATAGGTTTCGCGCGTAGCGGTTACGATCTCTTGTGGAGTCTGCTCCGGCGTTCCTGGCGGGTGCAGCAGAACCAGATGCGCATAGACCGCCAATTGCGGTTTGACCGCAGTGAACACCCCTCCTGCCTCTCGCGGGGTCGTGTGATGAGCAAGAATCCGCTTGATAGCCGGGTTATCCAGCATGTCGTCCGCAGCCATAGCAACCTCGTGAATCACGAGGTCCGCCCCTTCAGCATGTTTGATCAGGTTTGGCTCGTATTTGGTGTCACCTGAAAGAACCACGGTGTTCTCGCCGTAGTCGATGCGATAGCCGACCGAAGGGTGGATCAATTCACCATGATTCACCTTGAAAGCGGTTACCTTCAGTCCGTCCTTCTCGTAGACGACAGGTTCGGTGTTCTCATCGAATTGGGTCACTGCAAACAGCGTGCTTTCTGGTGGTAGCTTTTCATCGGCTTCGCGGATGCCAATGTCGTTGGCAAACGCGGCCCGCAGCCCCTCGGTCAGAGCTTGGAGCCCATTGGGGCCACTGACGGGCAGGGCTCCTCGTCGTCCCCCATGTGGTGGCAACCGCGCGGTCAGCCAAAGATCCGGCAGGCCGTTTACGTGGTCTGAATGGTAGTGGGTGAAGAATATCTGGTCGAGCTTGCCAGGGGAGACACCGATCTGCTGGAGTCTTTGGATAGCGCCACGGCCCACATCGAACAGCAACGCCTGCCCGCCTGCGGTTACGAGGGTCGCTGGTCCAAAACGGTCAATACGCGGGTCGGGCGTGCCGGTGCCCAGTAGCGTCACCGTCAATGCTCCATCCGTGGCCGTCGACGGAATCACCCCTTCGGCAAACGCAGATGATGCGACGACCGAGGCGAGCACTACCGCAATACCGACTTTCCTCCAGCCCATCAGAACTGCTCTCCGCGCTCGATGCGATAGCCGCCGGTCTTGTCGATCATCGCGACGAGACGGATGATGCAGCCGTCGCCGCGGTCCCAGTTCCAGGGGAAGAAGGCGAAGGTGCAGCGCTTGCCGGTGACGGCATCCAGATCGCCGCCGACATTCTCAATGCCGAGGATGCCGTTCTTAAACAGGATCTGGTGGACGGGCTCCCACTCGGGAAAATCCTTTTTCCAGTCACCGCCGTTGGTATGTTCGCGCCATTCCGCTTCCAGGTGCGGAAGCAGAGGGCCGTTGCGCTGCGGGCCGATCGCGGTTGCAAGCGGGTGATCGTTTGCCTGCGTGTCATGGCCTACGACCTTGACGCCCTTTTCAACCATCCATTCGCCGGCGGATTTCACGAAGCCGGGGCAATAGGCGAAGTAGTCGCCGTCCTCGTAATCCTTGTGCCAGCCGGTGTTGATGATCAGCACGTCACCCTTGCGGATCGACTTGCCGCAGGCGGCCTCGAGGTCGTCGCCGGTGATGAACTCCCACTTCTTCTTGGGCATGCCGACGACGATGCCGGTGCCGAAGAAATGCGGCAGCGGCACTTCGTCGATGAAGGGCGTGCCCTGCACCACATGCGCCGGAGCGTCGATATGCGTCGTCGCATGCATCGTCGTGGTGATGCGCTGCGACAGCACGCCCGACTTGGCCATGTAGTGGATGCGTTCGATCTTGGTGTCCTGGAAATAGGGCCAGTTCGGGTTCTGGAAGCCGAAGCGGTGGCTCAGATTGTAGAATTCCAGCCCCATGCTGTTGTCGAGGTTGCCCTCGAATTCGATACCGCGAATTTTGACCATCAGAAATCCTCCTCCGTTCGCCCCGATGCGGCGGCACGAAATTGGGGGATGCCAAGAGTCCCCCTCTACTTCGCCCGCATATCGATACAAGTGAACCGCATTGCGGTCAAGGGGAATCTTGTCAGGCAGTCCGTCTGTATCGTATGGTGGTCCATGTCGATCTGTGATGCTCCTTGGCAAACATGGAACGTCACGGCTTTTGATTTCTCCGGAAGGACTGCGCATGACTGTCGAGGACATCGACGCTGACAAGGCAGGGGCTCGCCAGGGTGTGCAGGTGATCGCCCGCGCTGCCGCGGTTTTGAGAACGCTCAAGGAGGCGCCGGGCGGAATGAGCCTTGGGCAGATCGCCGAGAGGGTGGAGCTTCCGCGCTCCACCGTTCAACGCATCGTCCAGGCACTCCAGGAAGAACGCCTGTTGATCATCTCCGGCACGGCAGGGGGCGTGCGTCTCGGCCCGCAGTTGCATGCCCTCGCAGGAGCCGCCCGATACAACATCGTCGAGCAGCTGCGTCCTCTTCTACAAGAATTGATGGAGGAGACGGGCGAAACGGTCGATTTGTCTGTGCTCCGCGGCGGGCGAATGATCTTCCTGGATCAGGTACAGGGGACACATCGGCTGCGTGCCGTGTCGTCCGTCGGCGAGGTGTTCCCACTCACCTCGACAGCCAATGGTCGCTCGTGCCTAGCACTCTTGTCGGATGCGGAGGCGCGTAAGATGGCCGAGAACGAATGGGAACGCCTCGGTCAAAAACCAAGCTGGCCAAAGCTTCTAAAAGTGCTGAACGTCGCACGTGCAACCGGCTTCGCTGAGGACCTTGACGACCACACCGAAGGTATCAGCGCGCTCGGTTTCGCCTTCTCCGATGTCGTCGGTGACTTGCATTCCGTGTCCGTGCCGATCCCCAGCCCACGCTTCGGACAGCAGAAGGCTACAGTAATGGCAGCGCTGCAACGTCTGCGCGCGGACTTGTTGCGGGTGCTTGGAAGCTGATCTGTAGCCTGCGGAGTTTGGCCGTATTTCCGTTAGCGGTCTGTCGGCACTTAGTGATGGTGCAGTATCGGGTTTCAGAAAATCGAACGATGCAGTGACTCGAAGCGGGCTTTCAGTTTGACTGGAGCCAGGAGGCGGTCGAACTCCACGGACTGTCGTGGTCGTGAAAGTCGCCCAGATGCAGCTAGCCTAAAGCCGGATACCGATCGCGCACACCTATCTCGACAAAACGCAGAGGATGGTCCTCGGTCGCATGACAGGCCTTCACCATTTTCTGGCGGGATCTACCGGCCCGGCATCTACGACAACATGAAAATAGCGGTGTAGGTTGTCGTTGAGCGGCTGGGAGTAATCGGCCCTTTCCGCAGCTCGGATCAGTTACCTCGTCGAGTCGGTGGTCCGCATGGCGGCCGCCCGCATGGGCGCGTGTATTCCGCCATCACCCTGTTTCTATGGCCAGTCAACCTCCTTTATCGACCAAACATTGGCCAATATACTCACAGTAAGGAAAGCAATGAAGAATATTATCTCACACCTCCTTGATACAGGGGCGCGGAAATATCGAATGAGCTGGGCATAACCGTTAAAGGGCTTCTCTTTTCTTCCAGTGCGGCTCATATCCTCCCCCTTGGCTCCGGCGACTGTACCGCGATGTGGTGATTTTCCATTTCTTTCGCCACGATACGGTTATCACGCCATTGAGCTATTGAGAACCCAAAGAAGTCAGAACAGGTCCCCGCAGAGTGCGCGGGCGATGTCACGTTGTCTGCAGCTTAACGGTTGAGGGATAGTTCGGCTGACATGAACTCGTCGACTATCAGCTACAAGAACCACCGCTTTCCACCGCAGATCATCGCCCGTGCGGTCTGGCTGTATTACCGGTTCCCTTTGAGCCTGCGGCTGGTTGAGGAAATGCTGTTGGAGCGCGGCATTGTCGTATCTTACGAAACGATCCGGCGATGGGGCCGCAAATTCGGGGCGGCTTATACCAAGCAGTTGCGCAGAAAGAAGCCGTCGCGAAAGGATATCTGGCATTTGGACGAGGTTGTGATTTCCATCGGTGGCCGAAAACATTGGCTTTGGCGTGCCGTTGACCAGGACGGTTACGTTCTCGACGAGATCGTCCAGGCCCGCCGCGATACCAAAGCTGCCAAACGATTGCTGGTTAGACTGCTGAAGAAACAAGGCCTGACGCCGAAGCGCATCGTCACCGACAAACTACGTTCATACGGAGCGGCAAGACGGGACGTGATGCCCGCTGTCGAACATCGATCGCACAAAGGCCTGAACAATCGTGCGGAGAATTCTCACGTGCCACTACGAAAACGAGAACGGATGATGCAGGGATTTCGATCTGTCGGCGCATTGCAACGTTTTATCTCAGTCTTTTCAGCAGTCCGAAATCTTTTCGTCGCGCCGCACCAGAAACGCTCAGCCCTCGCCACCCACATTCATCGGATCCGCGCAATGGCGCAGTGGAAAGCCGTGACCGGCGCAACTGCTTGAGTTCACAGGCAATCGCCTTGTTCGGACGTTGATGAAACAACGTGACATCGCCCGGCGCGGTCCTGCTCGAAGCCAACGACGAATGGCAGCTCCTGAGCCGATACATGCAGGTCGAGGCAATGGCCGAGCTGAACCCACCGACAATCGAGGAGAAAAACACACTTCAGATTACACCCAGAGCCGCCTGATCATGACGGCCCGGAGCCACACCCGAAATTACGCCATCTTGACGGACGCTATCTGAGCATTTCCAGTAAAATCCGCTCGTAGTCCCCGCGCTGAAGCCGTGACATACCGCAGGGTCGAGTGACAGAAGCAACCGCCTTGCCGGCCTCATCCAAGACCCACAGTCTAAAGCTCGTAGTTCCCCAATCAATGGCGACTAGTGCTGCATTGCTCATCCCTTAACGCCCCACTAGTTCAGGCGACAGATAAGCAGGTAGCGAGATCACGATAGAAGGAACAAAGATGATCAGCAGCATGAGTGCACAAAACGCCGTAAAGAACACAATCGTCCATTTCAGCGATCGCGACAGCGGGATTTCGGCGATCACGCACGCCAACATCAAGCTGATGCCATAAGGTGGAGTGATCTTGCCAATTGCCAAAGACATGATGATGAGGACCCCAAGATGCAGAGGGTCGACGCCGACACCAGGCGCGATCTGCGCGAGTACGGGCACAAATATCAACATCGCCGGCGCGGGATCCATGAAGGTTCCAAGGACCAGGAACAAGACCACCGCGAACATCAGGAATGCTACGGGGCTTCCTGCGTAGACCTGGATGAGCTGCCCGGATGCATCCAAGACGCCGTAAAACGACATCAGCCACCCAAACAGAGTTGCGGTGCCCACGCAGATCATGACAACCGAGGTGAGAAGCGCTGTTTCGATGGCGACGTCAAGAAGCAGGCGAAGATTGACGGCTCGATAAAAGAACAATCCCACCAAAACAACATAGATTGAAGCGATCGCGGCGGATTCGGTGGCGGTCATCACGCCCGAAAGAATACCACCAATTATGACCCCTATGACACTTATTGGAACGAGGCCGCGCGCCAGGATCCGTAGTTTTTCTCCGCGGCCGAAACCGGAAGGCGATCCGAGGTCAATTCCGTGTTTATGAGCGTAATAGCAGCATAGCGCTAGCTGTGATAGTCCAACAAGGATGCCCGGGATATAGCCTGCAATAAACAGCGCGCCGATAGAAACATTGGCCGCTGCGCCGTAAATGACCATCAGGATGCTTGGCGGAATGATGGAGCCGATCGACGATGACGCTGCCGTCAACGCAGCGCTGAAACCGCGATCATAACCCTTCTTGTTCATCGCTGGAATGAGAATTGCACCAATTCCGGCGACATCAGCGGTCGATGACCCCGAAACCCCGCCCATCAGCATTGAGGATACCACGTTGATATGCGCAAGGCCGCCCTTGACACGCCCCACAAGCAAGTCGGAAATTTTGACGATATCTTCTGTGATGCCCACGCGGTTCATCATCAGGGCCGCGAACAAGAAGCCCGGAATCGACAATAGAAGGAAACTGTTGATGCCAGAGAAAAGCTTGAGAGGAACCTGGATGAGATCGAGGCTCGGATCGATAGCAATAACAGCGACCGATGCAAACAGTAGCGAAAAAGCTAGAGGAACACCAAGAGTGAAAAGGACGGTAAAACCCGCCAAAAGAATGATCAGAGCCAGATCGCCGCTCATGGTGTGGCCTCTTCAAAGCGACTTTGCAATTCTTCATCGTCTGCAGCCAGAAGACGATCGAGTGCGAAAAACATGATCAACAGCCCGCCGATCAGAATTGAAACGTAGATGTAGATCATCGGTGTACCGGTCGCCGGAGAAGACTTTTGCAACCCCAGACTTACGAAGCCGATTGAGGCCCATGCGATCAGCAAGCCACCGATGAGATTCGAAACGGCCACGAGAAAGCGATGAAGGCGCCGAGGGCGTCCCCGGAGGAGATTGGCGAGAAGATCGACTTCGAAATGTTGGCGTCGACGGACGGCTATGGCACTGCCAATCATGCACGTCCACAAAAAACAAAAGGGAATGAGGTACTGCGCCCAAGGCCAGGATATGCCGAAGAAGTAGCGGTTGACGACCTCGATACCCAGTATCGAAATCAGGATCAGACATAGGATCCCGACTACAACTTCAAGGACTTTCTCAAGCTTGTCGGATAACTTTTTCAATGGAGCCTCCAGGGAGGTGAACCAGCCATCTCCAGATGGCTGGTCACATACGATCAGTTGGCAGCTGCCGCGATCTTGTCGGCCAGATCGCTGACCCCTGTCTCGTCAGCAAATGCCTTGATGATTGCAGAAGATGCGGCAAGCATCGGCGCCTTGTCAGGTGTGGTGTAGGTCACCCCGAAGTCGGCGGCGAGTTTTGCTTTGTTCTCCTCGTCAAGCTTGCCTTCGAGTTCAACGTCCCAATCTGCGACTTCCCTGGCGGCATCGCGGATCGCAGATTGCTGCTCCTGCGAAAGTTTGGCCAGATTGGCGGCATTGCCGACGAGAGGACGTACAGTGATTGCGTGCTCGGTCAGGGCGATATTCTTGGCAATCTCTGCCCATCTGGCCGTAGTAAATGTCGTGAACTCATTCTCGGCACCATCGACCACCCCGGTCTGCATGGCCGTGTAAACCTCGGGGAAGGCAACGACGGATCCGGTCGCACCCAGCGCATTCCACCAGTCAAGGAGCACTTTGACTTCTGCTGTGCGCATCTTCAGTCCCTTGAGGTCCTCCATAGATCGGATCGCTGTCTTCGTGGTGATCATGTTGCGCTGGGCTCCGCCCAGATAGCCAAGCACCTCGATGCCGGCTGCGGACTTGTATTCCTCTGCCATCCGCGCACCGATCTCGCCGCGTGTTACCTTCATCATGTGTTCTTTGCTTGCGAAGATGTAGGGGACTTCCAGCAGGCCGAAACCCTTGGAATATTCTCCCATTACGCCGGGCGTGCTGATGGTGAAGTCTACCGCACCTGTCTTAACCCCGTCGAGCAGTTCGGGATTGGAGCCAAGACTGCCATTGTCAAACACCTTAACTTCGATTGCTCCGCCAGTCTTTTCTGCGACACGTTTGGCAAACTCGATTGCGGACTGGCTGTGCGGGTGTCCGGACGGTGTTGCTACCCCGAATTTTAGCGAAACGTCTGCGGCAAGCGCCGAGGTCGCCAAGCTAAGCGTTGCCATGCTGGCGAGTAGCCATCTGGATAAAGTTCTTGTGTGCATCTTGTGCCTCCTACCTTCATTAAAGCTGTGTGAGCAGCGCTACACCTTGGCTGCAAAAGCGCGAAGAAATCCGCGGTCTGGCTCAACTCCGAGACCTGGTCCCTTGGGAATCCGTATAAATCCTTCAGCAGTGGAGACCTGTTTTTGGATGTTGAGCGGTTCGACGAGGAGCTCATCGCGGAAACGGTTCTCCGTCGTGTCGAACTCAAGCAGCGGTTCGCGAGGGAACAGGCCGCCCGGCAACGGGGGCATTGCCGCCAGCAATTGCAGGTTGGTCGCAACCGCTATCGCAGATCCCCAGACATGATTGATGACGGGCGTAAAATGTGCGTGGCATAATGCGAGTACGCGTAAGTATTCTGTGATCCCGCCAAGGGCGCACACTTCAGGCTGAGCAATATCAAGCCCGCGACTTTCCAACAGAGCCCGCCAGCCCCAACGGTTGAATTCTGCCTCACCGCCCGAGATATTGACCTTCAATCCGGCGCGAAGCTCGCGGTAGCCATCCAGATCCTCGGGGGCAACCGGTTCTTCGAACCAGAAAGCACCAAGCTCATCCAATGCCCGCCCGACATAGAAGGCATCATGGGTGTTGTAGGCGTGATTGGCGTCTGCCATGAAGTCGAAGTCATCGCCCACACCTTTGCGCACCGCTTCAGCCAGCTTGACGTCATCTTTCGCGCCAAGGCCGATCTTCATCTTGGTTGCAGAAAATCCCATCGCCTTGATCCGCTGAGCTTCATCGGCAAAGCGGGTGACATGCTCGGCGACACTTTCGCGCTTGAGCATCATCCCATAGCCATAAGCCCGGACCTTTTCGCGATGAGCACCGCCGATCAGCTTGTGGATCGGCAGGTTTGCGACCTTGCCGGCAATGTCCCACAGCGCGATGTCGACACCGGACAGGGACTGCAGGGGCATGCCTTTCTGACCGTGATCGCGTAGCAGATTGTAGACCTTATGCCAGATCACATCACGGTCGAGAGGATCCATGCCCGTCACAAGCGGCTGAATCACTGTCTGCACGATCGTTCTGTTGGCAAGAGCGACAGCTCCAGGGCCAAAGCACTCACCCCAGCCGGTAATCCCCTCATCCGTCTCCACCTCGACGATGTGAGCGGTTCGCTTAGAATAGTATTGCTGCGAGTAACCCAGTTCCTCTGGCATGTCGCACTGCAATACGTGGCTCGTGATACGTGTGATCTTCATATTGTTATTCACCCAAGGCTGCGGGAAACGCGTTTGACGACGAGGTAATCATTCAGTGCGAGATGCGAGCAATCGTGCCCAATACCTGACTGCCCAATGCCGCCATGCGGGAGATAAATGTCGTATTTGACGCCATTGATATGGATTTCGCCGTAACGCAGTCCCCGCGCCATTTTTTCGGCAAGAGCCAGGTCGCGGGAAAAGATGTAGGAAGACAAACCACCCTCCTCGCCCTCGTTTGCCCAATCGAGAACGGAGCTTCTATCATCGAATGGGATGAGACTGACGACTGGTCCGAAGATCTCCTCGCGGTAAATCTCCATGTCTTTTGTCACGCCCGACAATACAGTCGGCGCAATGAAATGGCCGGAGGGCAGATGGGAGGGTCGATCGCCACCCGCCAGTAGGTTCGCGCCTCTCCCCACAGCGTCATCGATCAGGCTTTTGACGCGTTTCCAAGCGCGCGCATCGATCAGCGGACCGGTCAACACAGGCAGGTTTCTGTCGAATCCAACGACCGCCCCCTTTGCACGCGCAACTACCTTTTCGGTGAACGCATCGAGGACATCGGCCTCGACGAAAACCCTGTTGGGAGCGACGCAGATCTGGCCGGCATTGTTAAACTTGATCAACGTTACAATATCGGCGGCAAGATCCAGATCGGCATCGTTGAAGACCAGCACTGGGGCATTGCCCCCCAGTTCCATCGAGTAGCGCTTGATCGATGTGGCACCGACCTTCATCAGATGTTTGCCGGTATTGGTCGAACCGATCAGTGTTATGAGGGATGGGACGGGGGACGCGGCGAGCGCATCCGATGGCACATAACCTTCGGTGGTGAGAATGTTGACGACGCCCCTGGGAAGTCCGATTTTTTCGCACAGTGCCCCGACCGCATAGGCGGAAACTGGCGTTGCAGCAGACGGACGAATGATGATTGGACAGCCGGCGGCCATTGCGGGCGCGATCTTGTAAGCCAGGTTCAGAAGCGGAAAATTCCAGGCGAGATAGGCTACGGCGACCCCAACCGGTTCGTAGACGAGTTTGTGTTCATGACTGCCGTCGCGATCGATTATGGTCTCATCATGCTTGCGCGCGATTTCTTCCGCATAAAATTGCAAGGAACGCTCGAGTAGGTCAAAATCTTCCTGTGTACCGCCCCAGGGCTTTCCCATTTCATGATGGACGCACGCCCTGAGGAACTCCTCATGCGCAATGATTTCCTCGCGCAGTTTGTGCATCCAGTCCTGCCGTTGAGCGATCGGCGTTGCTGCCCATCCGGCTGCCGCCGACTTCGCCGCCTTAAGCGCACGGTCAACATCCTGCAAACCCGCTGCAGCCACCGTCGCGACAACTTTATCTGTTGCTGGATTGACAACATCGACTTGGCCTTCTCCGTCTACGAGCATCCCGTCGATGTACATTTTGGTTGGGAATTTCATAGCTTCCTCAATCAAACAGAGTTGCAATGTTGGATTTGATCCGGTCGCCGATGTAGAGGGCAAGGGCCTGAATCGTGGAGGTCGGATTGACAGCGCCGGCAGTCACGAAAATCGAACCGTCGACGACGAACAGGTTCTTTACATCGTGACTGCGGCCCCAGGCGTTAACGACCGACCGCCGGGGATCGTTGCCCATGCGGCACGTGCCCATCTGATGCCAGCCCGCGCGCCACCAGACCTGATCCTCGCCCTTCTGCAGGATACGTTTCGCGCCCGCGGCCAGGAGAACCTCTGTGGCCCGTTCCTGTCCGTGCCTGAGCATCGCGCGCGTGTTTTCGCCCAGCTTGTAAGTGATTTTTGGCGCCGGAATGCCATCGCTGTCGGTGAGATTGGTATCGAGTGTTACGCAATTGTGCTCTTCTGGAAGATCTTCGGTCACAACGGTGAGGCCGGCGAGGTAAGGGTAGACCTCGTCCATGATATGACGGTGCTCGGCGCCCCACGGGATCGGCCGGTCGATACCGTAGCCCCCCAGCGCATAGGTCATAGGTGTAGTGGACCGTCCGGCATGCAGGCCGTAGCCGCGGCTGAAACCGCGAGATGAATCGGTTTCATAGAACTCCTGACTGAGGATCGAGCAGGCCATAGGTCCCTCATGTCCCCTCATCGGCTGATTGAAGACGCCCGCGACTCCGGTCAGCGGGTGAAACATCAGGTTCTTGCCAACGAGGCCCGACCGGTTTGCAAGCCCATCCGGAAAGAGCCTTGATTTCGAGTTTAGAAGCAGTCTCGGCGTCCCTACGCCGTTGCAGGCGAGAATCACCAACTCAGCGTTCTGCCGGTGAACGTTGCCGTCCGCGTCGTGATAAAGAACGCCTGTGGCAAAGCCTGTCTCGTCGTCGACCAGTATCTCTCGTACCCGCGAATTCGTGCGTAGCTCAACGCCGGAATTCTCAAGTATCGGCCAGTAGGTGAAATTTGTTCCCCCCTTGGCACCGGCTGCGCAGCCCAGATCGCATGTCCCTGCGTTGACGCATTTCTGGCGCCCGTCATCATCGCGGCTGAGAATGGCAACGTCCGATGGCCACCAATGCCAGCCCAGTTCATTGAACCCACGCGCCAGCGTCTGACCGAGTATGCCCAGTGGAATTGGCGGATGCGGTGGCGAGTATCCGGGATAGGCAGGGTTTCCTGCAAGCCCGGATACGCCCGTGTTGCGGTCGTTCAGATCGTAGAAGGGAGCAAGTGTGTGATAGTTAATCGGCCAGTCCTCAGCCACGCCATCGAGCGTCCTGGCACGGAAATCCGAGGGTCGCATGCGCGGCCAATGTCCGAGGAAATTGATCGTGGAGCCGCCCACGCCGTTCCAGTTGACAGGTGTGATGCAGCTGTCGGCGGAATTGATCGGATAATCCTGCCGCAGCCGTCGAACATTGGGATCGCAGGAAAACTCACCATAACGAGCGAGTTCGTAGTCTTCGCGCCGCGAAGGAAAGTCCTTGTCCCGCAGGTGGTCACCCTGTTCCAGGCAAAGAATGCGCATGCGGGTTTCGAGAAGGGACCAGGCAATTGCCGCGCCGGAAGCGCCCGCGCCAATGATCAGCACATCGACAGGTTCACTGCTCATTCCTGACCTCCCGTCGGATCGCGAAACACCGGTCCACGGGCAAGCACTGGCGCTGTCAGTTCGGCCATCAGTTCTGGCCGCTCCCGGGCAACGATATAGCCGGCGGGATGAACCGGGTGCGCAGCGACGCCCACCTTTGCCCGCATGTCGGCGCGGCTGTAATAGCCCTTGTAGGTCTCTGCCAGCAGCTGCGCGAACGGGCCAGGAAGCTTCGCTTCAAGGTCTCCGACCAGGGCGGGGTCAATTGCCTCGGCGGATAGACCCGCCAGTCCAAGCAGGGTTGTAATTGATGCATCGAGATCATCGTCGCGCGTACAAACTGATTCCAGGTAGTCGGCGACGCCGATCTCCCCTGCCCCCGGAATGCCCCTGGCCACATTTGCCGGGATGAGCTGATCGATAATGGCACGCAAAACAGGCGCTTGTTCCTGATTCCAAGACATATTCAGCGACCTCCCACATTGTTGCGGGACACGGCATCAATAGCGACGGCAAGAAGCAGGATTGCACCAGATACCATCAGCTTGTCGGCGGCACTTGCCCCTGTCAGATCTAGGCCATTACCCAGAGAGCCGATCACCAGGGCGCCGAGGATTGCGTTCCAGACCGACCCCCGCCCGCCAAAGAGTGAGGTTCCACCGATAACAGCTGCGCCAATTGCCTCCAGCAGAAGGGAACCACCTGCAAAAGCGGTATAGGATACCGAAGCGTATCGTGAGGCACCGAAGATACCGCCAATTGCCGCCATAAGACCGACAATCGCAAAGGCCGAAACCCGGATTCGCTTGACCTTCATACCAACCCGACGTGCGCTCTCCGCGTTTCCGCCGACCGCGAATAGGGATCGGCCGTATGGCGTCGAAGTTGTAACCCACCCCAGCAGGCCGGTGATTGCGACGAGAAGAACCAGCAGCAAGGGTATGGAGCGATAGGCATTGAGCGTGAGAATGGCTGCCAGAACGATCACGCCGAAGGCGGCTATTTGGCCCCAAACTGAATAGGGCGTATCCATTTCGAGGCCAAGAGCCTTCCGTCGCGCGTGTTTGCGCAAGACCGCATAGGCAAAAAGCCCAACAACAGCCAATCCCAGCACCAGCCCCCAAAAGTCCGGGATCAGCACGCTTGCGAAGCTGCGGACAAATGGATCGCTGACATTTAGGTTTCCTGTCGGGAGAATCTTCTGCATCAATCCCTGATAGCCAAGCAGGCCGGCAAGCGTGACCACAAAGGACGGTATGCCGACATAGGCAATCAGCATGCCTTGAGCCGCGCCCATTATGGTGCCGACAATCATCACGATGATGCAGGCGAGCCAGCCCGGAACACCGCCAAGCACAAGCACACCCAAAAGTGCCGCACAAACACCTGCAGTCGCGGCTGCGGAGAGGTCGATCTCGCCGAGCAGCAGCACGATGGTGATACCGACCGCTAGAGTGGCGATGACAGCCGATTGCATGAAGAGATTGTAGATGTTGCGCGGGCTCAAGAAGATTGCGCTAAAAGTTTCGGCTTGGCCACTTAAAGTATCGTATAAAGGAAGTGCGAACCCGAAATAGCTCCAGATAGCAAGAAGGGCCAAGAGAACGGGTACGAACGCTCCGAACTGCGTTTCACGAAGAGCGCGGAATCTGTCTAGCAGGGACATTTTTTTCTCAAGCTGCATGGTCTGCCTTCCCGTCCAGGCCGCGGGTCATGGTGACCACAACCTCATCCGGATTTGTTTCGCAGGTCTTGTAGGTCGCGATGTTCCTGCCATGGCGCAGCACCGTGATCCTGTCCGACACTTCAAAAATGTCGCGCATGTTGTGAGAGATGTAGACGACCGCGTGATTGGTCTCGCGAAGGCGCTTGACCAGTTCGAGGACCTGTCTGGTCTGAGCAACACCAAGCGCAGCGGTCGGTTCATCTAGCATCACCACCGTGCTTTGATGCCCCACCGCCCGGGCGATGGCGATTGCCTGTCGTTGACCGCCTGACAACCCCCCGACCTTAGCGCGAACCGATTGAAGTGTTCGAACTTCCAGCCGGTCGATCGCTCGCTTGGCCTTGACTTCCATTTCCAGTTCATCGAGGGGACGTAGCAGGCGTGGCAGAAACCTCCAACCGGGTTTTACCGGCTCTGCCCCTAGCGAAAGGTTCGCAGCAACATCGAGATTCTCGCATAGAGCCAGATCCTGGTACACGATCTGGATCCCGAGCTCGGCCGCCTGGTTCGGTGACGCAATGTTCACGGTCTGACCACCAAGGAGGAATTGACCCTCATCGACACTCTGCGCTCCGGCGAGTACCTTCATCAGAGTCGACTTGCCAGCACCATTGTCGCCAACCAGTGCCATGACCTCACCGCGGGCAACCTCGAAATCGACGCCGCGCAGAGCGTGCACGCCACCGAAGTGCTTGTGGATACCGCGCACCTCGAGATGCGCTGGCGGGGCCGATTGCCCCGCCTTTTGTCCCTTCCCTGTCATTGAATTGCCGCCTATTTGCAGAAGTCGGTCTTCGCCGCTTCGTCCTGGCAGACCATTTCTTTGGTGACAGACGGATCGTTCTCGACAACGTAAGCCACACCTTCGGCACCGACGGCGGAGTAGCTATCCACCGGCACGAACGCAACATCCGCGCCAACACCGTTTTTTACGACCTCGGTCGCCAGATCGTCATAGGCTTCGCCCTTGAGGAGACGTACCGACACCTTGGCAGCCGCAGCCGCCATTTCATGCAAGGGACGCCAGCCACATTGCGTTTGCTTGCCCAAAAGCATCAGCTGCATTGCCTGAACGGTGCAATCGAGACCGGAAACAGGGACCTTGCCGGCCATGTCCTGCTCCTCCATGGACGCAATGGCCGCACCAGCATTTCCATCGTTGGACGAAACAACCCCCTGCACATTGTTGCCGAGTTGGGTCAGCGCCTGGTCCATCGACCGGCGGGCGATTGCCGGATCCCAACCGGGCGTCCAGTTCTCGTAACCAAGTTTGCGGGCGCCGGAAGTGAAGAGTGGCTCAAGGACCGACATCTGACCGGCAGCGATCACCGCTGCATTCGGGTCGGTTGGCGAGCCTTTCAACATGACCAGCGTGTCGCCGTCCTTGGTGTTATCGACGACGTGCTGAGCTTGCGCTGCGCCGGTTGCATGCATGTCCGCCTGAACCCAGAACTTGGTGTTCTTCGAGTTGATCATGCGGTCATAGGCAATGGTCGGCACATTCTCCTCCGCTGCCTTGTCCGCAATGATGGCCGAGCTTTCACCGTCGATCGGAATGACCACAAGCACCTTTGCGCCCTGCGTCAAGGCCTGTTCGGCCTGGCGCTGTTGGGTCGCAGTGTCGTTATTGGCGTTGAAGACCTCAACCTTCACGTCAGGCGCGATCTCCGACATCGTACGGACAAACGCCGCAGCGTCCTGTTGCTCCCAACGCGGGTTCACGTTTTCAGGCAAGAGTAGCGCGACCGTGTCCGCTGCCATGGCAGCGCCAGAGACCGAAGCCCCCAACATCAGCGCGGTTGCCGCAAGAGTGTTTTTTCCGGTGAATTTGAGCATTGGTTCCTCCCTGTTTGCTCAGAAATGCAGACATAGCTTTCCCATCGCGCTGAACGCGGAATGGTCGATAGATTGTGTGATTTGAAGCTGCTCAGACCGCGGGTCGATCAGCCGCGGAGGGCCTTTAGCCGCTCGTGCCAGACATTCTCATGAACTCTCCATCATCCTCTCGGGCAAAGTTTTCCCTCGCCCATGCCCCGCATGCGCGAAACATTGCCAAATGCATGTGCCTATACTCGAACTTTTGGCCCTACGAGGCTCCCAATCGCTCGTTCAAGCGTTGACGCGCATCAACCAGCAACCTTTTCATCAACATCGCCGCATCCTCCGAGCGGCGAGAGGCAATTGCGTCTGCAACTTCCCTGTGAAACGGCAGCGAGTCCGCATTCTCGCGCGCATCGCTGTTGGTCAACCGGATCGACTGCAGCAGAGCCGAAAAGATCACGCCCTCCATCGCCTGCAGAATCTCATTTCCGGATGCCCGCAGGATAGCGCGATGAAACAGCGCGTCGCACACAACGAAGTCCTGCAACGATCCCTTTTCCTCCTCCATGGCAGCCTGTGCACGTAGGATTTCGTCGACGCTTTCTTCGGAACCCTGCAAGGCAGCCCATCTCGCCGCCTCTGGCTCAAGCACGACGCGCATGTCCATCAACTGGCGCAGGAACTCGGGCCGGACAGGAGACGACAGGTGCCAGGCCAGCACGTCATCATCTAGGAGCCCCCAGGATTGCCTGCCCCTAACCCGCGTACCTATGCCCCTGCGCACCTCCAGGAGATTCTTCCCCACAAGTATCTTGACCGCATCGCGAATGACCGAGCGACTAACCTGATATTTTTCGGCAAGCGAAGTTTCGTCTTCGATCAGGTCGCCAGGACGATAGGCCGAGGACACAATGCGGCGGCCAATCTCCTTTGCAACCTGATCCGCAAGACTGTGCGTAAGGCCGGAAGATTGTTTGAGATCATAAAACAACATTTCGTTCATAGGATGACTTAAAACATATGATGTTTAACGAGTCAAGCATGGGGTTTGGGATGGGTGTTCCCCGATCCGGAGCGAAGTGGAAGATTGTAGCAGGGGAGGCACCGCCTGGAAGGAGGCGATCATCGCGGACATGAGTCCAGAGCCTTGCCTGCTTCGTTGCGCCCTTGGCTGTCAATCGGCTTGGGATGTTGACCTTATGGCGCCCAATCTTCCCCCCCTGCAGGTGATCTTAGCTTTGCCAGCGGTTGTTGAAGCGCAAAGACGGCGATGTCACGTTGTTTCATCAACGTCCGAACAAGGCGATTGCCTGTGAACTCAAGCAGTTGCGCCGGTCACGGCTTTCCACTGCGCCATTGCGCGGATCCGATGAATGTGGGTGGCGAGGGCTGAGCGTTTCTGGTGCGGCGCGACGAAAAGATTTCGGACTGCTGAAAAGACTGAGATAAAACGTTGCAATGCGCCGACAGATCGAAATCCCTGCATCATCCGTTCTCGTTTTCGTAGTGGCACGTGAGAATTCTCCGCACGATTGTTCAGGCCTTTGTGCGATCGATGTTCGACAGCGGGCATCACGTCCCGTCTTGCCGCTCCGTATGAACGTAGTTTGTCGGTGACGATGCGCTTCGGCGTCAGGCCTTGTTTCTTCAGCAGTCTAACCAGCAATCGTTTGGCAGCTTTGGTATCGCGGCGGGCCTGGACGATCTCGTCGAGAACGTAACCGTCCTGGTCAACGGCACGCCAAAGCCAATGTTTTCGGCCACCGATGGAAATCACAACCTCGTCCAAATGCCAGATATCCTTTCGCGACGGCTTCTTTCTGCGCAACTGCTTGGTATAAGCCGCCCCGAATTTGCGGCCCCATCGCCGGATCGTTTCGTAAGATACGACAATGCCGCGCTCCAACAGCATTTCCTCAACCAGCCGCAGGCTCAAAGGGAACCGGTAATACAGCCAGACCGCACGGGCGATGATCTGCGGTGGAAAGCGGTGGTTCTTGTAGCTGATAGTCGACGAGTTCATGTCAGCCGAACTATCCCTCAACCGTTAAGCTGCAGACAACGTGACATCGCCCGTCTGGGAGATTGCGGATGGGATTGATTGCGATGAGTGAGCGCGATCTGCAGCGGATCGAGGTTTTGTCGAAAGTGATCGTCGGCCGTCTGACGTTGGTTTCGGCGGCGCATGCGCTTGAGCTGAGCACGCGCCAGGTGCGTCGGCTGCTGGAGCGGATACGGGTTGGCGGCGCGGTTTCGATCCGGCACAAGGCGGTTGGGCGACCATCGAACAACCGGATCAGCGACGGGGTTCGCGATTACGCGGTGACGCTCGTTCGTGAACGCTATGCAGACTTCGGGCCGACCCTGGCGGCAGAGAAGCTGGCTGAGCGCGATGGATTGCAGGTGTCGCGCGAGACGCTGCGCCAATGGATGGCGGATGCCGGACTTTGGCTGTCGCGCAAGCAGCGCCGGACGTTTCATCAGCCCCGGTTGCGGCGCGAGGCCTATGGCGAACTGGTGCAGATCGACGGGTCGGAACATCGCTGGTTTGAGGATCGTTGTGAGCCATGTTCACTGCTGGTGTTTGTCGATGACGCGACGGGCAAGTTGATGCAGTTGCGCTTCGTGCGCTCGGAAAGTGCGTTCAGCTATTTCGAGGCGCTGGAACTCTATCTGAAGGCGCATGGTGCTCCGGTCGCCTTCTATTCCGACAAGCATTCGGTGTTCCGGGTGGCGAAGAAGGATGCCAAGGGCGGTCAGGGCATGACCCAGTTCGGACGGGCGCTTTGCGAGCTAAACATCGAGATTCTTTGCGCAAACTCGAGCCAGGCCAAGGGTCGTGTCGAGCGGATGAACCGGACGCTGCAGGACCGGTTGGTCAAGGAACTGCGCTTGGCGGGCATCTGCGGCATGGATGACGGCAACGCTTTCCTGCCTCGGTTCATGGAACGCTATAACCGCCAGTTTGCCATTGCCCCTGCCCGATCTGATGATCTGCATCGGCCGCTGAATCTTGCCCCGGATCGGCTGTGCGACGTCCTGTGCAAACGTGAGCAGCGTTACGTCGGAGCCCAACTGACGTTCTCCTACGAGCGCCAGCGCATCATGCTCGAGGAGACCGAGGTGACGCGCGGACTGGTCGGGCGCTATGTCGAGACCTACGCCTATGCCGACGGCCGGCTCGATGTGCGCTGGAAGGGACATTCCTTGCCCTATAAGACGTTCGACAAGGACCAGCGGGTGACGCATGCGGCGATCACCGAGAACAAGCGGCTTTCCGATGTGTTGGCCTATATCAAGGAGCGGCAGGATCAGTTGCCGTCGCCGAAGGTCAAGACCAATAGCGAGAAGAATGGCTACACGCCGCGGGGTCGCAAGCCCGGCAAGCGGACGGATTTCATGAACGATCCGGCGATCATCGCTCGACGGCGGCAAGCGCTCTCCAACCTTGATGCCGCTGAATGATCCGCTGGTCGGGCTGTCAAAGCTAAAGCCGATGACCGCCCCTCACCCGCCCCGATCTCACCTTGCAACCCAGACCAGCCGGTCAGATCGGGGCTGGTCGGCATGCCGTGCCGCAGATCAAAGTGACATTTCGACTTTGCACAACTACGGACATTTCAACATTGCCGCCACAATAGTTGTAGACGCAAAGTTAGAATGTTTCCTTTCGTTTCCTTGACCTTGAACCGACTGTTGGTCGGATGGGCCCTGGGCGTTTCACGAGTCAATCGGAAAAACCGAAAGGGGCATCGGTGCGGCGGTAGTTATCGGCGAGGATCTGGCGTCCGATAGGCGGTTCGGAACGGGCCCTGCATGCCGTGCGATGGCAAAGTCTGCAGGTGATACCGATGGGGGTCGGCGCCTCCGGCTTCGGCCCCTGGCGGGCATAGACTAGACGCTCGGCATGCTGTGCTTCGCAGACTAGCGCCACTGCACGCTCGATGGTCGCCGTTCCGAAACTGCCGCCTCCGGCATTGACTGTGCGGGCGATTGAAAAGAACTTCAGACCGTCCGGCAGCTCCAGCCATTGCGTGACGATCTTACGGGGCTGAGTAAAGACCTGATGCACAGTCCAAAGCGGGCAGCCGCCGCCATGGCGGGCGAAGGGGAAGTTGGCACTATTCAGCCGCTTCGACACGTTTCCTGCTGTATCGACCCGGATAAAGAAGAAGGGAACCCGTTCTTGTCCAGGTCTTTGGAGGGTCGTCAGGCGATGGGCGGTCTGTTCGAAGCTCGTGCCGAACTGTCGCGCGAGCGCTTCGATATCGTAATGCCTAGCCTCGACCGCGCGCGCGAATGCGGCATAGGGCATTAGGATGGCAGCCGCGCTATAGCCAGCTAGTGCACGATGGGCCAGGAGACGGGCGTTGTCGCCCTTCAAATTTCCTTCTTCGGTCGCAGCAACGATCTCGGCCTCGAATTCGAGATAGGCGATTTGCTGCGCCATCTGGAAGTTTTGACTTACAAGGTCGAGGGTATCATCAAAAAGCAATTCTTTGCGGTGCAAGTCGAGCCGGCGCTGCGACCCCGTCATCACCTCGCTCGGCAACCGCCGAACGCGGAGGCCATGCCTCTGTTTGAGGTAGTTTGCCAGATCCCCGGTTTCGGCAACCCGAGCAGCGAGCTTTTCGGATGCGGCATCGAGAAGTGGGAAGCAGTTGCGGCGAGCAGACAGAAAGCTGCGGATTTCAGTGACAGCATCATTGAGAGGCAAGCCGCCGTCCACGCCTTTTTCCTGGCGGCGGTCGGCGAGCGCGAACTGCTCTTCGCGAAAAGCCGTGTGTAGCCGCAATAGCGCTTCGGCAAAGGCCGGAAAGCTGTGCGCGACGTCGGCAATTTCCAGAGGTTCGAAATCAATATCGCTGAGGACCGGATCTCGGATGACCGCCTGCATCCGGGCGCTCAAGTCATTGCCGGAATTGTCCGAGAATTCCGAAAAGTCGACTTTGTAAGCTTTTGCCAGCTTGAGAAGCGTTTCAGCAGTAACAGGCCGCTGGTTGCGTTCCATGAGGGCTATATAGGACGGAGAGATTTCGAGGTCCAACGCCATGTTAGCTTGGGTCAGACCGAGGTCGCGTCGCAGCCGGCGCAATCGCGGTCCAAGGTAAACGCCGGATTTCTCCACTGCTCTCCTCCCACATTCGGGACCAATCGGGCCAGAGTTCGATAAGACCCGCCACCCCTTAAAGTCCTTACAACATTACAATTCAACTTTGTAAAGTTTGACAGTTTGACATTGTGGCCTCTCGCATTTGTCCGCTGCTTTGGTACCCCTTTCGCATTGCAACAACGGTTTTGGAGGAACAATGTCGTACCAGACTTTGATTGAGGATGCCGGCCGCCTGATTGGCGCCAATCCAAAATGGACCGGAATGACGGCTGAATCCGTCGCGCGCATGCGGCTGCAGAACCGGTTCCGAACTGGGCTTGACATCGCACGTTACACTGCCGGCATCATGCGCGCCGATATGGCTGCCTACGATGCCGATCCCAGCCAGTACACACAGTCGCTGGGCTGCTGGCATGGCTTCATCGCGCAGCAGAAGGTCATCTCTATCAAGAAGCATTTCGGCTCCACCAAGGGCCGCTATCTCTATCTCTCAGGCTGGATGGTCGCGGCGCTGCGCTCCGAATTCGGTCCGCTGCCGGACCAGTCGATGCACGAGAAGACATCGGTTCCGGCGCTGATCGAAGAACTCTATACCTTCCTGCGCCAGGCGGATGCGCGAGAACTCGGTATGTTGTTCCGCGACCTCGAAAAGGCGCGCGAAGCGGGCGACGCCGTAAAGGAAAAGCAACTTCAGCAAGCGGTCGACAATTATCAGACGCATGTCGTCCCGGTCATCGCCGACATCGATGCGGGCTTCGGCAATGCCGAGGCGACCTATCTTCTCGCCAAGAAGATGATCGAGGCGGGCGCCTGCGCGCTGCAGATCGAAAATCAGGTATCCGACGAGAAGCAGTGCGGCCACCAGGACGGCAAAGTCACGGTCCCGCACGAGGATTTCGTCGCCAAGATCCGCGCGCTCCGCTACGCTTTCCTCGAAATGGGCGTCGATGACGGCATCATCGTCGCTCGCACCGACTCGCTTGGTGCCGGTCTGACAAAGCAGATCGCTTTCAGTGCAAAGGAAGGCGATATCGGCGACCTCTACAATTCCTATCTGGATTGCGAAGATGTCACGGATACGACCAGCCTCAACGGCGATGTCGTCATCAACCGGAACGGCAAGCTCGTCCGCCCGAAGCGCCTGCGCTCCAACCTTTACCAGTTCCGGCCCGGCACCGGCGCGGACCGCTGCGTGCTCGACTGCATCAACGCGCTCGAGAACGGCGCCGATCTCTTATGGATCGAAACTGAGAAGCCGCATATCGAGCAGATCGCCGGCATGGTCGATCGGGTTCGCGAGGTCATTCCGAACGCCAAACTGGTCTACAACAATTCGCCGTCCTTCAACTGGACGCTGAATTTCCGCCAGCAGGTTTTCGATGCCTGGAAAAGAGTAGGCAAGGATGTTTCCGCCTATGACCGCGCAAAGCTGATGAGCGCCGAATATGACGCATCGGAGCTCGCCGCCGAAGCCGACGAGAAGATTCGCACTTTCCAGCAGGATGCCGCCAAGCGTGCGGGTATCTTCCACCACCTAATCACGCTGCCGACCTACCACACGGCCGCACTGTCGACCGACAATCTCGCCAAGGAGTATTTTGGCGAGCAGGGCATGCTCGGCTATGTCGCCGGCGTCCAGCGCAAGGAAATCCGCCAAGGCATCGCCTGCGTCAAGCATCAGAACATGGCCGGATCCGACCTTGGCGACGACCACAAGGAATACTTCGCAGGTGAAGCGGCCCTGAAGGCCGGCGGCGTTCACAACACCATGAACCAGTTCGCCGCTTGACTGGCGAACTGAACCTAGGCGTGGAGGAGGTGTCATCCTCCTCGTCTTTTGGAGGAAACCGATGTCGGACACGATCAATTCCCCGAAGCCTACCCATCCGCAGGTCGCGCGCGCTGTATTCGCCAATGAGGATTTTAACCTCATAAGGACGGCGATCCTATACTATCTCGATTCCATCAAGGATCAGCCGGAGACTGTCAAATATTCCAACCTATATCATCGGCTCGGCCGCGTCACGTAAGACCAAACATCGGACGAGTTCGCGCAAGAACCGAAAAATGAGGCTCAACTGAGAGGGTTGGATGAACAATGTTGTTGTCGCCGTACGAGGCGAGGAAGTAAGTTTGACGGTGCGGTCCGGATCGCTTGGGCCCGACGTCATCGATATCAGCACGCTCTACAAGCAGACGGGCGCTTTCACCTATGATCCCGGCTTCACATCGACAGCGTCCTGCGAATCCAAGATCACTTATATCGACGGTGACGAAGGCGTTCTGCTGCATCGCGGCTATCCGATCGAGCAACTGGCCGAGCACGGCGACTTCCTGGAAACCTGCTATCTGTTGTTGTACGGGGAACTTCCCAGATCTGCGCAGAAGAAAGATTTTGACCATCGCGTCAGCACGCACACGATGGTGCATGAGCAGATGGGAAGTTTCTTCACTGGCTTCCGCCGCGATGCGCACCCTATGGCCGTCATGTGCGGGACAGTCGGCGCGCTGTCGGCCTTCTACCACGATTCCACCGACATCACCGATCCGAACCAGAGGATGGTCGCCTCACTGCGCATGATCGCCAAGATGCCGACGATTGCCGCCATGGCCTACAAATACCATGTCGGCCAGCCCTTCGTATATCCGAAGAACGACCTCGACTACGCGTCAAACTTCCTTCGCATGTGCTTTGCGGTGCCATGTGAGGAATATCAGGTCGATCCGGTTCTGGCCCGCGCCATGGATCGCATCTTTATTCTGCACGCCGACCACGAGCAAAATGCCTCGACCTCCACCGTGCGCCTCGCCGGCTCCTCGGGCGCCAACCCGTTCGCCTGCATCGCAGCTGGCATTGCCTGCCTCTGGGGCCCCGCCCATGGCGGTGCCAACGAGGCGGCGCTCAACATGCTCCAGGAAATCGGCACCGTCGACAAGATCCCGGAATATATCGCCCGCGCCAAGGACAAGAACGACCCGTTCCGCCTGATGGGCTTTGGTCACCGCGTCTACAAGAATTACGACCCGCGCGCCAAGATCATGCAGAAGACGATGCACGAGGTGCTTGAATCGACCGGACGGACTGACGATCCGCTAATGGAGGTGGCGCTCGAGCTCGAAAGGATCGCGCTGAACGACGAATACTTTAAGGAGAAAAAGCTATACCCAAATGTTGATTTTTATTCCGGTATCACGTTGCGCGCGCTTGGCTTTCCCACCGCCATGTTCACCGTGATCTTTGCGCTGGCCCGCACCGTCGGCTGGATCGCCCAATGGGCCGAAATGATCGAGGATCCGCAACAGCGCATCGGCCGCCCGCGCCAGCTCTACACCGGTGCACCAAAGCGCGATTACCTGCTGACATCGAAGCGATAGCGTCGGTACCGCAAAACATGAATATATCGGAAGCCGAGCAAGGTCTGCTCCCGGTGTAAATTGGCACGCCTTAATATCCAGAGGGGCAGCTCCTTAAAGAGCTGAACCGCCATTCTTATAGCCTGCCACCATTTCCCTCAGGCTGCTGGCTAAATCAGGATCTTGACATCGCGCTTTTCCTTCACGAGCGCCTTAAACCCTTTTCAACAATATTATCCAACGTGATGCGTTTTGTAGCGAGCTTCTCCGCTGGGGAAAATCTGTTCCACATGAGATCCATGACTGCAGAAAAAATATCGCGGTAGCAGACCGATTCGCGCACAACCTTTCCCGTGAAGACCATTCCAATGGTTTCGATTATTGCCGGCTTCTCCCAAAGTGAGAAGATGACCGTTTCACCTTCGTATCGAGTAGAGTCGATCGCCTGCTGCAAGACAACGGGAACGTCGGTTACTTCAAAAGCAACGTCGACATCGCCGTGCGTGAGTTCCTTGATGCGTTCGACGACAGCTTCCTTCGTCGGATCGAGAGCTGCCGTGGCACCCAATTCCAATCCTTTGGCAGCGCGTTGCTCCGAGACCTCGACAACATAGATTTCAGCAGCGCATGCTGCCCGAAGCGATTCCGCAACGAGAAGCCCTATCGGGCCGTCACCGAACACAGCCGCCTTACCTCCGGGCTTGATGCTGCTGTTGCGAACGGCTTGTAACGCTACAGCTGAAGGTTCGACAAGCGCACCCTGCTCATCGGAAAGGCCTTCCGGCATCAGGTGGACCATGTGTTCCGCGACGAAGGTATCCACCGCCGGAGAGGCCGTGGAACCCGAGATTGTCACGAAGGTTGTATTTGCCATGGCGGCAGGGTTCGCATTTTCCACATGTCAGAAGCGGCTCGACAATCACCCGATCGCCAACGCGCACCTGTTCTACACCCTCTCCGATCGCCACGACTTCTCCGGAGAACTCGTGCCCCATGACGATCGGCGCGACGTCTTGGCTTAGAGGGTGGGGAGCCGCAACCGGAATGATCTTCGGTCCGGCGACATATTCGTGCAGGTCGCTACCGCAGATTCCAGCTGCAGCGATTTTAATCTTGACCTGCCCAGCCCCTGCCTCAGGTTCCAGGATCTCTTCGACACGGATGTCACGCATATTGTACCAACGCGCAGCTTTCATAACTATTTCATGAAAATCCAGGTGGACTATCTTTCTGTCCGGAACAACCAATTTATAGCGATTGGATCTGCGTGAGCCGCCCATTGACTACGTGGTACTGGCAAGATCAATGGGACTACCGGGCCAACAGATCGAGCGCGCCACCGATATCGTTTCGACTTGAACAAATTGGAACGAGAGGGAGCGGTCATGAGCTTGGTTTGCCTTAACCGACGGCGTTCATGCTGAACCATGCGGCTAGCTCCGCGGCATTCGTCAAACCAGTCGCTTTCATAAGTCGGGCTCGATGGGATTCCACGGTTCGTATCGAAATGCCGATCTCATCGGCGATCTGCGCATTTGTTTTTCCTTGCGCGACCAGGGTCACGATTTGCCGCTGCCTATCTGTCAGACTGAACTCCCGCGGGACGACAGGGCGGGCAAGCGGCTGAAAGCAGTAAATCGCCTGCGCGAACGGATCGGTGGCATGTCGTGTTCGCCCATGAACCTGGCACCAAAAGCGGCGTCCGTCGCTCGCCATCATGATGCGTTCGTCATAGTAAACCTTCCCGCCGGGAAGATGAGCGCCCCACATACGACCAGTGCGGACGAAGTCGGCATGTTTGGGGTACAATCGGGCGAAGCTGCGGTCTATCAATTCGGCACGGCCATAGCCGAACAAAGTAGCAAACTCCTCATTGCAGTCCCGAATGATGCGATGGGTAGCGTACACCATTGGGACTGGCAACTCATGGAGACGAAAACGCAACACGTTCGGGCCGTTCACGGAAGTTCCTAGCGCCTCAAATGCAGTATTTATACTGCTAACCCGTGATCGACATCAAGCATTACCGTGGGGCAGTTCCGCCATCTTCGGTGGGACGGCACTTGTGGAGGAGCGATTGCGTAAAGTTACATCTAGTGCTGCCGAAGCACTGGCCGGCCATCTTGCCGATGGGATGACTGTCATGTCGGGCGGCTTCGGTCTTTGTGGAATTCCGTCCTTTCTGATCGAGGCGGTTCGGCTGTCCGGCGTTCGCAATCTGACATTCATTTCCAACAATGCTGGCGTAGATGGCTTTGGCCTCGGCACCCTGTTGGAGACGCGACAGATCCGGAAGATGATTTCGTCTTATGTGGGCGAGAACAAGCTCTTCGCCGCGCAGTTCCTAGCGGGCGAACTCGAACTGGAATTCAATCCGCAAGGAACGCTGGCCGAGCGCATACGCGCGGGTGGCGCGGGCATTCCCGCCTTCTATACCAAAACAGGGGTCGGCACGATGATCGCCGAAGGTAAGGAAGTGCGCCAGTTCGGTGACGACCATTACGTCATGGAGACCGGGCTCTTCGCTGATATCGCCCTCGTCCACGCCTATAAGGGCGATACTGAAGGCAATCTCGTCTACCGAAAGACGGCCCGCAATTTCAACCCGATGATGGCGACCGCCGCGAAGCTGACGATTGCCGAAGTTGAAAACCTCGTCCCTCCTGGCGAGATCGAGCCGGACCATATCCATACGCCGGGCATCTTCGTGCAGAAGATCGTTCATGTGCCGAATGGCGAAAAGCGGATCGAGCAGCGCACAGTGCGGAAGAGGGAGACGGCCTGATGTCGTGGACACGCGAACAGATGGCGGCGCGCGCCGCACGGGAACTGCAGGACGGATACTACGTCAATCTCGGCATTGGCATTCCGACGCTCGTCGCGAACTACATCCCTGATGGTATGGAGGTGACGCTCCAGAGCGAGAATGGCATGCTCGGCATGGGGCCGTTTCCTTTCGAGGGTGAGGAGGACGCCGACCTTATCAATGCCGGCAAGCAGACCATTACCGAGCTTAAGAAGACCAGCTACTTCTCCTCGTCGGACAGTTTCGCCATGATCCGTGGCGGCCATATTGACCTCTCGATCCTCGGCGCCATGCAGGTTTCCGAAAGCGGCGACCTGGCGAACTGGATGATCCCGGGCAAGATGGTCAAGGGTATGGGTGGCGCGATGGACCTCGTGGCGGGCGTCAAGCGCGTTGTCGTCGTGATGGAGCACGAAGCCAAGGGCGAGCCGAAACTGCTCAAGCAATGCAATCTGCCCCTCACCGGCAAGCGCGTCGCCGACATGGTGATCACCGATCTCGGCGTCTTCACGGTCGCCCGCCAGGGTGAACCGCAGATGACCTTGATCGAACTGGCCGATGGCGTGTCGGTCGACGAAGTGGTGGCGAAAACCGAAGCAAGACTGGCCATCGGTCTTTAACGGCCGACACGCGCCGTTGCCGGAGATGTCCGCCGCCCTTCGGCGGGCATCCCGGCGCAGGCACGCTTCAGCGGCGGCATCGCCGACATCAACGATCCGGCTACCTGAAGCCGGACGGCAACAACGGGAGAAAATAGCATGGCACAGACATCCATCGTCATCGTGTCGGCGGCTCGGACGGCCGTCGGGTCGTTTAACGGGGCGTTTGCGAGCGTCGCGGCGCACGAGCTCGGAGCGGTCGCCGTCAAGGGCGCGCTGGAACGCGCCGGTGTCGCGCCCAAGGAGGTGGACGAGGTGATCCTCGGCCAGGTGCTGCCGGCCGGCGAGGGGCAGAACCCGGCCCGCCAGGCGGCGATGAAGGCCGGCGTGCCGAAGGAGGCGACCGCCTGGGGCGTCAACCAGCTTTGCGGCTCGGGTCTGAGGGCCGTCGCGCTCGGCATGCAGCAGATCGCGCTTGGCGATGCCAGGATCATCGTTGCAGGCGGGCAGGAATCGATGTCGATGGCGCCGCATGCGGCCCATCTTCGCGCCGGCACCAAGATGGGCGACATGAAGATGATCGATACCATGATCAAGGACGGCCTGACCGATGCCTTCTACGGCTATCACATGGGGATCACGGCGGAAAACATCGCCCGAAAGTGGCACCTGAGCCGCGAGGAGCAGGACCGCTTCGCCGTTGCCTCGCAGAACAAGGCGGAGGCGGCCCAGAAGGCCGGTCGCTTCAAGGACGAGATCGTCCCCTTCACCATTGCCGGGCGCAAGGGTGACGTGACCGTGGACAGCGACGAATATATCCGCCACGGCGCGACGATGGAGAGCATGGGCAAGCTGAGGCCGGCCTTCGACAAGGAGGGGACCGTCACGGCCGCCAATGCATCCGGCCTCAATGACGGGGCGGCCGTCGCCGTGCTGATGAGCGAGGCGGAGGCTTTACGCCGCGGCATCCGGCCGCTGGCCCGTATCGTCTCCTGGGCGACGGCGGGCGTCGATCCGCAGGTAATGGGCACGGGGCCGATCCCGTCCTCGCGCAAGGCGCTGGAAAAGGCAGGCTGGTCCGTCGGCGACCTCGATCTGGTCGAGGCCAACGAGGCCTTCGCGGCGCAGGCCTGCGCGGTCAATCGCGACCTCGGCTTCAACCCCGAAATCGTCAACGTCAATGGCGGGGCGATCGCGATCGGCCATCCGATCGGCGCTTCCGGCGCGCGGGTTTTGAACACGCTGCTGTTCGAGATGCAGCGGCGCGGCGCCAGGAAGGGACTGGCAACGCTCTGCATCGGCGGCGGCATGGGTGTCGCGATGTGCTTCGAGGCTCCGTAGAGGGATTGAAGGAAATGGGAGACCACGTCGACCAAAATGACCAACGCTGTCGCAACAGACTATCGGCGGTCACTCTGGATCCACCAAATCGCTCGATGAACTCTGAAATCGAACACGAACGTAAGGTGGCAATTCTCGACCTTGTCGAGAACAGCAATTTCCAATTGGTTGATCGTGAGGGTGGTCCCTATCGCCTTTCGCTATCGGTTGAGAACGTGCGATTGGCGTTTCACGTCTCGAATGAGGATGGGCAGCCAATCGTATCCCACCTGCTGTCGCTGACACCGTTTCGTAAGGTGATGAAGGACTATCAACTCATCTGTGACGTTCATCGCAGTGCACTTCATCGCGGACAGCCATCGCATCAGCTCCAGGCAGTTGATATGGCCCGCCGATCGGTTCACAATGAGGCGTCAGAGCTTCTCATGCAGCGACTGTCGACCAGGCTTATCATCGACTTCGATACCGCTCGCCGTCTGTTCACACTGATTAGCGTCTCTTTCCTGATAAGCGGTCTGCCTTCAAGCTGACCGGATGGTGCGAACGCCCTTTGGCACTTGGGGACAGAAGCCGCTTTAGATAGAAGGAACGTTTAGCGTTCTCGAAGATTGCATTTTCTGCCTTGCTTATACTGTCTAATTTGGCCCACAGGCTTTTACGCCGAGAGTTCCATAAACTGCGTTATGCAACTTTAGATTGAATTATAGGTTCATCTACTCATAAAGGGATCGTATGATCTGTTCCACCTGACGATCTACAAGGAATTTCGAATGCGACACTGGCTGGACAAGCTGACCGATCTCGCCGCCATTCCTGGCGACGAAAGTATCTTGAAGGACGCGCTTGCAACCTTTAGCGAACAAATCGGTTTTGCAGGCTATGCCTATCTGAACATCCAGCCGGGGCGTCCGCTCGCAATCTCGAACTATCGCCAAGAGTGGCAATCTGACTATTTCGAGCGAGGTTATCTTGCGATCGACCCCGTCATTCGACGCGCCAAGTCCCTGAAACGAGCCTTCACCTGGAGCGGCAAACAGGACAACCCACGGCTAACGAAAACGGAACGCTCGTTCTTCGCACATGCGGCAGACTTCGGGATTCGGTCCGGCATCACAGTCCCGATCAAAGCCGCATACGGCTCCATCGCGATGTTTACCCTTGCCTCGGAAAAGCCCGCAATCAACTTGGACCGCGAGATCGACCCTGTCGAGGCTGCATCCGCGGTCGCGCAGCTTCATGCCCGCATCAATCTGGCTGATCCGACCCCAAGTGTCGAAGAGCCGATTGGTCTCGATCCCAAGGGGACCGCCTACCTTAGCTGGATTGCCGTCGGCAAGACGATGGAAGAAGTCGCGGATCTGGAAGGCGTCAAATACAACAGCGTACGCGTCAAGCTTGCCGAGACGAAGAAGCGTTTCGACGTACACACGACGACACATTTGACTGCTCTTGCGATCCGCCGAAAGCTGATCTGACGCTCAGTTCACTGACACTTTTGGGATGTAGCCGAGGATGGTGACCAGCGTGTTCACCACATACATCTGCGCGTGCATCTCCATGCAGGCCTGGATGTACGCAAGGTGCTGAGCGCCGCCCGCCGCCTTACCAGATTTGTAGTTCTCGGGCAGTGCCTGGAAGAGCCGGTCGGCCTCGTCGACCAAGCGCCGATGGGTTCGAACAGCATCCACCGTCAAGCTTTCCAGATCAGCCTTGGGAAGCCCCTGCGTCAGCCCGAACACGGGGCGCATTTCGAGTTTATCTTCCGATGTCGGCAGGTCCGATGTCATTCGATCCGGTCTCCGGCTTGTCCGCGGTGCGCCCCCGCAAACGTTAATCCCTGATCCCAAGCCGGGGGTTGGAAACTGTACCTGGACAGTCCTGCGACCTTTAGCACCGGAGCACCTGGACATACGTCACAGGCCCCCGGCCACAATGGTCAGAGGATTCTGATACCGCAACGGCCGGCATCAACCGCCAGATAGGGGTTTCCACACCCCGGGGCAGCGCGTACTGCCCTATGCGCCCTTATAGAGGTTCGAAGCTGAATTCGCCAGTGCAAACAGGCTCATAATTGCACATGAGGAGAGGTGAATATCCCCGAGCATCAAAGTCAGTCAGCACCAATTCCGGAGAGATCGACACGAATGCCCGCCTTGTTTGGATCGTCGCCGCGGGCCTCGTCTTCGGCAGGATCTCTCACTTCCCCACCGGCAGGAGGATCTGCTGACGGCTCGACAGCATCACGCGCAGGCTCCTCATCGGGTTCAGCCGCCTTCACCTCGCCAGGATCCGGGGCACGAAACACGGCGGTCCCCTCGAAATACCCGGTCTGCCAGGCGATGATCGCATCGTCGAGAACCTCGGGAAGGACTTCGCTCTCGGTGGGATTGCCGTACCATTTCATCACGATCCGATAGACCTTGGCGAAGAGCGCTGTGCCCATACGGATATTTTCACAAGGATCGACCAGATTGGGCTTCAGTTCACCCGCTTCCATGACGCCGAGACCGGCCGGATACTGCGTGATACCGCCTCGAACGACATTGCGGCCGAGATTCTGACGGATCAGCTCCATTGCCTCGTCCGGCGTGCCGGGCTTCGGGACAAGCACCACGCGGTTTCCGGATCTTACTGTGACGGCGATCGGATCCTGTGATCCTGCACGGGCGATGAACAATTCGACGATCGCGGGTTTTAGGCCGGGATCGGCGCATTGCTGGATGAGGGCGGCATCGACCATCTGACGATCGCCGTTATGTGTTGAAGGCCATGACGACGGGCAGCTCAAACAGCTTCGCCCAGGCGGTGACGCTTGCCTTCTGGATCGCAACGATCGAGGTGCCTTCGGTCCACCAGCCGTTACCCGTTGCGACGATGACGCCAGGGGAATGCAGCATCGACTGCAGGACTGGCCAGAGGATGAGTTGCTCGTAGCAGATGAGCGGCGCGATCCTCGTTGTCCCGACCTCTACGACCGGGTTCGCAAACAGGTGCGCTTGGGCGCCGCCGCCCTGCCCTGTCCAACGCAACCATGGCTGCCACATGGAAACCGGAACCGGCATGCGCTCCTTATAGAGGATGCCAGCGGCGCCGGAACCAACCACCACCATGACGTTATCGTAGCCTTTCCCCTTGATGACGTTGGCGCCTGCGACGACGGTAACTTCAAGCTCATTCAGTCCCTCCTGCCAGAGGCGAGCGACCGTCGGCGTCCAGAACCCGAGCGCGCTCTCCGGAAAGGCGACAGCGTGCGCGCCGTTACTTACGGATATGCGCGCTGTGGCGATCAGGCCACGGTGATGCTCGAGCGACCCGTCCCGGCCAAGACTTCGTCCCAGTTCAAGGTCGACGCCCATCCATCCTTCCGGTAGCTTCGGCTCTGTCCACGTTGCGGCGGACCAGAGCCAGAAGCCTCCGAGGCCAATGGCGGCAGCCGGCCGATATCTCGTCGTGATAGTGATCAGGCCGGCTGCAGTCGCGAGCAATCCCCACCATCCCCATCCTGGAAACAGTACGCCGGCCGCGGTCAGCGGATGCGCCCATGCGGTGATGCCGAAGGGCGGCAGCACCATCAGCGCCGCAGCCACCAGATAGCGCACCGCCCTCCCTATTCCCGGATGCCTTGTCCACGCTACCGCATGCACGGCAACGAACGAGGCCGAGGCCGCCGTCCAGAGCAGTAAGCCCGGCCAAAGATCGGATGAATAGAAGTTCGCGACGCCCTGCGGCAGACCGCGCGAGGCGGCCAGAAAATAGCAGGCTGACACGAGCGCCGCGACCCTGCGCGATGGCGACATCGCCCACAGCGCCGGGAAGAGCATCGCAACCGGAAGGGCGAGCACATTGCCGCTCCAGCCGAGTGAGCCGCAAGCGACGGATGCGACGATGAGCAAGGCGGATCGCCAACGATCCGAAATATGATCACGGATCGAAGGTGATGACCGGCCGGGCAAGGCCGAGAAGGCCGATGTCGGGGACCGGCCCGAAGTATCGGGAATCATAGGAGCTCGCGAATGAGGAGTGGAGATAAAGATGTCTTGGCGGCACGATGCCACCTGGATATTGTGTGACCGGCCCGCCCTCCCCGTCCGTCTTCCGGACGACGGATGCGGCAAGGGAACGGCCGTCGATCACGACGTGATCGGTAATTTTGACATGCTGCCCGGGAAGCGCGGCGACCGTCTTGATCAGCGGCGCAAACCCACCGGCGCACAAGCCCCGCCGGAGATATCCTCGCAGTCGCGCTTCCTCGAACGGCGCAGTCGGGGGCGAGCAGATGAAGACGAGATCTCCTGCCTCGACCGGACGATTGAGTTTCTCGATGCGCCAGAGCCCGAGCGGCTCGCTCGGCGTCAGGTTCAGCCGATAGCCACCGACGACCGCAGCCGTGATGAGGCCCGCGATAGCAACCATTGACGTGCTCAACAGCATGATCGCACCGCGCCGCTTCATTGCTTCACAACCGGAGTCTGGCGTTGCGCGAGACGCAATTCCTCGACCTGCCGCAAGGTCTCGGTCGTACGCTCATGGGCGGCGAACTGCTGGGCCGTGCGCATGACCGGCCAGGCTTCCTTGAGACGTTCTTTCTCCTGTGGCTGCATTCCCTCGGAGAGCTTGTCGAAGAGTTTGCCCGATGGCTCACGTGCGGCATTGGTCAGCAGGGTACGTTCGCCAAACCGTTGGGCCACAGCCTTGTTGAACTCGTCAATCTCCAGCTTCGTCTCGCGATTGCTCAGCGCATATGCAAGTGCGGCCGGCAGATCATTCCTGTCGATCGCGTCGCGTACGCGCTCCAGCACGGCGCGCGCGGCCGGAGACAGCGCCGGTATGTCGATCGAGACACGCTGGCGCAGCGTGTTCTCTTCATTTTCATGCCGTTGCACCGCGCTCTCGCGCATCTGCAGATAGCGTTCCAGGTCGCGTTTCAATGCGGGCACATTGACCTCGGCGACGCGGCGCGCCTCGCGATCCGTCTTGCTGGCAAGAATGCCGGTCTTGCCCTTGAGCGGCCCGATCGACATCGGCTCGGTCTCAAGCTTCTGCAGCACCTGTCGCGCCGTGTCCCTGTCGGCCAACACGGCATCAAAGTTCATCGCCCGAAACGCCGTTCCGGGATCGGCGAAGACGTGAGCGAAGCGGATCGAAACCTCCTCCCATTGCTTCTTCTGCGCCAGATTGGCGTCGAGTTTTTGCTCAACCGTGTCTGCAATGGAGTTCTCGAACCGGGTGATGCCGGCGACCATGGGTTTCGGCTCCTTAGCTGATTGGGTTGGCGGGGATTGCCGCAGGCCGAAACGTTCACCGAGCTGGCGAAGGCGGTTGGTGAGATCGGTGAGCTTGCTTTTCTGGCGCAGCGTCCAGTCGAGCCGGTCGCGCAGGAGCGTCCGCGCCACCTGCATGATATGCAGCCCACGGTTTTCGGCGAAGCTAAGCGCCTCGCGGTAAAGCGTGCCGCGCTCGTAATCGAGCGTTGTTTGCTTGGCGTTTCGCCGGGACAGGATCTTGGTGACCCCACCGTTCATTTCGAAGGAGCGGCGCCCGAAATAGACCTGAAGGTCCTCTCGATGGCGCGTCATCGCGACATAGGTCAGGTGGCGA
Source organism: Shinella sp. HY16 (assembly GCF_028534175.1). NCBI lineage: Bacteria > Pseudomonadati > Pseudomonadota > Alphaproteobacteria > Hyphomicrobiales > Rhizobiaceae > Shinella > Shinella sp. HY16. The sequence goes on along the minus strand of NZ_JAHYXL010000008.1, from coordinate 23,472 downwards.
TCCAGAGAGAGTGAGGCCAGCACTTTCACCCGGTCGACAGTGGCGCCCTGGCTCTTGTGGATCGTGGTGGAATAACCGTGATCGACATCATTGTAGAACCGCTGCTCGACCGTCACCTGCCGGCGCTGATCGCCCTCGCCCACGACCGCGACGATGCGGCTGGGCGCGGCCTCGATCACGCGGCCGATCATCCCGTTCTTGACGCCGAGCGAACCCTCGTTCTTCAGGAAAACGACCTGATCGCCGGCGTCGAACTGGCGAATGCCGTCGGCGGTCCTGAAGTCGTGTCCCTCTCCGACGATACCGCGCTCGACCAGTTTTGCACGCGCCATCATATTCAGCATGCGGACGTCGCGGCGCAGATGCGCCAGCATCAGCATCGACTTCGTGGGATTGTAGTCGTGGTTCCAGGCCGAGATGAGACTCTCGACGGCTTCCGATTTCAGGTTTTCTCCAACGACGTGGCCGCGCGTGCGATAGGCCAGCAACCCCTGTTCTATGTTGCCGCGCGCGAGATCGAGCGAGGCATGCCGCATCCACTCCTCGCGCTGGCGGTAGATCGTCTCGAGCTCGGCATAGCCGATACGATCGACGATAGCGCGGAAGGCAGCACCTGCCTCGATCGGCTGCAGTTGCTCGGGATCGCCGACCAGCACGATCTTCGCGCCCGCCCGGACAACAGCATCGACAAAGCCCGCCATCTGTTTCGAGGCGACCATGCCGGCCTCGTCCATGACAAACACGGTCCTGGCGTCGAGCGTGTCACGGCCCTGTTGCCAGCGCAGCTCCCAGGAAGCGAGTGTGCGGGAGACGATACCCGCCTCCTTCTCCAGTCCCTCGGCCGCCTTGCCGGCAAGGGCACCACCGACCACGCGATATCCGGCGAGCTCCCAGGTCTCGCGCGCAGCCTTCATCATCGTGGTCTTGCCTGCGCCGGCGCGTCCGACCACGGCTGCTATCCGCGCGGAACCGGCAATCCGTTCGATCGCCGCCTTCTGCTCGTCGGACAGGCGCGCATGTCGCGCGAAGGTCGCCGCCAGCACCTTGTCATCGACGTCATGGGTTTCACGGCCCGACAGCCACATCGCCTGCCGCGTCATCGTCGCTTCGAGCCGGATCATCTCCCGTGTCGAATAGCGCGCCGGCACCTTCGCGCCGGTGGCTAAGTCGATCGTGTCGCGCTGGAGGCGGAGAACTTCGGGATTCAGGATGATACTTATCATCAGCTGCTGGAAAACAGCCGGGTCATCGACATAACGATGCAGAACTTTCGCGACATCGCGTTCATCGAAGACGCTCTTCTCCCGCGTGATCAGGTCGAGCACAATCCCGGGCTTGCGAAGAATGCGACGCGCATTCTCGCTGCGGCGTTTCTCATTCAGCTCGAGCCGTTCCAGCTCCGGCCGAACGCCCTGCTTCTCCGCCTTGCGCTCGATCGCCTTTGCCCCGACGCCGAGATGGATGGTCGGCTCCAGATCGATGCCCTGCTTCTCGTAAGATCGACCATCGACGCGCAGCGAGATCCCGTTCAGCGCCAGATGATGGTTGAGACGCTCGAACCAGGCGTCACGAAAGGCATTGAAGTCATACGTCCCGCCGGTCCATAGCTCGTAGACGATCTTGCCCGCCTTGTTTCGCAATGGTTGTCCGTCTTCGCCTGTTACCGCGACCTTCTTGGCGCCGAAGCCGTCCTCGGTCAGCGGACGCAGGGTCGTCATCAGATGGATGTGCGGATTGCCGGGATTGTTGTGATAGACCCAGTCCGTGACCATGCCCTTCGAGAGGATGTGCTGCTCCACGAAATCCTGCACCAGCGAGATGTTCTGCTCGGGCGTCAGTTCCAGCGGCAGGGCAATGGTCAGGTCCTTGGCGAGCTGGGCGTCGGAGCGCTTCTCGAAGGCCTCAACCTTGTTCCAGAAGGCTTCCAAGGCGCCGGCGATCGAGCGGTCGGCGACCAGCATCCGTGCCCATTTCGGCGCATCGGCGGGAAGCAGGAACTCCTCGTGCACGAGCCCCTGTTTGCGGGTGTAGTCGATGGTGCGGGCCTCGCGCCCGTATTCCATTCTGGCGCAGTGCCGGTAGGCCGCCGACAGCACAGCACTGCGGCCGTCTCCGCGGCTGACGATGCTGACGGAGAAGTGGGCGATGGCCACGGCGGTGAGTCTCCTGGTTCGAACCTCGTTCGTCGGGAGCGGTCAGCCAACTTGGCCCTTTGCGGGGCCTCAACGCAAGGCGTCGCGTTAGCGACGTATAATTGCGCCCTTGGAACCGCTACTTCGGAACTGCCGGGATCATCCTCCAAAGTGTCGGCCTTGCCGACGTGCAAATCTGCACATTTCCTCCAAGGGGCATCCGGGAGAATCTGGGCATCGCAAGTGCCACGCCCAGACTTCATAGGAGCAACCGGAATGAAGAAACCGTCGTCCAAGATCAGGGAAGAAATTGCCAGGCTGCAGGACCAGCTCAAACAGGCAGAGACCCGTGAGGCCGAGCGCATTGGCAGGATTGCGTTGAAAGTCGGTCTTGGCGAGATCGAGATCGAGGAAAGCGAGCTCCAGGCGGCTTTCCAGAAGATTGCCGAAATGTTTCGCGCAGCAAAGGCAAGATCGGCTGGAAAGAAGCAAGCCGGCGGGAGCAGGACCGGCGGCGAAACATCCGCGTCGCTCGCGTCTGGCGCGGATGCGGGCGACGCTGGCGAGGCTTGAGCGGATGGCGAAATCCATGACGTCAGACGCGCGCAAAAAGGACACACGGGAAAAGATCGAGCTTGGGGGCCTGATCGTGAAGGCCGGGCTGCGCTACGAGAAACGGGCGCTGCTGCTCGGGCTGCTGATCGAAGCGCGCCAGCGGATCAAGGGCAATGAGGCGGAACGCTCGCGCCTGATCGCGATCGGGGCAGAGGCATTCGGCCATGACGGCGAATAGATTCCTGCTTCTCACACTGCCGATGGTGATCATGCTCGCCGCAATGTTCGCGACAACAGGGGTGGAACATCGGCTGGCAGCACTCGGAACATCGGCACAGGCGAAGCTGATGCTAGGCCGAGCCGGTCTCGCATTGCCCTATGTCGTCGCGGCCGCCATCGGCGTCATGGCGCTGTTTGCCACGAACGGAACGGCCAATATCAAGGCGGCCGGTCTAAGCGTGCTTGCAGGTAGCAGCATCGCGATCACTGTCACCATCGTCCGCGAGGCATTCCGTCTGACCGGCTTTGCCAACAGTGTCCCGGCAGGACAGTCGGTTCTCCCCTATATCGATCCGGCGACCATGCTGGGTGCGGGCACCGCCTTCATCAGCGGCATATTCGCGCTGCGCGTTACACTCAGGGGCAACGCCGCCTTCGCGACCAGGTCGCCGAAGCGGATCAGCGGCAAGCGCGCCGTCCATGGCGAGGCCGACTGGATGAAACTGCCCGACGCAGCAAAACTATTTCCCCACGCTGGTGGCATTGTCATTGGCGAGCGATACCGTGTCGACCGCGACAGTGTCGCGGCCATGCCATTCCGCGCTGATGAAGAGCAAAGCTGGGGTGTCGGCGGAAAGTCATCGCTGCTGTGCTTCGACGGTTCCTTCGGTTCGTCGCACGGGATCGTCTTCGCCGGTTCCGGCGGTTTTAAGACAACGTCGGTGACGATCCCAACCGCGCTCAAATGGGGCGGCGGACTTGTCGTTCTGGACCCGTCGAGCGAAATCGCGCCGATGGTCATCGATCACCGGCGCAAGGCCGGCCGCAACGTGATCGTGCTCGACCCCGCCACGCCCGCGTTCGGCTTCAACGCGCTCGACTGGATCGGCCGCCACGGCAACACGAAGGAAGAGGACATCGTCGCGGTGGCGACGTGGATCATGACCGACAATGCGCGGGCCGCGTCCACCCGCGACGACTTCTTTCGCGCATCCGCCATGCAGCTCCTGACGGCGCTGATCGCCGATGTCTGCCTGTCCGGGCATACGGGCGAGAAAGACCAGACGCTGCGGCGCGTCAGGTCAAATCTCTCGGAGCCGGAACCGAAGCTGCGCGAGCGCCTGACGGCATTTACGAAGGTTCAGACTCCAACTTCGTGAAGGAAAATGTGGCCGTTTTCGTCAATATGACGCCAGAGACCCTTTCCGGCGTCTACGCCAATGCGGTCAAGGAAACGCACTGGCTCTCGTACCCGAATTACGCCGCCCTCGTGTCTGGCGACAGTTTCTCCACCGACGATCTTGCGGAAGGCAGCACGGACCTGTTCATTGCACTCGATCTCAAGGTGCTGGAGGCGCACCCCGGACTGGCACGCGTGGTCATCGGCACGCTGCTCAACGCCATCTATAACCGCAATGACAAGGTGAAGGGACGCACGCTGTTCCTGCTCGACGAGGTCGCGCGCCTCGGCTATCTGCGCATTCTCGAAACGGCCCGCGACGCCGGCCGCAAATACGGCATCACCCTCACAATGATCTTCCAGTCGATCGGCCAGATGCGCGAAGCCTATGGCGGGCGCGATGCCAGCTCGAAATGGTTCGAGTCGGCGTCGTGGATATCGTTCGCGGCGATCAACGATCCGGAGACGGCCGAGTATCTGTCGAAACGGTGCGGCGACACGACGATCGAGGTCGATCAGACGAGCCGCACCAGCCAGTCTTACGGATCGTCGCGATCGCGCTCGAAGCAACTCAGCCGCCGGCCGCTGATCCTGCCCTACGAGGTCATGCGCATGCGCGGCGACGAACAGATCGTCTTCACGGCGGGCAACCCGCCGCTGCGCTGCGGGCGCGCGATCTGGTTCCGGCGCGCCGACATGAGGGCTTGCGTGAAGGAGAACAGGTTTCAACCGGAGAAAAAAGCATGACGGCCCCGCGCGGCATCGTCATCAGCGCAGCATTTGCGGCGGCCGTTCTCAGCGCGCTGTGGATCGCCAGTGACGATCGGTTCGGGCGGCCAGCAGAGTTTCCCCGTGCCGACAGGTCGCGCGAGAAATTCAAGATCACGCCACCGCCGCGGATCGACATGCTCGAAGCGACGTTCAAGATCTGCGACTGCCCTATCCGGGGCACCTGCGTCGTCGACGGCGACACGTTCTGGTTCAAGGGGGACAAGATCAGGATCGCCGATATCGACGCGCCGGAGATCTCGTCGCCGTTGTGCGAGGACGAAAAACATGTCGGCGAGATCGCTCGTGACCGGCCGCTCGCGCTCTTGAACGACGGCGGGTTTTCGCTCCAGCCCGGACGGCGCGACGTCGATCGGTATGGACGCAAGCTGCGCACCGTCACGCGCGCCGACCGATCGCTCGACGGACAGCTTGTCGAGGAAGGACGTGCCCGGCGCAGGAGCGAGACCGACTGCGATTGGTGCGCGCAGGATTGAGGCAGCGCAGCGTGTCCGGCGACGAGCCCGCGGAAGCAGAAAGCGGATAGGGAAGGATCGTCACCACGGGACGGAACCGTCCGTTGGAGATTGGCGCCTCGCACCGTCCGCCCGCCCCGTGCGGCCCGCCCGAAGCGTCATCAAAAAAATGAATCGACCGGTCTTGGACGATTCTGGAAACTCATTGGACGGCGATTCCCGATTGAGGGATTCTCTCGTCATGATCGCACAGCCCTATCAACTCTATGTCGAGCGAATCGATCCGTCGATGAATATGGCGCGCTTCTACGCCATGATGATCGAGCCGACGCTCTTCGGCGAGATCTGCCTGACGCGCCGCTGGGGCCGGATCGGCGCCCAGGGCCAAACGATGAAACACAGCTTCGCCTGCGAGGAAGAAGCTGTGGGCCTGTTCCTCGAACTGCTGCGCGAAAAGCGCGGTCGCGGCTATCATCCGAAGGGAAGGAACACGACCTCGTAGCCGCGCCCGAGGCGAATTACCCGTCCGGCCACCAGCCGTAAACACACAGTTCCCGCGCCTCAAAATTGATGCGGTCGTGCCGACGGTGCAGCACCGCGAGAGGATCGTTACGCGACGCGCCGAAACCGCGCAGCGGGTTCGGGGAGCGAAGCGTTAGACCCGCGCCAGAAGGGTCTCGCCCGGATCACATCAGCTACGCCATGAATCCCGGATCAGCCGTTCTCAGGCAGTAACCGACGCCAGGAATGCGTGCTCCCATCGCAACCCTCGAAACGTGTGGGTTCGGTCCGCCAGTCACAACGGTTCTGAACCCTTCCGGCCAGGCAATTTCCAACCTGAAAACGCACCCTGAAGGCGCCGCTATAAATAGTCATAGAGAGCAACGCATCGCTCTCTACTTCACCGCCGAAGCAACTCGGCCTATACTTGTACATTCGATGAGGTTACATCATGGCTACGACTGTCGGTTTCAATCGCAAGATCGCCAATGCCCGCGACTTCGAGCGCGCGGCGCTGCGCGACGTGAAGGATATGGTCTTCCCCTTCACCACCCTCGCCGGCGTGCGTTCGGGCAGCCTTTCGGCCCAGTACCTGGAGGCGTCGACCAAGGGCGATCCGACGAAGCTCGGGGTGTTCTTCGACACCGGCTCGTTCATCGACATCGCCTACCTCGCGATCGACGGCATCTACGGATACGGCGGCTACATCGTCACCGAGAACCTGGAATCGATCACGATCACGGATCGGGTGACCGAAGGCTTCTATGAGCTCGACGTGGTCATCGCTGGCGAGACGCTGACGCTGGCTTACGATGCGACGCAGAACGCCTATGCGCCGGTTTCCACGGCGGCTGTCTCCGACGCCGCGCTCGCGGCCTTCGGGGCGCGCAAGGCGGCCTGACCGCTGGCCTTCAGGCCAGACCGCCGCAATGCCCCTGCCGGGTTGCAAGGACCCGGCAGGGCTTCCGCCGCAACGCTTCCGGGCGGCCACACTGGCGCCAATTTCAGTCTGAAAGTGAAGATTGTCGGAAGCGTTACCATATCATCAGGGACAACATCTATTCGGAGTCGAGGAACGCATGGCGCCTAAAGTCAAGACTGCCTCTGCTGCAAGCTCCGCCGAGTTCCCGCTCTGGCGCCGCGACAACCTCTTCTTCCTGAACATCATCAGGAACGAATTCAACCTGACGACCGGCGCTGAGGTGGCGGATTTCCTGCGCTCCAACGAACCGGCGGTCTGCCGCGTCCGCAAGGGCGAGGCTGACATTGCCGGTCTCGCTCCCGCCGTTCTGGGGGAGCTATTCCCGGGCATCTCGGGAATTCCGTTCGAGGCGCAGCTGATGGAGTACAATCTGCGCCGGCTCCACGCCGAGAAAACGGCCTGTCTAAAGAGCGGGAACGAGCCGTCGGAGGCCCTTTGCGAGAACCTGCGCAAGACGATCGCCGACGGCTGGAAACTGCTTTCCCGCTTACGCCAACGCTACAACGAGCTGCGCGCCGCCAAGACGGCGGAAAAAATCCTGGAGCGCAAGATCGACCGGGCCGCTATGCGCTCTCTCGAAGGTCAGCTCTATCTCTACGATGGCAACTACAAAGACGCCGCCTCGGCGTTCGCGAAAGGTCTCTCCCACCTCGGCCTCGCCGACCTAGCCGAACTCGGCCCGCGTGTGCTGTTCACCCGTATGTCGATCAATTTGTGGTTCTCACACGAGATGCTCCCCGCGGGCGACGTCGAGAAGGAAGATGTGTCCTTGAGCCTCACGGAACCGGAGTTCGTGCGGATCGTCTGCGACGTTGTTTTCGTCACCGGTGACACGCGGCTTCTCATCAACGTGAGCGAAGCTTACGCCGTTAACGCGTTGAGCGGTCCCGCCTCCGAGCTGCTGTGCGATACCGCCGAGATGCTCGGTATCCCGGCCCCCGAGCTGCCGCAGCATCAGCCCGTGGGCTATCAGACTGCGCTCGGCGAAATCCCCGCTTTCGCGGCCGCGCTCGCCCGCGCGCAAGCGGTCGAGGCCCGTCGGCGCGACGAGCGGGAGAAGAAATTGGCCGCCCGCTGCGACGTCAACGGTAAGCCGCTCGGCTCCCTGCCCGACGACGCGACCGTCCATCTGCCCCGTTTCTAATCAAAGGAAAGGCCCCTGCCATGTTCCGCGCATTTCTTGTTATCGCAGCTCTCGCCGGCACGATTGTCCAGTCGCATGTGCCGACCAGGATGCCCACCCAGGCCGGTACATACCTCGTGTCCTCGATGCCTGGTCACGTCACAAACCTGACGGCATGAGCGACCGTCTCGACCGCAGAATTGCCGCAGGCAGGCTCGATGCCTGGATGCGGCTTCCTTGAGCGGCGAAGGCCCCGCCAGGCGGCGGGGCCGGTAGCCGGTGAGGATCCCTTTCCCCGGTAGCATGCGGCTATGCCTCCGGCGCGTCGGATTGAAGGCCGATCAAATCTATCTCAGCTATTTTCTGAAACTCGCCGAGATATTCCAGGCGATGATGCGTAAGCCAACGGCTGATCCGACCGTTCGCGAGCAGCTTGGCGGCATATCCGCGCGCTATGGTGAGGTGCAGATTGTCGATGCCATAGGCTTCCTCGACGCTTTTCACTTGCGTCTGCAGTGCGGCCAGCTCCCGTTCCATACGGGCTATCTGCTGGCCTGATGGCGTGCCTGCAGCCGCGCCCGTCACCTTTTTGGCCGTTACCAGTTGGCTGTCAGGCGTGGCAGCGCGGATCGCTCGGGCGAACATGACGGTAAAATTGTGCTGACCTATCATCAAATCCGCCGCTTCGATCTGCCGAACGGCGGGCATTTGTCGCAAGACATCGAACACCTTCATCGAACAGGGCGTATCCTTCAGCATCTCGGCCGCTTCGGGACTGATGCCTTCCAGCAGCCGAAAGCGGCGAATGACCGACTCGACCTGAAGGCCCAACGCGTCGGTTATGTCGGCAGAGGAAACGCCTTCTCACTCTAACCGCTTTGGTCTTGGCTATTTACGGAGCGTGGCTGGCTTCGACCTGCCTTCTCCTCGGATGCACCATGCTGTTGCATTTTATGCGGTTCTTCCGATTGCAGAGCGCTGATTACGCGACGACCGAAGTAGAGCAAGTTCTCCGAGATGATACCCGAGGGCGACCGTCGCGGCTGAGTTCAACGCCTTGTAGTTTCGGTAACGCCCTCGGAGGTATTGCAGCCTGGGGTCTTGAAATTCTGCCATTTGGCAGTATATTCACTGTCAGATGGAGGCTATCATGGTCGTAGCACACGCAGTTCGTGACAATGGAATTCCGCAGTCGCCCGTCAACCTTGGCGACGAGAGCGCACGTGAGCGGCTGACCTTAGCAGCTGTATCCGGAGTTGTTCGGTTGGCCGAGATTTGGCGCCTCACCAGCGTGGAGGTATGCGCTTTATTGGGTGATGTCTCGGAACGAACCTGGTTCCGAATGAAAAAGGGAGAATGGAGCGGAAGCCTGTCTCAGGATACTCTCACAAGGATCAGCGCCTTGGTCGGGATTTTCAAAGGCTTGCGACTGCTTTTCTCTGAACCCCTTGCCGACGAATGGGTGAAGCTTCCAAACAAGGGACCGCTTTTCGACGGGCGACGGCCAATTGACGTGATGATTGAGGGTGGCATCCCGAAGCTTCTGCTCGTAAGGCGTCATATTGATGCGTTGCGAGGTGGCCTTTGATCGAGCCCATCCGCGCCGACATTTTTCAACGAGACACTGTCCGTCTTATATCCACCGCTCGGCTCAAGGGACCAATATTGCTGGCTCTTGCTCCGAACCAAGGTGCATTGGATGATCTGGCTGAATTAGAGGGTGCGACCAGCGGCCGCCTTCAAGGGCAGGAAGGCGGCTTGTTGGATCTTGATCCCAAGGAGCTCGTCTTCGGCAGGCCGGGCCACACTTTCATCAACGCGGCGTTCACGTACACTCGCCCGGGCGGAAACCGGTTCAATGATGATGAACGTGGCGCGTGGTACTGCGCCCTCCAAACTGAGACTGCCCTGGCTGAAGTATCCTTTCACCTGACCCGGGAACTTGAGGCGATCAACCGTTTTGAGAACGTAACAGACTACGCGGAATTGATCGCCGACTTCGTGGGTCAATTTCATGACCTTCGGGGCGCGGATTTTGCAACTGACCCTAGCCTGAGCGTCGACCCCGCGGTCGCCTACCCCGCAGGGCAAGCTCTTGCCAAGTGGCTTCGCAAGGAAAAAGACAGCCCCGGGCTGATCTATCCTTCCGTGAGATCGACGGGAGGCACTTGCCTCGTGGCTTTTCACCCCTCGCTCGTTCAAAATCTGCGGCAAGGAGCAATATGGCGACTCGAGTGGCAGGGAGAGCCCAAACCGGAGATAACGAGGCTCTAATCTAGGCGCCTAGCCCTAAAACCCTGGCAACGTTTAAAACCAGCTTCTCATTTAAAAGCTGGCGGATTTCAGATGATGCATCCGATCTATCTCGATGGTTTCGCCAGCCTGCCGCTTGCGCCAGAAGCGCGCGAGGCGATGCTCGCTGTTTGGACGCAACCCGGTAACGCTGGCTCACCCAACATCTCGGGTGAAACGGCAGCGCGCACGATCGCCAATGGTCGCGAATTCGTGGCTGATCTAATCGGCGCATCGTCGCACGAGATCACCTTCACCTCGGGCGCCACGGAAGCGAACAACCTCGCAATCATCGGTGCGGTTCGAGCGGCACGGAACCTAGATCCGGACCGGAACCGCATCTTGGTCTCGGCAGTCGAACATAAAGCTGTCCTGGAACCTGCATATGCTTTGCGGCGCGAAGGCTTCGAGGTTGCCATAGCACCAGTTGATAATCGCGGTCGCTTGGACCTTGTCGAATACGCCAAACTTGTTGGCCCGGACCTTCTGTTCGTATCAGTGATGATGGTCAACAACGAAACCGGCGTCATTCAGCCGGTCAAAGAAGCTGCCGCCATGGCGCATGAGAGCGGCGCGCTTTTCCATAGCGATGCTGCGCAGGCCGTCGGAAAGATCGATGTCGACGTCATTGAACTTGATGTCGATTACCTGACCCTTTCGGCGCATAAATGCTATGGTCCAATGGGCATAGGCGCCTTGTATGTTGCCGCATCCGCGCCAAAGCCGGTTCCATTGACTTTGGGTGGCGGCCAGCAAAGCGGCCTGAGGCCGGGAACCGAACCGGTCGCACTGATTGCGGGTTTTGGCGCGGCAGCTCGGGTTGCAAAACATCGGCTTCCGTCCGACGGGGAGCATTGCTCTGGGTTGATCGATCGGTTGCTCGAGACGATTGAACAACGGCAGCTTCGTTTCCGGCGAGTCAGCGGCGATGCGCCAACGGTTCCAGGCACTGCGTCTATCCAGCTCTTCGGCGTCGATGCGGACGAGCTCTGCGCCCGCATCGCGCGCAACGTGTCGCTTTCAACGGGCTCAGCATGCACCGCAGGGCAAATCAAGACATCACATGTTCTTGAATCTATTGGACTTTCTGAAATTGACGCGCGCGGCGTTGTTCGGATTTTCTGTAATCGCTACCAGAATTCTGAAGAGATACTGAGCGCTGCCAACTACATTGTTGAAGCTGCTGCACTGTCTCGCCTTGAAACTGGAGAGGTTCACCAGTAAGGTCCCGTTCATGGGACGCGCTACGATAAAGATCGATTCGAGAGGGCAGTTTACGGGACACGAAACGTTCCCGCTCCGACTGCTGTGGTTAAAGAAAGCCTTCGATGCAATCGGCGGCGGAGCCGATTCGAGAACATTTCAGGAACAAGATGCAATAACTCGTTTCGGCGTCGGGCGCAATATGGCGGTGTCGATGCGCTATTGGGCGCTCGCTTCGGGCTTCTTCGCCGAAGTTGATCGCATGATTGCACCAACTAGGCTTGGTCACGCCATTCTCAGCGACGATGGTCTCGATCCTTACCTCGAGCAATCGTCGACGATTTGGCTCGCTCATTGGCATATCGCCAGTACGCCGGCGATGACAACAACTGCCTACTACGCGTTCAATTTGCTCAATGCGATCGAGTTTGATCCGGCGATGTTGCTCGACCAGCTCATGGTCTTGGTTGAGAGCAACGGATGGCGGGCAACGCGCGGAACACTGAAGCGCGATATCGACGTTTTCTTGCGCAGCTATGTGCGGCGCGCGGACACTCTCAATGAGGACGCGGCTGAGCCTCTGTTAGCCGAGCTTGCATTGATCCGGGAAGCTCGGCTTGGCGGCTGGTACGAGTTTGTTCGCGGTCCGAAGCCTGGCCTCCATGACGCCATTTTCGCTTACGCGCTTGGTCAGTTCTGGGAACGATCCGGGGGAGCAACGACATTCACGGCTGAACAGATTTGTTATGGAGCAGGCTCGCCAGGACGCGTTTTCAAACTCGACGAAGACAGCGTGGTTTCCCGGCTGATGCGGCTTGACGATCTGACGGCAGGTGCTTGGCAATGGGTCGACACGGCCGGTCTTCGCCAGATCCAGCGCACGTCCGAGTTCGATCCGACGACGGTTCTTTCTCTCGCCTACCCACGCAAACCCGACCGTCAGATCGCAGCATGAGCAAGCTTTCCAGTATTGTATCCATTGATCGCCGTTTCGCGCGATCGGCCCGGCTCGATGCGGACCTAAACGGCACGCCGCGTTTTGCAGGCAAGCGTCGCAAAGTCTCTGCGTACCCTTGGTGAGAGCCAGCGGGACCATCATCAAGGCGCTTACACTTGGACCGGTCCTTACGGCGGCGGCAGACAACTAACACATCAAACATCGCAACCGAACCTATTTGTCACCTCCCTAGAAACGTCTGCTGACCAAGCTTGTAACACGCTTCCTCGCCTAGAAGCGGTCCTGCTTCCATAGCAGAAAGTCATCTCTCTCGAGCAATGTCGCCGGTCGAGGTGATCAGACGATCCCCCACGCCCGAAACCTCCCCCTCCCCGTCATCTCGCGTAGTCCCAACTCTTCGACGATCCTGAGCGCAGTCCGCGGCGTCACCTTGAGCGTCTCGGCGACCATGCCGGCCGAGACCAGCGGCCGCGCGATGACGAATTCGATCAGACCAGGCAGATTGGAAGATGAGCGCCGGCCGACCAGCCGCCGCTCCAGCATCTGTTTTGCGAGGGCAAGCCGATCGTGCTCCTTCAGCCCACGTTCGGCCGCAGCAATGATCCCATTGACGATCGCCAACAGGCGGGTATCGCGAGTGCGATGCCGGCGGCGCTCGACGGGGATGGATTTGAGGCCGAGATTGACGGCGGCCAAATGCGCCGCGGTCGTGAGACCGGCTTCCCGCAGCGTTTCGGCGGCGAGCAGCCGACCGAGCCAGGGCGCGTGCTGCAACACCTGCAGATAGTTCCAGGCATCGAGGGCGATGATCTCCTGCAATACCGGCGGCAGACCTTTGGTCTCGGCCAGCACGACACGCCATTCCTCCATCCGTTCGTCCTCATCCCAGTCCAGGTCATAGACCAGCGGATCTTTTTCGCGAGTGCCGGCGCGTCCGAGCGTCTTTGCTTGCTCGATGGCTGCCTCGGATCGGGCGAGCACCGCATCGATGGCGGCAAACTCCGCGTCGAAGACACCGGCGCCGTCATCATCATCCCCCTCCCCGTCTTCGACAGCGTCCGCTTCCAGCGCGTTGCTTTTGTTCTCGGCGCTGCCATCGCCTCCAGATGATGGTGAAACGACGTTGCGCCCGCGCAACGAGCGGAGACTGTCGGGGCTCAGCGCCCAACCGGTCGGCTGGGCGGCGATACGCCGGCGGGTTTTCAGGACGTCGCGGGCGATGGTGAGTTCGTGCGTCGGCGTGCGGATATCATGGCCGGCGTCGTGCAGCACCAGATCCTCGAGGTGGACGAGCTCGCCGTCGATCCACAGCGACGCGCAGGCGTCGGCGAAATGCGTCCGTTCGAGAAAGCCAGCGCCGACCGGTGAGCGGGCAACCCGCTCGTCGAGGCGCGTCAACAGGGAAGCCGCGTCCGAAATCGGCCGCATCAGTGTCTGGAGAGGCAACTTTGACAGATCATAAGGCATTGAATTCATGGTAAATGATTTGCTAAACGGACGCTATAAGATAGTTAGTGTCCGTCACTAGCTGATATCACCAAGATGACGCCTAACTTCCGATAAGTTGCCAATATCGAATTGAACAGAACCCCACGCCAATGCATTGCTCCGGTCGTAAAATCGCCGGTTTGCAGGCTTTTCGCTGTTCCAACGGCGTCCAAGAGACGTTTACAAATGATCGTTTGTCATCACCGTCAGCGTTTGAACAACGGTCATGCGGTGGGACGTGAACGATGCAACCGATCAGGCGAGCGGAAAGCTGTCCGCAGGTGCATTTACATGAAAAAGCCCGGTGCGGGAGGAGATGCACCGGGCTTCGATTCTGACTGACAACTTGGGAGGAGGAACGTCGTCAGTCGCCCGAAGCTGCTGGGAGGAGGAGAGCAGCTCCGATATTTTGGATGTATGTTGCGATGCAGCATTCTTCAAGGAGGCATCGTACATATTTTTCTCCCGAGACCTCATTCGCTGGAATCGCGCTCCGGGGGCGGAAGCGCGGCGGCGAGTGCCGTGATCAGACCGACCACCTTCCTGCGCATAGTTTTCGAGCTGATGCGTGCGAACGCCAGATTCAAATCTCGCCCCTCGTTGGTCTCGATGAAGCCGACCAGCTCCGGCGCGGCGGCCGTTGCCGCCTGGCCAGGGTCGACCGTCGAGCCCGGAAAGAAATAGGCCGGCGGAACACCAAAGGTCTCCGCGATCATTGCCAGACGGCTTGAGCTGACCCGGTTGGTGCCCTTCTCGTATTTCTGAATCTGCTGAAAGGTGACGCCGAGCCGGTCGGCCAGGGTATTCTGGCTCATATCGGCCAGCCGGCGCTGCGCCTTGATCTTGCCGCCGACTTCGACGTCGATCGGATCGGGAATCTTCGCCATTCAATTTCCCCCGATCGTCTCGATGATGTCGTAGGTCTTGATGATGGCGCCGACGCCATTGTTGAGCAGCGCGAGGAACGCATCCCTTGTCACCGGCACGGTCTCGATCCGCTCCAGCCGCATTGGCGGCCAGTCGTGGCCCGGCTCGTCGGCAACTGCATCGCGCAGTTCGGCGACCGCGGCGCGGGCGGTCTCAGCATTACCAAAAAACGCATCGCCAATACCATCGTCGCACCAGCGCGCTTGCACCGGCTGAAGCTCGGGCGAATAGGTATACAGTGTGAAGGAGGGTTCTGCTGACACTCGGTTTCCTCCAAGAGCTTGCGGTACGCCCCCGCTCTGCTCTTTGACCCCTGGTGATCGGGGAGTTGGAAAACCGTGTACACACGATCCCCACGGCCTTTAGTTCGGAGAACCTGTTGCATACGCCGCAGGCTCCCCGACCATAAGGTCAAGGAGATAGTGCCGTTACAGGTCGGCACTCGTACCCGTGTACAAGGGTTTCCACGCCCTAAAGCAGCGCGTCACTGCTTCACCCGTGAGTCTAGGCGATCACGCGGCGCGGCGCAAACATTCAGACGCAAGAATGCCGAATGAATTCAGTCCCAAGATAAGATTCTGAAGATGGTTCCCCCGATACCCGCCAAGCGATATGGCTGGAATTCATCACGAGGGAAACTGACAGCGGGTTGTGCTGCGCCGATGGAGAGTAAACGCCATGGATGAGACCACCGACACAATGACGATCTCCAACCGGAGCGATTTTGCCCTCTGGGCCATCGAGAGGGCGAAGGCGATTGTCACCGAGGAGGGCGGTAACCTTGCGATCGCCACCCGAGACCAAAGCGACGATGAGATCGCCGCCTCGGCCAATGCGCTTGGCCAGGCCATCGTCAACGCCCTGCTGGAAGTCTTCGACGGCTTGATGGAGGAATAGGAACGCGCCTACCGTTCGGCTCCTTCCCGGTCGTTGCCGCGCTGGCGCTCCTGTTCCGCCTGCCGAAGGATCTGTTGGCGCTGCTCGTCCTGGGCAGCCTTCGACGCACCGGCCTGCTCCCGCGCCGCGCGGGACGCGCGACCGGCGGCAATTGCCTGCTGCTGGGCGGCAATCGCGGGATCGACAGTTGCCGGCGGTGGCCGGTCCTGGGCGCGCGCCTCATCGACGCGGGCCGCCGGCGGCGTATCCCCTGACCCCGCTGTGTCGTTGACCGAGCGCATCTGCTGCATCTGGATGTCACGACGCTGCTCTTCGAACAGCGCGGAGATTTCCTTGCGCATCTCCTCGACGGCCTGACGCTCGGCGCTGCTGTCGACCATCGTCTCCAGGCGGTCCATGGATTTGTTCGCCCGCGAGACGCGCTCGTCGAACTGTTCCAACGATAGAGGCATGGCCTTTTCCTTCTGCTGTTGAATGGTTGCGATCAGGCTTTTGAATTCCGCCAATGGTTCATCTGGCGGCGCAACGGACTGCTCGGCCAACGCATCGAATTTCCTCTGCAGCCAGGGCGACGGCGCACCATGCTTCGCGGAGCCCGCCGCCTCGATGACGACAGAGGCGCGCAATCCATGGCCCAGCAACCGCGCCTGGAAATCACGCACGACGGACTGCATCTCGGGACCGGGGCCAGCCTCGTCGTTCTGCTTCGCCAGCTCGCGCTCGATCTTGCTGGCGCTCGCGGTCGTGGGCGCCAGGATCTGGAAGGACTTGCCCTCGGCCGAAATCAACTTGGCCTCGACGCCGACGGCCCCCTCGACAATCACCGCCATCGTCTCGCACTGAATGGCCTGTTCGACGTCCAACCGGAGCAGAACGAAGCCACTGGCCCGAGCAGCGGCATGCGGTGCTTGAGCGGAGGCCGCGGCTGCGAACCGGTTGGCCGCCGCGATCACGGAAGGCTCCGCGCCTGCCCGCTGCAGGGCGATCGCGGTCGCCTGCCATTTCGGGGCAAGCGCGAGGTTGCCGTTGGTGAGCGAGACACGGTCCACGACACCGGCGCGCTTGCGCTCGACGCGATTGGTGACGGCCGGGGTCTTGAGGTAGCGAGCGTCTTGTCTGCCGCGTTCATAGGCGCCGGCCTGCGCCTGGCTATAAGGCCGCGTGGCCGCCACATCCGCGCGCCGGGTGGCGACCATGGCGATACCCCGTTCCCGCGCCTTGGCCGCGAAACGTTCGCGCCATTCGTACAGCTCCGGTTTGGTGAGCCGCAACGCCTTGCCGACATCGTCGCGCGCCGAGATCATCGCATGAATATGAACATGGCCGGTTTCCGGGTGATGCGCCGTGATCCAGCGATGGCCGGCGACCTGCTCGCTTAGGAAATCCCGGACGGCGCGCGTCATCGCCTCCGCATCGGTCCCGGCCCGCGCCGAGAAGATAATGTGGAAAGCGTTGCGCGGTTCGACGGTGCGAATATGCGAAGACCAGGAGCGCCAGATGCCGTCGGCCCTGTCCTTGACACTGGAGCCCCCCTTGACCAGATCGCCTTCGCTAGTGGTGATGGCCTTCTCCGTGCGCAGGAACTTTTCGAGGAAGTAGCGGCCGGATTTCTCCGAGACGGCCGCGCCGAGAACGCGGACCTCGGCCGAGACACCGGCGTCGGCCAGGCGGCGAGCAAAGGCCGCCTCCGCATTTTCGACGGCGCGCGCTGGCCCCTCGCCTTTCTCGCGGGCCTTCAGCGCGCCGGCGATCCGCTTGGCCGGCAGATCGGTCACCGCGAAAACAGAAACCTGTCCGTCGGCATGCCGGGAATACAGGAACGGTTTTGAGCTGAAGGCAGCGTTCAGGGCGTCGTGAAGGGCCGCATCATCGACTTCATCGGCAAGCTTCATGGAGAAGGTGGCCAGCGCGTTGACCGCATAAGTCTCGCGGAAATCAGCAGCCCATTCGGCCAGAGCCGCCGCCCGGTCCTCCCGGCTGGAAATCGCAACACCATCCTGATCATAAATCGAAATGTCGACTTTGCCGTTCTCGCCGTTTTCGTTTTCGACCTCGCGCGTGCCGAGATAGGTCATCAGGCCGGCAGCCGACGCCCGGCTTGAGACCGTCGACGTCACCTTGACCACGACCGGCTGGGCGCCGGCGGCAATTGCTCCCCGACTCGCTGTTTCTGCCGAAGCCCGACCCGTCGCCGCCTGTGGCGGGGCGGTCGGCCTAGCGGCGCGCGGCGCGGTCGCGGCGGAACCCCCGCCCCCTCCCCCGCCGGCCGACGCCCGCGGCTCGTCCTCGTCTTCGCGATTGCCGCCTCCATCCAGCGTACCGACCAGCGCAATGACGCCCTGTTGCGATGAAGCCGGCGCCTGCAGGATGGATGCGATGGTCGGCTCGCTCGAAGGAATAGAAGCCCCGGCCGCCGCTTTCTTTGCGATCCCTGTGGGAACAAAGCGTCGTGCCGGTTCCCTGTCCGACAGAGCGATGCCACTGGCGCGCCGGCGACGCTGTTCCTCTTCCTCGTCTATCAGCAAAGCCGCGCGGCGAGCGGAAAAAGCCTCGATCTCACTAAGCAGTCCGGACCAGTCATGCGCCACGGCCAGCTCCCCTCCGCTCCTTGCGGCTGATCCGCAGCATCAGATCGACGTCGGCGCGCAGCCGGAACACGCCATCGAGGAGGGTGCGCAGGGCCGCGTCGAGATGCGGTTCGTAACCGACGCGACCCTCGTTCATCGCCCGGACCGCCTGGTTGAGGTTGATGCCGATGCGCCGCAGCTCCTCGTTCGTCCCCCGCAGGGCGTCGGCCTCGGCTGGCCCGACCGGGAGCGGAAGGCCCGCCTGTTCGCGAAATAGCAGCCGGATGACGTCGCTGGCGGTGCGCCCTTCCTCGCACAGCGCGGCGAGCGCATCGCGCTCCTCTGGCTGAAGTCGGACCCTGACCACCTCGCTCCGCATCGTTTCCTTCCCGCTTGCCAGGTTGCCGGAGGCGACCCGGAGCGCCAGAGGCGCGAACCACTGCCCTGCCGGAGGCGGGGCGGCGTCGAGTTTGTACCACAAACTTGACTATCCTGCCACAGATAACTAAACTATATTTTATTCCTCAAAACAGCTTCAAACGGACAAGCGCTCTCGATCCCCCGGCCACGACGAGGCTTCACCGCCGATGCGCGTCACATTAACAATTGCCCGTTGTTCGTGCTCCAATTAACCGCGGCATCGCGGTTAATTGGCAATTACTCATTGACAACGGTTAGTTACCAACGGGCAATTGCTCATTATCAACGGTCAATTGATGATTGTCCGTTCACCGTTGCCCGTTGTCAGTGGGCAGTCATCAACCGTCAGTCATCAATGGGCAATGAACAACGGGCAGTGATTTCGTTGCGGAAAGGAGGCACAGGAGTTAATTATAATTTACTTCAACGAAGGAGCCACAATGATCGTCACCATCGCCAACCCGAAAGGCGGAACCGGGAAAACTACGCTCGTCCGGGCGTTGTCAGGAACGGCCGCCCATGCCGGCAACGACGTCTTCCTCATCGACGCCGACAGCCGGGCGAACACGATGCGCTGGGTCACGATGTCAAAGCAGATGAACGTCTGGCCGGACCGGCTGGAGGCGGAAAGCTGCCTCGACCCAAACCGAATCTACAAGATGGCGCTGGAACGCCAATTCGAAGGAAAGATCGTCTTTATCGATATTGAGGGAACGACGAACGAAAACCTGTTCGCCGGTCTCTACTGCGCCGACATCGTTCTGATCCCGTTGCAGACGACCCAGGACGATGTCGTTGCCGGCATGCAGCTCGCGCTCAACCATATTCCAGTCGTAGAGGAAGACCAGAAGCGCAAGCTGCCGGCGATGATCGTGATCAACCAGCACGATCTCGTGACCGGCCGCGCCAAGGCCCATGAACCGCTGCGCGAAATCCTGCGGGAGAGCGGCGTTGCCCTTTCGTCGCAGCCGATCGCCCGGCGCGCCGCCTATCAGTCGATCGGCGCCGCCGGCACGCTTCAGACCGCCGCGAAATCCGATCCGAAGGCAATCGCCGAAATGGAAACGCTCCTCGGCGAGCTGCTCACCCTCTACAGGTCGACCGCGAAGGAGGCTCTGCTATGAGCGAAGGATCGGACAGCAAGAACCTCGTGCTCGGGCTGATCTCGACCGGCCGCGACCGGCCATCCGTGCGCGAAAAGCCGGCGGCCTACCCTCCCCCGGCGACGACTGGCGATGATGGCGGCGCATCGCCACTAGCGGCGGGCGGCCGGACTCAGTTCCGCGACCTGGTCGCCAAGGGCGAAAGCCGCGATCCAATCGCCGGCAAGCGCTTCCGCGATACCGAGAAAGTCACGACCGGCATCCATATCCGTGTTGAGGTCCACAAGAAGCTGAAGATCCTCGCCGCAATCGAGCGACGCAAGTTCAACAGCTACATCGAGGAGGCGATCGACGACTATCTCGTGAAGATCTCCGATCGGATTCCCGACATTTCGTGATCCTGACGGGAAGCAGGCGATCATGCGCGCCGCTTCTCGTCTGCGCCATTCGCTCGCAGCGCCGCCATCAGCATCGGCCCAAGGCCAAATTCGCCGCGCGCCGCCTTGCGGGTGAGATCGCGCAGATAGCCGCCGGGCGACGTGATATGTTCGGCCCGCTCCAGGATGCAGGCAACAGCGATCGCGGCGCTTTCCGGCCCCATCACCGCGCACGCCTCCTCATAGGCCGATGGACTGACCCCCAGCACAGATCGGACCAGAACAGCCGTCGCCATCAGCTCACGCCAGGTTTCAAGCCGGCCGCCGACCGCGTAATCGGCAATCTGCGGGCACGCCCTTAGCACCAACGATAGCGGGAATGCCTTCAGTGGTTCTGCAATTCGTTTCGGTTTCTGGCTCGACATTTCGCCCTGCTCTTTTTCAGAGCTAGGTTCAAGTTCATGGAAGGATTCGGATTTTGAATTCTGTATGTGACATCCGTCATGGCGGTCATTGACGTCCGTTTTTTGTGCTTTTACCTGAATTTCCAAGCGGTTGATGATTTCCTCACGCAAAAGCTCCATTTCTTCGAGCACAGCATCGACGTCTTCGCGGCGAGGAGAGCGCGGAAGGCGGGCCATCAGGCCGATGAACATGGTCTCGATCGTCGCCCAATCGCCATTTGCGCCCTCTTCCATCGCGGCTGAGATCAGCTTGCGGACGTCGCGCCGGCAAAGCGACAGAGCTTCCTTGGCGCGCTTGAATCGAAGGCGCTCCGCGGCGACCTGGTGCGCGAGGTTCGCAAGCTCGGCAGCGCGAGCAAGCAGGGGCGCCAGACTGAAGCCATAGGCGGCCTCAATCTCCCCCCCCCTGCCCCGATGTGCGTAGCGCTTGCCGTTCGGGCTGTCGCGACGTTCGATCAGTCCGGCGTCCACCAGCGCGGCAAGATGCCGGCGCAAGGTTGTGCCGGCAATACCGTGGGCGCGCATGGACAACTGGCTGTTCGAAGGGAACACGACGAGGCCGCCACTTTCATCGCAAAGCTCATCGCTCGGATAAAAGCTCAGCAGCGCCTGCAGCACTGTTAACGAACGATCCTGCAAGCCGAAGACGTCCTTCGCCTCGCCGACGTCGTTAAAGACTTTCCACTTGTTGACCGCCTTGCTCGGACCGCGATCGGCTGTTTCGAGCTGGCCCTTCACCAAGGCGAGTGTCATCGGCCGCCCGTGGGGCGTCGTTACACGTCCTATCTGCATTTCCTTCACCTTTCAAATGGCAAAAGAAATCCGCTCACCAAAACGGTGCCAAAGACTCTTGACTGTGATTCGTGGAAATGCGATTCTCGATCTTGCTACAGAATACGAGGAAGGCTTCCACGGGTTACCGATTGGGGGCCTTTTTCTTTTGCGGTTCGATCCTCTCCATCCAATCCTACGTCAAAACACCAAAACCTATCAGCTCTCCATCGAAGCCTGATACTCGCGATGAAGCTGCTCAAGTTTGCCGATCACATAATCGCCGAAAGCCGGCGACGCCTTCTCGTCGAAAGTGACATTGAGAGCCTTGGAAGATCGCTGCACCGTCGCAAGCTTCTGCCCACTTTCTGACTTGATCGTCTCCGGTTTGGTCCCCTTGCGTTTTGCGGTGAGCGCATCCATCACCTGCGCGAAGCGGTCATCGGTGTCAGCCGCACGGAATTCTCGGCTCTGAAGAAGAGCGTCAAGGGCCTTCGGCTTGCTTGCTGCGAGCTTCTCAGCCAATCCCATCCAGCGCGGCCGCCCGGCTTTCGGGGCCGGGCCGATTGCCTCGATGATCGGCCTGGGTACGGAATGAGCTACACTCATAAGCTTCGAGAGCTGCGTTTTCTCCATCCCCAACGCAGACATGATCACCTGGCGGTCGAAGCCTCGTTCTTCTAGGGCGACAGCAAACAGGCCACGCTCGATATAGCTAAGGTCGGTTCGTGATGCGTTTTCCTGACCTTGCGCAACAACCAACTCTTCGTCGGAAAGGTTTTGGACGACCGCCTTGACGGGGCGTCCCAGCGTCGTCGCAACACGCACACGCCTATGGCCAAACACAATCTGGTATCGGTCAGCCTTTTCAGGATGCGGCCGCAACAAGACCGGGCTCCTCTGACCAGACTGGCGGATCGCTTCAAGCAGTTCCTTGAACCCCTCACCGTCATCCGGGAGACGATCTGCCACAAATGAGCTGTCGATCTTATCTGGGGAAATATCGACGACCGCTGCTCCTTCTGCGATCAGAGCACGCGCCTGATCGGCGGCACTCACGATATTGCCGAGCGATCGGCCCATCGCGCCAACCGCACCGGATCGGATGTGCTGAAGTTTCTTCTCCGGAGCCATTTCCGCTTCCTGCTCGTCGACTTCGGAGTTGCCATGTGGCAACTCGCTGTCTCTCCTGGAAAGCATGGCTTTGAGCGTATCCTTGCGGCTCATGTCACCCTCCCCCAAGCCTGCTTCATTAGGCTCTCGATTTCCCCATTGACGGCGTCGAGCGACTCGATCGCTCTGTCATATGTCGTCTTGGCAAAATTCTCGCGGCCGACCTCATAGAGGGACTGCTTCGACAAACCAGCGTCGGAAATCGCCGTCGATTTCAACATCGTGTTGGTTAGCACCCTTTCGCGGAACAGCGACCGCATGAAACCGACCATCTGCGCCTGGGGACCATCAGACGGTTCGTAGCGCGTAACGACATAGCGGATGAAGTCGTAGTCGAGATCACCGCCGGCGTCCTGTACCACACCGAGGAGGTCAGATGTCATGAGGAGGAACTGGCACATCGACATGACGTCCAGCATCTGCGGATGGGCAGTGATCAACAATCCCGTGGATGCGCAAAGCGCGCCGAGTGTCAGAAAGCCGAGTTGGGGCGGGCAATCGAGCACCATCACATCGTATCGGTCCTCCACCGAACCAAGCGCCGATGCAACGC
This sequence comes from Shinella sp. HY16, assembly GCF_028534175.1. NCBI lineage: Bacteria > Pseudomonadati > Pseudomonadota > Alphaproteobacteria > Hyphomicrobiales > Rhizobiaceae > Shinella > Shinella sp. HY16. The sequence continues at coordinate 343 of NZ_JAHYXL010000008.1, read as the reverse complement.
GCCCAAAAAAGGGCTCCGCGGAACGCTCTGCAAGCGCTCGTGGAGTATCGTGCTCGTACTCCATAAGCTCCAGATTACCCGGAACGAGATCAAGCCCGGTGAAGTAGGTGGGCTTGATAATCTCCGCGAGGGGGCGCCGTTTTTCGTCGTAACGGATTGCGGCGTACATGGTCTCATTCGCCTCGACGTCATACTCGGGCTGATATCCATGCAGGGCAGTCATGGAGGCTTGCGGATCGAGGTCGACAGCCAGAACCCGATATCCTTGAAGCGCGAGATATTGGGCGAGATGAGCAGCAGTGGTCGTTTTACCGCTCCCGCCCTTGAAATTGACGACGGCCAT
>NZ_JAHYXL010000007.1:0-145726 GCF_028534175.1 Shinella sp. HY16 | reverse complement strand
GGTGGAATCTCTTGTCACGGTTAATCGGCATGTAATGCCATTTTTCCGTGACGATTACTGAATGCGTGTTTGGTTGCAAGGCGTTTTTGGTTAACGAAAGGTTAACGCGCTTTTGCCCCAGTTAAGCCGAAAGCGGATTCATCAATCATTATCTTGTAGTTAGCCTGCCTCCCGTTGTTCGCAGCGGGGTGTAGGAAATGCAGATCTGCACCTCTTATCAACATTTTAGACTCCGCCTTCCGCCCGATTTTCGAGAGCTATACCGCCGATTCGGTAGAATCACCGGATGCAAATCTGCACATAGCCACACGCAGCACGAGATGATTTTCCTTCGCCTGACCAGTTCATGCGGAGATCACAATGCAGATTCTGAGCGTCTCGGCCGACCACTACGCAAGCAACCACAACTACCTGAACCAGATGCACCGTCTTCGGGCCGCCGTGTTTGGCGACCGCCTGGAATGGGATGTCACGATTACGGACCAGGGTGAGCGGGATCAGTACGATGATCTCCAGCCAACCTACATCTTGGCGATCTCCGCCGACCAGAAAGTCGTCGGCTGCGCGCGCCTGCTGCCTGCATCTGGCCCGACGATGCTGGAGCAGATATTCCCGCAACTGCTGGAGCGCGGTTCGCTCGACCCCCATGCCGCAATGGTCGAGAGCTCACGCTTCTGCGTCGACACGTCGCTTCAAGCGGGGAGGGGAGGGAGCCTCCATCAGGCGACGCTCACCATGTTCGCCGGCATCATCGAATGGTCGATGGCAAACGGTTACAGCGAGATCGTCACCGCCACTGATCTTCGCTTCGAGCGCATCCTGAAGCGTGCGGGATGGCCGATGAGCCGTCTCGGCGATCCCGTGGCCATTGGCAATACCACAGCCGTTGCGGGCAGCCTGCCGGCTGATCGCGCCAGCTTCGACACGGTTTGCCCGCCAGGTTACCGTTCGACCATCGAGCACGATGGCGCAGGTCCTTTGAGGAGCGCGGCGTGACCCAGCTCCGTTCCCATCCTCGTCTCGTCCGCAAACTCCAGGACGCACTCGGCGACCAGCTCTGCGTCGCACTCGACGATGCAACGGTCGTCGAGATCATGCTCAATCCCGATGGAAGGCTGTTCATCGAACGGCTGGGGCACGGTGTTGCCCCCGCCGGGGCGATGAGTGCCGCCACCGCCGAAGTCGTCATCGGCAGTGTCGCCCATGCGCTGCAGTCGGAAGCTGACGACGAGCAGCCGATCATCTCCGGCGAACTGCCGATCGGCGGACATCGGTTCGAGGGCCTGCTTCCGCCGGTGGTATCGGCGCCTGCCTTCACGATCCGGAGACGGGCGTCGCGGCTGATCCCGCTCGACGAATACGTCAAGTCGAAAGTCATGACGGAGGCACAGGCCTCTGTGCTGCGCAGCGCGATCGCGTCGCGCATGAACATCGTCATTTCCGGCGGAACCGGGTCCGGCAAGACGACACTCGCCAATGCCGTCATCGCCGAGATCGTCGCGACGGCGCCGGACGATCGCATGGTCATCCTGGAAGACACCGCCGAGATCCAGTGCGCGGCGGAAAACGCCTTGTGCCTGCATACCACCGAGACGGTCGATATGGCCCGGCTCCTGAAAAGCACCATGCGTTTGCGACCGGACCGCATCATTGTCGGCGAGGTCCGCGACGGCGCCGCACTCACTCTGCTCAAGGCATGGAACACCGGCCATCCGGGCGGCGTCACCACCATCCATTCCAACACGGCGATGTCGGCCCTGCGCCGGCTGGAGCAACTGACCGCGGAAGCGAGCCAGCAGCCCATGCAGGAAGTCATCGGCGAGGCCGTTGATCTCGTCGTTTCCATCGAACGAACAGGGAAGGGCAGACGGGTCCGGGACGTGATCCATGTCGAGGGGTTCAGCAATGCCCGCTACCGGACCGAACACTACGCCCAGATTGATGAGGACAGCCATGCCGCATGAGACAAGGATAAATCTCGCCACCCTGGGCCTCGCCACCATCGCTTTAACCCTCGCAGAACCGGCACTGGCCTCCTCGGGCGGCGGCGGCCTGCCATGGGAGTCGCCGCTGCAGCAGATCCAGCAATCGATCACCGGACCCGTCGCCGGCTTTATTGCCCTGGCAGCCGTTGCCATCGCCGGCGGCATGCTGATCTTCGGTGGCGAACTGAATGATTTCGCGCGGCGGCTTTGCTTCATCGCCCTTGTCGGCGGGGTCCTGCTTGGCTCAACACAGATCGTCGCCTTGTTCGGCGCGACCGGTGCGTCGATCGGGGCGGCCGACACACCGTCAGCGACCGACATCGCTACGCCGCCGCGCGAACCTTCAAGAGAAGGGGAGGGAGCGCATGGCTGAGCCCGGCTCCAACCTTTCCCGCTCGCCTGTACACAGGGCGCTATCGCGTCCGAACCTGCTGATGGGCGCCGACCGCGAGCTGGTGCTGCTGACGGCACTTGCCGCCATCATCCTGATCTTCGTTGTGCTGACCTGGTACGCAGCGCTCTTCGGCCTCGCGATCTGGCTGATCGCTGTCGCGGCACTGCGCATGATGGCAAAGGCCGATCCTTTGATGCGGCGGGTCTATGTCCGCCATATCTCCTACAAGGCGTTCTATCGCGCAACGTCCTCGCCCTGGCGCAAGTTCTGAGGGTTCTCGATGGTTGCCGTCAAGTCATTCCGTCATTCTGGTCCGTCCTTTGCCGATCTGGTGCCCTATGCCGGCCTGGTCGACAACGGCGTGATCCTGCTCAAGGACGGTTCGCTGATGGCCGGCTGGTATTTCGCCGGACCGGACAGCGAGAGCTCGACCGACGCCGAACGCAACGAGGTGTCGCGGCAGATCAACGCGATCCTGTCTCGGCTCGGCTCCGGATGGATGATTCAGGTCGAGGCGGTTCGCGTGCCGACGGATGATTATCCGGTCGATACCGATTGCCACTTCCCCGATCCGGTCACGCGGGCGATCGACGCCGAACGGCGAGCGCATTTCCAGAAGGAGAGGGGGCATTTCGAGAGCCGGCACGCAATGATCCTGACATGGCGGCCGCCGGAGCCGCGGCGCTCCGGCCTGACTCGCTATGTCTATTCGGATACGGTTAGCCGATCGGCTACCTATGCCGACAAGGCCCTGGAGACGTTTCTGACCTCGATCCGCGAGGTCGAGCAATATCTCGCTAATGTCGTCTCGATTCGCCGGATGGTGACGCGGGAGACGTCAGAGCGTGGTGGCTTCCGGGTTGCCCGTTATGACGAGCTCTTCCAGTTCATCCGCTTCTGCATCACCGGCGAGAACCATCCGGTCCGCCTACCCGAGATCCCGATGTATCTCGACTGGCTGGTGACGGCCGAGTTGCAGCATGGCCTGACGCCGCTGGTGGAGAATCGTTTTCTCGGTCTCGTGGCGATCGACGGCCTGCCGGCCGAGAGCTGGCCGGGTATCCTGAACAGCCTCGACCTGATGCCGCTCACCTATCGTTGGTCGTCGCGTTTCGTTTTCCTCGATGCCGAGGAGGCGCGGGCAAAGCTGGAACGCACCCGCAAGAAGTGGCAGCAGAAAGTCAGGCCCTTCTTCGATCAGCTCTTCCAGACACAGAGCCGCTCAGTCGATCAGGACGCCATGATGATGGTGACGGAGACCGAGGATGCGATTGCCGAAGCCTCTTCGCAACTCGTCGCCTATGGCTACTATACACCGGTCATCGTCATTTTCGACGAGTTGCAGCCCCGCTTGCAGGAGAAATGCGAGGCGGTCCGCCGGCTGATCCAGGCGGAAGGTTTTGGCGCACGGATCGAGACACTGAATACGACCGACGCCTTTCTCGGCAGCCTGCCGGGCGTCTCCTATGCCAATATCCGCGAGCCGCTGATCAACACCCGCAATCTCGCCGACCTCATTCCGCTGAACTCCGTTTGGTCGGGAAGCCCGACGGCGCCTTGCCCGTTCTATCCGCCGGGCTCACCGCCGCTGATGCAGGTTGCCAGCGGCTCGACGCCGTTCCGGCTGAACCTGCATGTCGACGACGTCGGGCACACGCTGATCTTCGGGCCGACCGGCTCCGGCAAGTCGACCCTGCTGGCGCTGATCGCCGCGCAGTTCCGGCGTTATCCAGACGCGCAGGTCTTCGCCTTCGACAAGGGCGGCTCGATGCTGCCGCTGACGCTTGGCATTGATGGCGATCACTACCAGATCGGCGGCGATATTCATCCGGAAGGGAAGGGGAGGGCGCTGGCTTTCTGCCCGCTTGCCGAGCTTTCGACCGATGGCGACCGCGCCTGGGCGTCGGAATGGGTCGAGACCCTGGTGGCACTGCAGGGTGTGACCATCACCCCGGACTATCGCAACGCCATCTCCCGGCAGATCGGGCTGATGGCGGAATCGCGAGGCCGTTCGCTTTCCGACTTCGTGTCGGGCGTGCAGATGCGCGAGATCAAGGACGCGCTGCACCACTACACCGTCGATGGCCCCATGGGGCAGCTTCTCGATGCCGAGGAGGACGGTCTGGCACTCAGCGCCTTTCAGTGCTTCGAGATCGAGGAACTGATGAACATGGGCGAACGCAATCTCGTGCCCGTCCTCACCTACCTGTTCCGCCGCATCGAGAAACGCCTGACGGGCTACCCTAGCCTCATCATTCTCGACGAGGCCTGGCTGATGCTCGGCCACCCGGTGTTTCGGGACAAGATTCGCGAATGGCTGAAGGTGCTGCGCAAGGCCAATTGCGGTGTGGTGCTTGCCACCCAGTCGATTTCGGACGCCGAACGCTCCGGTATCATCGATGTGCTGAAGGAGAGTTGCCCGACCAAGATTTGCCTGCCGAATGGGGCCGCGCGGGAGCCAGGCACGCGAGAGTTCTATGAACGCATCGGCTTCAACGAACGGCAGATCGAGATCGTCGCGACGGCGCTTGCAAAGCGCGAATACTACGTCGTCTCGCCCGAGGGCCGCAGGCTCTTCGACATGGCGCTCGGGCCCGTCGCGCTTTCGTTTGTCGGGGCATCCGGCAAGGAAGATCTGAAGCGCATCCGCGCCCTGCATTCCGAACATGGGGCCGCATGGCCTTGTCCTTGGCTCCAGCAAAGGGGGATCGCCCATGCCGAAACATTCTTCCCGGCCAAGTAAGGTGGCGTGCGCCACAATTATCTCGGCCATTATGCTCTCCGCCACCCTACCGGTCACGGCTCAAGCCGGCGGCGTCACCGGGCAGGCGACAGAGTGGACGCAGCTTGCCAACAATGCCGAGCTTGTCTCGTTGGTCGGCAAGTCCGCGGAGCAGGTGAACAACCAGATCACCCAGATCTCCCAGCTTGCCGAGCAGATCCAGAACCAGCTCAACATCTACAACAATCTCCTGCAGAACACGGCGCAATTGCCGAACCACATCTGGGGGCAGGTCGAAGGCGACCTGAAGAGCCTGCAAAACGTCGTCGCCCAAGGACAGGGCGTCGCCTTCTCGATGGGTAATATCGACGATGTGCTGAAGCAGCGTTTCCAGAGCTTTGCCGAGATGAAGAGCAATCTGCCTGATGGAGCGAGCTTCTCCACAACCTACCAGAACTGGTCGAACACCAATCACGACACGATCGCCGGAACCCTGAAGGCAGCGAACCTGACGGCCGACCAGTTTTCCAGCGAAGAGAGCACGATGTCGTCGCTTCGCTCGATGTCAGAGTCGGCCGATGGTCAGATGAAGGCACTGCAAGTCGGGCATCAGATCGCCGCACAGCAGGTCGCGCAGATGCAGAAGCTGCGCGGTCTCGTCTCCCAGCAGATGGCCATGATGGGCACATGGTTCCAGTCCGAGCAGGCTCAAAAGGATCTGGCCCAGGCGCGCCGTGAACAATTTTTCAGTGCGACCGAGCGCGACATCCGTGGTGGCCAGACCATGGAGCCACGCTGGTGAGCCCGCGTCTGCTGTTCATCCTGGTATTGGCGGGGATCGTCGCGCTCAGCGCCGGCATCGTCACCTGGAACGTGGTCCAGCCGCGTCCGGCTCCCGTGTCCGGATCGGGCGCAGCCGCGACGCAATCTGCTTCCGAAACCGAGCGCCGCGAGCATCGCGAAAAATTCTTCAGCGGCGATCCGGATCGCGACGTCCGTGGCGGGCAGGAGATGAAACCGCGATGGTGATCGTCCACCCCTCCCGGAAGCTGGAACTCGTGTTCATTTCGATCGGCCTCATCCTGTTGGCGACGACACCGGCGCTTGCCCAACAGGGTTCGGTCCTGACGACGCTGGAAAACTCCGTCGTAACCGCCGCGAAAGGCTGGGAGACAACGGCGATGAACGCGGCGCGTTCGCTGTTCTGGATCCTTGCCGGTATCGAGATCGGGATTGCCGCGGTATGGTTGGCGATCAACGCCGCCTCGCTCGACAGCTGGTTTGCCGAGCTCGTGCGGCGGATCATGTTCATCGGCCTCTTCGCCTTCATCCTGGACCAGGGGCCGTCCTTCGCCAAAGCCGTGGTCGATAGCCTCTACCAAATCGGCGCCGGCGGCGGCTCGGCATCACCCGCAAACATCTTCGACGCGGGCATCCGGGTCGCAACCAAGATGTCGGAACAGGCGAAGTTCGGCTTATGGGAAGACAACGCGCTGGCGATCGCCGCGGTCTTCGCCATGGTCGTGGTCGTCGTATCCTTCTCGTTGGTTGCCGCGATTTTCGTCGCCGTCATGGTCGAGATGTATGTCGGCCTGCTCGCCGGCATGATCATGCTCGGTCTTGGCGGCTCGTCCTTCACCAAGGATTTCGCGGTCAAATATCTGGTCTACGCCTTCTCCGTCGGCATGAAACTGATGGCGCTGGTAATGATCGCCAAGATCGGCTCCGACATTCTGCTGGGGCTCGCCGAGGCGCCGACGGCGACCTCCGAGCAGTTCATCACCACGCTTGCGATCGCCGGCATCTCGGTCGTGGTCTTCGTCATTGCCATGTATGTCCCGCCGATCCTGCAGGGCGTGGTCCAGGGCGCCTCCATCGCCGGCGGCATGGAAGCGATCCGCCATGGCGGCCAGGCCGCCACCTTCGCAGCCGGCGGGGCGTTCCTCGGCGCAAGTGCTGCAACAAAAGGGGCGCAGACGGCGAGCTCGGCGAGGGCCGGGGGCTCGTCGATGGCGGGCGCGGCACTTCGCGGCATGGCGTCCGGCATTGGAAGTGCTGGATGGGCTGCCGGATCGGCAGCCAAGGAGAAGGCCATCGCCTCACCCGGCGCCTATGCCGGATCGCTGCTCGGGCTTGCCAACGCCAAGCTCGACCAGACGCGGCAATCAGGCCGACCAACGCCGCCGCCCCCACCCATCAACGAGAACAAGTAGCTGGAGGATGATCACCCATGGCCGGACGCAATCCGCCAGAGAATTCCCCTATCGCCAATCCCTATCTCGCGGCGCGCAACGAGTGGAACGAGCGCTATGGTTCCTATGTGAAGGCGGCCGCGGCGTGGCGCATCGTTGGCGTCACCGGCATGGTCATGGCGGTGATCGGCTTCGGTTACGCGCTCTACCAGAGTACGCAGGTCAAGCTCGTCCCCTATATCGTCGAGGTCGACAAGCTCGGCACGGCCTCCAGTGCCGGCTTCCCACAGCAGATCGAATATGCCGACCCGCGTGTGGTGCGCGCCACGCTCGGCAGCTTCGTCTCGAATTTCCGAAGCGTGACGCCGGATGCGGTGGTGCAAAAGCAATATATCGACCGAACCTACGGCCTCCTCAGGACCTCGGATCCGGCGACAGAGAAGGTCAATGCCTGGTTCCGTTCCAATTCGCCCTTCGAGAAGGCGAAGACTGCTACCGTCGCGATCGAGGTCAACAATATCGTCGCTCTGTCGAACCAGTCCTATCAGGTCGACTGGACCGAGTTCGAACGCGACCGCCGCGGCAAGGAGACGGCCACCCGCCGCTTTCGCGGCATCGCCACGGTTACCCTTACACCGCCGCAGGACGAGGGCGTCATCCGTCTCAACCCCATCGGTCTCTATGTCAGGGACTTCGACTGGACCGCGCAGCTTTGAAAGGCATGGCCCGAACATGAATATCCGTCTTGAGAACTATTCGGCCATGCTGACTGCCGGCGCCATCATATCAGCAGCGCTGGCGTTCTCCATTCTTGCGCCTCCCGAGGTCTTTGCGGCCGATGGCGTGACCGCGAACGAGGCGAAGGGCGTCAGCATCTCCGGCCAGTGGCGCGGATCGCGCGGGCTCGTGACCAAGGGAGCCGACGGCAAGGTGATCTTTCTCTATGGTGAGGTTCAGCCCTCGGTCGTCTGCTCACCGCTGCAGGTCTGCGACATCGAGCTTCAGGGCGGCGAGGTCGTTCGCGATGTGCTCGTCGGGGATACCGTGCGGTGGAAGGTCGAACCGGCCACGTCAGGGGCGGCGGGTGGTCAGGCAATCCATTTGATCGTTAAGCCGTCGGAGCCCAGTCTCGTCACATCCATGGTGGTGACGACGTCGCGGCGGACCTATCATATCCAGCTCAAGTCGCATGCCACGCAATACATGGCCCGCGTCGGATTCGAGTATCCGGAGGATGTCTCGGCGAAACTTGCCGACATCAATGCCCGTCTCGAGGCGAGCACCATTCCAGGCGCCGGCGTTCCTGCCGAGCAGCTCAACTTCTCCTATTCGGTGTCAGGCAGAGCCGGCTGGCGGCCGACACGGGTCTATTCCGATGGCCAGAAAACCTACATCCAGTTCCCGCGCTCGATCTCCGGCCAGGATGCACCGGTTCTCTTCGTCACATCTGGCGGCCAGAACCGCATCGTCAACTACCGGATGAAGGGCGACATGATGGTGGTCGATTATCACGTCGATCGCGCGGTGCTGGTCTCGGGCGTTGGCTGGAAACAGGAGAAGGTGACGATCAGAAGAGGAGGACGGTGATGCGACCCTTTGCCGACAATCTCCTGTTGCGCCCCATCCGCGCCCTTGCCGCAGCCGGCACCTTCGCCATCCTCTCCGGATGCCAGTCTATCGGGACCGATGGTCTCGTAGCGAGCAACGCACCACCCGAGATCTCCGGCCCGGCGGCAAGCGCCATTGCCGGCGATATGGTCAGCCGGCTTGCCGAGCAGATCGGACCCGGCAAGGCGACGGTTGCGCTGAAGGCGGACACCTCACCCTTCGGGCAGGCTCTGGAGGCGGCGCTGAAAGGCTGGGGTTACGCCGTCGTCACCGACCAGAAGACGGACGACGGAACGAAGATCATCCCACTCGCCTATGTGATCGTGCCCTTCGACGGACAAGTGTTGGCGCGTCTTTCGACCGATAGCGTCGAGCTCGGTCGGGCCTATTCCGTTACGGCAAGCGGTGCTGCGCCGGCGAGCGCGCTCTCGCTGATGCGACGCGGCTAAGGGGAAGCATCATGGTCCAATCCTTGCAACTTGGCAGTGCTGCAAATGCCGAAGCGGAATCTGGCATCAAGCGGATCAATCGGCTGCCGATTATCGTGGTGATCGTGCTGGTCATCGCTTTCCTTGGCGTGATTTTCTATGGGCTCTCGTCCCGTGGACTCTATTTCAGCAAGGACGGCGGTCCGGACACAAGCTCGGGCAATCCGGCGTCAACCTTCGCCGACCAGATCAAGCGTGGTGTGACGGATGGCATCATCGGTGAGCCACAGCAGCAAACCACGTTTCAGCCGACATCTGTCGAGACGAAGCAGGCCGAGGAAAAGTCAAGCAATCCCTTCACGCCGCAACCGGGACAAAACGAGGAACAGCAGCGCGGGCAGGAGTTGGAAAACGAAGAGGTCTGGCGTGCACGGCTTGAGCGCGAGCAGAGGGAGCAATATCTGCGTGAGCGGCATCGTCAGCGCATGGCCCGACTACAGGCGAATGACGCTGCCTATGACGCACCACTCGCCATCGACCGCAGCAAGCTGGAGGCGAGCGCAGACCAGGCCACCTCGGCGGGAACGACGACGAATGCTGCGTCATCGACGACCACCGGCGGCACCTCGGATCTCTATGCAGCCGCGTTGCGGACGGGCCTCGGCGGGCAAAATGTCGATCCGAATGGACAATCCTCCAAGGAGGATTTCTTCAACGCCGATCTCAAGGAACTCGGATATCTCCCAAATCGTGTCTTACCACAGCAGTCGCCGTATGAACTGAAGCGCGGATCGGTCATTCCAGCGACGCTGATATCAGGCATCAACTCGGACCTGCCCGGTCGTATCACAGCCCAGGTCAGTCAGAATGTTTACGACAGCGCAACAGGGCATCGCCTGCTGATCCCGCAGGGAACGAAGCTCTTCGGGCGCTACGACAGCAAGGTGTCGCTCGGTCAGAGCCGCTTGCTTGTCGTCTGGACGGATATCATCTTCCCTGATGGATCCACGCTGCAGATCGGAGGCATGGCGGGAACAGATGCGCAAGGCTACGGTGGCTTCCACGACAAGGTGAACAACCACTATTGGCGGACATTTGGTTCGGCGGCGCTGATTGCGCTGATCGGAACCGGGATCGACGCGTCCATACCCGAAAGTTCGACGCTGGCCACGCAGGATACGGCCTCCGATGCGGCAAGGCGGAATTTCGCGGAAAGCTTCGGTCGCGTAGCCGAACAAACCATCAGCCGAAACCTCAACGTGCAGCCGACGCTGGAAATCCGGCCGGGCTACAAGTTCAATGTCTTGGTTGATCAGGACGTAGTCTTTCCTAGCTTATACAGGAATTGATCTTAGCGTTTGTCATCGACCGCATGTCCCGCCACATTTGAGGGGATAGGGGTGCCGAAACCCATGACACGTGGATTGGCCGTTTCTTAAGCAACCGGGACCGCGCCGGATCACGGTGCTGATATTTGTGCGGGAGAATAGCTATGCATGGCGAACGGATCGACCGGGAAGCGCTTTTTGATCATAAACGCGCAGATCCTAACCGCCAGAGGGCAATCGACGTGTAACGGGGCGCGGCCAAAATTCGATTTCCTTCAATTGCAAACCGATAGCGGGATAACGGGGTCGGTGAAAAGACACACTTCGAAGCCTTGGCGCCCCGCTACCAGGGCGATGAAATAACTCGGTACATTGTCAAACGTCGGTTTGGCATTTTCTCATTTCAGTTACGTCATGCCGTCGTTAGATGGGGTGCTATCGGATGGGAAAGCCAATGGATCGAGTTGTAAAAGACTATTTCGAGCGATTTTCGGTTCCCGCGGAGGTGGTATCGTTCGTCAGCCGCCCGATCGGCCACTTCATAGATGGACGGGAGACCCTGTCGGGTCAGGATCCCATCGATCTCGTGGAGCCTTTCACTCAAAGGACACTGACAGAACTTGCCGCTGGGGATATGCAGATCGTTGATCAGGCGGTGCACTCTTCGTGGAAGGCGCTCAATGGAACATGGGGTCGGCTGTCGCCTCTCGAGCGCCAAAAGCTCATGTTGCGGCTGGCGGAAGCGATGGAGGCCGATGCTGCCTTTCTAGCGCATCTCGAAGCCATCGATGTCGGCAAGGCCATATCGGATGCGCGCTCTATCGATGTCGCGGGAGCGATCGCGAACTTCGAATATTCTGCCGGATGGACGAGCAAGCTCGATGGTCGAACCACCAGCGCCGTCGCGTTGCCCGGAGAGACGCTGACCTATACCGTCAAAGAGCCGCTAGGGGCGGTGGCGGCAATCATACCGTGGAATTTCCCACTCCAGATAGTCGTGGAAACTTGCGGCGGCGCTCCTCCCCCAGAAAGCGCATGTCATGAACCGCGACACGCGCCTCTCCGACGTGCTCCACGTCCTGCTGCACCTGGCGCAGGTGAGGGAACCTGTTACCTCGGAACTCCTGGCGAGGAGTATGGGAACGAACCCGGCGGTCTTCCGGCGCACCATGGCGGGATTGCGCAACGCAGGACATGTACAGTCGGACAGGGGGCATGGCGGTGGCTGGAGGCTCGCCAGGTCGCTCGATCAGATCACTTTGCTTGATGTCTATTCGGCGCTTGGAAGACCAACTCTCTTTGCAATCGGCATGCGGGCCGACAATCCCGATTGCCTTGTCGAGCGTAGGGTGAACGCTGCACTGAAGAACACAATGGACCAAGTCGAAGCGATCTTTGTCGAGCGCTTCGGTTTGTTGACGCTGGACCAATTGCTGCTGCCAGTCCGATCGTCTGACGTCATCGCATGCGAACGCCTGCCTGCCCCCTAACATGAGAGAAACAGGCCCTAGCGCGGAGGTAACGAATACGGCGACAGACAACTGGATTAGCGGTTGCCGAAGCGCGCTTTGGCAGCTTCAGTCACCGGCATGTAGAGGCTGACCAAAGTTCCTTCCGGGTCGCGTATCTGGAAGGTCTGGTTACCCCAGGGCAAGAGCTTCGGTAAATGGACAATTTCCGCCAGATCCTTCAGCCGCTCGAACTCGGCGTCCAGATTGGCCACCTGCAGCTCGATAATGGCGGTGCGATTGGCGCCGGGCTCCGCCGTCCCTTCCTGGAATAGTGCGACGGTCTCCGCGCTGCCTATGGCGATAGTTGCGGAAGGGGTCACGATCTCGGCGAAGACGGGTGCCAGCCAGTCGGCCTTCAGGCCGGTGACCATTTCATAAAAGGCGACAAGGCCGTTGATGTCCCGTGCGATGAGGCGAAGAGAGGCGAATTTCATTTTAGTCTCCTGTTTTTACTCGATCGATGATCGAAGACGGAGCCTTGTAAATGCATCCTGCTGCCAGCATTGTGGCAACAGGAGTCTAGAATGTGTTGCGCCAACCGGCTTTCTCAGATCATACAAATCCTGCGCTGCATCGCGGTCGGTGACGGCAGGAGATCGTAATTGCTATGCTTGCACGTGGGTGACATGCATATAGTGGAAAAGACATGCTAAGTTGACAGGCTATTTGATCGTGACCTTGGGCCGTCGAATCATACTCTGGGAGAAATCCATGTCACATCGCCCTTCCAATCTTTCATGGCCGGTATTCAGTCGTTCTAAGTTGGGTGAGCGTCTTAATGCGATAGAGAAAGCGGCCGCCGGTGACATAGAGGTATGTCGTTGTTCCGGATTCGGCTAACGCGACATTGGTTGGCATTGTCGGCGTTGGGATCGTCGCGAGAAGCTCGCCGCTGGGTGCGTAGATATAGATACCCTGACGGTCCGGCTGCTGGATCGTAGCGTAGACATTCCCCGCAGCATCCGTGGTCAAGCCGTCGGCGCCGCGGGCGCCGTTTGATGCGACAAACACGCGCCGGTTCTGCGGCATGCCACTGTCGTCCAAGCTATAGGCAAGGATGTCCATCCCCCCCTGGCGCGCCGGCCGATCAAGCCCGATGTCATGTGTTCCGATATCGTTCTCGGCGACATATAGAGTGCGTTCATCCGGAGAAAGAGCCAAGCCATTCGGGCTTGCTGCGTCTGTGATGACCAGATCGACTTTTCCGTTTGGAGAGATCCGGTAGATGCCGAAGACAGGCTGCGTAATTGGCTCGTGCCCAAAGTAGCGCGTATCGCTAAAATATATTGTTCCGTTTGAAGTAACCACCAGATCGTTAGGTGCGTTGAAGGGAAGTCCTTCATACGTGCCCGCAATGATGGTTGTCTTTCCGGTCCGGGCATCGGTGCGCATGACGCATCGGCAGCCAAAATCCGCTCCCGCTGCCACGAGAAGCGCGCCATCCGGCCCGATCGCCAGCCCGTTTGCCATGCCGGAAGGGCTGCGCAGGATCGTAGTCTTACCGTTTTCCGGGTCAAGGGACAGGATCTAGCCATCCTGCATTCCGCTGTAGAAGGAAATCGTTACGTCGCTGAAGTAGAGGTGGCCATCGGGTGCCTGGACTGGCCCTTCCAGCCAGACACCGTCGGCATATACAGTTTCCAAAGTGGCATCGGGTGCGATGATCGACCCCCGAGCCAAAGGGACTTCGGCACGAGCTGTCGAGCCAATTGTACAGAGTACCAAAAACGCGGCTGCGATCGTGTTCTTCACTCTTTGTGCTCCTGTGATTGATTAATTGAACGAAGGTCTGTTCTGGACAATTTATTATGGCTGTGATGTGCCGGCCCGGCCTTTGTTTGGTGGGGCCTCGCTGGCTAAACCCGGCACTCGCAAAGTGACCACGAAGGCTCCGGCCATAAGAAAAAGCCCGCTCGCGGTTTCGGCCTCGTCAGGAGCAGCGCGGGAAAACCACGCTGACCAGGCAACGGGAACGGTTCCTAAAGCGACCCCCACAACGTCAAAAGACGGCCGGTGATGATGAAACTGCGCCCGAATTCTAAAAGAAAAAGTGCCAGAATACCCATAGTGCACGGCATTGCGGCAAGCTTTGGCCGCATAGACTTTTCGAATAGGTAGGCACCCAGATAGTTGGCTGCGAAGGTCGCCATGCCAAACCCGAGAAGAAACGTTGAAATTCCTTCCCCACCCAGATGCGTGACCATTTCTAGGAATGGCCGGATATAGGTGAAGAAAGCGAAATGCCCCGTGAAGATCAGCAATACTGATACCAGCGCTGCAGCGATTCCGGGCCGTCTGGCAACTGCGACCAGGACTACCAGGTGTGATGGGCCCTGAGGGGGAAGCCGTGGCAGGGCGACGATCTGGCCGACGAGGGCGAGCCCTCCAAGACAGGCGCTCACTAAAAAGACACCTCGCCAGCCGATCAGATCACCCAAGAAACTCCCCGCGGGCGGTGCTAAAACTGTCGCCGCAGAAATGCCGAACATCACGATCGATAAGGCGCGGGCGGTATACTCTTCTCTTACCAGACGCCCTGTTATGGCGAGGGAGAGCGTCCAGAAGCCGCCGAGTGCAAGCCCGAGAAAGACGCGGCCTGCCAAGACCATCCAAATGGACGGAGACAAGGCGACAATGACATTTAAGATGATCAGCAGCAGCGAAAAGCAGATGATCACGTTTTTGCGGTCGAGGTTACGCGTCAAGAACGTTACCAACAGGCTCGCGATGAGTGCCGGAACCGCAGTTGCCGTGACGGCCTGTCCGACCGCCCCTTCGCTGTCGTTAAGATCTGCGGCCATTGTTGTCAGCAGGCTGGTTGGCAGGAATTCGGATCCGACCAGACCGAAGGCTCCAACGGCCATAGAGGTTACTGCAGCTGACCTTGCCGACGAGCTGTGATATTCGCTAAGCTGACTATCCTTGGATAGCATCGCAATTCCACTGAGTTGTCACTTCTCGCGCAAAAAATAGATGTGGAGTGGCTGGCCAATCTATGCCAAAAATTCCAGAATGTTTGATCGAAACGCCAAATTTTCTGATGGCCATTCTGGCTCCGATATCCTCAGCGAGCTTCTCATTGGGATGCGGCTGCGTGGCGCGCGCTACGGACGGCTGCGTCTTGCGCCCCCGTTCGGTATTCATTTTGGCGACGGGCGAGCAGCACGATTTCACTTCGTGGCACGCGGGGATGTTCGCCTCGAGGTTGTCGGCCATGACGCGCTCTGGCTCCATGGTGGCCATGCGGTCCTGATCCCAACTGGACGGGCGCATCGGCTAGTTTCGGCGGAGGGCGAGAAAACACGCGATTTCGACAGCTATCGGAGCGAACCGCTCTGCCTTGGGGTCTATGATGTTCTTACCTGCCCGGATGGAGTATGCAGCCCCACGGACACCAATGTCTTCACCGGTGAGATCGAATTCGATCTCGACACACTTCATCCGCTGGTCGAACTCATGCCGGCAATCATGCCAGTGGCCACTTTGCTCGACAGGCAACCGGAGATCCTGCCACTGCTTGCGGCAATGGAACGGGAGATGGCGCAGCCACGAGCCGGTTCTGCGGGCATTCTCGCACGATTGGCGGATGTCGTGGCAGCCTCCATCGTACGTGGATGGATCGAATGCGGTTGTGGTCAGGCCCGAGGCTGGGTCGAGGCGTTGCGTGACCCACGTGTCGGGCGCGTGATTGCCGCATTACATCGCGATCCAGAACGTGCCTGGACGGTCATGGAGATGGCGCAAATGATGGGTGCTTCACGATCCGCTTTCGCAGAGCGTTTCGCTTCGGTAACGGGGAGCTCGCCGCAGAAGTATGTCACGGCGCTCCGCATGCAGAAGGCGTCGAAGTGGATCGCGCGCGATGGCATGCCGATCAGCATTGTCGCCGATCGCCTCGGCTATGGATCGCAGGCTGCTTTCGCCCGTGCTTTCAAACGCGCGACCGGCCAGCCACCGGGCAAAATGCGCAGTCAGGCAGTTCTTCCGCCTGTTCCCGTCCATGGGGAGGGCTGATGGTTTAATCGGTGGGGCATCATTGCCTGAAACCCCCAATAGAGCGCGAAATCCGGGCTGCGTGAAACAAACCGTCAGACCGGGCAGATACACTCTGTGTTGATTTCCACTGAGAGCTGACCTATCAGGCTGCGCCGGGTCAGCTCTCAGTGGAAATCAACACACTCTGAAACCGAAGACATTCCTAATCCGCAAGCATTTTCTCTTATCGGTTACCGGCATACGGAGACTGATAAGCGTTCCTTCCGGTTCGCGTAGCTGGACGGTTCGGTTGCCCCAGGGCAGCAGCTTCGGCGGATGGACGGCCTCAACGAGTCCTTTCAACCCGTCAAACTCGGCATCCAGATAGGCAACCTGCAGTTCGATAATGGCGGAGCGGTTCACGGCGGGCTCCGCTGTCTCTTCTATAAAAAGCACCGGTGTCGGCGCTGCCGTTGGCGTCACGATTTCGGCAAAGACGGGCGCCAGCCATTTGGACTTCAGACCCGTGACCATTTCATATAAGGCGACGAGGCCGTTGATGTCCTGCGCGGTGAGGAGAAGAGAGGCGAGTTTTATCTTAGTTTCCTGTCTGGAACCGATCGACGATCGGAGAAGAAGCCTTGTGAATGAGTGCTGATGCCAGCATTGTGGCAACAGGAGTCCAGAATGCGCAGCGCCGACCGCCTTTTTCAGATCATTCAAATCCTACGCCGCACATCGCGGCCGGTCACGGCTGCGGCGATTGCGGCAGAGATCGAAGTGTCCCGGCGCACGGTCTACCGGGATATTGCCGAACTGATTGGCCAGAGGGTTCCGATCCAGGGCGAGGCGGGTCTTGGATATGTGCTGGCTGACGACTATGAGATGCCGCCGCTGGCGCTGAGCCCGGAAGAGGCCGAGGCGTTTGCGCTTGGCGCGCAATGGGTTGCCAGGCATCCCGATCGGGCGCTTGCCCGGCTGGCGCAGGATGTCTTGTCAAAGATCCGGTTTGCCTTGCCTGAATGCAGCCGTTTCGTGCTGGAGCAGCCGACACTGGGCATACGTCCCCTCGATCCCGTGTCGCAGGAGAGGCCGGATACGACATTGGTGCGCGACGCGCTTCGGCGGGGACGGGTGCTGGCCTTCAGTTACCGCTCTCTGGAAGGCACGGTCAGCCAGCGTAGCGTCTGGCCGATCCTTCTCGGCTATGACGATACGCATTGCCTGTTGATCGCCTGGTGCGAAAGGCGCGATGCCATCCGCCATTTCCGCGCGGAGCGCATGTTCGGAATCAGGGTGCTGGAACGTAAACCGCCACGGCGTCGCCGCGAACTGCTTGAGCTATGGCAGAAGACAAGGGAACGCGTCATGTCCGATCTTAATTCTGTGCAGGGCAGCGAATCCGAGTGACTGCAACCGCATAGTCAGCTTACGGCATGATCGTAGTTTCGCCTGCTTTCCTCGACGCGCGGCAGATTATCCCATATCCAGGCGTTGACGCTTTCCAACGCCCGTAACAACTCCGCGCCCATATCGGTCAATTCATATTCGACGCGTGGCGGCACCTCGTGAAAGGAATGGCGGTTCACCAGACCATCCCGCTCGAGATTGCGCAGAGTCAGTGTCAGCATACGCTGGGTGATTCCCTCGATCCCGGATTTGAGCGCGGAGTAGCGCAGCCTTTGTCCGCTGGCGCGCGACAGCTGCCAAAGCACCTGCGCGGTCCATTTATCGCCCAGTTTCGCGCAAATGCCATTGGATGGATATGGCCTGAAGGAGCGGCCATCCTCGGTTTTCTCGATCAATATTGTCTCCGTAAGCTACATTCTTGTGCCTGGGGCTCAGAAATGTGCCGTCTTCCGGCCTAGCGAATACCGTATATATGGATAGCCCTTGTTCAACGCGAGGGTAACCCATGACAGATGATCAACGTTTTATTCTGGTTTTCGGCGCCACCGGGCGGCAGGGCGGATCGGTTGCCAGGGCATTGCTGAAGGCCGGATGGCCCGTCCGTGCCTTTGTCTCCGATCCTTCCAAACCGGCCGCGATTGCCTTGCGGCAGGCGGGCGCCGAGCTCATGCGCGGTTCATTCGAAGAAACCGCGACAATCGAGGCCGCAATGAAGGGCGTCCGTGGCGTGTTCAGCGTGCTGCCCGGCACCCTGTCGGCGGAAGACGAGGTCCGATACGGGAAAGCCATCGCCAACCTTGCCGCAAAGAGCCGGGTCGACCATTTCGTCTATTCTTCGGGTGCAAGCGTGGGAGAGAAACTGACCGGCGTTCCGCGCTTCGACGCCAAACCGCGTATCGAGGCCCATATTCGTGATCTGCCGCTTACTGCAACCATTGTCCGGCCGATGATCTTCATGGAAATGCTGGTCCGGCCCGGTTTCGGACTGGAGGAAGGGCGGCTCGTGTCGCTGATCCGTCCCGATCAAGCGATGCAGCTCATCGCCGTGGAAGATATCGGCAAGATTGTCGCTGCGCTTTTCGCGAACGAGGCCCCGTTTGCAGGCGTAGCGATGAAAATCGCCGGCGACAGGGTCACTGGCCAGGAGCTGGCCGACGCGTTCACCGAGGTTGCAGGCAGGCCTATCGCCTATGCCCGGTTTCCCGAAGAGGTATTGGCCGCCAATGCCGATCTGGCGCAGATGGCATCGAGTCTTGAAAACGGCCCCCTTGCAGAACACGTCGACCTCGACTTCATGCGCGAACTTAATCCCGACCTACTTTCGTTCCGGTCCTGGCTTGCGGGAAGCGGTCGCGCGGCGCTCGGTGCCGCCTTGCGGAACACCGGTACCGCTGCGGCGACATCCGGCGGCAGTACCGGGGCGGGGCAATGAGGACGCTGATTTCATTGCTTTTTGCCTACCTGGACTTGAATAAGTAAAACGAACGTTTTACATCTTCCTCCGTTTCACGAGGAAGATGATCATGGACCTAACGACTAGGCTCACCGTCGCCGCCGAACAGCTTTTCGACCGCCATGGTTATGTGGGGACCGGGGTGGACCTGCTGACGGCGGCAGCGGGCATGTCGAGCCGGACGCTCTACAAACATGCCGGCAGCAAGGCCCAGCTCATGGCGCGAGTGCTTGCGGAACGTGACCGGCGGTTCATGGCCCGGATGAAGGTGGAGAGCGTGGATGCGCTCTTTACCGCCCTTGCGGACTGGATCCGGAGCGAGGGGATGCGGGGTTGCCTGTTCCTTCGCGCCCTGGCAGAGACCGGCGGTAACATACCGGAAATCTATGAGGCGGTCGCTGCGCACAAGGCGGCATTCCGGCAACGGATTGGCGATATTGTCTCCGCCGAGCTTAGCCACGCCGATCCGTCCCTGGCCGATCAGGTGCTCATCCTCTTCGAAGGGGCGACCCATGCCGCGGTTTATCGCGGGAATGATGCTGTGTCCGCTGCCCGGTCGGCGGCCGCTGTTTTGCTGGAGGCGGCGCGTCAATGAACCCTGCTGTTCTTGTCGGCGCCGTGGGCTTCGGTCTGATCGCGGTCTGCTATGGCTTTGCCCGTTTTGCCCTTGGCCTGTTCCTGCCGCAAATCAATGCCGAACTGAGCCTTGGCCCCGCTCTCAGCGGCCTGATCTCCGGTGGCGCTTTTGCCGCCTACTGCATCGCCATCATCACCTCCGCCGCCTTAACCGAGTGGATTGGCGCCCGTGCGGTCGCCACAGCGGCAGGCGTGGTTGCCGCTCTCGGCATGGCGGGCATCGCACTCGCTCCGAACCCACTTGTTCTGGCCGTTGCCGTCGTGGTGGCCGGGTCAAGCACCGGCCTTGCCTCACCGCCAATGGCTGCGGCCGTTGCGGCTGCCGTCCGGAAAAACCGGCAGGACATAACCAACACCGCCATCAATGCGGGGACAAGTGCCGGCGTGGTCCTCTCGGCGCCGATTACCCTGGCAATCTCCGGGCAATGGCGGCTGGCCTTCGGTGTATTTGCCTTTATTGCCGCGGTTTTCGCAATCGCCGCTGCACTATCGCTGCCATGCGCACGCAAAGCTAGTGGCGTGGGTGGTCTGCCACCAATGACTGGCGCTGTGCTGCATCTTGTCCTCGCCTCTTTCCTGATGGGGGCGGCGAGCACCGCGCTCTGGTCCTTTGGCGGCGAGCTTGTATCGCAGAGGTTGAACTGGGGACTGACGGGAGCCGCCGCCCTGTGGAGCGCAATCGGTGCGGGCGGCGTCACCGGCGCCTTGGCCGGTCACCTGGTCGCCCGCTTCGGCCTCGATCGGGTCCATCGGACCTTTCTGTGGCTCATAGCAGGTGGCGTCCTCGCAGCCGGGTCCAATGTCGCAGGCCCCGCTTTTGCGCTGATCGGCGGAGCGCTTTTTGGCGCTGCCTATATGATGCTGACAGGTGTCTATCTGATCTGGGGCGTGCGTGCCTTGCCCGACCGGCCTGCGATCGGGCTGACGATCGGATTCCTGACCATCGCCGTCGGCCAAACCGTCGGCGCGCCGGTATTCGGTATTGTGATGGCAGGTTATGGAGCCGGAACGGCGGTAGCCTGTTTTGCCATCATCGCTCTTCTGGCGGGGCTATTTCAAGCCGGTTCGGCTACACCCTCCTCCCGAAAATAGAGCGTTGAACGAGGGCATGTCCGTGCAGGAGACAAACTTGCGTCGACTGAAGTGGGGGTTGGCCCATGAGCGGCACGCCGATTGCCGCAACGGCGCTGAGCCTGTCCGAATACAGAAGCGCGGCCTGCTAAGGCAAAGTGCCCCGTCGTTGTACACGATGACAGACCGTTTCGCGCTCAAGATGCGAGCAGCGCAACCCTCGAGGCAACCAGGGGCAGGGTGCGCTCTGACGTGCGAGCAAGCCGCTGGACGAAATGACACTCCGTGGCGTGACCAAGACGCATGAGCGCGTTAACCATCAATACCCGCCTGAAACGCCTGACCGCCCGGGAGCCCGGTGTAGGGCGGGGCCCATCTAGGTCCTGTTGACAAAGTATGGCAGCCATATCTTTGCGGCGGCCAGGGCGAGGAATGCTGAGAAGGATTTTCGGGTCTTGTCGTATCGGGTCGCGACGCGACGGAACTGCTTGAGGCGGTTGAACATCCGCTCGATGCGGTTTCGATCCTTATAGGCCCGGAAGTCGCAGGCAGGCGGGTTCTTCCGGTTGGCCTTCGGCGGAATGACCGGCCTGATGCCGTGGATCAGGAGTTCTTCACGCAGGAAATCACCGTCGTAGCCCTTGTCTGCAAGGAACAGTCTCGGTTTGCCGACCGGTATAGCCAACAAGTCAGGAACGGCGTTATAGTCCGAAGCCTCTCCGCCCGTCAGGACGAAGCCAAGAGGGCGTCCCTGACCGTCTGCTCGGGCGTGGATTTTCGTCGTAAAGCCGCCGCGTGATCGACCAAAAGCCTCCTGATAAGTCCCCCTTTAGCGCCCGCAGCCTGCGAATGGCCGCGAACCGTGGTGCTGTCGATCATGTGCTGCCAGTCATCCGTCAGCCCCAGTTCAACGAGGGTCTCAAGCAGAGCGTCCCAAACGCCCTGTTCGGCCCAACGGCGGAAGCGCACATAGACGGAGTTCCACTTCCCGTAGCGCTCATGCATGTCGCGCCATGGGCAGCCGACCCGGAGAACATGCAGCATGCCGTTCAGATACTGCCGATTATCGTGCGAGGGTCGGGACTTCCTACCGCGTTCGCTGGGCAACAGCCCCTCAATGATCCGCCATTCCATATCCGTCAGGTCGCCGCGCGCCAAGACTGCCTCCTAAAAGGCAGTCTTGAATCACGCTTCCGCTGATTTGGGAATCCACTTTGTCAACACGACCTAGCATTCGTGGGACTCGATTCTGTACTTTCGGGCTCGGTGACGTCGCGCCCCTGACGATAAATAATAGATAGTCGTGCGATCGGATGCACGCCGCTATGCCGATTTGAGGCTGGATAAAATAAAAGCCCCGAATGATTGTACTGCACGCGTCGGCTTTGCTGAGGCATAAATAAGGCTGACGCCTATTTCTGGAAGGTGTGGCAGACCTTTTGCGACAATTGCCAGGTCTGGGGGAACCGCCGCGCGAGTTACCACGCTTATAGCAAGGCCTGATCGCGCGATCGTTAGGACACCGGCCAAGCCGTTGCTGGCATGGGTGACCCGGTAGTTGATGCCGAGAGCATCCATCGCTCTTCGCGCCTCTTGGTGGTCGATTGTTTCCGAGCCCGAAAGGGCCAGCGGCAAAACCGGTTCGCTGAGCAGGGCAGGCGCCTTTTCGGAAGCTATCCAGACCAGCGGTTCGTATCGAATAATATCTCGGGGCGGCGCCGAAGCAGAAACAGAAACAAGCGCCAGATCAATCCGGCGACTTTGCAGAAGCGGATAGAGTTCGACAGTTGGGGCGCAAACGATCTCTATCTCGACACCCGGATACTTGGCCCCGTAGCGTCGCAGGAGATCAGGGAAAAAGGCCGTGAGATAGTCTTCCGGGCATCCGAAGACAAGCGATCCCGTTACGCTCTCGGAGCGAATGGCTTCTATGGTTTCATCATGAACAGCAAGTATTCGCTCTGCCCCGGGGAAGAAGCGCTCGCCGGCGCCAGTAAGCGCCACACCGGATCCCATGCGGTGGAAAAGCCTTTCTCCGACAATCTCTTCTAGCCGCTTGATCTGTAGACTTATAGCCGACTGAGTGCGCCCGATGCGTCCAGCGGCAGCGCGGATTGATCCGACACGCGATACGACGACGAAACTACGCAACAGAGCGATGTCAAGATTCGGCTTCATATGAGTTTTCCTTGATTCTGTATGCAGAGGAATTAATTATCCTTGATTGGTTATCGGCGATACCTTCTTCGAAACGCAAGGGAGACCGCTATGCCTGATACCGTCGGAAAAAACTCTTTCTGGTCAGATGTCTCGGACCATGTCATGCGCTACGGGCCAGTGTTCGAGCGGCGGATCATCCAGCGTGCCGAAGGCAGCTTTGTCTACGACACAGACGGCGCGGCAATCCTTGACTTCACCTCGGGGCAGATGAGTTCGCTCCTGGGTCATTCGCATCCCGATGTGGTTCGTGTCGTTCGCGATCAGATCGGCCGGCTTGATCACCTCTTCAGCGGCATGCTGTCGTCTCCTGTCGTCGATCTCTGCGCCCGGCTTGGTCGGATGGTCCCGGGGCTCGAAAAAGCGATGTTGCTTTCGACTGGCGGCGAAGCGAACGAAGCCGCGATACGCCTTGCAAAATGTGTTACCGGCAAGCACGAAATTGTCGCGTTCTCCAAGAGCTGGCACGGTATGACGGGAAGTGCTGCTTCAGCGACTTACAGTGCCGCGCGCAAGGGCTACGGCCCGGCGGCGGTTGGATCGTTTGCAATCCCCGCGCCGCAGGCTTATCGCCCTCGCTTCCGGCATGCCGATGGGAGCCTCGATTGGCAAAGCGAGCTGGACGATGCTTTCGCGCTGATTGATGCGCAATCGACGGGCAGCCTTGCAGCTTTCATTGCGGAACCGATCCTGTCTTCCGGCGGAATCATCGAATTGCCCCAGGGGTACCTCGCTGCGCTCAAGCGCAAATGCGAGGAGCGTGACATGTTACTTATCCTCGATGAAGCGCAGACCGGGATCGGGCGCACCGGAACGATGTTTGCCTTCCAGCGTGACGGGGTGACACCGGACATCTTGACATTGTCCAAGACCCTCGGTGCCGGTCTGCCGCTCTCAGCGGTGATGACAAGCCGCAAGATTGAGGAGGCGGCTCATGAACGCGGTTTCATCTTTCTGACGACGCATGTTTCCGACCCCCTGCCGGCCGCGGTGGGGCTCGCCGTGCTGGATGTGGTGGAACGCGATGGATTGGTCGGGCGGGCAAGGGAAGCCGGTGAACGGCTGCGGCACGGTCTGCTCGCGCTACAGCAGAAGTATGATTGCATCGGCGACGTGCGGGGAAGGGGATTGCTGATTGGTCTCGAAATAGTGACGGATCGAAACAGCACGCAGCCGGATCTCGCTATGGCTGACCGCATTGCCGCAGCGGCCATGGAGCGGGGCTTAAGCATGAATATTGTAAAGGTCCCCGCGATGGGCGCGGTGTTCCGCATTGCTCCCCCGCTGACGTCGAGTGACAAAGAAATTGACATGGCAATCAGTATTCTATCCAGCGCCATAGAATGCGCCATAATCCAGAGCTGATGCGCCGTAAGATGGCGGGGCTAGCAGCAACGAATAACACGCGGGATCATTCTCCACCTAAAGACTTATTTCGGAACACGCTGCGCAACAGAAGATAATGGGAGGACCTTGTTGCACAAAGAAGGCTTGAGATTCACTTTGGGAATCCAATGTAATAGCCGAATGGCATGAGCAGACCGCCGAAGCTGACCTACCAGACCACCCACTGGCACGCATATAACCAGGCGCTGAGGCAGCGCGGATCTTTGACCGTCTGGTTCGACCCCTTGATGCAGTGGGAAGCAGCGCCGTCAGGGCGGCGTGGCCGTCAGCACGCCTACAGCGACGCTGCGATCCAGGCCTGCCTGATCATCAAGGTTCTCTTCGGCCTGCCGCTCCGCCATGCCACCTGCTTCGTGGCAAGCCTTCTGGAACTTTCGGGGCTCCGCTGGCCCGTGCCGGACCTCTCGAAACGAAGGGTTTGGCGCAAGATCCATCTCGGTATCGAAGAAGAACGCTCGAGATCCGGGCGGTGGAAGTCACTTCGAGCCATGTCTGCGATGCTCCGATGCTGCCGGACCTGCATGCCCAGATCCCAGAGGACGAGGAGATCGCCACGGTTACGGCCGACGGTGCCTACGACACGCGGGCCTGCCATGACGCTATCGCCGCCCACATTGCAGCGGCGGTCATTCCGCCGAGACGGAATGCGAGGCCATGGAAGCCAGACACGCCCGGGGCCCGGGCACGCAACGAGAGCCTGCGGGCCTCGAAACACTTTGGCCGGGCGCTCTGGCGGAACTGGAGCGGGTATCACCGCCGCAGCAGGGCGGAGACGAAAATGAACCGCATGAAGCAGCTCGGCCTGCGGCTGATGTCGCGGGACTCCGACCGCCATTTGCCGAGGTCCAGATCCGCGCGGCGGCCATGAACCGCTTCACGGCCCTCGGCATCCAGGTCACTGTGGCAATGGGGTAAGTGTGTCCGGCGAAAGGGGAACTGCGGTCGCCAACTGATTTTCGCAACAGAGCCCGTGGAGACCACCAAGATCCTGATCAGCGGGCACAAGACGTGGCATCACCCCGCTCCTAGAGCAGATTCGATTTAGTCCGGGTCATATCCCGCCGCCTCGAAGTAGTGCCGGCATTCCTGCGGGGTGAAGGCGGAGAGGCAGTCGGCGACCGCTGACCAGAGATCTTCAATGGTTCTGGCGGCGGCTTTTCTGAGGAGGGCCTTAAGCTTCGAGAAAGCCATCTCGATGGGGTTGAAGTCTGGCGAGTATGGCGGGAGGAACAGGAGCCGTGCGCCAACCTTCTCGAGAGCCTCGCGCACACCGCTGATCTTGTGAGCAGGCAGGTTATCCATGACGACGATGTCGCCGGGCCGAAGCTCGGGTGCGAGAACCTGCTCGGCATAGGCGAGGAAGGCGGGGCCGTTCATCGGCCCATCAAGCAACATCGGTGCCGCCATACCAGATAGCCGCAGGCCTGCGGTAAAGGTGGTCGTCTTCCAATGTCCATGTGGAACGGGTGCCCGGCATCGTTCACCGCATAGCGCTCGCCCTCGCAGCCGCGCCATCTTCGTGGATGCCGCGGTCTCGTCGATGAAGATGAGCCTCTCAGGATCGAGATCGAGTTGGCCGTCGAACCAGGCTATGCGGCGGCGCAGGACATCAGGACGCTGCTGCTCTGAGGCGTGTGCCGTTTTTTTTGAACGTAACGCCGCGCCGATCGAGGAACAGCCAGACCGTCGAGGGTGCCGCACGCACGCCGCGCTCGTCGACAAGCCGCTCGCCGATCTCAGCAAGCGTGATGTCCGGTGCCTTCTCGATGAGGCCCAGAATGAAGGCCCCATGCGCATCGAGCTTCGATCGTGACGGTTGGCCCTGCTTGCGCGCTTCCATTTCGCCGGTCTCGCGATAGCGCCGATACCAGGCCCCTGCCGTTGAGATCCCGATACGGAAGCGTCGTGCCGCCTCCCGCGTCGAAACCCCATCTTCAATCGCCGCAATAACTCGACCGCGAAGGTCTCCGCTCAAGCTCCTTGTCATCACCACCCTCCTGGCAAATCACCAGGAGCAGTGAATCAGACTAAACAGATCACGTGAATCCTCAAACCGACCCTGTGTTCATAAAAGATGCTCTAGCAAAGCACCGAGGTGAAGAAGCGCCATCGAGCCGGAGATCGGGCACATGAAAAGCGACGGTAGCCTTGCCAGATGCTCGCGGGAGGGCCGCATCTGCGATGCGATCTTCGCTGTCGTCTGCGCCTGCGGCCACAATATCCGCGTGATCCCCCCGCAGAATATAGAGCATGCCGTTCAGATATCGTCGGTTATCTTGCGCTGGTCGGGACTCTCGCCCTCGCTCGGCCGGCAAGCGCTCCCAATGAGCTGCCACTCTGCGTCCGACAAATTCCCACGTAGTCCTTGGCGGCAACAGGACACTGGGGCCGCGACCAACACAAAGGCGCGTTAAAGACTTGATTTGCGAGGCTCGTGGCGGGTTTGGCCGCATTTTCATGGACTTGCCCGATCCTCTCATTGTGTTGTGTGTGCTTTGACGGAAGCCATGTTCTGAGGTGTCCGTTCAGGACCGGTGAGACGGGTGCTGAACCATATAATCATTGTGACAAACACAAGCACCGCACAAGGCATCAGCATGATCTTTGACCCCATCCCGGCCGAACGGTCGATGGCTGTCAAATACTCGACGCGCAGTATTAAAACGAAGATATAGGCGAGCGTATTATTGACAGCATGTATAACAATCGCATTCTCCAGACCGCCTGTTCGCCAGGTGATCGTTGCAAAGGCGATGCCGAGAGCCAAGTAATACAAGTTAAACCACGGATCGGTCGACACATGCACGAGAGCGAACAACACGCTCGAGACAGCGATGCCCACGATAAGTGACGCTCTCGGATTGCGGACCCAACTGGAGGCGATCCGGAATACCAGCCCCCGAAAGCCATACTCCTCACCAGCACTTTGGAGTGGTCCGAGCAATACGCTTACAGCAAAGATAGCAAGCAAGTCGGCGACCCGAAACTCCGTGGTGTTATATGACGAGAACCAGTTGAAGAAGACCATATAGACTGTCCAAATGGGTACAATAATCAACATAGCACGACCGAACACATCGAAACGGAAGACCGAGCGTACTGAATGCAACGTGGCCCCCTTCACGCCGTAAAGCCAGCGCTGTAAAAACATGCTCCATGGGATGAGCGCGGCGACCCCAACGAAATTTCCGGCTACGTAAACCGGAGTGAAGTCCGTACCGCCGGACATGGGATTAACCCGCCCAAAGACATGGGTGTCGATTACGCCTCCGATTATAGGGGATAACAAGCTAAAGAAAAACAATCCGCCGATAAGCAGTGCAAGAGCGAGAATGTCGCGCCCTATTCGAAGCCTGTCACTGACTAATACCCGATGATACGGCACCACTGCGGGCACAGGCCGTAGTCCTCGTTCGGTTTGTTTTCTCATATTTAGATACTCCATTATAAATAGATGCCATTTCCAGAAACGTCGCATGGATAATCCGCCAATAAAAATATCCTTTTTGAAGAACAATTCTTGTTCTTCAATTCTTACATTGATGGTCGCCTCTCTTATTTTATGACTTTTGCACGGCGAGGCTTGCTGGGCCCTAGATACCGTTCGGAAGTCTCATTGTGATGCGGCGATGAAATTTGCTGACTGCCTTTACGTTTGCAGAACTGGTTTTCAGAGCAGACTGAGAAGGTTCACAAAGGGACAACAGCGTCGTTGACTCATTCTCGAATGGTTTGGCCATCAGCGCCAGCGAGGGCACCATGAACAGTACTTACTTGCCAACATTGGCAAGATCCTCGGCAATCTTGAGACTGGTGATCGTCTTGTCGGTGCCGCAGGCCATGATCACCTTGCCGCGATAGGCCGTAGCCAGTCCGTTGTGAACGGCTTTCAAAGTTGCTGCTGGTGCTGCCGGAATTCCTTCTTGAGAAACAGAACCGCTTCGCCTCGGCGCTCAAAAGCAGATCAAACAATTCGGTTATCGCGAAGGTCAGTTATGCCGGTGCGGTCACCGGGGTGAATTGCCCTACCTTGCTTGTTTCGTTTTTAGGGAGACTTCGTTCGCCATTGTTATTCTCTACTTCTGGACATTGCAGGTCACTGCGCGCCCCTGCCAATTATCGTCCCTGAGGCTCCGCCTACGGCTGCGCGTTCTCATGAATCGGTGGTTAGTCCACCGATCAGGGCGCCTGAGACCGCCGCTAGTGTTGCACCCGCGCCAACAGATTGTGAGCTGCCGGTAGGGGCAATGGCCACTACAACGTTGCGATGACTTTTTCCATTTTAGCTCCTTATGCATGCAGGTTTGGATGGCGACGCCTGTGCGATGACGACATGTCGAACCGACCTCGATGACTTGGAACCAATTCCTTACGTGGACCTTACGGGAGGCAATAATTAGGCGGAGTGCGTAACAAGCGAGCTGCAACGGGATCAGGCTTGCCGGGCAGCTTACGACCTTTTGCCGTCGTTCCGAACAGACGCTTGCGGGTCATCAGTCGCGCGCCAGGGCTTCGATGGGGTCCAGCTTTGCGGCGTTGCTGGCGGGAAGGAAGCCGAAGACGACACCGATAAGGGTCGGGCAGGTGAAGGCCATGATGATGGATCCGGAGGAGAAGATCATTTTGAAGTCGGGGCTCAGCAAATTGAAAAGAGCGCTGAGCCCGAGGGCGAGCATGACCCCCATGAAGCCGCCGACAAGGCAAACCAGAACGGCCTCGATCAGGAACTGGGAGAGGATGTCGCTGCGGCGCGCGCAGACGGCCGAACGAACCCCGGCGCTGCAGACAGCAACCTGACACTACTTGTCCGTTGCCGCGCCTGGTCCGTTTGGCGCGCACCGTCACAGTCGATCAATCGACAAAGAGTGCTGGCAATGTGGATGACATGCCGGAGATTGTCCGCGAAGCATTAAGGGCGATCACGGCCATGTTCGGCCAACATCAACGAATGAAACCGTCTTATCGACCAGTCGGCACAACCGGCGACTCCCTACGGCTGGTGGAAAACGCGCCCGTCGCGCCAGCGTACCGCAAAGATGCTCCCCTTGCCTGGCGCGGAAGAAAGCTCGACGTAACCACCATGGCGGGTCACGATGTCGTTGACCATGCTGAGCCCCAGACCCGCGCCTGAGCCGTGAGGGCTGACCCGGTAGAACGGCTCGAATATACGCGCATGCTTGTCGCCGGCAATTCCGCAGCCCTGATCGGCCACGGTCACGCTACCGTCAGCCTCAATTCCAACCGATATCTGCCCTCTGCCACCTCCGTACTGGACTGCATTACGTACCAGATTGACGAATGCACGCTCCAGAGCGTCGGCGTCACCACGAACGAAGAGATTTTCCGCGTCGCTCTCAAAGGCAATCTCATACCCTTCGACGATGGCCAACGGGGCAAGGTCGGCGACTACCTTCGACACAACGCTTTTGAGATCGACAGGTGCATTTTGCTGAGGCTTCTGCCGATACTTCTCGGTGTCGAGAAGCTGGTTCGCGATCGCCGTAAGTCGCTTGATGGCCGTCTGTAGGTGTGTCTTGTCCACACTTGGTGAAAGGGTATCGATCCTTACCTGCAGGACAGCTATCGGCGTTCGAAGTTCATGCGCCGCGTTGACGAAGAAACGCTCCGTCGCCTCGAAGCCACTATCGAGACGACGGAGCGCCCTGTTGATGTCGCGCACAACGCGCAGCACCTCATTGGGCAAGCCACGCTCTTCCACCAGGGTGCCGCGAGCGTCGAGATCGATCATGTCGAGACGCCCGGTCAGATCGCTGAAGGACCGCAGCGCCCAGCGCGTGACGAACGGAACGCCGATGAGGGAGATGGCGACGAGGATCAGCGCCGGCACGCCAATGGCAAGGTTCCCCAACAGGACGGTCACACCGTATTGAGACATCGGAACACCGCCGGCAAAAATCGTTGCTTCACCGGCCTGGGTGTCGAAACGCTGCATTCGGGCGACACTCAGCGGGTCATTCAGAGAACCATGGAGTTCGACGCTTGTGAACGTCCGCAAGAATGTGGTGTTGTCGGCGATTTTCTTGGGTGGGGTGCCGTGTGCAAGGACAGTATCTTCTCCCATGTCTGCCACGAACCATAGGTCAGGCGCGTCCTCCATCATCTCCTTAAGTTTGGCCGTCGGTGCCAGATAGGCCCGGCCATTCGGCTCGAGACGGACGGAGTCTGCGATTTCCTGAGACAGCCAGATGGACGTGATGGCCACATCAGGCTTGATGCCGGAAAGGAGATAGAAAACCAGGCCCAGCGAGACGATGATCGCGCAGACCTGCAGGACGATGAAGCCAAGCGTGAATCGCCAGCGAAGGGATGAGCTTGCTGTCCTATTTCTGCTCATAAAGGTAATAGCCGATGCCACGAATGTTCTTGATTACAATGTCAGCCTCAGCATCGCTGAGCTTCCGGCGCAGGCGTGACATATTGGCCTCAAGTGAGTTGGATTGGATCTCATCGTCAAAGGAATAGACGTGACCCTCAAGGGACGAGCGCAATACGGTACGACCGCGGTTTCTTAGAAGCGTTTCGATGATGAGCA
Source organism: Shinella sp. HY16 (assembly GCF_028534175.1). NCBI lineage: Bacteria > Pseudomonadati > Pseudomonadota > Alphaproteobacteria > Hyphomicrobiales > Rhizobiaceae > Shinella > Shinella sp. HY16. Next base: position 114,836 of record NZ_JAHYXL010000007.1, on the reverse strand, counting down.
GTTCTCGCCGGGTGAGCGCAACCCCGACGCCGTTGACATGCACATCGCTTGAAGCACGATCATAGGTGACGTTTCCTGCCGACAACACGGACGGGTCGGTTGTTGGTGCCCGCCTTAGCACAGCGCTCATTCTTGCGACCAGTTCGGGGATTTCGAAGGGCTTCGGCAAATAGTCATCAGCGCCGTCATTGAGTCCGGAAATACGTTCGTCGGTCGAACTCAGAGCGGAGATAATGATCGATCGCGTAATTGAACCCGCGCGACGCAAATCGGCAAGGAACGTACTGCCGTCGCCATCCGGCAGTTGCCGATCGATAAGGACGATATCGTAATGCGCCATCGCGATTGCTTCCCGCGCCGTTTCCAGATCTCCAACGGCGTCAAGAACGATACCATGCTGGGAGAGGGCCGTCCTCAACGCATCCGTCATTTCCGGATCGTCTTCGATAAGCAGAAGTTTCATAGTGGCCTTATCGTAAAAATCTCGGGCAGTCGTTCCCAGGAATCCTTATAGAAAAAATACGTTCGATTCAGATAAATTCGAACACCGTGACCGTGTGGACGCCGGATCAACTGGCAGTCGGCGGTTCAGATACGGACACCGGGACGCCTGAATCTGCCCGGTATCCTAATGCCTTCCGCATATTGCCAATACCGGAAGCTCTATCGGCAGCGACCGTATTGATCCCGGTATCTGCAGCCGTAGTTACGCCGGTCGTGCTGTTCCCAGCGATCGCGGCGGCTCCTTTCATTACGTTCACTGATGTTGCCTACCACGGCCCCTCCCGCGCCACCGGCGGCGGCTCCCACCGCAGCGCCTTCCCAAGTGCCGCTTGCCAACCCACCAATGATAGCGCCGCTCGCCGCACCGATGCCGGCGCCCTTTTCCGTCTGGCTGCACGCTGTCAGCGTCAAACAAACGAGTACGCCTGAAATGATCTTCTTCATACCTGTCCTCTCGATTGATTGCCCCTCCGGCCGCCAGTCGACCGTTGAGAAGCACTAAGGCGGATGCGTATGGCCACCGAAGATTACGTGGAAGTTACGCAGAACCGTCGGTATCGACATCGGTCGAAAGCGCAAATTCGTTCAGGATGCGCGTATTCGCGATCAGTAATTCTCAGGTAGTTTTGTCCGCCTAGCGTTCGTGGACAAAGGTTGATTGGGGAATCGGTTTTTTTGATTCTTTGTTTAGTCAATCTGGTTTGTTTGCTACACTTGGGATAGCCGTCGCATATCCTTGATGTGCTCTGAACTCAAATCACCTAAAGCAAAGGTTGGCTCGGGTTAGCTGGTCGATCGACGAGCAGCCCATCAGCCTCATGCCTCGATCGAGCTCCGCTTGCATCAGCGTCAACGCCCGTTTAACCCCGGCCTGGCCGGCGCTGGCGAGCTGGAAGAGGTAGTAGCGGCCGAGGCCAACTGCTTTGGCGCCAAGCGATAGGGCCTTCAGTACATGCGTGCCACGCTGCACGCCGCCATCGATCATCACGTCGATCTTGTCGCCGACCGCGTCGACGACTTCGGCCAGTTGGTCGAAGCCGCTGCGCGACCCATCGAGCTGGCGGCCGCCGTGGTTGGACAGCACAATGCCGGTGCAGCCGATATCGATGGCGCGCTTGGCATCCTCGACGGTCATGATGCCCTTGAGGCAGAACTGGCCGCCCAGGTCTCTACCATCTCGGCGCCATCGTCCCAGTTCATGGCAGGATCGAGCATCTCGGTGAAATAGCGGCTGATCGACATGGTGCCACTGCCCATGTCGACATGGCTGTCGAGTTGCGGCAGCTTGAATTTCTCATGCGTGAAGAAGTTGAGCGCCCAGCCCGGCTTGACGGCGAATTGCGCGACGCCGGCGAGATTGAGCCGCAACGGGATTGAGAAACCGGTGCGCTTGTCGCGCTCGCGGTTGCCGCCGGTGATGCTGTCGACCGTCAGCATCATCACCTGCACGCCGGCTTCCTTGGCGCGCGCCATCATCTCGCGGTTGAGGCCGCGGTCCTTGTGGAAGTAGAACTGGTAGACCTGCGGCGCGCCGCTGATCCGCCGCGCTTCCTCGAGGCTGACGGTACCGAGCGAGGAGACGCCGAACATCGTGCCGTACTTGCCCGCCGCCCGCGCCACTGCGCGCTCGCCCTCGTGATGAAAGAGACGCTGCAGTGCCGTTGGCGAGCAATAGACCGGCATCGCCAGCCGCTGGCCCATGACCGTAACCGACATGTCGACATTGCTGACGCCACGCAGAACGCTCGGCAGCAGATCACAGCTTTCGAACGAGGACGTGTTGCGCCGGTAGGTCACCTCGTCATCCGCCGCGCCATCGATATAATTGAAGATCGGGCCGGGCAGGCGGCGCTTCGCGAGGCGGCGGAAGTCGTGGAAGTTATGGCAGTCCGTAAGGCGCATGTTCGGGACCAACATTTCGACTTAACAGGCGTCTACTGCGTAAGTCATATTCGCGGAAATTAGAGCGTTCAGGCGCTCCAACCTGCAGTAACCTTAAAGTTTGATTTGCTCATCGGAACGATGTGCTCAAGCGATTTTACGTTGAGAGCGTAGACCAGGCCGTAAAAGGAGGCCCGGACATCCTCGTGGACAATGCCGCAGTCAGCGAAAAAGGGAAGCAACCGATTAAGTTCGACTTCGGCCGATTGGGCGTCGTAGCTCTCCAGTAACACAGCACCAGTCAACGGCGGTAGAACGTCATCCCCTCCGATGGTAAACGGCACTGGGGGAATATCAGGGCTTTCCACAATGAGATGTGTGGCCACAAAAGGTCCCGCGTCTTTCACAACATGCTCAATCAGGGCCTCGCATTGTTTGGCGGAGCCTTCAAAATCGCGACCAAGAGGCAGAGTTACGAGGGTACTTCCCATACCGCCGCCAAAGCTAACGATACGGTTACAGCATTTTCTGAGAAACCCACGAAACGATGGTCTCATCGAGCTTGACCATTCAGTGGGGTTTTCGAGAAGTTTCAGATAGGGTTGGCTCTCAAGGACAGATAGGTTATCGACTTCGTAGAGCGTCAAATATTCAGGTAATTCACCAGAAGTTCGAACGTAGCGCCGCGCGCTTCGCATCCCGGGTACGCTCAGCCTTTCAGGCACATGTTCACGGCTGTGCCACATATTGTATTCCTCACTGCGGCTCGCATCCGCACCATTCCAGAGCGCAAGAATGCCCTCACCCTCGAAGTCCATTGGGGTTCTCCTGATTGGGATATTGTTTTCGCCGCGGCACTACTGAATTCCGCGAGTAGATGCGGTCTACCGATCTGTACGGCGATCCAGGGCATCGCGCATGGCATCACCGAGCAAGTTGAAAGCCATGACCGTTAAAAAGATTGCCAAGCCGGGGAAAAAGCTCATCCACCAGGAGTGCCAATTCTGCATGCCTATCGATACCATTCCGCCCCAACTCGGTGTGGGCGGTTGAACGCCAAGACCGAGGAAGCTGAGTGAAGCTTCGGTCATCAGTGCCAAGGAAGCTGCGATAGACATGTAAACAAGCACAGGACCGGTGGCATTGGGCAATACGTGTCGCAGGATAATTTTCGTTGTGGAAAGACCAAGTACCTCGACCGCGCGCACGTAGTCCATATCCCGGATAGTGAGTACTTCACCGCGCACAAGACGCGCAAAGTGAGGTACCTTTGCGATCCCAATGGCAATGATCGCGTTTGTCAGACTTGGTCCCAGTATGGCTATGATTGCAAGAGCCATCACAATGAGAGGAAAGGCAAGCAGGGCATCCATCGAACGCATGATGATCTTTTCAGTCACTCCTCCGATCCATCCTGCGAACAGCCCTATGATGGAACCGATGGACGCCGAGATGAAAGTGGCGACAATGACTACAACGAGAGAGGTTTGTGCGCCGACCATAACCCTGCTCAGTATGTCGCGCCCAATCTCATCAGTTCCAAACGGGTGGTCCCAACTCGGTGGCGTCATAATTGTCATATAGTCGACGGCTGTCGGGGAATAGGGAGTTATCCACTGCGCAAGCGCGGCGATCACAATGAGGATCCCGACAAGCCCGCCGCCGACCTTGCCCGGCCAGGAAGATAATACCTTGCCAAGGATGCCCGGGGCGGTGGTGGCTTGCTCCTGCACTTGATTTGTATCAGCTAATGCTGCCATCATTTGATCCTCGGATTGACAAGCCGGTAGCAAATATCGGTTACAAAATTCGTCGCAACGACGGCGACGACGATGACAACGAGCACTCCCTGAACGACAGGGAAATCGCGCTGAAAAATGCCTTCTACAATCGTCCGCCCGAGGCCAGGCAGGCCGAAAACAGACTCGGTTACAATGGCACCCCCAACCAATGTTCCCATTTGCAGGCCGACCACAGTGATGATTGGAATAAGAGCGTTTCTCAGTGCATGATGGAGAATGATCCGCAAGGGCGACGTGCCTTTCGACTTTGCCGTGCGGATATAGTCAGCTGTAAGAACCTCCAGCATTGACGCACGTGTTTGTCGCATCAATGTCGCTGCGAAAGCCACGGCGATCGTGAGCGATGGAAGGGCCATAAGGCGGAGATTTTCGAGCGGATTTTCGAGAAACGGCACATAGCCCGATGGAGGCACCCATTGCAGATTGAGCGAAAACATCATGATCAAGAGCAATCCGAGCCAGAAGAAGGGTATAGCCATGCCGCTCAAGGCAAGAATGTTAGTAATCCCGTCGATCAGGCCATTACGATAGACAGCCGCCAATATTCCAGCAGGTATGCCGAACAGCATGGCCAAGGTCGTTCCCAGTACCGCTAGTTCTACGGTTACCGGTATACGGCGCATAAGGATATTGGTTACAGGCTCTCCGCTTCGCAAAGAAGTGCCCAAATCTCCCGCCAGAGCGCTGCCTAGCCACTTGACGTAGCGGATAGGCACGGGGTCGTTTAGTCCCATGGTTTCACGGACAGCTGCCAGTTGTTCGGGGGTCGCATCCAGCCCCAGACGAGAGACAGCCGCGTCGCCGGGCAGCAGACTGGTCAAGAGAAAGGCGACAACACTCACGATCAATACGACCGGCAATGTCTGAATCAAAAGGTCCGCAATTTTACGCATCGGTATGACCCTCCGCCTTCATTCGGGATGCATAGATTTCTTGGCGCAGGCAGGCGGAGGCATGGCCATGTCCTGCATTCACTTCCGTCAACACAGGCTGCTTTTCGAGACACTGGGTTGTGACATGTGGACAGCGCGGTGCGAAAACGCAGCCCTGGGTCGGCTGTGTCTTCTCTGAGGACTGCACTTCATACAGCTCCTCTTCTTCATCTAGGGGATGATCTAGCGACGGAATGGCCGAAAGCAACGCCTCCGTGTAGGGATGGCGTGGCTGCGTGAAAATGTCTTGGGTCTTGCCAATTTCGACCAGTCGACCCAGATACAGTACAGCTACTCTGTCGGCTACATAACGCACGACCCCTAGATCATGCGAAATGAATAGCATCGTCAGCCCGAGCTTTTCCCGCAAACCTTGCAGCAAGGTGATGATTTGCGCCTGAATGGAAACGTCGAGTGCTGAAACGGCCTCGTCGGCCACCACGATTTCGGGTTCCATGGCAAGCGCTCTCGCGATGCCGATACGCTGTTTCTGTCCCCCCGACATTTGATGGGGGTAACGGTCCACGAATTCCGGACGCAAACCGATAAGATTCATCATCTCGAAAAGTCGCGCCTCTATAGCGGCTCGATTGTCATGGCGATGACGAAGAAATAGCGCTTCGCGCAGCGCATCGCCCACCGTCATCCGGGGGTTGAGAGATGAGCTTGGGTCCTGGAAAATCATCTGTACTGCGTTGCGCGTGGGACGCAGCTGTCGTCGCGACAATTGCGCAATATCGCGCTTCTCAAGACATATCTGGCCATGGTCAGGTCGAACGAGTCGGACGATGCTGTCAACGGCGGAGTAAAAACCGGCCATGCGGCGGCGCAAAAGTCGGCCACTATGGTGCGCGCATGAGACCGCCGGGAGGGCGTAGCCCGAGCGGGGGTCTCATGCGCGCGTTGCTATTTTTCGAGGGGTATTAGCCGGCCTTTCGGGCGCGGCTTTGGGCGAGACGATAGCTGTCGCCATTCATCTCAAGGATGCTGACGTGGTGGGTGATACGGTCCAGCAGCGCGCCGGTGAGGCGCTCGGAGCCTAAGGTTTCCGTCCATTCGTCAAAGGGAAGATTGCTGGTGATCAGGGTCGCGCCGCGTTCGTAGCGTTGCGAGATCAGCTCGAACAGCAATTCCGCGCCGGTCTTGGAGAGCGGCACGAAGCCCAGCTCGTCGATGATGAGAAGCTGGTAGGCAGCCATCTGCTTCTGGAAGCGCAGCAGCCTTCGCTCGTCACGTGCCTCCATCATCTCGCTGACCAAGGCGGCCGCTGTCGTGAAGCCGACAGACAGGCCCTTCTGGCATGCGGCCAGACCGAGACCGAGAGCCACGTGGGTTTTGCCCGTGCCGCTGGGCCCAAGCGCGATCACGTTCTCACGACGCTCGATCCATTCACATCGTGCCAGTTCCAGCACCTGCATCTTGTTGAGTTTGGGGATGGCGGCGAAGTCGAAACTGTCGAGGCTTTTGACGACCGGGAACCGTGCCGCCTTGATACGGCGCTCGACCTTGCGGCGATCACGTTCGATCATCTCCCGTTCGGAAAGCCGGGTGAGGTATCCGACATGATCGACACCCTCGGTGGCACATAGCCGGGCCAGCTTCTGATACTCGCGCTGGAAACTCGGCAGCTTCAGGGTCTTGAGATAGTGTGCAAGCAGGATCCCAGGGGGCGTATCTGGTGATTCGGTGCTCATGCCGCTTCTCCGGCATCCGATGACAAGAGGCGCATGTACGCTTTCGCCGATGTCGTCTCGACCGTCGCTCTTGGCAGGTATGGATAGATGGACAGGTCCAGTCGCGGCGGCCGGCGCTCCACCCGGCACAAGATCAGATGCTTGACGGCGTCAAAGCCGATCGCGCCGAGCTGGAGAGCCTGCGTCACTGCCGCATGCAGGTCCGCAAGGTCAAAGCGCTCCAGTAAGCGCAGGACCTGCACATATTCCCGCCGGCCATGTTTGGCCATACGGCCCTCCATCAGGCGGCGCAGCGTGGCGAACTCTTGCGGCAGATCCCAGCCCTGGAGAGGGGCCGCCTGATCCAGAGAATTGATCTTTTGCTCGATCAGCGGCAGGTAATGCACAGGATCGAAGATGACGTCTTCCCGTTCCCAGCACCGAGAATGGCGGGCGATGATCGCGCCACGGCAGCCGATCACCACCTCATCGACATAGCCGCGTACCCAGACATCCTGATGCCCATAGGCAACCGGCACGGAATAGTCGTTGGTCTTGTAGCGAACGAGCGACTGGGCCGTGACTCTGGCACTCGTCTGGTCGCAGGCATCGAATGGCGACGCGGGCAATCGGCGCATGGCAGCAAGATCGCGCTGCAGCCGTTCTCCGATCGTTTCACTCTCACCCCGCAGCCTGTCGCGCTGGCGCTTGCGGCATTGCTCTTCCAGCCAGACGTTGAATGCTTCCCAGGTCGCAAACTGCGGGATCGGAACCATGAAGTTGCGCCGGGCATAGCCAACGAGACCCTCGACATTGCCCTTGTCATTGCCTTTCCCCGGTCGGCCATAGCGATCCCGGATCAGGTAGTGGGACAGGAAACCGCTGAACAGCGTTGCCCGCTTGCGCGTACCATCGGGTAGGATCTTGGCGACGAGGCAGCGATCATTGTCGTAGACAATCGACTGCGGTACGGCCCCGAAGAAGGAAAACGCATGGACGTGGCCATCGACCCAGGCCTCGGCCACCGCCGCCGGATAGGCCCTGACGTAGCAGCCGTCGCTGTGCGGTAGATCGAGCACGAAGAAATGCGCCTTCTGCTCCACGCCGCCGATCACCACCATGGCCTCGCCGAAATCAGCCTGCCCATGGCCCGGCGGATGCGACAGAGGCACGAACACCTCCTGGCGACGCTGATCCCGCTCGCGCATATAATCCTTGATGATCGTATAGCCGCCGGTGAACCCGCGCTCGTCTCGAAGCCGGTCAAACACCCGCTTGGCCGTATGGCGCTGCTTGAGCGGCACCTTAACGTCCTCTTCAAGCCAGTGATCGATCGTCGAAACGAACGCATCCAGCTTCGGCCGCCGGATCGGTGATTGCCGCTGATAGCCGGGCGGTGTCGAATACGACAGCATCTTGGAAACGCTGTCGCGCGATATGTTGAAATGCTTTGCAGCCTGACGCCGGCTCATGCCTTCCGAGCAAGCCAGACGGACCTTCAGATATAGTTCCACGGTATAGATCCCCAGCCCTCCTGCAATCGTCGCAGAAGGTAAATAGGTGGCCGACTTTTACGCCGCCCGCGGCTGGAGTATTCCGCCGCTACCGTGGTCTAATTTTGCACCGCCGCTCTCAGCGGTGAGATAGCAATCGGTTGCGCAGTGGATGGAGCAAAAGTATCTAATCGAATAAGCTGATCTGAAAACCTGGTTTCCTCACAACCATCATCACAACCATCAAACTGTGCAGCGATGACAAATCGATTTCCGTGACGAAGTAAATAACTGGGTCGTCGGTTCGTATCCGCTGAACTGCAAGATTATGTAGTGGCGGAGCTGGCGGCTCGCATCCCTTTCAAGGTGACCAAGCTTGATCCCTTGCGGTGCGGTTAGGAACCCTATATATAGAGATCAAATGGATTGGGGTTCGTTCCCGGTCGGCGTCGTGGCCTCGGTTTACCGGGGCCTTTCGCTTTCAAGGAAAGACTTTCAGGCCATACCACGAGCTTTGATCCTGAGGGCCTCTCCAGATCTTCGGCTGGATGATGTCGAATGCCCGGTTCGGCTGTTGCGGGCGCAAAATTCGCAGGCCTATTGGGCGTGCGATCAAATCTGCCAATTGAAGGCCAGCGCTGTTCGCTTGTTTAGAGACGAAGTTGATCTCGAAATCAGGCATGGATGCTCCGGCCGCCTGTAAATAGTGCTGACCGGTGGTAATCCTCCGAAACTCAAGTTCAAGTTCCAAATCTTCCTTTCCGCGTCCGGGTTTCTCGCGCGGACTGCGAGACTCGCAGACAATGTGGCACTCGCCTTCATCGTTTCGTGAGCGTAGAAACTCGTTCGCCTTCTCTAGGCAGAAGAGGAGCGCAAGCTGGTATGGGTTCTCGGGATTCGCGTATCGCCGCCTCAACGCATCCTTCCTAATAACAGCGGAAATCACCGTCATTGGAGCCGCCTCGAGGACGCTCGAAAGATCTTCCATAAAAGCATTTCGAATATCGTCATATTGCAAGAAGCTGAACGGAAATCGCCGTTTCACGATGTCGCTTTCATGCAGTACGTAGCTGTCGTGGCCGAACCATCTGAACTTGAAATCATGAAGATCCCGACTGGCAAGAGCGGAATACCGAGATTTCTCGAAGATGCAGAATGACAGGACAAAAATAGGATAGTTGACGTCGATGGAGGTCAGGCTGTGGTCGCCGCTCTCATCGACGTAGATGATAAAATCAGAGTAGCTCATCGCTTCGATTTAGCAGAGTCGCAACGTGGAGCACATAGACGAGACGAAAAGCAAAAGCCTGAAACCGATTTGGGCATCAAACGAGTACATGTGGTTGCGATGACTAAATCGATGACTACGCGAGTGGCAAGGCCAGCTGAGAGGCGACCGTGTCAGTTATCTGCTCCAGCGAAGACAGGGTGACCCCGAGCAGCCGGATGCCTCTTCTCGCCGGAAAGATCGGCTGAAGAACGAAACGGACAATCTCCTCCAGGTCCGAGATCGAAGACAGCGGTGCCGGCACCGTCTTGCTGCGGGTGATCTGCTGGAAATCCGAATACTTGACCTTCAAGGTGACCGTCTTGGCGCTGATACCATTCGTCTCGCAATAACCCCAGACCTTCTCGATCAATGGCTGGATACCCTCGCGTGCCGGATCGTAGGCATGAACATCTTCGGCAAAGGTGTCCTCGGCACCGACGGATTTGCGGATCCGATCCGGCTTGACCTCGCGATTGTCGATGCCCCTGGCAATGCCATAGAAATAAGGTCCAGACTTGCCGAAGTGCTCGATCAGGAAATCGAGGTCCTTGCCGAATAGATCGGCGCCGGTTTCGATTCCGAGACGGTGCATTGCCGTGGCCGGACCCACCCCATGAAACTTCTTCACCGGCAGACCCTGCACAAAGGCGGGACCATTCTTCGGCGTGATCACCGCCTGGCCGTTCGGCTTGTTGAGGTCGCTCGCCATCTTGGCCAGGAATTTATTGTAGCTGATGCCCGCCGAGGCATTCAGACCGGTGGCGGCCTTGATCTTCGCCCGGATTTCCGTGGCGATCTCGGTCGCGATCTCCATGCCCTTGAGATTTTCCGTTACGTCGAGATAGGCTTCGTCGAGCGACAGCGGTTCGATCATCGGCGTGTATTCCGCGAAGATCTCGCGGATCTGCATGGAGACGGCACGGTAGACGTCGAAACGCGGCCGGACGAAGATCAGGTCGGGGCATTTGCGCTTGGCGGTGACCGACGGCATGGCCGAGTGGACGCCGAACTTGCGTGCCTCGTAACTGGCCGCAGCCACGACGCCGCGAGCGACCGAGCCGCCGACGGCGACCGGCTTTCCCCGGAGTTCCGGATTGTCGCGCTGCTCGACCGACGCGTAGAAAGCATCCATGTCCACATGGATGACCTTGCGCGGCCGATGTGCGTTCGTTCTGGTCCATGGCTCAGCCTTCGTCCGGCAAGGATACCGTCTCCACCAGACACGGGAAATAGGCGCCGCATCGGTCGCCTTCAGCCGTATGCATTCTCTCGCAGCCCACCGTCATCCGTCGGCGGAGTTCCGCGAAGGTGACGCCGGCGCCAAAGACCTTTACCAGCCGTTTCCGCTCATGGTTGCCGCGACGCCGGCACAGCCGGCAATCGAGTTCGATAATCGGATCCCGCACCTGGCGGAGGGTCGGGAGACCATCGACTATCACCTGCCGTCTCGGCATCCAACAAAGTCCTCTTCAGTCATCGGCCTGAATCCACTTATTGAATCGACGATTCCACCCATCAAGCCCCGAGTAGCCGCCGCATATGCGGATTGGCCCAGTCGGCCCGAAGCTGCGATTTTGGCCAACTCAAAGAACAGATGGCGAACGTGCAATCACGCTGAAGTGGGCTGCGAACCTTGACCTTCCAAGGCGCGGTAGACAGTCATCCTGGAAATGTTCAGGTCACGAGCAACGGCGGCTTTCGTTGCGCCAGCAGCGATCCGCCTGCGGATTTCCGCGTCATCGACATTCTTCTTCCTGCCCTTATAGCTGCCGTCAGCTTTTGCCGCGTCGATGCCCGCCCGTTGCCTGTCTTTGATGAACTTGAGTTCCAAGTCGGCGACCATGCCGAGTGTGGTGATGACCATTCGACCCATGCTTCCGGCTGTCGTAACTTCGGGCTCAAGAATGCGGAGCGACGCGCCCTTTTCATCAAGCTCATGAACGAGATTGAGAACGTCGCGTGTGGAACGGCCGAGCCGATCAAGTCGCAGAACCACCAGCTCGTCGCCCGCATGCAGAAACTGCATAATGGTTTCCAGCTCGGATCGCCCCTTCCGGGACGCTCCCGATCCGGTTTCTGATCGGATGATTTCGCAACCTGCGACCTTCAGACGCTCGTTCTGAATACCGAGATCCTGATCTGAGGTGCTGACGCGAGCGTATCCGATGCGGGCGATGGCAATTCTGTAACATTAGGGTGGTTCCGAATGTGTAACTCGATCTTGCGCGCGGCAATGTCGGCCAAGCCCTCGCCGCATACCAGGGTGCAGGCAGGGTGCTCGGCGCGCGCCTGAAGTCTGAAGCCGTCGAGAGGCTGATCGCCGACTGGAACCACGACTATGATCAGACGAAGACGACGCTGATCGTCGCCCATCTTCGACGCGATGTGCGCATGCTCAATGTCATGGCACGCGAAAAGTTGGTCGAACGCGGGATCGTCGGAGAGGGCCACACCTTCAAAACCGCCGACGGCACCCGCCGTTTCGACGCCGGCGACCAGATCGTCTTCCTGAAGAACGACGGCTCGCTCGCAGTCAAGAATGGCATGATCGGTCATGTGGTAGAGGCGGCGGCGAACCGCATCACCGTCGCCGTGGGTGAGGGCGATCAGCGTCGGCAAGTGATGGTCGAGAGCCACATCTACAGCAACCTCGATCACGGCTACGCCACCACGATCCACAAAGCCCAAGGCGCGACCGTCGACAGGGTGAAGGTGCTGGCTTCACTCTCTCTGGATCGCCACCTTACCTATGTCGCGATGACGCGCCATCGGGAGGATCTGCAGGTCTATTTCGGGCGCCGCTCGTTCGAGATGAACGGCGGGCTGAGCAAGGTTCTCTCCCGGAAGAATGCCAAGGAAGCAACCCTCGATTACGAGCGCGGCACGCTTTACCGCGAGGCGCTTCGCTTTGCCGAAAACCGAGGCCTGCACATCGTTCACGTGGCGCGAACATTGCTGCGCGACCGGCTCGACTGGACACTGCGGCAGAAAAGCAAGCTGGCCGATCTCACCAACCGCCTTCGCGCTCTCGGCGAACGGCTTGGCTTGCGGCAATCGCCGGCAACCCAATCAGTCAAGGAGTTGAAACCCATGGTCGCCGGCATCACCCGGTTCGAGAATCCCGTCGCAGAAACGGTCAGCGAGAGGCTCGACGCTGATCCGGCCTTGAAGAAGCAATGGGAGGAGGTTTCGATCCGGTTCGCTTACGTCTTCGCCGATCCCGAAACCGCCTTCCGGGCAATGAATTTCGACGCCGTGCTGGCGGATAGAGACGCGGCGCGACAGGTGCTTCAGAAGCTTGAGGCCGAGCCGGCGTCGATCGGTCCGCTCAGGGGCAAGACCGACATTCTTGCCAGCAAGACGGAGCGCGAGGCGCGACGCGTCGCCGAGGTCAATGTGCCCGCCCTGAAGCGCGACCTCGAACGCTATCTCCACATGCGCGAAAGCGCCACACAGCGCATGGCGGCTGACGAACAGGCGCTGCGCCAGCGCGTCTCGATCGACATCCCGGCCCTGTCGCCTGATGCACGCGCGGTGCTCGAGCGCGTGCGCGATGCGATCGACCGCAACGATCTTCCCGCCGCCCTTGCATATGCGCTGAGCAACCGCGAGACGAAGCTGGAGATCGACGGGTTCAACAAGGCCGTCACCGAACGCTTCGGCGAGCGCACCTTGCTCACCAACGCTGCGCGTGAGCCATCGGGCAAACTCTTCGACAAACTCTCCGAAGGCCTCTCCCACCAAGAGAAGGAACGTCTCAAGGAAGCCTGGCCGGTCATGCGCACGGCCCAGCAGCTCGCCGCCCATGAGCGTACGACCGAGACCCTGCGGCAGGTCGAGGAATTGCGTCTCGCGCAACGCCGGACTCCGGTTGTGAAGCAATGAAGCGGCGCCGTGCGATCATGCTGTTGAGCACGTCAATGGTTGCTATCGCGGGCCTCATCACGGCTGCGGTCGTCGGTGGCTATCGGCTGAACCTGACGCCGAGCGAGCCGCTCGGGCTCTGGCGCATCGAGAAACTCAATCGTCCGGTCGAGGCAGGAGATCTCGTCTTCATCTGCTCGCCCCCGACTGCGCCGTTCGAGGAAGCGCGACTGCGAGGATATCTCCGGCGGGGCTTGTGCGCCGGTGGGTTTGCGCCGCTGATCAAGACGGTCGCCGCGCTTCCCGGACAGCATGTCGAAATTACGGATCACGTCGCGATCGACGGCGGTTCCCTTGCCGCATCCGCCGTCCGGAAGACGGACGGAGAGGGCAGGACGATCACGCCATATCCAGGTGGCATCGTGCCATCAGGACATCTCTATCTCCATTCCTCTTTTGCGAGCTCCTATGATTCCCGATATTTTGGGCCGGTTCCGGACCGCGGCCTCCTCGGCGTCGCCCGGCCGATCCTCACCTTCGATCCTTGATCACATTTCTGGCCTTTGGCGATCTGCGTTGCTCATCGTCGCCTCCGTCGTCTGCGGCTCACTCGGCTGGAGCGGCAATGTGCTCGCTCTTCCGACCGCGATGTTCTTCCCGGCGCTCTGGGCGATGTCGCGGTCGCGCGTGGTCGCGGCCCTCGTGTCGGCCGGCTATTTTCTGGTCGCTTCGCGTGGTTTGCCGCTGGGCGTCGCCAACTTCTATGCCGCCGATCTCTGGCCCGGCCTTCTGCTTTGGCTAGCGGCCTCACTCTCCTTCGTCGCCGTGCATGCGGCGCTCTGGACAAGGCATCCGGGAAGGGCGAGGGCAGTGCGTTATCTGGCGGCGGCGGTGCTGACGGGGCTGCCGCCCTTCGGCATCACTGGATGGGCGAATCCGCTGACCGCAGCCGGGGTACTGTTTCCCGGGTGGGGATGGTGGGGATTGCTCGCAACTGCAGCCGGCCTGCTCGTCATGGTGATGAGATATCGGCCGGCAGCTGTCCTTGGCCTCGCTGGCTTCTGGCTCTGGTCCGCCGCAATGTGGACAGAGCCGAAGCTACCGGAAGGATGGATGGGCGTCGACCTTGAATTGGGACGAAGCCTTGGCCGGGACGGGTCGCTCGAGCATCACCGTGGCCTGATCGCCACAGCGCGCATATCCGCAAGTAAGGGCGCGCACGTTGTCGTCTTTCCGGAGAGCGCGCTCGGCTTCTGGACGCCGACGGTCGCTCGCCTTTGGCGGGAGGGGTTGAACGGGCTCGACGTCACGGTCGTCGCCGGCGCCGCCGTCATCGATGCGCAAGGCTACGACAATGTCATGGTGGCGGTTGGTTCCGGCGCCGCTGGCATCCTCTACAAGGAGCGCATGCCGGTTCCGGTTTCCATGTGGCAGCCATGGTTGCGTTGGACAGGGCAGGGCGGCGGCGCCCAGGCGCACCTGTTCGCGAACCCGGTCGCGGAGGTTGGAGCAACGAGGATCGCGCCGCTCATCTGCTATGAGCAACTCATCCTCTGGCCGGTGCTGCAATCGATGCTGCATTCACCCGCCGTCATCGTCGCTACCGGCAATGGCTGGTGGACCAGGGGCACCTCGATCATCGCGATCCAGAAGGCGAGCGTTGCCGCATGGGCTAAGCTCTTCGACTTGCCCGTCGTCATGGCCTTCAACACATAACGGAGACAATCAGATGGTCGATGCCGCCCTCATCAAACAATGCGCCGATCCCGGCCTGAAACCCGCGATTGTCGAACAGTTCATTGAGCGGGCGGGGTCGCAGGATCCGCTCGCGATCACGGTCCGATCCGGAAACCGCGTGGTGCTGGTGCCGAAGCCGGGAACGCCGGACGAGGCGATGGAACTGGTCCGCCAGCATATTGGGCGCAACGTCATTCGGGTCGGCATCACGCAATATCCAGCCGGTCTCGGCATCCTGGAGGCCGGAGCGCTGAGACCTGACCTTGTCGATCCTTGTGAAAATATCCGCATGGGCACCGCGCTCTTCGCCAAAGTCTATCGTATCGTTACCAAATGGTACGGCAATCCCACCGGGAGTGAGGCTCTTCCCGTGGTTCTCGACGATGCGATCATCGCCTGGCAGACGGGGTATTTCGAGGGAACGGCGGTGTTTCGGGCACCGGATCCTGGTGCGTTGGAGATACCTCAACCTGGTCAGGAGGAGCCTGCGAGCGACGCTATCGAGCAGTCAGCAGATCCTGCTGCGGTGGACGTGAGCGATCCTGTCACGGACGGAGTCCGGAGCGACGATCCGAACAAGGCCGGTATCCGTGTTGATCTTTCTGGAATTGGTGCGGACAGACCCTGACGCTCGCGACATTCCTCGAACGACCTACTTGATCATGTGCATGTTTGCACTGGCGAATTCAGCGTCCGCCCTCTATAAGGGCGGATAGGGCAGTACGCGCTGCCCCGAGGTGTGGAAACCTCTATCTGGCGGTTGGTGCTGGCCGTTGCAGCACCAGAATCCTCTGACCGATTGGCCGGGGGCCTGTGACGTATGTCCAGGTGCTCCGGTACTAAAGGTCGCAGGACTGTCCAGGTACAGTTTCCAACCCCCGGCTTGGGATCAGGGATTAACGTTTGCGGGGGCGCACCGCGGACAAGCCGGAGACCGGATCGAATGACATCGGACGCGCCGACATCGGAAGATAAACTCGAAATGCGTCCCGTGTACGGGCTGACGCAAGGTCTGCCCAAGGCTGACCTGGAGAGTTTGACGGTGGATGCTATCCGGACCCATCGGCGTCTGGTCGGCAATGCAGATCGGCTGTTCCAGGCTCTGCCCGACACCTACAAATCCGGTAAGGAGGCGGGCGGCGCGCAGCACCTCACTTACATCCAGGCCTGCACGGAGATGCACGCGCAGATGTATGTGGTGAACACGCTGGTCACCATCCTCGGCTATATCCCAAAAGTGTCGGTGAACTGAGGCTCAGATCAGCTTTCGGCGAATGGCGACGGCGGTCAGGTGGGTCAGCGTGTGCACGTCGAAACGTTTCTTTGTTTCGGCGATCTTGACGCGCACGCTATTGTACTTGACGCCCTCGAGGTCCGCCGCTTCCTCCATCGTTTTGCCGACAGCGATCCAGCTCAGATAGGCGGCGCCTTTGGGATCGAGACCAATCGGCTCTTCGACGCTCGGGGTCGGATCAGCGAGATTGATTCGGGCATGAAGCTGCGCGACCGCGGATGCAGCCTCGACTGGGTCGATCTCGCGGTCCAGGTCGACTGCCGGCTTTTCCGAGGCAAGCGTGAACATCGCCATGGAACCGTGTGCGGCCTTGATGGGCACCGTGATGCCGGAGCGAATCCCGAAATCGGCTGCATGCGCAAAAAACGAGCGTTCCGCTTTCGTTAGCCGCGGGGTGTCCTGCTTAGCGCTCCAGGTGAAAGCTTGTTTCAGGGACTTGGCACGTCGAATGACGGGGTCGATCGCAAGGTAGCCTCGCGCGAAATAGTCGGACTGAAACTCACGACGATAGTTCGAGATTGCGAGCGAACGCCCTGGCTGGATGTTCAGATAGGCATAGCCTGCAAAACCGATGTGTTCGGTAAAGGTTGCCAGCGCGTCCTTCAAAACGCTTTCGTCGCCAGGAATGGCGGCGAGGTCGGTCAGCTTGTCCAGCCAGTGTCGCATTCGAAATTCCTTGTAGATCGTCAGGTGGAACAGATCATACGATCCCATTACGAGTAGATGAATCTAAACGGCAATCTAAAGTTGCATAATCTATCTTATGGAACTCGCTGGATATGGGATTGCTTGATTCATTGTGACCCGCGCGCCGCCACTGACATCTTTAGCCGTCCCAGCTACTAGTCGCTCACGGTTAAGCGTTCTCTGTCTCTGAGGGCGTCGCCACCCTAGTTACCGGTCAGTTGACGCGAAGAATATGCAGTATGCCATTCCAATACCGCCGATTGTCGGGCGGAGGCCGCGGCTCCCTTCCACGCTCGGTGGACAAAGCCCTCAACAATCCGCGATTCCATAAACGATGCGCTTTTGCCTCCTCCGCTCCAGACGACTTGAACTGCATTGCCAATGGACTTTTTTTGGGATCATCTACCTTTGATGCCCAGGTAATTGGCATCATGCTAATCTGGTATGTTCTGCGCCTTTCAGTCCTAGGATTTCGCGCGCTTCCTGAGGCGTTGCGATTTCATAATCCAGATCTTCAAGACATTGACGCACCTTGCGCACCTGCTGCGCATTACTTTCGGCGAGTTTACCTCGACTGATGAAGAGGGAGTCCTCAAGGCCCACACGAACATGGCCTCCCAATTGCGCCGCCGCTGTGGCAAGAGGTATCTGTGCCGCGCCGGCGGCGAGCACCGACCACCGATAGCTATCGCCGAAAAGCTTGTCCGCTGTCTTCTTCATGAAGAGCAGATTCTCGAGATCGGCACCGATCCCGCCGAGGATTCCAAGAACGAACTGGATGAAGACCGGCGCCTTGAACAGGCCCTGCTCTATGCAGAACTTCAGATTGTAGAGATGGCCGACATCGTAGCACTCGTGTTCGAAACGAACATCATGCGGTGCCAGCGGGCGCGCGGCACTGCCGATATCCGCGAAGGTATTGCGAAAGATGAAACCGTCGGAGCCGGTAACATAGTCCTTCTCCCATCCGAATTTCCAACTCTGGTACCGTTTCGCCAGCGGATGGAAGGAGAAATTCATAGAACCCATGTTCATCGAACACATCTCGGGCGAGAAGGTCAGCGCGGGTAGAATCCGTTCCTCAATCGTATGCTGAAGGCTGCCACCGGTGGAAATGTTGACGACCGCTTGGGTCGACTGCCGGATCTGTGGCAGAAAGGCGCGGAACCGTGCGGGGTCGATGGTCACACCGCCATCCTCGCGCCTACGCGCGTGAAGATGCAGGATCGCGGCGCCGGCCTCGGCGGCTTCAATGGCCTGTGTCGCAATGTCATCAGGCGTATAGGGCAAGGCGTCCGACATGGTCGGCGTGTGAATCGCCCCTGTGATGGCGCAGGTGATGATGGTCTTGGATCGGGCCATGACGGTCTCCTGAATTTGCAAGGGTCAAGGAAGGATCGCTACCGCCCGGGTCCAGCCGGCAGAGCCGCGTGCGACCTTGACCGGAAAGCAGATGACGTCAAATCCGATGGCGGGGAGCGCATCGAGATTGGTGAGTTTTTCGAGATGGCAGTAGGCCCGTTCGCGGCCAGCCTTGTGGCCTTCCCAGATGATCGAGGCATCGCCGATATCGGCGTATCGCTTCGCCGTCGCGGAAAACGGGGCATCCCAGCTCCACCCATCGGTCCCGGTCAGGCAGACCCCCATTTTCAACAGATACAGGGTCGCATCGCGCCCGATGCCGCAGCCCCGGTCGATATAGTCTGGCCTGCCGAAGGCTGCCCCGGCGGCGGTGTTCACCAGAACGATCTGCAAGGCGCCAATGTGCAGCCGATCCGCGCTAGCTCGGTATCGATGTCCTTGGGGGTCACGATATAGCCATCCGGGAAATGCCGGAAGTCCAGTTTCACGCCCGGCTGGTAGCACCAGTCCAGCGGCACTTCATCGATGGTCCACGCCCGGTCGCCATGGTTCATCGTCGGATGGTAGTGCCAAGGTGCGTCCAGATGCGTACCGTTGTGGGTGCTGAGCGTCACAGTCTCTACAGCCCAGCCCTTTCCCTCCGGCAACTGATCCCTCGCCAGACCGGGGAACTGGGCGCATAGCATCTGGGCGCCGCGGTCATGGTCGACATAGTCGATCACCGGCACCTGAAACGGCGGATCAGCCGGCGTGGTCGCGTCGATCGGAATTGAAAGGTCGATGATACGTCGCATGGTTCCTCCCCAGATGGCTGTATGTCGGCGGCCGGACTTCGAGCCGAGAGAAGGAGTAGGCTGCGCGACCACCTTCCCGGAGGGCCCATTGGTCCTGTTGCGACATCGCCGGCTCCGGCTATTTCGCTGGAATCACCGGCAACATCACATAGGCATCCCCCGTGCGTATCGTGGTGGTTCCGTTAAAGGTCCCGTCCGGCCGGTCCCTATCGTCATCATGCAGGAAGACCGAACAGCCGCGTTGCGAGACACCGTAGATCTGGGGCATCGGTTCCGGCAGGCCGTTATCGTAGTCTCTCCCGCCGATGCTGAGCGCGATCACATAGCCCTTGGGCACCACGACGGAAGAGGGCCAGATTTCGACATCCAGGTCATAGAATTCTCCGGGCTCCAGGGGCTGGAGCTCGTCATGAGCATGTACCGGCCGGTAAGGTTCGCAGCGGTGAGGATCCAGTTTGCGATGTGACGCCCTGAGCCAGCCCAGCGAAACGGGTGCGTTCGGGTCCACGGCGCCGACGAACAGAACCTCTTTTCCCGAAGGATCGAACACCCGGAGTGTCAGGAAGAGATCGGCGTCGGTCGTGGTTGAAGCAGCCACCAAATGTGCCATCATTGGGCCGGTGATTTCGGTTTCGCGTTCCAACGGAACGCTGCGGAAGGTCAGAACCTCGTCATTCGCTCGGAACGGCACCTCCTGGGTCGCGGCCGGGGGGGTGGTCGACAGGGACATGTCGCGGGAGTTTAGATAGAACTTCGTCCATTCAGTCCTGGCCAGCGGCCATTCATGCTCCTCGCGCTCGACGAACCTATCGAGGTGGCGTACCTGAAGCAGTACCGGCGGACGGCGATCCCATCCATTGTCCGCGCCTTTCAAAAAATGATCGAAAAATTGCTTCTGCAGCCTGACACCATAGTCGGTATAGAACTCGGTCCAGTGTTCCAGCCCATGTAGTTCCAGCCATTTCCTATCGGACCCGGCGCGGACAAATCCCTCAACATTGCCGCGCAGGTGCAGACCCTGCCCTCCCCAGTTGCCGCAAGACAGCACAGGCACTTCGATCTCCTCCAGCTTGGCGATGCGATCCTGGAAGAACTGATCGGTAATCAATTGATGTGCCAGATAGTCCGCTCGGATGTCAGTGCGATTGGACGCGCGCTCGTCATCCGAAAGGTCGACATTGCCCGCGATGGAGCGCCCCGTTACCGGGTTCTTCCGGCCCCTGCTACCCAGCCCGAACTGTGCGTTGGTGACCTGCATCGGATACCAGCGGACAAAGAAGGTGGACATGATGCCACCGTGGCGCACCGCATCACGATAATAGTCGGATGCCCCCTCAAACGGGCAGATCGCAGCCAGATGCGGTGGCTTCAGGCCCGCGACCTGCCACTGGTTCATCGCGTAGTAGGAGACCCCCGCCAAGCCGATCTTGCCGGTGCTCCATGACTGTTCCGCCGCCCATTCGATGCAATCGTAATAGTCCTGCGTTTCTTGCGCTGAAAAGGGATCGACATAGCCCGGCGACATGCCCGACCCGCGGGAATCCACCCGCACGCAGACATATCCGAACGGCACCCACCTTTCCGGATCCGCCGTCTCCCAGTTCGCAAATTCGGTGGTGGTTCCGCGCGTGATTTCGGGATGATGACGGGTCAACATGGCCCATTGCGCGGGATAGCCCTCGGCAAAGGAAAGACCCTTGGCATAGGGACCATGGGACATCAAAACCGGGTAACGGCCCTCCGTTTCGGGGCGGTATACGTCGCAGTAGAGTACAGATCCATCCCGCATGGCAATTGGGACATCCCATTCGACGACCAGCCCGTTGCGACGCTCGCAGCGTGGCGCAACTGTATCAGAAATCAATTTCATTGCGATGTCCTCCCCAACAACGCTAAGACCCTAAGAGACAGAATATACTAACTGTACGTACGTCCAGTTTGTTATTAGTAAGACAGGGAGCTCGTACATGTCAACAGAAGTTAGACCTCAACGCGGTGCGCAGCAGAAGCGGACGGCCATTGTTGATGCGGCGGAAGCTCTATTCGCCGAAAGTGGCTTCGATGCCGTGTCGGTCCGCAACATCGCCGAGGCGGCCGCAGTCAAGCTGAGCGTGGTGACCTATCACTTTCCCAACAAGGAACATCTGTTCGAAACGGTAATATGCCGGCGGAGCCAATCCCTGTCCGAGCTGCGTCGCAAAAGGCTTGCGCACGGCCGGAATTCAGACACTTTCGACCTTGTTGCCTTGGTCGAATGCTACACATCGCCGTTGCTCGACCTGATCGCCAGCGAGGACGAAGGCTGGAGGCATTATTCGCACCTGATTGCTCAGATCTCACAATCCCGACGTTTCGCAGACCTCATCTCGCATCAATACGATGAGACCGCACACATTTTCATCGACGCGCTGCTTGACCTTTACCCAGCGGCGAATCGGGAGATGGCGATCCGGGCTTTGGTCTATCTGGTATCAGTGATGCTCGGCGTGTTCTCGTCCAGCGGACGCGTAGAGACTTTGTCAAAAGGTCAGTATAGTTCAGACCCTGCCGCAGCGTTTTTAAGCATGAAATCCTTTATCGTCGGCGGCGTAGAAAAGCTACTAGCAATGTGAATATTTTTCCCTGAACTTACTGAAATAACCGCTTAGCATCCGTGCTTAAGTGTCTTTATAACCAATACTTCAAGCGTGAAGGAATTTGTTCCTCCGTGTAGAACTCGTCCAATTCTCCACTTTAGGTTTATATGATGTTAACTGAACGGGCCCGGCGGCCGGACCCGTTCAGTTGCCTCACGCCGTCGACCACGGACGGTTGTCGCTGAACCAGATGCTGCCGGCGGCCACGATCACGACGACAATGCCGGCTATCAGATGTGCACCCCTGGCGGCAGTCACGGCTGAGAAGCCGAGTGCCCGGGGGGCAACCAGCGCCCAAATGCCAAGTACGAGGTTGAGCCATTCCTCCACCTCATGGAAAGCGTAGAGTGCAGCGGCGGCGACAAGAGCGACGGCCGCGCCGACCACCCATGCGTTCCAGGCGGCATAGGTCTCTGCGGTGAAGCCGAGCAGCCAGGGCGAGATCAGAAGGCCAAAACCGGCAACGATATTGACGATATCGAAAGCCGTCCGGTAATTCGAATTCAGGGACTTCAGCATCGTTCATTTCTCCTCATCGGTTGGTTGCATCATCAATGGACCGCCTCGGTCGGCAAGGCGGCGGATGCGGCGGCAGCCTTCGAACAGCCGTCGACGCAAAGCTCGGACGTCGTGGACGGGGCCGGCAGGAGACGCGCTTCGGCCCTTTGGGGGAGCAGGAACGGCGCCAGTTCGTTCTCCTTGAACGCTCCTTCTGCGATCTCCTGCAATGCGAGATCGCTCGCATTCCGGTGTGGCAAAGCAAGTCTCGGTTCGGCGCCACGGTTAAGCGCACGAGTTCGCGCTGCCGCAGCAAGCACCAGCACGAACCGGTTCGGAAGAGCCTTCTCACAATCAAAGATGACATACGGATCCATGGCTCACCTCATGCGGCGTGGCGATCGTTCATTGTATGAACTGGCCCGTTTTCAACGCCTCGCCCAAGCGCGAGCATCGCCTGCTCGACCTCGTAAAGGCGCGACGGCCGGCCGTTCTCCGGCATGCCTTCGTTGGTCGCCTGATCCGCCAGATATTCCGTCCAGGCCCAGTTCATCAGGATCGAACGCTTCGCGTCGAGCGATAGCGCCGGATCGCGAACGACGTCCATCGGGGCGAACCAGCTGGCCGGGCCGGACGCATCGTCGCGGTCTGCCGCGCCATCCATGGCCTGCCCGTACCTTTCCTGAAGTCGAGCAAGACCCAGCCGATCCAAGGTCGCATCAGCAAAGGCATGGGATGGGCGAGCCGATTGGCGACCATTCCTCTTCTTGGCCGAGGCAACAGCCTTGTCTGCCGGCCGTTCCACGACGTAGGTCAGCCCTTGTCGCCTGGCATAGCGGATGGCGGATTACAGTGTGGGGAATTCGAGTTCCACCTGCGCAAGTGTGTCACTGCCGCCGGTATAGCCCATCAAGGGTTCGACAAACGGCGCGGAGCGACGCTCGAAAACGAGCCGCCAGCCCTTTGTTCGCGCATTCCCTGAGGTGGTCACAGAACGCGACGGCTTGAAGATGCGCGCCACCGCGTCGTCGGGAAACGGCGAGCGTCCGAAGGAAAGGTTGCGCCGGTTGTCATTTAAGGCGCGGGCAGCGGCAGTCGAGGTTTCTATTTCTGGTTTTGTGTCTCTTGCAGTCTCCATTCTTCATCCCTCCCGGTTGGCGAAGGATACTGGCGGCCGCCAGTAGGCCGGCCCCCAGGGTTAGTTGAACCGATCAGCTCTTGATGGCGATGCGCTTGACCTGCGACTGCGCCTTCTCGGTCTTGGGCAGGATCACTGTCAGCACGCCATTCTTGAAATGCGCGTCGACCTTGTCTTCCGCGATCTCAACGCCGAGCGGGATGCGGCGCTCGAAGCGGCCATAGTATCGCTCGGAGAACTGACGATCCCTGTCCTCGTTCTCTGAGCGCTTCTCGCCCTTCAGCGTCAGCGCGCCGTCGTTGAGCAGGACTTCGATGTCCTTTTCGTCAAGGCCTGGCACTTCGGACGTCACCTTGATCTCCTTGTCGGTGTCGGAGATCTCAACGCTCGGCCAGCCGGTACCGAAGGCAGAACCGCTACCGAAGGTGGGCAGGCCCGAGCCGAAGCCGCGGAAAACATCATCGAACAGTCGGTTCACTGTAAGCATCCGAGGAGCGCCGCCTTGAGCGGTTGAGATGAATCTGTCGTTTTGTCGCTATGGACAGGCATAAGGACAGTTTTCGGACACCGGTGAGCCGGCTTGAAATCATCGACACAAGGCGTCGGCGGCGCTTTACCGCCGAGGCCAAGTTCAAAATTCTCGAGGAAGGCTTTTCTGGCGATGGTCGCCAGGTCTCCGCGACGGCAGAGAAGCACGGGGTTTCGCGCTCACAATTGTACCGTTGGCGTCAGTTGGCGCAGTCCGGCAGCCTTTGCCGCAATCGGATCGAAGGCTTCGTGCCCGCAGTGATCACACCGGACGTGCCAGCTCCCGTTTCGGCCGCATCGGCTTCGGTAGTGGGTAGCGGTCGCATGGAGGTGCTGAGCACGAACGGTCGACGTGTCATTGTCGATCGAGAGGTCGACGTCGATGCGCTGCTGCGCATCCTGCGCGCGCTGGAGACGTTGCGATGATTCCGATCCCGACAGGCGTCCGGGTTTGGCTGGCGACGGGCTATACGGATATGCGATGTGGGTTCCCGTCGCTAGCGTTACGGGTGCAGGAAGTGCTGAAGCACGACCCGCTGGGCGGTCATCTGTTCTGCTTCAGGGGTAAACGCGGTGACCTGATCAAGGTCGTTTGGCACGATGGCCAGGGGGCCTGCCTGTTCACGAAAAAATTGGAACGAGGCAAGTTCATCTGGCCTTCTGCCGACGGTGGCGCGGTGCCGATCTCGACGGCGCAGCTTTCCTATCTGCTGTCAGGAATTGACTGGCGCGCGCCGCAGGAGACCTGGCGCCCCAGCCGGGTCTGACTGCATTCTTGCATTGAAAATGTTGAGAAATCTGATTCAATGTCGCTATGACATTGCCGCCGCTTACCCTGCCATCGGACCTTGCAAGTGCTCATGCGGCGCTGCTGGCCGAACGTGCTGCGCGACTGCAAGCTGAGGCGGAAGCGGCCAACGCAAAGGCCCGGCTATCGAGCATCGAGGCGCTAAACGCACATCTGCAATTGCTGCTTGGCAAACTTGAGCGCGAGAAGCACGGCCCGCGCCGTGAGCGCACGCAGCGGCTGATCGATCAGTTGGAATTGCAGCTCGAAGAGCTCGTGGCGTCGGCCGCCGAGGATGAACTGGGCGCCCAAGAGGCCGCGGCCAAAACGCAGTCCGTACGCGCCTTTGCCCGCAAGCGTCCGGTGCGCAAGCCGTGGCCTGAAGACGTCGAGCGCGAACGCATCGTTGTCGAAGCGCCGACGGCATGCGCCTGCTGTGGCGGCTCGCGGCTGTCGAAGCTGGGCGAGGATGTGACTGAAACGTTGGAGGAGATCCCACGCCGCTTCAAGGTTATCGAGACGGTGCGCGAGAAGTTTACCTGCCGCGATTGCGAGGCGATCAGTCAGGCTCCCGCACCGTTCCATGCCACTCCGCGCGGCTTTATCGGTCCTCAGTTGCTGGCGACGATCGTCTTCGACAAGTTCGGGCAGCACATCCCGCTGAACCGCCAGAGCACGCGGTTCAAATGTGAGGGTATCGATCTGTCGACCCAGACCCTGGCCGATCAGGTCGGTCACGCTACCTTCGCCCTCAAGCCGATATTTGATCTGATCGAGGCACATGTGTTCCAGGCCGAGCGGCTTCACGGTGACGACACGACGATCCCAATCCTGGCCAAGGGCCAATGCACGACCGGGCGAATATGGGTTTACGTGCGCGACGATCAGCCATTCGCCGGCCCTGCGCCGCCGGCGGCGGTCTTCTACGCCTCCTGCAATCGGCGCGGCGAGCACCCGCAAAGGCATCTGGCCGACTTCAGCGGCATTCTTCAGGCGGATTGCTACAACGGCTTCAATCCGCTGTTCGATCTGACGAAGAGGCAGATGCCGGCAACGCCCGCGTTCTGCTTCGCCCATGCGCGGCGGAAGTTCTTCGAACTGGCCGATGTCGCTCGCAATGCTCGGCGCGGCAAAGGTACCAAGCCGATCTCGCCGGTAGCCCTCGAGGCGGTGAAGCGCATCGATGCTCTGTTTGCCATCGAGCGCGACATCAACGGTCTGAGCGCGGCCGAGCGGCTTGCGGTCCGGCAGGAGAAGAGCAAGCCGCTACTTGGCGATATGGAGGAATGGTTACGCACCGAGCGGGCCAGCCTATCACGCTCATCGCCGGCGGCCGGACCGATCGACTATATGCTGTCGCGCTGGGCTGACTTTGCCCGCTATGCCGACGACGGCAGGATCTGCATGACGAACAATTGCGCGGAAAGAGCGTTGCGCGGCGTGGCTTGCGGAAGAAAGGCTTGGCTCTTCGCCGGTTCCGACCGCGGCGCAGATCGCGCTGCCATCATGCTCACCCTGATCATGACCGCACGGCTGAACGACGTAGACCCGAAGGCTTGGCTCGCCGATGTCCTTGCTCGCATCGCCGACCTGCCGGCCTCGCGTTTGCCGGAACTGCTTCCCTGGGAGTGGAAGCGGATACGCCAGGGCAAAAACTCCGCCCTCATGCTGGCAGCTTGACGATGGCCTCTTCTCTCGTCCGTCTGAAGGTCACCCTTGATCATGTCGAACCGACCGTGATGCGGCGCATTGTCGTGCCGTGGCGCATCCGGCTCAGCCGGCTGCATGAGGTATTGCAGGCTGCGATGGGGTGGACCAACACCCACCTCTACGAATTCCAGATCCGTGACGTTGGCTTTGGTTTGCCCGACCAGGAATGGGGGGATGGCCCACTCGATGCCCGCAAGATCTCGCTCCTGTCGGCAATCCAGGACACCGGTGCGAAATCCTTCAAATACCACTATGACTTCGGCGACGGCTGGACGCACAGCATCAAGATCGAGCGCACGTTCCCTGTCGTCGCGCTTGCAGATCCAATGCTGATCGAGGCAACGGGGCGCTGCCCGCCTGAAGACGTTGGCGGTCCGTGGGGATACCAGGAGTTCCGCGAGGCGCTCGCCGACCCCGCTCATGAACGGCACGCCGAACTTGTCGAATGGTCGGGCGCCAAAGACTTCGACCCAAACAATGCAGCCTTCGCTGATCTCAACAGAGCCGTGGAAAACCTGGCTGCGAAATGGGCGCGTCGATCACGCCGGAAAGCCTAACCGCAGCAACCTCATCACTATAGCCCGATTTGCCTAACTCGCGCGTGCTCATGCCGCGTGGCTGCTCGGATGCTTACGATCGTCAGCGCTTCCCTTGCCCTACGAAAGCGCACGCGCTCAGCGGCGACATCCTGTGCCATCAAGGCGAGTTCCGTGGCACGAGCCAGCAGCGGCGTAAGGTCAAACCCGTAGGCCTGTTCGATCTCGCCATCCCGGTTGCGGTGCGCGTAGCGTTTACCGTTCGGGCTGTCGCGCCGCAGGATAAGGCCGGCATCGACAAGCGCGGCGAGTTGCCGGCGTAGCGTCGTCTCGGTGATTCCATGAGCCCGCACTGACAACTGGGCGTTGGATCTTGCGGCCATGACAAGACAGCGGCCTGGAAACATCTCCTATGATGCCGCCCTTGACGATCCGGGGATGGGCAGGCTGCTCATCGCGGAACGCTGGACCGACCAGGCGGCGCTGAGCGCTCATCTCAATACGGAGGAGACCAAAGCGTTCGTTGCGCGATGGCAGGGACGCATGCGGGGCGATGTGAGGAAGTTTGATGCCTCGAATGAAAGGAGCTTGCAAGATTGAAGAGCTTCGCTGCTTTAGCTGATTACCTAATGGCTGAGCTTGATCGTGTCGAGTTCACGTATTGCTTCTTGATCAAGAGTTACTGAACCCGCGGCGCAGTTTTCCTCAAGGTGAGAAACGTTACTCGTTCCTGGAATAAGCAAGGTATTTGCAGATTGCTGCAGCAACCAGGCTAGGCCGATTTGCGAGGGCGTCGCCCCCAACCGATTTGCCACGGCGATTACTTGGGGTTGCTCGATCACTTTCGGCATCCCCGGCACCGCACCGCCCAAGGGGAAAAGAGGAACCCACGCTACGTTAGTCTCTGCACAAAATCTGAAGACGTCCTCAAACTCTCGGTCCACAAGGCTGTAGGCATTTTGAACGCAGGTGATATCGGCCGAAGAGGCCCGGCGCACGATGTCCAAGCCAACGGCACTCAAACCAAAGGCAGCGACTCGCGGCCCATAGCTTCAACACACATCGCTATGCCCATACCGCCACCGATGCATAGCGTGGCCAGCCCTTTCGACGTGCCCGATCGACGTAGCTCGTACAGTAGTGTTACAAGCACCCGTGCTCCAGATGCACCGATTGGATGGCCCAGCGCGATAGCGCCGCCATTGACGTTGACCTTTACCGGATCCCATCCCATGGCGTCGTTTACGGCACACGCTTGGGCGGCAAATGCTTCGTTCGCCTCGATACGGTCGAGCTCATCAATGCGCCAGCCGGCATTTATTAAAGCGTTCCTGGAAGCTGGGATAGGGCCAGTTCCCATAAGAGCTGGTTCCACTCCAGCCGTGGCCCAACCAGCGATGCGAGCGAGGGGGGTAAGATTACGTCGTGCCGCTTCGTCTTCCGACATTAGAAGGAGCGCCGCTGCCCCATCATTTAGTCCGGACGCATTGCC
This sequence comes from Shinella sp. HY16, assembly GCF_028534175.1. Taxonomy (NCBI): domain Bacteria; kingdom Pseudomonadati; phylum Pseudomonadota; class Alphaproteobacteria; order Hyphomicrobiales; family Rhizobiaceae; genus Shinella; species Shinella sp. HY16. The sequence continues at coordinate 86,218 of NZ_JAHYXL010000007.1, read as the reverse complement.
TGCCGTCACAGTCCCGTCTTTCTGAAACGCGGGGCGCAATTTTTCCAGTGCCTCCCGCGTTGTCTCCGGCCGCAAATGATCGTCAGTGTCGACAATGCTACTTCCCTTGCGGGTCTCGATCGTCACGGGAGCGATCTCCTCCCTGAAGTGCCCGGCGCCCTGAGCTGCTGCTGCTTTTCGCTGGCTTTCGAGCGCAAAATCATCCTGTCTTATGCGGCTGATTACGAATTGCTTAGCAACGTTTTCTGCGGTCACCCCCATGTGGTACGCTCCAAACGCATCAGTGAGCCCGTCGGAAATCATGGTATCGATGAGGCTGACATTGCCCATTTTCACACCCGTTCGAATTGCTTGACAATGTGGTGCAAGCGACATCGACTCTTGTCCGCCTGCCACAATGATGGCCGCACCGCCGCTCATTATCTCGTTGGCACCCAGCGCGACGGCGCGAAGTCCTGACCCACAGACCTGGTTTACCGAGAGCGCAGTGGCAGTTTTCGGAACGCCCGCGAGCACCGATGCCTGTCGCGCCGGATTCTGTCCCGCGCCCGCGGTTAGCACTTGGCCCAAAATCACTTCGTTAACGCTGCCTGGATCGATGCCAGCCCTTTCAAGCGCGGCGGCAATTGCGACTGCACCAAGCTCGTGAGCAGGGACTGTGCCCAACGGCCCCAAGAAGCTTCCAACCGGCGTTCTAGCCGCTCCGACGATGACAACTGATTTCATATCGATACCCTCCTGAGGGCGACTGTCGCGCGTTGTTGTGTCTGCATATGTTTGGTGAGCCGGCACGGCTTTTTTGACGCTAGGAGTGCGAACGTGGCGGCCTGACATGTGTCGCCAAGACGTCGCTTGCGACGCGAACCGCATCCGACGCCGCCGGCCAACCGCAATAGCATCCGGCGTGCAACAGGAGTTCCCGTAACTCCTCATCGGTGACGCCGTTGTTTAGCGCTCCGCAAAGGTGTGTTTCCAACTCGCGTGGCCTGTTCAATGCAATCAGCATGGCGACTGTGATCAGACTGCGCGTTTTCAGATCCAGCCCTTGCCGCGACCAAGTCGCGCCCCAACCAAGCGCTGTAACCGCCTGTTGCAGCGCCTGACGCAATTCATCTTGCTCAGCCGAAGCTAGCGACTTGTCGACGTACTCGTCGCCAAGAACTTCACGCCGAATGGGCATTCCAACCTTATAAAGTTCCTCGTACATCATTGATATCTCACTCATCTATGGCTTCTGTCAGTTTAGAAGGCTCGCCATCGTCACCGCGCGCAGCTGGTCCATAGAGATCCCATCAGCCAACTCCACGACCTTCAGTCCGCCGGGGACGACATCGAGAACACCCAGATCTGTGATAATGCGGTCAACAACGGCTTTGCCGGTCAGCGGCAAAGTACAAGATCTCAGGACTTTGGATCTTCCTGCCTTATCGGTATGGTCCATGACCACCACGACACGTTCTACGCCCGCCACAAGATCCATGGCCCCGCCCATCCCCTTCACGAGTTTGCCTGGGACCATCCAGTTGGCGAGGTCTCCTTCTTCAGACACCTCCATGGCGCCGAGAATAGCCATGTCGATTTTGCCTCCACGGATCATCGCAAAGGATGTCGCGCTGTCGAAGTAGGCAGTCTGCGATTGTTCAGTGATGGTCTGCTTACCGGCGTTGATGAGGTCGGGATCTTCTTCGCCTATAATAGGGAAGGGGCCCATTCCCAACATCCCGTTTTCTGATTGCAGCGTGACAGCTATCCCGGCTGGGATGTGATTTGATATCAGCGTCGGAATACCGATCCCGAGGTTCACATACCATCCGTCCTGAAGTTCCTGTGCTGCGCGCGCAGCCATCCGGTTTCGATCCCAAGGCATCAGGCGAGCTCCTTCGGGCGAACGGTGAGCTGTTCGATACGCTTCTCGTGTACCCCTGAGACAATTCGATGAACATATATGCCGGGAAGGTGGATGTGATCCGGGTCGAGACTGCCTAGCGGCACGATTTCCTCGACCTCAGCGACGCATACCTTGCCGCAAGTCGCAGCCGGCACATTGAAGTTTCGCGCGGTCTTGCGGAAGACCAGATTTCCGGAATGGTCGGCTTTCCACGCCTTCACAATCGAGAGGTCGGCGACGATACTGTTCTCGAGAATGTGCACACGTCCATTGAATTCCTTGTGCTCCTTGCCTTCAGCAACGATGGTGCCGACACCCGTCGCCGTGTAGAAGCCAGGAATGCCTGCGCCGCCTGCGCGCATTCGCTCGGCCAATGTGCCTTGCGGATTGAATTCCAGTTCCAGTTCGCCTGCGAGATACTGGCGCATGAATTCGGCGTTTTCTCCGACATAGGACGAAATCATCCTGCTGATCTGTCTTGTGTGAAGGAGAACGCCGAGGCCGAAGCCATCGACACCACAATTGTTCGACGCGACGGTTAAATTCTTTGCTCCACTTCGACGTAAGGCTTCGATCAGGAGTTCAGGAATGCCGCATAGCCCGAAGCCACCAGCGGCAATGGTCATGCCGTCGAATAGCAGTCCGTCGAGAGCCGCATCCGCATCAGGATAGGTTTTCTTCATTGGTTCCTCTTTAAAACGCGACACTGTCGGCGCCTTTCAGGCCGAGGATTTCTCGCGCTTCGTCGGGCGAGGCGATTTCGCACCCAAGGTCTTCGATAATCCTGCGGATCTTCGCGACCTGCTGCGCATTGCTCTCGGCGAGCTTCCCGCGGCTGACGAATAGGCTGTCTTCAAGGCCCACGCGAACATTTCCCTTCATTTGGCTGGCGGTTGTAGCGAGGCTCATCTGTGCGGCGCCCGCGCCGAGCACAGACCAGTGATAGTCATCGCCAAAGAGCCTGTCGGCGGTGCGCTTCATGAAGATGAGATTGTCAATTTCCGGGCCTATGCCGCCCAGGATGCCAAAAATGAACTGGATAAAGATCGGCGCCTTGAATAGGCCGATGTCCATGCAGAAGCGCAGGTTGTAGAGATGGCCAACATCGTAGCATTCGTGCTCGAACTTGATGCCATGAGGTGCGAGTGTCTTCGCTGCATTCTCGATGTCGGCAAAGGTGTTGCGGAAGATGTATGTATCCGACTGGGTGACATAATCCCGCTCCCAGTCGAATTTCCAGGTATCATAACGTTTTGCGAGCGGATGAAATGAGAAGTTCATGCTTCCCATGTTCATCGAGCACATTTCCGGCGAGAACCTGAGAGCGGGCGCGATGCGCTCTTCGATCGTGTTCTTCAGGCTGCCGCCGGTCGATATATTTATGACGGCATTTGTTGCTTGCTTTATCTGTGGCAGAAAAGCGGCAAAGACATTGGGTTCGATAGTCACGCCGCCGTCTTCAGGACGCCGCGCATGGAGATGCAGGATCGCGGCGCCCGCTTCCGCTGCCCCGATCGCTTGAATTGCGATATCGTCTGCGGTGTAGGGCAGAGCATCCGACATGGTCGGCGTATGGATTGCTCCGGTAATGGCGCAAGTGATGATCGTGCGTTGCTTGTTGGTCATTTCGCCTCCGGCTCGTCGAGAATAGCGACTGCCCGGATGAAACCGGCCGAGGCGCCTTTGATCTTGAATGGGAAGCAGGAGACCTGGTACCCGCTGGATGGTAGCAGATCCAAGTTTGCCAGCTTCTCCATGTGGCAGTATCCCGTCGTCATGGAGGCGCGATGGCCTTCCCAGATGATCGACGGATCGTGGGTTTCGGCCCAGGTTTTCGCTGTATGCGAAAATGGTGCGTCCCAGGACCAGGCATCTGTTCCGGTTACGCGTACCCCCCGTTCCAGCAGCCATTCCGTCGCCGCTCGTCCGAGGCCGCAGCCGCGGGCAAGATAGTCGCCATGGCCGTAGCGGCCGCCAGCCGCGGTGTTGACCAAGACGATGTCGAGAGCTCGCAGTTCATGCCCGATACGGCGCAATTCACCCTCTACATCTTGGGGCGTGGCGACATATCCGTCGGGAAAGTGGCGGAAGTCGAGCTTCACGCCGGGTGCGAAGCACCATTCCAGGGGTACTTCATCGATAGCAATGGCTCGGGCTCCGCCATTCATCGTCGAATGGTGGTGGTATGGGGCATCGAGATGCGTGCCGTTGTGCGTCCAGAGCGTCAGTTTCTCTATCGCCCAGCCCTCTTGGCCCGGCAGGTCTTCGACCGTCAGACCAGGAAAAAAAGAGGTTATCTGGTCTGCTGTCTGGCTGTGCCGGAAATATTCAATCTGCGGCAGCATGAACGCTGGATCGGACGGAAGTCCGGCCTCGAGCGTTACGGAGAGATCAATGAGTTGAGGCATAAGGAATGGGTCTCATGGTGTAAGGGTGAGAATACCGGTGGCAATGCCGGGAAAAGCTATCAACAGGCCTACAGCAAGCAGCATCGACAGCGCGAAGGGAAACGCGCCGGCAAATACCTCGCCCAGGCCAACTGACGGATCGTTTATCGTCGCTTTGATGACGAAGACGGATATGCCGAACGGTGGTGTCAGGAGGCCGATTTCGACCGCCACGACAGTCAGGATGCCAAACCAGATCAGGTCGACGTCAAGCTGCGCTAGAATCGGCAGCATGATCGGCACCATGATGAGCATGATCGATGAGCTGTCGAGAATCATGCCCAGTAGGATCACCGCAAGCAGGTAAAGCAGAAGCACAGGAAGAAATCCCATGTCAGACCCTGCGATGAGAGCCCCGAATTCCTGCGGGACCTGTGAAAACGCCAGCATTCGAGAGTACATCTGCGCAGCGATGATCAGGAAGCAGATGGTCGACGTGATGATGCCGGTTTCCAGGAGCACGACTCGCAGTCGACGCAGAGTCAACTTGCGCTTGGCGAGACCCAGAATAAACGCACCGGCGCAGCCGATGGCGCCTGCTTCAACGGGCGTGAACAGCCCGCCGTATATTCCGCCCAGGACACAGACAATCAAGAGAAGGATGGGCAAAGATTTTTGGGCAATGCTGCGAGCGGTCTCCTTCTTTGCGGCGGAGCGATCCGGCTTTCCGGTGAAGCCCGGAGTCAAGATGGTCATCGCCACGATCAGCAGGCAGAAGATGGCTGCCAGCAGCAGGCCAGGTACAACTCCGGCCAGAAAGAGGTCGCCGACCGATTGTTCTGTCAAAACCGCATAAAGGATGAGCAAGAGGCTAGGGGGTATTAGCATTCCCAGCACCGATGAGCCAGCGACCACGCCTGCGGCGAAACGGCGGGTATAGCCGTGACGCACCATCTCCGGCACTGCGACCTTGGTGAAGACTGCGGCCGAGGCGATGGAAATGCCAGTGATAGCGGCGAAGATGGCGTTGGCGCCAACGGTGCCCATGGCAAGCCCGCCGGTCAGGCGACCAAGGACGGCGTTGGCGACATCATAGGCGTCTTGGCCCAGATCGCTTTCGGCCACCAGGAAGCCCATGAGCACGAACAGTGGAATGATCCCGAAATAATAGCTGGCGATGGAATCGTTAACCGCCATGCCCAGCATCTTACCGGCCAGAACCGGAGAGCCTTTGATGGCCCAGACGCCGCAGAAGGATGTCGCGATCAGAGCGATCGGGACGTAGAGCCCCGCCAGAACCAGCACGACCATGACCGCTATGCAAATGAGCCCGATGTCGAAAGGCGTCATTGTCCACCCCCGACCTGTCCCGAGATTTGTCGGACAAGCTGCATCAGCATGACGACACAGGACACGATGACAGCGATCCGCACCGGCCATAGCGGAGCGGTGAACGTGCCGGTCGCTCCGATGAAGAGGTTGTCGGTGATGGCCTTTTCAGCCAGCGGCCAAGTGAATCGGAGGATGAGAACAACCACGACCAGCGCCAGCAGATTGAATATGACCTCCATCCAACGGTGCAGGCTTGGGTTGCATCTGGCAAGCATGTCCGGAATTGCATCCGAACGAGTAAGTCGATGCTCGCGCATGGCGTATGGCAGTTGCAGGAATACGATTCCAACGATAGAGAGCGCTACGATTTCCGGCACGCCCATAATTGGCTGATTGGCGAAATTCCGGAATGCGACGTCGGCGCTGACCAGGAGCACCAATCCTCCGATTAACACTGACCCAATAAGATTCAGGCTGTCGATCACGGCATCGAGTCCGCGTGAGACTGCGTTCAAGGAACTGGCCATGCCCGTTACTCCTTGTCCCAGTCGCGAAGCGGCTTCACGCCGGCGCTGCGCATGCGTTCCATATAGAGCGTCAGAACTTCCGAGCCGGGAAGCCCGCTGCTGTCGGCCTTCTTCGCCCATTCCTTCGCGATGTTCTTCATGCCCGCCGCCCAGGCTTTGCGCATATCCTCAGGAGCGACGGTGATGGTTGCACCTTCCGCCGCCATTTTCGCCAAAGCTGCGTCCGTGCCTTGTTCGAGCGACCTCAGATACCATTCACCGGCTACCTTGGCGCCCTCACGCAGTGCCTCCTGTACCTCTGTAGGTTGACTTTGGAACCATTCCGCATTGGCGCCAATCGTACCTGCATATTGGGCGCCGAAGCCGACGCGCGTGATGTATGGCGCGACTTCGTGCAGTTTGGCAGGCAATGCGGCGGTGGCAAACAGGATGACGCCTTCGTATACGCCAGTCTTGATGTCGTTGTAATAAAGCGAGACCTGGCCGGAGACGCCAACTGCACTGGTGCCGTCGAGCCAGCTGACCGCGGCGCCGGCTGTGGCAATTTTTCGTCCCTTGAGGTCCTCGATCGACTTCACCGGAAACGTCGTCAACAGAAGATAGTCATCGACTGCCAGTGGTCCACCCAAAGGCACAATGTTGTGCTGGGTGAATGCAGCTTGCAGTCGCGGGTCCGTGAGCACCAGCTCGTTCATCAACTCGTTGACTGTCCGGGGGTCTGGACTGACGAAGGGCGTGTAATAGGTGACGTTTTGGAGCGGCATCTTTGCCGGGTCAAACAGGCTCTGGATGATACCGATTTCGGCTAGGCCGTCCTCAACCGTTTCAAGCTCTTCGCCAACCCCGGCAATCGAGCCGCCGAACTGGTTGGTGAGGCTGATCTGGTGCCCGGTTCCTTCCAGCGCCTTTTCTACCGCAGGCTCAAAGGCTACCGGAAACATTTTCACCCACCGGAACACCTCGGGATGTCCCGCGACAACTGTGGCGCTGATGGTGTCGGCCCATGCAGGGCTCGTGGCCATAGCGGCCAGGAATGCAACAACGAGTCGCATATTTGATCCTCCCTCAAAAGTGCCGGCTTGTTGATGTGACGGCACAGCCGACCTCCCGTCGGCTCGTAAAAACTATCCTGACTGATCGATTAGTCAATGCAATTTTTGCAGGACGATGATAGCTTCAGAAGCGGATAGCCGTTTGTACGAGGAGGACCATCGGGATGCCCACAGCTCAAGCCATTGCTCTTGAAGAACATTTTGCCCATCCAGAGTTTGTGGCCCGGTATGGTGTCGCCGGACCGGTAGCCGCTTTGACCGGACCCTTGGAAAACAGGCTGCCCGATATGGATGCAGCGGGAATTGAGATTCAGGTGCTGTCCCACGCCCCAGGCGCGGCACAGTCTTTGCCCGCAGACGAGGCCCTCAGCTGGTCAGAGAAGATTAACGATTATCTTGCTGTGGCCATTGATGGAAACCGGCGGTTCGCTGGGTTCGCCTCGCTACCGATGACGGCCCCAGACGCCGCTGCCCGTGAAATGGCGCGCACCGTGGAAACATTGGGTTTTCGTGGTGCGATGCTGCACGGTTTGACGAATGGTGTCTTTCCGGATGACGAGAGCCATTTCCCGCTTTACGCGGAAGCTGAACGCCTCGGCGTGCCGATCTATCTTCATCCATCCTTTCCCCATCCGGCCGTGACGCGTGCTTATTATGCCGATTGGACGGAGCGATTTCCGATGTTCGGCATGGCCGCTGCGGGTTTCACCGCTGAGACGATGGTGATAGCCATTCGCATGATGCTGGGGCGAATTCCGGAATTGTTCCCCAACTTGCAATTCATTCTCGGTCATATGGGGGAGGCAATTCCGTTTCTGCTGGAGCGAATTGATGAATCGCTTGCCCGCGATAACGGTGGCCAACGCTTTTTCCGTGAGCGTTTCCTGCGCCATTTCTACGTTACGACGAGCGGTAATTTCTCAAACGCGGCGCTAATCTGCGCACTGACTGAGATGGGAGCAGATCGCATCATGTTCTCGGTGGATTGGCCCTATGTCGCCAACCGTCCTGGTCGAGATTGGATCGATGCGGCGCCCTTGGACGAGCAACAGCGTCTGTTGATCCTCAATGGAAACGCCCGCCGTCTTCTGCGTCTTCCATACACTGCGAGAGCCATCGGTCCGTTACCGTTCTCAGAGGCTGAAGGTTGGTAGTAGAACATGCGTTGACCGAGAAGGTAAGCGGCAGGTAAAGTCTGACTGATCAGTTAAACAGCACAGTTAGGCAATCCATGAAAGCATCCAGTTCTCGTTCCATCAGCGCGCCTGCTCCAGACAATCGCGAAGCAATCATGTTGGCGGCCGAACGCGTGTTTGCAAAGGACGGGTATGACGGCAGCAGCATGCGTGACATCGCCAAGGAGGCGAACGTTTCGCAAGCGCTCTTGCACTACCATTTCGGGACCAAGGAAAAATTGTTTGATGAGATCTTTTCCTTTCGTGCAACCGAGATCAACCAGGAGCGCGGTCGGCATCTCGATCGTCTGTTCGCGGACGGTGCCATTCCAAGCCTGCCGCAATTGATTGATGCCTTGTTTCGACCCACTGTTGAGCTCGGCCATGACCCCGAACGCTTCGGTAACTTCTTTTCAAGAATACTGGCCGCATCCGCCAATTCGGATGATCCACATACCAAGGCCCTGATTGCTGAGCACTACGATAGCACAGCCCTTCGCTTCATCAGCGCGTTTCAAAAGGTGCTGCCAGGGATTTCGCGGGAGGATGCTGTCTGGGCATATATGTTCTCGATCGGCGTGGGCATGACCATGATGGCGCGCACCGGCCGTACGGCAAGATTGTCGAACGGGGCCTGCGATGACAACGACGTCTAGCTTTTGCTGCGGAAGATCAGTCTTTTCGTTTGCGGGGGATTGCTCAATATGGCCCCGACCGGAAGGACGTAACCCGTCCTTCCATACCGCCGCCTTTTCTCATAGCTCTTGACTGTCATGCACTGCACTGTATAGTGCATCTGATCGCGCTTGCCTCTCATTCCAGACGACTGCGAAGCGGCAATGACGTGATGGCCGATCGCCAGAACTCTCAGCATTATGAAGGTCACGGTGTTCTGTGCAGATGCCCAATAATCTGCTGATTCAGAGGAAGAGCCAATGTTGACGACACCTGTTCCGACCATCATTTCGAGATGGTCGTCGAAGAGTCCGGCTGACTTATTCGATGTTGATAATCCCGCTACCGGTGAGATCATTGCCCATGTCCAGGGAAGTGGAGTGGCTGAGGTTGATAAGGCAGTCTCCGCCGCGCACGCCGCGTTCTCAGGACATTGGAGGGAACGATCCGCGCGCGAACGCGGTGCGCTGCTCATTGCGGCAGGCAAGCATCTGGAAATTCATGCTCAGGAACTTGCCGAACTTGTCTCGCGGGAAAATGGAAAGCCGGTGCGTGATGCGTTGCAATTCGACGTCGCCAGTCTAACGGGATCGTTTGCCTTTTTTGGTGCTCTGGCAGGCAAAAGCGGGGGTGAATATCTCGATCTTGGCTTTGTGACCTCGGCCACGGTCCGCGAACCATTCGGCGTGGTCGCAGGCATTATTCCCTTCAACTGGCCGCCTATTCACACTGGCGCAAAGGTTGCGCCGGCGCTTGCAGCAGGAAACACGATTGTCGTCAAGCCCGGGGATCAAGCGCCACTTACGATCATGCGCATCGTGGATCTCCTAAACGAAGCACTGCCGGAGGACGTCGTTCATTGCGTGACCGGTATAGGGCCGGCAGTCGGGCAAGCCCTGACGCAACATCCACTGGTGCGCAAGATATCCTTCACCGGTGCGCCTTCAACGGGCACAGCCGTTTTGAAGACGGCGGCAGAGCGCCACGTGCCCGTTCTGTGTGAACTCGGAGGGAAGAACCCGTTTATCGTTATGGCCGATGCTGATCTGGACCAAGCGGTGCGCGATGCTATCGACGGAGCTTTCTTCAACAAGGGCGAGGCGTGCACAGCCGCATCGCGCATTCTGGTTCATAAAGACATTCATGATGCGTTCGTCGAGCGTTTCTGTGCGGCGACCGAAAGGCTGACGACTGGAGACGGCGCACTCGAAACGACGCACGTCGGCCCCGTAGTTTCGAGGGCGCAAAAGGAAAAAGTCGAGAACTACATTCGCATCGGTCAATCGGAAGGCGCCACAATTGCTGCGCAAGGCAAGCTGCCTGACGATCCGAGACTGAAGGAAGGCTATTTCGTTCCACCGACTGTCTTCACAAATGTAACTGCAAACATGCGGGTTGCTCAGGAGGAGATATTCGGCCCCGTCACTTGCGTCATGAAGTTCTCTAACGAAGCCGAGGCAATCGATATCGCCAATGGGACGCAGTTCGCTTTGGTCGCCGGCATCTATTCGAGAGACCAGGAACTCGCCAATCGTATGGCTCGGCGGGTCGAGGCGGGAATCGTTTTCGTCAACAACTACAACCGTATTGTCATCGGCACGCCATTCGGCGGCACGAAATCCAGCGGCTACGGACGCGAGCACTGCGCGGCCACGCTCAACGAATTCACCTATTCAAAAGCAATTCGGACCCCGACCGGAAGGGTTCCCGTGCCGGAATGGAAGGCAGTCACGGACATCTTCGGCCACTGAGGTCGTGGATGGGGGAGCGCGGCATGATTGCCGCTCTCCAATTCATCCGACGATCAAACAAAACGCTTGACTGCACTGCATGATGCAGTGCATTTATATACTGCATCATGCAGTGCATCGGCCGTAAGCGATCGCTCTTAGCAATGCTCATTCTGTGCCGTATGCATCAAAGAAAAAATGGGAACACGATGAATTCAACAGGGAACGGTGTTCCGGATTTTATCTCACTCCGGAATGTCTCGAAATCTTTTGAGACAATGTCAGGTGACATCGTCACTGCCTTGCGAGACGTCTCGCTTCAGATTCCAAAAGGCTCGTTTGTCACCCTTTTAGGGCCCAGCGGATGTGGAAAAAGCACACTCCTACGGCTAATCGGCGGCCTTATCAGAAAGACCAGCGGCGACGTTTTGCTTGCCGGGCGAGCCGTCGAAAGGCCGACGAACCAGATTGGTATGGTCTTTCAGTCGCCGGTGCTGCTGCCTTGGCGAACCGTGCTGGAGAACGTTATGCTTGCGGCCGATCTCGGCAAAGTGAGCAAGGCAGAGGCCCGTGAGACTGCGTTGAGATATATCCACCTGGTAGGTCTCGAAGGTTTCGAAAAGAAATATCCGGGCGAGCTTTCTGGTGGCATGCAGCAGCGTGTCGCAATCTGTCGTGCGCTCGTACACAATCCCTCCGTGTTGCTGATGGATGAACCGTTCGCCGCACTGGATGCCATGACCCGGGATCATCTTCAGGTCGAGCTCCAGAGCCTCTGGATGGCCGGTGACAAAACAGTCATCTTTGTCACCCATTCGATCTCGGAGGCCGTGTTCCTCGCCGACTATATGGTCGTTCTGGCCGCTCGTCCCGGGCGCGTTGTCGAAATCATCAAGGTGGATCTGCATCGACCAAGAACCCTCGACATGGTCAACTCCTTAGAGTTCGGCCGCTATGTGAGTCATGTCCGCGGCTATTTCGAGGCCGAGGAGCGTGCGGCATGACAGACCAGGCATCATTCGCGACGGCGTCGGCCGAGACCCCACGCAAACGGAAATCATCGAGCGGCTTCGATCAGGTTACGATGCTAGCGATTGTATTGTTCTTACTTTTCCTTGCCAGTTGGGAATGGGTTCTCATTCCAGTGACCGGTGTCAGCCCAGCTCTGCTTCCCCGCCCTAGTCAGATTGCGGTTTCCCTTTATCAAGGCGCCACGCAGGGGTATCTCCTACCCAATACCCTCATCACCTTGCAGGAGGTACTGATAGGCTTTGTTGTCGGATCCGCGCTCGGCTTTATTCTTGCCGTCCCTGTTGCGGAATCGCGGGCGGTGGAACGGATTTTGTCGCCCTATGTTGTTGCCCTCCAGGCCATTCCGAAGGTTGCGATAGCCCCGCTTTTTGTCGTCTGGTTCGGTTATGGCCTTTCCTCGAAGGTATTCATCGTCGGGCTGATCACCTTCTTCCCGGTCTTTATCAACACGGTGGCTGGTCTCCGCTCTGTCGCTCATGAACAGCGCGAGTTGTTCATGATCTATAACGCGACACGCTGGCAGCGATTTCGATATCTGACACTACCGAATTCAGGCAGTTTCGTGGTTGCGGGTCTAAATGTGGGCGTCACGCTCAGTGTCATCGGCGCAGTGGTCGCCGAATTTGTTGGGGCGCAAGAAGGTCTTGGCTCGCTTATCGTCCGCGCAGGATTTGCCATGGACACTGCAGGCGTCTTCGCGGCGGTCCTATGCCTTACGGTCATCGCGGCAATCCTCAGCGCCACCGTGCAGGTATTGGGTCGGAAAATCGTCTTCTGGGCGAACGACCAGCGCCACTGATCTACCTCATCTTCAAAACCAATCAGGGGAACGACAATGGACGTTAAACGCCGTCTAGCAGGACTTTTTGTATCAACAGCTGTCCTTTTCACAGTTGGCAGCGGAACTGGCAGTGCTGAAGAGCAGCGCAAAGTGCCTTTCGTCATCGGCAATCCGCTGATGATCCAGGCGGTCTACGAACTGTATGTGCCGCTTGCCATGGGCTGGTGGCGCGATGCCGGCTACGACATCCAGGTGCAGTATATGCCCGGTTCGAGCGCAGCGGTCCAAGGCATCATTGGTAAAAGTGCCAGTGTCGGAATGATGAACACGACACCTTGGATGGTCGCCGACACAAAAGAGTTTTCCGACATACGCATGGCGGCCGTGATGACGAACAGTCTCTGGCGGGTCATCACCGAAACGTCGAGCGACATTACGAAGCCCCAGGACCTGAAGGGAAAGAAAGTCGGCCTCGCGGTCGGCGGGTCGGGTGGCTCCATGTATCTCGATTCACTGCTCGCCAATAACGGAATGGATCCCAATCGCGATGTTCAGAAGATCGTCATCGGTATGGGAGCACAGGCCCAGGAGATGCTGCGATCCGGCAGAGTTGACGCAAGTCTCGCCTTCACGCCGGAAATCGCCACTTACCAGGCGCTTGGCGGTAAAGTAAACTTTATCTACGACGACGCATGGTTGCGCTTTCCGGACTATGGCTTTGTCGCGACAGAGGGCGCCCTCAAGACTGACACGAAAATGGTCGAGACGCTCGCGCGCGGCGTGGCAATGGCGCAGGTTTTTGCCGAGGCCAACCCCGAGTGCGTCGCGAAAATATACCGTAAGAACTGGGCCCCTGACCGAAGCACGACCCTTGCGCAGGACACCTTGATCCTCAAGAGCATGCTTGAAGAGCGACGTCTGCCTTTCGAGGCCGCAGGCGGGAAACTGCACGGAAAACCAGCCGTGGCGGGACTTGGGGAGCTTCAGGAATTTCTTCACAAGAACGGTCTGATCGAGACACCCGTCGATCCGGCGCGGTTCGTCGCGGATGATCCTGAGTTCTACAGTCGCATCAATGACTTTTCCAAAGATGACGTCGTCGCCCAGGCGACGAAGTGTGAAGGCTACTGATAAATTTGTAACGAGGAGCATATTCGATGATCGAGATCGACCATATTTGCCTGGGTGCGCGAAACTTCTGGGAGTCGACCCACCGCCTGACTCAGGAAACCGGATTGGGCAATGCCGAGGGGGGATGGTTTCCCGAGTACCGACTTGCCAACCGGATCATACCGACGGGCGACGATACTTACATTGAGGTGGAAGGTGTGATTGATGCTCACGCGGTCGAGGCGGGGCACCCAGTTGCAACATTTTTTCACGAGGCGACGCGGGACGGCGATTGCTTTATCGGATGGTGCGCCCGTGTCGATTCTCGGACGGAACTGGATGCGATCGCGCGGCGTCTTGGAAGCGACGTTTTCGAAGGCACCATGCGCATGCGGGCGGACGGGTCGATGGGGTACTCGGCTCGCACGCCTGACACGTCCCGCGCCTGGAAAGCGGGATTGCCGAATTTCTTCTATATCGAAGACAGATCAGAGCACGCAGGTCGGCTTCAGGCCAAACATGGGACCACGACCGCTCGCGGCATCGCATGGATGGAACTTGGGGGCAGCGCTGAGGAAATGAGCGACTATCTTGACATAGACGCTACAAGCCTTGGCCTACGCTTCAATGGTGGTAAGCCGGGACTACATGCGATGGGCATTCGCACCGACAATGGTGAGGCCGTCATTCGCCGGCGCGTGATGCCGGGAACAACAGGAAAACTTTAATTAGGAGGAGCCGTCCGGTTTTAGATTACGCCGCCGCCGGTTATGATGCGGCGGCTTTTCCGTTTGTGCCATAGCGTGCGAGGAACGTGGCAACTGCTTCCTCAACGACTTGATGACGCCGGGCCTTCGAGGGTGCGCCACCGACACCAATCACGCGATACCAAAGCAGCGGCTCATTGACGAGCCCAACGAACTGCCGGGCCGCAAGATCGGGATCTTCCACCTTGATGAGGCCTCGGTCTTTCAGCGCGCTGATATAGTCGATCAAGGCCCGAAGTGCCGGCATTTTTCCAAGCCGTACGAAATTCTCGGCGAGATCCGGGAAGCGATTGCTCTCGCTGATGACCATGCGAACAAACGCGACGGCCTGATCCGGCGCCCAGAAATCCGCGATAAGCAATCCCACTTTCCTGAGCCCAAGACCTGGATCTTGGAGGGCGGCTTCATCGGCCATAATGCCGACAACCGGCATATCCTTCCATACGCGCTCCACGGCGGCGTTAAAGAGCGCGTCTTTGCTTTCGAACTGATTGTAGACCGTGCGTCGTGCCGCGCCTGATTCTTGCGCCACAAGGTCCATGCTGGCTCCCTCATAGCCGTGAGCAAGAAAAACGCGCGTCGCCGCATCCAGGATCGCCTCCCGTTTGGAAAGTCCCTGATCTCTTGAGTTTTTTGGAGGGGCGCCAGGTGCAGACAAGACGACAGAGCTTTTCATCAGTTGGCCTAATCCTATACAGGGCAGGGTTGCAGTTTGTAAAATCATGTAGTCCTTTGCACTGCCGAGTGCAAGTTGTGTCGCTTGGCTAATGGCTGAAATCTAGAAACGAGAACCGAGTCTGGCCTGACCGCATGGTGACGCATCAGCTCATTTCATTTCAACCTTGCTGAACTAGGTCTGGTTCATGGCAAATAGCCAACCCCAAAGCTAGGTTTCACTTAGGCATTGCATCAATGTCATTTGGCACCGATTCCGGACAGATCGACACGAATACCCGCCTTGTTGGGATCGTCACTACGGGCCTCATCCTCGGAAGGCTCGCTCGCATCCGACCCGGCAGAATCTGCTGACTTCTTGATAGCGTCGCTCGTGGGCTCGTCCCTACCAGGTTCAGGGGCTTTCACCTCACCAGGGTCCGGCGCGCGGAATACGGCCATCCCCTCGAAATACCCCGTCTGCCAGGCGATGATCGCGTCGTCGAGCACTTGCGGAAGAACCTCTTTCTCACTGGGACTACCGTACCATTTCATGACTATCCGATAGACTTTGGCGAAGAGCGCGGTGCCCATGCGGATATTTTCACAAGGATCGACAAGGTCAGGTCTCAGCGCTCCGGCCTCCAGGATGCCGAGACCGGCTGGATATTGCGTGATGCCGACCCGAATGACGTTGCGCCCAATATGCTGGCGGACCAGTTCCATCGCCTCGTCCGGCGTTCCCGGCTTCGGCACCAGCACCACGCGGTTTCCGGATCGGACCGTGATCGCGAGCGGATCCTGCGACCCCGCCCGCTCAATGAACTGTTCGACAATCGCGGGTTTCAGGCCGGGATCGGCGCATTGTTTGATGAGGGCGGCATCGACCATCTGATTGTCTCCGTTATGTGTTGAAGGCCATGACGACGGGCAAGTCGAAGAGCTTAGCCCATGCGGCAACGCTCGCCTTCTGGATCGCGATGATCGAGGTGCCCCTGGTCCACCAGCCATTGCCGGTAGCGACGATGACGGCGGGTGAATGCAGCATCGATTGCAGCACCGGCCAGAGGATGAGTTGCTCATAGCAGATGAGCGGCGCGATCCTCGTTGCTCCAACCTCCGCGACCGGGTTCGCGAACAGGTGCGCCTGGGCGCCGCCGCCCTGCCCTGTCCAACGCAACCATGGCTGCCACATGGAAACCGGAACCGGCATGCGCTCCTTGTAGAGGATGCCAGCGGCGCCGGAACCAACCGCCACCATGACATTGTCGTAGCCTTGCGCATCGATGACGGCGGCGCCGGCGACGACCGTGACGTCGAGCCCGTTCAACCCCTCCCGCCAAAGGCGAGCGACCGTCGGCGTCCAGAAGCCGAGCGCGCTCTCCGGAAAGACGACAACGTGCGCGCCCTTACTTGCGGATATGCGCGCTGTGGCGATCAGGCCACGGTGATGCTCGAGCGACCCGTCCCGGCCAAGGCTTCGTCCCAATTCAAGGTCGACGCCCATCCATCCTTCCGGTAGCTTCGGCTCTGTCCACATTGCGGCGGACCAGAGCCAGAAGCCAGCGAGGCCAAGGACAGCTGCCGGCCGATATCTCATCACCATGACGAGCAGGCCGGCTGCAGTTGCGAGCAATCCCCACCATCCCCACCCGGGAAACAGTACCCCGGCTGCGGTCAGCGGATTCGCCCATCCAGTGATGCCGAAGGGCGGCAGCCCCGTCAGCACCGCCGCCGCCAGATAACGCACTGCCCTCGCCCTTCCCGGATGCCTTGTCCAGAGCGCCGCATGCACGGCGACGAAGGAGAGTGAGGCCGCTAGCCAAAGCAGAAGGCCGGGCCAGAGATCGGCGGCATAGAAGTTGGCGACGCCCAGCGGCAAACCACGCGAAGCGACCAGAAAATAGCCGGCCGACACGAGGGCCGCGACCACGCGCGACCGCGACATCGCCCAGAGCGCCGGGAAGAACATCGCGGTCGGAAGAGCGAGCACATTGCCGCTCCAGCCGAGTGAGCCGCAGACGACGGAGGCGACGATGAGCAACGCAGATCGCCAAAGGCCAGAAATGTGATCAAGGATCGAAGGTGAGGATCGGCCGGGCGACGCCGAGGAGGCCGCGGTCCGGAACCGGCCCAAAATATCGGGAATCATAGGAGCTCGCAAAAGAGGAATGGAGATAGAGATGTCCTGATGGCACGATGCCACCTGGATATGGCGTGATCGTCCTGCCCTCTCCGTCCGTCTTCCGGACGGCGGATGCGGCAAGGGAACCGCCGTCGATCGCGACGTGATCCGTAATTTCGACATGCTGTCCGGGAAGCGCGGCGACCGTCTTGATCAGCGGCGCAAACCCACCGGCGCACAAGCCCCGCCGGAGATATCCTCGCAGTCGCGCTTCCTCGAACGGCGCAGTCGGGGGCGAGCAGATGAAGACGAGATCTCCTGCCTCGACCGGACGATTGAGTTTCTCGATGCGCCAGAGCCCGAGCGGCTCGCTCGGCGTCAGGTTCAGCCGATAGCCACCGACGACCGCAGCCGTGATGAGGCCCGCGATAGCAACCATTGACGTGCTCAACAGCATGATCGCACGGCGCCGCTTCATTGCTTCACAACCGGAGTCCGGCGTTGCGCGAGACGCAATTCCTCGACCTGCCGCAGGGTCTCGGTCGTACGCTCATGGGCGGCGAGCTGCTGGGCCGTGCGCATGACCGGCCAGGCTTCCTTGAGACGTTCCTTCTCTTGGTGGGAGAGGCCTTCGGAGAGTTTGTCGAAGAGTTTGCCCGATGGCTCACGCGCAGCGTTGGTGAGCAAGGTGCGCTCGCCGAAGCGTTCGGTGACGGCCTTGTTGAACCCGTCGATCTCCAGCTTCGTCTCGCGGTTGCTCAGCGCATATGCAAGGGCGGCGGGAAGATCGTTGCGGTCGATCGCATCGCGCACGCGCTCGAGCACCGCGCGTGCATCAGGCGACAGGGCCGGGATGTCGATCGAGACGCGCTGGCGCAGCGCCTGTTCGTCAGCCGCCATGCGCTGTGTGGCGCTTTCGCGCATGTGGAGATAGCGTTCGAGGTCGCGCTTCAGGGCGGGCACATTGACCTCGGCGACGCGTCGCGCCTCGCGCTCCGTCTTGCTGGCAAGAATGTCGGTCTTGCCCCTGAGCGGACCGATCGACGCCGGCTCGGCCTCAAGCTTCTGAAGCACCTGTCGCGCCGCGTCTCTATCCGCCAGCACGGCGTCGAAATTCATTGCCCGGAAGGCGGTTTCGGGATCGGCGAAGACGTAAGCGAACCGGATCGAAACCTCCTCCCATTGCTTCTTCAAGGCCGGATCAGCGTCGAGCCTCTCGCTGACCGTTTCTGCGACGGGATTCTCGAACCGGGTGATGCCGGCGACCATGGGTTTCAACTCCTTGACTGATTGGGTTGCCGGCGATTGCCGCAAGCCAAGCCGTTCGCCGAGAGCGCGAAGGCGGTTGGTGAGATCGGCCAGCTTGCTTTTCTGCCGCAGTGTCCAGTCGAGCCGGTCGCGCAGCAATGTTCGCGCCACGTGAACGATGTGCAGGCCTCGGTTTTCGGCAAAGCGAAGCGCCTCGCGGTAAAGCGTGCCGCGCTCGTAATCGAGGGTTGCTTCCTTGGCATTCTTCCGGGAGAGAACCTTGCTCAGCCCGCCGTTCATCTCGAACGAGCGGCGCCCGAAATAGACCTGCAGATCCTCCCGATGGCGCGTCATCGCGACATAGGTAAGGTGGCGATCCAGAGAGAGTGAAGCCAGCACCTTCACCCTGTCGACGGTCGCGCCTTGGGCTTTGTGGATCGTGGTGGCGTAGCCGTGATCGAGGTTGCTGTAGATGTGGCTCTCGACCATCACTTGCCGACGCTGATCGCCCTCACCCACGGCGACGGTGATGCGGTTCGCCGCCGCCTCTACCACATGACCGATCATGCCATTCTTGACTGCGAGCGAGCCGTCGTTCTTCAGGAAGACGATCTGGTCGCCGGCGTCGAAACGGCGGGTGCCGTCGGCGGTTTTGAAGGTGTGGCCCTCTCCGACGATCCCGCGTTCGACCAACTTTTCGCGTGCCATGACATTGAGCATGCGCACATCGCGTCGAAGATGGGCGACGATCAGCGTCGTCTTCGTCTGATCATAGTCGTGGTTCCAGTCGGCGATCAGCCTCTCGACGGCTTCAGACTTCAGGCGCGCGCCGAGCACCCTGCCTGCACCCTGGTATGCGGCGAGGGCTTGGCCGACATTGCCGCGCGCAAGATCGAGCGACGCCTTGCGCATCCAGTCCTGGCGCTGGCGATAGATGGTTTCGAGTTCGGCGTAGCCGATGCGATCGACGATGGCGCGGAAGGCAGCACCCGCCTCGATCGGTTGAAGCTGTTCGGGATCCCCGATAAGCACGATCTTCGCACCTGCCTTGACCACGGCGTCGATGAACCCGCCCATCTGTTTTGAGGCAACCATGCCGGCCTCGTCCATGACGAAGATGGTCTTGTTGTTCAGAACGTCACGGCCGCGGTTCCACCGTAGCTCCCATGAGGCAAGCGTGCGGCTCTGGATCCCCGCTTCCTTTTCCAGACCTTCCGCTGCCTTGCCCGCAAGCGCACCGCCAACGACGCGATATCCGGCCATTTCCCACGCCTCGCGGGCAGCCTTCATCATCGTGGTCTTGCCAGCACCTGCGCGACCGACCACGGCTGCGATACGCGCTGAACCGGCGACATGCTGGATGGCAGTCCGCTGTTCATCCGACAGATGCGAATGACGGGCGAAGGTGGCCTCCAGCACCGTGGCCGAGACGTCATGCGACACCCTTGCCGCAAGCCAGATTGAGCGACGCGCCATCTCCGCCTCGAGCCGGATCAACTCGCGCGTCGTGTAACGGGCCGGCACTCTTTCCCCGGTCGCGAAGTCGATTGTGTCGGGCTGAAGCCGCAGCACCTCCGGGCTCTCGATGATCCGAGCCAGGAGCTGCTGGAACACGGTCGCATCGTCGACATAACGGTTCAAAAGCTTTGCAACATCTCGGGCGTTGAAGACGCTTTTCTCCCGCGTGATCAGATCGAGCACGATCCCAGGGTTTCGAAGAATGCGGCGGGTGTTTTCCGCGCGCCGCGCATCGTTCAGCTCGATCCGTTCCAACTCCGGCCGAACGCCCTGTCTCTCCGCCTTCCGCTCAATCGCCTTGGCGCCGACGCCCAGATGGATGGTCGGCTCCAGATCGATGCCCTGCTTCTCATAGGATCGGCCATCGACGCGCAGCGAGATCCCGTTCAGCGCCAGGTGATGATTGAGACGCTCGAACCAGGCGTCACGAAAAGCGTTGAAATCATCCGTCCCGCCGGCCCAGAGCTCGTAGACGATCTTGCCCGCCTTGTTTCGCAGCGGTTGCCCGTCTTCGCCTGTTACCGCGACCTTCTTCGTGCCGAAACCATCCTCGGTCAGCGGACGCAGGGTCGTCATCAGGTGGATATGCGGATTGCCGGGATTGTCGTGGTAGACCCAGTCCGCCACCATGCCCTTCGACAGGATGTGCCGCTCCACGAAATCCCGCACCAGAGCAATGTTCTGCTCTGCCGTCAGCTCCAGCGGCAAAGCAATGGTCAGGTCCTTGGCAAGCTGGGCATCGGAGCGCTTTTCGAAAGACTCGACCTTGTTCCAGAAGGTTTCCGAAGCACCGGCAATCGAACGATCGGCTGTCAGCAGCCGCACCCATTTCGGGGCATCCGCCGGGAGAGCAAACTCCTCGTGCAGAAGCCCTTCTTTCCGGGTGTAGTCGATGGTGCGGGCCTCCCGCTCGTACTCCATCCTGGCAGAATGCCGGTAGGCAGCCGACAGCACTGCACTGCGGCCGTCACCACGGCTGACAATGCTGACGGAGAAGTGGGCGATGGCCACGGAGGTGAGTCTCCTGGTTCGAACCTCGTTCGTCGGGAACTGGCCAGGCCGTTCAGGCCTCAACGCAAGGCGTCGCGCCAGCGACGTATAATTGCGCCCTTGGACCGCTCCTTCGGAACGGCGGGATCATCCTCCAAAGTGTCGGCCTTGCCGACGTGCAAATCTGCACATTTCCTTGAGCATGCATCCGGAGGAGTCTTGGCGTCGCGAATGCAACGCCAAGACAGCCAGGGAGTGCCACCGGAATGAAGAAACCGTCGTCGAAGATCAGGGAAGAAATCGCGAAGCTCCAGGATCAACTCAAAGCAGCCGAGACACGCGAGGCGGAGCGCATCGGCAGGATCGCGCTCAAAGCCGGTCTCGGCGAAATCGAGATCGACGAGGCCACACTTCAGGCGGCGTTCGAGGACATCGCCGGACGGTTTCGCGGAGGCAAGGGACAGACGACCGGAAAGAAGAATGCCGGCGACGGCAGGACCGGCGGGGAGACATCCGCGGCGGTCGCGCCTGGCGCGGATGCGGGCAGCGCTGGCGAGGCTTGAGCGCATGCGGCGAACGACATCGACCGATGCCCGCAAGAAAGACACGCGCGAAAAAATCGAGCTCGGCGGTCTGATCGTGAAGGCCGGCCTGCGCTACGAAAAAAGGGCGCTGCTGCTGGGGCTGCTGATCGATGCCGCGGGGCGCATCCGCGGCGACGAAGTCGAGCGCTCGCGGTTGACTGCAATCGGCGCCGAGGCGTTCGGTCGCGGTAATGAATGAATAGGCTCCTTCTCACAATCCTGCCAGCGGCATTCATGATCGCAGCCATGTTGGCGATATCAGGAATCGAGACCTGGCTATCGGGTTTCGGAGCATCGCCTCGGGCGAAGCTGTTGCTCGGACGGATCGGCCTCGCCCTGCCCTACGCGGCGGCGGCGGCGATCGGCGTCATTGCCCTGTTCGCGACGGCGGGCGCGGCAAACATCAAGGCAGCCGGTTTGAGCGTACTGGCAGGCGCTTCAATCGTCTGCATCGCGGCGATCGCACGCGAAGGGTGGCGGCTCTTTGCTCTTGCCGATCGGATGCCTCACGGCCAGTCGGTTTTCGCTTATACCGATCCGTCGGCGATGCTCGGGGCATTCGCAGCCGTCCTTACCGGGATCTTCGCGCTACGCGTCGCGATCAGGGGGAACGCCGCCTTTGCCAAAGCAACGCCGCGGCGGATCGCGGGGAAGCGAGCCGTGCACGGCGAGGCCGACTGGATGAAGATGGGAGACGCCGCCAGGCTGTTTCCCGATGCCGGCGGCATCGTGATCGGTGAACGCTACCGCGTCGACAAGGACAGCGTGGCGGCGATGCCGTTTCGCGCCGGTGAGACGCAGAGCTGGGGCGCCGGCGGGAAATCTCCGCTGTTGTGTTTCGACGGCTCGTTCGGTTCGTCGCACGGTATCGTCTTCGCCGGTTCGGGCGGCTTCAAGACGACATCCGTGACGATCCCGACCGCACTCAAATGGGGTGGCGGCCTCGTCGTGCTCGACCCATCGAGCGAAGTTGCACCGATGGTCGTCGATCACCGGCGCAAGGCGGGCCGAAACGTCATCGTGCTCGATCCTGCCACGCCCGCGATCGGCTTCAACGCGCTAGACTGGATCGGCCGCCACGGCAACACGAAGGAAGAGGACATCGTCGCGGTGGCGACGTGGATAATGACCGACAATGCGCGTGCCGCATCGGCCCGCGACGACTTCTTCCGCGCATCCGCCATGCAGCTCCTGACGGCGCTGATCGCCGACGTTTGTCTCTCCGGGCATACGGACGAGAAAGACCAGACGCTGCGCCGCGTCCGGGCCAATCTCTCGGAGCCGGAGCCGAAGCTGCGCGAACGCCTGACGCGGATCTACGAGCAGTCCGAGTCCGAATTCGTGAAGGAGAACGTTGCCGTCTTCGTCAACATGACGCCGGAGACGTTTTCCGGCGTCTACGCCAATGCCGTCAAGGAAACACACTGGCTCTCCTATCCGAACTATGCGGCGCTCGTGTCGGGCGACAGTTTCTCGACCGACGATCTCGCTGGAGGCGAAGCGGACCTGTTCATCGCGCTCGATCTGAAGGTGCTGGAAGCCCATCCGGGACTGGCACGCGTCGTCATCGGCTCGCTGCTGAACGCCATCTACAACCGGAATGGCGCGGTCAAGGGGCGCACGCTCTTCCTGCTCGACGAGGTCGCCCGCCTCGGCTATCTGCGCATCCTTGAAACGGCCCGCGACGCTGGCCGGAAATACGGCATCACGCTCACCATGATCTTCCAGTCGATCGGCCAGATGCGCGAGGCCTATGGCGGCCGTGACGCGACCAGCAAATGGTTCGAGTCCGCATCGTGGATCTCGTTCGCTGCGATCAATGATCCGGACACGGCCGACTACATCTCGAAGCGCTGCGGCGACACCACGGTCGAGGTCGACCAGACAAACCGCTCCACCGGCATGAAGGGTTCGTCGCGCTCGCGCTCAAAACAGCTCAGCCGCCGGCCGCTGATCATGCCGCACGAAGTCCTGCGCATGCGCAGCGACGAGCAGATCGTGTTCACGGCAGGCAATCCACCGCTCAGATGCGGTCGCGCGATCTGGTTCCGGCGCGAGGACATGAAAGCCTGTGTCGGGCAGAACAGGTTTCATCGTGAAGGGCAAAAAGGGAATGACAGCAGCGCCTGAACCCGCGCAACCAGGTGCCGGCGGCGAGCCGGTCCGCGAGAGGATCGAAACCCGCATGGGACGAAACCGCTTGGCGGGTTCGGTGCGCTTCAGCGCATAGAGCCGTGCGGCAAAGCCGCCTCGCCCACGCCCCTCTACCTCCGGAGGGGAAAACCATCAGCGAGATGAATCAATCACGCAGGATCGATTCATGGAAGTCGTTGGACGCTGCTTCAAAACGAAGCGAGAATCCAATCATGGAAAACGAGGGGACAGGCCAGATTCATCTTCACCGTATCGACGCGGCCCGGAACATGCGTCGCTTCTATACGCTTGCGATCCAGCCGACGCTGTTCGGCGGCGCCTCCGTCATCCGCAACTGGGGCCGGATCGGATCTAGCGGCCAGACGATGATGGAAACCTTCGACGGCCAAGAGGATGCAGACAGGGCGCTATCGCGCCTGGAGCGCACGAAACGAAAGCGGGGCTATCGCGACGCCCACCGCGCCAAATAACAGACCTTGAACAGCCCGAGCCTGCTTGTTTCCTGTGGTTTTCTCGCATCTGCCAACACTTCCAGCATTCGCGCCTCTATCGGCGCCGCGTCTTCATCGTCATAGCTGAAGGACAACCACCAGCAGAGGAGACTGTCCTTCATGACTACCACCAACGAAATCGCCGACAAGATCGCATTTGAGCAGAACCTGACCAAGACACAGGCCAAGGCCATCGTCGAAAGCGTGTTCAGCCAGATCGCAGAGGCGGCAAAGAGCGGCGCGGAAACTTCCATCCCATCCTTCGGCAAGTTCAAGATCAAGGACACGCCGGAACGCGAGGGCCGCAATCCCGCAACCGGTGCGACGATCAAGATCGCCGCTTCGAAGAAGCTGACGTTCACGCCCGGCAAGGCGGTCAAGGACGCACTGAACGGCTGAGGCGAGTGGGCTGCTGAGATCGGCAGCCCTATGGAAGTCTCCTAGAAAGGAGGCTCCCCGCTGATACGGCCGTCCTGTTCGGCCTCAACGGCCGCAAGCTCGGCCTGCGCCAGTTCCAGCTCCACCGCAATCTGGCAGCGCTCGCTCGCGTCCAGAACGGCCCTGAGCTCAGCTTTCAGTTCCTCGATTTGCATTTCGAGAGAAATCGTCATCGTCGTCTCCTTGACGCTTGTGAAAGACGACGCCGCGCGTCATCGCGGAGCGGAGGAGTCCAGGATCGCGGAACGCGACCGCCGGAGGCGGCGAGCGGGGGAGCCGAAATGCGCCAGCATTTTGGGGGTACCGCTCGTGCTGGACGCCTTCGGTCCGCCATGGCATTCTCGGACGAACTGAGCAGACCCCCCAGCTCTCCGGATGGCACCCGAAAGGCCGGAAGCGGGCTCGATGCCCGCGACCGGCTTCCTCAGGCGACATAAGAAGAAGAGCCCCGCCCGGTGGCGGAGCTCCTGGGCGTGGCGATCAAGCCTCCCGCTTCGGGCGGTTCCAGATGAGGGCGTATTCGCCTTCCTTCTCGCTCGGCCACAGGGCCGCGGTGATCGGGGCGTTGAAGCTCGGGTCGTCCAGCTTGACCGAGATATATTCCTCGCCGTCGTTGGAGACCGCCTTCCAGCCTGCGCCGACCTCGACACCGTTGCCGGCGGTGATACGGAAGTCCGGGGCGTCGCGCGAGACGCGCTCGATGGGGTTGAGGCGGACCCGCATGCTGACCGTGAGCGTGCGCACGTTGCCGATGATCGAGTTGTTGCCGTTGGTGGTGAATTCGCCGATGACTGCCATTGTCGTGATCCTTTCCGGTTTGCTCGAGCCGCGCCCACCGCGGCCTCGATGGCGGTGTAAGGACCGATGGCGATCGACGCCGCACCCCGGGGGGCCGGAACGTGAGTGGAGGACGGCCGGGAGCGGCTTTCTTGGTTACCGCGAGGAATGCGAACGCAGTTCGCAGGGGAAGAAAGTTGCGGACGGCCGTTGCGGGATGGCGATCGAGACGAAGTCGTCCTTCGGTCACACCAGATCCATCGAGGTCTGCGTGGGTGTGGCCCGCTTCAATCGAGCAAGGAACACCGATCATGGCCCGGAGTTCATCGGCGATCCCCGACGGCGACCGCGGTGATGGCACCGCTCTCTCACGATGGCTCCCGTCCGCACGGCTCGCCGTGTCCGTCGATCCCTCACCGACGCCCCATCCGCATCATGTCCATGACGAATGCGCTGGTCGGCGCCGATCTTATGGCGGCTCTTCCATCGCGCGCGTATCCTCGGACAAGCGGGCAACCCGGGTTTCACGGCACCTCCCTGGAGGGCGGTCGAGAGGAAGGAATGGGAGCGCTTCGAAACCAACAGGCTCGCGGCATGCCTATATCGACCACACCAGATCCGCCGTCGCGCGGCGGGGCTCGTTCCGCGTGCCTGCCGACTTCGCCCGCCCGATCAGAAGGGCCTACACGTGACGATCGCCGACACTGCACCGCGCCGTTAGACGTCGCTCGGCGAAATGAGCTTCGGCCCTCTCGTCGGGAGTGTCGGCCCGGGAATCTTCCAAGGCCTCCTGCACCTTCGCCCGAAACCAGCCATCATGGCCGGCCGCGTCAGGGTACGGTGTCGACGTCTGTCTGTCTGAACTCATCTGCCGTCGCCAGAATGGGTACGTTATAATATTTGGCGCATGCATAATGCAGGCAGTCACCGAGATTGAGGCCCCGGCGGCCCGCGCGATAGCGATGCGCGGCGGAAAGAGCGATCCGGGTAGTCGCGTCCGCAGGCGGGAGATCGCGGATTTCGATTCCGCGCTCATCGAGGAACTCGATGACGATCGGTTCTACCTCCGCCACGGCGAGGCCGAACTTGTCGGAGCGGGCAAGGCCGAGCACCGCTTCAAGCACGGCAACCGGGGATGTGAAGGCGACCTTCGCGGACGCGATCGCATTGGAGACACGCTCCGCTTCCGGCTCGTCGGAGAGGAGCGCTATGATGGCGCAGGCATCGACGAACATCAGCTTTCCCACAGTTCGTCGTAGGCTTCGTGCGGAAGCGGCTGTCTCTGAGCCTCATCGAGTTTGACGCCATGTTGTTCGCGGAGCCGGGCAGCGGTTTGCAGCGGCGTCTCCTCGTGACGGCGGCGTTCGATCGCCTCTTTCATGGCAATCACGATCGCATCAGTAATGCTGACGCCAGCCATATGCGCGAACTTGCGCGTGAGCGCGTCCGCTTCAGGATTGTTGACGTTGATCGGCATGGGTCACTCCATGTAGATAAATTCAAGAAATAATGTAGATCGGCTCGCCCATATCTGCAAGGTTTCTCCAACAGA
Organism: Shinella sp. HY16; assembly: GCF_028534175.1. NCBI lineage: Bacteria > Pseudomonadati > Pseudomonadota > Alphaproteobacteria > Hyphomicrobiales > Rhizobiaceae > Shinella > Shinella sp. HY16. The sequence goes on along the minus strand of NZ_JAHYXL010000007.1, from coordinate 59,231 downwards.
TGAATCGAAGCTCGCACGGCCGGATGAGGAAGGCCGGTCGCCCTCCCCATCGATGTTCGGAGCGTCACCATCAGGCAGCCTTCCGCTCCGCATTCGGCTGGAGGTCATGAAGATAGGCGACAGCGCGTTGCGCATGTGCGGCCGCCTGGAAGATTGCCCGGCGGTCACCGTCGAGCAGCTTCAACCACGAGGCCACATAGCTCGCGTGATCGGGCCGCGGCTCCAGCTCGGGCACGATTCCGAGATCGGCGCAGAGGAAACATGCCCCTATGTCGGCACAAAGCTCTTCGCGCGCGCGATCCGTGCGATCCTTGTGATAGCGGCTCAAATCCCGATTCAGCCGGTGGCTTGCGCCGACCCAGTGGGTGACCTCATGTCCGAGGACGGCGTAATAACTGTCGGCATCCCGGAACGTCTCGAAACCCGGCATCTGAATGCTATCGCTGGATGGCTGATAGAAGGCCTGTGACCCACCATGCCGGATCACCGCGCCCGTGTTGGCGAAAAAGCGGTCCGCGTACTCGATGCGCCCGAGCGGCTCTGCGCCCGGTTCCGGGCGGTGATAGTAGTGATCCGGAAGCCCCTCGATTTGATCACAATTGAACACCGTGTACGCCTTGAGGAACGGTATGTCGCGCTCGACTTCACCGCCGCCGGCATCCTTCTCGGTCTTCGTGAAGCGGCTGGCGTAGACGACGGTCGCGCCGCTCTCGCCCTTGCGAACATGGGCGCCGAGTTCGTTCGCCTGGCGCAGCGTCATCCAAGTCGCCGACATGAACCCGCTGGCGATACTCTCGGACCAGAGCAGGAGGACATTCAGCCCCGTATATGGCTGGCCGTTATGGCGCAGCGGCCGGGTGATCCGGCCGGACATGTTGCCGGCACTCCAGGGCTGCACCCACGGGCGCACGCCCTTCTCCAGATCGGCAACAATGCGCTCCGTGATCCGCGCATAGATGTCAATCCTCGCGCTTGCTGATTTCCTGCTCATCCTTCTGACCTCCGTGTGAGGCCGCGCCCATCGCGGCCCCGTCGCGGAGGGTCGATGGCAGGAGCGGTCGGGCGGCATGCGCACCGGAACGGCCGGAACGAAGAGAAGGACGGCGTAGCCGTTGCGCCTGCCGCCGGCTCCTGCAGGACCGACAGAAGGGACGGGCCGCGATGGCGCCTGTCTCTCGCCCCGATTTCTTTCTCTCGCTCACCTCTCCTGATGCGACTTCGCCGCGACGTCGAAACGCGAAAAGCCGCCCCCCGTGAGGAGACGGCTTCTTCCTGGATACGATGAAGGCGGAGCCGAAGCTCCGCCAGGTCGGCCTCAATCGAAGGCCGACATCTGCGCCGCGGCCGCCTTGCGGTCGAGGGACTGGCCCGGATTGTCGACAGGCCGGTCGAAGGGCTTCCATGCTTCGCCAACGATCTGCTCGTAGGCGGCGACGGCACTTTCGGCGGCCATCCGCAGCGCGTGCGCCTGAACGCCCATGTCGGCCGCGAACTCGCGCTTGCGCTGGGCGGCGCTGTCATAGCCGACGGGACCGTCGAGATCCTCGTCGCGCGCATCGGCGACACCCTTAGCGGTGGCGTCACGCGCCTCGCTGACGGCGCGGGAGTAGAACTGGCCCGCGCCATGAGCGGATCCGACATACGCTCCAACGATGCGCTGCAGATGGATCTGCATCGCCCGTTCGCTTAAGCCCTCGGAGAGTCCTGTGGCGGTTTCGATGATCAGGCGCTCGTGCATGTCGCGGATGCCGTCGCTGTCGAGAATGGCGGTCCCGAAGCTCTCGGCGATCCGGAGCGCCTGCGCTTCATCGGGGCATGTGAGGCGGACCATTTCGATGGTGGCGCCCTTGCGGAGCTGGACGACTCGGGCGGATTGGCGGGACTGGGTTGCGGACTTTGTCATGGTGGTTTCCTTCTCGGTTTCCCCGAAGCGGTTCGGCCCCCTTGGCCGATCTGCCCTTCGGTGCGGTCAAGAGGAGCCGGCGCAAGCCGGGCGTTTCAGGGTCCGGGCAGGCCAGATCGAGCGGAGCCGGTGCGCGAGCAAGCGGGTCTTTGAGACCTGCGAGGCCCGCGTTCCTGCTCTGCGACAAGCGGCATGACCGGCCGCCCCGCGGCGCGACAGCGGCCTTGAAACGACCGGCAGCCGGTTCAGACCGCAACGAAACCGAAGGGCGGAACGGCCAAGGGATCGACATCGGATGCCAGAGCCGAAGAGGAAACAAGGCAAGGCGCGCCAAAACCAATTCCCATCTGCCGGAAGAGCTTCGCTCACCAGGACCGGAATGCTTTGACGGCCCTCCTGATGTCCGCTGGTCTGCGAGGCGCCCTCGATGGGAAAGCGGCGGTTTGCTCTCGGCGGCTTTCCGCGATAGATGCGCTCCTGACATGCGGGACCCTTGCAAGGTCTCCCAGGGAAGGGGCACGACAGATGAGCGACCAGAGCAACGACGATTACGTCTATGACGAAGCAACCGGGGAATGGCAGCCGGCCTCCGAACTTGCCGCGGAGAAGGCGAAGACAGCCGAAGTCCGGGATGCCTCCGGCAATATTCTAGCCGACGGCGACTCCGTAGTGCTGATCAAGGATCTGAAGGTCAAAGGCGCCGGCCAGACACTGAAGCAGGGCACCGTCATCAGGTCGATCCGGCTCACCGATAATCCGGAAGAGATCGATTGCCGCCACGACGCGATCAAGGGGCTGGTCCTGCGCACGGAATTCGTGCGCAAGCGCTGACGGGATGCGCTACCGTTTGGGCAAGCGGTAACGATCAAGCCAGGTGGGGCCGTGCGTGTTGCGAAGTCGGCGTAATATCCCGACATCGTCATGGGGCGCTTCGCCCATCCAGGCGTTGTTCAGGATGCGCTTCCACGAACGCCCGTGTCTGGCGGCATAATGCTGAAGGGCATTCACCTCTTCCTCGGTCAGAGGTGGAAGGGGCTCGGCGTCGAAGCGCCTCATGGCGCGCTCCTCTCACGACGGTGATGACGGCATCCTCGTTCCGGACCCCGAGCGGAAGCATTAAATTCCGGTCGCGCCTGGAAAGCGGCGATGGCCGCCTCCTGGCGCGCGAGCTTGCGAGCAAGAGCATCGATCTCCGGCTGCCGTTCCGCGGTGATCGCCGCCAGACTGGAGCGATAGCGGGCGAGGAAGGCTTCCGGCGCGGGCGGTTTACCCCGCCGGTATCCGCTTCGGCGCCGCCCGAGCGACGGGATGAGAGCCGTCATCTTGGCGGTAATCTGCCGGTCGATCATGTCGAGCTGGCGTTGAGTCTGGCGGCGGGCCTCTTCCATCCGGAAAAGCAACTCCTGACGTTCCGGGGACCGGGTCATGACGTCTCCCTCCCCTGCCAGACGACAAAGCTCGATGGCCCGTCATAGGACCGATGACGATCGACATCGATGACGAAACCGAAGCGGCCCGGCTCGTATTCACTAGATGGCACGAGAAACCGTCGTTCCCCGGCATTGTGCTCCCGCTTCCCGCCACGCGTGGCGATCACTTCGATCATGCCGGGATGATGATCGGAGCGAAGGGCGGAGATGACGATCCAGTCACCGGCATGGGCCGCCTCGAAAGCGCGACGGTCCTTCACATGGGACTCCCCCGGCGCAAGGGTCGTGACGAAGATCGTTTCCCAGGCGTCGGGCCACCATTCCTTGATGGACCGTTCCGCGCACCGGCGTTCGAACGCGGTGAACAGATGGGGGAAGGTGATCGCGACGATCGCCCAGGCGGAGTCCTCCTCATAGAAGCCGTCTTTCGACCGCAGCAGCGGGTGAACCTTTCGGTTGCGCTCGGCCGAGAGCTTGAAGCCGCCGTGCCCGGCGGTGGAATGGCACTCGATACCCTGCGCATAGACGGTCGTGCGCTGCGGCATTCCCCAGGGCGTATGGACACGGGTGAAGATCTCGCAGCGGCCAAGTGCCTGCCGTTCGCGCTGATGTTCGGCGTTCTCGATCACGCGTGCACGAAACGCCGCCTCGTCGGCGAGTTCGCCGGAATGGCCGTAGAAGTCGGATCGCCGCCACTCGGCAAGCGGCCGGGCGATCTTACCACCGAGGCCAAGATAGTGCCGCCCATTACGGCCGGGCACCATCGCGAACGCCGTATCGGCGACACGGGCGACCGGAAAGCCATCGGCGGATCGCCCAAAAGAGACCTCCGGATATCCGGAGGTGTCATTGGCTTCGGTCATGACAGGGCTGGTGTTCATGCTGCCGCCCTCCCTTCCACGACGTCGGCAGCGACCTCGTCCGCAGTGACGACCTCCAGCACGGCATGAGGATAGCCGTGTCGGGACAGCCATTCCTCTGCGGCTCGGCGGTTCGCTGCGAGATGGACGAGCTCGGCATTGTCGCCGGCGCGATCGAACACGCGGCAACTGCCGATGGCAGGGCGTTCTGCAATCGTGAACGTCAGACGGGTCTCCAGCGAGAAAGTCCAATGAACGCGGATTGTGATGACGCAAGCAGCACCTTGGTCGTCTTCATGAAGCGTGAAGCTCGCGGGCAGGATGCTGCTGCCTGAGCCAAGTTCTCCCTGTTTGCGGATCAGGCGGCCGCTGCTGTTATTGCTCTGCCATGCAGACAGCTTCCTGCGATGGCGTTCGGGTGGCCGCGGCGCGCCGTCCGACCAGGCGATGATCGAGCCGATGGGTGCCATGAATGCGATATGCGCGGACATGCAAGTTCTCCCTAAGTTTCGAGGGTTGCGCAAACGAAACCGCCGCCGATGGAGATCACCGGCGGCGGAACATCATTCGGAAGGAAGTGAGGCGTGCGGCTATTCCGCCGCGATGCAATAGGCCTCCTGCTCATCGTCGAGATCGGTTGCATCAGGAGCATCGTCTGACGTGTCGAGCAGATCGGCTTGACCCTCGAACGGATCGAGAGCTTCACCTTCATCTACGACGCTCCCATCAATCGGAGCGCCTTCGCCTGGATCCGTCTCCGCATCGACCGCGGCGCCCTCAACGGGCTCGCCGTCGAGGCCATCCTCTGCGGCGTCAACCTGGGCTTCATCATCGTCAAGAGTATCGGCTTGGCTGATCAGATCGGCGACATCATTCGAATCGGGCGCGAAGAGCGCCGACGAATGGACGAAATGGCCTTCCTTGAAGTGTTCGACCAAAGCCGCACGGGTTTCGCGCACCTTTGGACGCGGCAGGACATTGACCTCCTTCGCTGCCGATTCCAGCGCCTGCCGCGACAGGCACAACAGGAAGTCTTCCGAGCCCATGTTCGTGAGATACCCGTCGGCGCCGATGGCATCGCCGGCGATGCGGGAAACGACACCGCTGTTCGAGATGCCGCGGCGGCAGGACAGGACGTCGATCAGCATGGAGCGGGCGGCGACGCGCACCGTCTCCATATCGAAGGAAAGCTTGCCGTCCCCGGAGAAGAGGCGGGCGGCATGGCGCCGGAAACGCTTCGGTCCGAACACGGTGTCGTTGGAGCCAGAGTCGACGCGGACATTCTGGCCGGCAAGTGAGAGAACGAGCAAGGCCATGAGCATGTCGTCCTCGATCGGCGCGCGGCCGAGCGCCTCATGCAGGGCGTCGGTGCGGAAATCGCCGATCATGTCATGGCCCTTCTGGGTGACGTCAGGGCGCGGCTTCGGCGTATCGATGATCCTGCCGTCATGGAGAACATCGCCCTGCCCGCCTGTCGCGGAGACGCCGCCCTTGCCTTTCGTTTTGCTGTCCTCCGGCATGCGGAAGGCAACCGACTGCACCTTGCCGTCGCGATCGAGATACATGGCCACATGGTCGGACTTCGACGGCTTGCCGTAGACGCGTTCCGCCTTCTTCGGCAGTTCCGGTTGACCCCAGCTGTTGACCTCGACGATCGCGCCCTTCTTCGGAAGGTTATTGGTCATCCATTCCTGCTGGGCGCCGAGGAAAGCCTCGACATTGGTGGTATAGCGCGTGTCTTCGTCGGCCGGCGAAAACAGGTCCTCGACCCACTCGATGCCGTAGGCCGCGGCGAGATCGTCACCGAAGCTTGCATCCTTCGCATACATGCGGGTTTTCGAGAGCGCACGGGAGATATTGTACCAGTCCGCCCGCTCGTTCTTCTTCGGCTTGTGCGCCTTCCACACCTCTTTCTGTTCGTCGAGCGCCGCGGCGGCGACGGTGCGGAGCTGCTGCTCGTTGGGCATGTCGCCGAGCGCCATGTGGTCGAGCATGGCCGGCAGCACGTTGGCGAGTAGCCTGAGTTTCCTGATCTGGCGAACCGGCAGGGCGAGCGCAACGCCGATCCCCTCCTCCGTCCAGCCCAGCGCAACGAGCCGTTCTATGCCGCGCCACTGGTCCACCCCGTTGAGAGGTTCTCTCGCGATGTTCTCGACCATCGAGCGCATGGCACCGTTATCGTTGGCCGCCTCGCGGACGATCACCTCGATTTCCTCGAGGCCGGCGGCGATCGCCTGTCGGACGCGGCGATGACCGGCCTGGATGATATAGCCGTTCCCACCATCCGTCTGCGGCGACACGATCGGCGGCTGGATGATGCCGACCGCCTTCACCGTCGCCAGAAGCAGTGCGTCAGCCTGCGGCGACGATTTGGAACGGCGCGCGTCGTCGGGATTGTCCTTCAGCGCGCGGGGATCGAGTTTGAGGATCTGCATGGGATTTGCTCCTTCCGGGGTTTCGGAACCGGCACATCGCCGGCTCTTGTCCGCCTTCAGTTCTTTCCGAAGACATTTCCCGGACCGCAGGGCGGGCAGACCGGCGCAACTGCGCCCGAGCGGCCCTGCCGGTCAGGGCGAGCGGGGCGAAGCCTTGCGAGAACGACCGGCAGGGTTGCGGAGGGGGCGGTTGAGCGCCAGCGGCGACGGGTCGACCGCTCTGCGAAAGGGTTTTCTCCTTGCTTTCCTCCTCTTACTTTTTCAGACGGGTGAGGGAAACGCGAGGCAGCACACACAATCGAAGGCGCCTGCAGGTTCTGCCTGGCCCATGGTGTAGGGATTTATCCCCTCTCGGATTCGTCGTTGATATCCGTCTCCATGCCGGGCATGGTGGCCGATAAAGAGCGGACATCCTTAGCTGTGACCGTGCTGTCCTTGCGCTCCACCACATACTGAAGGCGCAAAGCCGGGCTGAATTACCGGGCAGGCGGGATCGGCTATATTGCTCAGGTGCAGGAAGACGTCGGAACCACTTGACCTTGCCTGTCTGCGTATGCGTATCACTGCTAGTGGGGTTTTATCAGCGATTGTTTCGCAGCCCATGTTTCATATTCCCGGAGGAGGTCCTCGACTACCGACCACTGCGGATATTTGCTCCGCAAGAGTTCATCGTGCTGGTCCAAGCACGGTGACTCTCGCATAGCACTTTGCCGGAAAGGCTCGAGGGCGCTGTGGCGCATCAAGGCCAGGCATTCAGGCGACGACAGATCGCGTGGCAGGTGTTCCAGCAAGCCGCTGACGATGATCACCCAATTGTTGACGACAAACGGACGACCAGCTTCCTCCACCTGAGCTGTGATCTCCTCCAACATCGACAGCAGCGCGACAAACCGCACGGGCCAGGTTTCGGCAAGGAATTGCGGCGCCATCATCTCGATCGTCCCGCGAATTTCCTCGGGTAGTGCGTCGCAGAAGCCGAGTTTCGAATATTCTATCCGCGCCATTGACTGATCTTGGCATCCTTGACAGCAGATTTCCGCTCTCCGTTGAGGCGCTCCTGCGTTGCCCATCCTTATCCTTCGAGAGCGAGACAGGGCAAGGTCAGAAGCGACGTCAGAAACGGGGCTAAGCAGCAATTTCCTCGGCCTCGGCATCACCGCGCGCAGACTTCGCCAGCGCCTCCTCGACCTCACGCAACTTCTGGCGCTTCTCAGCCAGTTCGTCGGCAAAGGCGAAGGTGCCACCCTGACGCGACTGGTAGGAGGAAAGCCGCCGCTGGTACTCATCCAACCTCAGGCGATAACGTTCCCGCTCCTCTTCGAACCCGCCGAGTGCATGCTCGAGGCGGGAGATGGCCCCAAGCGGCGTGACGGTCACCGGCAGATCGATCTCATAATCCGCGCCGGTGCGCTGAAGCAGGGTCTGGTAGTGGTAGTTGTCACCCCGGCCGAAGCGCTCGCCTTCATAGGTGAGATCAAAGCCGCCGATCGACGCGATGTGAACCTCGCCCTCTTGGCCGAGCTGGACGAGGGTGAGGATCTCCTTCATCAACGCCCGACCGGCATCCTTCCGCTCCGTGTATGGCTTGCCCATCACGGTCATGGTGAAGGCATCGCCGGAGGTCGGAACCAGCCGTTCGATGTCCTGGCCGATTTCGCCGATACGGCGGTTTGCCGTCTCGATTTCACGCTCGGCATCGCGAAGCTGCCGGCGCACGGCGAACAGGTCGTCGTCATGGGCGGCGCGCAGGCGCTCAAGCCGGGCAATATCGGCTTCCAGGCCCGCTTTCTGCATCAGGCGCTCATCACCACTGGCAATCGCCTTGGCCATGGCGAACTGGTTGGCCTGACCTTCGTTCAGATCCTCCAGCCGGCGGATGGAAGTATCGCCGGACAGTGCCGCGGCGATAAACCGAGCCTTGCGCTCGTTCTGCTGCCACATCGTTGCGTCGACGCTTCCCTGCGTGGCATAGGCGAAGATATCGACTTCGTCATGCTGATTGCCCTGGCGCACGATACGGCCCTCCCGCTGTTCGATCTGCGACGGCAGCCACGGCACATCGAGATGATGCAGGGCCTTCAGGCGAAGCTGGGCGTTGACGCCGGTGCCCATCGTTTCGGAACTGCCGATCAGGAAGCGAACCTTGCCGGCGCGGACGTCGCCGAACAGGCGCTGCTTCGCTTCGGTCTTCTTGTAATCCTGCATGAAGGCGATTTCCGATGTCGGCACGCCCATGCGGATGAGCTCGTCGCGGATCCAGCGGTAGGCTGAGAAGCCGCGGGTCTTCTCGACATTGGTCGTCCCGAGATCGGAGAAGATCATCTGCGCCGCACCGGGCAGCTCGTAGACTTTGCCGTCCGGGCGGCGATAGCTGTTCTCCGAAGTTTCCCTCCAGATACGGAAAGCGTTACGGACCAGCAGATTGAGCTTGTTCTCCGGCTCGTCATCTATTGCCGGCATGACCAGGCGGAGATCGATCGCGGCATGGCGGCCATCGGTGATAACGGACAGCAGGATGTCGTCACCGGGCTGCGCCGGCCCCTCGCGCATCTCGATCGCCTTGATGCGGGTTTCGAGGATCTGCTGGTAGGCTTTGAAGGCAGGCGTTGGCGCAGCGGTCAGGATTTGCCGCTTGCCCGTCGCGATCTCCGGCACCCTGACGTGCGCTTTAAGATCCTCCGGCATCACAACGTCGGCGAAGGCCCGAAACATAGCAATCAGTTCGGGGACGTTGACGAAACTGGCGAAGCGGCTGACCGGCTTGTATTTGCCGGATGGCTGAAGCTCCAGTTCGGTGCGTTCATCCCCGAAGTTCGAGGCCCAGGCGTCGAATTCGTGCAGGCCGCGCTCGCGCAACGCCTCGTAGCCGAGCAGGCGCTGGATCGAGAACATTTCTCCGAGCGTGTTGGTGATCGGGGTGCCGGAGGCAAGCACGAGCGCCCGGCCCGGATTCTTCGTCTCGATGTAACGGGATTTCACATAAAGGTCCCAAGCTTTCTGCGACCCGTTCGGATCGACCCCCTTGAGCGTCGACATATTGGTGGCGAAGGAGAGTTTTCTGAATTCCTGCGCTTCGTCGACAACGATCTGGTCGATGCCGATTTCGGAGATGGTCAGCAGATCGTCCTTACGGGTGGAAAGCGCCTCCAGCCGCTCCTGCAAGCCCTCCTTCAGCCGCTCGAGCCGCTTGCGGGAGACCCGGTCCTCGTCATCAACTTTGGTCAGCAGGTCCTCGTAGAGCTGCAGCTCGTCGTGGATCATCTGTTGTTCGAAGGCGGATGGCACGCCGATGAACCTGAACGCGGAGTGCGTGATGATGATCGCATCCCAGACCGCCGTCGCGGCTCGCGACAGGAAACGCTGACGCTTGTCTTTGGTGAAGTTGGTCTCATCAGCGACGAGAATGTTCGCTGAGGGATAGAGCGCCAGAAACTCGCGCGCCGCCTGTGCGAGGCAGTGGCCGGGAACGACCAGCATCGCCTTGGCGATCAGGCCCAACCTCCGCTGCTCCATGATGGCGGCTGCCATCGTCATCGTCTTGCCGGCGCCAACAGCATGGGCAAGATAGGTGGAGCCGGAGGAGATGATCCTCCATATGCCGCGTTTCTGGTGCCCATAAAGAACGAAGGCGCCAGAGGCGCCGGGTAAATTCAGATGGGAGCCGTCGAATTTGCGCGGCGCTATGTTGTTGAAGCGGTCGTTATAGACCCGCGCCAGCCGGTCGGTGCGATCAGGGTCGGTCCAAACCCAGGTCTGGAAGGCATCCTTCATCCGCTGGAGCTTGTCGCGCGCCGCTTCGGTATCGATGACATTCAGCACCCGCCGCTCGCCATCGGCGTCCTTGATGGTGTCGAAGATCTGCGGCACGCGTGAATTCAGCGCATCGGCAAGCAGTTCGCCGGCATGGCGGCGGCTCGTGCCCCATTCCGAGGTGCCGGCGGCGCTATAACCAAGTTGCCGAGCCTCGACCGTCCATGATCCCAGTTCCGGCAGATGATGAATGCGGATATCCGCCCCCATCATCTCGTACACGAAGGCGACGACATCGGACGCCGGGATCCACGGCGCTCCGAGGCGTGCGGTAATATCCGACGGACGTAGATCGGCCGGCTGGACTTCCTGTAGCGCCCGGACATTACGCAGATAAGCGGTATCGAGCGCAGCGGCGGCTTCAGCGGCCGCAAACTTGGTGCGGACCGGGCCGGAAAGATAGGCGTCGGAGGTCCGCCACGACCCATCCGAGGGATCGCGGAAGATGGCGTCGCCGAGGTCGGCGATGACCGCATCGGGGTCACGATGCAGGAGTTCGGCGATATGGTCGACGTCGACGCGGCCGCGCTCGTTGAGCACCACGGCGAGCGCATCAGCCGCGGACGTAATCACCGGGGTGGCCGGAGGTGAGACCACCCGTTCGGAGAAAATGGGACCCGGTCTGGCCGTATCGGTTTCGAGGTCGTAATCCTCGATGGAGGCCACCAGCCAGCAATCGGGATCGTCACGGAAAGGCTGAAGGTTCGGTTGCCGATGTGTCTCGCGAACCTCGCCGGTTTCCTCATCTTCAGAGATCGATACGGTAGTGTGGTTGATCGGTCCGAAATCACGGACGAACGAGGACCAGGCGATGCGCAGGCGCACCTGAAGATCCTTCCACGGGCGATCCTGTTCCTGAGCCTTCAGCACCTCCCGCAGAGCATCCCGGACCGGGATCAGCTTTTGGATGATGCGGACATGCTTTCCGGACAGGCATTCGCCTGGCTGCCTCTCGGCAGACCGCCCCTTGCGAACCTTGATCGGAACCGGAGAGCCCTCGACCATCTGCATCAGGCCGTGCCTGGCATCGATGAAGAAGCTGCCCTCGCGAACTTGTCTCTTTCCGGGGCGAAGATCGACGATCTCCCCGAGCTCGTCCTCCAGGTCGATGTCGATTGCTGACGGCTCGCCGTCGTAGCGATCTTCCGGAAGAAGAGAGATGGCAGCATTCAGCGCCACTTCGAGATCGACGCCGGCGCGACCACGGCACGTATAGGTCTCCCCGAACGCACCCGACGTCAGGGCGTGGTCGCCAAGCACGAAATCAGGATGCCGTGCGAACCAGCGATTGATGCGAATAGCGCCTTCGTCTTCTGTTGCCGGGCGGACTTCATCCACGTCGAGCCAGGTCTGGTCGCCCTCAGGTTCTCCAGCCTTGCGCCTGCGGAAGAACAGGATGTCGACGACGACGTCCGTGCCGGCATCGCGGCGGAAGCTGCCTTCGGGCAGACGAATGGCCGCAACCAGGTCGGCCGATCTGGCGATATGCTCGCGGGCTGTCGCATCAACCTTGTCCATCGTGCCGGAACTGGTGACGAAGGCCGCGAAGGCGCCGGGCTTCAAGAGATCGATGGACCTCGCGATGAAGTAGTCGTGCAGTCTGAGACCAAGTGACCGATAGTGCCGGTCCGAACGCACGATGCGATCGGAAAACGGTGGATTGCCAATGGCGAGATCGTAGATCGGCGAGAGATCGGCGCGCGCGAAATCCCCTTCGATAATCCGGGCTTTCGGCTGCAGGAGCTTTACGATTCGCACAGTCACCGGATCGAGTTCGACACCGGTTACATAAGTGTTGTCGCGATACGCCCTCGGCATCAGCGCCGGAAACAGGCCCGTTCCGATGCCCGGCTCCAGTACGCGACCGCCGCGCCAGCCCATGCGCTGCAATCCCGCCCAGATCGCGCGGACGATGAACTCCGGCGTGAAATGCGCATACTGCGTGCAACGCGACAGGCTGGAATAGTCGCTCTCCGAGACGGCACTTTCGAGCGACGAGCCGAGATCGTCCCACCCATCCCGGAAACTCACCTCGCCCGGACGGCGGAACATGCCGTTCGCCAGCTCGGAGGCGCCGAAGCCGGTGAAACGGATCAGCCGCTGCTGATGCTCGCGCGTGACGGGGACCTTGTTCCGCTCGATCTCATTGGCGATCAGGATTGCCGCCACGCTCAATCGCGCACGTTCCTTCCACGACGCAGCAAGGCCGCGATCCTCCCCATCATCGAGGTAGAAGTTCGTGTGCTCCCCTTGCCGGCGTGGTGCTGAGCGCAGGGGCGGCGCGATCGGCAGCGCCGGTGCGGGCGCAGGCGGCGTCGGATCGGGATCGTCGTCATTCGCAGGTTCGGGGGCCGCCTCGCGCGCGAGACCACCGAAGGCCGTCACGCCCAGGCCGAGCCCTGACGACAGGGCTGTATTCCCGAACATGTCGAGGGTGCCAGACGGATCAAGCGAAAAAGGATCGTTGGACATGAAAATGCTCTCCTTGAAAAAGGGGCGAGCGCCATCGTTCCGCTGGAGGTGAGCCTCCGGGCGGGGCGGTCGCGAAGTTGTTGGAAGGGTGCGCCGCGTCAGCGGCGGATCACGCTGATGGATATGGACGTGTCGTCCATCACGATCCGCAGATGCGTCGCGTCGGGCTGAGCCGCGACGAGCTGTTCGAGTTCTACCGCGTCGATGAATTCGACACCGTCATCGCCCCCGAAATATCGGCGCTTGTAGTGCCAGTAATCCGGATTGCTCTTCGGATCGCATTCCTCGGCATAGATGACGAGCGGACGCTGTCCCTCGGCGAGTTTTCCGTTCGAGAGAAGGTAGACGCCCTCGTCACCGACCAGCCATACGCCGGCTCTGGCCTCCGCTTCAGGGGATATTCCCTGATACGGAATCCGAAAGCCGCCGTTTGCGGCCGCGTCGGCACGGCCACGCGCCAGAACGGCGCAAATGTGCGTGAGTGAGAAAGTGAACATGCCGCCCTCCGTCACGCCGCGAGCGCGTCGGGCAGGTAACGCAGATGTACCGGCAGCTTCGCCGCGATCTCCACGTCCGTCAGGTCTTCCAGCAGCTTGCATGTGGTGCCGCCTGGTCTGGCGAAGAACATCACCGTGCGTTTGCCACGATCAGCCTCCGGCCAACGCTCGCCGGCATAGCCACGATAGTCGTCAGCGGTGCTGCTCCAGATATGTTCGAGACGCTCCTCGCGCGTCATCGCCCGAACAGGACGGGATTCACGCTCGATGATGGCGGTGCGCATGCGCTCGGGCGAACCCTTGTCGATCAGGTCGCAATAACCGTGGAAGTGCCGGATACGCCCGTCGATCGACAGCGTGAAAAAGATGCTGGTGATCGAGCCGGTGAGGAATTCGCGCATGGCGAACATCTCACCCCGCATCCAGAGGGGCGGCAGGATCTCGAACATGTAATCGTGGCAAGCCTCCCCGATCTCGAACCATTCGCCGCGATAAAGCGCACTGTCGTCGCACTCCCATCGGTTCGGGCGCTGCGCATGACGGTCGAACATGCGGAACATCTGGCGGCGATCGGCGATGCCCTGATAGACTTTACGGATGGGAGAGAGGTTCATGAGCGGGCTCCTTTCAGCGTCGTCGGGCTGAAGCGCGGCTCATCTTTGCGATGACTCCATCTTCTCTTCAGCCCTTCCTGACCCCTCCCCCGCGGCCGCCTCTCCGTCCGGTCGGGTCAAGGGCCGGCTTCAGCCGGGCGAAGCTTCACCCTTGACGCGGCCGGCGGGCATGCGGCAGGCCTCCCCTACCCACCCTTCTTTCCTTTTCTTCTCCTTTTCTCTCCTGCAATGCGTCGTTCCAGTCCTCAGCCGGCGGCGTCAGGCGGAACCAGTCGCAGCCGGCATCTTCTGCGATATCGCGCAGGCGGCCGGCAAAGGCCTCGCCCTGACTGTTGGCATCCGTGGCGGCGACGAGCTGCGCGCCGGGGCGCGCGGCGAGCACGCGAACCGCGGCTTCTGTCGTCGGCGACCATCCCCCGCCTGTGCTGAGATAGAGGCTTCCCTCTCGCATTCCTTCGAACGCGGCCAGGCTCATGGCGTCGATCGCCGCCTCGGTGACGCAGAGGCGTGAGGCGTCGAGGGCGCCGAACCGGAACAGAACCTTTGACCCTCCTGTCGAGAAGCCACGCCAGTCGGGGCCGCGCTCCTCCCAGCCGGTGACGCCGCCATCGGCATCAACATGGGCGGCCCACATGCTGCCGTAGGGACCTTCCCGCAGCACATCGCTTTGGAGGGCGGCACGGATGATGGTCTCCGGCAGGCAGCGTTCAGCACGCAGATAGCGCCACGTCATCGACCCTCGCCAAGGCTTGCGGCGTTTTGCCCACCGCTCGGGGATGGTCGCGGCCGGAACGGGATCTCGAGCTTTTCGGGTCCACACCGGCTCTTTGGCGACAAAATCGACCAATGCGGCGACCTGGTCGAGCGCTTCGACGAAGGACACTCCTTCGAGATGCGCGGCGAGACTGAAGACGTCGCCTTTCGCGTCGGACAGGGGATCGAACCAACCCCGCCCGTCATGGATGACGATGACGATTTCCGCACCGCGCCGATATTTGACCGCCTTGCGGGTGCTCTCCTTCACGTCGACCGCAAAGCCGGACTGCTCCAACACGACGCCGCAGAGAACACGGTCCCGCAAGTCTTCCAGTTCTTTTTTCTCCATGCTTTCTGTCGGCGCTCGCACGTCCGCCCTTCTTGTCCGTTTCCTTTCTCCCCGCAGTTTGCGGGACCCCTCTCCGGCGGCCCGCGAAGAGCAAAGGGGGCAAGGGCGCGGCCGGCAAGGTGCAGATCTGCACCTTGCCGAGCTGGCCGTGCCAGCCGCGGCGAAGCTTCCCTTGCCGCCTGCCGCTCGCAAGCGGCACCTAAAAAGGGGAAAGCCGGCTCAATGAGCCGGCCCGTATTCGAAGGGATCGAATTCGGCGATGGTCTCGACCTCGCCGTCATCGAGTTCGTCGCTCGGGAGAACGCCAAACTCGTTTCCGGACCTGAAGAGCGTGACCGGGACCATCAGAGTGCGGGCAAGTGCGAATGCGTGGCGTTGAGCGAGTGCAAGATCCTGTGCCATGTGAGAAACCTCCGTCCGGAGCGGGCCGATCCCGCTCGATGGCTCCTCGAAGGACCGGGGACGGTCGCGATCACCGCGAAGGCGAAGCCGAGCGGCGGCAGCTTGCTAGCCGACCCTCAACGGGTTGATCGACGGAGATCCGGACCTGGTCCAGGACGCCATCCATAAAGAGCGGGGTTGGTTTGCTTCGGAGGGCCAGGCTGTTTTTCCGGCACAGATCTTTCACCGGTTCCGCAGCGACAGCCACGACCCGGCGTTCTTTCCATCACGCGCCATGCAGATGCTTAGCGGTGACCGGCGCCTTCCTGATCGGCAATCGCCTTGACGGCCTCGACCGGACGTTTGCTCTCTTGCAGCAAACGATTGGCCGAAGCGGAGACTAAGCACGATCTTTAACCTTGTTGGACGTAGGTGGTCCGGTCGCGCCTTAGGGCCTGCGGCGGAATGATGTCGCGGGTTTGGAGCGGCGTCCGATAGTCCGAGCGGCGGTGAGTGCGACCAAAGCTACCAAAGAGGTGTAAATTTTTCAGTTGCGCACGGTCAACCTCAAAGATGGCGAAGCTGTTGGCGTCCTCCACAAGCACTTCATCTCCCCATGATACGCAAGCATGGTCGATCGCGGCATCGCGGTCGCGTACCAATCGGATGCTGTTGTCATTCCGGTCGAGCACTTGCCGATCTATACCCCGTTTCAACATGACCCCGGAGAACTCCTCCAGGATGGAAAAGAAAAGGGGCTGTCCGACCGGAAGCGCAACGTCGGTCGTATAGGTCGGCTCGTCTCGGCCGGTGAAAAAGCGATTGCCTTCCGAGGTCAGATTGAGAAAATCGTATGTGAGCGCATCCTCGTCATCGCGATCCAGTAAAATTGGCTCCATCTCAAGCGGCACATTAAACTGCTGCTCAAGATACTGCATGCGGTGGCGCGTAGCGCGCCGGCCGCATATGGCGACAGCGGAATCGTGGCGCGTCAATTCCGATTTGGGATCGCGCCAGGCTGACAGCCAATTGAAGGAACCGTCAACGAAGATCCTTTCGTCGACAATGAGCGACTTATTGTGGGCTCCGCGCAATCGGTGAACGGTAACGCCCAAATCCCGGAGCATTCGAATGCCCTCGGCAAAAGACCGCTTGTATGTCTCGAACAAGTCCTCAACTTTGCAATTCTTGTCGACCTGCATCAGATTGAACTCATAGTCGGTGTAGAAATGTATCTCTGCCCTTCTTGTCGCGCCCATCAACTCCGTCCACATCGTCGCCAAGGCTCCGCCGGTGATCCACGGTGAAGAAATGATAACCTCGTGCTTGGCGCCTCGCAGACAGAACGCCAGAAATTGAGACAGTTGTTCC
This sequence comes from Shinella sp. HY16, assembly GCF_028534175.1. Classification (NCBI taxonomy): domain Bacteria; kingdom Pseudomonadati; phylum Pseudomonadota; class Alphaproteobacteria; order Hyphomicrobiales; family Rhizobiaceae; genus Shinella; species Shinella sp. HY16. Next base: position 42,353 of record NZ_JAHYXL010000007.1, on the reverse strand, counting down.
GCCCCGGCAACGAAGGTACTGGAACACTCGCAGGTGCAGTCGAAGAGGTTGTGCTGGCAGGCACGGCAATGGAAGTTTCGCGTCATCGGATCGATCTTTTACTCATTGGTGATAATCGGTTTGACCTAGCAACATCCCGTTGAAAAATGGCGAATATCCATGAGCTATCTGCTACCCCAAACCATGTTCTCTTTGACGTGCTCTTCGATGGGTTCATGTCCCGGCAGGTAGCGCTTAAACCCTGATGACTGATCGCGTTCGAACATACCGACCTGGATTTTTTGCTCGGCTCCTTCCCCAAGGAAAATGGAAGGTCAGGCTGAACGTGTCGTTACCAGCAGCCTTGCAGCTCGATGTGAACGGCGCCCTCGATCTTCCTTGCCTGGATGTCATAGCAATTTCTGTCACCAAGGCATTGCTGTGGCACTCGGTTGAAGTCCGCTCGCGTAAAGGGATTCATACCCTATCGTGCCTCGGAGAAGAGGCAGCAACCCGGCTTGCGGCAAACCTTTACAGCTTCATCAACAGCCACCTCTTCGACCTGATCAGCTCTGACACCGACCGCTTGAGCGAGGTGGATACGAAACTACAGACTATCACCGAGGGTAACCGGCAATATCTGGCCCATGCCGACCTCGCCCGTGCGATTGCGGGTGTAACCGGTGAAGCCGCGGCCGCGCTTTCGCACCCTCTGTTCGACCCGGAACTGATGCCGGCCACCCTGAAAGCGGTGCTGCCCCGATCGCTCGCGTTCGTTACCGATCCGGACGTGCGCCACAGATATAATGACGCGTTTGTCTCAGCTGAGCTGTCGAGATACCGGTCGTTCTTTGACAATTTAGACGGCCGGTCCTTGTCCGATCAGCAACGCGAGGCATGCATTCGACTGGAGGACAACAATCTTCTTGTCGCCTCAGCGGGGTCGGGCAAGTCCGCAACCATGGTCGGCAAGGTCGCCTATGTCCTCGACAAGCAGCTCTATCGCCCTGAAGAGATTCTCGTCCTTGCCTTCAACAAGAGCGCCGCTGACGAGCTAAAGGAGCGGATATCCAGACAGCTCTCGGTCGATCCAGGAAATTCGGAATGTAAAGTGACCACGTTTCATGCGCTGGGTCGCGGAATTATCGAGGAGGTCGAAGGCCGTCCCCCACAGCTCGCCGACTGGGTCGAACACCCTGCCGGCGAAGCGAAAATCATCGAACAGATCATTGACGATCTGCTGCGATCAGATGCGGAATTCGCCGATCTCTGGGTCAACCTCCTCGTCCTTCATCCCAAGGCGGATATCCCGGTCGAGGTGTTTGGTTCTGAGGCTGACTACGAGCGCTATCTGTCGGTGCGCCGGCGGAAAGGCAATGCGACCATCGGCACGATGGCCGGGATACATGTGAAGTCGCTCCAGGAGCAGACAATCACGAATTGGCTGTGGCTGCATTCCGTCGAATTCGACTACGAACGCCAGATCCCGATCGAAGAGAAAAACGGGCAGATCCGGTACGTCCATCCGGACTTCTATTACCCCACCAGCAAGACGATACACGAGCATCTGGCTATCAATGCCGATGGCTCATCACCCTTCACAGACTACGCCACCCATGCCGAACACAAGCTGGCCGGCTACCGCAAGGCGGGGATGGACGTTTTCCAGACGACGTCTGCACAAGCGTGCAATGGATCGCTGATTGAGGAACTCGAGGCGCAGCTCACGAAACGGGGCATCTCGTTCGAAAGAAAGAGCTATACGGCGATCGTCAAAGCCCTCGAGCCTGTTGTCATCAAGCACTATCACAAGCTGATTGCGGTCTGCATCAAACACATCCGCGCCAGTCACCTCACCCTGGACATGCTGCTTGAGCGGGCCAAGGCGCTCCACGACCGCACCCGCGCCAAAGAGTTTGCTCAGGTCGTCTGGAAGATTACCGAGACCTATTCCCGGAAGCTTGAAAAAGCCAATCGCATAGACTTCGACTCGATGATCGCCAATGCCACGAGGCTCGTGGAAGCCGGACAGTATCAGAGCCCCTACTCCCTTATCCTGGTCGATGAATTTCAAGATATTTCCGAGCCGCGTGCGAACCTGATTAAGGCGCTGAAGCATCAGAAGGCATTCACCAAGATCTTTGCGGTTGGCGATGACTGGCAGTCCATCTATCGCTTCGCCGGATCGGACATAACGATCTTCACGCAGTTCGAGGCGAATTTCGGGGCAAGCTGGCAAGGTCGACTGGAGCAGACCTATCGTTGCAACCAGCTCATCGCCGAGACGGCCGCCAGTTTCGTGCAGCGCAATGCCGCCCAACTTAAAAAGTCGGTGCGATCGACACGGCCCGCGATTGCGCGGTCGATCCGGGTCATTCCGACCGACGGTGAAGGGGGCAAGCCAGATTTCGCCGATTCATGCCTCCGATTGCTGAAGCGCCTCGACACCTTCCTTGGCGGGATTTCCGTACAGTGGCGGAGTGATGGACACCAGAAACTCAAGGTCATGGTGCTGTGGCGCTACAACCAGCTGGACCCGTTCAGGGGGGCGACACCAAAATTCGAGCATATCGAGGTGTCGGGACTGTCGTTCCATCGAGCCAAGGGACTTGAGGCCGACTATACGATTCTGCTCGATGTCAGTGAAGGCGACTATGGGGTGCCAAGCCGGATAGAGGACGACGAGCTGTTCAATCTAGTCATGCCGCGACCGGAGACATTTGAGTTTGCCGAGGAGCGCCGCCTTTTCTATGTCGCATTGACCCGCGCAAGCCGCGGCGTGTTCCTGCTTACGAACAGCCGTGAGCCATCCAGATATATTCGGGAGCTCTCAGAAATCGCCGGCGAAAACTTGCGTTTCGAGACCATTGATGGTGATACGCTAAATCAATGTCCGGCGTGCGGCGTGGGCCAACTGGTAGAACGGAAAGGTCGCAACAACGGCCGCTTTCTCGGGTGTAACCAGTATCCCGGCTGTGACCACACGCAGCGACGAAGCGCCGAATGAACGAGCCACGTCGCCTGCGCGGCTGCGCGAGGTCTGCAATCGCTCTTCCAATTGATCGTGTCGGCCGGAAACAACTGCTCTACCGGCCAGATCGCACGATACCGAACGCATTTCGCGTCGGCACGGCCGATGCCAACCATTCGCGTTTTCAGCATTCGTCAATGAACATACGGAGCGTTTGTCCGAAATTTGTATGTATATTTCGGACTCGCCTTTTGTCCGAAAAAAGTATACATCTTTCGGACATGGCAGCCGACTCACCCGATCTGAAATCAGCAATGCTCGAACGCATACGTGGGGATTCACCGCGCAAGGTTTGGACGCCTAGCGATTTCGTTGACCTCGCCTCGCGAGATGCGGTCGACAAGGCGTTGCAACGCCTAACAAAAACAGAAATCCTCAGGCGGATCGATCGAGGACTTTATGACCAGCCTGGTTTTAACAAACTAACTCAAAAGCCCAATCCTCCCGATCCGCGCTCTGTTATCGATGCCGTTGGGCGCCGCGATCAAACCCGTATGCTTGTAGACGGAATGACTGCAGCAAATGACCTCGGTTTGACAGACGCTGTTCCTGCAAAAATTATCGTCCATACCGATGCACGTCGGCGACCGATCAAGCTCGGCAATGTGACGATCACCTTTCGTCCAACAGCCGCCAGCAAATTGTTCTGGGCCGGACGACCGGCAATGCGGGTCGTTCAAGCGCTTTACTGGATTCGCGATATTTTGCTCCGCGAAGGTGAAAGTGACCGCGTGAGCGGCAAACTTGCCAAGCTTTTCGAGGATCCTGCGGTCGGCGCGGCCATTAAAGCCGATTTGGCAGCGGGCATTACCGCGCTTCCGACATGGATGTGGACATTTCTCAAGCCGCTCATCGAAGGTGAGAGGGGCGATCATGATCAGCATGTCAGTAGCGATCGCACTGCAGATGATCACGACGCCGACGATCATCACCGCGACGACGATGATGGACATCGCCATGGCGATCCTCGCCTGAAACGTAAGTCGGTCTCGACCCGCATAACAAGCAACAAACGCAGTCACTCCAGGCAATGAAGAAATGAATCCAGCTTATGACGAGGTCCTTGCAGCTGGAGAAGCTGCGATGTTGAGCGCCTTCGATACGACGGCGCAGCGGCTCGGCACGGCCGCCCAGAACATAGAAAAAGACTTTTGGGTCTGTTGGACCCTAGATGTCTTATTCAACGGATTAAACGACAGTGGTCCTCGCCTCCTCTTCAAAGGCGGAACCTCATTATCCAAGGGATTCGGTCTAATCAGCCGGTTCTCCGAAGACATAGATGTCACGGTATTTAGAGATGACATTGGCGAGCCGGCGACCATCGAGGAACTTGAGGAGCTCAGTGGAAAGAAACGCAAAGCACGTCTCGAGGCGATCAAGGATGCCTGCAAAGCCTACATTAACGGACCCCTGCGCGACGAATTGACGAAAATTCTTGCGGACCGCCTCAAGGCCGCCGGCGCTGATCCCTCAAACGCGAGGATCGAAGCCGACGACACCGATCCCGATGGCCAGACCTTGTTGATCTGGTATCCGGCGGCGACACCGCGGTCGGAGTATGTGAGGGCGGCCATCAAGATTGAGTCAGGTGCAAAGTCTGCGCTTGATCCCAATAGCGAAGTGCCGATTAAACCCTATGTCGATGACGATCTTCCGGCGCTTGACCTGACGGTGCCAGCCGTGCGGACTGTCGATCCTGAACGAACCTTTTGGGACAAGGTCGTCATTGTCCACGGGCTGCGGCGGTGGTTCGACAAGCGCGGTGAACTAAAGGGCGGTGGCCAACGGGTTTCGCGACACTACTACGATCTGCATCGGCTCGTCGCGACACCGGTAGGAGCAGCGGCCATCAAAGATAGAGCGCTCGGTGAAGATTGCGTCGCGCACGCCCGCATGTTCTTCAATCGGCCCGACTTCGATCTCGCCAGCGCTGTTCCTGGCTCCTTCGCACTTGCGCCGCACGACGCGATGATCGAACAGCTCCGCATTGATTACCGGGCTATGCAGGGCATGATCTTCGGCGACCCGCCAGCGTTCGAAGCCGTGATCGACAGCATCGCTTCGCTTGAGGCGAGTTTGAACAAGGGCGCAGACTAAGCGGACGGGGCTATGAAGAGGTTGGACGGAGTAGTGGGGGCGAAACCGGAGCCGGAAGCTCATCGTAACGGCAACACGGTTGTAGCTCCGCTGCGCAAGCGACGACTTACTGGCGAGCTTTATGAGCGCGACAGGAAGGTGGAAACACTCATCGCCGAGTTGGCCGCGCTGCCACGCGACGAGTTAATCGGCAGAGCTGCAATTACGAAGCGCTCCGAGCCGGGATACGTACCCAGCGAGTGCCTCGTGTATTTCATCCGCGCTAGTCGTCACGACAATAACGAAACATGGTTCGAGCGCCTTTATCGTATACTCATGGAGCGGGTGCTCCGCAGCGTGCCCAAACCGGAGAACTCCGACGGCAAGACTGAATCGCTGACGCGCAGCGTGGTGCGTGACAAAGTCTTCAGCCGGTTTGTAGAAATTCTATCCGCAGACCGAGCATCATACGTCGACAAACTCGATTATTTCGAGGTGCGATTCGATGGCGCTGTGGCGAGCTTGCGACGCGATGCTCAGGAACAGGCTTGGCGCGACGAGAACAGATCCAAGCCTCTCGAATATGACGAGGAGAGTGGTGAACTGTCAGCAGAGGTCGAGGCAGCGGCCGGAGCCCATGATCCTTTCGCCGCATCGGATTTTGACGATCCGTCTTACCGGTCGCGTTTGGATGCGGCGATTGAAGCTTTACCGCCAGAACAAATCAGGATCATACATATGCTGAAACAGGGCTTCCCAATTGATTCTAAGGAGCCAGACGTCATGACCATCGCCAAGGCCCTAGGTCGTTCCGAAAAAACGATCCGAACTTATCGCGACAAAGCGTTTGCAGCGTTGCGGGTGGCTCTGGCCGACGGTGAAAAGCAATGAGTCCCGCCGGCGAACGCCCATCCCGCGAAGCCGTGCTCGACGCATTCGCAGTCGAAAGCGAGCCCGATCGCTCGACCCTCGAACGCTACCTGCGTCTTTACCCAGAATACGCCGCAGAACTCGTCGATCTCTCGCGCGAACTCAGCCGCGAGACCTCGGAAGAGGCCGCGCCCCCTTCCGCTGCGGATCAGGCGCTGATTGATGCCGCCTGGTCGCAACATGCGAGGGCTCTGCCCGAGGCAATTCCAGATCCTTTTGCGGCTCTCACAGCCGCTGACTGGCGCACTGTCGCTCACCAACTGGACATCCCGCGCCAGGTCGTCACGGCACTGCGTGAACGGCGCGTGTCGTTTCTCAGTATCCCTCGCCGTTTTCTTGAAAATCTGGCGATCGCAATGCGCTGCTCCGTCGCCCAGCTGGAGTTGTCTTGGGGAGCCACCCCACTGGCTGCGGCTCGTAGCTACAAGGCTGACGGAAAGCCGACCACGGGTGAGCAGGTCACTTTCGAAAAGGTGTTGATCGACGCCGGCATTCCCGTTGAGAAGCGAACCCGGCTTTTGGGGGAGATGGACTGATATGGACAGCGTGGAGCTTGCCAGGCAAGTCGCCGCCGAGCTTCACGCTCACCTTGTCGAATCCGGCGCCAATCCTTGGGCACCGTATGAATTCGTCGTCGCCGAGGCCACGCGGCGGGGGATTGACGTTGAGCCGACTGCGGCGGGTGCAGCTATGCTCAACGGCGGTCGCGCGACCTTCATAGCCGCCGACGATCTGATCCTTCATGAGAATGTCGGCTCTCTATTCGAGAAAGCCTTCCTTGTTGCGCACGAGATCGGGCATGTCGAGCTTGGCGACGATCCGGACGATGAGTCTGCGCCGACGATCGACCCCGCCCGCGCCGCCGAACCATCACCGGTCGGTATTGATCGGGTTGTCGACTATGGGCGCAAGCAACGGCGCGAAGTCCAGATGGATCTGTTCGCGAGAGAGTTGCTGCTTCCTCGTAGCGTCGCCCGAGAACTCCACGTAGCTGGAGGGCTTTCTGCTTCTGAGATTGCCGAGAAGCTCGGCGCGCCGTTCGAGGTCGTGGCGCAACAGCTGCTTGATGCCCTCTTGTTGCCGCCCTTCCCGACCGAGCCGACGGCAGCGCATGAGGAACGGCCCTTGAATCCCTTGCAAGCAACGGCGGCGGGGCATCGCGGAGGGGCCTACCTGCTAGAAGCAGGTCCAGGCACTGGCAAAACCCAGACGTTAGTCGCACGCGTTGAAGGCCTCCTCGCAGACGGTGTCGATCCAAGGCGCATCCTGCTTCTGACGTTTTCGAACAAGGCAGCGGGTGAAATGGCCGAAAGGATCGCGCGCAAGAGGCCCGACGCAGCGGCCGCAATGTGGATCGGCACGTTTCACGCCTTTGGCCTCGATATCATCCGCCGGTTCTATGCGGAGCTCGGCTTACAAAAAGATCCACGGATGATGGATCGTACTGAGGCAGTTGAGCTCCTAGAGGAGGAGTTTCCGCGTCTGAGGCTAGCTCACTATCGTAACCTGTATGATCCCACCCAAATCATCTCCGACATGCTGGTTGCTATATCCAGAGCCAAGGATGAGGTGGTCGACGCCAACAGTTACGCCGCGCTCGCTGGCGCCATGCTAACGAAGGCGACTGACACCGAGGCCCGCGAAGCGGCAGAGCGTGCCGTCGAGGTGGCTCGTGTCTACGCGACCTATGAGCAGCTCAAGCGCAACGCGCATTGCATCGACTTCGGTGACCTTGTCGCGCTGCCGGTGCAACTGCTTGAAAAGGATGCGGCCATTCGCGAAACACTCCAGGCACAATACGATCATGTCCTAGTCGATGAATATCAGGACGTGAACCGCAGCAGTGTGAGATTGTTAAGCGCAATACGACCTGACGGTCGCAATCTTTGGGTGGTCGGCGACGCCAAGCAGTCCATCTATCGCTTCCGTGGAGCCTCATCCTTCAACATGACTCGCTTCGGCAAGGAAGACTTTGCCGGCGGCAAGCGCGGGCGTTTGAAGCGCAACTATCGTTCGGCGTCAGAGATCGTCAACAGTTTTTCCAACTTTGCTGTCACGATGCGAGCAGGTGACGCCGATAGTGGTCTCGAAGCAGAGCGGGACCGCAATGGGCGTGGGCCAGAGTTGCGCACGGTCAAGCGTGCCGAAGAGCAGCAGGTCGCTTTAGCGGACGCGATCGAGGAACTCCGCCGCGCGGGCCACGCCTATCGCAATCAGGCGGTTTTATGCACCGGAAACGAAAAGCTGTCGAGGATCGGTCAAGATCTCGAACGGCTCGGCGTGCCGGTCCTATTCCTGGGAAGCCTGTTTGAACGAAGTGAGGTCAAGGATCTTCTGGCAATCCTATCGATCCTCGTTGACCGGCGCGCCATGGGTTTGGTACGAGTCGCCTGTTGGCCGGATTTCGCGATGTCTTTCGCAGACGTCGCCGCAGTTTTCGAGCATCTGCGAACCACAGATCCCGCTCCGGCAAGTTGGCTTCAGCACGTCGATTTAATCCCAGGCGTGAGTGTGGCTGGACGCGAGGCACTCGGCAAGCTCTCAGTTGCTCTCGCAGCCTTCGACGAAGCCGCCTCGCCCTGGACTGTCCTCTCAACACTGCTCCTCGATCGCACGCAGATTGCGGCGCGTCTCGGGACATCGCTGGACCTCGGCGATCGAACCCGGGGAATTGCTATCTGGCAGTTTCTCAACTTCGTGCGAGTACAGCCGTCGGGGCGCGGACTACTTATCACGCGCCTGCTTGATCGCGTGCGCAGGCTTGTGCGCCTCGGCGACGACCGTGACCTGCGTCAGTTGCCAGCAGCAGCTCAACATCTTGATGGTGTGCGGCTGATGACTATTCACGGCGCCAAAGGCCTGGAGTTCGAAGGCGTGCATATCCTGGGTCTCAACAGCGATACGATTCCACGCACGCCCCCTGCCCCGCCCTGTCCGGCGCCCCCGGGCATGATCACAGGTTCTGAAGGCAGCGTACTGGAAGCATTCCGAGCGGGCCAGGCCGAGGAACAGGAGTGCCTTTTCTATGTTGCGCTCTCGCGCGCTCGCGATCGCCTGGTCCTCTATGCGCCGACACAGAAGAGCAACGGTCACAATCGGCCGCTCTCGCCATTCCTCGATCGTCTTGGGGCGTTGACGCGCAGCTCGATCGTGCCGACGCGGCCACTTCCGCTGGCGGCCGAAGCGCGAGGTGTCGAATTGATCATCGACGGACGGCTTCGCTTCAGTGGACCGCAAATCGCACTTTATGAATCATGCCCTCGCCGCTTTCTTTACACGCACATCCTCCAGGTCGGCGGCCGTCGAACCGCTACCGCCTTTATGCACTTGCATGAGGCAGTTCGCTCAGTCGTCGGGGCGATGATTGCAGCCGATCTGTCACCTTCCGAGCAGGACCTCCAAAATCGTGCTGAAGCAGCGTTTGCCAGCCAAGGGCTCTCAGATCACGGCTATCGCGCCGAATTCCTCGACCTGGCCATGGCGATGCTGCGCTTCTTCCTGTCCAGCCGCGCAGGAGCCGTCGCGGAGCCTTCCGCAGCGGTCAGCCTCACAATTGAAGGTGAGGAAATACTCGTCCAACCGGATGAGGTGCTGGTTCGACCCGACGGTGTTCGCGCCGTGCGGCGCGTCGGCACAGGTCACATGCGATCTGCGGAGAGCAAGGACGTCGGCGCTGCGGCGCTGATCCTCGCGGTCAAGCAGGCCTTCCCCGGCGCCGTCGCTGAACTGGTTCATCTCTCCGATGGCGAAGCGCGTGCGCTCTCATTGTCGGATCGCGAGTTAACAGGGCGCAAGGACAAGCTTGCAAAGTTTCTTGTCGACATTCGCGCCGGCCGTTTCCCGGCCGACGTTTCACCATTCACCTGCCCGAACTGCCCGGCTTTCTTCATTTGTGGACCGACCCCCGAAGGCCCCTTGAAAAAAAAGTTTGCCTGACCTTACCGGTCGGCCAATCTCGCTCCGATTGGATCTTTAGAGCCGCGGCGTCGCCACGGCGCAAATCTAAGGAACCAATCTATGAGTACACAAGAACTTCTTGAATTTGACGATGTCGGCGATGCGCTGCGCGAAGGCCGGCCGCTTCGTCCGGCGCGGGTTTATCGCTTCCTCCTCGCTGAGGGCGATCTCAATTTTCAGCACCGTCAGGTGACCGATCCCGTGCCGCTCGGACGTCAGTTGCTCGAAGCTGCCGCCCTCGACCCTCGGCAGGGTTACAGTCTTTTTGCGATTTTGCCCTCGGGCGATTTCGAGGACGTGCGCTTGAACGAGCCCTTCGATCTGCGCGAACGCGGAGCTGAACGTTTCATTGCTTTTGAGACGGACCGCGACTTCAAGCTGATCCTCAATGACGACGAACTGCGCTGGGGCAAGCCCGTTATCAGCGGCGCGGTCCTCTATGGCCTGGCCAAGCCGGGTGATAACGAGGCGGTCTTCCTCGAAGTTCAAGGCGGTGAAGATCGTCTGATCGAACACAACGAACTGCTCGATCTGACCGGCGCCGGCATCGAGCGTTTCATCACCGCTCCGAAGCCGCCAATTACCTTTGAGATCATCGTCAACTCGCGCCTCCGCACGGTGGACGAGCGGACGGTGACGTTCGAGCAGATCGTCCAGCTCGCCTTTCCGGGCCAGCACCCGCCGAACGTCGTCTTCTCGATGACCTACCGGCATGCGGCATCTGCGCCGCATGCCGGAGAACTCGGGGCCGGCGGCTCTGTCGATGTCAAGAAGAAGGGGACCGTGTTCAATGTCACGCGCACTGTTCAATCGTAATCCTGACCTCAAGCGCCTGATGGACGAAGGCTACTTCGTCCAGCAGCGGGGCGGCTATCTCGTCATGCGCGAGATTCCTTATGTCGATGAACGCCGGCAAGTGCGCACCGGCACCTTGATCTCCAGCCTTACGCTGGCCGGAGATCAGACGCGCACGCCTGACACACATGTCGTCCACTGGGACGGTGATTTCCCATGCCACGCCAATGGCGCACGAATTCAGGGGATTTCGCACGCCAACGGCGCCTTCGACCTTGGTCACGGCTTGAAGGCGACGCACAGCTTCTCCAGCAAGCCGGAAGGTGGCTATACGGACTACCACCACAAGATGACGAGCTACGCGAACATAATCGCGGGCCCGGCGGCTGTGCTGAAGCCCGGCGTGACAGCTCACACTTTCCGTGAGCCCGAGCAGGAGGAAGAGAGTGTCTTCAACTACGTCGAAACAGCCTCCGACCGCGTGGGTATCGGCATGCTGACAGAGCGGCTCGTCAATGAAAAGATCGCCATCATCGGGCTCGGCGGCACCGGCGGCTATGTTCTCGATCTCGTCGCAAAGACGCCGGTTCGGGAAATCCATCTGTTCGATAGCGACGAGTTCCTGACCCATAACGCGTTCCGCGCACCGGGTGCTCCGAGCCTGGAGGAACTGCGGGAAGCACCCAAGAAGGTTGAATACTTGAAGCGCATCTACAGCCGGATGCACCGCAACGTCGTGGCGCACGACGCCGCGCTGAGCGCCGACAATCTCCACCTTCTCGACGGCGTCACCTTTGCATTCCTCTCTCTCGATGCTGGTGAGGCGAAACGGTTGATCGTGGAGAAGCTCGAGGCGATCGGTGCCGCGTTCATCGATGTCGGAATGGGCCTCGAGCTCGATGATGGGTCGCTCGGCGGCATCCTGCGGGTCACCGCCAGCACGCCGGAGAAGCGAGATCACGCGCAACAGCGCATCTCCTTCGTTGGCGGCGGCGCCAAGGATATCTATGCATCCAACATACAGGTCGCCGATCTCAACGCCTTGAATGGCGTTCTCGCGGTCGTGAAATGGAAGAAGATTCGCGGGTTCTATCGCGACCTCGAGCGCGAGCATCACTGCACCTACACCACCGACGGCAACATGCTGATCAACGGAGACTTTGCTTGATGCGGCACCAGCGACTCGACCATCGTTTCATCGAACACATTCCTGAGCGCCTGGAGCCAGGCGTGCTCTATGTTTCGATCGAATATGCGACATCGGCCCATAGCTGCTGCTGCGGCTGCGGCGAGGAGGTCGTCACGCCTTTCACGCCGACGGACTGGAAGATGACGTTCGACGGCGAGACAGTCTCGCTTCGACCGTCGATCGGTAATTGGACGCTGAAGTGCCGGTCGCACTATGTGATCGACCGAGGCAAGGTGATCGAAGCCGGTCCTTGGAGTGAGGAGCAGGTCGAAGCCGAGCGACGTCGCGATCGCGCGGCCAAGGCCCACTTCTATGGGCAGCCGCCAAAGGTCGCGCCTGCCGTTCAGCCCGCTCCGGTGAAAGTACAGCACAGTCTCTGGCAGCGCCTCTGGGCGTGGATCTCGGGACGCCCTGCAAAATAAACTTGTGAGTTACATTTCCGCGCAAGCATTTCGCGCGGAAGTGTACTTTCGAAACATTACCAATACCTCATAGAAAAGATGCAGCTCACTCAACTCCGAGAGAGTCGTGCGTCCGTAAGCACGTAGGTCGTGAACCGCGCCTCGGCGAGGATCAGCCCAGTAAGGAAAGCAGTATGACCAACTCGAGCCGGTCAACACTCGTCGTTCATGGTCGCCTCGCTATGCGCGAAGCCCGCCTCGCTGCGGCCCGCGGCGCCTGCCACGGCCTTCAGATTATGTCCTTTGAGCAAGCTGCGGTGCGGCTTGCCGGGGGATTCGCGCGGCCGATCGATGAGGAAAGCCTGCGCACGGCGATCCAAGCAGTTCTCCCCAGTACGCCAATGGGGGAGTTGGAAAGCATCAAGATGCTGCCGGGCATGATCGGGGCAGCGGCGGACACGCTGCACAAGGCTTGGCGCGCCGGCATCGATCTGGCCGCTCGGGCGAGCGATCATCCGCGGCTGTCAGCAATCTCCCGGCTAGAAACCGCAGTCCTGGCGCAACTTCCTGCCGGAATGATGCGCCCGGTCGACATCGTCGCGGCAGCTCGTAGCCGCATCGCCCATGCCCCCGCGATTTTCGGGAAGATCGAGATTGTCGGATTGACAGAGCTTTCTCCATGTTGGCGTCCGCTGATCAAGCAACTGGCCGAGCGCCTTCCGGTTCAGTGGACGGCCGGTCCCCGCTCGGTCCCGAGCTGGCTAACCGAGAGCGGCGTCGCCGTTGTGCGGGGCAAGGCTGAAGCGCCGGCGGTTCGGTCTGTCAGCGGCGCGACCGCGTATCACGAAGCCATAGAGGCCATGCGCTGGGCTCGCACCTTGCTTGGCTCTGGCATCTCACCGTCTGAAATCGCAATCGCCACGGCTTCGCCGGCGGATTATGACGATCATTTCCTAGCGCTGCGCGCCGACGCCAATATCGATCTGCATTTCGTCCATGGTATGCGCGCGGTCGCGACACGAGAAGGCCAGGCGGCTGCCGCACTTGCCGACATCGTTGTGCGCGGGCTCTCACAATCCCGTCTGCGCCGCCTTGCCACGCTGTGCCGAGAATCGGCACCGTTGACGATGCTTCCCGACGGTTGGCTGCGCGTTCTGCCGAACGATGCACCCTTGTCGACATCTGCCGCCTGGAACCGACTGCTCTTGCGCCTCAAGCCAGCAGACTGGCCCGATGCTAAGGATCACGCACCAACGCTGCGCAAGGCGATTGACATATTGGCAAAAGGACCCGCCGCTGCTCAGGAGATAGGCAATGCCTTCCTTAAAGGTCGGTCATTGGCCATCTGGCGCAAGGCGCTGCTCGCCGGGCCTGCCGAATCTGTCGATGTCACGCTTGAGGCGCTAAAGCAGGATGACGGGCTTGAGGCTTGTGTGTCGGTTGTCTGGATGCCAGCAAGCGCGCTCGCGGCCTCACCCCGGCGCTTCGTTCGGCTGATCGGTCTCAACTCTTCTCGTTGGCCGCGCGGGATTGCCGAGGACCGGCTGATTCCCGACCACATCATTCCGACCGCCGAGCTCGACCCGCTTCCGGTCAGCCTCGCAGATCGCAGGGATTTTGAAACAATTATCGCGACTACGTCGGGCGAGGTCGTCCTCTCTCGCGCCCGTCGCGACAGCGACGGTCGTCTGCTCGGGCGCAGTCCGTTGTTTGCTGCCCATGGCGACGAAACGTACCTGCGTCGCAACGCCATTCCCGAGCACGCGTTTAGCGAAACCGATCGATTGATGGCGCGACCGCAAGAGTTCGCAGCGGTTGCCCAAGCGATCGCTGCCCGCAGTTGCTGGCGCGACTGGCGCTCGCCTGACATCACGTCCCATGACGGCCTCGTGCGACCTGATCATCCGCTCATTCTCACGATCCTTGCGCGAACGCAGTCGGCCAGTTCGCTGAAGACGCTGCTGCGCGGCCCACTTGGTTTCCTCTGGCGCTACGCCTTCGGCTGGCGCGCACCGCAGAGCAGCGCCGAGCCTCTTGTGCTCGACGCCCTCGCAGCAGGCGATCTGATCCACCTGGTATTGGATCGCGCTTTGCGGACCCTCGAAGCGGCCGGCGGACTGTCCTCCGCAGATGCGTCCGCGATCGAGAGAGCCGTGGCGGAGGCTGCGGATGCGGCCGCAATTGATTGGGAAAGTGAACGCCCGGTTCCTCCTAAAGTTATCTGGGAGCGAACACTCAGCGACGTGCGCCTTCTGGCGGCGCGGGCCCTCTCTTACGGCGACGAACTTCTACCGGCAAGCCGCTCCTATAGCGAAGTTCCCTTCGGGGGGGCCGAGCCGAAGTCGACGGCGGTGCTTCCCTGGAATGCGAGCTTGCCTGTCCTTATCCCGAATACGGGCTTTCAGATCGCGGGCTATATCGATCGGCTCGACATTGCCGGCGACGGAAGCCGGGCGCTCGTTCGCGATTACAAGACTGGCAAGCCTCCTAAAGGCGAAATTCGACTGAATGGCGGGCGCGAGCTGCAACGCTGCCTCTACGCCTTCGCCGTGAAGGCGTTGTTGGGCGACCAGGTCGCGATTAGCGCGTCGTTACTTTATCCGCGCGAACCGCTCGAAGTTCGGCTGGATGATCCGGAAGCCATGCTGGCAGAGATCACGCAGTTCCTGCGGTCTGCGCGCAGCGCGTTTGCAAGTGGCGCCGCATTGCCGGGTCCGGATACGGGCAGTGACTACGACGACCTCGCATTCGCCCTGCCGGCCAATGCCAACGCAACATACTGCAAACGCAAGCAATCCGCCGCGAGGGAGCGGCTTGGCGAAGTCGCTGAGGTGTGGGAGGCGGAATGATGACCATCATGCAAAAAATCCTCAAGGATGACAGTGCCCGGCGCGATGCCATCAGCGGCCACGAGCGTTCCATCCTCGTCGAGGCAGGAGCAGGTTCTGGCAAGACAGCGGTTATGGCCGGCCGCATCACTGTGATGTTGGCACAGGGTGTTGCACCTCGCGCGATTGCCGCCGTCACCTTCACTGAGCTCGCGGCGAGCGAGCTCCTTTCCCGTGTTCGGGAGTTCGTCAGCGATCTTGCGGCGGGCCACATTGCACCCGAACTTCGGGTGGGGCTTCCAAGCGGTCTGTCGCAGATGCAGCGTGACAATCTCATCGCAGCGAGCGCCGCGATCGACGAGATCACCTGTTCGACAATCCATGGGTTCTGTCAGCGTTTGATCAAGCCCTATCCGGCAGAGGCTGATATCGATCCGGGTGCCACGGTCATGGACCGCAACCAGGCCGACCTCACCTTTCTTGAAATAGTGGATGGCTGGCTTCGAGAGAGGTTGTCCGGCGACCATGATGGCATCCTCGCCGAAATGGTTCTGCACAGCCCTGGCGAGACGGTGGCCCTGATGCACAGGGTCGCCGATGCGCTGCGCCGGCGCAGAAGCCTCGTCGCTCCGGCGGTGACACCGCTTGCGGACCATTTGGAAGCGTTTCGGCAGGCGGCTGATGATCTCTCCGCCTTCATGCAGACCGCCAGCGTCCGTGAGCCGGAGACGGAGGTCTATGCGGCACGCTTTTCCGAAATGGCTGCGCGCTTGCCCGCCGTGTCGAACGCGGAAACGCCTGCCGGCTTAGTCGGGCTGCTGGTCTCGCGCCCACATCCCGACTTGTGCACCAAGGCTGGCGACTTCTCCTCCTATCGCAAGAAGGGCAAATGGGCGGCGGCGGCAAAACAGGCGGGGCTTTCCAAAGCCGACGCCGACCGGTTGAACGATGCCGCAGAAGACTTCTTTGACGCCTGCTGCGCTGCGTGGACCGCCCTCCTTCAGTCGGCGTCTGGCCAGGTGCTCGCAGCGCTGATCGATGAAGCACGGCCGATGTTGGACCGGTATCGAGAGCACAAGCGCGCTAGCGCCCAGCTCGATTTCGACGACCTGATCTACGCCGCACGCGATCTGCTGAGTGACCATGAGGCCGTGCGACGGGCGCTCGGGCAACGGTACGCGAAGGTCCTCGTCGACGAGTTCCAGGATACCGATCCGCTTCAGGCGGAAATCTTCTGGCGGCTCTGCGGTGACCCGGTGGAGGATCCACGAGATTGGGTCAGCTTCAGGATCCGGCCTGGGGCGCTCTTCCTCGTCGGAGATCCCAAACAGGCGATCTACCGTTTCCGCGGCGCCGACGTCGGCGCCTATGTCCAGGCGCGGGCGGCCTTTTCGGTGCAGGATGCGGACGGTCTTGTGTCGATCTCGACCAATTTCCGGTCCTGCGCCTCGATCCTCACCTTCGTCAACGAGCGCTTCGAGGCGATCCTGTCAGCGGACGGACAGCCCGGCTTCACCGCACTCGATCCCTTCCATGACGACCGCGGCGGCGTCTGTGTTGCCGCGCTCGACATCGCCGTCGCCGACGAGAATGGCAAAGCCAGCGCCGAACAGCAACGCGATGCCGAAGCCGACGCGGTGGCTGACCTGTTGGCTCGCTTGATCGGTAGCCATCCCGTTCTGGATCGGAAAGCCGGCGCGGAACGCCCCTGTCAACCGGGTGACATCGCTCTTCTCGCGCCGACCGGCGCGGATTTGTGGCGTTATGAGGAAGCCCTTGAACGGCGCGGCATTCCGGTGGCAACGCAAGCCGGCAAGGGCCTGTTCCGCCGGCAGGAGGTGCAGGATCTTATCGCACTGACCCGTGCGCTGGCCGATCGCCGTGACACTCTGGCGCTGGGGGCGCTGCTGCGCGGCCCGCTGGTCGGGCTCAGCGAAGAAGAGTTACTGGACGTGGTCTGGGCTCTCCCCCGGTCCGAGGAGGAACCTGACCGAATCCCCCGCCTCGACCTTGGCGTCGACCCGGCGGCAATCAGTCATCCGCTAGCGCGCGACGTCATTGAAAAGCTGCAGGCACTCCAGCGGCGCGGCAACAGCACCACGCCGCACCAACTGCTGTCGCAAGCCGTAGATGTCCTGCGCTTGCGTCCCATTCTGCTCGATAGACATCGGGGTCAGGCCGAGCGGGCGCTCGCCAATGTGGACCTATATCTCAGTCTCTCGAACAGTTATGCGGTGCGCGGCCTACGCGCCTTCTCCGAGGCGATGACGGCGGCCTGGACCGACGAGGCCCGGGCGGTCGAGGGCCGACCCGACGCGCAAGAGGAAGCCGTCGCGCTGTTCACCATGCATGCTGCCAAAGGCCTCGAATGGCCGGTCGTTATCCCCATCAACACTATGACCGGCGTAATGGCACCTGACAGCGCAGTGATTGACCGGCAGAACGACACTTTCTACTGCCCTGTTCTTGGTGTCCCTCCCTCTGGCTATGACACGGCGCGGCAAGCCGAGAAGGCGGAATTAGACCGAGAACGTGTCCGTCTCTGGTATGTCGCTGCGACCCGTGCCCGTGAGCTGCTGATCCTGCCACGCCTGGACGTAGCCCCTTCGAAGTCTGCCTGGATTAGTCTTGTAGATCTGTCACTCGCGGGCCTCGCCGCGCTGGACGTATCGCATTTACCACCAGATCCAGTCGTGGTAGCTGACGGCCACAGCAACAGTCAGACGCGTGAGAGCTTCGCCGCTGAGGCCAGCGCAATCGCCGATCAGCAGATCCGACTGAAATGGCTTGCTCCGAGCCGTGACGAGAATGCAGCCGGAACGGTCTTGCAGGAAGAGCAAGCCGATATCTGGACCGGTTCGGATGATAATACACCGCCGGAGCTCGTAGCTTCCTCCACCGTGCAGGGTGGCCGTGAGCGCGGGCTCGTCCTTCACAAGCTCATGGAAGAAGTCCTGAACGGCGAAACCGGCGACTCGCACGCGGCGCTCTCTGCGCGAGCCGGGGAGCTCGTCCGTGCGCTTGGCGTAGTTCCGGTCGCCGACCCAACTGCCGGGCTCTCCCCCGAGGAGCTGGCTGGTTGCGTCGGACGGACTTTAAGGCTGCCCGAAATCGCAGCCCTCCGGCCGGCGCTGTCTGCCGAGTTCCCCGTTTACGCGCTTCGCGAGGAAGACGCTGAGCTGGTCGCAACGGCGGGCATAGCCGATGCGCTGACGGTTGGTCCAGGGGGGACGCCAGCTATGGTCATCGATTGGAAGAGCGATGTAAATGCCGATCCCAAAACGCTCGACCATTATCGGGCGCAGGTCCGTGCGTATCTCGAAATGACGGGAGCAGAACAGGGGCTGATCGTCCTGATGACGAGTGCGACGGTGATCGCGGTCAGGCCAAATGCTCCCTCCCCTCCATCCTGATTGCGGAGGCCCTTCACAATCTGCCGACTTTTCATCAGGCCAGTTCAAACCGTGACCACTTCCGCGGCAGGAACGAGCCCTCTGTTCCACTCAGCGCCCTAGACGGAATTTGTATGTCCTATCTTGCTTGGATTGATTTCGACCCCGAGGAGCGGCGACGCGCACAAACGCTGATCGATCTCTTCAAACAACCTGAAGCTCGCGATGAACTAGGTTTGGGAACAGTGCGCGATGCTCTTGCCGATCTCCTTTTTCCAGGCACCAGCACAATCCAGACGCGGCTACGCTATATGCTTTTTATTCCTTGGATCTACCTTGAGGCGCAAAGTCGCAAGGCGACACAAGCGGAGCGGACGAATATTGCTCGGGACCTGGAATTCCGATTGAGCGAAGCTCTGCTTCGTGGCGAGGAAACGATCGGTGTGATCGGCCGAGATGCCGGCCGAAACCTCAAGCGGCTTGCCTCAAGCGTCTATTGGGCAGGTCTAAACACTCTTGGTATACGCACCCTGGCAGGGTCCCAAGCGACTTTCCTCTCCTATGGTCCCGAAAGCCTGAAGGATCACGATCTGAAACTATGGGCGCCAACCCTACCTAAAGCACCCGGCAATCTGTTTGATGAGGCAACGTTTGCGCTGACATTAGAAGAAGCGGATTTCCTGCGAGATCGCATTGCCGGCAATGCAAAGCCAACACTGCTGAATGAACTGGCGCGCACGGGTGAGACTTATTCTCAGGATTGGCCGTGGCAGGTGGACGAAGGTAACATCTCGAAATCCAATCGTGCGATGTTGCGTCACGCCGAAAGGTTCTCGGGCGTGATGTATGGCGCCAGTCTGTTTTACAATCTTCTGCTGGCGCTCCGCGCCGCTACGCGACCGAACGCCAAGAAGCATGCAGATGCTCCAGCCCTGCTGGAGCATTACCGGTCGCGGCTTGAAGCCTGGAGGGCAGAGCTCAAGCATCTGAGCTTGAATGAGTGGGATCTCGACGATCTCTTTTGCCTTATTGGCAAGACCAGCCACAATTTGACGAAGTCGTCTCGTGATTTTATCCGCAGCTGGGCATCCATGGCACGGGATGGCTCGGTCCAATTAGAGACAGACAGTGCAGCGATCGAGCTTCTAAAGCATCGAGAACATGGCCTGAAGCGGTTGAAGGCGCGTCTGCTGCACGATGCGCCACTGGAGAGATGGTCAGGTGCTTCTGGCGACGCCCGTCTCGATTTCAGATGGGGTATTTCAAGAAGCTACCTCGGGGAGCTCGCCGATGCCGGCTGAACCCGTGTTCAACCCTGAAAATCGCGAACTCTACACGTCTCTTGTGCGCGCGCCCGATCAATATCGGTTCGACAATGCCGCAGCGACAACCTACTCGCTTGACTTCGAGACGGCGCTCACCATTCCAATCGCCATCGTTTTTCGAGACGCCGAGAACCGTGACGAGATGTTGCGGAGCCCGCTGGCCCTGCTGCAAAGCGTCGAACGGATGGCCGGCAGAATGGCCATCTACTGTGATCGGGGTCGCATCAAGGAGGCGCGCCCGAATGCAGCACGGTTGATGGCGCTTTACGAGAAGACGATAATCGAGGTTTCGGCGCCGGAGGGCGGTGCATTCCATCCGAAGCTGTGGTGCATCCGTTTCCAACCGGAACAAGAGGGACAGCCCACGCGCATGCGGCTCGCCATCTTGTCACGGAGTCTCACGAATGATCGATGCTGGGACCTGGCTCTTTGCCTCGACGGGAAGGTTGGCGACGATATCAACGATGCGAACGAGCCTGTCGTGCAGCTTCTTCGCGCACTTCCGGGATTGGCCAATTCGGCAAATCGCCCGCCGGCACCCAAATTTCTTCCGTCGCTCGCGCGCGATCTCGAGCACTGCTTCTGGGATGATCTCCCCGCTGGCGCCACCAAAGTCACCTTCGCAGTGAATGGTTTGAAACCTGGCGCCTGGTCTCCGCAAAAGGGCGAGCGCCTCGCCGTTCTCTCACCTTTCGTAAGCAGTGCCGCGCTCGCGCACCTGGCCAAAGACTACGAGGAGCCGTCAGCCTGTCAACTCGTGGCACGGGCCGAGGAACTGGATTGCATCAAGCCTGAGATTCGCGAGCTTTTTGATATACGGACCCTCGATGACCGAGCGACTCGTTACGAGGAAGAAGATCGTGACGAGATAGATTCTGCCGATCTTGAGGGCCTTCATGCCAAGGCCTACGTGGTAGAGCGGGGATCACGTCTTCATATCCACCTTGGCTCCGCCAACGCAACGAGCGCTGCGCTGATCCCCGGCCGCGGCGGTCGTACCCAAAACGTAGAAATCATGGCAACCTTGGACGGCCCCAAAAGCCGCATGGGTTCAATTGCCGAAACCCTTTTCTCGGACGAATTTCAACGACTTCTGACGCCCTATGTGCCATCTGAGCCGCCCGGGCAGGATGCCGCTGCAGCCGCTGAGAAAGTGCTCGAAAATTTGCGCATCAGGATCGCGGCGCTGCCGCTCGACCTACACTGTACCCAACTACCCGACGCCATTGGGCTCGAACTGGTGCTATCCGGCAAGATTTCGCCGATCGAAATACCGGCGGGAGTGAGATGTTTCGTTCGCCCCATTACGGTTGCGAATGAACGGGGATATGACGCTGCGCCTTTGCTCTGCGGCACGGCGCCGAGAATGGCTGTAAGCAGCGTCCCTTTGAGCGACGTTACACGCTGGCTTGGAATGAGGCTCCGCGATGAGGGTACAGGCGTAGAGATTGCGTTCACTTTGGGCGCCCGTCTCATCGGTCTGCCCGACGGCCGGGATGCTGCCGTCCTGCGAGCACATATTGCCAATGTCGAGAACTTCTTCCGCTATCTGAGCTTGCTTCTCGGGAGTTTGGGTGAAGGCAGCTTCCTCGAAAGCGAAACTGCCGGTGAGGGCCAATGGCTTCGACGGCTCGGTCAAGGTGGAAACGCGTTGCTGGAGCCGATGGTGCGAGCCCTCACCCTCGGTGGTGGTGAGCTCGCCGAGATCGATCACCTCATCAAGCGCCTAGATGACGGTGGCAAAAGCATAGTCCCCGAGGATTTTCTTCAGTTGTGGGCCAGCTTCGCGCCGCTCGTAGCCATCAAAGGAGCCCGAAAATGACTTATCAAGCAGAAGAGCATCTAAAGCTCCTCAAACCTTTTCAGCGGGCCACAGTCAATTACGTGTTTCGGCGTCTATTCACTGATGCGCAGACCACGGCGCAGTTTCTCGTTGCCGACGAGGTGGGCCTTGGAAAGACCATGGTGGCGCGGGGAGTCATTGCTAAAGCAATCCAGGAGTTGACCGGTAAAGTCGACCGTATCGACGTCGTCTACATATGCTCCAGCCAGGCGATTGCCGAGCAGAACATCAAGTCCCTCAACGTTATTGGCTCGGCGACAAAACCTCTCAATACCCGCCTCACTTTGCTACCGCTCGAAATCGAGCAGGAGGGCGGGATTGCCTCAAAGCCCGTGAACCTTATCAGCCTCACCCCAGGAACAGCACTCGATCTGAAGTCATCATTGGGTACCGCAAAAGAACGAGTCCTGATTTACGAGATGCTGAGAAAGAGGCTCGGCATCAGACACGGCGGCGTGCAGCGCGTCTTCCGCGGAGGCGTGGAGGCAGAAAACTGGCCTGGCTGGACTGACTGGATACGCACGCAGAAAATTTCCGAGGAGATCTCGAAGAATTTCAACGCGGCTGTTGGAGATGAATTCATCCAGCGGATTCGCGCAGCCGCGGAGTTGGCGAGGAGTAAGAAAAATCCAAACTATCCCGTCGATCAGCGGCCAGCTTCCATCATAGGGGAATTGCGCCGGATCCTGGCACGTATCTGTGTCGATGCGTTGACCCCCGATTTGATCATCCTTGACGAATTTCAGCGGTTCGCCGACCTGTTGCACGAACACGATGCGCAGTTGGCTCCTGAAAAGGCAGCCGCGGCGGAGCTCGCGCGGGCGCTCTTTTCCTACTCTGGCGGCGACGGCTCGAAAGCTCGGTTGCTGCTCCTGTCAGCAACACCATACCGGATGCTGACCTTGAATAGCGACGATCCAGAAGATGGCGATCACTACAGTGATTTCCTACGCACCATGCGCTTCCTCTTTGGCGCAGAAGATGGCGATGCGCGGATCAAGGAGCTGGAGCACGAACTGACTCGTTTTCGCCGGGCATTGCAGGCAATGCCGGAGACAAGATTTGATGCCCGCGTCACGCGTGATCGCGTTCAACACATTTTGAGTGAGGTCATTGCCCGAACCGAGCGCGTTGATTCCAGCGATGATCGCAATGCGCTGGTCAGGGAGAACAAGCCGCAGCTGACGATCGAAACAGAGGATCTTAAGGAGGCGAAGGTGATTGCTCAGGTAGCAGCGATCGTCGGTGCGCCGGGCGTAGTGGAGTATTGGAAGTCGGCGCCGTACCTTCTCAATTTCATGCGTGACTACAAGCTCCGGCAGAAACTACAGATGGTGAAGCTCCGGCCATCTAAAGAACTTCGCCACGCAATCAAGACTGCCGCTCCGTTCCTCATCAGCAAGGAGCAGGTCGAGGGCTATGGGGAGATTCCGCTTCGTAACGCAAGAATGCGGGTTATGGCGGATACGGCCTTCCAGCATCAGCTTGATCGCGCGTTGTGGATTCCGCCGTCTCGGCCAACGTTCGGCGAGCAGATCCCGGCAACCAAGTCGCTCATATTTTCGGATTGGTCGATGGTGCCTGACGCGGTCGCCGCCCTTCTTTCGCATGAAGCAAGTCGGCGCATGGGGATGACGGCCGACCTCGTCAGCCGCACCAGCCGTCCCATTGGCATCGAGGAGATGATGCCAATGCTCTGCCCTTCCCCTACCCTGGCGTCGTGGATCGACCCCTTGGCATTGGAGCGCCGGTATGGACGTGCGCCAAGCTATGATGAGCTGCATCTCCAAGCAGTCGAAGTGTTAACTGCGTATCGACGCAAAGCATCTAACACGTCTGACCGAGAGATCCGATCGGCTCCTGCCGCTCACACTTGAGGAAGAATTGGGGAACGGCGTGGACTGGGGAAGGCTCGGTGCGATCGAGCATGAAGGCCATGATGAACACGGGGCAATGGCGCGCGCCATCGAGATAATAGGAAACGCACTCGAAGGCGAAGATCATCTCGACGATGCAGAGGTCAAGGATTCCTACGACAAGCTCGCAGAATTTGCCCTCGGGTCCCCTGCAACCTGCGCACTTCGCGCGCTGTGCCGCCTATGCCCAGAGCTACCTCTGAACGACCCTGCCCTTGTCGGGGCAGCGATGGCGATCGCGCTCGGATTTCGGAGCCTGTATAATCAGCCGGAAACCAGGGCGTTGTTGGGAGAAGCATCGCCCCTGAACTACTGGCGCCAGGTCAATGCGCATGCCGCGAGACACGACCTGACCGCTGTTTTGGACGAATATCTCCAGCTCGTGGTCGATGCTGAGCATGCTGCCGAACTGGACGCGCGACAACGCGCGGCTCTCATCGCCAACAAGGTCGTAGAAGTCGTCGCATTGAGGCCAGCTCAAATAACGCTGGATTACTGGACGGCAGGGCGCTCGCGCTTGCACGATAAGACGTTCGAGGTGCGGGCGCGTTTTGCGATGCGATTTGCGACAAAAGCGGAGGACGAAAAGGGGGTTCGCCGTACGACGCTCGTGCAAGCCGCCTTCAAGTCGCCTTTTCGTCCATTTGTTCTGGCGACAACCTCGATTGGCCAGGAAGGTTTGGACTTCCATCCCTATTGTGCCCGTATCGTGCACTGGAATCTGCCCCGAAATCCGGTTGACATAGAACAACGCGAAGGGCGGGTTCATCGCTTCAAGAACCACGCCGTCCGGCGCAATATTGCTGCCAAGCTTGGTGATTTTGCGATCCGTGGCGATGATTGTGTCGCACCATGGGAAAGCATGTTCGAGGCCGCTCGGCAGCAGGAGATATCACAGAGCCGCCCTGGTGACATCGTGCCTTACTGGCTATACCCCGGTGACGAAAAAATCGAGCGCGTAGTTCTTATCCCCCCGTTCAGCAGAGAAGTTGAGCGCTACGGAAATTTAAAGAAATCTTTGGCGACCTATCGATTGGCATTCGGTCAGCCACGACAGGAAGAGTTAGTTCAGCTATTTACGAGATTTGAATCTGAGGTTGTCGCGGAGCTGGCTGATCTGCAAATATCACTCAGGCCGAAAAGTGATTTGAATATCGACAGCAAGCTGCACGATGCGCAGCAAGGGCAGCAGTAAGAATTTTGGGGCAGGAGGGTAGTTTTCGGTATGGTGCAGGATAATCTTTCGGGCGCATCGATATACAAGCATAAACAGGAGTCAGTGCAGCGCCCCGATGTCGGCGTTGAAGCGCAGTTTTCGAGTAAGAAAGCGCCCAGGACCTACCGCTACGATTCCAGCCTTGCGCCCGAACTCTCATGGGATGAAAACGCTGATCGTGCCTTCGCTGAATGGCTTTTGACGCTGGTTGCCGATGCCGCCGAGAAGGGCGAGGCCGCCGTCTTTGCTGAACCGCAGGTCTGGCAGGGCACCGAGGAACGGTTCACGTCCCTGTCGCAATGCGCGGCGCGGCTGCGCAGCCTGACCAAACCGTTCCTCAACTGGACCGGCAAGGCCGAGCGGCAGCAGGTGACGGTGCCAACGCTGCCGCTATTCGTGCATGAGCGTCATTCGACGCAGGCCATTCTCGAAACCCTCAAATCGCACAAGGCGCTCGGCACCAATCTTGACCTGTTCGGCGATATCGACCTCGACGTGGCCGACAAGCTCGACGCCTACGAGCATAAGGGGCCGTGGACCAACCGGCTCGTTCTTGGCGATTCTTTGCAGGTCATGAACTCCCTGCTCGAATATGAGGGCATGGGCGGTCAGGTTCAGATGATCTATTTCGACCCACCCTATGGCGTGAAATTCGGGTCGAACTTCCAGCCCTTCGTTCGCAAAAACCGCGTCACACACGGGTCGGACGACGAGATGATCCGGGAACCGGAAATGGTTAAGGCGTACCGCGATACGTGGGAACTAGGCCTGCATTCATACCTGACCTACCTGCGTGATCGGCTGATGCTGGCGAAGGAATTGCTTTCTGAATCCGGCTCGATCTTTGTGCAGATTTCGGACGATAATATCCACCATGTCCGGGAAGTGCTGGACGAGGTATTTCCGGGCGGGTTTGTTTCACAGATCAGCTTCCAGACAACTTCAGGATTTGAATCTAACACCCTTCCAACCGTGGGCGACTTCCTTCTCTGGTACGCGAAAGACAAGGAGCGCGTTCGCTACAACAAGGTGTTCGCTCCGCAGCCGGTGGAGCTTGGAAAGGGGAATGCGCGTTGGGCGCTATTGCCTGATGGTACTTACCGCGGAGTGACTGCTGCGGAAGCGAGAGGGGAAGACGAACTCCCGAAAGACGTTAAGCTATACAACCCTGGCGATCTTCAGTCGCAGGGTTCGGCATCGGAACCGCAGCCATTTGAATACGAAGGCAAGACGTATCTTCCAGGAGGCAACTCGCACTGGAAGGCCAATTATCCCGATGGGATGAACCGGCTCGCCACGGCCGGACGCATCCATGTCGCAAAGAACAGCATCCGTTATCGCAGATTTTCAGATGATTTTCCCTTCCAGCAAATAGGGAACATCTGGACCGACACCATCACCGGCAACTTCACCGACGATAAGGTCTATGTCGTACAGACCGGTTTCAAGGTGATCGAGCGGTGCGTGCACATGACCACCGATCCGGGTGATCTCGTGCTCGACATCACCTGCGGCTCCGGCACCACGGCTGTGGTCGCCGAGCAGTGGGGCCGTCGCTGGATTACCGTTGACACATCGCGGGTTCCGATAGCACTCGCCCGGCAGCGCCTCCTGACCAGCACCTTTCCCTGGTACAGGCTGAAAGAGCCGTCGAAAGGTCCGGCAGGCGGCTTCATTTACGAACGCAAGCGCAACAAGAAGGGCGAGGAAGTCGGGGGCCTGGTGCCCCGGATCACACTGAAATCTATCGCCAATGACGAAGATCCAAAGATGGAGATCCTCGTCGATCGTGCTGATGTCAATGACAAGATCACCCGCGTCTGCGGCCCCTTCACCGTGGAGGCGACGATTCAGGCCGCGATGAGCCTTGAGGAAGAAGCGCCGCAGCAGGCGGCGCAGCCGCAATCGAGCAGCCCGCGCGCCTATCTCGACCGGATGATCGAAGTCCTGCGGCAGAGCAAGACGCTGCGTCTGCCGGGCAACGTGACGCTGGAGCTGGACACTGTCAGCCCTCTTGCCGACCGTGAATATCTTCATGCCGAGGGCGTGGCGCGGAACGGGACCGACAAGCGCATCGCCTTCGTCTTCGGGCCGGAGGACGGCGCGATCGGCTCCGAATATGTCTTCAACGCTCATACTGAGGCGTTGCAGCAGGGATACCAGCAGCTTTTCCTGTTCGGCTTCGCGATCCAGGCGAAGGCGCGGGAAATGCTCGATAAGCTGAAGCTGCCGACAGTCTATGTGACTGTGACGCCGGACGTGGTCATGTCCGACCTGCTCAAGACCAGCAAGGCCAGCGAGATATTCTCGATCACCGGCCTGCCTGACGTGGAGCTGCAAACGGCCGGCAAGCGCGACGACGGGACGCCGCTGCACCGCGTCGTCATCAAGGGGCTCGATATCTTCCGGCCCGATACGATGGAGACGGACGAGATCAAGGCCGAAAACCTGCCGTGCTGGATGCTCGACACCAATTACAATGGCATGGCGTTTCTTGCGTCCCAGGTGTTTTTCCCGAAGACCAGTGCGTGGGACAATTTACAGAAGTCGCTCAAGGGCCAGTTCGCCGACACTGTTTGGGAACATCTGGCGGGAACGGTCAGCGAGCCGTTCGTTCTCGGCGACAAGAAACGGATCGCGGTCAAGGCCATCGACGAGCGCGGCAATGAGCTGATGGTCGTCAAAAGCGCGGAGGGAGCCCGCTGATGCCCGCCGCGCAGGAGAAGCAACAACCGCCGCTGACCGTCGCGGAGGTCGATTCCCCGATCATCAATTCGCCGTTCCGCGAGCCGGAATACCATTGGCAGATTGAACGCGGGAAGCCGCCAGTCAAGGCAGAAGGACGACGGCGCGCCAGCTATTTCTACCGCGTGCCGGAACACGCCGGGCGCGGACGGAAGAATAAGAAGCAGGCCGAGCTTTTCGAGAGCGAGAAGGGCGAGGAAATCGAGCTCGAGATCGTCAACCTCATCCGCGATCGGGTGAAGGAATGGCGTTCAGGCAGTCGGTCCGGCGGTATCGCCTATGACGGCGCGTCGCCCGTCACCAAGGAATTGCTGGAGCTATGGCGCAGCAGCGACCGGATGCAGCGGCTGTTCTTCGCGCAGATTGAGGCCGTCGAGACGATCATCTTCCTCATCGAGGCCAACGACGTTTACCACAAGGGCTTGCCGGAGATTCCAAAGGACGAACCCGGCCTGGAGGCGAAGGCCGCCGGCGTTCGCGCCTTCATCCGCTACGCCTGCAAGATGGCGACCGGCTCCGGGAAGACCACCGTCATGGGCATGCTGACGGCCTGGTCGATTCTCAACCGCACTGCCTCGCCCCGCGACGATCGGTTTTCCGACACCATCCTGATCGTCTGCCCCAACGTCACGATCCGCGAGCGTTTGCAGGAGCTGGACCCTGCGCTCGGCGACCTGAGCCTCTATCGCACGCGCCAGCTTGTGCCGCCGCACCGCATGGAGGAATTGCGGCGCGGCGAGGTCATGATCGCGAACTGGCACCGCCTTGCGAAGAAGGAAACCAACACCGTCAACGGCGATTCCGCAAAGGTCGTGAAGACCGGAGAGCCTGTGGAAGTCGTGAAAAACGCAGGCAAGGAAAACGAATCCGTCGAAATCAAATACTTTGAATCCGACGCGGCCTGGTTCAAGCGCATCCGGCGCGAGCTGGGCAGCGGAAAAGGACGCAGCCCGCACTGGCTGATCTTCAACGACGAGGCGCATCACGCCTATCGGCGCGGCGACGCCGGAGCCGAGGATCAGGCTCTTGAGGAAGACAAGGACCTTGCGAAGAAGAATGAGCGCGAGGCCACGATCTGGATCGAGGGGCTGGACCGCATCAACCGTCTTGCCGGCGGCAGCCGCAGGCGCGGGATCAATCTCTGCGTCGATCTGTCGGCTACGCCTTTCTATATTCAGGGTTCCGGCAATGAGGTCGGTAAGCCGTTCCCGTGGATCGTTTCCGACTTCGGCCTTCTCGATGCCATCGAGTCCGGCCTTGTCAAAATCCCGCAATTGCCCGCCCGTGACGTGACCGGGGCCGAGGAAGCTGCTTATTTCAATATCTGGCGATGGGTGCAGGCTAAAGCCAAGGAAGACGGCTACGGCACCAATCTCACACCTGAGCTGGTCATGAATTATGCCAGCGCGCCGATCAATCTACTGGCGGCCGAGTGGCATGAGCGCTTTCTTGAATGGGAGCAGTTCTCGAAGCAGCAGCACAAACATCCCGTGCCGCCTGTCTTCATTGTCGTCTGCCGCGACACGGCCGTCGCCAAGGAAGTCCATTCCTGGCTTGCGAACGGCAATGACGGCTATGGCGTTTCCCCGCCCTGGTTTCGGAATTCACCCGGTCAGGAGGTCACGGTCCGCATCGACTCAAAGGTCATCGAGGACATCGAGGAAGGCGGCAGCAAGGACGAGACCCGCCGCTTGCGCTACATCCTCGATACGGTCGGCAAGGCCGAATGGCCGGGCGGCAAGGTGCCGGAAGAATGGTCGGAGCTGGTCCGCAAACACAACGACAAGGTCGCCAGCGACGACAATGACGGCTCCCTGAAATGGATCGACGAGCGCATCCCGCCGGGCCGGGACGTGCGCTGCATCGTGTCGGTCGCAATGCTGGCCGAGGGCTGGGACGCCAACACCGTCACACATATTGTCGGCCTGCGACCGTTCGGATCGCAGTTGCTCTGCGAACAGGTTGTCGGCCGGGCGCTGCGCCGCAAGAGCTATGCCCTGAACGAGGAAACGCAGATGTTCGCCGAGGAGACCGCCAAGGTCTTCGGCGTGCCGTTCGAGTTGATCCCGTTCAAGGTTGCGCCTGCCGGACCGACTCCCCCGCAGCCGGAACCCAATCATATCTATTCGGTGCCCGAGAAGGCCGAGTTCGAGATCACCTTTCCGGTCGTGACCGGCTACCACCAGTCCGGGCAGTTTGAGCTTTTCATCGATTGGGACCAGGTCGCCAAGGTCACGATCGATCCGATGAGGATTCCGCAGATCGTCGAGCTGACCCCGCTGACGACGCCGGACGGCACTCTCGCGGCCTACGGTCCGGGCGAAAAGCCGGTCCTGTCGCTCAAGGACTGGCGCGCGATGTTCCGCGACCAGCAGGTCGCCTTCCGGCTCGCGCGCGAAATCTGCCTGCGCTGGCAGGCCGATAACGGCGCGGCGGCGGTGCCGACACAGCATCTCTTTCCAAAGGTCGCTTTCGCTGCAAAGCGCTTCCTGGCCGAGAAGCTGGATCGGAAAGGCGGCAGCCAGCCCTGCGACGTTCTGCTGGTCGGCGAATATATGCAGGCAGCGATCGGCTCCCTGCTTGAGGCGATCAAGAAGGGTTCATCAACCGCCGACGCAGAGGTCGCTGTCGTCCCGCAGGGTGCAGCCGGGCGTGGCAGCACCCTCTATGTCGATTTCCATACGACGAAGCCCATCTATCCCGTGACACACTGCCATCTGAATGCGATGGTCGCCGACACGCAGCGATGGGAGCAAAGCGCCGCCTTCCTTCTCGATAGTCATCCCGGCGTGAAAAGGTGGGTCAAGAATGACCGGCTTGGCTTTTTCATTCCCTATCGGAATCGTGGAATTCCGGCCAAATATGTGCCGGACTTCATCGTCGTCACCGACACGGACCAGAATGTCGTCATCGAGATCAAAGGCCAGATGACGGACGGCGCGGACGCAAAGGCGAAAGCGGCACAGCGCTGGACTGATGCCGTCAACCGACTGGGGCAATATGGCCAATGGCATTACCTGCTTGCGACCGATCCCGGTCGTCTTGGTCTCATGCTCAACGACTTCACTGAAGCCTCCTGGGATGAGGGGCCATTCGCGCTGACATAGCTCCTGGCGGTCGGGTTCCTGTTCTCTCGTGTGGCAGCGGAGCCCGATCGCCTGCCCAACACGGTCCCGGCGTGCGGCCTAGCACACCGCGACGCTGCCAGCTGCGCGGCCTTGCATTCTTTTCTCACGACCATCGAACCGGCTAACGGAGAAGGGGAGCGCATCGATAGAACGGAGATCCATCAGTCTATCGCTGCAACCTTACCCTAAGACGCCGAGCGCGCTCCTTGAAGGCGTCCTCGCCCCCTTCCAGGATAGTGCACACCTGATGGCGCATGTCGGCGTCCTCCAGTCCTCCGGAAACGTAGGTGATTGGCGGCAGTTCGCCAGGGCTATGCGTGCCGGCGCTAGCGACGATGATCTGGTCAGCATCCGTGTTGATCACGAGGTTGGCGTTGTGGGTGACCATGATGACCTGCCGCTTGGCCTTGGCCGCGATGAACAAGGCGACCAGTTCATCAAAGATCGATTTGGGATCGAGATTCTCCTCGGGCTGATCGATGATCAGGGGCCGATGATCGCTCT
This sequence comes from Shinella sp. HY16, assembly GCF_028534175.1. NCBI lineage: Bacteria > Pseudomonadati > Pseudomonadota > Alphaproteobacteria > Hyphomicrobiales > Rhizobiaceae > Shinella > Shinella sp. HY16. Next base: position 11,098 of record NZ_JAHYXL010000007.1, on the reverse strand, counting down.
CGTCGAGCGCCAAGTACAAGAGGAGCAAGACAATCCCGCGCGTACCCGGCGACAACTTTGTGATGTCGGTGCCTTCGTAATCGATGCTGTAGGCGATCTGGATGTGGTCGGTGCTGAACAGCCACTTTGCGAAACGCATCAGCCAGCTTCGATATGCCGATTGATCATTCGCCGGTACATTGGCCACCGCGAGAAGCTCGTCCTGCCAGGCATCAGTGAAGTGCTGGATCGCCGTATCGATGGCGCCCACATCACCTGTTTCCCACGCCTTTCGGAGGTTGGCGTTGGCCCACTGTTCGATCGAGCCCTTTCCCTTAAAATCGCCGGCGCGCCGCAGGTCGAAAAGCTTCTCGCCGAGCGCGGCCCACTGCTTTACATCGGCATGCCGGCTGGCCGAAAAGGACAGCTTCTGCAACGTGCCTTGGGCGGCCTGTAGGCGGTCGACCAGAGGCTGATACAAGTCACGCAGGACCTGCTCTTCGGCGATAATCGCTTCGAACACGCGTAGGTAGCTGTCCCGCCGCTGCTTGCTGAGATCCGCCATGCGCACAGCGGCCTTTTCGCAATCGGCAAGCGTGGCGCGGCTGGCCTCGATCTGAGTATTCTCCTCGGCAATGCGCTTGACCAACGCTGCAAACTTCTGCGCGGTCTCGGTGTCGATATTGATGAGAGCCTGCAGACGCAATGCCTCCGCCTCCAACACTGCAAGCGGCGTCTTCTCTGGGTCCGCACCCTCTGCCAGATAGGACCGATTGGGATCGGTGATACGTGCCGGAGGCACCCCTCGCCACGCTGCCGCATTCTTTCGTGCGGTCTCAAGCTTGGCTGCCAGGGCGGCGTCGACGTCACCATGATACTCAAGCAGGAATGCTTGCCAGTCCGTGTCATCGAGACAAGCCGCGACGAAGCTCGATTTCGTCTGCCGAAGCGCTTCCGGCGCTTTGTTTTGCCGAAACGCCTTCACCTCATCCTGCAGGCCGAGGAGCGAACTCTCCTGATTGGCGAAGTACCGGACGTACGAACGCACCTTTTCGGCGGCATTGGTGATGGCTGAAAGACGGTCGGCCCGTGCCTCGCTCCCTTTCACGATGAGCTTGTCGCGATCGCTCTCCAATCCCTTGACGGTCTGCTCCTTCTGGGCGAGCTGCTGCTTTAGCCCAGAGATCTGCCGCTTCTTTTCCCGCTCGAGGCCGATCTGATCCGAGAGCGTGGAAATGGCATCCTCTTCGCGCTGGCGAGCGAGGCGGAAGCGCGTTGCCCGCAGCTCCAGAAGCTGGTCGAAGCGAAATGTCCCATCCTTTTCGGGATGCGCTTCGAAGATCACTCGTTCGATCTCGGCCAGAAGTGCATCGGTCATTCCGTCAGCCGAGCACAGTTCCTCGACGAACTTCTGCGAAAGATAACGCGCCCGCGGGAAGCGTCCGTCTAGCTCGGCATCATAGTCGTAGTCGAGCAGATCGCGTTCGGATGGGTCGCCGCTGCCCCAGTCAAGTCGGACACTTGCCCCTTCGAGTAGATCCCCTGCTCGGAGAAGCAAGGAGGCAGGGCTGAGATGTTCAGAAGCCGCATCGCAACCTGCGGCAATCGCGTCGGCGAGAGCCGTCTTTCCTGAACCCCGCGCGCCGATGATGGCGACGAGCCCAGGGTTGAGCTCGACGACGGGTATTGCCGCCCAGTCGGCATTTTGGATTGTGACGCAAGAAATCACCTGCGAGGGCGTGGCGCGGGTCGGAGGTGCGGCGCCGACAAATGCCCGTCCGGCAGGATCGATGACCGCCTGACGCAGCGAGTCGAAGTGAGCACCCCCCTTTACCCAGGAATAGCGATCGCCGTCGGGAGCCCCGACTTTTGCTGTCTCATGGGCATCGCTTCCGTGCAGACAGGGTTTGAGTGCTCCATACCGGGAGCGGATATCGTCCGGCGTGGCGCTGCTTTTACGGCCTAACCAGAAATCCCGTTGACTGATGCTGCTGGCGAATATGATGTGAGCGAACCGCTCAACCTCCTGTCGCTGCGCCCCTTCAGCTTCGCCCCGCATGCCGGACGTGCCATCATGCTCGCTCCCGGCAACTGCTATGAGAACATTGGCTTGGGCCCAATCGATCGCGCGATAGAGCTCCACCAACTGTTCAAAGCTCACCTTAAACTGCGTCGCGCCACGTGCGAGTGCAGCTCGTCCAGAGAGACCGGGATCGATCCTCGAGCCGAGGCGCGTGAGCTCGTCTGGCGTGCATGCGAACCGATCCCCAGAATACTCGAACGTCAATTGCGCGAGGAAGCGCTGTGTAGCCCCTACATGATCAGGATCCTGCGGATTGACGAGAAGATGGCAGTTCACCCAGTTGCCCTTGACGGTCCCAAAGGCAAGTCGCAGCTCCACATTCGGAAAGACAAGGTCGACGCCAGGAAGGCGACCGTCGCGGTGTTTCGCATCACGGACGCGCTCATAAGTGTCGAGCAAATAGTAATCGGTGACGCCTAGCGCGCGGATGACGGGCGCCGCCATTTCAATCCTGGTGAGATATTGCTCCCAGCTGTCGGTGCCATTGAACTGATCGTTCAGTACGGTACCCGGTGCATGAATATGAGGCTCCCATCGGAGCCAGCGTGATCCGGAACTACCCACATTCCCCCCAATCATGTGTTTTTATGCCGTCGAGTTCCGCCTCGTGACTATGTCAATGTCGCAAACCAAGAGCTCGCAGCCACGCGTCGACCTGCCCGAAGGCATCCTGCTGCCATTGCTCGGGTGTGCGACCATCAAGGATATCCGTCTCAGCAACGAATTTTCGGACGCTGGTCGGCCCATATCCTTCGGGCGCGTCGAACTTCTCCGCAATATATTGATAGCCTTGTGAGCCGCTCTCATGCTCGAGTAGCGGTTTGCACGCTGCGGCCAGGGCTTCGATCCCATCAGGATAATTTCGAATACAATAATAGATGTCGCAGGCGTCCTTCTGCTTGTGACGGCCGTTGAGGGCATAGCCCTTCATCGCAAGCAAGGCAGGAATCGAGCATACGGCTACCTCGACGCGGTTGGTGCCGCCTTCCGGCATATCTCCGGATATCGCGACGAGTTGGTAGAAGCGAAGAGCAAGGTCCGCTCCGTCAGCGCGCTGAACAGCAAAATCGCTCAAGATCGGCGGGCTATTCTTCACGATCTCCGCGTGACGGGGCATGAGGAAATCGACGACGATGTCGATGGGCGCCCCGCCATCGTTTACCGGCACCTGACGGACAAGCTGAAAGCGCCGAAGTTCCTCCCTCTGCTTGTACCCATTGCCCAAGAGAGCCTCGACCAAGTTCACATACTCGCCATCGCCGAGGGCTTCCGCGTCGAGGCCGAGATCGACATCAAGTGTCCCCACATGAGGCATGTCCTCATTGTCGAGCAGCAGCCAGGGAACCGCACCACCAATCACCGCGAACTTCCCTTTGAAGCTGCCGAGGATCTGTCCGATTTCGACAAGGACACCCTTCACGGCCTTCGTTGTGCGGTCCTCATAATCCGCTGCGGACTGAGGCTCGGGCGGCACTATTTTCGCCATGAAAGGAGTTCCTTTCTGAGATGTTCAGCAGCTTCCGCTCCGCGTTCGCCCGCGATGGAAAGATCAAGATAGGTTTGGACGGGACTCGTGCAGATTACATTCGGGGCAGGCTCGACGATATCGTTGAAGAGGCCACGGTCTTTAAGCACCGTAACCACAACGTTCGCTCCCGACGCCGCGGGGGAAAGTTTCAGGGCATCGCGCAGACGGTTGAGCCCGGCCGCATCCGCGTAAAAATGTTGTGTGGCAACGCGGCCATAAGGGGCCAGCCAGTGCGCCGCCGAAAACGAGGCGAACGCAGCGTGGGGATAGCCTTCCTGTGCACCAAGTGCGCCTCGCGCAGAGGCCTCCAAGGATTGGCCATGGAGCGTCGTGTAAAAACTCATGCGCTCGCCTGCCGGCGCTTCATAGGCTTCGCGCCAAGAGTCAAGGAGTCCATCGGGCTGAGAAAGCCGCAAGCCATCTTCCGTAACCTCGGCCCATTCGCGGTCGACCAACTCGCTCCGAACATTACTGACGTGGCCAAGGCTGACATCGGAGGCCTGGGCGAGGTCTGCGACTCGCCATGGTCGAATAGGATCGCGAAGAAGAACCCGAAGAACCTGCGCCGACTTTGGTTTGAATATTGATTTCAGACTGCGGTGGACCGCGGGTGGCTTCGCATCGACCTGCCGCTCGATGAAGACGCTTTCGAACGCGATCCGCGCGTTCCCCACGAAATCGATAAATCCAACATTGAACTCCCGACATAGCGCTTGCGCATCCGGCGATAGATATGGCGCGATGAAGATCGGTGTTGCCGGTGGATCGAAATGATCCGCGACTTTGTGGAGCTGAAGGAGGGCCGCACGCACATGCCGCGGCTGGCCCGCTGGCTTGACCTCGCAAACCAGGAAATGGTGATGCCCATCGATGTTGAGTTCTACCAGAATATCGACGCCGGAGCGTGGTGACGTCAGCTCCACTTTGTTTATCCGTAAGACGGGCACACTTTGCAGCAGCCCCTCAACAACCTTCGCTGCTTGGCTTTCGAGTTCATTCAATGAGTCGTCGGTTTTCAACATTTGCTGAAAATGGCGCCTTCGGTGAAACCAGTCAAGCGAATTTCAGTGGACGAGGGTTTTCAACAAGCGCTGAATAACCCTGCTAGAGTGAAACGCATTGCATGGTCGGGCCACCTGGTGGCAAGGGAGCAAGGTCGTGCGGGTCTAGAGAACGCCCCACGCTCGGTATCTACCCCTGCCCGTCATCTCGCGAGCACCAAGCTCGCCAATTAAATTCAGAGCGCCGCGGGGCGTCACCCCGGCCGCCTTTGCGATCATGGACGCCGACACGATCGGGCGCGACAGGATCAGATCGATCACCGCCGGAAGGCTGCTCGACGAGCGACGGCCGCGCATCCTCCGCTCCATCTGATCCCGCGCCTGGTTGAGCCGGACGATCTCCTTCATGCCAGCCTCCGCCGCGATCGACATCGCCTCAAGGAAAGCGAGCAACCGCGTCGTTCGCTCTCTCGCGCGACGTCGCTCTCGAGGAACAGCTTTCAGCCCGACATTGTATGCCAGCAGATGCGAGATGATCTTGCCGCTCGACCGGAGATAGGCGACGACGAGCTGGCCACCGAGCCAGTGCTGGCGTTGCACCGGCTCCAAGGATTCCCAGGCGTCGTACAACAGCACGGCCGCAAGTGCGGGTGGCAGTGTTTCGGCACATTTCAGGACCGAACGCCATTGTGACAGCCGTTCCGCCTCATCCCAGTCTGGGTCGCGGATAACCAGGTCGCCGACGGCGAGTGAGGGGCGCGCTGCGGATGTCGGCGCAGAGCCGTCGCTCAACGCGTCGAGGACTCGCTGCGAGCGACTGATGATCGCATCAATATCAGCGAACTCGCGGGCAAGCACACCATCCTCATCATCGTCGAGATCGACGCTCCCCTCCCCTGCTCGCCCGGGCAGCGCGAACTCTTGCTGCCGCTCCGCGCCGAGAACCGCTCCTGTCAGTGCAGCCACGCCGCCCTCGCTGACCGCCCAGGCGGGATCGGCACCGAAGATCCGACGCCGAGCACGGAGGATCGTGTGCCCGATGGTCAGCTCATGGGTGGGCGCCCGGATATCCATTTGGGCATCGTGGAGCACGAGGTCCTCGACATGGATGAGTTCGCCCGCCACCCACATACTGGCAGCCGCATCAAAGAAATGTCCCCGCTCGACAAAACCATCGCCGACGGGGCTGCGGCGTACAACCTCGTCGAGTCGGGCAAGTCGATCTTCGGCCCGTGCAATGGCTGGAAGAAGCGTCTCCAGAGGCAATTTCTCAATTTCGTAAGCCATTGTAATAAAATGCCTGCCAATCCGATACGGAAGCTATCATGTCCTTCGCTTCCGTCACATAGGTAGTTTTTCCCGCGCGCGTACTTAGTAAAGGCGGCTAGGCCTTCCGGATTGAACAGAGGTATGCCCACCGCGCCTCACGTCGACGAGAATGGCCATTTTCCAATGGTTTTCGACATTCAGCGCCCCGGCAAATGGCAACAAGAGACGTTTACAAACGATCGGTTATCCTTATCTTCTACAATTGGAAATCCGCACCAGAACAACTCTCTTAGGCGCTCCAGATGCCCGCTGACACACGCAATCGCACTTCCCGTCGACCACAGGGCCGGCTAATCGGCTATGCGCGCGTCTCGACGGACGAACAGATGACGGAGGCCCAGGAGATTGAGCTCCGCTCGGCCGGCTGTGACGTCATCGTTCAGGAACACGGATCCGGCGCATCGCGCGCCCGTCCAGCCCTGTCCAAGTTGCTTCGAGAGATCAATGCCGGCGACACACTTGTGGTCGTGCGGCTCGATCGTCTGGCGCGCTCCGTTAGTCATTTGCTCAAGGTGATCGAGGATCTGACTGCGAAGAACGCGCATTTTCGGTCGCTCCGCGATCCGATTGACACGTCGACGCCGCAGGGAATGTTTTCTCTCCAGGTGCTTGGCGCCGTGGCGCAGCTAGAACGCGCACTGATCTCCGAGCGAACGAAGGCAGGCATCAAGGCCGCAAAAGCGAAGGGCCGACTGCCCGGCAACCCGGGTATCCGGGAAAAACGGCCCGAGGCGCTGGCCAAAATGACCGCGGCGCAGAAAGCGGCTTACGGCGATCGCATCCAGGCTACCGCCAATCAATGGCTTCCGACCGTTCGGCGCATGCGGCCGGATCACACCTGGGACGACATCGCCCGCGTTTTGAACCAACGCGGCCTCGATTGGACGCCAGAGCGTCTTCGCCGCGCCGTGAAGTGGATGGTCGCGGAGCGCATGGCCGATGCGGCGTTGCTTCGCAAGTCCCCTCCCCGTCCGCCTGAAGATCGCTTGATGACGTTGGTCGCCGGCATTCACTCGTCGAACTCGGACCTGACGCTGCGCGAAATCGCGGCCCAACTCGAAAGGTTGCATGAGCGCACTCCGCGCGGCGGCTCGAAATGGTCGCCCTCGTCCGTGAAGAACCTCATCGATCGTGCCCGCCGATCGGGACTGATCTCCAGCGCCGGATAGCAGCGCGGCCTTCATCGCGATTTCGGCGTCTGCAGGCCCTTCAAGCTCTTCAACAGTGAATCCGACACCTGCAGCCGATCTCCGGCTTCGGCCGCATCATTCGATCGGCTCCCAGCCAGACCGCGATCGTCGCCGGACTTCTGCGCATCGAGCTTTGCCCTGAGCAAGGCCATGATCATCGGCCAGGTCGAGAATTTCCCGTCCTTGGCGCGGTCCGTCAGGCTGCGCAAATAGCCGCCGGCGTTGCTGATCTGACCGGCCCTCTGGTAGATCGCGGCCAGCGTGATCCCGGCATGCTGCTCTCCCATGACCTCACAGGCTTCCCGCCAGGCGCTCGGGCTGATCCCCAGCATCGGCCGGGCCAGTTCCGCGGCCGCCAGCAAGTCTCGCCAGTGCCGGATATCCCCTCCTTGTGCCAGTTCACGGATTTCGGGGCAGGCATCCAGCACGATCCCCAATGGTAGCTCCCGTTTCGGCAGGCTCCGCACGTTGACGGTTTCCGCAACGCCGCCGCTCACTTCATCATCTTTTCCAAAGCCGTATTCAGATTCAAAATTAGAGTCTGGTTTTGAATTTTGTATGTGACGACCGGAATGGGACTCATTGGCGTCCAGATTCTGCGTTTTCGCGAATGATTCCAACACGTCACGGATATCGACGCAGAGTTCGTGAAGTTCCTGCGCAATGTCGTCCACAAGCTGCCGGGGAGCCGAACGTGGGAGCCTCGCGATGATCCGCTGATAGGTCTGCGTGACCCTGCCCCAGTTCCCCGGAACGTTCTCCTCAATGCCGGTTTCAATCATCTTGACGATGTCGCGCCGGAGCAACGTGAGACGCTCCTTCGCAACGCGAAACGCCTTCTTCTCAGCTTGCAGTGCCTCAACCAGGTCTCGAAACTCGTCCGCCCGCGCCACGATCGGCGACAGGTCGAAGCCGTAGGCCTGTTCGATCTCCCCTCCCCTTCCCTTGCGAGCGAAGCGTTTGCCATTGGGGCTGTCGCGGCGGATGATCACGCCGCAATCGACAAGCACCGCGATATGCCGTCTGAGGGTCGTCGGCGGCATCCCATTTGCGCGCGCAGCAAGCTGCTCGTTGGACGGCCAGACTACAAGCTCCGCGTCGCCGCTCAAGGATGTGTCCGGGTGAAACGACAGCAATGCGTTGAGAATCGTGAGTGACCGATCCGTAGCACCAATCAGTTCCCGCGCTTCGCGGATATGCTGGAAGACCTGCCACTTGTGGACGGCAGCGTCAGGTGAGATTGCCTTTGCAGTCATTTGACTTGCGATATGGCCGAGCGTCATCGCCCGCCGCCCGAAGGGCGTCGTCGAGATATGCGTCTGCATTTCCTTTTACCTTTTGCTAGGCAAAAGAAATCTGCTCGCCGAAACGGCGTTGAGCCTCAGAAGACTCTTGACGGTGATTCTCGGAAATGCGATTCTCTTAGTCGCGACACTACAGAGAAGGGCTTCCGGAATTTGTTTCGGTGGCCTTTTTCTTTTGCGGTTCGTAGTTTTTCATCTCTACCGAGCGCGGCTCGGAATTGATGCAAATCTCACCCTCGGTCGGCTTTCTCTCCTTCATTCGTTTCAAGAAATTGGACATACAAACGATCCAACTGGTCCGCGACATACTCTCCGAAAGATGGCACCAGTTTCTCGTCGAAAATTAATGCTGTCTTCCCGGTCTCTAACTGGATGCGCGCCGCCTTTTTCCCCTTCGGCGTGCTCCAGTTTTTTACTTTCCTGGAAGGCTTGGCCGGCCGCTTCGATGCAACATCGAAGATGAGAGCGAAACGAGCATCGCTATCTGCGGCCAAGAACCGTTCAGACCCCAGAATCGCCTCAACAGCGTCCATGACCTTTGGTTTCCCGAGGCTTTCAGCAAGCGCTGCCCAGCGCGATCTACCCGCTTTCGCGGCCGGGCCAATCTGGATAGCAAGCTTTTCTGGAATGCTCCGCGCGACGGCGATATAGCGGCTTAGGTCAGACTTGTCGGTCGATAGGGCAGCAGTAATGGTTGCGCGATCAAAACCCGCATCCTCGAGCCGGAGCGCAAAGAGCGCCTTCTCAATGAATGAAAGGTCGGCGCGATCAAGATTCTCTCGTCCTTGAGCCACCACCAGGTCACGATCGGTCAGGCTTCGGACGATCGCCGACACCTCTCGACCCAGATCTATGGCAGCCCGTAGCCGCCGACGTCCGTATGCAATTTGATACCGGCCAGTCTTTTCCGGATGAGGTCGAACGAGGATCGGGACTTGCTGTCCGTTTTCAGCGATGCTTGCCTTGAGCTGATCGAATTTTGGGTCAATAGCGGTCGGCAATCGGTCGGCAATCGTCGATCCTTCAATCATCGACGGATCCAAGGAAACGACCGCCTCGCCCGAAGCCAACTGATCCTGAAGTCGAGCTGCGGTTTTCGCTCCCTCCGCCATCTCTTGCAGTGACGAGCCCATCGCGGAGATTGCGCCAGTGCGCACACGGGCAGCTGACTTGTCCGTTGCAGCCTTTTCGCTCACAACCGGCTTTTTGAGGAACAATGAGTCGATCGCGTCCTTACGGCTCATGGCGTTGATCTCCGCAAGCTAGTTTCGAAGCACCGCATCCGGCGGAAGGCGGCCTGTTGGGAGCTCCCAACAAGCTGCGGCTAAAGCAGCTTGGGCGGCGGCTTCCCCCAACCTTTTGGTTCAAAATTGTTGGATACGATCCCTGCAACGAAAACAGAAATCGGCTCTGGTGGAGTCTGTTGGGAGCTCCCAACGGTATGTAGGGATCCTGTAATACTCCAATCATGGGCGTCCCCAGGCAGCCTTAATCAATCCTTCGATTTCGGCGTTCACCGCGTCCAAAGCTTCCATCGCCCGGTCGTATGTCGAACGAGTTAAATTCTCTCGCCCGATTTCATAGAGCGTCTGTTTCGTAAGGCCGGCGTCGGAAACCGCCGCAGACTTCACCATCGGATTAGTCAGGACGTGATCATCGAACATGTTCCTCAGCAGCGCCGCGACCTTCGTCTGCGGGGCATCCTGAGGTTCGAACCGGGTCAGCAGATAGCGGATGAAATCATACTGTAGATTCCCTCCGGCCTCCTTCACGACACCGAGAAGATCGCGAGTCATAAGCAGAAACTGACTCATCGACGCGATATCGAGCATCTGCGGGTGCACCGTAATGACCATTGATGTCGCGGCGCACAGACCACTGAGTGTCAGGAAACCGAGCTGGGGAGGGCAGTCGATCACAACGACGTCATAGTCGTCAGCGACTTCGTCAAATGCTTGGGCGACACGCGTGAAGAAAAGCCCATCTCTCGAACCACGGTCAGTCAGGGCCTTTGGGGTTGTGTGCTCGAACTCCATAAGCTCGAGGTTTCCCGGGACGAGATGCAGACCATCGAAGTACGTTGAGCGGATCACCTCTTTGAGCGACCGCCTAGAGTCGTCGTACCGGATTGCCGCGTACAGTGTCTCGTTGGCACCTACATCCGTCTCCGGGAGAACGCCGAGGAGTGCCGATAGGCTGGCCTGCGGATCGAGGTCTACAGCAAGTACCCTGTAGCCCTGCAATGCAAGATACTGAGCAAGGTGGGCTGACGTTGTTGTCTTGCCGGAGCCGCCTTTGAAATTGGTCACCGCAATGACCTGCAAGTGTTCCGAGCCGCGCCGATGGGGCACAAACTCGATACTCTCGCGTCCGCGGGCAGAGCCTGCCAGCATATGCCGGATTTCGTTAATCTGACCGAGTGTGTAGAAGCGCCTTCCGTTGCTGGCGAGTTCGGGTTGAGGACCTTCACCCGCCAGAGTCATCTTTCGAAGGGTCGAATCAGATATTTTCATTAGGCGCGCCGCTTCACCCGACGTGAATTTGCGCAAACTCTTGTGCGACGTCGGAGGGAACAGGGCTTCGCTCATAGCCTGGAGCTGAGAGCTCAGTTGTTCAGCGTGATCACCAATAGTGACATCTACCGAGGGACGATCATTTCGGGATATGGCAACAGCTTTGCTCAC
>NZ_JAHYXL010000006.1:0-243966 GCF_028534175.1 Shinella sp. HY16 | reverse complement strand
GATTCTCCCGGACCGTCCAGAAGTTTAGGGTTAACAAAAGGTTAATAAGAACAGTTGCGCACCTGCGGGAACGCTCTTTTTTCAGGCGTTGCACAGATGATCTCGCAAATGGCGTACCCGCCCAATACCCGTGTAAAAGCCGGCGCCGGCGACCTTGCCCTCCCTGTCAGCCGGATTCTACATGGTCCAGAGCAGTGAAATCGGCGCGGCCTGCAGCTTCTCCCCGAAGGGCGTGATGCGGTCATGATCGTGCAGGACCAGTCCCCGCACGAACCGGTCGCCCACGGCATCCTTGAGCTGGCGCAGCCCGCGGAAATCATCCGATTTCACGGTCGCCGACGCCTTCACCTCAATGCCGACGATACGGCCGCGACGGTCCTCGATGATCACATCCACCTCGTCCTGATCCTTGGTCCGGTAGTGCGAGAATGCGAGGCGCCGCTCGGACCAGGAAGCCAGTTTCAGGATCTCCGACACGACGAAGCTTTCGAGCAACGGGCCGAATCGCGTCCGATCCCGGATCAGCCGCTCCGCCTCGTCTTCCCGCAGGGCCGCGAGCAGCCCGGTGTCAATGAAATGCAGCTTTGGCGTCTTGATCAGCCGGCTGAGGCGGTTGTTCGACCAGGGAGAAAGCGTTCTCACGAGGAACAGCCGTTCGAGGATAGCGACATATTTCTGGGCCGTGACGCTCGAAAGGCCCAGCGCTGCACCGAAGCTGCTGTGGTTGACCAGTTGTCCGGCATGTTCGGCAAGCACGCTCAGGAGACGCGGCAAACGATCGAGCTGATCGATGTTTGCGATGTCGCGCACGTCGCGGTCCAGAATCAGAGCCACGTAGTCCTCAAGCCAAGCGGTACGGCGGGCCGCAGTCGTGCGCCGAAGGACTTCAGGAAAGCCGCCCTTCACGACCACCTCCACCAGGTCATCGCCAAAGACGGCCCCGCCGCCGGCCACCGGCTCTTCGCCATCAAAGAGACGATCCAGCAAGCGGCCGGGGGTCGAAAGGATCTCGGACTGGGCGAATGGAAAAAGGGAAATCACGGCCATCCGCCCGGCCAGAGAATCGGCAATGGCAGGCATCGTCGCCAGATTGGCCGAGCCGGTCAGCAGGAACCGTCCCGGCTCTTCATCGCGGTCGACACTCTCCTTGATCGCCAGCATCAGTTCGGGCGCGCGCTGCACCTCATCGATGACGGCCCGCCTGATGCCCCGTATGAAGCCGATCGGGTCGGACTTCGCAGCACTGAGGGTGCCGGCATCGTCCAATGTCATGAACGGCCGATCCTCGCCGGCAAACATCCGCGCCAATGTCGTCTTGCCGGCTTGACGAGGGCCGGCAATCAGGACCACACGCGTGTCGGCCAAGGCGGTTTCGACGTTCTGTCGGACCTTGCGTTCGATATGGAGACGGGGCAGGGGAGGGGAAATCATGCGGCCATTCTTAGCGAAGAATTCGTCTGATTTAAAGCCGACGTTCGTCTATTTTTAAATCAAAGGATGTCCGAATTTAAGCACCCGACGTCACATATGAGGTTATGGCCCTGAAATCCCCGCCGTTTTACGTGGTCTCGGCGCACGCCATTTTCGTGCTCCACCTGACGACACCGATCAAGCAATCGGCAAGAGAAATGTGCCTGCTCGAATACTGAACCGTTCCGGGCAACATTTCAGATGTCCCTCCTTGGCCCCCATTTCTGAGCAAGGGACAGGCATTCGCGCCAGAAAAGCATGGCTCCCGTCGTCGACACGCTGCGCAGCGAGACGGCGGCGGCGGCGTGAGCGAGTTCGAGGCACTGGGCAAGGGGCCACCCCTCGTGAAGACCGTAGAGCATGCCGGCAGCAAAGGCGTCGCCCGCCCCGTTCGCGCCCTTAATCTCCACTTCAGGGATGGCGACGGAGGGCGCGACCGCACTATCCCCGTCACGGGTGACGGCAATGGCGAAAGCCGGGCAGTGTACGGTGACGAGCCCCATCGCACCCCGTTCCAGCACCATGCGCGCCGCGCGAAGGCACGCGTCCTTGTCCGAAGTGCCGTCCAGGATGGTCTCGACACCGGCGATGGCACCGATTTCCATGTCATTGACGATGAGGAGATCGAGATGCGGCAGGCAAGGCGCGACAAGCCGGGCCATCAGACCACGGTCGATGCTCGCCAGCTCCAGATTTGTCTGAAGCCCCGCCGCGCGCGCATTCTTCAGCACCGCCACCCATCCGTTCGGCTCGCCTTGCCAGGGCGCGTCGAGAATGCGGTGCACGCCCGGCAGGCCGAGATGCAGGTAGCGCATACGCGTCTGGGAAAAATCGAAGTGATCGGGCGTCAGCTGCGCGCCGGTTCCGGCATGGAAGATATGGGTACGCCGGTGCGAGCGCAGCGAGACATAGGCGTCGCAGAACTGCGTGGCGGCATCCGGCGTCACCGTCATCTGGCGCGTGTCGATACCCGCTGCCGCAGCCGTCTTGCGCAGATAGCGGCCATCGTCATCATCCCCGACGAGGCCGATCGTCTCGACGGGGATCGACGGATCGAGCCGCTTGACGTCAAGCGCTAGATTGCAGCTAGAGCCGCCGCCGTGACGCTCCTCCTCGAAAAGCTCGGCAAGGCCGTCTTCACCCGGCCAGTGGCTGACCGTGCGGTTGTAATCCGCACACCACGTCCCACCCGTCAGGATGCCTCGCCGCCCGCCCGTCATCTGCTCTGTTCCGGCTTGAGCACAGCTTCCGTGACGACGTTATCGTTGGCGAGCTCGCGCAACGGCTTGATCCCGTCCTTGGAAAGGCTTGCGTGATAGGCCTTCACCGCCTCCGAAGGCGCAATCGTGCCGGATGCTACCTCGCGCATGAAGCGCACCATGGCCAGCGGGTCTTCGGCGAGGTTGATCTTGCGCCCGAACAGCGCGACGCGCGCGCCGAACCGCTCGGCCTGGTGGAGAAGCTCGAAGCAGTCGCGCGTCGTGCCAGCGCCACCGCCGAGAACCCCGACGATGACGCTTGGATCGTAGGAGGCGAGCTCGTCCAGCGCCTTGGCCCCGTTGAACGGGATTTTGAGGAACTGCGGCCGGTCCGCCTTGGTAACACCGGCAAGGCAGCGCATCATCACGTCGTTGACATAGTGGGGAACCACTTCAGGGTCGACGCCGCAATCCACGTTGGGATTGAAGACCTCAAGGAAGTATTTGAAGTTGTTGCGTGCCGCGTCCTCGCGGAACCAGTGGAAGGCTTCCAGCGACTGGTAGTCGTGCTCAAGATCGTTGTTGAAGGTGATGGAGTAGAGGCCGAGGTCCGTGCCGGTAATCTGCGCACCCGGCGCGGGATCGATCGTGCCGGTGGCAACGCGCGAGAGCGAGGCCGTCCGGAAGGGGCGCGAGGGCTGCTTCGAATAGGTCGCACCCCGGCAGACCCAGACGTCGGTCGTGTCGTTGGCGCGGATCGCCGGCTTGACGGCGCTTCCCCGGAACACGCCCATGTCTGTCAGCGCCTCCATGTTGGAGGCGGAGGTCAGCATGATGTCGACGATATCCTGCTCGACGACGGCGCGGATGTTCTCCAGGAATTCCGCGCGGGTGTAGTGGCGCGACCAGCTGCCGTCCTTCGCCCGCTTCGGACCGCAGGAGGTGATGGAGGGCCCCATGTCGCCGTCCTTCGCGTCGGCGATGATGAAATCGCTGCGGGTGTAGTTTCCGGCGCGGATGCGGGCGAGCTTCTGGTCGAGGCGATACATGTCTTGCTCCGTTCGGGACAGGGTCAGGCGGCCGCCGCGCCGGTCATGATGGCGACGACGTCGTTCATGGTATGTGTCTTGGGGGTGACGACGGCCGCGCGCCGGCCGAGGCGCATGATGTGGATGCGGTCGGCGATGTCGAAGACGTTCGGCATGTTATGACTGATGAGAACGACCGGCAGGCCGCGATCGCGGATCGAGCGGATCAACTCCAGCACCTGGCCCGTCTCGCGCACGCCGAGCGCCGCCGTCGGCTCGTCCATGATGACGAGCTTGCGGGCGAAGAGCGCGGCGCGCGCGACGGCGACACCCTGCCGCTGGCCACCCGACAGCGACTCCACCGGATTGTCGATCGCCGGCAGGCGGAACTTCAGTTCGCCCATGGCGCGGCGGGCTTCTTCACGCATGCGCGTCTTGTCGAGACGGCGGAAGAGACCGCCAAGCAGGCCCGGCGCGCGCAGCTCGCGGCCAAGGAAGAGGTTGGCGGCGATGTCGAGGGCAGGCGCGACGGCGAGATCCTGGTAGACCGTCTCGATACCGGCGTGGCGCGCATCCAGCGGCCCCTTGAAATGCACCGGCGCACCGTCGAGCAGGATGTCACCGCTGGTCGGGCGCACGGCCCCGGTCAGCGTCTTGATCAACGTCGACTTACCGGCGCCATTGTCGCCGACAACGGCAAGGATCTCGCCGGCGCGAAGTTCGAAGTCAACGCCGTCAAGCGCGGTGACATGGCCGTAGGTCTTCACCACGTTGCGCGCTTCGAGAACCACGTGCGGAACGGCGTCGGCCATCAGCTCTTCCTCCGGGACATCTGGTCGAGCGCGACGGCGATGATGACGAGGATGCCGGTCACGAGGTCCTGCCAGAGCGGGTCGATGCCGGCGAGCGTCAGGCCGTTGCGCAGCACCCCGACGATGAGCGCGCCGATCAATGTCCCGATGAGGCCACCGCGGCCGCCGAACAGGCTGGTGCCGCCGATCACCACGGCGGTGATGGAATCGAGATTGGCGCTCTGCATGGCGTTGGGATCGGCATTCGGGATACGCCCGAGCGCCAGCCAGGCGGCGATGCCGTAGATCAGGCCGGCGAGCACGTAGACCGAGAGCAGGTGGCGGCGCACCGGAATGCCGACGAGGCGGGCAGCCTCCGCATTGTTGCCGATGGCGTAGGTATGGCGACCCCATTTCGTCTGGTTCAGGAGATACCAAACCACGGCGTAAAGGGTGAACATGATCAGCACGCCATAGGTCAGCACGAAGCCACCGAGCTTCATCGTGTTGCCCGTCCAGGCAAGGAAGGGATCGCGCACCGGAAAGGCGCCGCCTTCGGAGATCAGCCGCAGCGCTGCCGTCAGGATGCCCAAAATACCGAGCGTGACGATGAAGGGCGGGAGCCTGAGGCCGGAAACGAGACCACCCGCCGCAAGACCGGCAGCCGTGCAGAGCAGAATGGCAAACCCCATGGAAAGCACGGGGTCGTAGCCGAGATTGACCAGCTTGCCGGCGACAATGGTGCCGAGCACGCAGATGGCGCCGACCGCAAGGTCGATGCCCGCGGTCAGGATCACCAGCGTCTGGCCGATCGCGAGAACGCCGATGATGACGGTCTGCTGCAGGATGATCGACAGATTGTGCGTGGCGAGAAAACGGGGATTGGTCAGCGCGAAGATCACACAGAAGCCGAGAAGGACCAGAAGCGGCCCCACCGAGGGCGTTCCCAGGATGCGGGCCTTCAGGCTCCGTGGCGTCTCGGCGTCGGAAACGGTGGCTGTATTCATGGGCATCCCGTGCATCAGGTTTTGCGCGGCCGATCACCCGGTCAGGCCCGCGGCGACGCTCGGCCGCGCGCGGTCCCGCCGGGAGAAAGAAGATCAGTCACCCCAGCAGTTTTCAAGCCCCCAGGCCGTGTCCTTCGATTCCAGGCCCTCGACGGGCTTGTCGGTGATCAGGAAGGAGCCGGTGTTGACGAAACCGCTCGGCTTCTTGCCGGAGGCTGCGTACTCCACGACAGCATCGACGCCCATGGAAGCCATCTTGTAGGGGAACTGCATGACGGTCGCGGCGATCTTGCCGTCCTTCACGTCGCGCACGCCGGCGCAGCCACCGTCGATCGAGGTGAGCATCACATCGGCTTCCTTGCCGAAGGATTTCAGCGCTGCATAGGCACCGGCCGCAGCCGGTTCGTTGATCGTGTAGACCGCATTGATCTCGCCGTTCTTGGAGAGCAGGTTCTCCATGCCGACCTGACCCTTGTCCTGCGCGCCGTTGGTGATGGCCGCGCCCGCGATCGATGGGTCGCCCTCGGCGATGCCGAAGCCCTTCAGGTAGCCGTCATGGCGGAAGGTATCGACCGTGCCGCCCGGCGTGCCGTCAAGCATGGCGACGACGGCCTTCTTGTCACCCATCGCCTTGCGGGCATAGGCGCCCTGCTGCACGCCGGCCTCGAAATTGTCCGTGGCGAAGGTGGCATCGACGGCGTCGGCCGGATCCGTCGCCGTGTCGAGCGCAATGACCAGAACGCCGGCCTCGCGGGCTTTCTTGATGACGTCGAGCATGCCCGACGAGTTGTTCGGCGTGACCAGGATGCCCTTGGCTCCGGCGCTGATCAGGTCCTCGATCGCGGCGACCTGCCCTTCGTTGTCGCCGTCGAACTTGCCGGCGCGGGCGATCAGCTTGACGCCCTTTTCCGTGGCGCGGGCCTCGGCGGCCTGACGCATCTTGACGAAGAACGGATTGACCTCGGTTTTCGTGACGAGGCCGACAATGACCTCCTGGGCGTTTGCGGCACCTGCGCCGAGGGCGAGGCCGAGCGCCAAGGCGGCGGCGGAATATGCGGATGCGCGAATGCGATGAAGCGACATGAAATCCTCCCAGATCCAACGGCGCCGCAGAGCCCTTCCGGCTCTTCTGGCGGGCATGACCTCTCCTCAAAGGCCAAGGGGATTAGGTCATCTCTTTTGGATAAAGTCAAATGCCAATTATGTATGTTTTGTATATTTTTATCCAAAAATAATTTCGTCACACCAACGGGTTGGTTTCCAGCCCCCGCAGGGCCCGAAGCCCTGCATGCACCTCATCGCCAGCCGCCAGCCGCTGGTAGATCTCATAGGCCTTCTGATAGCGCCGGGCGTGAGCGGCGCGGGGCAAGACCTGACCGACGCTCTGCGCACCAAACCGCTCCGCGCCTTCGGCGTAAGTGGCAACGGTTCCGGCCGCCACCGCGCCATGGATCGCCGCACCGACGGCGGTGGCATTGGCGATTTCAGGCACCTCGACAGGATGGTCGAGCACATCGGCCATGATCTGGATCAGCAGGGGATTGGCCCGGGCGAGACCGCTCGCCATCACCACGCGCTCGGCCGGCAGCCCGCCGGCGGGAAATAGGTCGTAGATCGCCCGCGCGCCGAAACAGAGGCTTTCCATCAGCGCGAGGTAGATTTCCGCCGCTGTCGTCTCCCGCGTCAGGCCCGCAAGAAGCCCGGAAAGCGCGCCGTCCGCATAGGGAACGCGGTTGCCGCCGAGCCAATCGAGCGCGACGAGCCGCCCCGCCGCCGGCGGGAGTTCCGCCGCCTCGGCGTTGTAGATGCGAAAGCTGTCCTCTCTGTCCGCCCCACGGGGAAAAGCGCGCACGAACCAGGCAAGCGTGTCGCCGAAACTGGGCTGGCCAGCCTCGTAGCACCAGAGCTGGCGCATGGAGCCGTCGAAGGCGACGCCCTCGATGCCCGGCGGTAAAGGCCGGTAGACGTCGCTGAGATAGAGGTAGGCAGCCGAAGTGCCGAGCGCCCCGACGAAGGCGCCAGGCGTCACACCGCCAATCGCCGGCAGCATGACATGGGAATCGATGACCGCGACGGCGACGATTGCCGGCCCTTCGATCCCGGTCAGATCCCGCCATTGCGGCGAAAGTGGCCCGGCGGGCGAACCGACGGGGAGCGGCGTCGCCAGCCGACGGTCAAGGTCCGCTACAACACCCTGTGGATAGCCGGCCGCGGCGGAAAACTGCGCCTTGTAGGCGGCGAACCCGAGACCGCGGGCCTCCCGCCCCGTCAACTGCCAGGCGAGCCAGTCACCGCCCTCGATGAAGCGGTCCGTCTCCGCCCAGAGCATCGGCGCCTCCGCGGCGATCTGAGCCGCTTTCGCCAGCAGCCATTCACCGGAAACCCGCCCGCCGAAATTGGCGAGGAACGGGCCCGGACGGGCATTGATCGCATCGGCATAGGTTTGCGCATTGTGCTTCCACAGCTTGACGTAGGCGTGCGGCGCGTCGGGGTGGAGACGTGAGAGCGGCACGCCATCGGCCCGGGCGGGCAGGGGCGAGCTCGCGGTAAAGCCAAGGCCGACCCCCGCGACGGTGCGCCCCCGCCCGAGCCGGGAAAGAATCTCGAAGGCAGCCTCTGTATAATCCTCGGCATTCTGCAGCGCGAAATCCGGTGGCAGCGGCGTTCCGCCCGGCAGCTGCCGTGTCATGATGCCGTGCCGATAGGGATGGACGTGCTGCGCCACCTGTCGCCCACTTTCGACCTCCACCAGCACGCCCCGCGCCGATTCCGATCCGTAGTCCAGTCCGATGAGATAGGTGGTCACGCGGCGCCTCTCCAAACGCTGATGCCCCATATACACAAATACATACATAAATAGCAATCTTATGTATATTATCTTACATAAGTCCGCGAGACAGAAAAACTCCGTGCTTTATCTCATGCACCTTTGTCGCTAAACCGGTCGGGAAACAGGAGTTTTGCATGGCGCGCACGGACGACGGGCACGACAGACCAACGCTTGACGGCGCGGGCGGCATCCTGTCGCTGATCGCCGGCGGCGGTGCTGCTTCGCGGGCCGAGCTTCTCGCCGCTTCGGGCCTCTCCCGCGTGACGGTGACACAGCGGCTCAACGCGCTGCTCGCCAGCGGCCTCGTTCGCGAAACGGAAAAGACCTTGCCGAGCGGCGGCAGACCGACCCGGGTGCTGGCAATCAACGCGGCGGGCGGCTTTCTCCTCGTCGCCAATATCGGCGAAACGCATATCCACCTCGCCGCCATGGACCTGACGCCGTCGATCCTCGCCCAGACGACATTGCCCTTTTCCGTCGCGAGCGGCCCGGAGGCGACACTGGCGCAGATCGGCGACGCTTTCGACGCCCTGGCCTCGGAAGCCAAGGAGACGCACGGCTTCTTTCTCGGCATCAGCCTCAGCCTGCCGACACCCGTCGATTTCAAGCGTGGCTGCGTCGTCGGCCCCTCGGTCCTGCCCGGCTGGGACGAGTTCGACATCATCGGGCACCTCAACACGCGCTTCGACGTGCCCGTTTATGTCGAGAACGACGTGAACCTCATGACGATCTGCGAACACAAACGCCGCTTCCCCGCGGTGGACGACATGCTCTTCGTGAAAGTCGGGACGGGCATGGGCAGCGGCATGATTGCCGGCGGGCGGCTGTTTCGCGGAGCGCAGGGCGCGGCCGGCGATATCGGCCACATCCAGTTCCTCTCCGAAGACGCACCGCTCTGCCGCTGCGGCAAATTCGGCTGCGTGGAGGCGCGCGCCGCCGGCTGGGCGATCGCCCGAGACCTCTCGGCTCGCGGTTTTCGCGCCGAGACCGCCCGCGACGTGATCGACCTCGTCGAACAGCGTAAACCCGAGGCCCTGATGCTGCTGCGCGCCGCCGGCCGCACGATTGGCGAAGTCATTTCCGACGTCGTCAGCATCATCAATCCGAGTCTCATCGTAATAGGCGGCACTCTGGCACGCGGCGGAGACCTGATGCTTTCAGGCATCCGCGAGCTCGTCTACCAACGCTGTCTGCCGCTCGCGACCCGCGATCTCTCCATCGTGCTCTCCACCGTGCGCGAGGATGGCGCGCTTTTCGGTGCAGCGCATCTGCTGCTGGACGATCTTTTTGCGCCGGCAAAGGCCGATCGCCTGCTGGAGCGCTACAACACCGTCCGGCAAAGGCCGGCCGCGCGACGGCAATCCGCCTGACAGGCGCCGGCGCCTGAAATCGCTCGCCCCAACTGACCCGACGGATTAAGCCTGAGCCGGACAGACCCGCGGACCGAACGTGACAGGGTTATGCATGAAAGAGATCTCCGTCCCTTCCGCCGGCATTCTGGACGGCGCCGGGTTGCCTGCGCTAACCGTGCGCCTTGCCCTCATCTATGCCGCGGCCGAGTTCCTGATCAGCAGCCCCACATGGTTTTCCATCGGCGACAACCCGATCAAACCCATCCTGGGAAAACTCGTCCTCGAGGTGGTTTTTGTCCTGCTGGCGATCCTTTTCGCCTATCTGCTCAGCCGCATCCGGCGGCAGCCCTACAGCGTGCAGCTTCTCGCGTGCCTGCTCCTCTCGCTTTTCAGCTCCCTCGGCATGTCGCTGCTCGACTACTACCTCTACAGTCTGATCATGCTGCCGGCCGCGACGCCGTTCGATCTCAGGGAATACGGCTATGCGGTCTGCTACCGCATGTCGATCTTCTTCGGCTGGTCGTTTCTCTTCGTCGCGCTGCTCAACCTTATCGACGTGCGCGACCGGGACCTGAAGCTGTTGGCCACGCGGGAGGAAGCTCTCGCCGCACAGATGCGCGCGCTGCACTACCAGATAAACCCACACTTCCTCTTCAACACGCTCAACTCGATTACCGGCCTCGTCGAAGAAGGCGCCTCGCAGCGCGCCGAGCGGATGATCATGTCGCTCTCGGCCTTCCTCCGCTCGACATTGCAGCTCGACCCTTTGCGGGAGTTGCGGCTCGTCGATGAAATGGCCCTTCAGAAGGAGTATCTCGACATCGAGAAGGAGCGGTTCTCAGACCGGATGACCGTCCGCATCGACATTCCGGCCGAACTCAACGACGCCATGGTTCCCAGCCTGATCTTGCAGCCTCTGATCGAAAACGCCGTGAAACATGGCGTCGGCTCCTCGACCGGCAGGGCCGAAATCCATGTCAGCGCGGTCAGGACAGGGCCGATGCTCTGCGTGTCGGTAGAAAACGACGTCGCAGCCGCCGCAACTGGCAAAGTTGGCCTCGGCATCGGCCTTGCCAATGTTGCCCATCGCGTCAAAACCCACTTTCCCGCCGGCGCTTTCCTGGCTGCAGGGCCTGTCGCGCCCGGGCGGTTCCGGGCATCGCTCACAATGCCGTTCAGAACGGGCTGATCCTGCCGGGCATTCCGGCTTGCCGCAGGGCAGGGGGGTCAGCCGCCAGCCCGATAGTCTTCGACAGCGAAACTCAGCTCCGGATCTGCATGAGCGTCCCAGTAGCCCTTCCAGAGGGCCTTGCTGATGGGGCCGACCTGACCGTCACCGACCGGTTGGCCATCAAGCGTGGTGATCGGCATGACGCCGCCGGCAGTCGTGACGAAGAGGATCTCGTCGCACTGGTAGGCGAGTTCCACCGGCACATCGTCGATCGTGTAGGGGTATCCGAGCTTCTCGGCGACCGCGAGCACCGATTTGCGCGTCACGCCTTCCAGCACGCCCTTTCTCGGCGTGTAGAGCTTGCCGTCCTTGATCAGGATGACATTGAAGCCCGAGCCTTCGGTGAGGTTCGCGTCGCCATCGGTCAGAATCGGGTACATCGCGCCGCGATCACGCGCCTCCATCAGGCCGCGGGTGAAATCGCCCCATTGCAGGTTCTTGACGGTCGGGTCGATGGCGCCCGGCGGCACGCGGCGGACCGTGCGGGTGATGACCGCGCTGCCACCGTTCTTCTGCGTCGCCTCGTCCATGACCCAGAGATAGGGCATGACCATGAGATAGCAGAAATTGTCGCACTCCTCGGGCGCATACTGGCGCACGAAGCGCAGGCCGCGGGTCACGATCATCATGACATAGGCATCGCGGATACCGCTCTTGACCGTCATCTCGACGAGCCGATCGCGGATTTCCTCCCGCGACAGAGGGCTCTTGAGGCGCAACTGGGCGCAGCTCTTTTCGAAACGGTCGAGATGATCCTCCAGCCGGAAGAACCGGCCGTTCCAGACGGCCGGCACGTCGTAGGTCAGATCCGAATGCAGGAAACCCTGGTCGAGGATCGGAATGCGTGCCTCGTGCAGCGGGACGTATTCCCCTGCGATATAGGCGATGCCCTTGGCGAATGGATTGTCGCTCGCTTCGAGCGCTTTCACGCGCAGGCGATAGTCGTCGAAAATGTGGTCCGTATAGGACATGATGGCCCTGCCTCGAAAAAGGGGTGACACGCCGGTGCACGCCGCCCACAGGCGGCATGCAGGGTCGGGGCGGCGGCGTTCAGGCGGCGAGCACGCCCGCCGAGACGATGTCGCGGAAGGCGCCGTCCGCGGCCTCGAGTGCCCGGTCGATATCCCCGGGCGTATGGGCGGCACACAGGAACATGTTGTGCTTGGGATGCAGATAGATGCCGCGTCTGAGGGCCGCCAGGCAGAAGGCGTTGGCGATCTTCAGCTCCTGGTCACCGTCGAACAGCACCATCGGCATCTGCACCGGACCGGTCTGCCGCAGCGTGAAGCCGTGCCGGGCAGAAATTTCCGAGAGGCCGGTCCGGAAACGCTCACCCATCGCCTCCGTATGCGCAAGGGCGTCGCTGTCCCGCAGGATCTGGACAGTCTTGACCGCGGCCGCCATGGCAGCAGAGCCGTACCAGAACGAGCCTGTGACGAAGACCTTGCCTGCGCCTTCCCGGAAGCGTTCCGCACCGGCCACGGCGGCGAGCGGCCAGCCGTTGGCGATGGCCTTCGAATAGGCCGCAAGGTCGGGCTTGACCCCATAGCGCGCCCAACTGCCCCTAACATCGAGGCGGAAGCCCGCGCGCACGTCGTCAAGGATGAGGGCCGCGCCGGTACGGTCGCAGATCTTGCGCGCATGAGCGAGGAAGGCGGCTTGCGGCAGGTGCTGGTCCTTGCCGACATCATGCTGGAAGGCGGTCAGCAGGATAGCCGCCAGATCATCGCCCGCAGCATTGACCGCGGCATCGAGGCTCGCAGCATCGTTATAGTCGAAGACGATGATATGGGCCCTGTCTTCCGCCGTCACGCCGAGCAGCGAAGGGGAGCACCACGGAACGGCGCCGTGATAGGCACCGCGGGCAACGAGAATCTTGCGGCGCCCGGTGGCCGCACGCGCAATGGTGACGCAGGCCGTCGTCGCATCCGTGCCGTTCTTCTGGAAAAGCGTCCAGTCGGCATGATCGAGCGTATCGACGAGCAGTTCGGCCAGCTCCACCATGCTCTCTGTCGGACCATTGCCGACGTCGCCCGCATCGATCCGCGCGAGAGCCGCGGCATCCACGTCCCGGTGGCGATAGCCGAGCACGTTCGGCCCCCAGGCGCACATGAAATCGATGTATTCGTTGCCATCCGCATCCCAGACGCGGCAACCGTCCGAGCGCGAGAAGAATTGCGGATAGCCCGGTGCGATCGCCCGGGTCGCCATATGTCCCCACATGCCGTTCGGCACCACGCGCTGGGCGCGTTCGACGAGTTCCGTATCGCGGCTGTTCAGCAGTTTCGCTGTCATCTTGTATGTCCTCCTGGGCGGGAGAGGCATTTCGCCTCTCCCGATGGCTCGGTCAGTTCGTGATTTCGGCGAGCGGCAGGTTGCAGCAGGCGCTGTAGCGAACGCCCTTGACGGTCGGGCTGTGCGCCAGGATGAGGTCGGGGCTGACCATCGGGATGATGATCCGGGCCTTGGCCATCTGCTCACCGGCCTCGAACCAGAGTTTTTCCGCCTCCTCGGCCGGCGCGGCGAGCGCCTGTTCACGCAGCTTGCCGGTTTCGGTGCTGATGATCGAGGGATCGGTCGCGCCGCCCGCCCGCTTGGCCCAGACGGAACCTTCCGACAGGCCGAAGACATCGACATATTGCGAGGTGCCGAAGAAGTCCGGGGCGAAGAAGACGGCGGTCAGCGGGATATGGTCGCCGTTGGCGGCTTCGCGCCAGTTGGCGAAGGGAACCGGCGACAACTCGACCGTTATGCCCACCTTGGCAAGATCCTGCTGGATCTTCTGCATCATCAGCGAAAAATCGACGCCATAGACGTTCATGTCCGGATAGATCGACTTCAGCGTGAAACCGTCACCAACGCCAGCGGCTGCCAGCAGCTCCTTGGCGCGGTCCGGATTGTAGGCAGGGATCTCATGGTTGTCGCCGCCGGGGAAGCCGAGCGGGATGGGCGTTGCGATCGCACGGCCGGCGCCGCCAACGGTAAAGTCGATCAGCGACGTGCGGTCGATGGCGATCGAGATGGCTTCGCGCACCTCGGGCGTCAGCTTGACGGTATTGGCCTTGGCACCCGGCGACAGCGCAATGTAGACAAAGTTGTAGGACGGCACCTTGTCGACCACCACATTGCTGCCTTCGAGCGTCTTGGCGGTTTCCGCGTCGATCTGCATGGCGATATCGGCGGCACCGGACTGCAGCATCTGCGCCTGCGCCACGGCATCCTTGACCTGGCGGAAGACGACCTGCGGGATCGTTGGGGCCTTGCGCCAGTAGTTGTCGTTGCGCTTCAGGCGCAGTTCCGAATTCGGCTCGTAGGATTCGAGGACGAAGGGACCGCTGCCGGCGGAGTTGCTCAGGAACCAGTTTTCCGACGTGTCCTTGTCGACCGCCGTCGCATCCGAGAGTGCGCCGTTAGCGGCAGCGACATCGCTGTTGATGATGCCGAGGAAGCCCGCAGCCGCCTGGTTGAGGAACTCCGAATTCGGCGCGGAGAGGTTCACGATGACCGTCTGCGCGTCGGGAATGTCGATCGAGCTGATGGGGTCGGCGATGAAGGCGCCGTTGCCCTTGATGTTCTTCAGCCGCTCGAACGACCATTTCACATCCTTGGCCTCGACCGGCGTGCCGTCGGAGAACTTTGCGGCCGGATCGAGCTTGAAGGTCAGCTGGGTCTGTTCCTTGTTGATCTCCCAGCTTGAGGCGATCAGCGGCTGCACCTTGTTGTCCTTGTCGAGCGTCACGAGCTGCTCGTAGACGGAGGTGTTGTAGATCTGGCAGGTGTCGCACCAGGCGCGAGCCGGATCGAGCGAGTTGACGTCCATGTCACGGGCGATCACCAAAGCGCGCTCTTCGGCCGATGCCAGGTGGGTGGCTCCGCCCAGGATCGTGGCGGAGAGGGCGAGCGAGAGAAAGGCCAGTCTGGATTTCGATGGAAGAAGTCGTTTCATCGGTTGGATACCTCCAGTTTGACGGGCTGCGGATGCCCTGTTCCACTATTTTTCCGCAATTCGAAGCAAAGCGTCCCGCACGTCGGCCACTGTTGCGAGCGCTGCGCGGTTGAGGGCGGCCGAGACCGTGGGGGCGGCAAGCCCACCGGTCACACGCAGGATTTCGTGGTCGAGACAGTCGAAGAAGCGCTCCTGGATCTCGGCGGCCCAGGTGCCGCCCATCGACAGGCTGCGTGCAGTCTGCTCGGCGATGACGACCCGGCCCGTCTTGTCGATGGATTGGCCGATGCGCTGCCAGTCGATGCCGTGATGGTCGATGTTGCGCAGGTCGATGATCTCGGCATCGATGCCCGCCTCCTCAGCCGCCCGGATCGCGTTCTGCACCATGACGGAGGTCGCAAGAACCGTGCAGGCGCTTCCCGGCCGCACGACGCGCGCCGTGCCGAAGGGAATGAAGAAGTCCCGGTCGCCGGCGGGCACCTCGAACTCCTTCTGGTAGAGTTCGGTGTGCTCGAAGACGACGACGGGGTCGTCGCAGGCCAGCGCCGAATTCATGAGGCCGATATAGTCGAAGGCGTTCGACGGTGTGACGATGCGCCAGCCGGGGAACAGGCCGAAAAGGGCCGAGGGATCGCCGGAATGCTGCGAGCCGTAGCCGGTGTGGGGCGAGATGCGCACGCGCATGACGATCGGAACGGGAAAACCGTCGCCGAACATGTGCCGTACCTTGCCGACTCCATTGGCGATCTGGTCGGCCGCGGTGAAGCAAAAATCACCGAACATGATCTCGACCACCGGTCGCAGGCCGTTAAGCGCCGCGCCGAGGGCAACGCCCGTGAAGCCGTTCTCGGCGATCGACATGGGCAGGACGCGTTCTGGCCAGCGTTCCAGAACGCCCTTGGTGAAGCCGCTGACGCCGCCGCGCATCTGGTGCGCATCCTCACCCATTACGATGATGCGGGGATCGCGCGCCATCGCGGCAGCCAGCGTCTCGGAGGCGGCAGTAACGAACTTCACCTTCTCGACGGCGTCGGGGCGCATGTCGTCGTGGTCGAGGAAACGCTTTCCGGCGAGTTCGGAAAGGTTGCCCAGAATGCCATGGTCGCGCGTCGCCGGATCCGGCCAGAGGCTGTCGGGAATGCGCAGCGTGTTGCCGCCGGGGACCGGTTCGGTCAGCCTTCCGGCCGCGGCGGCGACCCGATCCGTCACCAGCGCGTCGATCTGGGCGAACTCTTCCGGAGAGAGCAGGCCGAGCGCCGTCAGGCGCGCTTCGGCAAGCGCGATCGGATCGCGCGCGCGCCATGCGGCTTCCTCTTCCTTCGTGCGATAGCCGAAGTCGCTGCCGCTGCGGGAGCCGGACTGATGGAAATGGCGATAGCAGAGGGCTTCGATCACGACGGGACCGCCCGTCTCGCGGATGATGCGGCGGGCTTCCGCCATGGCGCGATGCACGGCAACGACGTCCATGCCATCGCATTCGATCGAGGCGATGCCGAGCATCGCACCACGGGACGACAGCCGCGTCTCGCGCGTCACGTCCGAAATGTGCGTGGAAACGCCGTAGAGGTTGTTCTCGATGAAGAAGATCACCGGCAGACTCTGCGCGGCTGCGATGTTCATCGCCTCGTAGCTCGCCCCGTTCTGCGCCGCGCCGTCGCCGAAGAATGCAACGGAGATATGGTCGCGGCCAAGCATCTTGTCGGCGAGCGCGTAGCCCGCCGCATGGGGCGGGTTGCCGCCGACGATTGCCGAGGTGCCGACGACGCCAGCACCAGCGAAACGCATATGCATGGAGCCGCCCCGCCCGCCGCAATAGCCAGGGGTCAAGCCCATGATCTCCGCCATGAAGCGGTAGATCGCCTCGTCCATGCCGGGCGTGAAGGCGTCCTTGCGGATGTCGAAGCCATCGGGAACCGAGGGATTGAGCAGCTTCAGCAACACCTGATGGTGGGCGCGGTGCGTACCGTTGATCTTGTCGCCGGCACCGAGCGCAGCCATGGCGCCGACCGCACCGGCCTCCTGGCCGATGCTGGCATGGGCCGGGCCGTGGATGAGCCCGGCCTTCTCCAGATCGAGCAGCTTTTCCTCGAACCGGCGGATGAGCAG
This sequence comes from Shinella sp. HY16, assembly GCF_028534175.1. Taxonomy (NCBI): domain Bacteria; kingdom Pseudomonadati; phylum Pseudomonadota; class Alphaproteobacteria; order Hyphomicrobiales; family Rhizobiaceae; genus Shinella; species Shinella sp. HY16. The sequence continues at coordinate 227,006 of NZ_JAHYXL010000006.1, read as the reverse complement.
CATCTGGCCGTACCAGTGGACGAGGTCTTTTGCCTGTTCCTCGCTCCAGTCCGCCTCGTCCAGTTCCAGCCGGAACCAGGGCGCGGAAGGGGCGAGCGGTATCTGGCGTGCCATTCGTGTCCTCGGGTCGCAAGGGAGCCGCAGTGGGCTCGATTACCGTTTATGGAAATAAATTCCGATTTCTGTTGAACGGCACACTAAGCTGTGCCAGCCTTTGGATGCAACAGAAATTTTCACGGGCCGCCAAAGAGGAAGAGATGCGATGATCCGGGACGCCGATGTGCTGAACGCCCTGGTTGAGATGGTGCGCCGGTTCGTGCGCGAACGGCTGCTGCCGGCGGAGGCCCGGGTGGAGGAGGAAAACGCCATCCCACCCGAGATCATCGCGGAGATGCGGGCGCTGGGCCTTTTCGGCATGTCCATCCCGGAAGAACACGGCGGACTCGGCCTGACGATGGAGGAAGAGGTGCTCGTCGCTTTCGAGCTCGGTTATGCTTCTCCCGCCTTCCGCTCCGTCATCGGCACGAACAACGGCATCGGCTCGCAGGGCGTCATCGTCGATGGCACGGAAGCACAGAAACAGTACTGGCTGCCGCGCATGGCGACGGGCGAGGCCATCGGCTCCTTCGCCCTCACCGAACCGGACGTCGGCTCGGATGCAGGCGCCGTGAAGACCACGGCACGGCGAGACGGCAACCACTACATCCTCAACGGCACGAAACGCTACATCACGAACGCCCCGGTGGCCGATGTCTTCACCGTCATGGCGCGCACCGGCGGACCGGGACCTGCGGGCGTGACCGCCTTCCTGGTGCCGAAGGACAGCCCCGGCCTCAGCCTCGGCGCCATTGACAGGAAGATGGGGCAGCGCGGTACCCGCACCTGCGACGTCATCTTCGACAATTGCCGCATCCCCGCCGACAGCGTCATCGGTGGCGTGGAAGGCGCTGGCTTCAAGACCGCGATGAAGGTGCTCAACCGCGGCCGCCTGCATATCTCCGCCGTCTGCGTGGGCGCCGCGGAGCGGCTGTGCGACGAGGCCGTGCGGTTCGCGCGCGCGCGGGTGCAGTTCGGCAAGCCGATCGCCGAGCACCAACTCATCCAGGCCATGCTCGCCGACAGTTCCACGGAGGCCTTTGCCGGACGCGCAATGGTGCTGGAAGCAGCGCGGCGGTTCGATGCGGGCGATCGCGTCATCCAGCAGGCTGCAAGCGCGAAACTGTTCTGTTCGGAAATGGTCGGCCGGGTCGCCGACCGTGCAGTGCAGATCCACGGAGGGGCCGGCTACATGCAGGACTATCCGGTCGAGCACTTCTACCGCGACGTCCGGCTGTTCCGGCTCTACGAGGGCACATCACAGATCCAACAGCTCATCATCGCCCGCGAAATGCTGAACGCCTGAGGCCGGACGATGCAGCGAGCCCTTGGAATCATCGCTGACGACTTTACCGGCGCCCTCATGGTCGCCGGCTATCTGGAAGGCGCCGGTATCCACTGTCCCGTACTGTTCCGTCCCGAGGGCGAAATCCCGCCCGCGGCCGTGGTGATGGCCGGCACGCGGACGCGCACGGTGCCCGTCGCGGAAGCGCTTGCCGAACTGGGCCGCTTCACCGACGCGTTTCTGCAGGCCGGCTGCAGGCGCGTCGCCTACAAGGCCTGCGCCACGTTCGATTCCACCGAAGACGGCAATATCGGCCCGGCGGCGGACTACCTCGCCGATCGTGCAGGCCAGCGGCCGGTGCTGATGAGCGCCGGCTTTCCCCGCTTCGGCACAACGGTCCATCAGGGCTACATGTTCTATCGCGGCCGCCTCGTTTCCGAATCGATCAAGCGCTTCGACCCGCTGACCCCGATGTCCGACCCCGATCTCGTCCGTTTCCTCGGGCGGCAGACGCCGCACCGGATCGCGCTCCTCAACCATGCCGCCCTTCGCAGTGGCACCGATGCGGCACGCACCGCCATCGAGGCTTTCGCGGCCGAGGGAATGGGCCACGTCTTCCTCGATACGACCGATGACGGCGACGTCGAGACTGCGGCCGAGGTCGCCGCATCGATGGACCGCGTCGTCGTCGCCAGCGACCCCCTGATCATCGCCTATGCGACCCGCCTCGGCCGTGCCATGCGGCCAGGCACGATGCCCGCACCGCGGCATGTCGATGGCTCCACGGCCGTGCTTGCCGGAAGCGTCGGGCCGATCGTCCTGGCGCAGCTTGCGGCTTTTTCAGCCGAGCACCCCTGCCTGTCGCTGGATCTGCTCGATCCGGCCGGGGAGGAGGGGCTTGTCTCTACAGCGCTCGACTGGGCCGCGAGGCGGATCGGCACGGCGCCCCTCGCCATTTCGACGGCAACCGGACCGGAAGGTGTTGCCGCGGTACAGGCCGCCTTCGGCCGCGTGGAGGCGGCCCGCCGGGCGGAGCGCATCCTTGGCGCCATCGCGAAGGGATTGTGTGATCGCGGCGTCCGACGGTTTGTCGTCGCGGTCGGAGAAACGTCGGGCGCGGTTGTCGATGCGCTCGGCATTACCGCCGTTCGGGCCCTGCCGGATGGCCCGCTCGGAACCGGCTTCTGCGTCTCCACCGGGCCAGTACCCCTTTCGCTATACCTCAAACCCGGCAAGCTGGGCGCCGACGACATCCTGCTCAGGGCCGTCGAGGCGATGAACCAAGGAAGTGCACGATGACGAACGAAGCGGTAGCGAGGATGGCCCTGGTCGAGGCGAGCCGGCGATCGGTGGCGATCGGCCTCAACAGCGGCACGGTCGGCAATTTCAGTCTGCGACACGGCGAAGGGATGCTGATCACGCCGACTGGCATCGCGCCCGACACCCTTGCGCCCGAGCAGATCGTTGCGATGGATCTCGACGGAGCCTGGATCGGCGACTGGCGGCCGTCCTCGGAATGGGCCATTCACGCCAGGCTCTACGCCACGACGAATGCGGGCGCCGTCGTCCACACCCACCCCGATCACTGCGTCGCCCTTGCCGCGCTGCGCCGGGCGATCCCGCTGTTCCACTATATGGTCGCCGGCTTCGGCGGCAGCGAGATACCCTGTGCGGACTACGCCTGCTTCGGCAGTGCCGCGCTTGCGGAAACGGTGGTCGCCGCCATGGGCACGACCTACTCCGCCTGCCTGATGGCCAATCACGGAGCAGTCACGATCGGCCCCGATGTCGGGACGGCTCTGGCGCGCGCGGAAAAGCTGGAAACGTTGGCGCGCCAATACGTGCTCGCCCGGTCGATCGGAGAGCCCGTTCTCCTGACGCAGGCGGAACTCGTCGATGTGCGCACCCGCTACGGCACCTATGGTCAGCAGGCGAAACGCTGACCGTCAGCCGCTTCTGCGGACTTCGCCGAGGATCTTCATTACCAGCGCCGGATATTCGAGATGCGGCATGTGCCCGCACGCATCGACGGCATGCAGGCCGACATTGCCGGGAAGGCCCACCGTGGCACTAAAGGGGAGAATACGGTCCTGCCGGCCGAAGACGATGCGCACCGGCTGGGACAGGCGAGCGAGATCGTCACGGATGGAGATCGACTGTGTTCCATCCGGGAAGAACCGCTCGGCAAAGGCCCCCATCGCCGCCGTCAGGCTCGTGTCGTCACGCTGCTGCACCACCGCCTGCAGGAAAGCCGGCGAGATGACGGCGGCATCGTGCACCAGAAGGTCGAGCCAGGGCTTCAGGCTCTCCCGCTGCCGCGCGCGTAACACGCCCGCAACGAAGGCGCCGTTGATCTCAGGCCCGAGGCCTGCGGGAGAGACAAGGCAGAGACCGCGGATATCCAGCTGCCCGCGGCTTGCCAGCCGCGCCGCCAGCGCCCCGCCGAAGGAATGACCGGCCAGCACGAGCGGGCCGTCATGCTCTGCCGCGACGGTCGCCTCGATGGTTGCCGCCATCCGGTCGAGGTCGTCGGGGATCGCATGCGGCGAGCGGCCGTGCGCAGGAAGGTCGACCGCCAGCGCCGGCCAGTCCGCGCGCGCGCCGGCGAGCATGCCGCGCCAGTTGTTGAGGTCTGCGCTGAAGCCATGGAGAAGCACGACAGGCAGGCCGTCGCCCTTGCGCAGCCAGGTCGCATTCAGCGGCGCGGGACTGCCATCCTTTCGGACCGCGGGCAGAACGGCGGGCATTTCGATTGTTGCCGGCCGGCGGGCATCGCCGACCCTCGCAACGACGTCTGTCTTCTGGATCCGCCCGCCCGGACCGGTACCGGTGAGGCCATCCAGCACGATACCATGTTCGCGCGCGATGCGGCGGGCGAGGGGAGTGGGGTTGGGGCCGCGCCCGCTTCGCCGCGCGCCCGGCAAGAGAATGGCTCGGCTCGCCTCGGTCACGGCTTCCCCGGTCTCGACTTCCTGTATTTCCATCCCGCCGTAGGCTTCGCCATCGCCATAGATGCGGGCGACATCCGCCCCGACATCCACCTCGATCTCGCTTTCAACAAGGGTGTGAATGACGCCGGACGCAGGGGATTCGACCTCGACGGCGGCCTTGTCGTTGTCGATCTCGAAAAGCACCTGCCCCTGCCGAACGGTTTCGCCCTCTGCAACAAGCCAGCGGGCGATACGGCCGCTCGACATTTCGAGACTGACCTTCGGATAGACGACATGGGTGGGCATTGGGGGATCCCTTGAGGCTTGAGCCTATTCGGCCGAGGTTTTCCAGGTGGGCGGTCGTTGCGAGGTGGGGAACGGATCGGGCTCCCCGGCAAGCCGCGCGCGCAGGCGGCGCGTAAGCCGGAGCAGCCCGGGACCGACGGTTTCCCGGCAATGGTTGCGCGACAGGATATCGACAATCCCGCCGCAGGTGAGGGCGACGAGGGGCGAGCCATCCGTCGGCCGGAAGGCGACGCCGACGGCATTGATGTAACTGTGCCAGCTACCGAACGCGCTGATGAACCCGTCGCGCCGGTAGTCCTCGATGGCGTTCGTCACAAGACGGTCGAGTTCCTCGGCCCTTTCGGGCTCGGCCACGACCAGTTGCCCGACGACGGACTGGCGAATGTCCGGTTGCATTTCGGCAAGATAGGCAAGGCCCATGGCCGTGCGGTAGATCGGCAGGCGCGAGCCGACATTGAGGCGCAGCGAAACCGGGCTCATCGAGCGGCAATTGGCAAGATAGACCATTTCCAGCCCGTCGCGCGTGCCGAGCGCCACGGCCGCTCCGGTCTGGTCCGCCAGCTCCTGCATCAGGGGCCTTGCCATATGGATGACGGCGCTGGAGCTGAGCGCCGAGTAGCCGAGGGACACCGTCGCGGGCCCGATGCTGTAGCGGCCGAGCATGTCGTCGTAGTGGAGATAGCCGAGGCCGACGAGCGTCGAGGTCAGGCGCGAGACGGTTGCTTTCGGCAAGCCCGTCCGTTCGATAAGGTCCTGGTTGCCGAGCGTGGCGTCGTCGGCGGTGAACGATCGCAGAATTTCCAGCCCGCGCGTCAGCGAAGCGGCGGAATTCCCGCCCTCCGCGCCTTCGCTGCCGTCTGCCGGTTTGGTCCGTTTACGCATGTCTTGCCTTTCGTGTCAGCGCTGCTGGAGCCATAGCGGATTTTCGCGATCTGTCGATCTACCGTAAATGGAATATAATTTCATTTATGTTGACGTCCGCTGCGCCTGTTGTCAATAATGCCTGCATCGATCTCCCCATACGCCAGTCGGCGCGGGATGGCACACGGGTTAAAGGACGCGATTTGTGACACGATACATTCTGCGACGCCTGGTCGCGATGCCCTTCCTGGTTCTCGGCATCGTGACGCTCGCCTTCCTGCTCACGACCGTGACGAAGGGCGACCCGCTGACGGCGATCGTGTCGGACCGGCAGATGAACGATCCGGTGGCAGTGGCCGCCGCGAAGGCGCGCTGGGGGCTCGATCGCAGCCTGCCGGAACGCTACGTCATCTATGTCGGCAATCTTCTGTCCGGCGACATGGGCACCTCCTTCATCACGCGCCGGCCCGTCGCGCAGGACGTGTTCTTCCGCCTGCCGGCCACGATGGAGCTCGTTCTTGCCGCGATGGTCATCGGTTCGGCGATCGGCATCACGCTGGGCGTTCTAGCGGCCTATTTCCGCAATACGGTCATCGACCATGCGGCGCGTTTCTTCGCCCTGTTCGGATCGTCCATTCCCGTCTTCTGGCTGGGACTGGCGCTGCTTTATGTCTTCTCGGTCAAATGGGGCGTCCTGCCCGGCCCCGGCCGGCTGGATCCGCGGGCGACCCCTCCGGCCTCCGTCACCGGCTTCATGACCATCGACACGCTGATCGCCGGGAACGTAAGGCTCTTTCTGGACGCGCTGTGGCATCTGATCCTGCCGGCCTTCGTGCTCGGCTGGGCCGTCGCAGGCACCATATCGCGGCTGGTGCGCGCCAACATGCTGGAGGTGCTGGACCGGGAATTCATCCTGACGGCGCGCGCGAAAGGGGCAGGAGAGCTTCGTGTCGTGGTGCGCCATGCGCTGCGCAACACGCTGGTGCCGACGCTGACCGTCATCGGCTACTCCTTCGCCTACCTGCTCACAGGAGCCGTCCTGACCGAGACGATCTTCTCCTGGCCGGGCATGGGGTCCTACGCGGTGGAGGCGGCGCGCGGCCTCGATTTTCCCGCCATCATCGGGGTCACCATCGTCGGGGGCGTCGTCTTCCTGCTGACGAACCTCATCACCGACATCGCCTATGTCATCGCCAATCCGCGCGTGCGCCTGGGGTAAGAACATGATCGCTGCGACCCTCGTTTCTTTCCGCCGGCCGGCATGGCTGTCGATCCCGCTCGCCATCGGCATCGCGATCGTGGTCTTCTGGCTCGCCGTCACGCTGCTCGCGCCGCTGATGAGCCCCTATGCCCCGCTCGACATGGTCGGCCGGCGGCTCCAGGCACCGAGCTGGAGCCATTGGTTGGGGACCGACGCGCTCGGGCGGGACGTCCTGAGCCGAACCCTCTACGGCGCACAGCACTCGATCCCGATCGCCATCGTCGTGGTCGCTCTCTCCGTCACGATCGGGGCCATGCTGGGCGCGATTTCCGGGTATGCCGGCGGCCTGCTCGGCTCGGCGATCATGCGGCTCGTCGACGTCACCCTGTCCTTCCCCCCGATGCTCCTCGCCATGGCCGTGGCGGCCTCGCTGGGCCCCGGCCTTGAAAATGCGACCGTCGCCATGGTGATCGTCTGGTGGCCTGTCTATGCCCGCCTGATGCGTGCGCAGGTTCTGGAGATCCGGGAGCGCGAGCATGTCGAGGCTGCGGTCGCGGCAGGTGCCGGCAAGGGCCGCATCCTCTTCAAGCACATCCTGCCGCTCTGTTGGACGCCGGTGCTGATCAGCGCGACGATGGATCTCGGCCAGGTGATCCTGCTTGCCGCCTCGCTCAGCTTCATCGGCCTCGGCGCCACGCCGCCAACGCCGGAATGGGGTTCGATGATCTCCGACGGTGCAGCGCAGTTTTATTCCTGGTGGGTCGCCCTCGGGCCGGGCCTTGCCATCCTGACCATCGTGCTCGGCTTCAACTTCATCGGTGACGGCCTGCACGACTACTTCGACCCGAAGTCGAAATGAGGCGCACCATGCAACAGGAACCGCTCTTTGCCGTTCGCGACCTTCGCGTCTCCTTCACCCGCCACGGGCAATCCTTTGAGGCCGTGCGCGGCATCAGCCTCGCGGTCGATCACGGCGAAGTGCTGGGCATCGTCGGTGAATCCGGCTCCGGCAAGTCGGTCGGCATGCTCTCCGCCCTCGGGCTGCAACCGAAGACCGCCTCCGTCAGCGGGTCGGCACGGTTCAAGGGGCGCGAGCTGGTCGGCATGCCCATGGCGCAATTGCGTGCCCTGCGCGGCTCACGCATCGCCATGATCTTCCAGGATCCGCTGTCCTCGCTCAATCCCGTGATGACGGTCGGCGCGCAGATCGCCGAAACGATCCGACTGCACAATGCCGGCGTCTCGAAGAAAGCTGCCATGGATCGCGCAGCCGAACTGCTCGCCCTCGTCGCCATTCCCCAGCCCGACCGGCGCATCCACCAGTACCCGCACGAATTTTCCGGCGGCATGCGCCAGCGCGTGATGATCGCCATGGCCGTGGCCAACGACCCCGATCTCCTGATTGCCGACGAGCCGACGACCGCCCTCGACGTGACCGTGCAGGCGCAGATCATGGACGTCCTCACGGACCTGCGGCGCAGGCTGAACCTGGGGCTCGTCCTGATCACCCACGATCTCGGCGTGCTCGCCGGGCATGCCGACAGGGTCGCTGTCGTCTATTCCGGCGAGGTCGTCGAACAGGCGAGCGTCGGTGCCCTCTTCGCGCGGCCGGCCCATCCCTATACGCGAGGTCTTATCGCCTCGATCCCCAACATGGCAGAGGAGAAAGAGCGGCTTTTCTCCATCGACGGCGCGCCGCCGCCCCTCGGCAAACTGCCTGGCGGGTGCGCCTTCCATCCCCGCTGTCCGCAGGCGCAGGATATCTGCAAGCATATGCCGCCGCCCGTCCGCACGGAGGGCGACCACCGGGCGGCCTGCCATTTCGCCACCCTTCCTGTCGGGAGCGCTGCATGACCGGGCCGGACCCCATCCTCTCCGTCAGGGACCTCTCGAAGCGCTTCTCCGTCACCGGCGGGCTGATCTTCGAGCGCGAAATTGCCCAGGTCAACGCTGTGACCGGCGTGTCCTTCGACGTCAAGCCCGGCGAAACGCTGGGGCTGGTCGGTGAATCCGGCTGCGGCAAGTCCACCCTCGGCCGCTGCATCCTGCGACTGATCGAGCCTTCCGGCGGGCAGACCCTGTTCCGCGGCCGCGATATCAACGCGGCGAACCCCGCCGAGATGCGCGCGCTGCGCCGCAAGATCCAGCTGGTCTTCCAGGATCCCTACGCATCGCTGCATCCGCGCATGCGCGTTGCCGAAAACATTGCCGAGCCGCTGCGCATCAGCGACCTCTCGCAGGCCGGGCGCAAGGAACGGGTCGCCGAGATGCTCGACCTCGTCCGCCTCAACCCGGAACACGGCCAGCGCTATCCGCACGAATTGTCCGGCGGCCAGCGCCAGCGCGTGGTGATCGCCCGGGCACTGGCATTGAAACCGGAACTGCTCGTGCTCGACGAGCCGGTCTCCGCGCTCGACGTCTCCGTGCAGGCGGGTGTGCTCAACCTCCTCAAGGATATCCAGCGGGATTTCGGCACGGCCTATGTCTTCATTGCGCATGACCTGTCCGTCGTGCAGCACATCTCCCACCGGGTGGCTGTCATGTATCTCGGCAAGATCGTCGAGATTGCCGAAAAGCGCCGGCTCTACCGGGCGCCGATGCATCCCTATACCCAGGCGCTGATGTCCGCCGTGCCGCTCGCCGACCCGGCGCTGGAACGCAGCCGCTCGCGCATCGTGCTGAAGGGTGACCTGCCGAGCCCGCTCAATCCGCCGTCCGGGTGTCGCTTCCGCACGCGCTGCCCCATCGCCCAGAAGGTCTGCGCGGAGGTGGAGCCGCCGCTGAACGAACGAGAGGAAGGCCATTCGGTCGCCTGCCACTTTCCGAATGCCATGGAGACCGGTTTGTCGGCTCGCGAGAAGAGCGGGCCTGGAGGAATGGAATGACGCAATTGAGATTGCCGCTCGAGGGTATCCGTGTGCTCGACCTGACACGCGTTCTTGCAGGACCATGGACAACCATGAGCCTCGGGGATCTCGGCGCCGAGGTCTGGAAGATCGAGAACATCAAGGGCGGCGACGACACGCGCGCCTGGTCCGTGCCGAACTTCAAGGGGGTCAGCACCTACTATCTGTGCGCCAACCGCGGCAAGCAGAGCATCGCGCTCGACCTGAAGACACCGGAAGGCCGGCAGATCGTACTCGACCTTGCGGCCAGAGCCGATGTCGTGGTGGAGAATTTTCGCGCCGGCACCGTGGAGCGACTGGGTATCGGCTACGAGGATATCCGGAAGATCAATCCGGGCGTCGTCTACTGCGCGATTTCCGGATACGGCCAGACAGGTCCCGAGCGTGATCGGCCGGGCTACGATTTCATCATGCAGGCGGAAAGCGGCCTGATGTCGATCACGGGCGAGGAGGATGGCCCCCCCAACCGGCTCGGTGTCGCCTTCACCGATGTGGTGGCCGGCATGGTCGCCACCCAGTCGATCCTCGCCGCGCTCTACCAGCGCCGGGATACGGGCACCGGGCAGTATATCGACGTCGCGCTGCTCGATGCCACGCTCAACCTCTTGATCAACGTCGGGACCGGCTATCTCAACGCCGGCGTGGAGCCGGTGCGTTACGGCAACGCGCATCCGACGGTCGTGCCCTACCAGATCTTCGCAGCAAGCGACGGCACGTTCGCGCTTGCCGTCGGCAATGACCGCATGTTCGTCGATTTCTGTGAAAAGGTTATCGACCGGCCGGACCTTGCCCGCGATCCGCGGTTCGTGACTTCTCATCAGCGCGCCGTGCACAGGGAGGAGCTGCTACCGCTCCTCGCAACGATCATCGCCGGGGAAACCTGCGAGCACTGGCTTGCCGCCTGCCTTGCGGCGAGCGTGCCGGCCGGACAGGTGAAGTCCGTGTCCGAAGCACTCCAGAGCCCGAGCGTGACGGAGCGGGGCGTCGTACAGCGCCTCGAGCATCCGGAACTCGGCATGGTCTCGCTGATCCGGCCCGCGCACGGACTTGCCGCACAGGCACATGCCGATGCCAAGGCGCCGCCGCTTCTCGGCGAGGATACGCGTAGCGTGCTGCGCGACGTGCTGGGTTTCGAGGAGGCGCAGATCGAAAGCCTGGTCCGCGCCGGCGTCGTCACCTGCCACGATATCAAGAGCGCGCCGTCGCCTCTGCCCGCCCAAAGCGCGATCGCATAGGCGCGCGGCCGCACGATACGAGCCTGCAACACCGGGAAACAAGATGACCGTCAACATCGATATCGACGGCGGGATCGCGATCGTCACGATCGCAAATCCGCCGGTCAACGCCATCAACGCGGCCGTGCGGGAACGGCTGCTGACCCTGGCCCAGGCGTTCGACAAGGACCCGGCGATCCGGGCCGTCATCCTCACAGGAGCCGGCGCCCTCTTCGTCGCGGGAGCCGATATCACCGAATTCGACCGCCCTGTGGAGCCGCCGTTCCTTCCCGATGTCGTCGCCCGGATCGAGCGGGCGGCAAAGCCATGGGTTGCGGCGATCCGCGGTGCGGCGCTCGGCGGCGGCCTGGAACTGGCGCTCGGATGCCGCATGAGAGTTGCGACCGGAACCGCCCGCTTCGCCCTGCCGGAGGTCAATCTCGGCATCATTCCGGGTTCCGGCGGCACGCAGCGCCTGCCGCGGGTGATCGGCATTGCCGAGGCGATCCGGGTCGTTGCGGAGAACCATACATTGGACGCCGCAGAGGCGATACGGCTCGGACTGGTCGACGCCATGGTCGAGGAACCGCTGCTGCCGGGCGCCATTGCCTTCGTGCGCATGGCGCTCGACAAGGCCCTGCCTCTGCCAAGCCTCGATCGTCCGCTATCCGAACCGGCGCAGGAGATCTGGACGGAAGCGGAACAGAGGATCGCTTCGCGCGTGAAGGGTGCTTCGGCGCCCCTGCAGGCACTAGAGGTCCTCAAATGCGGGGTCGAGCAAGGTACCGCGGCCGGCCTGGCGCGCGAGCGGGCGACCTTCCTCTCGCTGCGCGGAAGCGAAGAGGCCGCCGCCCTGCGCCATCTCTTCTTCGCCGAGCGCGCAGCGATGCGACCGGCGGATATCCGCGGGACAGCGCCGAGACCCGTCGACACCGCCGGCGTCGTCGGTGGCGGAACGATGGGCAGCGGGATCGCCGCCGCACTTCTCAATGCCGGTCTCTCCGTCGTGCTTGTCGAGCAGGACGCTGCCGGCGTTTCACGGGCACGCGAAACGCTCGCAAACCTTTTCGAGGCATCGCAGCGCCGGGGACAGACAACGGGCGAAGAGGTGGCCGAGCGGTTGGGCCGTCTCGAAACGAACATCGGCTATGGTGGCGTGGAGCGCTGCGACGTCGTGATCGAAGCCGTGTTCGAGGAGCTCGCCGTCAAGCGTGCCGTCTTCGCCGAGCTGCGGCGCTTCTGCCGGCCGGATGCCATTCTTGCGACCAACACCTCCTACATCGACCCGCGGCTGATCGCGGAAGGCCTGCCGGAACCGGAGCGTTTCCTGGGCCTCCATTTCTTCAGTCCGGCGCATGTCATGAAACTCCTCGAAATCGTACCGACACCGGAAACGGCGCCGGACGTGCTGGCGACGGCCTTCGAAATCGCCCGGCGCCTCGGCAAGATCCCCGTGCGCGCGGGCATCTGCGACGGCTTCATCGGCAACCGCATCCTCCGAAGGTTCCGGACGGAAGCGGAGGCGCTGGTTCGCGATGGCGTCGGCATCGCCGCCATCGACGCGGCGATGCGCGGCTTCGGCTTTGCCATGGGGCCATTCGAAATGCAGGACATGGCGGGCCTCGATATTGCCTTTCTCCATCGCGAGGCAGCCCGCAAGCGGGGCGAACCCGTACCGGACATGCCGGGCGATCTGCTGGTGCGGGCGGGGCGCAAGGGCCAGAAGACCGGTGGTGGGTGGTACGACTACGCGCCCGGCGACCGCCGCCCGCAGCCCTCCGCCGAGGCCGCGCGGATTCTCGCACCACTCATGGGGCCGCGAACGGACATGCCCGGCGAGGTAATCGTTGCCAGACTGATGGCCGCGATGGCACAGGAGGGACAGGCGATCCTCGCAGAAGGCATCGCCGCAAGCGCCGCCGATATCGACCTCGTCGAAGTCCACGGCTATGGCTTTCCGCGAAGGCGCGGCGGGCCGATGTTCCAGCTCGGCCGCGCCGATGCGAACTGCGTATGATACGAATGAGGATTTTACGATGACGACCTATCCCGACACATTGCTTTTCATCGACGGTGTTTGGCGGCCGGCCTCCGGCGGACGGACCATTCCGGTTCTCAACCCGGCGACGGCCCAGCCGATCGGCACCGTCGCCTGGGCGGATCGGGCGGATCTCGACGAAGCGCTGGCGGCCGTCGACCGCACCTTCCCGCAGTGGAGCGCGACATCGGCTTACGAGCGCGCGAGGCTGATGCGCCGCGCGGCCGACATCCTGCGTGAGCGCGCCGACGAGATTGCCGTCACGATGACGCTGGAGCAGGGCAAGCCGGTATCGCAGGCACGGATGGAGACGCTGGCCGGCGCCGATATCATCGAGTGGTTTGCCGGCGAGGCACAGCGCGCCTACGGACAGGTCATCCCCTCCCGCGCACCGGATGTGCTGCAGATCACCCTGAAGCGGCCCGTCGGGCCTGTCGCCGCCTTCACGCCGTGGAACTTCCCCATCAACCAGGTCGTTCGCAAGCTTTCCGCAGCGATTGCCGCCGGCTGCACGATCATCGTCAAGGCGCCCGAGGAAACTCCGGCATCGCCCGCGGCCCTCATCAAGGCCTTCGCGGACGCGGGTATCCCGGCCGGCGTCATCAATCTCGTCTATGGTGTTCCGGCCGAGATTTCGGAATACCTCATCCCGCATCCGGTCATCCGCAAGATCAGCTTCACGGGGTCCACGCCTGTCGGCAAGCAGCTCGCCGCGCTTGCCGGCGCACACATGAAGCGCGCCACGATGGAACTTGGCGGCCATGCGCCCGTCATCGTCGCCGAGGATGCGGACCTCGACCTTGCCGTGAACCTGATGGTCGGCAACAAGTTCCGCAATGCGGGGCAGGTCTGCGTTTCGCCCACGCGTTTCCTCGTCCAGGAGAAGATCGCCGATGCCTTCACCGAGCGCTTTACGGCCGGGGCGAAGGCGGTGCGGGTCGGCAACGGCCTTGATGCCGATATCGAGATGGGGCCACTGGCGAACGATCGGCGCATCCCAGCGCTGGAAAGCCTGATCGGCGACGCCGTCGAACACGGTGCGAAACTGACGACCGGCGGCCGTCGCATCGGCAATGAAGGGTGGTTCTTCGAGCCGACGGTGCTGGCCGACGTGCCGGTAGCGGCGCGCATCATGAACGAAGAACCCTTCGGCCCCGTCGCTGTCGTCAACCGCTTCGGTGATCTCGGAGAGGCGATCAGCGAGGCGAACCGCCTGCCCTATGGCCTTGCCGCCTTTGCCTTCACGCGCAGCAGCGCCACCGCGACGCGCCTCGGTAACGAGGTGGAGGCCGGAATGGTCTCCATCAACCATCTCGGCCTCGCCCTGCCCGAAGTCCCCTTCGGCGGGATCAAGGATTCGGGCCATGGTACGGAGGGAGGCTCGGAAGCGCTGCAGGCCTATCTCGATACCCGGCTCGTGACCCGCAAGGGCTGACACGCCGGTCCTTTCGTGCAACCGATGGGAGGAGGATTCCACTTCCTCCCATCGGCAAAACGGATGGTTCGGATCAGCCGGGGTGTTCGCTGACATGCCGCCGCGGAGCGGGTCGCGAGGCTGCGTCTACTTCATGTCTCTTTCGCCGACTTGCCTCTCGAGCACAGGGCCGTATCCTGACGTGCCTTTGCTTTGCGCCATCGGGCCCCGAACCGCTTTGAAGCGGTCCGCCTTCCGCCGGCCGGCTTCAAGCAACAGCGGGAGACGAGCATGCCGGAGATCGAGCTGAAGCTGGACGTCACATCGGAGGATTTCGAAGCTCTCCTCGCCTCACGACTGCTCGGTGAGCCGGTCGGCTCCATCAAGCGGCACGAGACCTATTTCGACACCGCCGAGAACAGCCTCGAAAAGGCGGGATTTTCGCTTCGCATACGCCGGACGGGGACATCACTCGTCCAGACCATCAAGGCAACCGGCCCCGCCGCCCCCCTGTTCATCCGGCCGGAATGGGAAATGTCCGTGGCCTCGCTGGAGCCGGTCCTCGACGAAGCAGCGCCCCTGGCCTCGAGGTTCGGAACGATCGTCCCTGCGCTCTGCCCCCTGTTTGAGGTTGATATCGTCCGCCAGACCTGGACCGCGACCGAGAATGGGTCCCATATCGATGTTTCTGCCGATCGCGGCGAGCTGATCGCGGGGGAACGGCGGCTCGCCGTTTGCGAACTGGACCTTGAGCTGAAAGGCGGCAAGCCGGCCGACCTGTTCCGGCTGGCACGGAAGATCGAAGCGACCATACCGGTTGCGATCGGCGTCCAATCCAAAACCGAACGCGGCTATCGCCTTCTCGATGCGGCCCCCGTTGCCATCAAGGCCGACCCCATTCACCTCGAAACAGGCCACACCGCAGGGCACGCCTTTCGCGTGATCGCCGGATCCTGCTTTCGCCAGTTCCGGCTCAACGAAACAATCCTGCGTCGCCGGCACAGCGCGCAAGAGGCCCTT
This sequence comes from Shinella sp. HY16, assembly GCF_028534175.1. Taxonomy (NCBI): domain Bacteria; kingdom Pseudomonadati; phylum Pseudomonadota; class Alphaproteobacteria; order Hyphomicrobiales; family Rhizobiaceae; genus Shinella; species Shinella sp. HY16. Next base: position 211,735 of record NZ_JAHYXL010000006.1, on the reverse strand, counting down.
CATCAGGCGCGGGTCGCCTTGCGGCGGCTGCGCACCGCGTTCTCGGTGTTCAGGCCCCATCTCGGGGGCGAGGCGGAGCGATTGTCCGACACGTTTCGCTGGCTCGCCCGCCTGCTGGGCGACGCCCGCGATCTCGATGTGCTGATGGCGAAGACGACATCGCACGCATCCGACGCAAAACTCCGGCAGGCACAAAATACCGCCCAAGAAGCCGCGCTCGCCGCGCTGTCGTCGCCCCAGGCCCGGGTTCTCATGATCGATTTCAACGAGTGGCTCCAGTCCGGGGATTACTTGCAGGCATCCGCACTCGGCGAGCCGGTGGCCGATTTTGCCGCGCGTGCTCTCGATAAGCTGCGAAGGAAGCTGAAGAAGAATGGTCGGGACCTCGCCGGCTTGACCGATGACGAACGGCACCAGATCCGCAAGGACGCCAAGAGGTTGCGCTATGCCGCCGAGTTCTTCGGCTGCCTGTTCGACGACAAGCGCGGGCAGCGCCGCCTCGCACATTTCTCCGACGCAATGGAGCGCCTGCAGGATCAGCTCGGTGCCTTGAACGACCTTGTGACCGGCCCGCAGATCGCGGCAAGATATGGTCTTATTACACTGGAGGAAGGCGAACAGGCGTATCGGCCGCGTGACAAGGCGAAGCTGATCGGGCGTTCGCAGGCCGCGCTGGACGACTTGCTCGATGCAAAGAAATTCTGGCGCTGAACTGTTCGAGGCGATACGGCAGTACCGGGAGCCCTCAGCGCTTCCCGCAGCGGGCTCTGCCAACAGGGTAGATTCTTGTCGCGAACTTGATATCCCTCTTGCCGTGCGCAACATCCCGCGCTCGCCGTCGGACACCGGGCTTGCCAGAAGGAGACGCCGTGAGCACTGCGAGCCCCCCGAGGACAAAAGCGTCTGCCGGAAAGCAGGCGGCCGGCCGCATGACGCGGGAGGCCTGGATCGAGGCGGGCATTGCAGCGCTTGTGGAAGAGGGCATTGCCAATGTGAAGATTCAGGTCATGGCGAAGACACTCGCCGTGTCGCGGTCCAGTTTCTACTGGTTCTTCGCCGATTTGCAGGAGCTGCACCGGGAGCTTCTCGAACACTGGCTGCGCAAGAACACAAGTCCGATCATCGAACGAGCGCTGCGCCCCGCGCCCACGGTCACGAAGGCCGTATGCCACATCTTCGAATGCTGGGTGGATCCCGGCCTCTTCAGCCCCCGCCTCGACGCCGCAGTCCGCTCCTGGGCACAGGTGGATGGGTCGGTACGCAACGTCGTCGATCAGGCGGACGACCAGCGCGTCGATGCTGTCGCACGCATGTTCCAGCGCTACAGCTACCCGGAGGACGAGGCCTTCATCCGCGCGCGCGTCCTCTATTTCACGCAGATCGGCCACTACACGCTCGGCATGCGCGATGACCGTGAAATGCGGCTGCGCCTTCTGAGGCCCTATCTCCTCAGTTTCACGGGCCGCACGGCTTCGGACGAGGAGGTCGAAGCCTTCGAAACCTTGATGCGGCGCGTTCAGCCGGATGGCTGAACAATGGACATGTTTGTACGCTTCGCTATTTACGGCCTTTAAGGCGATCCTCCGCATGAGGTTCGCCAAAGTGTGCATTCCATCGCAATCTTCTGGACATTAGTGTACAGAGAGAATACGCATAGGATCCGTCGAGCAGGGATGGCTCGGGGGGCGGTCTTTCAACCATGGGGCAGCGCATGAAGCAGCACTCAGCCTTGTTGTCGCAGGGCCGCGCATGGGGCGGCGCGCGATGACACGACACTACTCCGCATTCTCGCTTCTCAAGGAAGGCCTCAAGGGGCAGAAGGGCTGGCAGCAGGCCTGGCGCTCGCCGCAGCCCAAGCCGCGCTACGACATCCTGATCATCGGCGGCGGCGGACATGGCCTTGCGACAGCCTATTATCTCGCCAGGACGCACAATATCCGCAATGTTGCGGTCATTGAAAAAGGCTGGCTGGGCGGTGGCAACACCGGGCGCAACACCACCGTCGTACGCTCGAATTACTTCTTTCCCGAAAGCACGGCGCTCTACGACCTTGCGCTCCGTCTCTACGAAACGCTCGGCCGGGACCTCAACTACAACATCATGCTCTCCCAGCGCGGCATCATCACGCTTGCCCATAGCGAAGCGGAGATGGAGATGGCGGCGCGGACGGTTAACGCCATGCAGATCAACGGCACCGATGCCGAACTCTTCGAAGCGGAAGACGTGCGGCGCGTGCTGCCGCTCCTCAACGTCTCGCCCGCGGCGCGCTATCCGGTTTTCGGCGGCGTCTGGCAGGGCAGGGCAGGGACGGCGCGCCACGATGCGGTCGCCTGGGGTTACGCCCGCGCCGCCGACAGGCTGGGCGTCGATATCATCCAGTCCTGCGAGGTGGAGGACTTCCTGATCGAGGGCGGGCACTGCCGCGGCGTCAGGACGAGCCGCGGCGAGATCCGCGCCGAACGCACGGGCATGGTCGTCGCCGGCCATTCCTCGCATCTTGCGGCCAAGGCCGGTTTCCGCCTGCCGATCACCTCCTATGCCTTGCAGGCCTGCGTTTCCGAGCCGATCAAGCCGGCGCTCGATACGGTCGTGCTCTCTCCCGGAACCGGTACCTATGCCAGCCAGTCGGACAAGGGCGAGCTCGTCATCGGCGGCGCGCTCGACCGGATCCCGTCCTATGGGCAGCGCGGCAACCTGCCGGTGCTGGAAGACGTCGTCGCGGGCCTTCTGGAAATGTTCCCCTCGTTCCGCCAGCTCCGGCTGATGCGGCAATGGGCCGGCATCGTGGACGTGACCCCGGATTCATCGCCCATCCTCGGGGAGAGCCCGCTGCCCGGCCTCTTTCTCAACTGCGGCTGGGGAACGGGTGGCTTCAAGGCCATTCCGGCCGGCGGCACGCTGCTCGCCCATCTCCTGGCGACGGGCAAGCACCACGACATCAGCCGCCCCTTCGATCTCGACCGCTTCGCACGCGGCCGCCTGATCGACGAGGCCGCCGGCTCCGGCATCGCACACTAGGAGGCGACCCATGCAGCTCTTTCCCTGCCCCTTCTGCGGCCCGCGAAGCGAGAGCGAATTCCACTTCGGCGGCGATGCCGGCAATCACCGCCCCGAAGGGTTCCGCGCCGTGACGGACGGCGAATGGAGCAGCTATCTGCACGCGCGTAACAATCCGCGCGGACAGGCAAGCGAGATCTGGATGCACATGACCTGCGGCGAGGTCTTCCGCATGGAGCGGGACACCGTAAATCACCGCGTGGCACAGTCCCTCGCGCTGGGAGAGGGAGACGGCAATGACGGCATGGCGCACTGAGGGCGGCTCCGCCATCGACCGTTCACGGCGGCTGCGCTTTTCCTTCGATGGGCGCGCGGTCGAGGGTTTTGTTGGCGATACGGTGGCTTCGGCGCTGCTGGCCGGCGGGGTCTCTGTGCTCGGCCGCAGCTTCAAGTATCACCGCCCTCGGGGCCTCTGGGGCGCCGGCGTCGAAGAGCCGAACGCCCTGGTCGACATTGCCGGCGGTATGCCGAACACGCGGGCAACGCAGGTGCACGCCGTGGATGGCATGGCGGTGCGCAGCGTGAATGCCGATCCGAGCGCGCAGAAGGATCGCCACGCCTTCCTCGATGCCTTCTCGCGCTTCATTCCAGCCGCCTTCTACTACAAGACCTTCATGTTCCCGGACTGGCACCTCTTCGAGCCGCGTATCCGGCAGATGGCGGGCCTCGGGGCGCTGGACGCGGCCGTACAAGGCCCCGCCTTCGCCGAGCAGGTGAACCACCATTGCGACATGCTGGTGGTCGGCGCTGGCCCGGCAGGTCTGCTTGCCGCCCGCAAGGCGCTGCATGCCGGCAAACGCGTCGTCCTGTGCGACGACGGCCGGGAGGTCGGCGGCAGCCTGCTTTTCCGCACTGCGACCATCGAGGACAAAGCCGGCCTCGAATGGGCGGCAGACGTGGCTAGGGAACTGGCCGAGGCCGGAGCTCTCGTGCTGACCGGAACGACGGCCTTCGGCATCTACGACCATCATCTGGTCGGCCTTCACCAGAAGGGGGAAGATGGCGCAACGGACCGTCTCTGGCGGGTCCGCGCCGGATCGATCGTGCTCGCCACCGGCGCCATCGAGCGGCCGCTTCCCTTCGGCAACAACGACCTGCCGGGCATCATGTCCGCGGAAGCCGCCCTTGTCTATCTTCGCCGTTTCGGCGTCGCAGCGGGGCGCAAGGTCGTGGTCGCGACGAACAACGGCCTTGCCTACGAGACGGCGAAGGCCCTGGCCGCAGCCGGGGCGGAGGTGACCGTCGTCGATTATCGCGCCGATGCACCGTCACCCGCCTGCCTCCGCGTTCTGGCGGGACGCACCGTGCTTTCCGCCAGCGGCCGCGGTGCCGTCCGTGCCGTCCGGCTTTCCGACGGCAGCATGCTGGAAGCGGATGCCGTGCTTGCCTCCGGCGGCTTCACGCCGACCGTGCACCTTTACTGCCAGGCGCAGGGCAAGCTCGACTGGCGCGACGACATCCTCGCCTTCGTCCCCGGCCGGCCGGTCGAGGGCGTTGCGGTTGCGGGGGCCGCCGCCGGTGACTTCGGCCTTCCCGCAGGCCTGACAGAGGGCGCTGACCGGACGCTTGGCATCGTCGCGGCCTGGCCGAAACCGGGCGCGAAGGAACGGGTCTGGATCGATCTTCAGAACGATGTCACCGCCAAGGACGTGGAACTCGCCGTGCGGGAAAACTTCGTCTCCGTCGAGCATCTGAAGCGCTACACGACGCTCGGCATGGCGACGGACCAGGGCAAGACCTCCAACGTCAATGGCCTGGCGCTGATGGCGGAGATCACCGGCCGCCGCATTCCCGAGGTCGGCACGACGACCTACCGCCCGCCCTTTGCGCCGGTCCCGCTCGCGTCCTTCGCGGGCGCCCGCTCCGGCACGCGCATGAACCCGCTCCGCCGCCTGCCGCTGGAAAGGCAGCACCGCGCCGAGGGTGCCGTCTTCCGCGACTATGGCGGCTGGCTGCGCCCCGCCTATTATGGCGGCGGCGCCGCGGAGGCGCGCATTCAGGCAGAAGCAAAGGCCGCCCGCCAGGGTGTCGCGCTCTTCGACGGCTCGCCGCTCGGCAAGATCGAGGTGATCGGCCCGGATGCCGCCACTTTCCTCGATTTCATCTACTACAACACCGTGTCGACGCTCCCGCCCGGCCGCTGCCGCTACGGGTTCATCCTCACGGAAGGTGGCAACATCTATGACGATGGCGTGCTGGTGCGGCTCGACGAGAACCGTTTCGTCGTTTCCTGCTCCTCCTCACACGTGGCCGGCGTACACGCCCTGCTGGAGGAGTGGCGTCAGGACCGCTTCGACAGGCGACGGGTCTTCATCCACAACGCGACGGCCGAAATGGCGACGCTGACCGTCACCGGACCGCGTGCACGAGCGCTGATGGAAACCATCGGCTTCGACGTTCCGCTTGATGATGCGGCCCTGCCGCACATGGCCGTGGCGGCCAGCGTATTCGAAGGCGTCGCCGTACGGATCGCCCGCGTCAGCTTCACCGGCGACCGTTCCTACGAGGTTTCCGTGCCCGCCGAGCATGCCGCGACACTCTGGGCGCGGCTGCGGCGGGAAGGCGAGGCCTTCGGCGCCACCTTGCTCGGCCTCGAAGCCCTCATGATCCTGCGTGCCGAAAAGGGCTACATCGTCATCGGCAAGGACACCGACGGAACGAGCCGCCCGATGGATTTCGGTCTCACCGCGCCGCTGGAGCGCAAGAAGGTCGAGTTCATCGGTCGCCGGTCGCTCATCACAGAGGACGCCGCGCGCCTGGATCGACGGCAGTTCGTCGGCCTCGAAGCCATCGACGGCAAGGGCGTGCTGCCGACCGGGGCGCACGGCATCGAACGGGAGGCGGGCAGCCTGCGCAGCACGGGCTATGTCACCTCCAGCTATTTCAGCCCGGCGCTGCAGACGCCGATCGCTCTGGGGCTGATCGAGCGCGGTCGTTCCCGTATAGGTGAGATCATCGAGCTGCAGCATCTGCGGGAGATCAGACGCGCCCGCATCATCTCCCCCTGCGCCTTCGACGCGGAAGGAAACCGCCTCCATGCTTGACGTGTCCGCGAAATGGCGCCCCGAACCGGACTGGACGCTTGCCCGTCTCGCCGGCCCCAACCTCACGATCGGGACTGTCGCCGGACTCACGCAGCGCCTCGTCAGCGGTGATGTCGAGCGGTTTCTCGCCCGTCATGATCTCGGCAAGGATATCGGCGCGCTGGGGCTTGCTGTTGGCGAGCGCTATGTCGTGCGTGTTGCCCGTGATCGGTTGCTGGTCGTCGGGATCTCGTCTGGGGAGCTGGCGGACGGATGGCACGACGAGGGCTGGGCCGCAACGACCGTCAGCGCCGCCCTCCGCGTCATCGAAGCGAAAGGAGACGGTGTTCGCGACCTCCTCGCGCGGGGAACGGCCCTCGACCCGGACAATGCCGGGCCTTGCGCCGCCATGTCGTTTGCAGGGATGATGGCGACGATCTACCGGCACGCCGACACCGGGAGCCTGCGGATTCATATCGACAGGGGGCTTGCTTCCTATCTCTGGGAGTGGCTCGAATGTCAGCCTCTTCTGGGTGGGAACGGAGAGCCCGTCCCGAGTTGATGTTTTATTGTGAAAAGAACGACCCGCACTGGTGCGGGCGAAAAAGGGAGTTGAGACATTGAAGAGCCTTCTGATTATCGGCACGGCCCTCGGCCTGCTCATGAGCACCGCCGCGCGGGCGGAAGACCTGACATTCGCCGTCGCCGGCCCGCTGACCGGGCCGCTCGCCACGATCGGTGACCAGTTCAAGCAGGGTGCGCAGGCCGCCGCCGACGCCATCAACGCCAAGGGCGGCGTGATGGGCCGCCAGATCAAGCTGCAGTTCGAGGACGACCAGTGCGATCCGAAGCAGGCCGTTTCGGTCGCAAACCGCATCGCCGCCAGCGGCATCCAGTTCGTCGATGGCCACGCCTGCTCCGGTTCCAGCATTCCGGCATCGGCCGTCTACGCCGAGAACGGTACGCTGATGATGAGCCCGGCCTCCTCGAACCCGGTCATGACGGACGATGCGGCCGCCAAGGGCTGGACCAACATCATGCGCCTCTACACCCGTGACGACGCCCAGGGCGCTTTCATCGGCCCGTGGATCGCAAAGCAATATACCGGCAAGAACGTCGCAGTGCTGCACGACAAGACGGCCTATGGCCAGGGCGTTGCAGATGCCGTGCGCGCCACGATGAATGAAAACGGCCTCAAGGAGGTTCTTGCCGAAGGCATCAATGCCGGTGAGAAGGACTACAATGCGCTGGTGACCAAGCTGAAGGACGCCAAGGTCGATGTCGTCTATTTCGGCGGCTATCATCCGGAAGCGGGCCTCATCCTGCGCCAGGCCGCCGAGCAGGGCTACAAGTTCCAGCTGATCATGCCGGACTCGATTGCCTCACCGGAATTCTGGCAGGTCGCAGGCCCGGCCGGCGAAGGCACGATGTTTGTCTTCCCGTCCGATCCGCAGGCCAAACCCGAAGCGAAGGAAGCCGTCGAGAAGATCCAGGCCGGCGGCTTCAAGCCGGAAGGTTTCACCCTCTTCTCCTACGCCGTGATCCAGGCCTTTGCCCAGGGTATCGAACGTGCCGGCTCGGACGATCCGACCAAGGTCGCCGAAGCCCTGAAGAACGGCCAGCCGATCGACACCGTTGTCGGAACGGTCACCTTCGACGAGAAGGGCGATCTGAAGAACGCCAGCTACGACATCAACCGCTGGAGCAACGGCAACTACGCGCCGATCGCACAGTAAGGGCACCACCGTCGGATGGCGCCGCCATCCTTCAGGAAAGCGACCTCCGCAACGAACAGGCCCGGTCACGCGCCGGGCCTGCTTGCTGAATGCATGGCCCCGGGAACCGGCACATCCCTTTACCGGGCCGGTCCAAGGGAGCGAAGATAGGCGATGACGTCATCGGCGTCACCGGGCTTCAGTCCGGAAAACGCCATGCGTGTTTTCGGGATCATTTTCTTCGGTCCGGCCAGATAGGCGGACAGCGCCGCCTCGTCCCATCTGAGCCCCTTCTCGCCTTCCGCCTTCATTGCCTCGGAATACCTCCCATAGTCGCTAAGGGAAGCCGCCGGACGGTCGATGATACCGACCAGATGGGGACCGACCTTGTTCACCGGCTGTTCGGCGCTGTGGCAGGCGGTGCATTTCTTGAAGACCGCAGCGCCAGCCTCTGCCGAGCCTTCGGCGGCATTGGCAGCAATGGGGAGCAGCAGGGCGGTTAGAAGGATGACGTTTTTCATGCTCGATCCACGGTGACGGCAAAAAGCGGCCGGCGGAAGCCGGCCCAAGGTGGCGCGGCCTCAGGAGCCGCACGCGATCACCGGCCGCCCGCAGGCGACCGGGGAGGATCGCGGTTTTGCTCAGATCGAGCCGGCACCCATTTCCTTGGCGATGTAGTCCGCCTGGCGGATGGCGAGCGTGACGATCGTCAAGGTCGGGTTCTCCGCTGCTCCCGTGGTGAACTGGCTGCCGTCGGAGACGAAGAGGTTCTTGATGTCGTGCGTCTGGCCCCACTTGTTGACGACGCCGTCCTCAGCCTTCTCGCTCATGCGGTTGGTGCCGAGATTGTGCGTCGAGGGATAGGGCGGCGTCGGGAAGCTGCGTGTCGCGCCGACCGCAGCGTAGAGCGCTTCGCCCTGTTTGTAGGCGTGGTTACGCATGGCGACATCGTTCGCATGGTCGGTGAACCAGACATCCGGGATCGGCATGCCGTACTTGTCCTTCAATTCGCCATGCAGCTTCACGGCGTTCTGTTCCTGCGGCATGTCCTCGCCGACGATCCACAGGCCCGCCATGTTGGCATAGCTGTCCATGGCCGAGGCAAAGGAACGGCCCCAGCCGCCGGGATCGAGGAACGCCGCCATGAACGGCACGCCGAGCGCCAGCGTCTCCAGTTCGTAGCCGCCGACGAAGCCGCGCGAGGGATCGTGTTTGGCCTCGTCGCGGATGATGCCGGCCATGGTGGTGCCGCGGTAGAAATGCACCGGCTTTTCGAACACGGCATAGACCGAGCCGGTCGTATGCCGCATGTAGTTCTTGCCGACCTGGCCGGAGGAGTTGGCGAGGCCATCAGGATATTTGCTCGATGCAGAATTGAGCAGAAGGCGCGGGCTTTCGATGGAATTGCCGGCGACGCAGACGATGCGGGCCTTCTGGCTCTGCAGCTTGCCGTCCTTGTCGGCATAGACGACAGCCGTCACCTTGCCGCTGTCGTCATGCTCGATCTTGACGACATGGGAATTCGGCCGCACTTCAAGCTTGCCGGTCGCTTCCCCCTTCGGGATCTCGGTATAGAGCGTCGACCATTTGGCGCCCCATTTGCAGCCCTGGAAACAGAAGCCGGTCTGCTGACAGCTCATGCGGTCGTCGCGATCGGCCGAGTTGATTGCCATGTTGCCGGTGTGACATTCCTTGTAGCCGAGCTTGTCGGCACCGGCTTTCAGGATCTTGAAGTTGTTGTTGCCCGGCAGGCCTTCGATGCCGTTGGTGCGCGTCACGCCCATCTTGTCTTCGGCCTTGGCGTAGTAAGGCTCCAGCTCGGCCAGTGTCAGCGGCCAGTCGAGCAGGTTGGCGCCCTCGACCTTGCCGTAGTGCGTCAGGGTCTTGAACTCGTGCTCCTGGAAGCGCAGCGAGGCGCCGGCCCAGTGCGTCGTGGTGCCGCCGACGGCCTTGACGATCCAGGCCGGCAGGTTGGGAAAGTCTTTCGAGACACGCCAGCCACCGCCCGTCGTGCGATGGTCCAGCCAGGCGAGCTGGGCAAAGCTGTCCCATTCGTCGTTGATGAAGTCCTCGTGTTCGATACGCGCGCCGGCCTCGAGCACGACGACGTCGATGCCTTTCTGCGCGAGTTCGTTGCCCAGCGTACCACCGCCGGCACCCGAACCGATGATGACGACCACGCTGTCGTCGTTGAGATCATAAGGAGCTGCCATGGTTTCCTCCCGAAACATGGGCGATCGGCGCCATGCGCCTTGCAGCCGCGCCTCCTCCGGCGCCGGCCGTCAGATCGCCGTCAGAGCCATTCGATATCGTCGAAGCCGCGGGCGATGTAGCCGCCCTTGGAATAGGATTCGCCCTCGTAGCCGAAATGCGGCCAGAGCTCCTTCTGGTTGTAGAGCGAGACCACGAGATCGCCGCGTACCGCCTGGAAGAAGGGCGTCGTCTCGATCTGCTTGAGGATATCGACGCGGTCGTCCTCCCAGCCGAGTGCGCGGTAGCCGCCTGCGCCGGCGCGCTTGTCGAGATCGGCGATGCCAGCCTCTATCAGTTCCTTGTGCTTGGCGTCTGTGCCGGCCTTGGTGTCATGGCCCTTCACCGCGATGGCGTAGAACCGGTCGGCTATCGAATCGTGCGGGTAGATGTCGCGGGCGAGCTTGATGAGGGTCGCCATGGTGTCCGGCTTCAGCGCCGCCGTCTCCAGCCCCCAGGCCTTGTCGGGGCTGAGCACCGCATTGCCGGTGATGATCAGCGCGGCGCCGATCGTGCCGCGCTTTAAAAGCTCGCGCCGGGAGAGCCCAGGGCGCTGCTCGTAGATGGTCGTCATGTCGCATTCCTCCCGTTGCATTGGAACGGGCGACCCTCCTCCGGCCGCCCGCCCGTTCATTTGAAGCGGCCGTGCCGTTGCAAAACCTCGATCTTGTAGCCGTCAGGATCGGTGACGAAGAAAAAGCGGGCGAGCAGGCCGCCGTCACGGTTGAACTCGACGATCTTGCCGGTCGTGAAGCCGAGGGCGGAGATGCGGGCGTGCTCGCCGTCGAGATCGGAAACGGAGACCGCAAAATGGCCATAGCCGTCGCCGAGATTGTAGGCCTCGGAGCGCCCCTTGTTGATCGTCAGCTCGAGTTCGAAGTCGCTTTCGGCATTGCTCATGTAGACGAGCGTGAAGGTCTCGAAGTCGAGCCGGTCGGCCACGTCGAGCCCGAAGGCCTTGTTGTAGAAGTCCACGGACCGGCCTTCATCCAGAACCCGGATCATGGAATGGATCGACTTCGCCACGCTGTTCTTCTCCTCTTTGCAGTTCGTATCGTGAGGAGATTTTGCGCCGGGATTCACCGCGGTGGGTAGCAGCCCATTACCGCATGAGGATTTTCATTTCTGGAGTTTCCTTCGAAGGATTTTTCGCCAAGCCGGCGTCACCCGGATGATTTGACCAAAGCCCGGGGTCACCGCATAATCGCGGCCATAAAAACAAGACTGGAGGATATACCATGTGTGAGGTCTTTGCGGGCCAGGACCCGCAACGCTACCGGCCCGTCAACCGCTCGGTGCGGATCGGCGGACATTCGACCAGCATCCAGATCGAGGCAGCCTTCTGGGACCTGATCGACGAGATGGCCGCAGGCCAGGGTCTGTCGACATCCCGCTTCCTTTCGACGCTCTACGACGAGGCGCTTGAGATCAACGGTTCGGTGTCGAATTTCGCCTCGCTGCTGAGGACGAGCTGTCTCATCTACATCATGGGCGGCGCCGGAAAATGCGACGGCGCACCCCAGTTCCATATCGTCGCGGCGGAGTAGCACCCCGGGACAAGTTCCAGGACGGTGAAGAAGGGGTGGCCGCAGCCTCCCCTTCGTCGCCTGCCCGAAGATGCGGTCGAAGACCTCCCCGAAAGGACCTGCCGGCCGCAGGTTCATCTCGATGCCGGCGAAGGCATCGATAAGCCCGCTGCGTCTCTGCCTGATCAGTCGAGCGCGAGAGGTGGCGCCGCCAAGCGGCTGGAGGTGAACCGGATGAAGGGCCGCGAGAGCATGATCGGCAGGATCCAGGATTGCAGGCGCATGCCCAGGGTGCTCTGCGGGATATAGTGCCCGCCGATCTTGCGCGAAACGGACTGCATTCGCGTCACAAGCGGCCGCATGCGGGCCTCGTAGCTGTCCAGGGCCTCCGTATGGGTCTTGCGGGCGAGCTCGGCAGCAAGGATGTAGGCACCGGCCATGGCAGTGGAAGTGCCCTGGCCGGCAAGGAAGGTCAGGCACCAGGCGGCGTCCCCGAGCAGGGCGATCCGCCCCGCCGACCATGTCGGCATCTCGATCTGGGCGACCGTGTCGAAAAAGGCCTGATCCCAGTCGATGGCAGATCTCAGCGCGGAGGCCACCGGTTCCGGCCAATGGCCGAACGCCTTCTGCAGCACCGTGCGCCGCGCTTCGGGATCCAGCCGGTCGGTCCGTTCGTCGCGCCAGCAGAACAGCGTGGCGGCGGTGCCGTCGCCGACGGCATAGAGGCCGCCTTGATGATCGACATCCATCATGCCGACAAAACTGGCCCCGAGCGGCTCTTCGAGCGAAACGCGCCAGGCGCTGGCACGGTAGCCGAGCGGTCGGAGAAAATCCTCATGGGGACCGAAGGCGAGGGCACGAACCGTGCTGCGATAACCATCCGCGCCGACGACGAGATCGAAGCGCTCTCGGCTGCCGTCGAAGAAGGTGGCATCGACGCCGCTCCCGTCATCCTCCAGCGCGGTGACGGTCGTCTCGTAGCGGATCGGACACCTACCCTCCACGGCTTTGCTCAGGATCTCGTGGAAATCGCTTCGCATGATGGCGAGGAGCCTCCCCTTCGCCGCCTTCGCCAGAGTGCGGTAGTCGTAGGAAAAGAGCTTCCGGCCGCGGCGGTCGAGATGGTGCGCGGGGCCGAGCGGCATAGCCTTCGCGCGAAAGGCCTCGACGAGACCGAGCCGTTCGGCGACCTGCCAACCGTTGATGTGCAGGCCGATGGAATAGCCGCCGGTACGGCCGTGTGCGGCCTTTTCCACGACGACCGGTTCGATGCCGTGCCGCAGCAGGCAGGCGGCGAGGGTCAGGCCCGCAGGCCCACCGCCGACGATGAGGATGCGCATGCCGGGCTCCTCAGAACGTCATGTTGATACGGCCGCCGATCGTGCGGCCCTGTCCGAGCTGGTAGAGATTGCCGAGACCGGGATACTGGAAACCGTAGGTCGTGTAGGTCTTGTCGAAGACGTTGGTGACGAAGGCCTCGGCGGTAACCTTGTCGTCCAGCTCCCATTTCACGCCGAGATCCACCAGGGCATAGCCCTTCTGGCCGATCGTGTTCGTCTCGTCGAAGTAGTGCTCGCTGACATAGGTGAGGCCGGCATAGGGAACCAGCGCACCGCGACCGCTCTCCAGTTCGAAGCGATAGTCGAACAGCAGGTTGGCCGTGAACTCCGGGGCATAGGGCACGGTATTGCCGGTAAAATCGGTGCCCGGCGCTACTGGATTGTCGTAGTCTGTAAAGCGTGTGTGGTTGTAGGCAAGGCCCGCCGTGATGCCGAGTTCTTCCGTCGGCTTCGCACGGACCTTGAGGTCGATGCCCTTCGCCGTCACCTCGCCGACATTCTGCAGGTATTGCCATGGCTGAACGTCAACGAACATCTGGTAGTCCTTGGTGACGTTGTAGTAGGCGGAAAGCTGCACCTCCATCAGACCGGCCTCGTCGCGGTATTTCAGCCCCACCTCGCCGTTGTAGGTGTGCTGCGGATCATAGGTGAAAGCGTTGTTGGCGGATGTCACGTTTCGGGTGAAACCGCCGGCCTTGAAGCCGGTGCTGAGAAGGCCGTAGACGCGCCATTCGTCGGTCAGGCCGTAGCTCACGCCGAGTTTCGGTGAAAGGGCGGTGAACGCATTGTCGTCGCTGAAATTCACGCCGCCCACCGCCTCCGCACTTGCCCTCTCGTAGTCGAGGCGAAGGCCGGGCGAGACATCGAGGCGGTCGGTGGCATGCCAGGTCACATCGCCGAAGAGCGCGTAGGAATCGATCTTTTGCCGCGATGTCTGGCTGGCGACCGGCACGGCCCGCGTGAAGTCGAGATGCTGGTAGTAAAGGCCGGCCACATAGTCGACGGGGCTGCCCTGGTCAGGGTTGGAAGCGATACGCAGTTCCTGGCTCAGCGTCCATTGCTTTTCCGGCGTGTAGGTGCCGAAGACCGTGCGGTCGAGATCGCTCTTCTGGTAACCGGTCAGCGCCGTGACGGTGGCAAAGCCGAGATCGTAGGCGGCATTGATGCCGAAATTCCAAGTGTCGAGATCGTATTCCGACGGTGCATCGAAGGCGATGCGGTCCTCCAGCATCGATTCCAGGACGAAGTATTCTTCGGTCGAGGAGACCTGGCCGCGACCACCGCTGATGGTCACGTCCCAAGGGCTGTCTGTCGGAGCATACCGCAGGCGGACCTGCCCGTTGACATCCCTCGTGCCGCCGACATCCGCGCCGGTGGTGGTCATGTACATGTCCTTGGTGTCCAGCAGCGAGAGATTCACGTCGCCATAGAGCACATCCTCGATCAGCGGCGTGCTGGCATGGAAGGTGCCGCCAGCGCCTTCATTCGTCAGGTTGGCGTCGAAGCCGAACCGTGCCTCGTTGTCCGGCTTGCGGGTGACAATGTTGATGACGCCACCGATCGCGCCGCGGCCATAGAGCGAGCCCTGCGGACCATAGAGCAGCTCGACGTTTTCAACGCCGCCCGGTAGGGCGCGGGTAAGGTTGAAACTGTCCTGCGGCAGGCCGTCGACATAGACCTGCGTGCTCGGATTGTAGAAATCGAGCGAGGCCTGGCCGCGAATGGTGAAATTGGCATAGGCGCGGCTGGACCGCGAGCGGATGTTGACGTCCGGGAAGATACGATCGAGATCGGCGACGGTGTCGATACCGCGCGAAAGCAGTGCGTCCGCATTCGCGATATCGGCCGTGGACGGCAGCAGGAAGTAGTCCTCGCTGCGCTTGGTGGCGGTAATGATGATCGGCTCGAGCGTCGATGCCGTGGCGGTGTCTTCAGCCAGTACGCTAGTCGGCGAGAGACTGACGGCGAGAGCGAGAAGGGAGACGCCGGACAGGCTGTGACGCATCATGGTTCCGATACCTTTTCTGGAAGTGCAGGGCCCCGCGCCGTCCGGATGGAGGCGCCGAGCGTACGGGGAGCGAGGAGAAGGGCGGCGAGGATGAAGACCGCCGAGGCGGCAAACAGCCAGCCGTAGCCGAAGGCGCTGGCGAGCAGGCCGGCAACGGAGGACGCGGCAATGGCGAGGATCGCATCGACGCTCTGCAGCGCGGCGAAGTCGGTCGCCGTCTGCTCCGGATTGCACCAGTTCATCATGGCCGCATAGAGCGCAACGAAGGAGAACGCGACCGCGCCAACCTGCATGAGCAGAATACCGAGAGCAAGCACCGGCGTGGCCAGGCCGGTAAACTCGGCAACACCGAGCGCCAAAAGCAGGAGGACATTGAGCACGGCGGCGATCCCGATCGCGCGGGGAATGCCGGCCGCCTGCACGAGGAGGGCGCCGAGCGAGGAGGCGATGAAACCGGCAACCGCACCGCCCGCGCCGCGCAGGATCCCGATCGTGTCGAGCGCAATGCCCTTGTCGACGAGATAGGGCCCGGTGAGTGCCTGCCCCATGCGAAGACCGATCTGGTAGACCGCGAGGAAGACGAGCCCCTGCATCAGGGTGCGGTTCGCGATCGTCTTCCTGAGGCCCACCGTGCGCACCGCCGGAGCCGTCTTGTTTCTGGGGGCGGCAAGGCCGCCAGACAGCAAGACGGGAATGGTCAGCAGCAGGACGAAACCAGCCATGGCGGCCATGGAAACCGCCCAACCGGCATGCTGGTAGACGACGAGCCAGAGGCCACCGCCAATGAGGAAGCCGAGATAGGCGCCGGCCGTCGAGGCGCCGCTGGCAAGTCCGCGCGTTGCCGCATCCGAGGCCCGGACGGCAAGGGAATCGGTCGCGACATCCTGCGTCGAGGCGAAGACACCCATGACGAGCAGCACGGCGGCAAGAGCCCCCATATGGGTCTGCGGCGGCAGCACCGTCGCAGCAAGGAAGCACAGGATGATGCCGAGCTGGCAGGAAAGGATCCAGATGCGTTCGCTGAGGAAGCGGTCGACCAGCGGCGCCCACAGGAACTTCAGCGCCCAGGGCAGAAACAGCACTGCCAGATAGCCAATCTGGTCGAGCGGCATGCCGGCATCCCGCAGCACCACGGGCAGCGCAGTCTGCACCATCGATCCGGTTACCGACTGGGCGGCATAGAGACCGGCCAGGAGGCCGAGCACGGCCCAGCTCGCCGAGCGTCCGGCGAAATTCACAACAGCAGTCGACATCACCCCTCGCAATGTATTTCACGCCCTCACTAGGCCGATGCACAAAACTTGACTATTGTAATCAGGTTCAATGTTATTGCGATCCGGTCCATTATTTGGTGGGGTAGATGAATCTCCGTGTGGAACAGCGCGTTCTGGCGCAGTCCGATCAGGACGACGTGGTCGTGCTTGGCCCGAGCCCGGCCGATCCGACCTTTTCCGACACCTCGACAGAGGGTGCCTACAAGATCCTCGGCGTGCGCCCGGGCCTTACCATTTCCGTCTTCGACATGGTGATCGGGGCCGATTTCGTCGGCCGTTTCGCCACGGAGCCCTGCGTTGCGATCGATTTTCTCTTCGAGGCCTCGGGGCAGGGGTGGCTTCTGGGAAGCGACGCCGAGCAGCGGCTGTCATCCATTCCCTATCGGCCGGGGCGCATCTACATCATGGCCGCGCCGTACGGATCCGTCGGCCTCTACGACGTGCCCGTGGGCACGCGCTTCAAAGGCATGGACATCCGGGTCGATATCAGCCTCTGGCAGCGGCTCGGCGCCGGCGACCTCCTTGCCAATCTCGACGAACACCACGCTTTGCACATGGCATCGGGCAACGGCACCTGGGTCGGCGTGCTGCCGGTGCCGCCGGACCTGCTCGCCGTGGCGCGGGCGCTCTTCGACAGCGCCATGGTGGAAGGGGACGATCTCGCCTTCGAGGCCCGCGCCCTCGACATCATCAATGCCTCGATCGCCGCGATGCGCCGCACGCAACCGGCCCAGACGATTCCGCCGCGCGACCGCCGCCCGCTGCAGCGCGCCCGTGACCTGCTGATTGCCGAACTCGCCCGCCCCTGGACGCTCGAAGAGCTCGCCCGCGAGGTCGGACTGACGCAGAAGCGGCTGAAATCCGGCTTCAAAAGCCTCTATGGCTTCGCCGTCTACGCGTTCCTCAAGGAGCAGCGGCTTCTGGAAGCGCGCCGGCTGATCGAACAGGGAGAGATGAACGTGACACAGGCGGCGATCGCCGTCGGCTACAGCAATCCGAGCCACTTTTCCCAACTCTTCCTGCGCCGTTTCGGCATGCAGCCGTCCCGTGCGCTCGCCGCGCGCCGTGGCGAAGGAGAGGCCTGACGGCGTTCCTTGCGGCAGGGTTCGCCGGAACGACGCGAGCAGCGAGGCGCCAGAGTTCGGCGAACTCGGCAGCCAACACGCTCCGATCTTGCATCCATCCGTGCGGTTAGCTGATGACATCCGGCTCCCGATTGCCATATTTAGGGAACGGCCCGATTGGACACGGCCATTGCAATGGGAGTTACATCAGTGAGTGGACTGCAGAAGGGTATGCTTCTTGGCTTCTTCGCGGCATGTCTGGTGATGGCCGCAAGTCTTCCCTTCCGCTATGCCGATGCTGCGGATTGCCGGGCGGATCCCGAGCCGGAAGTGGACTGGAGCGCCTGCAGCAAGAAGAACCTGATGCTGGGTGGCAACGATTTCGCCGGGGCGAACTTCCGGGATGCCGATCTCAGCTACACCGACATGCGCGATACGAACCTGACGGCGGCCGTTCTGGAAAAGGCGACCCTGATCCGGACCTGGTTCACCGGCGCACGGCTGGACAAGGCGAGTTTCGCACGGGTGGAAGCCTATCGCTCCAGCTTTCAGAAGGTCATCGCGAAGGGAACGTCGTTTGCATCCGCGGAACTGCAACGCGCCGCATTCGATGGGGCGGATCTCAGCTATGCGAGTTTCGAAAAGGCCGATCTCAGCCGCGCGTCCTTCGACGAGGCAATCCTTTCGGGCGCAAGTTTTACCTATGCGAACCTGTCTCGCGCCGACTTGAGCAAGGCGCGCATCGAGGGCACGATCGGCCTGGACAAGGCCTTCATGCTGCTGACGCGGATCGAGGGGCTCGATCTTTCCCGTGCGACCGGCCTCGACCAGTCACAGATCGATATCGCCTGCGGCAACGGTGAGACCAGGCTTCCGACGGGTCTCGCGACGCCGGCAAGCTGGCCGTGCCCGAAGGACTGAGACCCGTCTTCTCCGCCTGCCCATTGTGACGCCGCCAGACCAACCGAAAGGCGCGATGGTGTTTTTCAGGAAAATCGGCCACGCGGAGTCCCAAATCGGAAAGCTTGATCGTCAGACCCAATGAGCGGGGTTTCATCCGCTGTCTGGACGGACTGCGGCGCCTTGAACGCCGCACGATTGGGGGTTTTGATGAAGAAGAACGTTTCCACCAGGGTGGGGCTGCGGGCCGCCTTGCTGGCCGGTACGGCCGCTCTGGTGTTCAGCCCGGCAGCGCCGGCGATCGCACAGGCACCCGCGCAAGCGCAGGCGGCCAAGCGGTCGATCTTGGTGCCGGCCGGCCCGTTGACGCCGGCCCTGAACAGCCTCGCCGCCCAGACAGGCCTCCAGATCCTCTATGACGCATCGCTGGCACAGGGCAAATCGACCAAAGGCGTGCGCGGTAACCTGACGCCCGAACAGGCGCTGAACGCCATATTGACCGGCACCGGCGTGGATGCGCGCTTTGCCGGCAGCAGCCAGGTAACGCTGAGCCTCGACCCCGCGGCCGCAGGCCCGGCGGAAGAGGGAGCCACCCTTCTCGAGACGATCACGCTCTATGGCGCGCGCGAGGCAACCACGCTGAACGACACGACCGCGAGCGTCGGCATCGTGAATGCGGAAGCGATCGAAAAAGGCCAGATCCGCCACACGCAGGATGCCTATCGCCGCCTCGCCAACGTTTTGGACAGCGCGACGGTCAATTCCGGTTTCGTCATCCGCGGCATGAGCTCCGAAGGTTTCGTTCCTGGCGGAGCGCCGGTCGGTTTGCTCTATATCGATGGCATTCTCCAGACCCGCTACAATTCCCGTTTCGGCGCAAGAAACCTTTGGGACGTCGAGCAGGTCGAGGTCTATCGCGGCCCGCAATCGACGCTTTCCGGCCGGGCCGCCATGTCGGGCGCGGTCTACATCAAGTCGAAGGACCCGACCTTCGACAAGGAAGTCGAACTCTCGGGAACCATGGGCAGCAACGACCTTGCGGGCTCGGCCTTTGTCCTCAACACGCCGCTTGTCGAGGACCAGATCGCATTGCGCATTTCCGGGGCGTTCGAGCGCTCCCATACGGACGTGTCCTATTCGAACTTCAAGAACTATGCGGGTTTTGACGATCTTACGACCGACATCAGCGGGACCATTCGCGCAAAGATGCTCATCACCCCGTCGGAAATGCCGGACACCCGCGCCCTTCTGACCTACGCCTATTCCAAGGACCGCCCGAACGACCGGCTGGTCGGGCTCTACGATGGGCGTGGTGATTTCAACAACAATCCCGACACCTATACCGAATTCCGCTGGACCGAAGTCCACAATATCGGCCTCGAGATTACACACGACTTCTCCGATACGCTGCGTTTCACCTCGCAGACCGGTTTCCAGTACGGCATCAACACACGAAGCTCCATCGATGCAGGCACGCCCGGCATCGCAACCGGGATCTGGGGCACGGACGACGATTCGATCTTCACCCAGGAGCTGCGGCTGAACTACGACGGCGATCGCTGGAAGTGGGTTGCCGGCGTTTTCGGCAGCCACCAGATCTTCGAGGGGGCCTCGCGTTTCATCGCGGAGCCCTATCCCGATCTGATGCCGGGCACGGTCTACCAGCTCGACGACAAGCAGAACCGCAGGACCACGAACCTCGCCGTCTTCGGCGAGGCGACCTATGAATTCGCGCCGACCTGGTTCGTGACCGCCGGAGGGCGCCTCGACTATCTCAAGGAAAAGAACACCGAGTTGAATTCCGCCGTCCTGCACGGAATGGATCCGGCCTTCTCCGGCGGTCCGGCGTCCTTCGACGAGGTGAACTTCGTACCCAAGCTGGGGCTCTCCAAGGAATTCGGCGAAAACCAGCGGGTCGGCATCACCTATACGCAGGGCTTCCGTTCGGGGGGCTCCTACGTCAACCGCAGCGACCCGGCCTTCCCCCTCGTGTCGTATGATCCGGAATATTCGCAGAGCTACGAGCTGTCCTACAAGGGCACCCTGCTGGATGACAGGCTCGTGCTCAATGCCAATCTCTTCTACACGAAGTATGAGGACCAGCAGGTCGAGATCCGGCCGCCTTCGGACATTCCGGGCTACCGTATCACGGAGAACGCCGCATCCTCGCGCGCATGGGGCTTCGAAATCGAACCGACCTTCCAGGTGACCGACCAGTTCTCGGCCTTCGCGTCGATCGGCTACCTGAACACCAAGTTCCTGGAGTTCGACCACGGCGGCCTGGGCGACCAGTCCGGAAAATCCTTCCCCGAGGCGCCGGAATGGACCTACGGCTTCGGTGGGCGTTACGAGTTCGAGAATGGCGTCTATGTCGGCGCCGATGCCAAATACACGACGGACTACAATTCCCGGTTCGGCACGAAGGGCATGTACAAGATCGACTCCCGTTTCCTCGTGAATGCCCAGGCCGGCTTCAAGAAAGACAATTGGGAGGTCACGGCCTTCGCGGAAAACCTGACCGACGAGAAGTATTTCACCATCGTCGACCCGGATGCCGCCTTGCCCTTTGGCCAGGTCGGCGCGCGGCGGTCCTTCGGCCTCAACATCCGCACCAAGTTCTGATCTCCGATTGCGGGGCGCAAGCCCCGCAATCTCCGTCTTCCGTATCCATCCGAAATGGTATCCGCCTTGCGCTCCTGTCTTGCCGTCCTCTTCCTCGCCGTCTCGTTCTCGCTGGCCAATGCCGCCTGCCAGGGGAGGGAGATAACGGAGGGCGTCTACAATCCACCGCTCTGCATACCGGCCGAGCCCAGAAGGATCGTCACGCTCGACCCGCTCCTGACGCTCGGCCTGCTCATCGAGCTCGAGGCCCCCGTCGTCGCCACGCCCTATATGGGCATTCAGGACACCGGGATACTCGCGTTCATCAAGCAGTCGAACCTGGTCGATCTCGGCAATCCGAGGGAGCCGAGCCTCGAGCGGGTCGCCGCCCTGAAGCCCGACCTCGTCATCGGCAGCGCGGAAGCCCATGCTTCCATCTATGAGACGGTATCGAAGATCGCGCCCACGGTGTTGCTCCATCATACGGACTGGAAGGCCTATCGCCAGCGCGTCGCCGACATCACCGGCCGCGAGAGCGTGGCCGGCGAGGCGCTGGCCGCCTACGAAAAACGCGCCGCCACGATCCGGGCACGCATGAAGGACAAGGACCTGACAGTTTCCACCGTCCGTTTGGCGCCGGACCGCTTCGTCGTCTTCCTCGACGGTCCTTTCGCCTACGCGCCCTTCGCAGTGCTGCGCGAGGCTGGCGTCAAGCGCACGGCCTATGAGACGGTGACGGACGGCACGATCGTCAAGCGGCCGGACTGGGAGGAACTTGCCAATCTCGACGGCGACATCCTCCTCTATGTCTCCGCCAGCGGCTTCGAGAGCGGCCCGGACGATGCGCTGGAAAAAGAGGTAACGGAAAACCCGCTCTGGCAGCTCCTGCCCGCCGTGCAGAACGGCCGCGCCCATCGGGTAGACCGGGTGGCCTGGCAGAGCTTCCACGGGATTGCCTCTGCCAATCGCATCCTTGACGATATCGAGCGCTACGTTCTTGCAGACCGATGAGCCCGGACAAGCCCACCGCGATTGCGCAGCCGGCCGGCCGGCCAAGCGCGATGGAAGCAGGCTCCTTGTCCTCATCCTTCTCAGCGGCCTGCTCCTCACGACATCGATGTGGGCGGTGACGCTTGGCACCAGGCATATCTCACCGTCGTCCGTGTGGAACGCCATCGTCGCTTTTGACGGGTCGCGTGAACATCTGCTGGTGGCGACGATCCGTCTGCCGCGGGTTCTGGCCGGCCTGCTGGCGGGCAGCGCACTGGCGGTTTCGGGCGCGATCATGCAGGCGGTGACGAACAATCCGCTCGCCTCGCCGGGACTGCTCGGAATCAATGCCGGCGCCGCCTTCGCCGTCGTCCTCGTCATGACCCTTTTCGGGGCAGGCACCGGCGGCGCCTACATGTGGTTCGCCTTTGTCGGCGCCGGCAGCGCGGCGCTGCTGGTCTTTGCGATCGGCACCTTCGGTCCGACCGGGCATTCACCCGTCGGCCTCGTTCTCGCCGGCGCCGTTGTCGCCACCTTCCTGACGGCCCTGACCAGCGCCGTTCTCATCTTCGACCAGAGCACGCTGGACGCCGTTCGTCTCTGGACCGCCGGTTCCCTGTCCGGCCGGACCATGGCGCAGACCACCGCGGTGGCTCCCTATATCCTCTTCGGCCTTGCCGCGGCGCTTCTCCTCGGACGGCACCTGGTGACCATGGGCCTCGGTGTCGATGCGGCCCGCGCACTGGGCCAGAACCCCATTGTCTGGAGATCGATAGCCGTTGCCGTGGTCATCCTGCTTGCCGGCAGTGCCGTCTCGCTCGCCGGCCCCATCGGCTTCGTGGGGCTCGTGGTTCCGCATATTGCGCGGCTGACGATCGGTATCGACTATCGCTGGATCCTGCCCTTCAGCGCGCTCGGCGGCGCATTGCTCGTGGTCGCCGCGGATACGGCCGGGCGCGTGATCTTCGCCAGCCAAAGCTTTCCCGTCGGGGTGACGGTGGCGCTGATCGGCGCGCCATTTTTCCTGTGGCTGGCGCGAAGCCGGGCGGGAGAGGCGACGTGATGCGCCTCGCCACACTTCTTGCGGTTCTCCTTGCCGGGCTGGTCGCCGCCAGCCTGGCCTTCGGGGACATATCCCTGTCATGGCGCGAGCTCATGGAAACGATAGCAGGGTCGGCAGATGCGACCCCGCAGAACGGGATGATCGTCTTCGATCTGCGCCTGCCGCGCATCCTGCTTGCCCTTCTCGTCGGCGCGGCGCTGGCGACGGCCGGCACGATCGCGCTCGCGATCATGCGCAATCCGCTCGCAGAACCCGGCGTGCTTGGCATCAACAGCGGCGCCGCCGCTGCGGTGATGGGTGTCATCGTCCTCATGCAGGAGCCGCCGGTAGCCCTGCTGCCGCTGGCCGGCTTCCTTGGCGCGGCCATCATGGCCGCCGCCGTCTATCTCCTGTCGTGGCAGCGGGGCACCTCGTCGCTGCGCATCATCCTGATCGGCATCGGCCTTGGTTCGCTTGCAAGCGCCGCCACCACCTTCCTGTCGGCCTTCGGCGAGATTGGCGATGTGCAGCGCGCGATGATCTGGCTCGCAGGAAGCGTCTATGAGGCCGACATGGTGAAGGTGCGCCTCCTGTTCTTCTGGCTGCTCGTGCCGCTGGCGCTGGCCTGGATGTCAGCCGGCGAGCTCGATCTCATCCGCTTCGGCGACAATGCAGCCCGCAGCCTCGGCCAGCGGGTGGATCTGGTTCGAGGCCTCATGATCGTGCTGTGCACGCTCCTGTCCGGCGCAGCTGTTGCCGCCGCGGGACTGATCGGCTTTGTCGGCCTCGTCGCGCCGCATATCGCAAGCCGGCTGGCAGGGCCGTCCCATGCGCGGATCCTTCCGATTGCCGCCCTGAGCGGGGCGATCCTCGTTGTCGCATCGGACCTTCTCGGCCGGCTGGTCATCGCCCCCGCCCAGCTTCCCGCCGGGATTGTGACCGGCCTCATTGGGGCTCCGTTCTTCGCCTATCTCCTATGGGGGCGCCGTCATGTCCGGGGATGAACAAGCCGTCCCGGCCAAGCTTGCCGGACATCACGTCTCCATCGCCTATGGCATGCAGTCGATCGTCGAGGACCTTGGCCTGCTCGTGCCCGAACGCCGCTTCACGGCGCTTGTCGGGCCGAACGGCAGTGGGAAATCCACCATCCTGCGCACCTTTGCCGGCCTCATGGCGCCATCCCGCGGAACAATCCTGCTGGATGGCCGAAACATCGACAAATTGCCGACAAAGGAGATGGCGAAACGCATCGGCGTGCTCCTGCAGGGGCCTGTGGCGCCGGAGGGGCTGACGGTGCGTGATCTGGTCCGCCAAGGGCGCTATCCGCACCGTGCGTTCTTTGGGCGCTGGTCGGACGAGGATGAGGCGGCCTGCGAGGAGGCCTTGATGCTGACTGGCACGACGATCCTCGCCGGCACGCCGCTCGACAGGCTTTCCGGCGGCCAGCGGCAGCGTGCCTGGATTGCCATGACATTGGCGCAGCGGGGTGAGGTGCTCCTGCTCGACGAACCGACGACCTATCTCGACCTCGCCCACCAGATCGAGCTGATGAACCTGATCACGGTCCTCGTGCGCGATCACGGCAAGACCGTTGTTGCGGTGCTGCACGATCTCAATCAGGCCGCCCGTTATGCCGAGCATATCGTCCTGTTGAAGGGCGGCAGGATCAGCGCCGCCGGCCGGCCCGACGACGTGCTGTCGGAGGAAGCGATTGCCGATGTGTTCGGCGTGCGGTCCGTGATCATCCGCGACCCCGTTGCGGGAACCCCTCTCTGCGTACCACTCTGACGGGCGATGGCAATGTTGCAGGATTGCCACGCTTCCCGGCTTTTCGAAGCAGTGACCAGCTTGCGAGTTCGCCGCCGCCACGAGGATTCTCGCAACGAAATCAGGCATAAAGATGAGTTTTTTTGTCTTGATTTAATCGCCGTATATTTTCCAGCTCTGAAACATTCTAAGCTATTGCACTTGCAGGGATTTTGCAGAGCAGATAGCCATTTCTCCATCGCTGCGGGCATGTTCAGATGCTCCGGGCGCTGCTTCGTCCTCTTTGGATCAGGAACAGAGTGCTGATGCCGAGCTCCTCCTCCCCAGCCTGGGATATCCTTGACAGCAACGACCTGCTGAACCGCGCGATGGAGGCCCACTACGCCGACATAACCACAGCCGTGCGGCGCAAGGGGCACCCCCTCTCCACCGCCCGGGACGTGGTGCACGACCTTTACGTCAAGCTCGCGGCCCAGCCCGATGTCCTGCGCAACAAACGCTCGCTCAAGGCTTTCCTCTGCCGTTCCGCCATCAATCTGGGCATCGACCGGCTGCGGCGGGAAAACATGGAGGCGCGGCTGTTCTCCGGAACCGAGCGGGAGGCCCTTTCGGTCGCCAGCCTGGGCCCGGCGCCGGACATGGCGCTCGAGATCGAGGCGCGCGTCGCCATTCTCCGGGCAGCCATCGCCGAATTGCCGGAACGGCGCCGCGTCGTGTTCATCCTCCATCGGCTGCACCATCTCTCGCCGGACCAGATCGCGGTCAGGCTCAGGATTTCCCGCAACATGGTCGACCGCCACCTGCGCCGGGCCTTCGCCCATTGCCTCGACCGTCTTCTTTCGATCGACTAAGAGTCCCGAAAAGGCGACGCCAATCGTCTACTTGGCAGGACGAAACGCTCCGGGAGAAGCCGATGCCGGGCAACCGTGCCACGCAAGCGCAGCGAAAGCGCAACAGAGAGGCGGCAGACTGGCTTCTGCGCAATGGCGATCCGGCGCAATCCCCGGAAGAAAGGGCGCGCTTCCAGCAATGGCTCGATGATCCCGAGAACTGTCGTACCTACCGGGCTGCCGAAAGGTTGCTGGGCGACGCACGGACGGCCATCCAGTCGGACCCGGCGCTGCGGAACATCGAGGCCAGGCCGCGCAGCCTTGCCAAACCTGCCGCCACATCGCTCGCGCTCCTTGTCTGCGCCGCCGCTGCGTTTCTTGCGCTGGACGGGCCCATGCGGCTACAGGCCGATGCCATTGCGGGGACCGCGGAAATGCCGGTCGTTGCCCTTGAGGACGGATCCACGGTGCAACTGAACGCCACGTCGGCGATTGCCGTCGATTTCACCGCGAACCGCCGAACCGTCCGCCTCCTGCGCGGCCAGGCCTTCTTCCAGGTCGCACACGCGCCGGAGCGGCCGTTCACCGTCGAGGCCGGGACGACACACGTCACGGCGCTCGGTACGGCCTTCGACGTGCGCTACGGCACTGCCGATACGGAGGTTACGGTTACCGAAAATGCCGTTCTCATCGAGACGGGTGACGCAGCGGCCTCGTCCTTGCGCGTCTCGCAAGGCGAACAGGCCACCTATGACCGCGACACCGGCCGGATGAATGTCCAGCCGGTTGATGGTGTCGTGGCTCTTGCCTGGCAGCGCGGGCAGATCGCAGTGGAAGATGCGCCTCTCTCCCACGTCATCGAGGAGATGAGCCGTCATTTCTCCGGCCGAATCGTCCTTGCGGGCAGCGCGTTGGCGCAGCGCCGGGTGAGCGGCACCATCACCGTCTCCGACACGGATGCCGCCCTGTCGTTCATCCGCCAGGCTCTGGGAGTAAGGGTAACCCGGCTTGGCCCCCTGATCGTGATCCGCTAGCGGCCGGCGCTCCGGGCGGGCGGCTCACCACATTGGAAATGGAAGAAAAGCATGATCGAATCCACCGCGCATGTAAAAACCGCTGCCGGCGCCAAATATCTGGTCCAGATGTGCAAGCACTTTGCCCACAAGGTGGACGTCGTCTATTCCGATACGCATGGCGAGTGCCGGTTCGATGGCGGGGTTGCTCTCTTCGACGCGGATGCGGACGGGCTACGCCTGTTCGTGAAGGCAAGAAACGAAGAGAGCCTCGCCTGGGCGCAATCCGCCATCACCTCGCATCTCCTGCGCTTCGCCTTCCGGGAGGCCCTTGAAGCCCCCGAATGGCGTCGTTGAGACTGGCGGCCGGCGGTTATTTGCCCGCACTCTCCGCGTCAAAATCTTTCGCCTGTGCCTCGAGCCGTTCGATGAAGCGGGTGTAGAGATTGGCAAACGTCGCCATCTCCTCCTCCGTCCAGTCGTACAGCACCTTTGACAGCACCTCTTCCTTGACGCCGTTCACCTGATCGAGCCAGTGCATGCCGGCCTTCGTCAATGTGACGATGGTACGCCGGCCATCGTCCTGCGAGGCGGCACGGCGCACGACGCCGCGCTTGACGAGATCCGCCACAATGCGGCTCGCGCGCGAATGGTCGATCCGCAACTGCTCGGCAAGCGCGCCGACTGTAACTTCCTGCTCGAGACCGAGACGCCGGACCAGGGACAGGGCGTCGAGATGCGAAAGCTCCAGCCCCGCGCCGACACGCGAAATGGCAAGGCGCCCAATGTAGCGCCGGCCGGTCATGATCCGCATCCGCCCCATCGCCGCACCGATACGGGCAAAGGCGCTGGTGCCGGCAGGACCGGCCTTCTGTTCGTCATCGTTGCTCATGCCCATGGGTTAGCAGATTTCCATCGATGTCAAAACATATTTGTGCCTTTATCACATATGTGCAGTTGACATATACGTGACAAAGGCACACAAATTCCCCGCTTAAATAGATAGAGAGATCACGTTACCGCCATGGATGCCCGTCTGCGCTCCGACAAGGATACCGATACAGCCTACGCGTCGCTCGTGCCCGATCCGCGCCGCCGGATGCTTGTCGTCTGCCTCTTGATGACGGGCATCTTCATGGCGGCACTGGACAACCAGATCGTCTCGACCGCGCTGCCGACCATCGTCGGCGAGTTCGGCGAGCTGGAGCGCTTCGGCTGGGTGGGCTCGGCCTATCTGCTGGCGACCAGTGCCGTGATGCCGGTCTATGGCAAGCTGGGCGACCTCTTCGGCCGCAAATATGTGATGATGACCGCGATCTTCATCTTCGCACTGGGGTCGCTTGCCTGCGGCCTTGCGGTCTCGATGAACACGCTCATCGCCGCCCGCGTGCTGCAGGGTCTCGGCGGCGGCGGCATCATGGTCTCCATCTTCTCGATCAATGCCGATCTCTTCGAGCCGCGCGTGCGGGCCCGCTACCAGAGCTATTCGAGCCTGATGCTGATGGCAGCCGGCGCCGTCGGCCCGACACTGGGGGGCGTGCTCTCCGACCTCTTCGGCTGGCGCTCGATCTTTCTCGTCAATCTGCCGATCGGCATCATCGTGCTCACCGGCCTCGCGCTGATCCTGCCCTATCGCAAGCCGATCCGCCGGCCAAAGATCGATTTTGCGGGCGCGGTCCTGCTTGCCGCGGTGGTATCGAGCATTGTGCTCTGGGCCGACAGCCGGGAGATCTTCGGCTCGCTGGTGTCCGCCGAAAGCCTTGCAGTGATCGCCTTCGGCGCGGTCTGCCTGATCGCGTGGATCCATGTCGAGCGCCGCGTGCCCGAGCCGATCGTTCCGCTCGGCCTGTTCCGCAATCCGACCGTCAATCTCCTCCTGATCGTCTCGCTGGTGAGCGGCGCGATCGGCATCGGTTCGGTCAACTACATCGCGCTCTTCCTGCAGACCACCACCGGCCTCTCCCCCTCGCAGGCCGGCCTCCTGTTCATGGCGCTGACGGCCGGCATCGCTGCCGGCTCGCTGACGGCGGGGCGGTTGATCTCGCTGACAGGCCGTTACAAGATCTTCTCCGTCGTCAGCACGGCGGGCGGGCTGGTGACCTTCCTCCTCTTCACGACAATCCATCCCGGCACGCCAGTCTATCTCATCGGCCTTTTGATGCTGCTGCAGGGCCTCAGCGTCGGTTTCGGCCAGCAGGTCCCCGTGATCGACGTGCAGAATGCCGCGAATGCCGCAGATCTCGGCGCAGCCACCGGCGCTGTCACGCTGACCCGCATGGCAGGCGCATCGATCGCTATCAGCATCTACGGCGCCACACTCGCCGCCTTCGTCACCGGACAGGGGCATAGCATTCCCGGCGTCGCCAGCATCGAGGGACTGACGCCGGCCGAACTCGCCATGCTACCCGAACAGGTCCGCGCGCTGGTCGCAACGGTCTATACGGATGCCTTCCAGCCCGTGTTCCTCAGCATGGCCGGCATGATCGCGCTCGGGCTGCTGGCCGCACTCTCCCTCAAGAATGTCCGGCTACAGGCAAACACCGCAAAAGCCGGGTGACACCGAGGGCGGAACGGCACCCTGTTTGCGCGGTGTCCATACCATGGACGCCGCGGACGGCGGCAGCGCTTCTCCGACAATGAGCGTATTTTTGCTTTTTCCAGGCCTGCGAAGAGGCTATTGCTCGATCCGACCAGTCCCGTCGAAGATGGAGGTTTTTCGTGAGCGTCGGCCTGATTGCCCTTCTCGATGATGTGGCCGCCATTGCCAAGGCTGCCGCAGCCTCGCTGGATGACGTCGCCGCACAGGCCGGCAAGGCCGGTGCCAAGGCGGCCGGCGTCGTCATCGACGATGCCGCCGTGACACCACGCTACGTCACTGGTTTTTCGCCGGCACGAGAGCTGCCGATCATCGGCAAGATCGCGCTCGGCTCGCTAAAGAACAAGCTTCTCTTCCTGCTGCCCGCAGCCATCGCGCTCAGCCTCGTCGCACCTCAGGCGATCACGCCTCTCCTGATGGCTGGCGGCCTCTTCCTCTGCTACGAGGGTGCGGAAAAGGTCTACGAGCTCGTCTCGCCCCATGGCGCCCATCATCATGAGGAGCAGCTCGACCCGGCAGGGGCCGATGCGAAAGCCTTCGAGGACGGCAAGGTCGCCGGCGCCATCCGCACCGACTTCATCCTCTCTGCCGAGATCATGGCGATCACGCTCGCCTCCGTGCCCGATGCCGGCCCCGTCATGCAGGCACTGATCCTCGCGCTCGTCGGCATCGTCATCACGGCCGGCGTCTATGGCGTCGTCGCGTTGATCGTGAAGGCGGACGATGTGGGTCTCTGGCTCGCCGGCCGCCCGTTGCGCACGCCGATCGACAGGACCTTTCGCCTCCTCGGCCACGGCCTCGTCAAAGGCATGCCCTACCTCCTGAAACTGCTCGGCGCGGTCGGCACGGCGGCGATGATCTGGGTCGGCGGCGGCATCCTGGTGCATGGTGCGGAGATGTTCGGCTTTTCGGCGCCCGCCCATGCGCTGCACGATGCCGGCGAAGCCGCGGCGCGCGCCCTTCCGGCCATCGACGGCCTCGTTTCCTGGCTGGTCCAGGCCGCCGGTTCCGGTATCATCGGGCTCGTTGCCGGTGCCATTTTGATCCCCATCGTCAGCAGGGCCATTGCCCCTTTCTGGCGCTGGTTGAGTGGCCGGCTGCGCAAGCTGCATACGGCCTGACGGCCCGCGTATTCCCGTCCTGCCCATAAAGACCGGGGCGGGTTCGACCAGGAGGATGCATGACAGGACACCGCATATATTCCGTCAGCGTCGCGAGCGTTTATCCCCACTATGTCGCGAAGGCAGAACGAAAAGGCCGCACGAAGGCAGAAGTCGACGAGATCATCTGCTGGCTGACCGGATACAGCCCCGCGGCCTTGAACGAACAGCTGACAAACAAAACCAGCTTCGAGGACTTCTTTGCCCAGGCGCCGGGAATGAACCCGGCCCGCACCTCGATAAAGGGTACGGTCTGCGGCGTCCGCGTCGAGACGATCGAAGAGCCGACCATGCGCGAAATCCGCTATCTCGACAAACTCATCGACGAACTCGCGAAGGGCAAGGTGATGGAGAAGATCCTCCGCGGCTGAGCGCCTACCGCTTTCATCTTTTCAGGGCAAGGCCATCCAGCAGGAAGTCGAGGCCCTTCCGGAAAGTGCCGTCCCAATCGCTGTCGAGCAGAAGGCGGGAGCGCTCGATCGTCGGATAGTGTTCGCTGAGACGGGAAAGCCGCTGCTGGCCGGCAGCCATGTCAGCGGCCGAAAGGTCGAAGCTCGCCCGGGTGATGGTTGCACCGAGTACATAGTTCCAGAGAGACCATATCGCTGCGTTCAGCTCGGTCTCCGGGACGCCGGCTTTCGACAAGGCCTTGCCGAGGCGTTCCAGCCGGCCGAGGATGTTCGGACCAAGCGCCCGGCGCGGCAGGAGCGCGGCCGACCAGGGATGGCGCAGCATGACCGCGCGCCAGTCCTCCAGCATGTGGACCACCTCCGGGCGCCAGCCCCGCGCCTCATCGACCTCCGATATGCCGCGGCAATCGAAGACGGCGTCGAGCACGAGGTCGAACACGGCCTCCTTGTTCTCGACATGCCAGTAGAGGCTCATCGCCCCCGCGCCGAGGCGATCGGCCAGGCGGCGCATCTTTAGTCCGTCGACCCCTTCGGCGTCCAGCAGGTCTATCGCCGTTGCCACGATCCGTTCCAGCGAAAGCGGCGGCTCCGCCTGCGGTTCCCCACCCGGCCGGGACGGTGTTGCCTTCCGCACGGATTCCTTGCTCCGCGTGCCGCTACCCTTGGCCACCATCCGTTTCCCTTGCCGATCAGACCGACGATTTAAGCCGGCCCCAACAGAATGTCGATCCCGCCGGGTTGACTCGTACGATGTACGGGATCATTTAATCGTACGCCGTACGAGTCAATAGCGCGAGTACGGTGCTGAAGTTCAATCCTGCGGGCCGCGGAGAAAATGATGTCGCGCGCAATCCAGCAACTGGTTCTTGGAGGACTAATCATCATGACCATGGGCACCCCTAGGGCAACGGCCGCGCGCGAAGCGGCGCGCGCCCTGACCATCGTCAATCCGAAAGGGCTCTACGACCCGACACCGAACGGCTACAGCACGGCGGTGATCGTGCCTGCAGGCGCTCGGCTGGCCTACATTTCCGGCCAGGGCGGACAGGACGGCACCGGGACTCTGTCGCCCGACTTTGCCGTCCAGGTCAGGCAGGCCTACGCGAACCTGGGAGCGGCCCTGGACGCACTCGACGCCCGGCCCGACCAGGTCGCCAAGCTCACGATCTTCGTCGTCGATCACGACATGTCCAGGCTCGGCGTGCTCACCGAGAACGTCAAGGCGATGTTCGGCGACACCTTGCCCGCACAGACCCTGGTCCCCGTTCCGAAACTCGTCATCGACCCGATGCTCTTCGAGGTCGAAGCCATCGTTGTTCTGGATTAGCTGCAGGGCTTTGGACCGACCCCGGAAGCAATCGCTCGAATTGTCGGTCAACGGCTGCGTGCGGCGCCGGCGCGACGGTCTCCAGCCGGCCCAGACCGCGTGAGAAATCCGGCCCTGTAACAACGGCCCCGTTTTCCTTCTTTTGACAGCGTCAACACAGCACACGCTGTGTCATTGAAAGGAGAACGATCATGGCAGAGAAGGCAGTATTCTATCACGCGGGCTGCACGGTTTGTGTCGATGCGGAGCAGCGCTTCGTCGGTGCGCTCGACCCCGCCCGGTACTCCGTCGAAACCGTTCATCTGGGCCTGGCGAGCGAGCGCGTTGCGGAAGCCCGGAATGCAGGCGTCAAGTCGGTCCCCGCCCTCGTGATAGGGGACGCCGTCTATCACATCAACCACGGCGCAGACCTGTCCGTACTCGGCTGATGTTCTGGACATCGAGGGAGCGCCATCCATGCTGAAGACGGCAGTCGTCATCCGCCACGTCCATTTCGAGGATCTGGGTACATTCGAGGCCGTGCTGACGGCGGCGGGGTACCGCATCTACTACTACGATCTCGGCATGAACGAGCTGTGGACCGTGGATCCCGCAGTCCCGGACCTGCTGGTCATTCTGGGAGGGCCGGTCGGCGTTTATGAAGCCAGGGCCTATCCTTTCCTCGAGGAAGAGCGGCAACTTCTCGAAACGCGCCTTGCCGCCCGGCGTCCGACGCTGGGTATCTGCCTGGGCGCCCAGCAGATCGCAGCAGCGCTCGGGGCGAGAGTGGCCCCGATGGGGCACAAGGAGATCGGTTTTTCCCCCCTTGCGGTCACCGAGGACGGGCGGCTCGGCCCGCTTCGGCATCTGGAAGGCGTTCCCGTGCTGCATTGGCACGGAGACGCCTTCGAGATCCCGCAGGGTGCGACAAGCCTTGCCACGACCGCACTTTGCGCCACCCAGGGCTTCGCCGTCGGGCCGAACATCCTTGGACTGCAGTTTCACCCCGAGGTCGATGCCTGCGCCGGTATTGAGCGCTGGTTGATCGGCCATGCCGCTGAACTTGCGGCAGCAGGCATAGATCCCCGTGTCTTGCGGGAGGATGCCCGGCGCTGTGGCCCGGCGCTGCGCGAAGCCGCACGAAAGATGTGCACCGAATGGCTTCAAGGTACGACAGGCTGAAAGCGCGCTCCAAACACCGGGAAGGGGACTGGGCGAACATGCCGGTCCCCTTTTCGAACGACCTGGCGGGTCAGCCGGTTCTGTACCCTCTTTCAGGAGGCACGCCCCGCAACTTGCCCAGCACGGTTTCCCCCACGACGGCCGTCTGGCCGACGGTGACGAGGAGGATCGCATCAGCGGGGAGATAGACGTCGAGGCGGGAGCCGAAGCGGATGAGGCCGAAACGCTGGCCGACCTCCACCGTGTCTCCGGGTGCGGCCCAGTGAACGATGCGCCGGGCGATCAGGCCCGCGATCTGCACCACCGCGACGGCGCCGTAGGGCGTCTCGATCGCAATGGCATTGCGTTCGTTGTATTGGCTGGCCTTGTCGAGATCGGCATTGAAGAATTTTCCGGGCGTATAGGCGATCCAACGGATCCGCCCCTCGACGGGCATGCGGTTCACATGGCAGTCAAAGATGCTCATGAAGACGGAGACCCGCAGCATCGGCACCCTCGGGAGATCAAGCTCCGGCGGCGGGAGGACTTCGGCGATCATGCTGATCCGCCCGTCCGCCGGTGACACGACGATCCCGTCTTCTAAAGGTGTCGTTCTCTCCGGATCGCGGAAGAAGTAGCAGACCCACAGCGTAACCAGGCCGGCGCTCCATGCCAGGGGCGTCCAGATAAAGCTTGCGGCAACAGTGGCAAGGACCCCTGCCACAATGAACGGGCGCCCGGCGCGATGAATGGGCACGAGGCCGTTGCGGATCGACAGGGCGATATTCATGCGCATGTTCCTGCGGCCATGCCCGAGGCTTCGCGATCATCAAAGCGATCGGGCACTGCACCCGGCACCGGCTCCGCCCGCCTGCCACCACGACCCGCAACAAGGCACGCCATCTTGAGAAAAGCTGACATTCGAAGACTCCATCACATGCGGATGGCTCTATTCATCGGGCGGCCAGGCAGGCAGGGACGGATTGGAGAAGTCCGCTAGGCCGGTCGAATGACGGGCAGGGACCGGCTATGCCGTTCATCCAACGGGTTTCGCACGCGAAAGAATGTCCATGGCACGGAGCATTTCCCGATTGTCGAGACTGGCAAAACCAAGCCGGAACGCTTCCGCGGGATTGGCCGTATCCAGCACGAACTGAAGGCCGGGCATGACGGAAAGACCCAGCCTTGCGGCGTTGGCAGCCCAGGTCTCGGCGCTGAGGCCGCGCCGGAGCCGCCACCAGATCGCAAGCCCGCCGGCAGGCAGCGTGAACTCTCCATCATCGGAAAACCGCTCTTCGAGCATTCGGGCCATCTGGTCCCGCCGGGCGTGGTAGATCCGCCGGGCCTTGCGGGCATGCCGCTTGATCGTTCCGTCTGCCAGAAGGTCGGCAAGCGCATGCTCCAGCGGCCAGTCGCCCTGCCGATCCAGGGCTTCCCGCCTGTCCGCCATGCGCAGCAGGATCTGCGGCGGGGCGACCGCATAGCCGAGGCGAATGCCGGGGGCCAGCAGCTTCGACAACGAGCCGAGATAGATGATGGGCAGGTCTTCATCGGTTCTTGCGGCCAGCGGCAGGATCGGCCGCCCGTCGAAACGGTATTCGTTGTCGTAGTCGTCCTCGATGATGAGCAGGCCATACCGCCGGGCAACGTCCATCAGCCGCATCCGCCGCGCCGCGCCCAGCGTTGCCGTCGTCGGATATTGATGATGCGGCGTGACGTAGACGGCGCGGAGGCTGGCATTCGTCTGTGCCAGCGTCTCCAGGAGATTGACGTCTATGCCATGCGCATCGACCGGAACGCCGACGACATCCGCACCGGCGGCCCGGAAAGCGGCCCAGGCGAGAGGATAGCCGGGGCTCTCCACCGCAATGGCAATGCCGGGCTCCGCGACAGCGGAAGCTGCAAGAAACAAGCCCATCTGGCTGCCCCGCGTCACCATGATATCGGCTGCTGCCGCCGTCAGCCCGCGCTCGTCACGCAGGTAGTGCGAAAGGGCATCCCGCAAGGCTGCATTGCCCCGTGGATCGCCATAGGCGCTACCGGAAACAAAGGCGGCGCTGTTGAGCGCGCGGCGGATCGCCTGCCCAAAGGCCGTCGTGGGGACGAGGCGGACGTCGGGATAGCCGTCGGACAGGCGGAGGATGCCGGGAGCGGCCGGCCGGGCCAGCCCGGTAACAACACCCTGCGGCGGCGAGGCGCGCGGCGGCATCGCCATGTCGGGCAGATCCATCGCCACGAATGTCCCGCGGGAAGGCTCCGTTACCAGCCAGCCCTGCATGGCCAGTTCATGATAGGCAGCATCAACGGTGTTGCGATTGAGCTTCAGGTTCCTTGAAAGCGCGCGCGTTCCCGGCAGGGGCGCCCCGGGCTTCAGCCGGCCACGCTCGATCTCGTTGATGATCGTCCGCACCAAAGCCAGGAACACCGGCTCGCGGCCCTCCGGTTTGACCTCGATGGCAAGCACCGTTCCTTTTCCCATTCGGCCTATCTACTCTTGCTGCGCTCAGGACAGAACTTAGGCGTTGCCCATGGTCTCCAGCAAGCCGGCACGGACAACAAGGCAGAAATTGGTGAAGCTTTCCATCGCTTTCCCACAGTGCGGCCGCACAATCGCCAGTGTGCCTGGTAAATACACCAGAACAGGGCCCAGCAAACACATTCATAACTTCAGCCTATATATCCGGTAAGCAGAATGTCTTTTTAGTTTCCCCTCGACGGCTCTAGTAATCCTACCCGGTCGGCCGACCAAAACCCAATTTTTGGAAGGTGAAACACATGTCAAAGCTGACAACGTCGTTCGGCGCTCCGGTTGCCGACGACAACAACATCCTTACGGCAGGCCCTCGCGGGCCGCAGCTTCTACAGGATGTCTGGTTCCTGGAGAAGCTCGCACATTTCGACCGGGAGGTGATTCCCGAGCGTCGCATGCATGCCAAGGGGGCCGGCGCTTTCGGCACCTTCACGGTCACGAAGGACATCTCGAAATACACCCGCGCAAAGCTGTTCTCGCAGATCGGCAAGACGACGCCGATGTTCGCACGCTTCTCGACGGTTGCCGGCGAGCGCGGCGCCGCGGATGCCGAGCGGGATATCCGCGGCTTTGCCCTGAAATTCTACACGGAGGAAGGAAACTGGGATCTGGTGGGCAACAACACGCCCGTGTTCTTCATGCACGATCCGCTCAAGTTCCCAGACTTGAACCATGCGGTCAAACGCGACCCGCGCACGGGCATGCGCAGTGCGGAAAATAACTGGGATTACTGGACGCTCCTGCCTGAGGCGCTGCATCAGGTCACGATCATCATGAGCGACCGGGGGATTCCGAAGAGCTGGCGGCACATGCACGGGTTTGGAACCCATACGTTCAGCTTCATCAACGCCCATCAGGAGCGCCACTGGGTCAAGTTCCATTTCCGCACGCAGCAGGGCATCCAGAACCTGACCGATGCAGAGGCCGCCAACCTGATCGGCCGCGACCGCGAAAGCAGCCAGCGCGATCTCTTCGACAGTATCGAAAACGGCGACTTTCCGCGCTGGTCGCTCTACATCCAGATCATGACGGAGGATGAAGCCAATGCGTGCGCCATCAATCCGTTCGATCCGACAAAGGTCTGGCCGAAGGCGGACTATCCGCTCATCGAAGTCGGCGTCATGGAGCTCAACCGCAACCCGGAGAATTTCTTCGCCGAAGTCGAACAGGCGGCCTTCAGCCCAAGCACGATCGTACCCGGCATAGGCTTCTCACCGGATCGGCTTCTTCAGGGCCGTCTGTTCTCCTATGGAGACACGCAGCGTTACCGGCTCGGCGTCAACTATTCCCAGATTCCCGTCAACGCGCCGCAGTGCCCCTTCAGCAGCTACCACCGTGACGGTGCGATGCGCGTCGACGGAAATGGCGGACGGCGCCTTTCCTACGAGCCGAACAGCCATGGCGCGTGGCAGCAGCAGCCCGATTTCTCCGAACCGCCGCTCAAGCTGCACGACGCCGCCTGGCGTTGGAACCATCGGGAAGACACCGACTATTATTCGCAGCCCGGCAACCTTTTCCGGAAAATGTCGGCGGAGCAGCAGACCGTTCTCTTCGAAAATACGGCGCGTGCCATCAACGGCGCATCCACGGCCGTAATCCAGCGCCACATCGACAACTGCAGCAAGGCGGATCCGGCCTATGGCGCCGGCGTGGCGGCCGCAATCACGGCACAGTCCCGCACCTGATGCATTCGACAGGGCCGGGCACGCCCATGAAGGTGCGCCCGGCCTGCCATGTGAGCCCACGCCCTTCCCAAGTGGCAGGCTTGCGGGATGCCTCGCCATTCAGGCTGCGCCTTCCGCCTCCTTCGCGATCGCAGCGATGGTTTGTCCGAGGCTCAAAAACTCCGTTTTCCGCGGATCAGTCTGCCGCCATACGAGTGCGACCCGACGGGAATAGGCGGTGCCACGCATCGCCCGCCAGGTGACGGGGGCCGTCCTGCTCAGGGAGAGCGCCGGCAACAGCGTGCATCCTTCGCCGGCGGCGACCATGTATTTCAACGTTTCGATGCTCGTTGCCTGTCGTCTTCCGGGATCAATGAAGGAACAGGTGTCGAGCGCCTGATCCCGCAGACAGTGCCCTTCGCTGAGGACGAGCCGTTCTCCCGCACCCAGATCCTCCCAACCCGGCCCGTCCGCATGTCCGGCGGGGTGTCCGTTCGGGCAGGCCAGATAGAACGGCTCGGTGAAGATATCGGTATGCTCGAGCGCGCCGGCGACCGGGAGGGACAAGAGCACCGCGTCGAGCTCCCCGGCCAGCAGCATTTCCGTGAGGTCCTTGGTCAATCCCTCGCTGAGAAGAAGGGTGGTATCGGGATATGCCTGCCGGAGCGCCCCGATGATGCGCGGAAACAGATAGGGGCCGAGTGTCGAAATGGCTGCCAGCTTCAGCTCGTGCCCGAATGGTTGCTCCGAACGAACCGCCATGTTCGTCAGGATCGATGCTTCCTCCAGAACCCGGCGCGCCTGCCGGATGAAGTCCTGCCCCGAAGACGTGATGAGGATGCGTCTGGTCGTGCGCTCGAAAATGTTGATCCCGACGAAACTCTCGACTTTCCGGACCTGCGAGGACAGCGCGGGCTGTGAGACCCCGCACTGCGCGGCGGCCTTCCCGAAACTGCCGCGATCGGCGATCGACACGATATATTCGAGGTCGCGAAGGGAGATTCCCGAGAAATTCATATGCCTACCTGTAGCGCCATACTTCACCCGCAGCGACCAATGACAGGTTCCACTGCTTCGCAGCGACAATCGGCATTAAATCGGAAAGCAGCGAGTGCCGGATCGAAGCGGGCCGATAGGCCGGGTTGCCTTCATTCCGGCGCGGCCGGAGCAGTCTACCGGCGCCTGCCGGCCGGTGGCCAAAGTCTACACCAGTCCTGATACGCCAACGCGACAATCAAAAAATTGAATCTCCATGGAATAAGCCGCCACGTCCCTCGTTACTCCACCGCAACAGGGCAATCGTGCCTGCGTATAAAGGAGCTTCGAGATGGTCACGAAACGTGGAAACGACGATGACAACCGGATGTTAGGCACGAGCCAGCAGGATTATCTCTACGGCCGTTCGGGCGACGACGCACTCTACGGCTATGGCGGCGACGATTTTCTCTATGGCGAGGAAGGCAACGACCGAATCGTTTCGGGGAACGGCAATGACAAGCTGTGGGGCGGTGAGGGCGACGATGTCCTGCACGCCGGCAACGGCAACAACTGGCTGAGCCTGGCCGAAGGCAACGACCACGCCGTTACCGGCAAGGGCAACGACGATATCAGTGGCGGCGAGGGCAATGACGTGATCCGCGCCGGGGCCGGAAACGACAAGCTCTACGGCGGCGAGGGGGACGACAAGCTCCTAGGCCAGGCCGGCAACGACCGCATCATCGCCCATGAGGGCAATGACGTCCTCAACGGCGGCAGCGGAAACGACACGATGACCGGGGGCGAGGGCGCCGACATCTTCGTCTTCAACGGCGGCCGCGACATCGTCACCGACTTCGAGAACGGCGACGACCGTATCGACGTCTCCTACTACAACAGCTTCGACAGCTATGCCGATATCCGCGACGCGGCCAAGCAATCCGGCAACGACGTCGTCATCCAGGCAGGCGACGACCATCTCGTCATCGAGGACACGCGGCTCGGCGAGCTCTCCCGGGACGACTTCATCTGGTAAAAGTGCATTCGCACCGGCACGTAACATCCACGCGCCGGGCCTGCCTGCAGCCGGGATCGGCAGAAATCCGGCATTCAAGCCCGGATTGAAATGCGAGGATGTCAGGGCCCAGGGCACTGACCCCCCGCGCTAATCCGGGCCCGATGCCATGCCATTTCCAGGTCCGGGATCTGCCTGTCCGTGATGATGCCGTGTGAGTTCGGCCTGCGCCCTGACGACCGCCGCCGTGACAGCGAGGCGCGTGCCGTCCTCGAAGGTCAGCGTGAGACGGTATGACGGAGGCGCCTCTCCAGTCACCCGGTCGGCGAGGAGAAGGCGAAGGCCAGTCGGTTTCATGCGCAGTTCCGCATGGGCAGGAATCGGGACAAACTCTTCAGCCGCCACCATGCCTTCCGGCGAAGGAAGAACCGCGGCGGACCGGAACGCCTCGCTTGCGACGCCGATGAGGCGCTTTTCTACGCTCGTTCCGTTCCAGATCGTCAGGAACCCCTCCGCCCTACCAGACGCGGCGTCGGCAACAAGGAGTTCCGCGTGTTCGACCACCAGGCTTGCGGGCGGGTTTTCATGGGGAAACCGCCCGGTCGCCGCATCGGCCGGGAGGGTCGGCGACAGGGAAACGAGAACCCCTGTTGCCACCATTTTCAAGCGCATGTCTTGCGTCTCCAGCTCCAACCATCGAGCCGTTATAGGCGGCTTCGCGTCACAATAGCGGCGGCCGCCAGCGCCGATATGCGGCATTTGGACACCACCTTGGTGCACGGCGTCCTCTGGCCAGTCCACTCATGGCACGGTTGACGACAGCCGGAACCCGCGCCAGTTTCCGTCAATGCCACCACGAACGGGAACGGGGATGTCGAGACCATGAGCAGTGATACCGGGCATGCCCATTCGGACGGCGACCACGATCATGCAACCGAGGTGACGCAATCGAACGAGCGGCGGATCCGCCTCGTCTTCATCCTCACTGCCAGCTACGCCCTCGTGCAGGCCGTCGGAGGCTGGCTTGCGGGGTCACTCGCCCTGATCGCGGACGCCGGACACATGGTCTCGGATTCGGCAGCCCTCCTGCTGGCCTTGATCGCCTATCGTGTCGCGCGCTGGCCGGTCGATGCGCAGCGGACCTACGGGTTCCACCGCGTGCGGGTTCTCGCCGCCCTCGCCAACGGCGCGACACTGCTTCTGCTGGTGGTCTGGATCGCGTGGGAGGCCGTCCAGCGTATCAACGAGCCAGCGGAAATCCTCGCCGGCCCCATGCTTGTCGTCGCGGCCATCGGCCTCCTGGTGAACCTGATCGGCGCCTATGCCTTGTGGTCGGGCAACAGCAGCGACAGCAATTTGCGCGGGGCGCTTCTGCACGTCATCGGCGACCTGTTGGGATCGGTCGGCGCGATCGCTGCCGCGGTCGGCATCATGTTGACCGGCTGGAGTGTGCTCGATCCGATCCTGTCGGTGCTCGTCGCCGGCCTCGTCATCCGGTCGGCCTGGGGGCTCGTTTCCGATTCCATCCGCGTCCTCCTGCAGGCAACGCCGAAAGGCATCCGTGCGGACGAGATAGAAGCAGGCTTGCGGAGCCTTCCGGACGTATCCGAAGCCGGCCACTTTCACGCCTGGACGCTGACCGACGAGGGCATCGTCGCAACCGTCCATGTCAGTCCCGCCGAGGGCGTCGATCCCTTATCGCTGCCGCCGGTGGTCTCTGCCTGGCTCAAGGCGAAGGCCGACATCGATCATGTCACGGTGCAGGTCGATCCGCCGGGTGCGCTTGTCGCCCGGCACGAATGACCGGATCACGCCATCAGCCGTCCCATCCGAATCGGTTCTCGTCGAACGTCGTCTGCTGGTCGGCGGGCTGGGCCTGTCGTCCCAGCGGCTGCCGGATGTCCTCAGCGCTTGCCACGATCCGCCGCAGGCTGGACGGAAGGCGCAGCTGCTCCAGTTCCTTGGCTGGCGCCAGCGCCCAGTCGAAGAGCGCCGCTTCGGAAACAGCCCATTCCGCCTGCGTGCCGGAAGGGCCTGAACCCGTGAGGCTGGACTCGGCGGCAGTCGGCTGCCGCAGAAGGCCCGTGCCCTGCACGACCCTGAAGGATGCAGACGGAACGAACGCAGCGGTGTTCACGGGCAGCACGCGCTCGACGGCTGCAGCCCGGAACGTCGGGAGCGGCGCGGTAATCGTCGCAAGGTCGAAGAACGGTGGGTCCTCGGCAACCATCTGGCGCGTGGTCTGCAGCTCGAGTGCCTCTTCGGCCCGGCCTTTGCGGGTCGGCAGCATGGCGGTGAGCAGCGTGTTTTCGGACGCCGCGGCCTCGCCCTTGAATTTCGATTTTCCGGCGGTGCTGGCGGCGATGACGGATGTCGCCTTGACCCGCCGCTTGTAGTCCGCCATCGCCAGGTCATAACCCGGCAGAGCTCGGCCGTCGGCAGGCAGATGCAGCGTCTTGCCGTTCGGGAAAATGCGCGCCAGCTCCTGGCGCGACATTCGCGGCCAGGCCCGGACACGGCCGACATCGAGATGCACGAAGGGCGAGCCGGAGGTCGGGTAGTAGCCGACGCCACCGATCTGCAGCTGCATGGCGACCTCCCGCAGCCGCGCAAGCTTGACGCCGGGAATGTAGAAATCCATCGCCTTGCCGAGCGTGTGCTGGCTGTTCTTTGCGACGCCCGTATTGCGCGAGCGGCCGCGCAGCATGTTGTTGGTGGCCGGCGAACGATAGGCCGAGACGATGTTGACGTAATCCTTCGCGCCGGTGCGCTGATAGACTTCCCAGACCAGATCCAGCAGGCGCGGATCCATGCGGGCCGGTTCGTTCCGGCGCCAGTCGCGCAGAAGGCGGTTGACCTGTGCGAGCCCCTTCGGGTCGTACTTGCCATTGCGCTTGTAGGTGATCGTCGCACGCTCGCCGGTATGGGTGAAGAACAGCTTGAGCGAGCGGACTTCTGCAAAGGCGGCGGAGGGAGCAGCGGTCAAAGCCGTGGCGGCGGCGATCGCACCTGCCTGTACAGCCCGGCGCGTGGCCTTGCCAAAACCATTCCTTGCGACGGCATGCAAGGCGTTCGCCCAGGACGCGGGCAACAAATACTCGAACACGACACGTTCCAATCAAACGAGATACAGTCATCGAAAGCGGATGACGGCGCTCAGGCACCGACAGCGATTATGGTCAATGAAGGGTTAAGAACCCGTTGATGGCAGTAGCCCATGCCCCAACCCTGCCCCGGGCTCCTGCCACGCAGCGCCCGGACTGGGCCCGAGCGGAGGCCGCCGGCGCGCGCAATGGCGCCGGCAACGCGGGGGCGCCGCCCTTGGCCGGAGAGGTTCCGCGGCCAGGCAGCACCTGTCGCCCCTAAGCAATCACCACGACCCGGGCTCCCACGGGAACCCGCTCGTAAAGGTCCTCGACGTGGTCGTTGACCATCCGGATGCAGCCATTCGAAACGGCCTTGCCGATGGTCCAGGGCTCGGTGGTGCCATGGATCCGGTAGAGCGTATCGCGCCCGTCGCGAAACAGGTAGAGGGCCCTGGAGCCGAGCGGGTTCTTCGGTCCGCCCGGAACGCCCCCGGCATAGCGGGCATATTTCTTCGGGTTGCGCCGGATCATGTTGTCGGTCGGGCGCCAGCTTGGCCACTTTGCCTTGCGGCCGACAGTCGCCGAACCGGAAAAGGCCAGCCCGGCGCGGCCGACGCCGACCCCATAGCGGCGTGCAAAGCCATCGTCTTCGATGAGGTAAAGGTAGCGGTCCTGCGGCACCACCACGATGGTGCCGGCGTCTTCCGGATAGGGAGAGCTCACCAGCTGCGGCAGGAACCGCGCGTCGATCTCGATCGCACGCTTCTTTCCCTCGGCAAGGGCAAGCGTTGGCGAGGCAAGCAGCGCGAGGGCGGCAAGGCTGAAGCTTCGCCGGTCAAGGCGCACCGCTAAGGGATCGATGTCGGAGGGGAAGAGACGTCTCATGGAAATCATCCTTGCTGCGGGAAGGACGCCTCTGGCGGCCATCTGTCGCCCGCGATCAAAAGGGGAAATACGGTGAAGCGGGACAGGCCCACCGGTCACCATGCGGCCGGCTCCGGAAAGCACGTCGTCCGCAATCGGCCGGCAAGGCGCTGTTGTATCAAGCCACGCGGGGAGGAGGCAGGATCAGCAGGACGGGACCCGGCACCCGCGGGTCGGAAGCCCGATCGGGCCGGAAGCGATAGACGGGAGCGGTTCCTGGCCAGTGCCATTCGACGAGCCAGCTGCAGGCTTCATGACAGCTGTCCGCCGGGGTCGGGTGATCGGGCAGGCCGTCCTCGAGATCTACCGTCGTCAGGCTCACCGCAAGTTGCAGCGGCTCGAACGACGGATGGCTGCGGACGGCGGCCGACGCGGTTGTGCTGATGCAGACGACCAGCGACATCAGCAGGATGACGATCAATCTCATAACTGCGCGGTGCGGCATGCCCGTAACGCCCGAATAGCTCCGACCTCGAAGGATAATGTCGCGGCATTATGCTTAACAAGCCGTTAGCAGGGGCAATTTCCATGCAGTTTCCAGCCTTTGCAGGATTCTCGAAAATGCGCGCTTTCGCGCACTTGCAGCTCAAGTAGCTAGAGGTTTTATGATCCGGCTCCCTTGATTTGGAGGCAACATGGACAGACGGCAATTTCTGGGATCGACCGTAGCAGGACTGGGCTTGCTGGCGGCAAGCCGCGTGATGGCACAGGGCACCGGCACGGCGGCGGTACCCGACCTCATGCAACCCGGCCCCTTGCCGGAGCGGATCCTCGGGCGCGACGATGCGCCCGTCACCGTCATTGAATATGCCTCGATGACCTGCGGTCACTGCGCCAACTTCCATCTCACAGTCTGGCCCGCCTTCAAGGCGGAGTTCGTCGATACCGGCAAGGTCCGGTTCATCCTGCGCGAGTTCCCCTTCGACCCGCGATCGACCGCCGCCTTCATGCTCGCCCGCTGCGTGGGCGACGACAAATGGTATCCGACGGTCGATCTGCTCTTCCGCAACCAACCGCGCTGGGCGCGGGCGGAGGACGGGAAAGCGGGCTTCCTCTCGGTGCTTT
This sequence comes from Shinella sp. HY16, assembly GCF_028534175.1. Lineage (NCBI taxonomy): Bacteria > Pseudomonadati > Pseudomonadota > Alphaproteobacteria > Hyphomicrobiales > Rhizobiaceae > Shinella > Shinella sp. HY16. The sequence continues at coordinate 167,443 of NZ_JAHYXL010000006.1, read as the reverse complement.
CGATGACGGGCCTGAAGGAAACCGACCTTGAGGCCTGTCTTGGCGACCAGGCGCTGCTCGACAAGGTGAACGCCGTTGCCGCGCGGGGCCAGGAACTCGGCGTGGATTCGACACCGACCTTCTTCATAAATGGCCAGAAATTTACCGGCGTCATGCCGATCGAGCAGATGCGCTCCATCATCGAGCCCCTCGTTGCGGGAGCAGGCAAATGACCATCAGACATATCAGGAATGCCCTTCTCGCAGGGCTCATTCTGGCTGCTGCCCCAGCCTTCGCCGAGGAACGGGCGGACCAGGTTGCGGCTCGCGTCGGAGATACGGAAATTCTGGAATCCGATGTCGCGTTCGCAACCTCGTTCCTCGGCGATCCCAACCCCGAGGCGACACCGGAGGCCAGGAAATCGGCTGTCGTCGATGCGCTGATCGACCTCAAGGTGGTTTCGGATGCCGCGCTGCGCGAGGGCATGGAGAACGACGAGACGTTCAAGCGCCAGATGGCGTTTCTCCGCCAGCAGGCCTTGAGGCAGGCCTATCTGACCAAGGCCGCCGCGGCCGCCGTGACGGAAGACGCGGTGCGCAAGGCCTATGACGAGCGTGTCGCCGCGATGCCGGTGGTCGAGGAGGTGCGCGTGCGGCACATCCTGACCAAGGATCAGGCCAGCGCGGACACGGCAATCCGGGAGATTGCCGGGGGAACGCCGTTCGAAGAGGTGGCAGGACGCGCCTCGCTGGACGACGCATCCAAAAGCAAGGGCGGGGACCTCGGTTTTCTGACGGCCGAGCAGCTTCCGCCGGAACTGGGGACCGCCATTGCGGCGATGAAGGCCGGCGAGACGTCCGCCAAACCCGTCGCAACGCCCTTCGGCCTTCACGTCCTGAAGCTGGAAGAGCGGCGCAAGCGCGAACCGCCTGCTTTCGAAACCGTGTCGGCGGAGCTGCGGCGCGGCATGGAGGCCCAGGCCGTGGGCAAGATCATCGCCGACCTGAAGGCCAGCGCGCGCATCGAGAAGCTCGTTCCCGACGTCGCCATGCCCCAAGCATCCGACGATGGGCACGACCATGGTGCCAACTGAGGCGGCGAACCGGACGACCGATGCTGCGCGCCAGCATAGGGTTCGGCGCCGGAACCGGATCATGCTGCTCATCCTGTCCAGTTTTGTCCTGGTCGTGACGGCTTACAGCGCGCTCCATATCCGCGGTGAAATCGAGATGTCGACGCCGGCAGGCGCTGCGAAACCATGATGCAAACGTCAACGGAACGGAAAGACATGAAAGATCGGGCTTCCACGCTATCCAGACGGGTTCTCCTCCTGGGTATGCTGTCATCGACCCTCACGGCCTGTTCCACCCTCTCTCCCGCCGGCATCACGAGCATCACGCCCAGCACCGCCCGGCGCCCCATGGGGCTGCCGAGCGAAGAGGAACTGGCGACACGCTATGCCGGCCTGGAGGATGGCGGCTACACGTTGCCCGCCGTTCCCTATCAACAGATCGACCCGAAATTCTATCGCCAGCGGGTAATGAACATAACGGGCGAGCCTGCAGGCACCGTCGTGGTCGATACCGGCTCGAAGTTTCTCTATGTCGTGGAGCCCGGCGGCACGGCCATGCGATACGGGGTGGGGCTCGGCCGGGCCGGCTTTGCCTGGGAAGGCGAAGGTGTCGTCCAGTGGCGCCAGAAGTGGCCACACTGGAAACCACCGGCCGAAATGATCGCGCGCCAGCCCGAGCTGGCAAAGTTCTCCGTCGAAAACGGCGGGCAACCGCCCGGACCGAACAACGCGCTCGGCGCCCGCGCCCTCTACATCTTCCAGAATGGCGAAGACACGCTCTACCGCCTGCACGGCACCCGCGAGTGGAGCTCCATCGGCAAGTCCGTCTCCTCCGGCTGCGTACGGCTGATCAACCAGGATGTCATCGACCTCTATACCCGGGTGCCCTCGAAGGCGCGCATCGTCGTGCGCTGAAGCCCGGTGACAGGGCAGAGCGCATACCCTTGCGAGCCCACCTCATTTATGCGAATGATTTGCAATAGCATTCGCAACTATTGGATCGGATCATGGATACCCGTCGGGAAGGTTGGCTGCATGCGGGCGGGGAGGTCTCCCTGTCCGACGTTCATCGCTCTATCCCGGTCAGAAAGGATGCATCGACGCTCCGGCGTGCGCTTGCGTTTTTCGGACCAGGGTATCTCGTCGCCGTCGGCTACATGGATCCGGGCAACTGGGCGACCTCGCTCGCCGGCGGATCGCGCTTCGGCTACACGCTGCTTGTCGTGGCCCTTGTGTCCAATATCATGGCGATCGTGCTGCAATCGCTGTGCGCGCGACTGGCGATCGCCTCGGGACGCGACCTGGCGCAGGCATGCCGCGACGCCTTTTCCCGCCCCGTGGCGATCGGCCTCTGGCTTCTGGCGGAAATCGCCATCATCGCCACCGATATTGCCGAGGTCATCGGCACGGCGATCGGCCTCAACCTGATCTTCGGCATCCCGCTGGAACTCGGCGTCGTCATCACCGCGCTGGACGTGTTCCTGATCCTCTACCTGCAGCGCCTCGGCTTCCGCTGGCTCGAAGCCTTCGTCATCGTCCTGCTCGGCGTCATCGCCGTGTGCTTCGCCATCCAGATCGGCCTTGCGGATCCCGACTGGGGCGAGGTCATCCGCGGCTTCGCGCCGACGACCGAGATCGTCACCAATCCCGACATGCTCTACCTCGCGCTGGGCATTCTGGGAGCGACCGTCATGCCGCACAATCTCTATCTGCATTCCGGGATCGTCCAGACGCGCGCCTATGGCGAGACGCTTGCCGAGCGGCGCGAGGCGCTGAAGTTCGCGACGATCGATTCCACCGTGGCGCTGATGTTTGCGCTCCTGGTGAATGCCTCCATCCTGATTCTTGCCGCCGCAGCCTTTCACGCGACAGGCCGGACGGACATCGCCGAACTCGGCGAGGCGCACAATCTTCTGGCACCGCTTCTCGGCATCGCCCTCGCCCCCACGCTCTTCGGCGTGGCACTTCTGTGCTGCGGCATCAACTCGACGGTGACCGCGACACTGGCGGGGCAGGTGGTCATGGAAGGGTTCCTGCGCATGCGCCTGGCCCCCTGGTTACGACGGTTGATCACGCGGGGGATCGCCATCATTCCGGCCGCCGGCGTGACCATTGCCTATGGCGACAGCGGGACGGCGCAGCTTCTCATCCTCACGCAGGTCGTCCTCAGCCTCCAGCTTTCCTTCGCCGTGTTTCCGCTCGTGATGTTCACCGCCGATCGCCGGAAAATGGGAGCGCTCGTCGCACCACGCTGGTTGACGGCGCTCGCGCTCCTGATCGCGGTTGTCATCGCCGGGTTGAACGTCAAAATGCTGGCCGATTTCGTCCTTTAGGGTGACGGCGACCATGCCTTGCGATGGGACTCACTTGACCTGACCCTTGATTTCGGTGCGCAGGTCGATGGCCTTGTAGAATGCCGGATTGATGCGAAGCGCCTGCTCCAGATCCGATAGCGCCTGGGCGAGATCGTTCTTCTTCACGAAGATTGCGGCGCGGCCGTAATAGGTCTCCTCGTCCGCCTGTTTCATCGTGATAGCCGTGTCGAAGTCGGTGATCGCCTCGTCATATCGGCCAAGATCGAAAAGCACGATGCCGCGATTGTGCCGGGCGTTTCTATGCTTCGGATCCAGTTTCAGCGCCGACTCGAGGTCGGCAAAGGCTTCCTTCAGCTTGCCGTCACGGCGATAAGCCTCTGCGCGGTTGTTGTAGGCGTCGGCATTGTCGGGATTGAGGGAAAGGGCTGCGTCGAGATCCGCATAGGCCCGTTCGAATTCGCCGAGGCGATGGAGGACGAAGCCGCGTGCCGACAGCGCCTTGTCGTCCTTCGGATTGACCGCCAGTACTTTGTCGAAACTCGCCACGGCCAGCTTAGCCTCGCCGGTCTCCGCCTGGGCGACACCGAGATTGCGCAGGGAATCGATACGAGTTGGATCGAGTTCGAGGGCGCGCTTGAAATCGGCGAGCGCCGATGCGTAATCCCGCTTCCGCAGATAGGCGACCCCGCGCATGTCGTAATAGGCCGGCTGCTTGTCATCGAAACGGATGGCCTCGCCGAGATCCGCAATGCCGGCATCGATCTCCCCCATCTCGATACGGGTAGAGCCACGGCTCTGGAAACTCTCGGCCCGCTTCGGTTCGATCAGGAGTGCCCGGTCGTAATCGGCGATGGCGCGCACAAAATCGCCCTTCATCGCATGGGCGGAACCACGGGAATTGTAGGAATTGGCCGTCGGCTTGCGCAGGATCGCCTCGTTGAAATCGGCAATAGCCTTGTCGAGCGCGCCGGTCCGCACATGGGCAACGCCGCGGTTCTGGTAAGTGTCCGCTCGGTTGGGGTCGATCCGCAACGCTTCATCGAAATCGGCGATCGCCTTCGGAAAGTCACCGAGAAACAGATAGGCCATGCCGCGATTGTGACGCGCAGTCTCGCTGGCGGGGAGCAGCGACACGACCGCGTCAAAATCGGCGACCGCCCGATCGGGCTGGCCCATCCTGAGATGCAGCTGGCCGCGCTCATTGAAGGCAACGGCGTTCTTTGGGTCGAGACGAATGGAGCGGTCGAGGTCCTCCAGCGACTGGCCGGAGGCCGTCGCACCGGCGTTCTGTTGCGCCTGCACGACCGTTGGCGAAAGAGCGATACAGATGGCGATCGCACCGACGAGAGCTTTCATGCCGACACCTCCGTTTACGGCAAGTCACGCGGATCACCAGCCGCCCCACCTGACGATCCGAACGGAAGGTAGGGCAGGGCATGCCGTTTCGCCATAGCAGGCGGGCAACGGTGCAGCAGTAAAATCCGGCAGGGACATTTGCGGTACAGGGATACATGGACGCAGAAAGAACGCCGCCTGTTTACAGGCGGCGCTAGGGTTCCGGACTGTACCAAAGGTGCCCTTCGACCCTCCGCAGTATCGGCCCCGGCCATCATGGGTTCCCCCTGTCCGGCTGGGGCGTTCGACCTCACATTTCGAAGTCGCCGCCATCCTCATCCTCGGCGGGCTCCTCCGCGGCAGCGGGTTGGGCTGCCTGTGCCTCATCGCCACCGAACATGCCCATGATGGCATTGCCGAGCAGGACGCCGCCGGCGACGCCCATGGCCGTCTGCGCGGCGCCGGCAAGAAAGCCGCCGCCGGCACGGCCCTGCATCGGCATTGCACCGGCATTCTGACCCCAGGGGGATTGCTGCGGCGCGGCGGGGCGTATGGCGGCCGGCTGCGGCCGCGCATTTCCGCCGAAGAGGCCAGACAGGAGCCCACCGCGCTGCGCCGGGCTGTTGACAGCCTGATATTCAAGCTCCTCGATCCGCCGCTGCGCGGCTTCCAGCGCCTGCTCCTGCACGACGATCGTCTGGGCCATGAAGTAGGGCGCGCCGGGCTGCTGGCCCACCCTGTCCTGAATGAAGCGATCGGCGTCGGCGTCGCGGGGGCCGGCCTGGCGTTCGACAGCGGCAAGTTTGCTGAACAGGCCTTCGATAGCCTGCTGGTCGTTGCGGTCCATTATGTGATCCTTTCGATGCGCATCTGTACTTGGTGGACAGAATGATGCCTGCCCGTCATGTCGCCATCGGCCGGAAGGCTTCAAACCTGCCCGGCACAAGGCTCCATGTGCGCGGTATACGAACGGACCCTGCCGGCGCTTCCGGACTTCACGAAAAGTTCAAGGGGTCAGGACGTGCCGGCGTCAAACCGGCACGCCTTTGGCAACCGGCCTTAGTGGCTCGCGCCGGATCCCCCGGCAGCGACGATCGCGAAGGGTTGTCCTTCGACGGCAATGGTGCGGGTCTCCTTCAGCGTCTCGGAATCGACAAGCCGCACAAGGCTCTTGCGTGGATCAGTGATGGCAATGTGGTCCCCGGCGACCGCAAGACGCGGTCGCGGATCACGCCAATGCCCATCCTTGCTGTAGGGCTCGGTGACGGTTTCGGACTTGGTGATCACGCCATCCACGACGTCAAGAAGGTGGAGCCTGCCGTCCTCGGTCAGGATGTAGCCGTTCCGCGGCTTGGCCGGATCAAGGGTGAAATCGACCCGCCGAAGCGGCAGCTCGACTAGACGGTAGGGCTGCTTGGCATCGGCGTCGATGAGGACAACCTTGTCGTCGCCGTAGTTGCCCAGGAAGAACTGCATGGACGTGCCGCCGAGCAGGGTCGAGACCTTGCCTTCCGGCAGCGTGTCGCCATAGGTGAGCATATCGAGTTTCGGGCCATCCATGCCACCCGGGCGGGCAACGAGCACGCCTTCCGCGCAGCCGAAAGCCACCAGGCGTGCCGAGGTCGCCTCACCGTGCAATCCCGTGCAGGTCGCGACGTCGCCCACCTGCTTGCCATCCCCGTCCAGCACGCGAAGGCCAAGGCGGGGCGGCAACTCCCCCTCCTTCACCGACGCTTCCATGTTCGGCACGGAAACGAGCAGGTGATTGCCCATCGGCACCGCAACACCATGGTGCGCTGCTGTCGTGTCGTAGGGCTTCAGGTCCGCCTTGCCCTCCAGCAGCGCACTTTCCCTGACGAAATCGAACTTGCCGCCGCGGTCGTAGAAGATCGCGAGATCGTCGCCATGCGCCACCACATGGCCGGGCTTCTCGCCGCTGATCGTCGTCGAAAGGAGTTTGGGCTCCTTGATCTCGATGTCCCGGTGTTCGCCATGGTCAGAAAGCGCAATGCCGGTGTCGATAACCTGAACCATGTTCTGATCGCCCTGTACGGCAAACACGGTGCGCCCTGTCGCACTTAGCGAAAGCGCCGCATAACCCTTGAGGTCAAAGCGGCCGATTTCCTTGTCGGAGCCCAGATCGATGGCGCGAACCACGGGCTGGGTATGATCGGCGACAAACAGCCGCCAGGTCTCGCGCTGCTCCTCATCCGCATGGGCGGCGTAGGGAAGGGCGAGGGTCGCAAGGATGGTGGTGGCGAGAAAGGCGCCGGAACTGGAGCGGGACATAGGGTCTCCTTTTAATGTAATAACGTAACGTAGTTTTGTTATAGCGTAACATCGCCTGTGTCCAGCGTTCCGTGGCTCTTCCTGTTGGAGAACGGCAGGGAAGCCCTTGCCTGTCCGATGGCTGCCTGAAAGCACTGGCAAGCGCTACGTGGTCGCCAGATGATCCAGCAGCTTTCGGGCGACGGGATCGAGCGGTCGGGACTGATGAACGCACAACAGCAGGCGACGCGTTGCCCAGGGTGCGCTCAGCCGGACGCAGCGGATCGGCAGGGTGCGCCGGTAGCGCCGGGCCGCAACGTCCGGAAGAATGCCGACCCCGGCGCCAGCGGCCACAAGGCGGCAGATCCCCTCGAAGGTTCGCAGACGGATGCGCATGCGGAGCTTCTGCCCGATCCGAAGGGCCTGCTGATCGATATGGTCCTGCAGTGCACCGGCAAAGCCGATATGGGTCTCGCCGAGCATGTCCGGAAAGGCGATCTGTTTGTGCGTTGCCAGCGGGTGGTCCTGCGGCAGCACCGCGACGAGGCGGTCCACGGCGAAAGGAAATGTCGAAAGCGGACCGGCATCGACGGCATCGGAGACGATGCCGATCTCGGCCAGCCCCCGTGCCACCGCAACCACGGTGTCCCGACTTGGCCGTTCGGAAAGGTCGATATCCACCCGGGGATGGGCCGCAAGCCACGGGGCGAGGCGTTCTGGCAGGAACTCCATCATCGCGGCCGTGTTGGCGAGAACCCGGATCGTCGCCCTCAGCCCGCGCGCATGCTCGGACATGTCCGCATGCATGGTGCCGACCTGGTGCAGCACGAGACGGGCGTGGTGCGCCAGCGTTTCCCCGGCACGGGTCGGCGTCACGCCGCGGCGGCCGCGTTCAAGAAGCAGCACCCCGCCCGAGGCTTCCATATCCCGCAGCCGCTCGCTTGCCGCCGCGACCGAAAGGTTTGCGGCAAGGGCGCCGTGCGTGATGCTGCCGGCCTCCACGATGGCCAGGAAGAGGCGAAGATCGGCTAGGTCAAAGCGCATGTCCGAAGCGTAACACGGATTGTACCTTCGGAAAAACCGGAGGCTGGCGCTGGACCTTCCGGCTTGCGCACCGGGCATGCCCGGACCTAGCTCTCCACATGGACAAGACCGAAATCATCATCGTCGCCGCAACCTTCTTCCTTGCCGGCATCGTCAAGGGCGTCACCGGCATGGGCCTGCCAACCGTCGCGATGGGCGTGCTTGGCGCCCTCATCTCGCCGTTGAGCGCCGCAGCCCTGCTGCTCGTCCCGTCCTTCGTCACCAATCTCTGGCAATTGCTCGCCGGCCCCGGTTTCACGGCCGTCCTTCGCTCCTTGTGGCCGATGATGGCGATGCTTGTCATCGGAACGTTCCTCGGCGCCGGCCTGCTTGCCGGCGGCGACACCAACCGGTCCACCGCAGTGCTCGGCCTCACCCTCGTGGCCTATGTCCTCTATTCCCTTTGCGCCGGGCCAAAACACGTGCCGCGGTCGTGGCAGGCCGTCGCCTCGCCGCTCGTCGGCCTTGCAACCGGCATCGTGACGGGCGCGACCGGCGTGTTCGTCATTCCGGCGGTGCCTTACCTCCAGTCCCTGGGCCTCGGCAGAGACGCGCTGATCCAGGCGCTCGGCCTTTCCTTCACCGTCTCGACGATTGCCCTTGCCCTCGCGCTCGGTCTGCACGGCGCGCTGCCAGCCGGTAGCCTGCTGCCTTCACTCCTCGCCGTCGCGCCCGCCCTGGCCGGCATGGGGATAGGACAGGGAATCCGGCGGCACATCCACCCGGCAACCTTCCGCCGGGGTTTCCTTGTCTGCCTGCTTTTGCTGGGTTGCGAGATGGCACTCCGGCCATTCCGGTGACGAAGCCTCTTTCTACCGCGCTTGTGGCGGCACGATGTGGCGACGGTTGATGCTTGCCGGGCGCCCCTTGATGGACAGGGTGGTGTCGCGCTTTTCGCGCTCGGCAACAACCTTGCCCTTCGAGACGACGCAGAGTCGCTCGGCACGCAGGCGCACTGCCTCGATGGGATTGCCCGCATCGAGCACGACAAGGCTTGCCGATTTGCCGACGGCGAGGCCGAGGTGATCGAGGCCCATGATCTCGGCATTGACCCGCGTCACCATGTCGAAGCAGGCGCGCATGTCCGCGGGCGACGACATCTGGGCGACGTGCAGTCCCATGAAGGCGACATCCAGCATGTCGGCAGTGCCGAGCGAATACCAGGGGTCGAGCACGCAGTCCTGGCCCCAGCCGACACGGATGCCGGCCTTCAACATCTCCGGCACGCGCGTCATGCCGCGACGCTTCGGGTAGGTGTCATGCCGGCCCTGCAACATGATGTTGATGAGCGGGTTGGGAATCGCCGACACACCCGCCTCGGCGATCAGCGGCAGCAGCTTCGAGACGTAGTAATTGTCCATCGAGTGCATCGAGGTGAGATGCGAGCCGGCCACCCGGCCCTGCAGGCCGAGGCGCTGGGTCTCGTAGGCGAGCTGCTCGATGTGGCGGGAGAGCGGATCGTCGGTCTCGTCACAATGCAGGTCGACCATCAGGCCGCGCTCGGCCGCGATCGCGCAGAGGTCGGTGACCGACCGCGTACCGTCCGCCATGGTGCGCTCGAAATGCGGGATTCCGCCGACGACATCGACGCCCATGTCGAGGGCGCGGATGGTGTTTTCACGCGCGTTGGGCGCGCGGTAGAGACCGTCCTGCGGGAAGGCGACGAGCTGGAGGTCGATATAGGGCGCTATCTCACGCTTGACCTCGAGCAGGGCTTCCACGGCCAGCAGACGGTCGTCGCAGGTATCGACATGGGTGCGGATGGCGAGCAGGCCCATGGACACCGCCCAGTCGCAATAGGCAAGCGCACGCTCCTTGACGGCCTCGTGGGTCAGCAGCGGCTTGAGCTCCCCCCAGAGCGCAATGCCTTCGAGCAGCGTGCCCGAGGCGTTGATGCGCGGCAGCCCGTAGGAGAGCGTCGCATCCATATGGAAATGCGGATCGACAAAGGGTTGGCTGACGAGATTGCCCGACGCATCAACGACACGGCCGGCTTCGGCGTCGATACGTGGCTCGATTGCGGCGATCACCTCGCCCTTGATGCCGATATCGGCGACGGTTCCGTCGGGCAGCGTGCCACCCTTGACGATCAGGTCGAAGCTCATCTTTCGCCTTTCTGGTATGGGATCATCAAAGCCTTGGGATAGGTGGCGCGCCGCGCCACCAGGATCAGCGCCAGGATCGACAGTGCATAGGGCATCATCAGGAAGACCTGGTAGGGCACGATGCCGCCCGATATCTGCTGCAGGCGGATCTGATAGGCGTCGAAGGCGGCAAACAGGATGGCGCCGACCAGCGCCTTGCCCGGCCGCCAGGAGCCGAAGACGACAAGCGCGATGCAGATCCAGCCGCGGCCGTTGATCATCTCGAAGAAGAACGAGTTGAACGCCGACATGGTCAGGAAGGCGCCGCCGACCGCCATCAGCGCGCTGCCGGCGACGACGGCCCCCATGCGGATGCCGGTGACCGAAATACCCTGCGCCTCCACGGCCGACGGGTTTTCTCCAGCCGCGCGCACGGCAAGGCCGACAGGCGTGCGATAGAGAACCCAGGTGACGAGCACGACCGCAAGGAAGGCGAGATAGGTCAGCGGTGTCTGCGTGAACAGCGCCTCGCCGAGCACGGGGATGTTCGACAGGCCGGGGATCGCCAGCGGCTGGAACGGCTCGATCTTCGGCGGCGAGGTCACCTCCGGCAATACGAGGCGATAGGTGAAATAGGTCAAGCTGGTCGCCAGCAGCGTGACGCCGATGCCGACGACATGCTGCGACAGACCGAGCGGCACGGTGAGCGTGGCATGCAGCAGACCGAACAGCGCGCCGGCAAGGGCCGCCACAAGCACGCCGGCCCACAGGTCGCCGCCGCTGTAGACCGTGAACCAGCCGGCGAAAGCGCCGACAGTCATGATGCCTTCGATACCGAGATTGAGCACGCCGGCGCGTTCGCAGATCAGTTCGCCCATGGTCGCGAAGATCAGCGGCGATGCGATGCGCACGACGGCGACCCAGAAGGAGGCGGTGAAGAGGATTTCAAGCGCGTCCATCATCACCTCCACCTGATCCTGTAGCGCGTCAGAAGGATCGCCACCACCATCGTCAAAAGCGAGGTGGCCACCATGACGTCGGCGATGTAGCTCGGCACCTTGGCGGCGCGGCTCATCGCATCGGCACCGACGAAGATGCCGGCGACGAAGATGGCCGAAGCGACGACGCCGAGCGGATTGAGCATCGCCAGCATGGCGACGACGATGCCGGTATAGCCGTAGCCAGCCGACAGATCGAGCGTCAGGTTGCCCTTGAGCCCGGACACTTCGGAAAAGCCCGCAAGTGCAGCCAGCCCGCCGGAGAGCAAGGCCGTCTTCATCAGCACAAGGTTGACCGGAATGCCGACGAAACGCGCGCCTTCGGGATTGTGGCCGACGGCGCGCATCTCGTAGCCGAGCTTGGTCTTCGTCGTGATGACCCACACCACGACGGCCGCGATGATTGCGATGACGAAGCCGAGATGCAGACGCTTGCCCTGGATGAGGCGCGGCAGCTGCGCCTCCGCGATGACCTTCTGGGACTGTGGCCAGCCCAGCCCCATCGGGTCTTTCAGCACGCCTTCCAGCAGCATCGACACGAAGAGCAGGACGATGAAGTTCAAAAGCAGCGTGGTGACCACCTCGTCGACGCCGAAGCGCGTCTTCAGCACGGCCGGGCCGAGCAGCAGCAGCGCACCGGCCGCCATCGCCGCCGCCATGAGCACCGGAATCAGGATGACCGACGGCAGGGGCAGGGCGCCGGTTCCCAGCACCACGGTGACCACGCCGCCAATATAGAGCTGCGCTTCAGCGCCGATGTTCCAGAGCTTGGCGCGGAAGGCGACGGCGACGGCAAGGCCTGTGAAGATCAGCGGCGTCGCGCGCGTCAGGGTTTCCAGCAGCGCAAATTGCGAGCCGGCTGCGCCCCGCGCGACCAGGTAGAAAACCGAGAGCGGCGACGCGCCGGCCGCCAGAACCAGAAGAGAGACCAGCAGCAGCGTGGCGAGGATGGCGGCCAGCGGGAACAGCAGGGTGACCGCCAGCGTCGGCGCGGGTTTCGGCTCAAGCCGCATCGCTGCGCTCCCCGCTGTGGCCGGCCATCAGCTCCCCGAGCTCGCGAATGCTGCGCTCGCCGCGGGCGGAGGGTGTCGACAGGCGCCCCTTGGACATGACGATGATGCGATCGGACAAGGCCAGGATTTCCTCGAGATCTTCCGAAATCAGCAGGACGGCCGCGCCGCGTTCCCGCGCCGCGAGCAGCATGCTGTGGACATAGGCGACGGCGCCGACATCAAGGCCGCGCGTCGGCTGGCTGGCCAGGATGACAGCGGGTTCCGGATCGAGCGCTCGGCCCAGGATGAGCTTCTGCATGTTGCCACCCGACAACAGGCGTATGCGCGCCTCAGGCGAGGGACACTTCACATCGTAGTCGGCGATGATCTTCTCGGCGAAGCGACGGGCGGCCTTCCAGTCGAGAAACCCCATGCGGCTGAAGCGCGCACTGCCGTAGCGCTCGGCGATCACATTCTCGGTGACGCTCATGTCGCCGATGGTGCCGACCGCATGGCGGTCTTCCGGGATACGCGCCACGCCATGGTCGAGCGCGACGCGCGGCGACCAGCCGGCCACGTCCTGCCCGGCGACGGAAATGCGGCCGCCGGTCGCGCGCTGGGTGCCGGCGATGAGCGCTGCAAGGGCCGCCTGGCCATTGCCGGAAACGCCGGCAAGGCCGGTGATCTCGCCGGCCCTCAGGGTAAGCGATATGTCGTCGAGCGCAGCCCCGTTGTAGGGCGTGGTGGAGACGCGTTCGAGCGCCAGCAGCGGCGCCCCGACATTGGCCGGGCTGACCTCCGTCGGCTTCACCTCCTGGCCGACCATGAGGGCCGCCAGCGCCTTGCGATCGGTCGATGCCGTTTCGCGTTCGCCGACAAGCTGGCCTGCGCGCAGCACCAGCACACGATCGCTGACGGCCATCACTTCATGCAGCTTGTGGGAGATGAAGATGATCGACAAGCCCCTGGCGACGAGCAGCTTCAAGGTTCGAAACAGCGCATCGGTTTCGGCCGGGGTCAAGACGGCGGTCGGCTCGTCGAGGATCAGGATACGGGCGTCGCGATAGAGCGCCTTGAGGATTTCGACACGCTGGCGCTCGCCAACCGAAAGCGTGGAGACGGTGGCTGCAGGATCGACGGCAAGGCCGAAATCGGCGGAGAGCTGCGCAATGCGTGTCCGCGCCAGCGCTCTGTCGAGCCGCGCCCGCCAGAGGCTTTGCGTGCCCAGCGCGATGTTCTCCTGCACCGTCATGTTGTCGGCAAGGGTGAAATGCTGGTGCACCATTCCGATGCCGGCATCCAGCGCAGCGCGCGGATCACCCGGCGGCAGCGGCCCGCCAAAGGCCTCGACGGTTCCAGCGTCGGCGACATAGTGGCCGAAGAGAATGTTCATCAGCGTCGTCTTGCCGGCACCGTTCTCGCCGAGCAGCGCGATGACCTCGCCACGCTTCAGATCGAAGGAAATGCCGTCATTGGCCCGGAGGGAACCGAAACGCTTGCTGATGCCGGAAAGACGGAGGACGGGTGTATCGGACACGTTGGTAACCGGGCGCGGGTTTTAAGGGCTGTTCTGCTCACAGGGAGGCGTGATGGCGGCAAGGGAAAACATCCTCTGCCGCCAGCCATGTCGCCCCGCGATCGTCAGAACGCGGAACGCTAGCTCGATTTCGGCTCTGCGTCGTTGATCTCGACCGTGAACGAACCGTCCTTGATCGCCTTTTCCTTCTCGGCGATCTTCGCCTTCACGTCGTCGGGAACCTTGGCATCGAAGGTGCCGAGCGGCGCGAGCGAACAGCCGCCGTTCTTCATGAAGGAGTAGACGCCGTAGTCGTCCGCCTTGAAGGCGCCGGCCTTCACTTCCGCGATCGCCTTGTCCAGCGTCGGTTCGAAATGCCACAGCGCGGAGGCGACCACGGTTTCCGGATAGTCCGCCTGGGTATCGATGACATTGCCGATGGCCAGGACCTCCTTTTCCTTGGCCGCGTCGGACACGCCGAAACGCTCCGCATAGAGCAGGTCCGCTCCGCCATCGATCTGGGCGAAGGCGGTCTCCTTGGCCTTGGGTGGATCGAACCACGAGCCGATGAACGCGATCTGGAACTTGGTATCCGGGGCCACCTCTTTCACGCCCGCCATGAAGGCGTTCATCAGGCGGTTGACCTCGGGGATCGGATAGCCGCCGACCATGCCGATGTTCTTCGACTTGGTCATCGCGCCGGCAACAAGACCGGAGAGGTAGGAAGCGTCCTGGATGTAGTTGTCGAAAACCGAGAAGTTCGGCACGGCGGCATCGGGCTTGAAGCTGGAGCCCATCAGGAAGGCGACGTCCGGATAATCCTTGGCGACGGCACGGGCGGCGTCCTCCACGCCGAAGACCTCTCCCAGGATCAGCTTGTGGCCGGCTTCGCAATATTCGCGCATGACGCGCTCATAATCGTTGTTGGCGGTATTCTCCGAATAGACATATTCGATGTCCCCGCGCTCCTTGGCGGCATTGGCCGCCTTGTGGATGCGGCTGACCCACTGCTGCTCGACCGGAACGGTATAGATGGCCGCGACCTTGAGCGGATCGGCGGCGAACACGCGGCCCGGCAGGCCTGCGGCCGCAACCGCCGCGGACGCACCGGCGACCTTGATCAGGGTTCGTCTGGAAATGCCGAAATTGAATGGATTGCGATGCATTCGATTCCCCTTTGGCTTATCGCGCAATTCATTGAAAAGCGTCTTTTTTTACCACTTGGTCAACATAGGTGAAATCTCTCGCTGCGGCAATTGGGCGCAGCTGAAAGTTCACGGCATGCGGCCTGGCGCACCCGTCACTGCCCCGGCACGACACCGGGTTTCGCTTCAGCGAGCTTGCCGCCTTGTCCGAACGGCACCACCAGCCCGGAGCGTTGCTCGCCGGACTGCCGAACATGCGGTAATGCTGATGATGGTGTGCTTACTTGCCGACGAAGGTCGGCCTGCGCTTCTCGACGAAGGCGGCCATGCCTTCCTTCTGGTCCGCCGTTGCGAACAGCGCATGGAAAAGCCGCCGCTCGAAGGCGATCCCGTCACGCAGGCCCGTTTCGAGCGCACGGTCCACCGCCTCGCGGGCGGCCATCGCCGCCGCCTTTCCATAGGTGGCGATCGTCTCGGCCGCGGCGAGCGTCTCCTCCATCAGCCTGTCAGACGCGATCACCCGGGAAACGAGGCCCGCCCGTTCCGCCTCCACCGCGTCCATCATCCGGCCGGTGAGGATGAGATCCATCGCCTTCGCCTTGCCGACGAGCCTCGTCAGCCGCTGTGTTCCGCCCATGCCGGGGATCACGCCAAGCTTGATCTCCGGCTGGCCGAACACGGCCGTATCGGCGGCAAAAATCATATCGCACATCATGGCCAGCTCGCAGCCACCGCCGAGCGCATAACCGGAGACCGCAGCAATTTTCGGCGTGCGCAGCGCAGCGAACCGTTCCCAGGCGGCAAAAAAGTCCTCGCTGTACATCTCGGCGAAGGACTTGTCGGCCATCTCCTTGATATCGGCACCCGCGGCAAAGGCCTTTTCCGAGCCGCGGATAACGAAACAGCCGACGCCGGGGTCGCGATCGAGCGCGGCAAGATCATCGGCAAGTGCAAGCATGATTTCGGAATTCAGCGCGTTGCGAGCCGCCGGCCGGTTCAGCGTTGCGATGACGACGCGGCCCTGCCGTTCGACGATAACAGGTTGCTCCACCCCAGCCACTCCCTCGATGATCGATGCCATGTCCGCTACCTTGTCTCCGTCTCGTCCCGCAACATGTTGATGATGGCGGAAAAATCCTTGCCGCCGAACCCTTCGTCGGCAAATCTCTGATAGAGCGCCGCCGCCGTGGCGCCGAGTGGTGTCATCGCGCCGGCATCTGTTGCTGCTGCCTGCGAGAGCTTCAGATCCTTCAGCATCAGCGCCGCGGCAAAGCCAGGTTCGTAGTCACGATTGGCCGGCGAGCCGGGGACGGGCCCGGGCACCGGGCAATAGGTCGTCAGCGACCAGCATTGGCCCGAGGAGACGGAGGCAACGTCGAACAGCGCCTGGTGCGTGAGACCCAGCTGCTCGCCGAGCACGAAGGCCTCGCCCACGGCGATCATGCTGATGCCGAGGATCATGTTGTTGCAGATTTTTGCCGCCTGGCCGGCGGAGGCGCCGCCGCAGTGGATGATCTTCTTGCCCATCGCCTCGAACACCGTTTTTGCGCCGGCAAAGACCGCCGCATCCCCGCCCACCATGAAGGTGAGCGTGCCGGCCGTGGCCCCGCCGGTGCCGCCGGAAACGGGTGCATCGAGCGCCGGGCAACCATGTGTCTCGGCGAGCGCGTGGGCCTTGCGGGCGCTGTCCATGTCGATGGTCGAGCAGTCGATGAGCAACGTGCCCGAGGGCACGATGGCAACCAGCTCCTGCCAGACGGAAAGCACATGCGCACCCGCCGGCAGCATGGTGATCACGATGCCGGCGCCGGAAACGGCCTCCGCGACCGAGGCGACGGTCGATATCCCATTTTCCCGGGCGAGCTCCAGCGAGGCGGCCGTCAGGTCGAAACCGCGCACATTGTGGCCGGCTTTCACGAGGTTTGCGGCCATCGGGCCGCCCATATGGCCAAGACCGATGAAGGCGATAGGGCTCATAGGCGTTCTCCTTTCCCTGCATCCACAACGAAGAGCGGCTTTGCCGACGGTTCGAAGAAGGCGGCGACATGCTCGGCAGTGACGTCATCCAATCGCGCCGGGCGCCACTGCGGATTGCGGTCCTTGTCAATGACGGCGGCCCGGACACCCTCGTAGAAATCATGACTGCGCAGAACGGCCGCCGTGGCGGCGAACTCCCGTTCGAGGCAGGCTTCAAGCGACGGCGCCTGCCTCGCGAGGCGGAGCAGGCGGAGCGTCACCTTCAGGCTGAGCGGTGATTTCGTCCGCAAAACGCCGAGCGTCTTTTCCGCAAAAGCCGATCCGTCCTGCGCCAGCGCCTTCAGGATGTCCTCAATCGTATCGAAGGTAAAAAGCCGATCGATCAGGGGTTGCTGCGCGGCGACGCTTGCGGGCGGCGGCGTTTGCGAGAAGGTGGCAATCGTTGCCGGCACATCGGGCTGGCGGGAGAGCGCTTCGGCCAGCTCCGGCAGGCGCTCTGAAGGAACGTAGCTGTCGGCGAGGCCGAAGGCGATGGCGTCGGCGGCGGCCAGCGGTTCGCCGGTCAATCCGGCATAGGTGCCGAGTTCGTTCTTCCCGCGTGTGAGGAACCACGACGCGCCAACGTCCGGGAAGAAGCCGATGCCCGTTTCGGGCATGGCGAAGCGGGTGCGCTCGGTGACGATGCGGTGGCTGGCATAGACGGAAACGCCGACCCCGCCGCCCATGACGATGCCGTCCATGAAGGCGACGAAGGGTTTTTGCAGCCGGTTCAGGCGGGCGTTCAGGCGATATTCCTCGCGCCAGAAATCGCCGGGCTCCGGGGAGCCGGTCTTGCCGCCCTCGTAGATCATGCGGATATCGCCGCCCGCGCACAGCCCGCGCTCGCCCTCGCCGGTGAGAAGCACGGCGGTGACGTCGGGATCGACCTCGAAGGCGTCCAGCGCCCTGTCGATGTCGCGGATCATCGGGAGAGTCAGGCTGTTGAGCGCCTTCGGCCGGTTGAGCCGGATGCGGCCGAGCGCGCCGGTGCGATCGACGAGGGTTTGCGGTTCAGATGTGGAGGGCATGGCCGAGGGCTTTCAATGCGGCTTCCTGCAAGCCTTCGCTGCGGGTCGGGTGGGCGTGGATCGTGCCGGCGACGTCCTCCAGCCGCGCGCCCATTTCGAGTGCCAGCGAGAAGGCGCTGGAAAGCTCCGAGACACCAGCGCCGACCGCCTGAAGACCGAGCAGCAGGTTGGTGTCCGCCCGCGCCACGGCGCGGACGAAACCGTCTTCCGATTGGGTGGTCATGGCGCGGCCGTTGGCGTTGAACGGGAAGAGGCCGACACGGATGTCGTAGCCCTGCGCGCGGGCCTCGTCGGGCGAAAGGCCGGCGGTGACGATTTCCGGATCGGTGAAGCAGACGGCAGGGATGGCGCGTTTGTCCCAGGCGCGCTTGCGGCCGGCGACGATCTCGGCGACCATCTCGCCCTGCGCCATGGCGCGGTGCGCCAGCATCGGCTCGCCGGTAACATCGCCGATCGCGTAGACGCCGCGCATCGAGGTGCGGCAGCGCTCATCGATGCGGATGAACCGGCGGGCGCGGTCGAGATCGAGGTCTTCGAGGCCCCAGCCCTCCGTGCGCGGTCGGCGGCCTACGGTGACCAGAACCTTGTCCGCTGCAATCTGTTTTTCCGCGCCGGATGCGGTTTCGATCACCAGCGCCTCGCCGGAAAAACCTTTCGCCTTGACGCCGGTCAGCACGCTGACGCCGAGATCGGCGAGGCGTTTTGCGACCGGCTTGACGAGTTCGGCGTCATACTGCGGCAGGATCTGCGGCATGGCCTCGACCACCGTCACCTCCGCGCCCAGCTTGGCGAAGGCCGTGCCGAGTTCGAGACCGATATAACCGCCGCCGACCACGGCGAGTTTTTGCGGCACGCTTTGCAGCGACAGCGCCTCGGTGGAGGAGAGGATCGCGCCGCCGAAGGGCAGCGCGGGCAGTTCGACCGGTTCGGAGCCGGTGGCGATGACCACCGTCTCGGCGCGGATGAGCTGGGTGCCGGTCTCCGTCTCCACCTCGACGGTCTTGCCGTCGCGGAACCGCGCCTCGCCATGCACGATCTTCACCTTGGCCTTGCGCAAGAGGCCGAGCACGCCGCTATTCAGCCGGCCGACGATGCCGTCTTTCCAGCGGACGGTCTGGGCAAGGTCCAGCTTCGGCGCTTCGACCGTGATACCGAGCGCGTTGGGGGCCGTCATATGGCGCACCTTGTCGAATTCCTCCGCCGCATGGATCAGCGCCTTGGAGGGGATGCAGCCGACATTGAGGCAGGTGCCGCCGGCCTTGGCCTTTTCGACGATGACCGTATCGAGGCCGAGCTGGCCGGCGCGGATGGCGCAGATATAGCCGCCGGGGCCTGCGCCGATGACAAGAAGCTTGCAGACGATCTCTTTCATGTCATCAGCCTTCGATGAAGATCAGTGCGGGGGTTTCGAGCAAAGCCTTGATGCGCTGGACGAACACCGCCGCATCCCAGCCGTCGACGATGCGGTGGTCGAAGCTCGACGACAGGTTCATCATCTTGCGCGGAATGAACTGCACGCCGTCCCAGACCGGCCGGGTCAGGATCTTGTTGACCCCGACGATCGCCACTTCCGGGTGGTTGATGATCGGCGTCGTGACGATGCCGCCGAGCGCGCCGAGCGAGGTGATGGTGATGGTGGAGCCGGAGAGTTCCTCGCGCGCGGCCGTGCCGTTGCGGGCGGCGTCGGCGAGGCGCGTCAATTCGGCGGCGCTGTCCCAGATCGTCCGCGCCTCGGCATGGCGCACGACCGGCACCGTCAGGCCGGCCGGCGTCTGCGTGGCGATGCCGATATGGACGGCGCTGTGGCGGGTGATGATGCCGGCATCGTCGTCGAAGGTAGCGTTGACGCCCGGCTGTTCGCCCAGCGTCTTGACCAGCGCCCGCATCAGGAAGGGCAGGATGGTCAGTTTTTGCTGGTCGGGCTTGCGGCCGGCGTTCATCGTCGCGCGCAGGTCTTCGAGGTCGGTGACATCCACCTCCTCGACATAGGTGATGTGGGGGATGCGGGCGCTGGCAAGCCGCATCTTTTCCGCGATGCGGCGGCGAAGGCCGGTGACCTTGATTTCCTCCGTCGCAGTCTTGCGGGCAAGGCCGGCCGGCGCGGCGACGGGCTGTGCGCCGCGCGCAACAAACTGGTCGAGGTCGTCATGGGTGATGCGGCCGGCCGGGCCGGTGGCCGATACCTGCCGCAGATCGACGCCGGCCTCCTGTGCGCGCAGCCGCACGGCGGGCGAGGCGAGCGGCCTTGTCTCCACCGTCGAGGTCTTCCCCTTCTCCCCGGCGGGGAGAAGGTGGCCCCCCCGGGTCTTGCCGGAGGCGAGCCCCAGGACAGGCTCCGGGCCGGATGAGGGGGGCGGCTGGCTCGGTGCGGGGGAAGATACCCCCTCATCCGCCCTTCGGGCACCTTCTCCCCGCTGGGGAGAAGGGAGAGGCTGCCGCGCCTCTTCCGTTACGCTCTCATTCTCGCTTTCACCACCGCTCTCGCCCTCCCCAGCCACAGCGATGCGCAGCAGCGGCGCTTTCACGGCCACCGTGTCGCCGATCTCTGCGCCGAGCCACAGCACCGTGCCATTGACCGGCGAGGGAATCTCCACCGTCGCCTTGTCGGTCATCACGGCGGCGAGCACCATGTCCTCGCGCACCGGATCGCCCGGCTTGACGTGCCATTCGACCAGCTCGGCCTCCGCCACGCCCTCGCCCACATCGGGCATCTTGATGACGAACTCGCCCATCCTCAGCCCTCCATCACTTCTTTGAGCGCCCGGCCGACGCGGGCAGGCCCCGGAAAATAGTCCCATTCCTGCGCATGCGGATAGGGCGTGTCCCAGCCCGTCACGCGCACCACCGGCGCTTCGAGGCTGTAGAAGCAATACTCTTGAACCAGCGACACGACCTCCGCGCCGAAGCCCGACGTGAGCGTCGCCTCGTGCACGACGACGCAGCGGCCGGTCTTCTTCACCGATTGCACGATGGTGTCGAGATCGAGCGGCAGCAGGCTGCGCAGGTCGATCACCTCGGCGTCGATCCCCGTCTCCTCGGCCGCGGCGAGCGCCACATGCACCATCGTGCCATAGGCGACGACGGTGACCGCGCCGCCCGGCCGGCGGATCTCCGCCTTGCCGATGGGGATGGTGTAGTGCCCCTCCGGCACCTCGCCGAGATCGTGCTTCGACCAGGGCGTGACCGGCTTTTCATGATGGCCGTCGAAGGGGCCGTTGTAGAGGCGTTTCGGTTCGAGGAACATCACCGGGTCCGGGTCCTCGATGGCGGCGATCAAGAGGCCCTTGGCGTCGTAGGGATTGGAGGGCACGACCACCTTCAGCCCGCAGACATGGGTGAAAAGCGCTTCCGGGCTCTGGCTGTGCGTCTGGCCGCCAAAAATGCCGCCGCCGGTCGGCATGCGCACCACGATGGGGCAGGTGAAATCGCCGTTGGAGCGATAGCGGATGCGCGCCGCCTCCTGCGTGATCTGATCATAGGCCGGATACATATAGTCGGCGAACTGGATCTCGACACAGGGTTTCAGCCCGTAGGCCGCCATGCCGATGGCCGTGCCGAGGATGCCGGATTCGTTGATCGGCGCGTCGAAGCAGCGTGTCTTGCCGTATTTCGCCTGCAAGCCCTGCGTCGCGCGAAAAACGCCGCCGAAATAGCCGACGTCCTCGCCGAAGACGACCACATCGTCGTCGCGTCCCATCGAGACGTCCATGGCGCTGCGCACGGCCTCGATCATCGTCATTCTTGCCATGTCAGTATCCTGCCTTCTGCCGCTGGCGGCGGATATGGGCGGGCATTTCCGCATAGACGCCCTCGAAAATATCGCGCACCGAGGGTTTTCCCCCGGCATGCAGCGTGCCGTGGCTTTCGGCCTGTTTCTGCGCCTGGATCACCTCGTCGAGGATTTCCGCCTCGGCCTGCGTGTGGCGCTCCTCCGACCAGACGCCGCGCACGATGAGGTGCTTCTTCAGCCGGAGGACGGGATCGCCGAGCGGCCACGCCTCGGATTCCGTCTTCGGGCGATAGGCGCTCGGATCGTCCGAGGTGGAATGCGCGCCGACGCGGTAGGTGACGTATTCGATCAGCGTGGGCCCAAGATTGCGCCGCGCCCGCTCGGCCGCCCACTTCGCGACGGCGTAGACGGCGAGATAATCGTTGCCGTCGACGCGCAGCGCCGGGATGCCAAAGCCGAGACCGCGGGCCGCAAACGTGCCGGAGCCGCCGCGGGCGATGCCCTGGAAGGTCGAGATGGCCCACTGGTTGTTGACGATGTTGAGGATGACCGGGGCCTTGTAGGTGGAGGCGAAGACGAGGGCGGAGTGGAAATCGGATTCGGCCGTCGAGCCGTCGCCGATCCACGCCGCCGCGATCTTGGTGTCCTTCTTGATCGCCGAGGCCATGGCCCAGCCGACGGCCTGCACATATTGCGTGGCGAGGTTGCCGGAGATGGTGAAGAAGCCGTGCGCCTTCGAGGAATACATGATCGGCAATTGCCGGCCGCGCAACGGGTCCGCCTCGTTCGAGTAGATCTGGTTCATCATCTCGACCATCGGATAGTCGTCGGCGATGAGCAGCCCCGCCTGCCGGTAGGTCGGGAAATTCATGTCGCCCTTCTCCAGCGCCTTGCGGAAGGCGGAAGCGACCGCCTCCTCGCCGAGATGCTGCATGTAGAAGGAGGTTTTCCCCTGCCGCTGCGCCATCACCATGCGGGCGTCGAAGGCGCGCAGCTTCATCATGTTGCGCAGGCCCGTCAGCAGCTCCTCGTCGGAGAGCAGCCCGGCCCAGGGGCCGACCGCCTCACCCTCGCGATTGAGCACGCGGATGATGGAATAGGCGAGATCGCGGATATCCTCCGGCGCGACATCGACCGCCGGCCGGGGCACCGAGCCCGCCTTGGCGATCTTGACGCTGGAGAAATCCGGCTGGCCGCCCGGCCGGACCGCCGGCTCGGGGACGTGCAGGCTCAGATGCGGAACCTCGGTCATGCCCTGTCGTACCTCCCTTGTCGGCTGTCGCCGTTATAGATTGCGCGCGATGACGATGCGCTGGACGTCGCTCGTTCCCTCGTAGATCTGGCAGATGCGCACGTCGCGATAGATGCGCTCAACCGGGTAATCCGCCATGTAGCCGTAGCCGCCATGGATCTGGATCGCATCGGAGCAGACCTTTTCCGCCATTTCCGACGCGAACAGCTTTGCCATCGAGGCTTCGGTGAGGCAGGGCAGCCCCTCCTCCTTCAGCGCTGCGGCATGCAGCACCATCTGGCGCGCCACCTCGATCCGCGTCGCCATGTCGGCGAGCCGGAAGGCGACGGCCTGATGCTCGATGATCGGCGCACCGAAGGCCGTACGCTCGCGGGCGTAATCGCGCGCGGCCTCGAAGGCCGCCCGCGCCATGCCGACGGACTGCGATGCGATGCCGATGCGCCCGCCTTCGAGGTTCGACAGCGCGATGCGATACCCCTCCCCCTCCCCGCCGAGCCGGTTTTCGGCGGGAATGCGCATGCCGCTGAAGGCGATCTGGCAGGTGTCGGAAGAATGCAGGCCGAGCTTCTCCTCCACGCGCACGACCTCGTAGCCGGGCGTATCGGTCGGCACGAGGAAGGCGGAAATGCCCTTCTTGCCGGCATCGGGATCGGTGACGGCGAAGACGATGATGAGGTTGCCGTTCTTGCCCGAGGTGATGAACTGTTTCGCGCCGTCGATGACGTAGTGATCGCCGTCGCGGCGGGCGCGCGTCTTGAGGTTCGAGGCGTCGGAGCCGGCCTGCGGCTCGGTCAACGCAAAGCCGCCGATCCATTCGCCAGAGGCGAGCTTCGGCAGGAAGCGCTCTTTCTGCGCCTCCGTGCCGTATTTCAGGATCGGCACGCAGCCGACGGAACTGTGCACGCTCATGATGGTCGAGCAGGGGCCATCACCGGCGGCGATTTCTTCCAGCGCCACGGCATAGGCGACCGCGCCCGTCTCCGAGCCGCCATAGGCTTCCGGCACCAGCATGCCGAGGAAGCCGAGTTCGCCCATTTCCGCCAACGCCTCGCGCGGAAAACGGCTCTGCCTGTCGCGCTCCGCCGCGCCCGGAGCCAGCCGCTCGCGGGCAAAATCCCGCGCCATGTCGCGAATCTGGGCCTGCTGTTCCGTCAGGATCATGTCCGGTCTCCCCCCAAACCGTTCAGTGCCGTTCGATCGCCACCGCCGTCGCCTCGCCGCCGCCGATGCAGAGCGTCGCCATGCCGCGCTTCAGATCGTAGCGTTGCAGCGCGGCGAGCAGCGTGACGAGCACGCGCGCGCCGGATGCGCCGATCGGGTGGCCGAGCGCACACGCGCCGCCGTGCACGTTCACCTTCTCGTGCGGCAGGTCGAGATCGCGCATCGCCGCCATGGCGACGACGGCGAAAGCCTCGTTGATCTCGAACAGGTCGACATCGGCAAAATTCCAGCCGGTGCGCTCGCCGAGCTTTTTGAGCGCGCCAATCGGCGCGGTCGCGAAAAGATTGGGCGCTTGCGCATGCGTGGCATGGCCGACGATGGTGGCGAGCGGCGCAAATCCCTCGCGCTCGGCCTGCGAACGCCGCATCAGCACCAGCGCCGCCGCGCCGTCGGAAATCGAGGAGGCGTTGGCCGCCGTCACCGTGCCGCCTTCGCGGAAAGCCGGTTTCAGCGTCGGGATTTTTTCCAGTTTCGCCTTGCCGGGCTGCTCGTCACGGCTGACGACCGTTTCCGACCGTCCGGCCTTGACGGTGACCGGAACGATCTCGCCATCGAAAGCGCCGCTCTCGATGGCGTCGCGGGCGCGGCTGAGCGAGGTCACGGCATAATCGTCCTGCGCGGGGCGGGTGAACTGGTAGGCTTCGGCGCAGTCCTCCGCAAACGTGCCCATCAGGCGGCCCTTGTCATAGGCGTCCTCCAGCCCGTCGAGGAACATATGGTCGATGACGCGGCCATGGCCGAGCCGGTAGCCGCCGCGCGCCCGGTCGAGCAGATAGGGCGCATTCGTCATGCTCTCCATGCCGCCGGCGACGGCGACCGAGGCGCTGCCGGCCGCGATGAGATCGTGCGCCAGCATGACGGCCTTCATGCCCGAGCCGCACATCTTGTTGACGGTGGTGGCCCCGGCGGCGAAGGGCAGGCCCGCGCCGATGGCCGCCTGCCGGGCCGGCGCTTGCCCCTGACCGGCCGGCAGCACACAGCCGAACACCGTCTCCTCGACAGTCTCCGGGCTGACGCCGCTGCGCTCCAGCGCCGCGCGGATCGCGGCCGCGCCGAGTTCCGGCGCGGTGGCGTCCCGGAGATCGCCCTGAAAACCGCCCATCGGCGTGCGGGCCGAACCGACGATGACGATGGGATCCTGCAACATCATATCGAAACCTCCCGAATCCGATCTCAGCGCGGAGCCATGCGCAACGCGCCGTCAAGGCGGATGACCTCGCCATTCAGCATGACGTTCTCACAGATGTGGCGCACCAATGCGGCAAATTCCACCGGCTTGCCGAGGCGCGTCGGGAAGGGCACGCTGCGCCCCAGCGAATCCTGCACCTCCTGCGGCATGCCCGCCATCATCGGCGTTTCGAAAATGCCCGGCGCGATGGACACCACCCGGATGCCGGAGCGGGCAAGCTCCCGCGCAATCGGCAAGGTCATCGCCGCAACGCCGCCCTTGGAGGCCGCATAGGCCGCCTGGCCGACCTGCCCGTCGAAGGCGGCGACCGAGGCCGTGTTGACGATGACGCCGCGCTCGCCGTCCGCCCCCGGCTCCTGCCGGGCGATGGCGGCGGCGGCGAGCCGGATCATGTTGAAGGTGCCGATGAGATTGATGCCGACGGTGCGGGCAAAGCTATCGAGCCGGTGCGGCCCGTCGCGGCCGATCACCTTTTCGCCGGGCGCGACGCCCGCGCAATTGACCAGCCCATGCAGATGGCCGAACCGTTCGAGCGCAAGATCGACGGCGGCCTGGCCATCCCTCTCCTGCGTCACGTCCGTCTGGATGAAGGCAGCACTGCCTCCAAGTTCGCCGACGATGGCCGAACCGGCCTCCGCATTGACATCGGCGATCACGACATTGGCGCCCTCGCCCGCCAGCATGCGGGCCACGGCAGCACCGAGGCCCGAACCGCCTCCGGTGACGACAAAGGTCTTTGCGCGGATCAACATGGCTGCTCTCCCTCAGCACAGTTCTTGTCCG
Organism: Shinella sp. HY16; assembly: GCF_028534175.1. Classification (NCBI taxonomy): domain Bacteria; kingdom Pseudomonadati; phylum Pseudomonadota; class Alphaproteobacteria; order Hyphomicrobiales; family Rhizobiaceae; genus Shinella; species Shinella sp. HY16. The sequence continues at coordinate 141,437 of NZ_JAHYXL010000006.1, read as the reverse complement.
TTGGGCCAGCGTGAAGTGTCGTGAACCGCGAATGGGTCGCACGCCCTCGACGGGCCTGCCCATCCGTCTTGCATCACTCTACGATGGCGCGGTATTGCATGCGATGACCAAAGCGTCTCGATTTTTCGGCCAGTTTTACCATATCCTGCAGGGCATGACGATGACGGAAACCGGACGGCGGATGATATCACCCTTCTTTGTGGAAGAGGCGATCGATTGTCTGAAACGACAGGGAAAAGCACCTGAAAAGGTGCTTGCCTCCGTCGGCCTACCCGCCCGGATCACAGCGCCGATCTCCGCGGAAAGCTACGGTGCCCTCTGGCTGGCAATCGCGGCCGAGATGGACGACGAGTTCTTCGGCATGGGCGGCCGGCCGATGCCCAGCGGCAGCTTCACCCTGCTCTGCCACTGCATCCTGCACGCCAAGACCCTTGACCAGGCGCTGCGGCGCGCGCTGCGTTTTCTGAACGCAATGCTGGAGGATCCGCAAGGCCATCTCGACATTTCCGACGGGCTTGCCCAGATCGTGCTCAAGGACGCCATCGGCCCGCGCACCGCCTTCGCCTACCGGACCTACTGGATCCTGCTGCATGGCATCACCTGCTGGCTCGTCGGTCGGCGCATTCCGCTGCGCATGGTCGACTTCCGCTGCGCCGAGCCGGAGCACGGCGCGGACTACCGGCTGTTCTTCGGCGCTCCCGCGCGTTTTTCGCAGCCGGTCAGCCGTCTCGCCTTCGATGCCTCCGTGCTGAAACTGCCGATTGCCCGTAGCGAGCAGGCATTGAAACAGTTCCTGCGCAACGCGCCCGCCAACATCCTTGTCCGTTATCGCTACGATGCCGGCCTTGCGGCGAGCGTACGCAAGCGCCTGCGGCAGGTGCCACCCACCGCCTGGAGCGCCTTCGACGATCTCGCCGCGCAATTGCGCATGTCCCCCTCGACCCTCCGGCATCGCCTTCATGCGGAAGGCCAGAACTACGCGACGATCCGCGATGAAATCCGCCGGGACCTCGCCATCGAGATGCTGCAGACGACGGCGCTCGGCGTCGGGGAGATCGCCACCCGGCTCGGCTTCTCCGAACCCAGCGCCTTCCACCGCGCCTTCCGCAAGTGGACGGCGACGAGCCCGGCCGGTTTTCGCCGGGAGACGCTGGCATAGGCGCTGTCCGTCCGGGCATGCGTGCGAGAGGCGCAGGGCGATCCCGTCACCAAGCGCAGCCCGGCCTCGTCCTTTAGCTTGCGCCTTCCTGCCCTGTGCCGAGATGCAGACCAACAATGGCGATCACGATAATCGCCACATAGGCTATGCGCTGGGCGCCCAGCGGTTCGCCGAACACGACGGCACCGACGAGAACCGAGCCGACCGCTCCGATGCCCGTCCAGACCGCATAGGCCATACCGAGGGGCAGGACGGACAGAGCTCTGGCGAGCGAAAACACGAAAGCCGCCAGAAGGAGGATGGAAAGAAAGCCCCAGCCCCAATGGGTCATGCCGTTCGATTTCTTGGTCGCCAGCGCCCAGAGCACGTCCAGCACGCCGGACAGAACCAGCAAGGTCCACCCCGCCGCGGCACTCATGCATCCGCCCCCGCGAAGCGCTCTGCAAGGGCCGCCAGTTGCACCTGCGCCTTTCCTGCCGCAGCGAGCACGCCCTCCGGCTTGCCAGCCGTCGGGCCGACGGGAACGATGTCCGCGTCACCCAGACCGATGAACGCCAGCGCCTGCCGCAGATAGGGCGTCGCAAGATCGGGCCGGCCCCAGGACGGGCCCTCGGAGAAATCGCCGGAGCTTGCGAGAATCGCGACAACGGGGCGCGGCCGCAGAAGCGGCGTGTAGCCGGTTTGCGGATCAAAGCGGAAGCTGAGGCCCGGCTGGGTCACGAGGTCGATATAGTGCTTGAGCCGGTAGGGGATTGAGAGGTTCCACATCGGCGTGGAAATGAGGACCGCATCCGCTGCATCGAGCCTTTGCACCAGATCCTCGATCGCCGCCCAGCTCTCGGCCTCCTGCGGCGTGAAGGAGCGGCCCGCTAGACGCGCATACTTCGCAGCAAGCAGAGGCCCGTCGAAGGCCGGCAGGTCGGCCTGCCAGACGTCGATCTCTCGGACCTGAAGGCCCGGGCGATGCGTTTCAAGCGCCTTTATGAAACCCGCCGCCGCCTTGCCGGAATGGGAGAGGTCCGCACGGGGTGACGCCTTGATATGCAGCAGTTCGGTCATGTCGATCTCCTTTGCTGGATCGACATATAAATTTGCGTCTGCGCGAATTCTTCTGCATGAATTACGAAACCAGTTCGCTTTGGCGCGAAAATGCTCTCGACCGACGACCTTCTTCTGATCGCGGCCCTCGCACGCAGCGGAAAGCCCGCCGCGGCGTCCACCAGTCTCAATGTGCATCTTGCAACGGTCTATCGCCGGCTGAAGGAACTGGAGCAGGAGGCCGGCGCACCGCTGTTCCAGCGCCTCGGCGGGCAATATATCCCGACCCCGCTCGGCAGCGAGCTGGTCCGCGCCGCGACGGTCGTCGCGGCAAGCCTTGCCGAGGCCCGACGGCAGCTTGCGGGCGGCGAACAGCGTCTTGAGGGCCGCATCACCCTCACGACGCCCGATTCCCTGGTGCCTCTGGTCACCGCGCTGCTCCCGCTGGTCCGCCGGAAACATGCCGGCATCCGCTTCGACCTTGTGGTCTCCAACGCCTTTGCCGACATGGCGCGCTACGAGGCGGAAGTCGCAATCCGCCCCACACGGTCCCCGCCGGAGACATTGGTCGGCCAGCGGGCGGGCGCGTTCCGCTACGCAATCTACGCGAAAACCGGCAGCGCGACGGATCTGCCGTGGATCGCACTCGACGACAGTCTTTCGGCCATTCCCGCCGCCCGCTGGCTGGCCGTCCATGTAGCGGAAGAGGAGACCGTACTGCGAGTGAACAGCATGTGGGCCGCCGCCCAGGCCGCGGCAGCCGGCCTCGGACAGGCACTGCTGCCGGACTATCTGCACCGGTCGTTCGATCTTGAACGGCGGGGCGGCTTCATCGACACATTGGAATCGGAAGTCTGGCTCCTCGTCCATCCGGACCTGCGCCGCACACCACGAATCCAGGCCTTCATGGATCTGGCCGCCGGAAAACTCCGGGCGCAGTTGAAGGCAGGGTAAGAGCGTCAGCCGCGGCTCGATGGTGACATGCGGTACGTCCGGGCGCTCATCGTGCGGATCGAGGATGGGGCGGCCGGAGCGCACGCCGATGCGCCTCGGCCTTCGGGATCGCCTCGGGCAAGGGCCAGTCGATGAAGATCATATTCAGCTAGGAAAGAGCCATGAGCACGCAACTCTTCGACCTCACGGGCAAACGCGCCCTCGTCACCGGATCCTCGCAGGGCATCGGCCTTGCGCTGGCCAAGGGCCTTGCCGATGCCGGCGCCGACATCGTCCTCAACGGCCGCGACACCGCCAAGTTGCGGGCGGCAGCGGAAGTGCTCGGGGCCAGGTATACGCTCGCCTTTGACGCCACCGACCACGCGGCCGTGCGTGAGGCCATAGACGCCTTCGAAGCAGAAGTCGGCGCTGTCGACATCCTCGTCAACAATGCCGGCATGCAGCACCGCTCGCCGCTGGAGGACTTTCCCGCCGACGCCTTCGAACAGCTCCTGAAGACCAACATCTCCACCGTCTTCAATGTCGGTCAGGCCGTCGCCCGCCACATGATCGGCCGCGGCAAAGGCAAGATCATCAACATCGCGAGCGTCCAGACCGCACTCGCCCGCCCCGGCATCGCCCCCTACACCGCCACCAAGGGTGCGGTCGGCAATCTCACCAAGGGCATGGCGACGGACTGGGCGAAACATGGCCTGCAATGCAACGCCATCGCCCCCGGCTATTTCGACACGCCGCTCAACGCAACCCTCGTCGCCGATCCCGCCTTTTCCGCCTGGCTGGAAAAGCGTACGCCGGCGGGCCGCTGGGGCAAGGTGGAGGAGCTTGTCGGCGCGTGCATCTTCCTTGCCTCCGATGCTTCCTCCTTCGTGAACGGACACACGCTCTATGTCGACGGCGGCATCACGGCCTCCCTGTGAGGAAAACAGGCGCACCGTCCTGATGAGCGTCTCCGGCTGCGGCACGTCCGCCGTCCGCGCGGCACATCGCTCCGTTACCTTCGTGCACTTTTACGGCAGCAAGGAGCTGACTACCGCCGGCATGACCGGGCGGGCGGGGCATTTCATGCCGCTGCCGCCAGCGACTACGTGATCCCCAGCCTCAACTCCCCAGCATTGTACGCTGCGCCATCTTCCGCGATGCCGACACGGGCCCTTCTCGTCGCTCGGTTCCCCGGCCTCCCCTTCGTTGAGTACGACGCCCCTCAGGCCCTGCCAAAGACGGCTTTCAGCTCCGCGACATTCTCCGGCGACAACATGCGCCGGGGGGCACCGCGCAGGAGAACCAAGAGCTTGGCGGTTTCCTCCAGCTCCTCGGCGGCATAGACGGCGGAGACGATGTCCGTTCCGGTGACAACCGGCCCATGATTGGCGAGCAGCACGGCAGCATAACGCCCGCCGAGATCGCAGATCATCTCCCCCATCCGCGCGTCACCCGGCTTCACATAGGGCAGCAGCTTCACCGCGCCGACGCGCATGACGACATAGGGGGTGAGCGGCGGGATGCAGTCGTCGGGGTCCGTATCGGCAAGACAGGACAGCGCGGTGGCGAAGGTCGAATGGAGATGCACCACCGCGCCCGTCCCTTCCCGCGTTTCGTAGAACGCCCTGTGCAGGAACACTTCCTTCGACGGCTTATCACCGGAAACGTGGTTGCCGTCGCGATCGAGCTTCGAAAGCCGTGCCGGATCCAGGAATCCCAGACAGGAATTGGTCGGTGTCATCAGGATCCCATCCTCGACGGCAGCACTGATGTTGCCCGCCGATCCGACCGAGTAACCACGATCGAACAGTGATTTCGACAGGCGGACGATTTCTTCGCGCACCCTGTTTTCAGCTTTCATCGTCCGGCAAGCCTTTCCAGTGCCTTGTTGAAGAAGTCGGGCGCACCAAAATTGCCGGACTTCAGCGCCAGCGCTACGGGCCGCTCCCCGCCGGAGACGAGCACAGGCACGCCCGGGTCGATCTCTGCGCCGATCGTCAGCGCGCCGAGATCCAGCGCCGAGACGACCGCACCGGAAGTTTCCCCCCCGGCGACCACCAGCCGGCGAATGCCCGCCGAAACCAAGCTCCGCGCCGTCTCGGCAAAGAGCGCATCGATCGCAGCAGCGACCCGATCACGCCCGAAGCGGGCCTGCATCATCGTCACCGCCTCGGGTGTACCCGAAGAGTAAACCAGCGGCGCCTGGCCGGCATGGACGAGAAGGAAGGAGGTGAGGTCCGCCGTCGTGACCGTGCCGTCCAGAACGCCGGCGACATCCACGGCCAGCGTCGGATGGTTGCGGCTATGCACCGCAACCTGTTCGCGCGTTGCGCCGGAGCAGCTGCCGGCAAGGATCGCCTCCGGCCCCGCAATACCGACCGTGTCGGCCCCTGTACCGCGTGCAAGGCCTTTCTCGATGAAATTCGCGGCAAGACCAATCGCAATGCCCGAGCCACCGGTGATCAACCGGTGTTCGGCGGCAGCGCGGCCGATGGCGACAAGATCGTCATCGGTGATCGCATCGACGATGACGAGGGTGCGGTCGTCCCTCCCATGCGCCTCCAACGTCGCAGCGATCGCCGCGGGGCCGGTCCGCACCGCGGCGATATCGACATGTCCGACGTCCTTTGTCGTCTGGAGCCTCAGCCACCGACGGATATCCGCATCCGTCATGGGGTTGAGCGGATGGTTCTGGAGGCCGGATTCATGCAGGAGCTGGTCCCTGACGAAGAGATGCCCTTGATAGACGGTCCGTCCTGCCCCCGGAAAGGCCGGGCAGGCGATTACGCCCTTGACGCCCAGCGCATCGGCAAGCGCCTCGGCGACTGGGCCGATGTTGCCTCCCGGCGTGGAATCGAAGGTCGAGCAGTATTTGAAAACGATCTGCCGGCAGCCCTGGGCGAGCAGCCAGGAAAGGGCGGCAAGCGACTGCTCGACCGCCGCCGCGGCTGCGATCGACCGGCTTTTCAGCGCGATCACACCCGCCTCGACGGCAGGGTCGGCCTTTTCTTCGGGGATGCCGAGATACTGCACCGTGCGCAGGCCGCCCTCCCCCGGCAGTCCCTTGGCGAGGGTGTTGGCGATATCGCTCGCCCCCGTGAAATCATCGGCAATGACGCCCAGCAGCATGAATGATCCTTCCGCGAAATATCAAGCCGCGCCGAGAAGGCGCTTCAACTTGTCGATGGCGGCATCCGGGCTGGACAGGATCGGGATGTCCGTCACCGCCCGAACCGCCGGCACGGCCCGCGCCGTGGAGAAATGCGCAAGAACGATGCTCTCGAACCCCTCCAGCCCGGCAGCGGCCGACGCGACAAGCCGGTTGTGGGTTTCAACGTCGCCGGCCCGCACCGCTTCGATAGCGCCGTCCACAAGGAAACTCTCCAGCATCGCTCCGGGGGCCATCCGCGCGGCCTCCTCCCGGAATTCCGCCTCCATGCCCGCACGGGCCGGCGGGAAGGTGTAGAGCATGGCGGTTCTGCCACCGTGCCGGATCGCCGCCTCGAACATCGCCTCGTTCGGCTTGAGTACAGGAATGTCCACCGTTGTCGCCGCCTGCTCGATCGCCCGCCCGAAAGCCGAGCAGGTGAAGAGCACCGCATCGCTACCGATCTGCCGGGCATAAGCGGTCAGTGCAGCGATCCGCGCCATCAGTACATCCGTGATCTCCTCCTGCCGCGCCCGGTCGGGGGAAAGGCTGTCCTCCAGCAGGTTGACGACATCGGCCTCGGGCCAGGCGGACGAAAAGGCCAGCCTGATCGGATCCATGGCGATCGGCGTCGCGTGGATGAGGGTGATCCGGGGCGGTTTCGACATGACTTTCCCTTCGACTGCAGCGGCCACCGGCCTGATGCTCCGCTACCGCTGGCCCGCCGAAAACACCCAGACACTTTCCGGGGGGACACGCGCCCAGACCCTGCCCGAGGACAGCTGGCGGGCACCGTGCGCCTTGGCGACAAAATCGCCCCGGCGCAGGCGGTACTCCCAGCGGTCTCCGAGATAGATGCTGTCATCAAGCGTCATCTCCAGACTGCCCGCCTCGGGTTGGTCGCTGACACGGATCTGTTCGACGCGGATGACAGCACGGGCATCTTCCGCAGCCGCAAGGCCGCCCGCCTCGCGCACCGTGCCGTCGAGGCTCCAGTCGTCTCCGCCGATAATGGCCGCCTTGCCGTCGATGGTCTTCACCTTCGCCTTGACGATATTGTTCGCGCCGAGGAAATCGGCGGAATAGAAGCTGTTGGGGTTGGAATAGATCTCCTGCGGTCCACCCTGCTGGACGATCCGGCCATCCTGCAACAGCAGAATGTTGTCGGCAGCAGCGAGCGCTTCGCTCTGATCGTGCGTCACGAGGATGGCGCAGATTTCGAGGTCGAGGATCAGTTTGCGGATCCAGTAGCGGGCCTCCTCGCGCAGTTTCGCATCAAGGTTGGACAGCGGCTCGTCGAGCAGCAGCACACGCGGTTCATAGACCAGCGCCCGGCAGATCGCGACGCGCTGCTGCTGGCCACCAGAGAGCTGCGAGGGAAAGCGGTCGGCAAGATGGCCGAGGCCCATGCGCTCCAGGATCGCCTGGACACGCTTTTCGATATCGGCCTGCGTGACGCCACGCAGCTTCAGGCCGTAACCGACATTCTCCCTCACCGTGCGGTGCGGCCAGAGCGCGTAGGACTGGAAGACGAGGCCGATATTGCGCTGCTCGGGAGGCAGCGCGAGCTTCCTTTCACCATCGAGCACGGTCTTTCCACCGATGACGATCTGGCCGATTTCCGGCTGTTCGAGGCCGGCGACACAGCGCAGAAGCGTTGTCTTGCCACTGCCGGAGGCGCCAAGCAGGGCGACGATGGAACCGCGTTGCGCGGTGAACGATGCCCCTTTCAGGATCTGCAAACCGCCCAGCCATTTCTGGACATTGCTGACGACGAGTTCAGTCATGGATTTTTGCTCCCAGACGAAGGGCGAGGGCAAGGCCGGCGCCGGTCAAGACGATGCTGATGAGGGAAAGGGCGGCAATGGTGTTCATGGCGCCGGTCTGGAGAAGCGAGACCATCAGCGAGCCGATGACCTCCGTGCCGGCACCCATGAGATAGACGCCCGTCGCATATTCGCGCAGGAAGATGATCATGATCAGCGCCCAGGCGCCGGCAAGGCCCGGCCGAACGATCGGGATCACCACGTCCTTCCAGGTGCGGCCGATCGTGGCACCGGTGGTGCGGGCGGATTCCTCCAGCTCCGGCGCAACCTGGATGAGTGTGCCTTGCAGCAGACGCAGGCCATAGGACAGACCGACGACGACATAGGCGATGAAGAGGCTGACGAGTGTTGGGCGAAGCGGCGTCAGGAGTGGCACGAAGAGGAACACCCAGAAGAAGGCAAGGCCGATGACGAGACCCGGCAGGGCGCGCGGCAGGAGCACGATATAGTCGAGCACGGTGTTCGACAGGCCCCAGTTGCGATGCCCCGCAAGGCCGACCATCAGGTAGATGCCAACCGCCGCCGCACCGCCGACGACGGAGAGCAGAACGGTATTGATGATGCCACGCACCAGGCTTGGAACTTCCAGCATGCGGTCGAAATTCGAAAAGGTCAGCTGGTCCCAGAGATTGACGCCCTCACCCCAGGCATCGACGAAGGCGCGCACCGCAATGCCGCCGATCGGCAGGACGACGGAAACGAACAGCCAGAAACCGATGATGGAGAGCGCGATGACCTGGCCGCTGGTGCCGAGTTTCAGCGTGGCGACGCGTGCGCCCTTGCCGCCCATCGCGGCATATTTGCGCGTATTGCGCAGAAGCTTGCGCTGCATCCAGACGAGCGGCAGCGTGATGAGGATGAGAACGACGGCGACGACGGCCATCAGCTGGTAGGTGGGCGTGCCGAACAGCGTCGTGAGCTTGTAGATATAGGTGGTGAGCACCATGATGCCATTGGGATCACCGAGGACCAGAGGAATGCCGAAGGTCTCGAAGCCGAGCAGGATGTTGAGCGCAGCGGCGAAGATCAGCGCCGGCAGCACCATCGGCAGCGTGACATCGCGGGAGACCTGCCAGATGGACGCGCCGGTGGTACGGGCTGCCTCCTCGAGATCCGATGGCAGATTGCGCATGGCCGAGGAGACGTAGAGATAGACATGCGGCACATGGCTGAGACCGGCGATCAGGATCATGCCCGGCAGACTGTAGATGTTCCACGGCACGAAGCCGAGAATGCCGCGAATGAAGAGCGAGACGAAACCGGTCGGCCCGACGGACACCGTGTAGCCGAAGGCCAGCACGATGGACGAGATGAACATCGGCACCAGAACCAGGATTTCGAGAAGACGCTTGCCCTTGATGTCCGTTCGCGTGATCAGGAAGGCCAGCAGGCCGCCGAGCGGCACGGCGATGGCCACCATACCGAAGGAGAAGATCGCGGTGGTGGCGAGCGCCTTGTAGAAGTTCCGGTCGGTGAAGACGTATTTGTAGGCATCGAGGCCGAACTGCGCCCGCGGGCTGAAGAAGGCCGCCGTCAGGAAGCTCTGGTAGACGATCAGGCCGACCGGCGCCAGGACGGCGAGGGCAAGGAGCCCGATGACGATGCGCCGGTACAGGCCGGCATTGCCGTGGCGCGGCATCCTGGCCGGATATTTCTTTTCAGCCGCGGCCTTGGACAGGTCGAGCGCAGCTGGCGCTTGAGCATGGGTAGACATTCCTAGCCTCTCGCAAATGGTGGCGGGGCCGGCCGCGGCGCGCGCTGCGGCCGGCAGAGCATCAGCGGCCGAGGGCTGCCTTCCAGTCGTTAAGGAACTGGACGCGCTTGGTCGGCTCCATATACTCGAGCACGCCCTCATCGACCGCGATCGGCTTGAGGCCACCGCCGACACGCTCGTTCAGCGTCTTGATGTTGAGACCGGCCGTCACGTCCTCGCGCACGGAAGGCAGGCCACCTTCGGCGAGCAGCGACTGACCTTCGCTGGACAGCATGAAATCAATGAACAGCTTGGCCGCATTCGGGTGCGGCGCATCCTTGGTCACCAGCGCAAGGCGCGAGAAGGCCGGCGTATAGTCGGTCGCAAAATGCACGCCGAGGTTAGGACTCTCCTTCACCCAGTCCAGCGCATAGGAACCGATGATGTTGATGGCGATGGCGTTCTCGCCCGAGACCACCGTCTCCTTCATCCCGCCGGAGCTGGAATAGATTTTTGCGCCGTTCTCGCCCATGGCCTTGGCGAGATCCCAGAAATCCGGGCGGTTGCGCGCGTCATTGGAGTGGTGGAGGAAACCGGAACCGCTCTTTTCCGGATCAAAGGTTGCAACCTTGCCCTGAAGCTCCGTCTTGTTGTCCTTGAGGAAGACGATCAGGTCTGCATAGGTCTTCGGCAACTTGTCTTCCGAAAGCGCCTTGGTGTTGTAGATCAGGCCGACCGGTTCGACGGTCGTGCCGTAGAGCGTGTTCTTGTAGTTCGCCCAGGCGGGAATGTTGCCGGCTTCCGGCGAGGCATAGTCCCCGGCATAGCCGTCCTGCACCAGCGTCATCTGGAGGTCCATCGCCGAGCTCCAGACGATGTCGGCAGTCGTCTGGCCCGCGGCAGCCTCGGAGATCACCTGGTTGTAGGCGCCGTTCGTGCCGAGATCGTTATAGGCGATCTTGATGCCGTATTTCTTGGTGAAGCCGTCCTGCAGCTTCTGCGACTGGGCGGCGTCGGTCGAGGTATAGATCGAGACCGTGCCCTCCTCCTTCGCAGCGGCCACGATGGCCGCATAGTCGGCCGGATATCCGGCAGGAAGCTCCTCGGCGAATGCACCGAATGTGGTCATGAACGCAGTGCCGAACACAAGAGCAGCCGCGCGGGCGGATAGGATCCTGTTCATCATCTCATCTCCCAAAGATTGAACCCGCGTCGCGAAAACAGCCGCGGGCAATGCGCGAGGGCCACTCCCTGCCCTCGCATCCTCCCCGTTTGCGCTTTGGTTTTTAAGAAATCAAAACACAAACAATACCATCAGGCGCGCTTACGCTCGCCACCACCGTTCCGAATCGCACCCGCCACGCGAGAGCCGAAAACGTCTGTGTTGGCGGCACCACCGAGATCACGCGTGCGCGAACCCGGATCAGCCAGGGTCTCGTCGACGGCGCGCTCAATTTCCGCACCCGCCGCCTCGAACTGCGGCAGGTCGCGTTGCTCGCCGAGCCAGCTCAGCATCATCGCTGCCGACAGGATGAGCGAGGTGGGGTTGGCAATATTCCGGCCCTGGATGTCCGGCGCCGAACCGTGCTGGGCCTGAGCGCAGACGAGGCCGGTCTCGGCATTGGCATTGATCGAGCCGGCAAGGCCAAGGCTGCCGGAAAGCTCGCTTGCAAGGTCCGAGAGGATGTCCGAATAGAAGTTGGTCGCCACGATCACGTCGAAGCGCGAGGGATCGCGCACCAGATGGGCCGCCATCGCATCGATGATGACGTCGTTGAGCGTCACCTCCGGAAACTCGGCGGCAACCTTGTGGACCTGCTGCAGAAAGAGGCCGTCGGTCAGGATGAAGTTGTTCGCCTTGTGGACCGCAGTCACCTTCCTGCCCCGCTTCATGGCGAGCAGGAATGCCTGGCGCGCAATGCGTTCGCAGGCCGAAGCCGTGATCTTGCGGACCGACAGCGCCACGTCCGGTGTTGGCATGAACTCGCCCGTGCCGGCGAACATGTTGCGGTCGGGGTAAAACCCTTCCGTCGCCTCGCGCATGATGACGAGATCCATCGTCTTGGCGTTGTTGAGGAAGGGACGCGAACGGGCCGGGCGCACATTCGCATAGAGGTCGAGCTTGACGCGGAAACCGGCAGAGACGTTCGCACCCCCCTTGTCGCGGGGCGGGTAGTCCATGTGCGACTGCGGGCCGAGGACGATGCCGTCGAAGGTACGCGCCCGTTCGATCGTCTCGTCCCGCAGCGTCGTGCCGAACTTTTCCAGGCTGGTGAAGCCGGTGTCTTCGAAGTGGTATTCGAGGCCGAGACCAAAGGCCGCATCCGCAGCCTTCAGGACCTCCATGGTTGCCGCGGTGATCTCGGGGCCAATCCCGTCACACGGCGTCACGAACAGTTTCATCAGATCCATCTCCCATAAGGCGACGAGCGATAGCGCCGCGCAATGTCACGGGAGTGAGTATTGGCTTTTTTAATTCATAAATGCAATCTCTATTTTTCGGGACCTTCTTTTTCATGCGCCTGGTGCGACCAGGACCATGCAACGGGCGACTTCTTGGAGAGTGCACCGCCGAGATGCCGGCGCATCGTGTAGGACGCCTCGACGATCTCGCCGCGCTCGAGAAGATCGAGAATTTCGAGGTGTTCCTGGCATTGCCGCACAGTGCGGCTGCGGTCGACGCGCGAGCGGTATTCGAGCAGACGGCGCATGCGGTTCACGCGCACGAGCGAGAGATGGAAGAACGGGTTGTTCGACATCTTGATCAGCTCCTCATGGAAGGACGCACCATTGTGCAGCAGCCGCTCGGCCGGTAGGCGCTCGATGTCGGTGTCCAGCATCCGCTGCTGGATCCGCCGCTGCTCCTCGATGATCTTCCGGTCGAGGCGGAACTCCGGTTCCAGCATGGCGGCCGGCTCGATCAGCATGCGGAACCGATAGATCTGCTCGAAGGCCTCCGGCGTCTTCGCCACCGGCAGGAAGCGCCAACCGTATCCCTGCTTGCGCTCCGCCCAGCCCTCGCGGGTAGCACGCATCAGGACATCGTTGAGCTGCGATTTGGTCAGTTCATAGCGCTCGCGCAACATCTGCTCGGTCACCTCGGCGGGGATGCGGTCCGTCAGCCAGTCCTCTGCCAGCCGCTGGTAGTCATTCGCGATCTCGAATGGCTCGGCATCGTCGCGCACCCGCTCGACAATGCCTCCGGCCGTCTCCCGCACGAAGAAGCCACGGTTTTCCTTCTGCTCCAGCAATCCCTGACTTGCCAGCATGTCCATCGCCTCACGCACAGGCGAACGGGAGACGCCGAAGCGGTCCGCCAGCTGCTGGGTCTTCACATGGTCGCCCACCGTCAACTCCCCGGAGGTGACGAGAAGGGTGATTTCGTTGGCGATGGTCTGGGCCAGCTGGCTGGAGCGCATATCTTCGGTGTCCCTGGTCTTCCGGAGGGGCGTGTCGGGCAGAGGTTATTCCACGGGTGGAGCAAAAGAAACAATAGCCCAAATTTTTTGCATATCCTGCGGGATAAAAGCCAATGAGAGGCCAGATTCCGATTGACACACCTATATAATTGGCTTTTTAAGTTCTAAAAATCACTTTCTTGGAGCTTTCGGCGATGCGGCAGATCGAAACGGCGCAGGGAACCGCCCGGCTCGTCCCGTTGAACGAGGTCTTCGAAGGTCGGCTCGAACGCCTGCCCGTCGTCCTGCGCATCCTGCTCGAGAACGTGGCGCGGCGCGACCCTGGCCGGCTGGCGGCCTTCGTCGCCGCGCTCGACCGCTGGATCGACGACGGCACGAGCGAGGGGGACGTCGATTTCCATCCGTCCCGCGTGCTGATGCACGACACGACCTGCGTGCCCGCACTGGTGGATATCGCCGCCATGCGCGACGCCATCGCCGAGGCCGGCGGCGACCCTTCGTCCCTGACCCCCGCGCTGCCCGTCGACGTTTCGGTCGACCACAGCGTGGCCGTCGACTGGTATGGTCGCCCGGGCGCGCGCGAACACAACATGCGCCGCGAGATGGACCGCAACAACGAGCGCTACCGTCTGATGAAGTGGGCGACCACCGCGCTGCCCGGCATCCGGGTCCATCCACCCGGCACCGGCATCATGCACACGCTGAATCTCGAACAGCTCGCCACGGTCATCCGGATCGAGGAGCGCGACGGTGAGCGTTGGGTTGCGCCCGACACGCTCGTCGGCACGGACAGCCACACGCCGATGATCAACGGCATCGGTGTTCTGGCCTGGGGTGTCGGCGGGCTCGAGGCTGAGAGCGTGCTTTTCGGCATGCCGGTGACGCTGCGCATTCCTGACGTGGTCGGTGTCCACCTCACCGGGCGACTGAGGCCCGGCGTGCTGTCGACGGACCTCGCGCTCGAGGTCACCCACCTGCTGCGCCGGCACGGCATCGCCGGCGAGTTCGTCGAATTCTTCGGCGCGGGCGTCTCCACGCTGACCGGCGGCGACCGGGCGGTCGTCGCCAACATGGCACCGGAATACGGCGCCTCGACCGGCTTCTTTCCGATCGATACACAAACGATCGCCTATCTTCGTGAAACGGGGCGCTCGGCCGATCATTGCGCGCTGGTGGAGACGGCGGCAAGAGCGCTCGGCCTCTGGTTCGATCCCGCCGCGGAACCGCGCTACACCCGCGTCGTCGAGCTCGATCTTGCAAACGTTGCGCCGCTTCTCGCCGGCCCGTGTCGGCCGCAGGACAAGCTGCCACTTGACGAGGCGGCACGGGCACTGGAGGCGGCGAGCGGCCAACCGTTCCGACAGGGAACACAGGACATACCGGATGGCGCGATCGCCATCGCCGCCATTACGAGCTGTACGAACACCTCCGACCGTCGGCTGCTTGCCGCCGCAGGCCTTGTCGCACGCAGGGCCCGCTGCCTCGGCCTTCGCCCGCCCGCCTGGGTCAAGACCTCCCTTGCGCCCGGCTCACCCTCCGCCGAGCAGTTTCTCTCGGCCAGCGGACTGCTTGCCGATCTGGAAGCGCTGGGCTTCGGCATCGTCGGCCATGGCTGTACGACCTGCATCGGCAATTCCGGGCCGCTGCAGCCGGACATGGCAGAGGCGATTGCCGGTGGAACGGTGGCAACGGCGCTGCTTTCAGGCAACCGCAACTTTCCGGGGCGTGTGCATCCGGCCCTGCAGTTCGGCTTTCTTGCGTCTCCGCCACTCGTCGTCGCCCTGTCGCTTGTCGGCAGGATCGTGCCCGATCCCATGAATGTCGAGATCGCCCGCGGGGCCGGCGGCACCCCGATCCGCCTTGGCGAACTGCTCGCGTCAGACGCGGAAATCGATGCTGTGGTGCGACAGTTTTCCGAGCCGCAGGCCTTCAGGGAAGCCTTTGCGCAGGCCGGGCAATACGAACCCTGGCAAAAGCTCGATGCGCCGCGATCCGTGCGCTTTCCGTGGTCCGAGACCTCCACCTATCTCCGCCGGCCGCCCTTTGCCGCCGCGGGACAGGAAAACCGGCTGGGCGCCTATACGGCCCATCCCCTGCTCGCCCTCGGCGACGACATGACGACCGACCACATCTCACCGGCCGGCCAGATCGCGGCCGGCAGTCTTGCCGGGCAACACCTCATCGAACGCGGAGCCCCCCCGGCCGACCTCAACGTCTACGCCGCCCGGCGCGGCAACTGGCAGGCCATGGTGCGCGGCCTTTTCGACAACCGGACTGCCGCGAACGCCCTGATCGGCGGCCGGCCGGCCTCGCGGACCATCCATGCGCCGACGCTGGAGGAAGGCCCGCTCTGGAACGTCGCCGAACGATACCGGGCGGAGGGCCGTTCCGTCGTCCTCGTCGCCGGCGAGCGCTACGGCACCGGCTCGTCACGCGACTGGGCCGCCAAGGGCGTGGCGCTGCTCGGCGTGCGCGCGGTGCTCGCCCGCAGCTTCGAGCGCATCCACCGCACCAATCTCGTCGGCATGGGCGTGCTTCCCATCGTGATCGACCGCGCGACGCCCTTTTCCCCGGGGCCAACGGACCGTATCGAGATCGACGCCACGCAGGTGGTACCGCGTGGCCCGATCAGCGTGACCCTGCTGCGGCCCGACGGCACCCGCCAGCAATTGCAGGCCCGCGCCGCAGTGGAAACGGACCGGGAGGCCGCCATTCTGGTTTCCGGCGGCATGATCCCGGCGATCCTCTCCGCGAGACTTCGCCGACAGGCCTGAAGCATTCGTCGCGGGGATGCGGCAACACCCCCCAGGACGATAGTGGCCTATTTCGACGGGTCCTCGTTTCCTCTCCCGCCGCGCCCGCCTGCAAGGGCAAGCATGTCGGAGAACAGGGCCGTCCATTGGGCCTCTGTGATATCGATAAGGCCGAAGGCCTTCAGCAGGAAGGCGCCCTCACCGGCGAGGAAGGCGAGTGCCGCCTGCCTGTCCTCCGCCTTGTCCATATCCAGCCCCGCCAGGCGATGCGTGTACCAGACCCGGCTCGACGCCACCTGCTCCGGGCTTTGCAAGAGGGCCGTCATCATCACGGCGGAACGAGAGTACTCCGCCTCGTCGCTGTCGCGGGTCGCGAGCAGATGTCCGCGGATGACGGACTGCGGCGAGCGGTCATCGCCCGCATGCGCCATCACCTCCCCCTCGAACGTGCTGCCCCAGCGCTCGATCATCGAGCGGATCAAATTCTCCTTCGTGCCGAAGCAATATTGCACGCCGCCCTTCGTGATGCCCGCGGCGCGCGCGACGGCATCGAAGGTCAGGCCCGCCGCACCGTCCAAGGCCACGATCGCCTCCGCGGCGTCCAGAACACGGTCGCGATCTATACTGCGCGGTCGTCCTGCCATTTCATCTCTTCCATTTCAATACGAACGTATTTATATAGCGCCCCACGCGCATGCAACCTCTAAACACCATGCCCAAGGATCATACCCATGTCTCGTGGTAAACGCTGGCTCGTTCTTGCCGTCGTCTCCAGTGCCCTCTTCCTGATCGTCATCGACATGACGGTGCTCTACACGGCCCTGCCCAAACTGACGCACGCACTGTCAGCGACAGCCGCCGAAAAGCTCTGGATCGTCAACGCCTATCCACTTGTTGTCGCCGGCCTGCTGCCCGGTCTCGGCACGCTGGGCGATCGGCTGGGCCACAAGCAGATGTTCATGGCCGGCCTCGTCGTGTTCGGTCTCGCCTCGCTCGGCGCGGCCTTCGCCCCCTCCTCCGCCCTCCTGATTGCCGCACGCGTCGTCCTGGCCGCCGGGGCCGCGATGATGATGCCCGCCACGCTGTCGCTCATCCGCCTCACCTTCACCGACGAGAAGGAGCGCGCCTTCGCCATCGGCATCTGGGCTGCGGTCGCCTCGGGCGGGGCAGCGCTCGGCCCCGTCGTCGGCGGGCTGCTGCTCGAATATTTCTGGTGGGGCTCCGTCTTCCTGATCAACGTTCCGGTCGTGCTCGTCGCGCTCGCGGCAAGCGCCGTCCTGCTCGCCCGCCGCGCGGGAGACCGCACCCGGCCCTGGGATCTCCTCGGCTCCGTGCAGGTGATGTTCGGCCTCGTCGGCCTCACCTATGCCGTCAAGGAAGCGGGCAAACGCGATCCTTCCTGGGAAAGCGCAGCCATCGCGCTCGCCATCGGCCTTGCGGCGATGACGGTATTCATCCGCCGCCAGCGCCGCAGCGCGGCACCGCTGATCGATTTCGCGCTCTTCGCCAATCCGCGTTTTACCGCGGGCGTCGTCACCGCACTCGTCGCCTCCGCCGCCCTCATCGGCGTGGAGCTGGTCTTCAGCCAGCGGCTTCAGCTCGTGCTCGGCTATTCCCCGCTTGAGGCCGGCCTGCTCATTCTGCCGATCCCCGCAGCCGCCTTCTTCGCCGGGCCGCTTACCGGGCTCGCCTTGCCGCGCCTCGGTGGCGAACGGGTACTCTGGGCCGCACTGCTGCTGTCCGGGCTTGCGCTTGCCGCCTTCCTCGCCACGCACCAGGGACCGACGGGTTACTGGATCGCGGCCCTCGCCGCGATGGGCTTCGGTGTCGGCGCCTCCATGACGGCGGCATCGGCCGTGATCATGCTCTCGGCACCGGAGGAGCAGGCCGGCATGGCCGCCTCCGTGGAGGAGGTTTCGTTCGAACTGGGCGGCGCGCTCGGCATTGCACTGCTCGGAAGCCTGATGTCCGCCCTCTACTCGAAGGCGATGGTGGTGCCGCAGGGCATAGCGCTTGCCGACGAGGCCCGCGACAGCCTCGACGAGGCGCTGGTTCTTGCCGACGGCCTCAAACCGGACCAGGCACAACAGGTCATCACCCTTGCCCAGTCCGCCTTCGACTATGCCTTTGTCGGCGTTGTCGGCGTCGCCGTGGCGATGCTGATTGCAGTCGCTTTCACGCTCTACTGGAAACTGAGCCCGCGCTGATCATCGCACGAGTGCCGCGCTACGCGCGGCCTCACTCCACCCAGGCACCGTTGCGCGCGACGATACGGCCGCGCTTGACCACCAGGCTGCGCTTCGGCCGGTCGACGAGGATCTGCGCCCGGTTTTCGCCCTCGATCAGCACAAGGCTGCCCTCGCGACCGACATCGAGGCCGTAACCTTCAAGATCGAGCAGGGCGGCGCCGCGCGCCGTGCCCATGTCGAGCGCAGCGACCAGCTCGTCATCGGTGCGGCAATAGGAGCGGTAGGACAGCAGCCAGCAGCGCTCCAGCATGTCGCCGTTGCCGTGCGGGTTCCAGGTGTCACGCAGGGAATCCGAGGCGACAGCGCATCTGACGCCGCGTCGAGCCAGCTCGAACATCGGCGGAAAATCGATCTCGCCCGGAACGGCAGAAATGATGCCGATATCGTTTTCCGCAAGGACGTCGATCATCCTGTCCACCGCATCGGCCGCCCCGTCGCCAAGACAGAAGGCATGGCTGACAACGACGCGGCCCTGCATGCCGTTCGCCCTGGTGCGCTCGGCGATCATCTTCAAGGTGGCCAGGCCGAGTTCGCTCGCCTCGTGCAGGTGGATGTCGATCTTCGCCCCCTTGCGGCTGGCGATGTCGAAGACCGTGTCGAGATGCCCTTTCGGATCACCGTCGATATCGGTCGGATCGATGCCGCCGATGATGGATGCCCCCTCGTCGAGCGCCGCTTCCATCAGATCCGCCGTACCGGGGTCGATCATCATGCCGAGCTGCGGAAACGCGACGAGTTCGAGACCCACGGCGTGGCGCGTCCTTTCATGGGCGCGCAGCACCGCATGCAGGTTGTCGAGCTTGTAGCCGCTGGAAATGTCGACATGGCTGCGGATATGGGTCGAGCCCATGGCCACGCACTGCCGCATGAGGTTGCCGGCGCGCTCCTCCGTGCTCCAGGGCAGATTCTGGCGGATCTCGACCTCGTTGTCGATCATCGCACGCAGCGAGGGCGGCACATTGATGCTGTGCCATGGCAGGCCCCAGAGGATCTTGTCGAGATGCACATGCGGCTCGACGAAGGGAGCGATGGCGACTGCATTGCCGCCATCATGCGCGGGAACGCCCGGCTCGCGCGGCAGGTTCGCGCCGATGGCGACGATCCTGCCGCCCTTGATCAGGATGTCGGCAGTCTCACCGCCATCGGGCCGGACATTGGTTACAAGCAGGTCGGTCATTTCGGAGAACCCTGAAATCAGCACGGATGCGGGTGGAGAACGTCATTCTTTTCCCGCTTTGCCAATCTCCGCTCTCCACCGTCCACTTGGCAACCGTTGAGGATGCAAGCCTCAATCGACCTGGGCGACGAGGCCCACGGACTTGATACCGGCAACCGCGCAGATCTCGTCATTGTCGGAGGTATCTCCGGTGATACCGACCGCACCAAGCAGCGCCCCGGCGGCATCGCGGATCAGCACGCCGCCGGGAACGGCGACGATCTTGCCACCCGAGACGGCGGTCAGGCCTTCAATGAAGTGCGGGCGCTCCTTCGCGTTCTTGTCCAGCCAGCGTGAGCCCATGCCCACGGCGAGCGAACCATAGGCTTTGCCGAAAGCGATCTCATAGCGCAGCATGGAGGCACCGTCCTGCTTCTGGAAGGCCTTCAGGTGCCCTCCGGCATCGAGCACCGCCACGGTGAGCGGCTTGAGGCCAGCCTGAGCGCCCGCCTCCAGGGCGGCGGCGATGATGCTGTTGGCGACGGCAAGGGTAAGTTCGGCCATGTCTGTCCTCGTAGGGTCCTGTTTTCCGAAAGGTCCCGGCGAAGGATCGCCGGAACCCGAACTGTCGAAAGCTTCGCTGCCCTTCTATCAGGCGGCGATGGCGCGGTCTGCTGCCATTTCGCCGGCAATCGTATCCGTCACCATCTGCGCGGTCGCTGCCGAAAGTGTCCAGCCGAGGTGGCCGTGGCCGGTGTTGTAGAACACACCCGGCTGACGCCCCTTGCCGACCCGCGGCATCATGTTGGGCATCATCGGGCGGAGGCCCGCCCAGGGCACGACACGATTGGTATCAGCCTCGGGAAACAGCATGCGCGTCCAGTCGACGAGCGGCTTGACGCGGTCGTGGCGGATGTCGCGGTTCATGCCGTTGAATTCAGCCGTGCCGGCAACGCGGAAACGGTCGGGGCCAAGACGGCTGGTCACGATCTTCGCCCGGTCGTCGAGCAGGCTCACCCAGGGGGCTGCCGCCTGGCTGCGCTCGTCATCGAGATGCACGGTGATCGAGTAGCCCTTGACGGGATAGATATTGACCCGGTCGCCGAGCATGGCGGCAATCTGGCGGCTGGCCGTGCCGGCGCAGACGACGACGCCATCCGCCTCGACCTGGCGCTCCGCGCCCTCACCCGTCGCATAGCTGATGCGGAATGCACCGTTTCTGCCGATCGCCGTAACGCGGGCATCGAAAAGGAACCGGGCGCCACGGCGCTGGCAGGCCTTCGCAAGGCCCGAGGTGAACTTGTGGATGTCGCCGGTCGAATCCGACGGCGTGTAGAAGCCGCCGTGGAAGGCCCCGTGCAGGGTCGGCTCGATCGACTTGACCTCTTCGGCCGTCACCGCCCGGCGGTCGAGCCCGCCCTCGGTCAGCATGGCGTTGACCTTCGCGGCGTGGTCGAAGCTCGCCTTGTCCCAGTAGATGTGCAGGATACCGCGGCGCACATGGTCGAAATCGATGTTTTCGCGCTCGGCGATGGAGAAGAGGTGCTGCCGGGCGGCGATCGCCAGACGGGTCGTTTCCACCGTGTTGTCGCGATAGCGCATGATGTTCGAGACGAACTCGGCAAGCCAGGAATATTTGTGCCATGTCGGCCGCGGGTTCATCAGCAGCGGCGCGTCGTTCCGCATCATCCATTTGACACCCTTGAACAGGGTGGACCAATGGTTCCAGACCTCGGCATTGCTGGCGGAAAGCTGACCGCCATTGGCAAAGGAGGTTTCCATGGCAGCGTAGCGCTGGCTTTCGAGCACGGTGACGTCGAAGCCACGTTCCAGAAGGGCATAGGCAGTGGTGACGCCGGTAATACCGGCGCCGATAACGGCGATATGGGGCATATAGGTCTCTCGCTCCGTATGACATCAGGGTACGGGCCGGAGCCCGCGTTTTCCCCAATCTGTCACGGTACCTGAGAGTTTACCCGCACGGCATGGCCGCGACGGCTTTCCCCTTCGGTGGACGCTCACAGCGTCTCTCTCCAGATCGTTCAACTGCACGGTCACTTGTGCCTGAGAGTTTCCTGGGGGGTTGCTCCGTCGGCGCCGGCCTTGCAGCCGGTCTCTCCCATGCAGTCTTGTCGAACCCGCTCAGGCTACCGCAATCTTGAGGAGAATCAAGAGGGGCGATGACGATGTCCCGAAACTTCTGCCCCGGCACCGGCAGGCAGCGCGAGGAAACGCAGGGCCGAGACCAGCCCGATGGCGGCGATGCACAGGAAGGCGGCACGGATATCCACCAGCATGCCACCGCCAGCGGCCTCGGGGAAAAGGGCGGCCGAAAGGCGGATGACGGCGGCGGCAACGGCGACGCCGAGAAGCTGCGCAAGCTGCTGCAGCATGGCGGAGATGGTGGTCGCCGCGCTGCGCTGGGCGGGTGTGACATCGGCAAAGGCGATCGTCGTCAGCGCGGTGAACTGCATAGAGCGGGACAGTCCGCAGGCGATCAGCAGCCCGAAGAGCAGCAGCCTCGGCGTGTTACCGTCGACGAAGGCGAAGGCGCCGATCGTCAGCGCAGCGACAAGGCCGTTGACGACGAGCAGCGTACGGAAGCCGAAAAGGCGCAGCGCCGGCGTCGTCACGCTCTTCATCAGGAGGTTGCCAAGGAAATAGACGAGCACGAGCGAGCCGGTCTCGACGGCGTCCATACCGAGGCCGACCTGGAACAGGAGCGGCAGCAGGAAGGGCGTGGCATTGACCGCAAGCCGCCCGGCAGTACCGGCCGAGAGCGTCGCGAAGGCAAAAGTCGGAACCTTGAGCACGGCCATGTCGAGCAGCGCATGCGGCGCGCACCGGAGATGGCGGATGGCAGCCCAGCCGGCGGCAAGGCCGAGGGCGAGAACGGCAAGCGTGCCGGCGCCGCCCGTCGGCGCGCTGGAGAGCTCCAGGCCGGCAAGCGTGAGGGCGAGCGCGCTTCCCGTCAGCACGAAGCCCTTCAGGTCAAAGGGGCGTGCGCCCTCGGCCGGCGCCTGCGGCACGAAGAACAGCACGAGCACCACGCCGAGCAGGCCGAGCGGCAGGTTGATGAAGAAATTCCACTCCCAACCGGCATGGGTTGTAACCCAGGCGCCGATCAGTGGCCCGACCACCGGCGCGATCAGCGCCGGCCAGGTGATGGTGGCGATCGCTCGCACCAACTCCGCCTTCGGTGCGCCGCGCAGCACGAGCTGGCGCCCGACGGGCGTCATCAGTGCGGCGGATGCGCCTTGGAAGAGCCGCGCCGCGGTGAACTCGCCAAGCGAACCGGAAAAGCCGCAGGCGACGGAAGAAAGCGTGAAAAGTGCGATCGCCGTCACGAAAACTTCGCGGGCGCCGAACCGGTCGGCAAGCCAGCCGGCCGGCGGAATGAACACGGCCATGGCAAGCAGATAGGCCGTGAAGCCGATGTTGAGCGCCACGACATCTGTCGAGAAGGCCTTCGCCATCGCCGGCAGCGACGTCGCGATGATCGTGCTGTCGAGCATCTGCATGAAGAACGCCACGGCGACGACGGCCGGGACGATGCGGGTGCGGTGGAGCGGTATGGGCTGTGAGGGAATGGAAGACATCGCAATCACAAAAAAGCGACGGCGTTCAAGACGCCGCCGTCCGATCCTATAGAGCAATTCCAGCGAGAGCGCGAAGCGGATTTGCCGGACGTGCAAGGAGACAAACGAAGAGAGCGTTTCCGCAATCCGGAGACAAGCGGAAGCGCCCGGAGATCAGTTGCTGGCATCCAGCTTTTTGACGGCAGCATCGTAGAAGGAGCGATCGATCCAGGTGTCGTAATTGACCTTGCCCTTCAAAAGCTCGGCATCGGCCATGAACACCTCCTCACCCTGAAGCGCGCGCACGGCCTCCTCGGTCACCTGCGGATCCTGGAAGAACTTGCCGTCCGGATAGGTCGCGCGCACGGCCTTGTCGCTGTTGCCGGTCTCCTTGACGAAGATCGCGATCGTCTCTTCCGGATTGGCGTCGGCCCAGCGCGCCGCCGCGATATCGACGGCCAAAAGGCGCGTCACGATGTCGGGGTACTTGCGGGCGAAATCGCCGTTGACGCTGAGGAGATGCGGCACGGCCCATTCCGGGCTGCCGGAAACGCCGGCATCGAAGATCACCCGTGCTTCGCCTTCCTCGACCAGCTTCTGCACGGGACCGGTGCTCTCCACGAGGGCATCGACGTCACCACGCGACAGGGCCGGACCGGAGCTCTCGATGCCGAGATTGAGGCTCTCGACGTCGCCCAGCGAAAGGCCCACGGTCTTCAGCGCCTTGGCGAAAGTCGAATGGCGCACCGTGCCGGCGAGATAGGCGACCTTCTTGCCCTTGAGGTCCTCGATTTTCTGGATCGGCGAATCCGGCTTCACGACGATTTGCGTCTCGTTGGAGCGGTTCCAGCTCGATAGGCCGATCAACTTCACGTCGGCGCCGGTGGCCGCAAGGCGCAGCGAGGGGTTGTTGCCGATATAGGTGAAGTCGATTGCGCCGGAACCGAGGGCGACGGTCGCCGCCGAGCCACCGTCGAAGGTGGTCAGCTCAACCTTGATGCCGTCCTTGGCGAACTCGTCCTCCAAGAGCTTCTTGTTGCGGTAGAGGATGAACTTCAGGTGGCCAGGCGCCGTGGAGCCGATGCGGATGACATCGGGCTTCGCCTCGTCGGCGGAGGCCGTCGCAAGGCCAGCACCAGGCAGGATCGACAGCGCGAGCGCGATTTTCAGGAGTGTCCGGCGCAGCGGAAGGAGCGGAAACGATGTCATGGGCGGGTCCTTTCGAGATGGGTCGTTGATTGAGAAAGCGATGCGATCGGGATCAGTTCGGGCCGCTTTCGCCGCTGCCGCGCCAGTGCGTCGCACGCCGTTCACCAGCAACGAGCAGGTAGTTGAGCAGGAGGCCGATGATCGTCAGCGTCAGGATGCCCGCATACATGCGATCGGTTTCCAGCATCAGCGACGAATTCTGGATGAGGTAACCAATGCCGGACTGGGCCGCGAGCATCTCGGCCGCGATCACCGAGAAGAGCGAGGTCTTCACGCCGAGCCGGGCACCGGCGACGATCGAGGGAATGGCGGAAGGGAAGATCACCTTCTTGAAGAGGTCCCAGTCCGAGGTGCCCATGGAGCGTGCCGCCTTGATGAGCAGCGGATCGACGGACTTCACGCCGACGATCGTGTTGATCAGAAGAAAGAACACTGCGGCATAGAAGGTGATGGCGATCTTCGAGGCTTCGCCGATACCGAGAACGAGGATGAAGACCGGCAGCAGCGCGAATTGCGAGGTGTTGCGCAGCGTCTGGACGAGAAAGTCGGAGGCTTTCTCGAACAGCGAATAGCGCCCCATCAGGAAGCCGAGCGGCACGGCGGTGACGACGGCCAGCGCAAAACCGATCGCCGCCCGTTGCAGGCTGATGCCGATGTGGTCGGCAAGCTGGCCGGAGACGATCATCTCCCAGAGCACCGCAAGCACCTGGCTCAGCGGCGGGAAGAACAGGGCATTGATCCAGCCGATACGCGGTGCGACCTCCCAGAGCAGCGCGAAGGCGACGAGTGCCGGCAGGCCGAGCGTGATGGTGGAGACGGTCTCGCCGAAAGTACTCGGCGCCTTGGAAGGGATACGCTTGCGGCGCAAGGAAAAGGCGATGCGCAGTGGCAGGTTGCGGTCGACGATGAGGCTCATCGGATCCTCCCTCAATTGGTGTAGGTGGAAGCAAGGGTCCAGTCGCGCTGGGCCTTGCCGACTTCGTCGCGCAGGCTTTCCCAGACGCGGCCGCGATAGGCGTTGAAGGCTTCGCTGTTGCGGATATCGAGATCACGCGGGCGCGGCAGGTCGATTTCGACGATCTCCTTCACGCTCGCCGGCCGGGCGGTCATCACCACGACGCGGTCGGCAAGATAGATCGCTTCGTCGATGGAATGGGTGACGAAAACCACCGTCGTCTTGATCTGCTCCCAGATTCGAAGGAGCTCGCTCTGCAGGATATCGCGGGTCTGCGCATCGAGCGCGGCGAAGGGCTCGTCCATCAAGAGGACCTGCGGATCCGTCGAAAGCGCCCGGGCGATCGCCACGCGCTGCTGCATGCCGCCGGAAAGCTGCGAGGGGAAACGGTCCTCGAAGCCCTTGAGACCGAAGAGATGCAGGAAGTCCTTCGCCCGCTCGCGCCGCTCGGCTGCGGGAACACCACGCACTTCCAGCGCATATTCGACATTCTGCAAGGCCGTGCGCCAGGGAAAGAGCGCATATTGCTGGAAGACATAGGCCGTACGGGCATGGGGTTTGGTGACCTCGATGCCATCGATGCGGGCGACGCCCGAGGTCGCCTCGGTCAGTCCGGCGATCACGTCGAGGAGCACCGACTTGCCGCTGCCGGAGGGCCCGACGAGCGTGATGAACTCGCCGCTGTGAATGGTGAGGTCCACGCCATCCAGCACCGCGATACGACTGGACGTGACACCGTCGACGGTCACGGTCTGGCCGGGCTTCAGGTTGAACGACTTGCGCACAGCGCTGACGGCGATGCGTTCCATGGGTATCTCCTTTTCAGACCTGCGCCACGCGGATGTGGCGGGTCGGATCATTCCTTGTTCCCCCGGCGCGGCCGCGGTTCCAGCCGAGCGCGCGGGCATAGGCGCCGAAGAGGTCGCGCTCGAGGACGTCGGGCTCGGTGATGCCGGTTGGGCCATCTGCCTGCTCGGCGACGTAGAGCGCATCGGTCGGGCAGTAGATTTCGCAGAGGAAACAGGTCTGGCAGTCGTCCTGTCGGGCGATGACGGGAAGCCCCGTCTCGTCCCGATCGAAGACGAAGGCCGGACAGATGCGCTCGCAGATATCGCAGCGGATGCAGCGATCGGCGGAGACGACTTCGATCATCCTCAGCCCTCCTGCGCCGTTTCGAGGGAAAGGGTCTCCCGCACCGCCGTCACGCGATCGAGGCCTGAGACGATGATGCGGCTTGCCTGCGCCTCGCTCTCGCCCGGAAAATCGCGCCGGCGGTGCACGCCGCGGCTTTCCGTGCGCAGCGCGGCCGCGGCAACCGTCCAGCGGGCGCTGGCGGTAACGGCCGCGACCTCGCGGGTCTGCAGGCGGTCAAGGCCCGCGGCAGGCGAGACCCCGTTCAGCCGGGACCAGAGGTCCTCCAACACCCTGCCACTCGCTTCAAGCGTCGCAGCCGTGCGCCAGTAACTCTTGTCGAGTGGGGCGATCTCGTCGTGCAGCGTACGGGCGGCGGCGGCAAGATCGATGGCCTCCCCGGCCGAGCCGCGAAGGCCTGTCCTGCCGAGCGGGCGCAGGCGGTTTCCATCACGTCCCTGCCAACGGCGGGCATGCCGGGCCGCGCCATGGCCGGCCCACCAGCCACTGGCGATCGCCCAGGAGGCATTGATTGCGCCGCCGCCGGAAATGCCGCCCGTCACGTTCTCGCGGCTCGCTGCGTCGCCGGCGGCATAGAGGCCGGAAATACCCGTGCCGCAATCGGAGGAGACGATGCGGATGCCACCGGTGCCGCGCACCGTGCCCTCGTATTTGAGATCGACACGGAAGAGATCCTCGAACGGATTGATGCCCATGCGCTCATAGGGCTGGAAGCAGTTCGGCTGGCCGCGCCGCAGCCAGTCCTGCATGGCGGGTTCGGCAAGATCGAGCCGGGCGTAGACCGGACCCGACAGAAGCGCTTCTGCCACCAGCCGCTCCCCGCCGCCGATACCGTTCGTCACCGGCTCGCCGCGGGCGTCGCGCAGCACCTGACCGTCCGCGCCGTAGAAGGTGGCCCAGCGGAAAGGCAGGCCCTTGTTCAGCGACGTGCCATGCGGGGCGAGCGTGTATTTGCCGGTGAACTCCATGCCGGACAGCGATGCACCGGCCTCCGCGGCGAAGAGATAGCCGTCGCCGGTCAGCCCTGTACCGCCAAGGATGCGTTCGAAAAAGGCGCAACCGCCCGTGGCCAGTATCACGGCCCCCGCCCGGACCTGGAAACTTGCCCCGGTGCGGCGCGCAAGCCCTGCGGCGCCAGCGACATGATTGTCGTCGCCAAGCAATTCGAGGACCGGGTGATGATCGAGGATCGTCACGCCGGCCTTCTGCACGCGCTGGCGCAGGAAGCGCATGTAATCCGGCCCGCGCAGATTGGCGATGTAGAGGCTGCCGTCCTCCTCGCTCGGGAACGGATACCCCCATTCCACCAGCTTCTGGAGGTTCTCGTAGGCCTGGTCGGCGGCGCGCAGCATCCAGCGGCGGTCGGCAAGGCCGACCGTGCGCTTGAAACGCTGCTCGACGGAGGACGCCCGCCCTTCGCCCGGCGGCACGCACCAGGTCCCCGTGTTCGACGGCGCGGTGGAGCCACTTGTGCCATGGTAGCCCTTGTCGGCCAGGACGACGCGGGCGCCGGCCTCGGCCGCCGACAGCGCCGCCCAGCCGGCGGCCGGCCCGCCGCCGACGACGAGCACGTCCGTTTCGATGAGGCGCCCCTCCAGGGTGGGCTGTTCCTTGCGACGCGATGCCATGATGTTCCGGCCTGGTACGAGGAGAATGACGGCCGGTTCAGGCGGCGGTGGGAAACCAGGAGGGCTCGTTGCCGGCCGTCCACTTGATGTTGCAGCCGATGGAGGGAACCTGTGCCGCTGCTGCTGCACCCCCGATCAGCACAGCTTCCACGGCCGCGCGTAGATCCGCGCCGGTGACATCCTTGCCGTTGCCCGGGCGGGCGTCGTCGAACTGGCCGTGATAGGCCAGCCTGCGCTCGCGGTCGTAGAGGAAGAAGTCCGGCGTGCAGGCTGCGCCATAGGCTTTGGCGACGCCTTGCGTTTCATCCTTCAGGTAGGGGAAATCATAGCCATAGGTCTTCGCCTCGATGCCGAGCCGTTCGAGCGCTTCCTCCGGATGCGCCTCCGCGTCGTTGCTGTTGATCGCGACGATGGCAAGCCCCTGCCCGGCATGATCGCGGGCGAACTGCGCCAGCGCCTCGCGGATCAGCACCACGAAGGGGCAGCGGTTCGAGATGAAAGCGACCAGCAGTGCCGGGCTATCCGCGAAATCCTTGAGGCTGAACGCGGCGCCATCGGCATCGAACAGAACAAAGTCCGGAGCGCGGGTCCCCAGCGTGATGGGATTGGATTCGGTCTTGGGCATGATATCCTCCTGGCAAGCCAACGAGACTATTAGAATATATAATCCATAGATTTTATAGGCAATGAATCGCTGCGATTGCCAGTCACCGGAGATATTCTTCGCGCACCGTCGCGGCATCGTGAAATTTTTCACCTCACCGGAGGTCCGGCGATCCATCTGCCCGGAGTTCCAGTGGGCCGAAGGTTACGCCACTGGCTTCAAGAACGAGCAATGCCTTAAAGCCCGCCTCGTTCCGCCCATTTTTTGTGCAACACGCCCCTTCTTTCAGCGAAAGTATCGCCGTGTTTGCGGACAGACCCCCGCAGGACGATGAATTTTCCGCAGATATCCGCACTCGCTTCGATCTGGCACGTTTGATGCATTTCATCTGCTATCCGGCTGTCGAGCGCCCCAGGCGTCCGGCAGCCTCGTAAAACCAGCGTCACGTGAGAGAACGAAATGACAAAGTACAAGCTCGAATACATCTGGCTCGACGGTTACAAGCCCAGCCCGAACCTGCGCGGCAAGACCCTCATCAAGGAATTCGACGCTTTCCCGACGCTGGAACAGCTTCCGCTCTGGGGTTTTGACGGTTCTTCCACGATGCAGGCCGAAGGCTCGAGCTCGGACTGCGTGCTGAAGCCGGTCGCCGTCTATCCTGATCCCGAGCGCAAGAACGGCGTTCTCGCCCTCTGCGAAGTCATGATGCCTGACGCCAAGACGCCGCATCCGTCGAACACGCGCGCCTCCATCCTCGATGACGACGGCGCCTGGTTCGGCTTCGAACAGGAATACTTCTTCTACCAGAACGGCCGGCCGCTCGGCTTCCCGGATGCCGGCTTCCCGGCACCGCAGGGCCCGTACTATTGCGGCGTCGGCTACAGCAATGTCGGCGCCACCGCCCGCAAGATCGTCGAAGAGCATCTCGACATCTGCCTTGCCGCCGGCATCAACCATGAAGGCATCAACGCGGAAGTCGCCAAGGGCCAGTGGGAATTCCAGGTCTTCGGCAAGGGCTCGCGCAAGGCTGCCGACGAGATCTGGCTTGCCCGCTACCTGCTGCAGCGCCTGACCGAAAAGTACGGCATCGACGTCGAATATCACTGCAAGCCGCTCGGCGACACCGACTGGAACGGCTCGGGCATGCACGCCAACTTCTCGACCGCCTACATGCGCGAAGTCGGCGGCAGGGACTATTTCGAAGCCCTCATGGGCGCTTTCGCAGAAGCCCGTGCCGACCACATCGCCGTCTACGGACCGGACAACCACATGCGCCTGACCGGCAAGCATGAAACGGCCTCGATCCACCAGTTCAGCCATGGCGTGGCAGACCGCGGCGCATCGATCCGCGTGCCGCACTCCTTCGTCAACAACGGCTACCGCGGCTATCTGGAAGACCGCCGCCCGAACTCCCAGGGCGACCCCTACCAGATCGCTTCGCAGATCCTGAAGACGATCTCCACCGTCCCGACCGACGTCGAGAACCGCGAAGCAGCCTGACCGGCGTTTCGAAACGAAAGATACAACGCCCCGTTTTACGGGGCGTTTTTTTGTCCGGCGCATGCCGATAAGCGGCGCTCATGTCTCCATCATACCTACTTATTTGCGCCGCAGCATGGCGCAACATAGGCTTTCCTCACAGCCCGCAATCAAGACGGGCGGCGCGACGGGCATTTGAATCTGTCTCCAGAGAGGAATTTCCATGTTCAGAAAACCCATGTTTCTGGCAGCGACGGCGCTTGCCTCCTGTTTGTTTCTCGGCGCGGCGAGCGCCGCTGAACCGCTTTCCGTCATGAGCTTCGGCGGCGCCTACCAGGACGCCCAGCGCAAGGCCGTCTTCAGCGCCTATGCCGAAGAAACCGGCCGGGCCGTCTCCGAGCAGGAATACGGCGGCGAGATCGCCAAGATCAAGGCGATGATCGACAGCGGCAACACGACGATCGACGTGGTCGACGTCGATGCGCCGACGCTGCTGCAGGGCTGCGACGAAGGCATTTTCGAAACGATCGATTGGGAGAAGATCGGACCGAAATCGGAATGGCTGGCCGGCACGACATCGGACTGCGGCGTCGGCACGATCGTCTATGCGACGGTGCTCTCCTACGACGAGACGAAGCTCGAAAAGGCGCCGACGAAACTTGCCGACCTCTTCGACCTTGCCGCCTTCCCCGGCAAACGGGGCCTGTGGAAAAACCCCGCGACCAATCTCGAATTCGCATTGCTTGCCGATGGCGTGCCGCCGCAGGAGGTCTATACGGTGCTCGCGACGCCGGAGGGCCTCGACCGCGCCTTCGCCAAGCTCGACACGATCAAGGAGCAGATCGTCTGGTGGGAGGCCGGCGCACAGGCCCCGCAACTGCTCGCCTCGGGCGAGGTGACCATGACGACGGCCTGGAACGGCCGCATCTTCAACGCCAACAAGGAAGGCCGCGCCTTCGGCATCGTCTGGGACAACCAGATCCTCGATTCCAACTACTGGGTCATTCCCAAGGGCGCGAAGGACATCGAAGGTTCGCTTGCCTTCATCCGCTTCGCCGTCGAGCCGAAGGTGCTGGCCGGCATCGCCAAATACATCCCCTACGGCCCCGTTCGCTCGACGGCGGCTGCCGAAGTGGCCGCAGAAGACGCAAAAAACCTGCCGACGAGCCCGGCCAACCTGACGACCTCGCTCACGCTCGACAACGCCTTCTGGGCCGACCATGGCGACGAGATCCGCAAGCGCTTCACCACCTGGCTTTCCAACTGAAGGACGGGCGGATGAACACGATGACGCTGGAAAGGAGGCGGCTCGGCGACGAGCCGTCGCCATCCCCTGCCGCCAATCCGATGGTCGCCTTCGAGAGGGTGCAGAAGACCTATGACGGGCGCACGCTGGTGGTGGAGGACCTGAACCTTGCCGTGCGGCGTGGCGAGTTCCTCACCATGCTCGGCCCGTCCGGCTCGGGCAAGACGACGACACTGATGATGCTCGGCGGCTTCGAGCAACCGACGAACGGGCGCATCCTGCTGGAGGGGCAGGCGGTGGAACGCCTGCCGCCCGAGCGGCGCGACATCGGCTTCGTCTTCCAGAACTATGCGCTCTTCCCGCATATGACGGTGGCCGACAATGTCGGTTTTCCGCTGCGTTACCGCGGGATCCGCGGGGCGGATGCGGCACGGCGGGTTGCGGAGGCGCTTGCCATGGTCAAGCTCGACGGGCTTGGCGAACGCCGCCCGGCGCAGCTTTCCGGCGGCCAGCAGCAGCGCGTGGCGCTCGCCCGCGCCATGGTGTTCAAGCCCAAGCTCATCCTGATGGACGAACCGCTCGGCGCACTCGACAAGCAGTTGCGCGAGCACATGCAGATCGAGATCCGCCGGATCCAGCAGCAGCTCGGCATCACCATGGTCTATGTGACGCACGACCAGTCGGAGGCGCTGACCATGTCCGACCGGATCGCCGTTTTCAACGACGGCCGCATCCAGCAGCTTTCCGATCCGGTGACGCTCTACGACCGGCCAGAGAACCGCTTCGTCGCCGGCTTCATCGGCGACAACAACACGCTCTCCTGCGAATTCCTCGGCAGCGAGAACGGTCTCGCCTTCGTGCGGATGAAGGACGGAACGCGCCTTGCAGCGAGCGGGCCGGCGCATCCCGCGCAAAACGACCTCACCGTCTCGCTGCGCCCCGAACGACTTGCTCTCGACGGCGCGGGAAGCGCAAACGCGGAAAACCGCATCAAGGCCCGGGTGCTCGACAAGACCTTCCTCGGTGACCGGGTGCGGCTCACCCTCGAAGCTTTCGGCACCGAACGCCTCGTCGCCAGCCTGCCGGCGGCCGAAGGCGCGGCGGCGCTACCCGGAAGCGATGTCGGCATGGCCTGTTCCGCCGCCGATTGCAGATTGCTGGCGAGGTGAGCATGACACAGACCCTTTCCCTCCCCTCCCCAGCCGCCGCCCCGAACCTGCGCGCCGCACTCCGGCGAGCCGAACGGCCGGGCCGGCTCGGCGCGCTCGCACTGGCATTGCCGGCGCTGCTCTTCCTCGTCGTCACCTTCGCCGCGCCGATCGGGCTCTTCCTCACGACGGCCGTGCGGAACCCGGAGGTGCGCGATACCCTGCCGCAAACCGCCGCAATCCTTGCCGACTGGGATGGGCTGGCGACGCCCGGAGAGGCAGCTTATGCCGCGCTTCTCGGCGATCTGACCCGCGCCAAGGAGGAAAACACCGCCGCCGCGCTCGGAAAGCGGCTGAACTACGAAAGCGCCGGCATGCGCAGCCGCATCATGTCCGTCGTGCGCCATCTCGGTGGTTTTCAGGACGGTGCCCTCGCCCCGCAATTTGCCGCGCTCGATCCCGTCTGGGCAAGCCCGGACCTCTGGGCGATCATCAAGCGCAATGCCGCGCCCGTGACGCCCTACTACCTGCTGACGGCAATTGATCTCCAGCAGGATGCATCCGGCTCGGTCACGCGCGTCAAGGACGACCAGGCCGTCTTTCTCGGCATCCTCGGGCGCACCCTCTGGATCGCCGGCCTCGTGACGGCGGCGACACTTCTTCTCGGTTTCCCGACGGCCTATGTCATCTCGCTGGCGCCCGCGCGCATGGCCGGCTTCATGCTGCTGATGGTGCTGCTGCCGCTCTGGACCTCGCTTCTGGTGCGCACCACCGCCTGGGTCGTGCTTTTGCAGACGGACGGCGTCATCAACCAGGCGCTCCTGGCGCTCGGCCTCACCACCGAGAAGCTGCAACTGATGCTGACGCGCTTCGGCACGGTGACGGCGATGACCCACATCCAGCTTCCCTTCACCATCCTGCCGATCCTCAGCGTCATGAAATCCATTCCCGCCGGGCAGATGCGGGCGGCGCGTTCGCTCGGCGCCCCGCCGTTCTTCGCCTTCTGGCGGGTCTATGCGCCGCAGACGCTTCCGGGCGTCGCCGCCGGCTGCCCGATGACCTTCATCCTGTCGCTCGGCTACTACATCACGCCCGCGCTGGTCGGCGGCCCGCGCGACCAGATGCTCTCGAACTTCATCGCCACCTATATCAACCGCGACCTGAACTGGGGCATGGCGGCGGCGCTGGCCGGCCTGCTTCTCGTCATGACGATCTCCATCTACCTCCTGTTCCTGCGCCTCGTCGGCGCGGAGCGCATCAAGCTTGGATAGAACCATGTGGCTTCCCGCTTACGCGACCCGCAGCGAACGGCTCTGCCGCCTCGCCGTCGTCCTCTTCGCCTTCGCCGTGCTCGCCTTCCTGATCGGGCCGCTCTTCGTCGTCTTCCCGCTCTCGGTCTCGAAGGATCCGTTCTTCACCTTCCCGATTCGGGAATATTCGTGGCGCTGGTATGCGGATTTCTTCCAGAACGCGCGCTGGATGCACAGCCTCGCCAACAGCCTCGCCGCCGCCGCCCTCAGCACGCTGATCGCGACCGTCCTCGGCACGCTCGCCGCCCTCGGCATCAGCCGCCCCGGCTTCCCCGCGCGCAAGGCCGTGATGGCGCTGATGATCTCGCCGATGATCATGCCGGTCGTCATCGTCGCCGTCGGGGCCTACATGTTTTTCGGCTCACTGGGGCTGACCAACACGCGCACCGGCCTCGTGCTGGCCCATGCGGCGCTCGCTATCCCCTTCGTGGTCGTCACCGTGCTCTCGGCGCTGTCGACCTACGACACCAATCTCAGCCGGGCAGGCGCAAGCCTCGGGGCCGGGCCGGTCAGCGTGTTCTTCGCCGTGACGTTGCCGCTCATCCTGCCCGGCATCGTCTCGGGCGCGCTGCTCGCCTTCGCGGTGTCCTTCGACGAGGTGATCGTCGCCCTGTTTCTCACCGGGGCCGACCAGCGCACCCTGCCGGTGCAGATGTTCTCCGGCATTCGCGACCAGATCAACCCGACGATCATGGCGGCGGCCAGCCTGCTCACCACCGTCTCCATCGCGCTCTTCATGGTGCTGAGCCTGATCGGTCGGGCACGCCGCGCCTGATCAGCCGTCCCGGTTGCTGGCGAGGAATGCATCGGCGAAATGCGCCGCAAAACTTTCGGCGACCGGCGAGCGCTTTCGATCCGAACTCAGATAGATGCCGACGACGACGTCGGCGAGGCGCGGCAGACCGAGCGCCTCGTCGAGCGTCCTCAGCTTGCTCGGCACGATGCGGCGGGCGAGCACCGTGTTGCCGAAGCCGGAGCCGACGGCAGCCTCCAGCCCGGCAAGGCTGGGGCTGGTATAGACGAGATCGTAGCCGCGCCCGTCGCGCTGCAGCGCCGTCAGCATGGCGCGGCGATAGAGGCAGCCTTCCGGATAGCAGACGATGCGCAGGTTCGCGCTTCCATCCGTCACGACGGAGGTCGGCGTATCGCCGACCCAGGCGAGCGGTTCCTTCCAGGTCATGAACGCGCCTTCCGCCGGCCCGTCCGGCGTCATCGCCACGACGAGATCGTAGAGGCCGTTGCGCAGCCCCTGCAGCAGGACATGCGAGAGATCGCAGACCACCTCAAAGCGGAAATCGTGGCCGCTGCGGGCAAGACGCGGCATTAGCTTCGGCAGGAAATGGTCCGCATAGTCGTTGGGAATGCCGAGGCGGATCTTGCCGTGCTGGTCCCGCCTGGAGAGCCGCAGCACCATCTCGTCGTTGAGCGTCAGCATCTGCCGGGCATAACTCGCCACGAGCTCGCCCGCCTCGGTCGGCTGGGCGCTGGCATCCTTGGCGAAGAGGGAAACGTCGAGAAGCTCCTGGAGCTTCTTCATCTGCAGGCTGATGGCCGGCTGGGTGCGGCCGAGTTGCTCGGCGGCGCGCGTATGGCTGCGCAGGTCGATGACCGCGAGGAAGGTGCGAAGAAGATCGGTCGGAATGTTTCTCACGGGATCGGCACCGCTCCAAAAGGAAACGGGCCGATCGGGCGGCCCGTTCCAAGTTGCCCGCGGACGGGTCAGGCGGGGAGGATATTATGCTCCGGACCGAAGGGAAAGCCCGTGATGTTCTCGCTGCCGGTCTCGGTCATCACGAGGATATCGTGCTCGCGGTAGCCGCCGGCGCCCGGCATGCCCTCCGGAATGGTCAGCATCGGCTCCATGGAGACGACCATACCCGGCTGCAGCACCGTGTTGATGTCCTCGCGCAGTTCCACGCCCGCCTCGCGGCCGTAATAGTGCGAGAGCACGCCGAAGGAATGACCGTAGCCGAACGAGCGGTAGCCGAGCAGGCCGTGCTCTCGGTAGATCTCGTTGAGTTCCGTCGCGACGTCGCCGCAGCGCGCGCCGGGCTTGAGGAGTTCGAGGCCACGGCGATGGACGGCGCAGTTGATCTCCCAGATGCGCAGGTGCTCGTCGCTGGCATGGTCGAGGAACAGCGTGCGCTCCAGCGCGGTATAGTAGCCCGCGATCATCGGGAAGCAGTTGAGCGAAAGGATGTCACCCTTCTCCACCTGGCGCGCGGTCACCGGATTGTGCGCGCCGTCCGTGTTGATGCCCGACTGGAACCAGACCCAGGTGTCCATCAGCTCGGCATGGGGAAAACGGTTCGCGATATGGCGGACCATGGCCTGCGTTCCCGCCAGCGCCACCTCGTATTCCGGCACGCCTGCGCGAACGGCGTTTGCCACCGCCGCCCCGCCGATATCGGCCGTCGCGGCACCCTCCTTGATGAGCACGATCTCCTCGGCCGACTTGATCGTCCGCAGCCACATGGTCGGCGCGCCGATATCGACGAATTCGACATGCGGAAACGCCTCCTCCAGCAGCCGGCGCAGGTCGAGATTGACCTGGTCGAACTCGATGCCGATGCGCGAGACCTTCGGCAGCAGCGTCTGCAGGGCATGGAAGAAATTGTCGCGCTGCCAGTCGGTATAGGTGACGTTGTCGCCGAAGGTGCGCCGCCAGGGCTGGCCCGCATCGATGCCCGCGGAAACCGACGTCGCCTTTTCCGGCGTGATGACGAAAGCATAACGACGGCCGAAGGAGCAGTAGAGGAAATCGGAGAAATAGCAGATGTTGTGGTAGGAGGTGAGGATCGCCGCATCGAGCTTCAGCTCCTCCAGGATGCGCCGCATGGCATTCTGCCGCCGCTCCATCTCGCCCGCCGAAAATGTCGGCCGCACCTTCTCGCCATTGTGCATCTCCTGCAGCCGCAGCAGCTGGTTCGGCATCCCTCGCGCAAACATGTTCATTCGAAAAACTCCCTTGACCGCGGCCAATCGCGCCGGTTGACGGGATTCAAGGTAGAAATCTTCGCTGTCGCTGGAAAATTAGAAGTTCCAATGGAGCCATAAGGGGCAACGCAGCGATCTAAAAAGAAAGGGCGACACCAATGGTACCGCCCCTTTTCTTCCTTAAAGGATACCGCTCAGGCCGCCCTTGCAGCCGTCACAAAGGCCTTGATCTTGTCGAGGTCCTTGCGGAAGCCACCTTCGGGCAGCGGCTTGTTGGTGTGGGTCAGCGAATCCACGGCCCAGGGTTTGACGGCGGCGATGGCGGCCGCGACATTGTCCGGTCCGAGCCCCCCGGCAAGAATGACCGGCAGCTTGCTGCGCTCGACGATCGCGCGGCTCAGCGACCAGTCATGGGTGACGCCCGCCGCACCGA
This sequence comes from Shinella sp. HY16, assembly GCF_028534175.1. Lineage (NCBI taxonomy): Bacteria > Pseudomonadati > Pseudomonadota > Alphaproteobacteria > Hyphomicrobiales > Rhizobiaceae > Shinella > Shinella sp. HY16. Next base: position 104,384 of record NZ_JAHYXL010000006.1, on the reverse strand, counting down.
TGCCGCCGATATGGGCGGCGACGGAATCCAGGATGAAGCTGTCGCAATAGGGCTCGAAGGCAGCAGCATGATCGAGCGCTTCCGGCCCGGTCATCGGGATGGCCTGCAGGATGCCGAGGTCCGGATAGAGCGGCAGCAGGGTTTCGCGGAGCTGGCGCACATGATCCGGCGTCACAAGCGTGATGTCGCCGCACAGATGCAGCACGTCCGGCCGGACGGCGGCGACCATGTCGGCGATGGCGCCAAGATCGCTCTCCACCGACAGCGCGACGCGCGACGCCCGGCCCTTCAGCGCATCGGCGATCTCGCGCGCCGCCGCGAAGCTGATTTCGCCCGGCAGGCCGCGATTGGAGGGGGTCAGGCCGAGATAGTCGACGCCCGCCTCTGCCGCGGCGATCGCCTCGGAAACGGTCTGCATGGTGTAGATCTGAATTTTCACGGCATTCCCTGTCTTGGAACTAGATGGACTTGGGAAGGATGGCGTTGACCATCCGCTCCTCGGTGAGCTGGGCCCGCTCGGCATTGCGCGCGACGAGGGCGGAATAGAGCGCGTCGATCAGCGCCATCTGGGCGATCTGTGCGGCCATCGGCTCGCTGCCCTGCTCGTGCGAGACGCTGACGAGGACGACATCGGCAAGCCGCGCCAGCGGCGAGGCGCTGTTGCCGGTGATGCAGAGCGTCTTTGCCCCGCGCGACTTCGCTTCCTGAAGCACGAGCACCGGATCGCTGGTGATGCCGGAGTAGGAGATGACGACGACGAGGTCTTCCGGCCCGGTCAGCGCCGAATGCATGATCTGCAACTGGGAATCGACGGGTGCATCGCACCGGAGACCGAGCCGGATGCAGCGCTGATAGAGAGCCTGCGCGACGATGCCCGATCCGCCGACGCCGCCGACAAGGATATGGCGCGCGCCGGCGATGAGATCGAGCGCGCCGGCAAAGGTCGCCTCGGAAAGCACGCCCTGCGTATCGTTGATCGCCTGCGCCACGGCGCGGAACAAGCGGCTGGCAGCCTGAAGGTCGCTCGCATGGGGTTCGCTGGCGTTCGTGTCCTGGCTCTGGCGCGGCTCCTGGGCCAAGGCCAGCTTGAGATCGGTGAAGCCCTCGAAGCCGGCGGTGCGACACATGCGCAGCACGGTCGTATCGCTGACGTCCACCGCCTGGGCGATGGCCGACATGGAATTGCGGATGGTCGCCTCGACATTGTCGAGCACCCAGAGCGCAACGCGACGCTCGGAGTCCGACAGTTTCGGCAGCACGCTGCGCAGCCGGCTGCTCGCGGGATTGGACAGACCACGCAGGTCAACGGTCATGGCGGCTCTTTCGCGGTCTGACACGGTCGATAGCGGTGACGCTAGCATGGGCATGTTGTGGTGTCACTATGGACAGCTAGTTTTTGTTGTGGCATCACTTCATATGGCGGCGGAGAGCGCTGCCCCATCGTTTCGGGAGGATATCGTGAAGCTGAAACGTCTTCTCATTGCCGGCGCCGCGCTTGCGCTCACCGCACTTCCGGCCGCGGCCGGCGAGCTTTCCTTCTGGCATGCCTATGCCGGGCAGCAGGACAAGATCGATTTCATCACCTTCGCGCTCGACGAATTCGCCAAGAAACATCCCGACATCACGCTGGATGTCGTCGCGGCCGAGCAATCGGCCTACAAGACGAAGCTCAACACCGCCATGGCGTCCGGCAACCCGCCGGACGTCTTCTACACCCTGCCCGGCGGCTTCCTGAATGCCTTCGTCAAGGGCGGCCAGATGTATGCGCTCGATGCCGATCTTGCCAAGGACGGCTGGCGCGACAGCTTCCTGGAAAGCGCCATCGCCCAGACCAGCAAGGACGGCAAGACCTATGCGGTGCCCGTCGACGTCGATTCCGTCGTCTTCTGGTACGACAAGGCGCTGTTCGCCGAAAAGGGCTGGACCGTTCCGAAGACCTATGACGAGCTGCTGGCGCTCGCCGAGAAGGTCAAGGGAGAGGGCCTCGTGCCGTTCTCGCTCGGCAACAAGGATTCCTGGCCGGCCACCTTCTGGTTCCAGTACATGGAAATGCGCCTGAAGGGCTCCGGTGTCGTCGCGTCCTTCGTCAATGGCGACGCCGCTGCGACGCTCGGCGGAGAGGGCGAGAAGGCCTTCCAGACGGTCGCCGAGATCGCCAAGAAGGAGTATTTCCCGATCGGCTTCAACGGCATGAGCGACCAGGAAGCAAACATACTCTTCCTCAACGGCCAGGCCGCCATGCTGCTCAACGGTACCTGGCAGATCGGCGCATCGGCCGATGCGCCCGAGGGTTTCGAGCTTGGCTACTTCGCCTTCCCGAGCGTTTCCGGCGGCGCGGGAGACCAGACGGACGTGCTGGCTGGCGTTGCCGCCTCCTTCGGCATTTCGGAGAAGACGGACAACAAGGCCGACGCGGTCACGCTGTTGAAGTTCCTCTCCTCGCCCGAGGTGATGACCAAGTATGTCGAGCTGCGCAAGACAATGGTGACCGTCAAGGGCGCCACCACCGAGGCCGCTGCCGGTCCCGTGCTCTACGGCATCAGCAACGACCTGATGAACGCCGCCGGCCATCTCGATTCCTTCTACGATACGGCCATGCCGCCGGCTGCGACGAACATCTACTACACGACGCTGCAGGGCGTGCTCGACGGTTCCGTTGCGCCCGCCGACGGTACCAAGCGCCTCGAAGACGCGCTGAAGGCGAACAAGTAGGAAAACAGCCCGCCGGCGCTTCAACGTCGGCGGGCCGATACCTCCAGGAAACCGGCGGGATGATGCGCGCTGACATCGGCTTTGCGAAGAGACACAATCGGGCGGCGCTGGTCTTCCTGGCGCCGGCTCTCGTCTTCGTCTTCGCCTTCGTCGCCTATCCCGTCGTCTATGCCGGCTGGTTGTCGATGTTCCAGTGGGACGGTGCCTCCCCGCCGCTCTTCGTCGGCGCCGGCAATGTCCTCAGACTTGCCGCCGACCCGATCTTCTGGGCTTCACTCGGCCGCAACCTGCTCGTCGCGCTCTCGGCCATCGTCTTCCAAGTCTTTCTGGCGCTGGTCATCGCCTATTGCCTGGTGCGCATCGTGCCGGCCTTCAGCCGCATCTTCCTGTTCTTCTATCTCGTGCCCGTCATGGTCAGCGAGATCTGCATCGGCCTGCTCTGGCGCTTCATGTACAATCCCTATTTCGGGCTGGTGAACGCGGCGTTGAAAGTGGTGGGCCTCGATAGCCTGAAGCGCGGCTGGCTCGGCGAATCCGACACCGCCTTCCTCGCCGTCGTCGTGGTCATGAGCTTCACCTATCTCGGGCTCTATGTGCTGCTCTTCACCGCGGCCGTGCGTTCCGTACCGGAAAGCGTCTACGAGGCGGCGGAAATCGACGGCGCGGGCCATCGGCGCAAGTTCGTCTCGATCACCATCCCGATGGTCTGGGATGCCGTGCGCGCCAACTCGCTGCTCGCCATCATCGGCTCGCTCAAAACCTTCTCTCTCGTCTTCGTGCTCACCAATGGCGGGCCGAGCCACGCCAGCGAGGTCGTTTCCACCTACCTCTACAAGATGGGCTTCGGCAGCTTCGAGATGGGCTATGCCGCAACCATCGGCTTCGCCCAGATGGTGCTGACGGCCCTCGCCGCCTGGATCATCTTCCGCTACATGAAGCGCAAGGGGGACGCATGACGACGGTCGTCCACCGCTGGAACCGCACGAACAGCGTCGTGCTCGCGCTCCTCACCCTGCATGTGCTGATGGTGATCTTCCCCTTCATCTGGATGATCTACAGCACCTTCAAGACGAACAAGGAATTCATGCGCTCCGTCTGGTCCTTCCCGACCAGCCTCAATTTCGACGCCTATATCGGGGCGTGGAGCGGCGGGGCGCTCGGCGGCTACGCCGTCAATTCGCTGATCGTCATGGCCGGCGCGACACTGATCACCGTCCTCGTCTCAACGCTCGCGGGCTACGCGCTCGCCATCTACCGGCCCCGCTGGATGCCGGCGGTGGAACTGTCCCTCACCGCTGCCATGGCGATCCCTGCCTATGTGGCGCTGGTGCCGCTCGTCGTGATGCTGCGCGGAGCCGGCCTGCTGGACACCCATCTCGGCGTCATCCTGCCGACAGCGGCCTTCAACGTGCCCGTATCGATCTTCATCATGCAGGCCTTCTTCAACACGCTGCCGCGCGAACTCTTCGACGCCGGCCGCGTCGACGGCGCTTCCGAATGGCAGATCTTTCGCAAGGTCGCCCTGCCCATCGCAAGGCCGGCCATGTTCACCGTCGCCATCGTCAACATGATCTGGGTGTGGAACGACTTCCTCTTCCCCGTCGTCTTCATCAACAATCCGGCGCGCAAGACCCTGCCCGTCGGCCTTACCGATTTCGTCGGCGAGCACATCACCAACTATCCGGTGATGCTGGCGGCAATCCTGATCGCGGCCATCGCCCCGCTCATCCTCTTTGTCTATTTCGAACGCCAGATCACGGCCGCCCTCATCGGCGGCGCCGTGAAGGAGTAACACAATGTCTGCCAAGGATTACCAGTTCGCCAGCCGCGCCGTCTTCTACGAGCCGGAGAAACACTCCCAGTCGATCAGCTACCCGATCTACATGTCGGCAAACTTCCAGTATGCCGGCGACATCTACGACCAGATCGTGGCCGGCGCGCGCAAGGAAGTGAACATCTATTCGCGCTGCGGCAACCCGACAGAGTACAAGTTCGAAGAGCATATCGCGCAGCTCACAGGCGGCACCGGCTGCCTTGCCACGGCATCCGGCATGGCAGCGATCTCGCATGCGCTCTTCGGCATCCTGAAGGCCGGCGATCATATCGTCGCCGACCTCACCACCTATTCCTCGACCCATGAATTCTTTGACCACCGCGCCCAGGATTTCGGCCTGAAGGTCAGCCTCGTCGATTGCACGGATGTGCGTGCCGTCGAGAACGCCTTCACCGCCGAAACCAAGGTCCTCTATGTCGAGGCCATCGCCAACCCGACGATGAAGGTGCCGCCGCTCAGAAAGCTGGTCGAGATCGCCCATGCCCGCGGCATCGTCGTCATCTGCGACAACACCTTCGCCTCCCCCGCCGTCTGCCGCCCGCATGAATTCGGCGTCGACGTCGTCGTCGAAAGCGCCACCAAGTTCATCGGCGGCCACAACGATGCCGTCGGCGGCGTCATCACGCTGAAATCGGACATCCTGCCCGCCGACTGGCTGGAGGATGTGCGCTGGAACACGCTGAACAAGCTCGGCGCGCCGCTCTCTCCCTTCAACGCCTGGCTGCTTCTGCGCGGCGCCCAGACCCTGTCGCTGCGCCTCGAAAAGCAATGCGCCAACGCGCTGGCGCTGGCAAAGCACCTGGAGGCTCATCCGCGCGTCAAGCGTGTCTTCTATCCCGGCCTGCCCTCGCATCCGAACTACGCTGCAGCCAGTGAGCAGTTGCAGGGCGGCGGTGCGATGCTCTCCTTCCAGGTGGCCGACGAAGCCTCCGGCGCACGCCTCCTCAAGCGGCTGAAACTGTGCTCCTTCGCAGCCAGCCTCGGCGGCCTTCGCACCACCACGCAGGTTCCCGCCACCATGGCCTTCCTCGACATTCCAAGCCAGGAACGCGAGGCGATGGGCGTGGTCGACGGCCTGGTGCGCTTCTCGGTCGGCATCGAACATATCGACGACATCATCGCCGATGTGGATCAGGCGATCGCATTGATGCACGTCGATCTCTGAGGCCGCCCGATGGCCGCGGTCGTCCTGCTCGGCGATATCAATATCGACCTCGTGCTCGATATTCCCTTCTACCCGCCCGAGGGCGGGGAAGGCATCGCCACGCACCAGACCGTGGCACTCGGCGGTTCGGCCACCAACACGGCGATTGCCCTTGCCCGCTCCGGCCACGAGGCCCGCCTGATCGGGCGTATCGGTGCGGATGCCTGGGGCCGGCAGGCGCTTTCGGATCTTGTCGGAGCCGGCGTTGCGACCCGCTGGATCGGCGAGGATCCCGCCGAGCCGACGCAGATCAACGTGGTGACGGTGGGTGCGAGCGGCGAACGCACCATGTTCGCCTATCGTGGCGCCAATGCCCATCTCGCGCCGGACGACATTGCCGAAAGCGCCTTCGAGGGCGCCGCGCTGTTCCATCTCTCCGGCTATGCGCTGCTTCAAGCCCCGCAATCGCAGGCCGCCTGCCGCGCCATCGATATTGCAGCAGCGCGGAGCATCCCCGTCAGCCTCGACGTGCCCGGCGGCGTCGCCTCGACAATCGCCGGCAAGGTGCTGAGCCTTCTGCCGAAGCTGGACATGATCCTGCTCGACGGCGCCGACCTTCCCCGCCTCCTGCATCGGCCGCAGGGGAGCGACCTTGAGCCGATGCTCGCCGCGCTGCTGGCGGGTGGCGTGCGACGCATCGCGCTCAAGGGGGATGGAGCCGCATCACGCCTCTGCCGACGCGAGGGCACCGACAGTGCCCCGTGGTTTTCCACCGCGGCAGTGGACACGACCGGCGCCGGCGATGCCTTCGCCGCCGGCCATATCCACGGCAGCCTCACCGGCCTCAGCGGCCCCGACTGCTGCCGCCTCGCCAACGCCTTCGGCGCCGTCGCCGTGACGCGCAAGGGCGCAGGCATCGCCATGCCGGGCCTTCAGGACGCCTTGCAGCTGATGGCGCGCTGATCCAGGTCTTGCGACAGACGTGACCTTTTCCAAGAAAATGCCGCAGGCGGGTACGACCTGCCAAGGATGCTCGCGCGCGGCGGTGCCGGTCCGTCCCGATAGAGGATGGCTCGCGACCAAAGACGGGCGTCTGAAACGGGGCGAAGACATCGGGCATCCTTGACTGAGCAATATACTGCTCATAATATCCTGTGCAATCATCCCTGTCCTGAAGACAGCAAACCGCACGCTCTCCATCGCCTGCTGCCGATGTCCGAGACACCAAAGGAGTTGCCCCATGAAGATTCGTGATTTCGGCGTTGAAATCTGGATGAACCGCTATGAAAACAATTGCGAACTGAACATCGCCGAGACCTGTGTCGAATCTCTGACCGTCGCCGAGCTCCTGGAGATGGCGGGCAAGACCGACACGATCCTCTCCGAGCTTCTGCCGATGAAGCTGACCTACGGGGCAATCGAGGGCAGCGAGCGCCTGCGCAAGCTGGTCGCCGCCCTCTACGAGAAGCAGGCGCTGGAAAACGTCGTCATAACGCATGGTGCGATCGGCGCGAACGCGTTGGTGCACGGCACGCTCGTCGAGCGCGGCGACCGCGTCATCTCCGTGCTGCCGACCTACCAGCAGCACTATTCCATCCCGGAGAGCATCGGCGCCGACGTGCAGATCCTCCGGCTGACGGAGGCGACCGGTTTCCTACCCGATCTTGAGGAACTGAAGCGGCTGGCGGCGCCGGGCACGAAGCTCATCGCCATCAACAACCCCAACAATCCCACCGGCGCACTGATGGATCGCGCCTATCTGGAGAAGGTCGTCGAGATCGCCCGGGCCGCCGGCGCCTGGATCCTCTGTGACGAGGTCTATCGCGGCACGGACCAGGAGGGCGACGGCATGACCGCCTCGATCGCCGATCTCTACGAAAAGGGCATCAGCACTGCCAGCATGTCGAAGACCTTCGCGCTTGCGGGTCTGCGTCTCGGCTGGATCGCCGGACCGGTGGACCTGCTGCACGCCGTCTCGATCCACCGCGACTACAACACGATCAGCGTCGGGATGCTGGACGACCACTTCGCCGCCATCGCGCTGGAGAACCGTGACAAGATCCTTGCCCGCAGCCGCGCCATCACCCGCAGCAACCTCGCAACACTTGCGGCCTGGGTCGACGGCGAGCCGCTGGTCTCCTGGATCAAGCCGAAATCCGGCACAACCGCGCTCCTGAAGTACCACCTGCCTCTCTCCTCCGTGGAGTTCTGTGAAGGGCTGCTGGCGCGCACCGGCGTGATGCTGACGCCCGGAAGCGCCATGGACATGGAAGGTTATGTACGGATCGGCTTCACCAACAACGGCGCGGTGCTGGCGGAAGGGCTGAAACGCATCTCGACCTTCCTGCGGGAACAGCAGGCAGCGGCCGCCTGAGCAGGGCCGGGTGCCGACGTCGCCCCGCTCTGTCCAAGTGGACAGTTGTCTCAATAGACGGCCTCGTCAGGTGTTTGCACCTTTTTCGGCATAGGCAGGCCCGCGCACGGCCGGCATCGAGCCGGTATGCTTGGAGAATTCGCCGATCGGTCGCGGCCGGCCGACAAGATAGCCCTGCACCTCCTGGCAATCTTCGGCGCTGAGGAAGGCGAGTTCTTCCGCCGTCTCCACGCCTTCCGCAAGGACCGGCAATTCGAGGCCGCGGCCAAGGCCGAGCACGGCCTTCACGATCGCCGCCGCCTGCCCGTTTCCGTCGACCGAGCGGATGAACGATGCGTCGATCTTGATCTTGTCGAAGGGAAACGCCCGCAGGTTGGAAAGCGAGGAATAGCCGGTTCCGAAATCGTCCATGGCGATCCGGACCCCGAGGGCCTTCAACTGGCGTAGCGTCGCAAGGGCCCGGTTGAAATCACGGATGAGAGCGGTCTCAGTGATTTCCAGTTCCAGGCGATGGGGCGCAAGGCCTGTCTGGAGCAGCGTTTCGTGCACCAGCTGGGCGAAATGGGCACTGTGGAGCTGGATCGGCGAGACATTGACGGCAATGCCGAGCGGATGCACCCAGCCCGCCGCCTCCCGGCAGGCCTCACGCAGCACCCATTCGCCGATCGGCAGGATGAGCCCGCATTCCTCCGCGATGGGAATGAACACGTCCGGTCCGATACGACCCCGCTCGCGGCTGTTCCAGCGCAGCAGCGCCTCGAAGCCGACGACCTCCCGGTCCGCGGTACGGGCCTGCGGCTGGTAGACGAGAGAGAGCTCGCCCCGCACGATGGCGTGCCGCAGGTCGTGTTCGATGCGGCGACGTTCGCGCACCTGCTCGCCCATGGCGCTCTCGAAGAAACGGTAGATGCCGCGCCCGTCCGCCTTTGCGCGATAGAGCGCAGTGTCGGCATGGCTCATGAGCGACGTCCGGTCGGCCGCGTCCGCCGGAAAGAGCGCGATGCCGATGCTCGTCGAGATCAGGCCGTCCGTGGCGGAAGCATTCTCATTTTCCGTCCGCAATGCATCAAGCACGCTCTCGGCGATCCGCCCCGCCTGCATGGGATTGCTCAGACCAGGCGCGATGATGGCGAATTCGTCGCCGCCAAGCCTTGCCATCAGCTGGCCCTTGCGCAGGACCCTTGAAGCCGACAGCGCCACCTTCTGCAGCAGCTTGTCGCCAGCGGCATGGCCGAAGAGGTCGTTGACCTCCTTGAAGCGATCGAGATCAAGGCAGAGCACCGCCAGATGCGACCCGCCCAGACGCCCGTTCGGCTGATGGGCGGCGATCTGCTCGTCGAGCTCGCTGTTGAAGCTGTTTCGGTTGGCAAGGCCCGTCAGGGTATCGTGGTGGGCAAGGAAGTGGATGTTGTTTTCCGCCTTCTTGCGGGCACGCAGGTCCCTGACGGCGATGGCGCTGTGCGGCGCGTTGGCAAAGCCGATCGGCCGGGAAACCACCTCGACATCGATCATTGCCCCGTCAATCGCGCGCAGCCGCGTTTCGAAAGCCGTGTTCGGCCTGTCCGCGAGCTGGCGACGGGCCGCCGCATCGGGCAGAAATGTCGCAAGCTCGGCGCCGATCACCTGCTCCTGCGGGCAGGCGACGAGTGTCTCGAAGCTGGCATTGGCCGAAACGACCACCCCCTGCCGGCAGACCAGAAGGCCCTCGAAGGCGGCATTGGCCAGTGCCCGCATGCGCTCCGATTCCCGTTCGGCAAGCCGGCGGTCGCGAATGTCGAGCGCCAGCGCGGCGAAGGTCAGAAGCAGGATGGTGAACGCCGCGATCGAGACCAGCACGGCCAGCCAGCCCGTCGGGATAGCCAGCGGGGAGACTTGATAGCGTGGATCGGGAACGATCGCCGCCGCGCCCATGGCCGTGAAATGATGGCTGACGATGGCAAGGGTCAACAACAACGCTCCCCCGGCGAGTGCCGCCTTGCTGCGCTCGCGCAGACCGACCGGCAGGGCACAGGCGCCGATCACCGTACCGAGTATGATTGAGGCGGCGACCAGCACCGGGTCCCACTCGATGCGGCCGGGAATTTCGAAGGCGGCCATGCCAGTGTAGTGCATCACCGCGATGCCGCCGCCGACAACTGCCCCACCCAGCCAGCGCGCAAACCGGATACGGGCCAGCGCGACCGAAAGCCCGAGGCGCGTCAGCAGGATCGCATCCAGCAGCGAGACCGCCGTGAGTGCGATGTTATAGCCGGTCGGCATGGCCGGGGAGAAGGCGAGCATTGCGATGAAGTGCGTGGCCCAGATGCCGAAACCCGTCGCCGTCGCGGCAACCCACAGCCAGATCGTCCGAAGCGGCCCCTGCGTACGCAGCACATGGTGCAGGAGGCTGATCGCAGCGAAGGAGGCCAGGGTGCAAACCAGCCCGGCGAGGAGCACGAGCCGCAGATCGTGCTCGTTCACGAGGCAGCCATATACCGTCAACATTCGCTAAAACTCCATCCTGTGCATGCTCGAGGTGACACCAACCGGCAATCCGCTGCCTGATGCGGCCTGCAACGAAGCCCGGGACCGGCATCCCTTTCGGGCTTGCCGGTCCCGGACATCTCAGAACTCCTGCCACTGATCGCCCTGTGGAGCATGGGCGAGGGCGGCAGAGCCGGAGAACGCACTTGCGACCTTGCGGGTCAGCGCCCGGACGGGAGAACTCCCGGAAGAGGGAACGACGGCAACCGGAGCATGCTCCCGCTCGTGCAGCTTGAACTGGGCCAACAGCTGAGAAAGAGCAGTGACATCGCTGGAGAGGCTGTGCGTTGCCGCCGTCGTCTGTTCAACCATGGCCGCATTCTGCTGCGTGCCCTGGTCCATGGAATTGACGGCCGTGTTGATTTCCGAAAGTCCGATCGACTGCTCACGGGCCGCCTCGACGATGGCGACGACATTGCGGTTGATTTCCTGTACCTCCGTCGCGATCGTGCCAAGCGCGGCACCCGTTTCGCGGACCTTCTGCACGCCAGCCTGCACCTGCTGGCTGGAAGCGCCAATGAGGTTCTTGATATCCTTGGCCGCCGCCGCCGAACGCTGGGCGAGTTCACGCACTTCCTGCGCGACCACTGCAAAGCCCTTGCCGGCTTCCCCGGCTCGGGCAGCCTCGACGCCGGCATTGAGCGCCAGGAGGTTCGTCTGGAAGGCGATCTCGTCGATCACGCTGATGATGTTGGTGATCTCGCCGGAGGATTTCTCGATCAGCTGCATCGCCTCGATCGCGTCGCGCACCACGATGGCGGAGCGCTCCGCCCCTTCCCGGGTGCGGGCCACGAGTGTGCCGGCCTCTTCCGCTCGACGGGCCGAATCCTTCACCGCGGTCGTGATTTCCTCCAGCGCGGCCGCCGTCTCCTCGACGGATGCGGCCTGCTGTTCAGTCCGGCGGGCGAGATCGTCCGCGCCCGAGCGCATCTCGTTTGCACCGGCATTGATGCTGCGGGTGCTTTCCTCGACCCGCTTCAAGGTGTTCTGCAGCTTGACCATCGAGTCGTTGAAGTTGGTGCGCAAGCCATCGAGATTGAGACCGAAGGGCTCGTGGGCGCGGTGGGTCAGATTGCCGTTGGACAGCTGTTCGAGGCCCGTGGCGAGCGCGTCCACGGCGGCCTGGATGGCGGCGGCCTCGCGTGCCTTCTGGGCCTCGCGCTCCAGCCGCTCGTTTTCCGAGAGGCTGCGGTTCGATGCCGCTTCCTGCTCAAGCCGGATGCGCTCGACGGCGTTGTCGCGGAACACCGCAACGGCGGCGGCCATCTGGCCGACTTCGTCCTTGCGGCCAAGCCCCGAAACCGGCGCTTCCGTTTCTCCCTCGGCAAGGCCCAGCATGCGCTGACGAAGGGCATCCACCGGCCGGGTAATGCCGTAGATGGTTATTGCGAGCGATGCGGCCAGTGCGGCCACCAGGACGAAACCGAGCGCTATGAGCGACGACTTGATCGTGAAATCCGTTCCATTCGCCAGGACTTCGGTCTGCGCATCGATGGATGCGGTGTTCTCATCGATGAATGTGCCGAGCATCTTGCGAAGCTCGATAATCGCGACGTCCTGCTGGGCGAGGATGGGGCGGGCCGCGTCATTCTCATTGCGCGAACCGAACTCAACGGCCTTGCTCAACTCTGCAAAAATCGCCTGAGCCTTGCCAATCATGCCATCAATAGCGGTCGCCGCTTCCGGCAGGCGCTGCTTGGCTGCCTCGAAGCGCTCGATCGCCTGCTTCGAACTGTCTGCAAAACTGCCGAGGAGTTGCTGCATTTCCGGTGCCTTCGCATCGTAGGCGAGCACCTTGTAGGCGACATAGGCCGCGGTGTGCACACTCGTATTGGCCCGCGACAGGAGCAGGGTCGCACGGTTGTCGCTCGAGACAAACGCGCTGTAACTCTCATCGGCGCGATGGTAACTCCAGGACAGGTAAGCAATGCTGGCAATGACAATCGCGCTTAGCGCGACGACCGGAACCAGCACTTTCGTTATGATCTTGGCATTCTGCAGAAAGGACATGAGTGCCTCGCGAGGATGGAAAAACGGTGGTGCAACCGCCTCATCCGCGCATCAACGAGCCGCCCGGCCCATTGCGGGCAGGCAACCAATGCCACATTGTTTTCGGGAAATGTGGAACTCCGACTGAGCAGATGGGGTAATCGACTAGGAAAAATATTACATCCATTTGTTAATTCGGGCTTAAACAGGAAATATTACTCGGAAAATACCATAGATTGCAAAAATTTAACTGTACATCTCATTGAACATTGAGTTTATCTCATTCACCTGAACCAAATTCACCGGTATAGAACAGGAATTTACTTCCTAAGATTGCATTTATTATAAAAATACACGCATTCTGTCCGTTTCCACTACCAATGCGATCAAAATCGACCTCATATTCCCGAAAAGAGGGAATGAAGGGTATCAACCGCGCCTCTACAGGGAATACAGAGTGGGGACGCTACCGGCGTGCAGTCTTGAGAACCCAGGAGCAAAACCCGTCGATCAGCGGCTCATGACGCCGGGCGTGTTTGATGTTCATGTAGTAGGCCCGTCCCGAGGGCATGCGGTGGCGGGAGGCGAGCACGACCCGTCCCTTTTCCAGTGCCCGTTCCGCGAGAAAATCCGGAACCAGCGCGCTACCAACCCCGGCCATCGCCATTTCCAGCCCGAAGACATAGTGGCTGGAGCCGATGAACGTGGATCGATCCACGGGTGTCGGCCAGAGATTGCCGGCCGTGCGGGAAAAGGCCAGCCAGTCGTCTCCAAAGACCGCCTCCTCGACATCATGCGTGATGAGCTGACTTCCTCTCCCGTGCTCGGGGGAAACCGCGATCAGCGTCTCGTCAAACAGCTTGCAGGACCAGTAACCCGATTTCAGCGGAGTGGTCGAAAAGAACACGTCCGCGATGCGGTCGCTGAGATCCATGTCTTCCGCATCCATCTTGACCCGCAGATGGTTGCGCCAGCCGGCCTGTGCCGAGCCCTCCAGCCGCGGAATGAACCAGCCGAGCCCGAAGCAGCTGCACATGGTGACCCGCAGGAAGCGACTGGAGGCCGCAATACCGTTTCGGACGGAAGAATCGATCTCAGAGAAAGCATATTTCAGGCTTTCGGCGATCTGCCGCCCCCGATCGGTGAAGGCGATGCTGCGGCCCTGCTTGACGAAAAGCTCCTCGCCGATCTGCTCCCTGAGACTGCGCAGCTGATGGCTGATCGCGCTCGAGGTTATGCCCAACTCCCGTGCCGCACCCGCCAGCGAGGCGTGTCGGTAGACACATTCGAACACCTGCAACGACCGAATATTGTAGTGCATCCGCGAACCCGCTCTCCCCTCGCCCACCTAACGAAGGAGAAAACTATCCGGGATGCGCCCTCCGACAATAGAGGAACAGAGCTTCACAGATGTTTTGCAGGATTTATTCCTTATTTATGAATATCTCACTCAACAGTTGAGTCGATATAACCACCCAGGCCGTGCCGGGATACCGATTTGCGCCCATAGCGTGCCAGATGAGCGGCATGCCTTGCTTCAAACGCAGCTGCCTGCCGACATCCTTCGCCGGAAGTTCGTCATCATCGTCCCCCGCCACATTCAGCCCCAAGCGCCCTTGCCTTCTGCACGGTCAGGAGGTGGCCGCCGCCTTGCGGTCCCTGCCTGCACCGGCAATGGTGGTCAGCGCAGAGCGGATGGCCGATGGCGACGATGCCTTTGCCAGCGCACAGGTGGCCGTGGCGAGCGAGCCGACGCGGATCGACTGGCCCCCACGGGCATTGGCAAGCGCGAACATGCTCTCATCCGTGAGATCGTCACCGATCGCGATCGGCAGGCGCCCCGCAAAGGCAGGCTGTTCCAGGTAGCTGGCAACAGCTTCTCCCTTGTCAGCACGCGAAGGGCGGATCTCGAAGACCATCTTGCCGGGCTGCAGCACCCAGGCGCAGCCCGCCTCCTCGGCAAAGTCGCGCATGATCCTCTCGAGCGCCGTGTCATAGGCCGGCGCAAGCCGGTAATGGGCCGCGACGGCAGCACCCTTGTCCTCGATGAGCACGCCCTCCATCCACGCCGTCTGCTCGACGAGACGTTGCTTCAGCGCAGCGAAGGCCGGTGTCGCGGAGACGACCGACGTCGCTCCATCCGCGCCTCTGAACTCCGCACCATGCAGGCCGGCGATGGGAAAGCGGAAGGGGGCAAACAATCCATCGGCGAAGGGAAGGCTTCGCCCGGTGACCAGCGCCAGCGCACCGCCAAGGCGGGCGGATACGGCATCAAGGTCCGCCGGCAGCGACAGGGGGACCTGAATGGCATCGGGTGTCGCGGCAAGGTCGAGCAGCGTCCCGTCAATATCGAGGAAAAGCGCCCAGCGCTCGGGCTCGTCGATGAGGCGGCGGACAAGATGACGGGTTGCGGCATCCGAAGGCCGCAATTTCTCCAGTTCGTTCATCGGCAAGCAAGTAGATCGCAACCGCCGCGAGGCAAGGGCTGACGCCGAAACGGCGACCGGAACAAGTCTTTCCCCGGCGCATTGTGCCCTCGCACCGGGCAGAGGAGCCGACATGAACAATCAGAAGAAGAAGCCGCGACCGATCGAAGAAAACAGCGCCCCCGTCGCTCATGGAGCCGATGACCTGCCGGTCGTCAGGGTGACGAGCTACAATCTCGAACTGCGCGACAAGGACGGCTTCATCGGCGACAAGGCCAACAAGGCCGCCTTCCGCAACACGATCGAGGCGTGGCGCAAACGGGTCCGCACCGGCGGCCCGGATCCGCTGGGCGACGTGCCGACGGACGGTCTTTCCAAGAAGGGGATCGACGCGCTGCTTGAAGAGGGAGAAACGGAGGCCGCTTCCCTGGTGCTGGCGGCAATCGACGACTTTGCGACGGAACTTGCCGGCATTCTTGCGCGCTATCTCAGGGAGGAGGCCTGGAAAGGCACGGAGCGGATCGTGGTCGGCGGCGGCTTCAAGGACAGCAAGGCGGGCCTCATGGCGATTGCCCGTGCCCAGATCCGGCTCAAGGCCGAGGGGCTGAAAGTCAATCTCGTGCCGATCGCGCATCATCCTGATGAAGCCGGGCTTATCGGCGCCGTGCACCTCATCCCTTCCTGGATGCTGAAGGGCCATGATGCGATCCTCGCCGTGGATATCGGCGGCACCAACATCCGGGCCGGCATCATCAAGCTCAATCTCGACGACCAGCCGGATTTCTCCAAGGCCAGGGTCTGGAAATCGGAACTGTGGCGGCACGCCGACGACGAACCCCGCCGCACCGCGACCATCGAATATCTCGTGCGGATGATCGAAGCGCTCATCGCCAAGGCGGCGAAGGCCAAGCTTGCCCTCGCGCCGGTCATCGGCATCGGCTGCCCCGGCATTATCGCCGCCGACGGGTCGATCGCGCGGGGTGGCCAGAACCTGCCGGGCGGCAATTGGGAGAGTACGCATTTCAATCTTCCAGAAGCCCTGCGCAAGGCAATCCCGGATATCGCCGGCCAGCCGACCTTCGTCATCATGCACAACGATGCCGTCGTGCAGGGCCTGTCGGCAGTACCACGAATGACGGATGTGGCGCGCTGGGCGGCCGTGACGATCGGTACCGGGCTCGGCAATGCCAGTTTTGCTCGCAAGGAAACCTGACGCCGTCCATGCGTGAATGCCGCGGCATCGCTGCAGACGCCATTATGGCTCGTCGGTCACATCGTCCAACACGGGAGCACCGCTTCGGGCGAGATCCCCTAGGCTGACCGCGCGACACCGCTTGCGGCGATGGTCCTGTCGCGGCCAGCGGCCTTCGCCGCCAGCAGCGCGGCATCGGCCCGCGTCACGAGTGTCTCGACCGAGCCGCCCTCGGGCGACGCCGCCACACCGATCGAGACGGAAACCTTTCCGAGGATATGACCCGCATGGGACAGCGCGACACTGCTGATCTTCTGCCGCAGCATCTCCGCAAGCTCGATACCCTGCTGTTCGCCGAGCGACGGCAGGAGGGTGGTGAACTCCTCTCCGCCGAAGCGAAAGGCATCGCCGACAGGCGCACAGGTATCGCGCAGCGTCTGCCCGACGAACTGCATGACGAGATCTCCCGCATCATGGCCGTACTGGTCGTTGAAGCGTTTGAAGTGGTCGATGTCGATCATCAGGCAGGCAAGTCGTTCGCCGCCCTGCTTGCGGGCATGCCGATGCAGCGTTTCGTCCAGGAAGCGGCGGTTGAAGAGCCCGGTGAGCGGATCGCGGATCGCAAGCCTTGTCAGCTTCTCCCGCAACTGAAGGTTCGCGATCGCCAGGCCGACATTCTCGGCGATGAGTTCGAGATAGAGCCGCGGCCCCATCGCACCGAGAACCTCCCCACCCGGCTCCTCCAGATAGAGCAGCCCGATCATTTCACCCAATGCGGTCAGCGGAACGCAAAGGGCCGTCACACCGGGAGGGGCGACATGCTGGCAGGGAACGTCCGAGCCGCTGTCATTGCTGTGATGCGCCCGTCCACGGCGCAGCCCCCAGCATTCGGCGGCAGGAAACACCGCCGCCGAATGCTCAGGGTCGAGCCAGGCCCCCACGCGCATCAGGGAGGCGTCTTCATCGCTGAGAATGTAGAGCCCGCCTGCAAGCCCGGGAAAGATCTGTGGCGCGAAGCGGACGATCACGTCCGTCAGCTCCTCCTGGTTCTGGCAGGCCTGCACGCGGTGCATCATCTGCAGGATCAGGTCCTTGGTATGCTGGTCCGCCCGCCGTTCGGCATCGAGCCTTTCCCGCTCGATCAGGTTCGTGCGGAAGACCTCGATGGCTTCGTTCATCTCGCCAATTTCATCCGCACGGCGGTCGATTGGAACCTCGACGCTGTAGTCCTGCCTGGCGAGCCGGCTCACGATCCCCGTCATCCGCCGCAGGGGCATTGCCACCCGTCGCCGCAGGACGAAATAGAGCACCGCGACGAACAGCGCGCCTGTCAAGGCCAGCATGATCTTGGCGACAAGGCTCCACCAATTGCTGCGCAAACGGGCGGCTTCGAGCTCGGATGCCGTCCGCGTCGCCGTCAGATCGCGAAAATGGGCGACCATCTGGAGCAGCTCTCCCTGGACCCGCTCATGCTCCGGGCCGAACAGGGCCGTCTGGGCCGCCGCCTTGTCACCGCGCTGGAACGCCTCGACCGCCGCCGACTCGATCTTGTCCAGTGCCTCGGCATTCGCATCGACCGCCAGCAGGGCCTGCGCCTCAGCCGCCGTCAATGTCCGAGCGGCAAGCTTCGAAGCCGCCGTCTCCCGCCGTCGCTCGGCCTGTTCTTCCGCATGAAACGCCTGCAGGTGGCGCTCCTCGCCGCGCATCACATAAAGCCGTGCCTCGTCGCTCCTGACCTCCGCACCGAGCGCCAGTTCCTCGGCCAGCGTATCGAGCAAGAGATGCTCCTCGGCCGCCGCGCGCTCCTGAAGCGCGCTGCGCGACGACATGATGAACGACGCACCGGACAGCGCCGTCAGGATGACGGTGATGCCGTAAGCCCAATTGGTGATTGTGGTTATCCGCATCCTCTTACAGTGTCAGGTGCTGCTTGAGCGAGGATTAAGGAAAGATAGCATTTATAGTAATCGGACAGGCCAGTGGGGGGCCATTCCGCCGCACGGAAGGCCGAACGATCGTCCGGCCTCCACGCTTCGGCGTCAGTTCGTGAACAGCAGCAGCGAGAACACGCCGAACAGGGTGAGGTGCATGAAGCCCTGCATGGCCGAGGTGCGCTGGCCGAGATAGGTCAGCAGCGTCAGAACCAGCGTCAGGGCGAGGAGTACCGTTTCCGTCGGAGTGATGCCGAGCACGACGGTCTTGCCGGCGACGAGCCCCACGGTCAGCACCGCAGGCACGGTCAGGCCGACCGTCGAGACGAACGCCCCGAGGCACAGGTTGATCGCCCGTTGGGTCTCGTTGTTGAACGCGGCCTTGACCGCCGTGATCGATTCCGGCGTGAACACGATGATGGCGATGAGCACTCCGCCGACCGCGACCGGCGCACCCGCGCTTGCCACGCCGTAGTCGATGACCACGGCAAGGTCATGGGCGAGAAGCACGATGGGCACCATCAGGGCGATGAGCAGCACCGCATGCACCATGTTCTGACGGCGGTCGGCGGCATCGCCGGGAACAGGCTCGGCGGGAAGGCCCCGCGCCGGCGACAGACGGATGGAAAGCGCGCCCGCCTCCGGCTGCATGAAATAGCTGCGGTAGCGCCCCATCTGCAGCAGCAGGAATGCACCATAGAGCAGGACCGTGAACACCGAGAGAGCAATGGCCTGCGAGGGCCAGAAGGTTCCGTTGCCGGTGCTCAGCGTGTTGGGCAGAAGCAGGGCGGTTCCGACGAGCACCACGGTCATCGAGATGAAGGCCAGAGCCCCCTGCGCATTGTATTCCTGCTCACCATAGCGCAGCCCCCCGACGACGAGGCATATGCCGGTCACGAGGTTGAGGATGATCATCATGACGGCGAAGATGGAATCGCGGCCGATCGTCGGCGCCTCGTTCGGCCCCATCATCACGGCGGCGATCAGGATGACCTCGATGGAGACGATGGAGAGCGTCAGGATGAGCGTGCCGTAGGGCTCGCCGAGGCTGTGCGCCAATTCATCGGCCTCGCCGACGACACCGAAGGCAGCCACGAGGATTGTGGCAAACAGCACCAGAAAGCAGATGCCGGCCACGACCGGCGTCATGTCGGGCGAAAGCCAGGCCTTGCCACCGAGCTGGAAGGCGGCGACAACCAGCCAGGCCACGACGATCTTGAAAATGGTGTTCTTGGGAACGGAGAGGGAGGGCATTACCAGCGACCTTCTAAGGGGCCGTCCCCGATCGTGTCGTCACGGCCGGGTCGTCCCAGCCGAAGCCCTGCAGGCGCTGGCGACTGTGTACCGTTTCGCGCCGTCAGCGTCCATAGAAACTTGCGCACGGCACCCTCCCGATATCGGCCGATCCCACGCTCAGTTTTCGAACAGCACGAAGGCGGCCCAGACAAGCGGGTCCTGCGCCGTGGGTATGCGGCCTTCGATGGCGTCGCGCCGGGTGCTGCGCAACGCTTCGGCATAGGCTTGCCCGTCCTTCAGGTGCTCGTAGAAGCGCACCATGAAATCGGCGGTGCCATCGTCGGCGACGGGCCAGAGCGTCAGCAGGGAGCGCCTGGCACCGGCGAGATTTGCCGCGGTCGGCAGGCCGCGCAGCCCCCCGACGAACGCCTCGTCGCCGCGCCCGGTTTCGCAGGCCGAGAGTACCAGCAGATCGAGGCCGGAGAGATCCCAGCCCATCAGTTCGAAGGCGTAGAGCCGCCCGTCCTTCTCGTCGCGACGCATGGCGCGCGTATCGCCCGACCGGGCGAGGATGACCTCGCTCTGCCACAGCGTATCGACATTGCTGGCACCGCCATTCTTCGCGCTGCCATAGGCGCCGTGCGTCGCCAGATGGGCGACGGTCGCCCCCGTCATGCGCTCGCGCAGTGCCGCCTCGCCAACGGCAGCTCCCGAAAGGGTCTCGATCCTCAAGCCCGGGCCGGACAGGACTTTGCCGATCGCCTCCACCTCGCGCAGCGTGCCCGGCAGCGGCATGGCACCCGCCTCCTCGCCCTTTGCGTAATCGATGCCGCCGGCCAGCACGACCCGGCCTTCGGAGGGCAGTGCACGGTCCTCGACAGCCCGGTATAGCGCTTCCGGCTCGGTCAGCAGCCTGAGCGTGAAGCGCTCTTCGAGCAACCTGCCCGCAGGATCCTCGAGCAGGGAGAAGGGCAAGGCAAACAATTGTCCATCCGGCACGATGAAGACGGTCTTGGCACCGGCAATGTCGGCGTCGATCGGCGCGATCAGCCCGTCATGCAGCCGGGAAAAGGCGCGCTTGCTCGCCTGCACCAACAGCCCCCTGCCCTCCCCCGTGCTGCGATCGCGCGTCTGGAGCGCGGCCACCATATCCTCGCCGCCCACCAGCAATCTGCGCGGATCGCCGAGCCCCCGCAGGACCGGCGCCGCACCCTTGCGCCAGACGATAGCGTAAAGCCGCGCATCTGCGATCGGATCGGCGCTTTCACGGTCCACGCGCCACTTGCGGGTCGTGAAATACTGGACGAGCACCTGATCCCTGCCCAGGAGATCACCCGGGGTCGGCAACGGCTGGTTCAGAACCTTTTCTCGATCCAGCTGGTAGCGCGCAACGATACGCTCATGCAGCTGCTGCTCCAGCGCCTTGGTGTCGGAGAGATAGGCATAGGCGAGATCCTGCTCGACATCGGCGGCGAAGATTTCACGTGCAATGCGCGACAGGCGCGTGATGCGGTCAAGCAGGCGCACTGTCTCGGTATCCGAGCGATCAACCATGCGGGCAACTTTCAGCGCATTGTCCGCATCGGCAGTGGCGAGCGAGGGCCAGCGCCGGGCGGCATCGGCAAAGGCGGGTACGGCGGAGGTGTGCTGTTCGGCAAAGCGCGCATAATCGTAGAGCATGTCGTCCGCCATGGCGCGCACCGCCTCGCCGACCTCCCGACCGCCCGCCACGGAGACCTGCAAGTGCACCCAGCGCAGCATGTCCTGGTCGATAGCGGCGAATTCCTCCGCAGCCGTGGCGGGGTCCGTCGCGGCCTTCGCATTGGCAAGGGCGATGCGCCCGGCAACGGCGAGCGGGTGACCGGTGCTCATCTCGCCCCCGGCAATGCTGTAGGCCTGCTGCAGGTGCTTGATCTGCCGTTCCACGTTGCCTGCCCTGGCAAAATGATCCGCCAGCAGATTGGCCGCCTTCATGCTGAGGATCGCCGGATAGTTGGAATCGGTGACGAGCGCCTCGATACGCCCGAGCGCCGCCGCATCCATCGGCCGGGCGCCCGAGAGCAGATCGGTATAGGCAAGCCAGGCCTCCATGCCGGCAATCGTCACGGGATCGCCAAGCGCCTGCGATATCTCCAGGCACAGCGCGAAGTAGCGACGCGCCTCGGCATAATCGCCGAGATCGAGATAGTTCTGCGCGGTGTTGTTGGCACTCACCAGTGTGTTGAAATGGTTCTGGCCGTAGTGGCGGGTGCGGTTTTCCAACACCTTCAGGTCGTATTCCAGCGCCCGGGAAGGCGAGCCCATGCCGCGCAGCATGTCGGCGAGATTGTTGGCGATGCGCCACGTGATGGTGTCGTCGTCGCCAAGCGACTTCTGCGCGATTTCGTAGTTGCGCCGTTCGAGATCGATTGCTGTGCCATACTGCCCGACTTCCGACAGTGCGCTTGCCAGCTTGTCGGTTGCATGGATCAGCTCCGAGGATTCATGGCCGTAGAAACGCGCATAGAGATTAGTCGCCATGGAGTAGAGCGGCACGAAATGCTGTCCACTGTCGGGCACTGCGGTGCGGAACTCCGCATAGGCAAGGTAGAAGTCCGCAAGCTCCTTCACCTCGGCGCGGATGGCGGTTGTTTGCTCCGCCTCCCGGAAGAGTTCCGCTGCGTCGTCGTTGAGGCCGCTCGCCTGGAAGCTGCGTGCGGCCTGCGTATAGTGCCGCAACGTCACGGCATGCAGCTCCGTCCTCGCCGAAGCGGCCAGCGCAGCGCGCAGCCTTTTGCGGCCCTCCTCCAGGCGCTGGCTCTCCAGCAGGCTGTAGGCGGTGCGCACCCGGGCGTCGACGTCCTCCGCGCTGTCCCTGCCATGGGCCTTGCGAATCCGCTCTTCGTAGAGTTCCGCCAGCGCATCCTGCCGGTCCTTGTCGCCGAGCCGGCCTTTCGCGTCCATCAGAAGTTCAAGCAGGAGATTGGCCCGGGTTTCCTCCACCGGCTCGAGCGTCGCGAGCAGTTCCCCCATGCGCGGATAGTAGTCGGCATCGACGCGCGCCGCATCGCCCATGCGCATCGCATAATCGGCCGCCGAGACCGCATAGCTTGCGGCAAGCCAGGTCTCTCCCTCCGTTTTGAACTGGGCGCTCGCCGCCTCCGCCTTGCGGCGCGCGCCCTCCAGGTCGCCGCCCTCCACAAGCGCCTTCATCTCCGCCGCGATGACGTCCGACCGCGCGATGGCCGCCTGCGTCGGGGCCTTTGCAGAAGCCGGCATGGCGAGGAAGATGAAAAGGACGAGGGAGAGAACGATACGGAGGGAAAGCTGCATGAGGACACTTCTTGACGATATCGAACGGCTTTGCCGGTCGCGGGCGCGACCCAGATAAGACGATCAACATAACCGGCTTATTTCAAATTCAAGACCGGAATGGATCTCGCTCTTCGTTTTCGGCGACGGTCAGGCGAGCCGCCGGTCTTCATGCTCGCGGTTCCGGCAGGCGGTCAGGCAAGATGGCATCGTGTCGCTCGCGGGCGGGACGAAAAACAACGCCTGCCCCACCGAAGAGACTGCCGACCTCATCCGTTGAATAGGCAGTCGAAGCGAAATCGGCCTTGAAAGCACCAATGAAGTGCTTTATATATTTAGCTATGGCAACGAAGTTCACATCCAGCCTCAGGCTCGACCTTCAGCCCACCCCGGACATGCGTCGAGCACTGTCCGAGACGCTGGCGGCCTACCAGCAGGCCATGGCAATCCTGGACCGGACCAAGGGCGCCAATGTCGTGGCACTGCACCAGGCGGCCTATGAAGACATCCGCACCGCGACAGGGCTTCCCGCCCGCCTCGTGACACTCGCATTGCGCGACCACGGCCGCCGCAAGCCAGGAGAGATCGTCGCGGACATTCCGCTCGACTCCAAGCTCTTCGCGGTCAAGGGCCCGGACAGCGTGAGCATCGCAACGCTCGGCGGGCGTATCGTCCTGCCCTATGCGGCAAGCGGTTATCGCGACGGCTGGACGGATTTTGCCGAAGCGCGGCTCGTCTTTGCCGGGTCGTCCATCTGTCTCTATGCCGGCATCCAGGCCGGCATCCATTCGAAGAAGGAGGCTTCCATGTCCAACGAAGGTATCCTCGCCCGCCTCGGGCGCGTCATCGCCGGCGTCGTCAACACCGCAGTCGATGCCGCCGAGGCATCGAACCCGGTCGCCGTGGCACAGCAGGCCGTGCGCGAGATCGGCACGATCGCCGAGGAGGCCCGCGCCGCGCTCGGCGTCGCCATGGCCGCCGGCCACCGGCTGAAAGCCAAGGCCGACGACCTCGACGCGGAGATCCGCGACCTCGACGAGAAGATCAAGGTCGGGCTGGAAAGTGGCCGGGAAGACCTCGCCCGTGCCGCCACCGGCGTCCAGATCGACCTCGAAGCCCAGCGCGACGCCCTCTCCAAGGCCATCCTGGAAAATGCCGGCGAGATTGCCGATGCCGAAGCCACGCTGCGCAGCATCGCCTCGGCCCGCGCCGATGCGATGAAACGGCTGGAGGACGCACGCCGCGCCGAGCGTGCCGTCCCACCGGCCGCCACGCCCTCCCAGCGCAACGACCGGCGCCTTGCCGATGCGCTGGAGGCCGTCGAGCGTGTCACCGGCGTTCCGTCCAAGCCGGCCATGGAAGGCACGGCGGAGGTGGAGGAGCTGGGGCGCCTGCAACGCCAGAAGGCGATCGAGGCACGCCTGGCCGCCTTCAAGCACGGTGAGCGCTGATGGATTCCATCGTCCATCCGGGCACCGCTCCCTTCTGGATCGCGCTTCTGACGGTGGCGGGCCTCGGCATCGTCGAGCTGGTCTCGGTGCTGCTCGGCGCGTCCGCCTCCGGACTGATCGAGGACGGCCTCGACTTCAACGGGCCGGGCGATGCGGAATCGGGTCTTCTCGGCGGGTGGATGTCCTGGCTCAATGCCGGCGGCGTACCGATCCTCGTGCTCGCCGTCATCCTGCTCTCCGCCTTTTCCGCTGCCGGCTTCGCCCTGCAGGCGGTCATCTCGCAGTTCCACGAACCGCTGCCGCTCTACGCCGCCGTCACCGGCGCGCTCGCCGTCGCCATTCCCGTCACCCGCTGGTCGTCGCGCGGGCTGGCACGGATCATCCCGCGCGACGAGACCAGCGTGCAGGAACAGGCCGATTTCATCGGTCTCGTCGGCACGGTGACGCTCGGGCCGCTCGATCTGGGCCATCCCGGCACAGTCCGGATCAAGGATCGCTACGACAACATCCACACGCTGCGTGCCCGGGCCGTGCCCGGGCACGTGATCGAGACGGGCGCGTCCGTGCTCATCGTCGACGGGAAGGACGGCCTCTTCGAAGCCATCCCCGCCCCCGCGGTGCTCGAAGACAGCCACTATCCCAACAACGGAGGGTAAACGATCATGGACTTCCTCTCGGTAGGAATCATCGCCGGGGTCATCGTGACGGCGGTCGTCGTCATCGGCATCATCATGACCTCGCTCTATACCCGCGCCACGCGCGACAAGGCCTATGTGCGCACGGGCCTCGGCGGCAAGAAGGTCGTGCTCGACGGCGGGTCGGTCATCCTGCCGATCTTCCACTCCTATTCCTGGGTGTCGCTCAGCACGCTGCGGCTGGAGGTCAAGCGCGCCGAGAACGAATCGCTGATCACCAAGGACCGCATGCGCGCCGACATCACCGCGGAATTCTATGTCCGCGTGAAGCCGGATTCGGAAAACATCGCCCTTGCCGCCCAGACGCTCGGCGATCGCACGAACGACGCGGATGCGCTGAAGACGCTGGTCGAGGCGAAGTTCGTCGACGGCCTGCGCTCGGTCGCCGCCACCATGTCGCTGCGCGACCTGCAGGAGCAGCGCGCCGAATTCGTCAAGTCGGTGCAGGCCGCGGTCGCACACGATCTGCAGTCGAACGGCCTAGAGCTGGAGTCCGTGTCGCTGACCCGCCTTGACCAGACCGACATCAAGCATTTCAACCCGAACAACAGCTTCGACGCCGAGGGCCTGACCGCGCTCACCAAGATCACCGAGGAGCGCAAGCGCGAGCGCAACCAGATCGTCCGCGACAACGAGGTGGAGATTGCCACCAAGGACCGGGAAGCCTCGCTGCGCCGCCTCACCATCGAGCGCGAACAGCGTGACGCCGAGCTGACGCAGGAACGCGATATCGCCAACAAGACCGCCGAGACGCGCGCGGAGGCAGCAAGGGCCGAACAGCTTGCGCGTCTCAGCGAGGAAACCGCCCGGCTCGATACCGAAAAGGGCATTGCCGAGCGCGACTCCCAGGCGCGCCAGGCCAAGGAAACCGCCCGCATCGACGCCGAGCGCGGCATTGCGGAACGGGAAGCCGAGGCCCGCCGGGTGACGGAAACCGCCCGTATCGACGCCGCGATTGCCGTGGCGGAGAAGAGCGAGCAGGAGCAGGCCGCCCGCGCCAAGGCGGACGAAGCCAAGGCCTCGGCCATCACCGCCGAAGAACAGGTAACGACCGCGCGGGAAGTCGAGATCGCCGAGCGCGCCAAGCGCATCGCCGTGCTCGATGCGCGCAAGGAAGCCGAACAGGCCGCGACCGCCATCACCGTGAAGGCCGAGGCCGAGCGCCAGGCTGCAGAAAACCTCGCCGCCGCGACGAAAATCCAGGCGCAGGCCGATGCGGAAGCTGCCAAGATCAAGGCGACCGGCGTTGTCGAGCTCGGTCAGGCCGAAGCTCAGGCCGAGCGCGCGCTCAACGAAGCCCGCAACGCCCTTTCGGCCAGCATCATCGAGTTCGAGCTTGCCCGCGCCCGCGTTGCCATCATACCCGAGGCGCTGGAACAGGCCATGAAGCCGATCGAGAAGATCTCGGACATCCGCATCTTCAGCGCCGGGGGCCTCGCCGGTGCGCTGGCCGGCAACGGCGGCGACGGCGCAGGAAATCCCGTCGGTGACCTCAGCAGCCAGCTTCTGAGCTTCACCGCGCAGAAACCCATCCTCGACGAGATCCTCGCACAGGCCGGCTTCAAGGGCACGGATCCGACACAGGCCCTGCTGGCCGCCTCGGTCGGCAACGCGGCGGCAAGGGTGCCCGCCGACCGCGCCAAGGACCGGAACGCCGATTGAGTATCTGATGAATGCAAGGCCGCCGGATGAACCCGGCGGCCTTGTCGCTTTGATGGAAGGAGACAAGCCATGCCAGCCATCCCTTCGATCCGGCGCCTCGCCCGCCATCTCGGCGCCGCGCTTCTCGCACTCGTGCTGACGACCGCACCCGCCCTTGCACAGGCTACCGACGTTCTCGGCATACCGGGCCCGATCGATTTCGAAGGCGACGCCTACAGGCTCGTCTGGAGCGCACAGCCCTCAGCAACCTACATCAAGCAGGAATATCTTCCGGCCGGACAGCACGCCGAGCGATACGAACAGATGATCCTGGTCGAAACCGTCACGAGCGGCATCACGGTCATGGATGCCGTCCGCGCCCAGGCAGCAATGCTGAACCAGCGCAAGGCGACGGACCCCCTCGTCAACATGGAGGTCATCCAGAACACCGCAGCAGGCGAGGCACTGCTCGATTTCATCCTCAGCAGCAAGGATGCCGACGGACAATACATCGTCGAGTGGAACGCCTATCGCTATGCCCGCTACAGCGATGCCGGCGGCAAACCGGGCGTCATGCTCTTCGGCATCAGCCGCCGTGCCTATGGCAATGCAGCCGCCAAGGATCTGTTGACGCGGCTGAAAGCGCTCCGCCCCGGCAGGATCAAGGCGCTGACGCAGGTGCGTCTGCCCCAGCCCACACGGTGAAGCGACAGGGCCGCCTCGCGCGCGGCGTCTGCTGAAACTGCAGCCACGGCAAGGACGGCCGCGCTCGCCCTCGTTGCTCCTGCAACGCAGTGGGTTAAAGGAGCCTCCCTACCTAATTGAGCAGCCGCACGAGCGTCAGCGCAACGCCCGGCGACAGCGTGACGATGGCCAGCCGCACCAGATCGGAAATCACGAACGGCATCACGCCCCGGTAGGTCTGCACGATCGGAACGTCGGAGGCCAGCTTGTTGATGATGAAGACGTTGAGCCCGATCGGTGGGGCGGACAGGCCGATACCGACGACGATGAGAACGAGGATGCCGAACCAGATGGCGACGTCGTCCGGCGGCATGCCGAAGTCGAGCGTCATCACGATGGGGATGAAGACGGGCAGCGTCAGCAGGATCATCGCCAGCTCATCCATCACCGCGCCGAGGACGATATAGGTCAGAAGCATGACGCAGATGACCGCATAGGGCGGCAGGCCCGATTGCCCGACCATGGCGGCAAGCATCGCCGGCATCTGGGTGAGGGCGAGGAAGGCGCCGAAGACCTCTGCGCCAAGCAGGATCAGGAAGATCATCCCGCTGGTTTCCGCCGTCTGAAGCAACGCGTTCTTGAGCGCGCCAAGGCTCAGCGTGCGCTGCAGGAGGCCGATCACCAGCGTGACCGCGGCACCGACCGCGGCGCCCTCCGTGGGGGTAAACACCTCGCCATAGATGCCGCCGACAACCGTGACGGCAATGACGGCGGCGGGCACGATCGCAAAATCCGCGACAAGCAGGAGCAACCCGAAGATGGCCAGCAGAATCCCGCCGACCGTGCCGAGCGCACCCACCATCCAGCCGGCAAGATCGCCGACGAGCACGACCGCACCAGCCGGCCGGGCCCAGAACGGCCGGGGCGTCGCTGCGACATCGGCCACGCTCACCGGCGGGGCGACGTGCGGCTTGCGCCGGACGACCACCGCAATCGCGATTATATAGAAGGCTGCCGCCAGCAAGCCCGGCACGAGGGCCGCCTGGAACAGCTTGGCGATATTCTGCTCGGCCGTGATGGCATAGATCACGAGGATGACCGAGGGAGGAATGAGGATGCCGAGCGTACCGCCGGCAGCGATCGTCCCGGTACCGAAACCGGCATCGACCCGTGCGCGGCGCAGCTCCGGCAGCGCGGCCCGTCCGAAGGTCGCGGTGGTTGCGACCGAAGAGCCGCAGATGGCGCCGAATCCCGTGCAGGCCGCGATCACCGCCATCGGCATGCCCCCCTTGAACCGCCCTAGCCCGCGCTCCGCCACCCGGAACAGGGTCGCCGCGATCCCGGATTGTTCGGCGAGCGCGCCCATCAAGATGAAGAGCGGGATGACGGACAGCGTGTAGCTGGCAAACTGGCTGTAGGTGTTGGTCTGCAGATAATAGACCAGCGCATGCGGGCCGGAGAGATAGGCATAACCGGCGGCACCCACCGCGAGCATGGCAAGGGCGATCGGCATCCTGGCGGCGATCAGGACCAGCATGGCCGCGAAGCCGACAAAGGCAATGGCAAAGCCGCTCATCGGCCAGCTCCGATCTTCAACAGGGCGACGGACAAGCCAATGACGGATGCAAGCCCCGCCAGCACGGCGCAGACCAGGTAGACGGGCCAGATCGGCCAGGGCAGCTGGATGAGCGTGGTTCCGTACTGCCGCGCCTCCAGACCACCGGTGAAGAGCCCCCAGGCGAAGAAGGCCAGGCATGCGGCCAGCAACAGGTCCCACAGGCCATCGATGCGCCGCGTGACACGCCCCGGCAGGGCCAGGGTGAAGGTATCGACGGCGATGTGCCCGTTGCGGGCCTGCGTGTATCCGAGGAACGAGAAGGCCGCGACGCCGATCGCGACCTCCACCAGTTCATAGTCGGCAGGCACCGGCCGATTGAAAAGCCACCGCCCGAGCACGCTGACCGTCACAAGCCCCGCGGCAAGGCAGAGCAGCACGCCGCCGATAAAGGCAAGGCAGCCAGCCAGCCGCTCGATCCCGCGGCGCAGCGGCGCAGCGGCCACCGCGCCCTCGTTTCCCATGTCTTCCGTCATTCCGGCCCCAGGTCTTGAGTTGCGATGGCGCCGGTCCGGGCGCGCACAGGACAGACGGCGCCGTCAGGCGCTCGAGTATTTCTTGACGAGCGCCTGCGCAGCGTCAATCAGGGCCTTGCCATCGAGATCCTTGGCCTTCATGTCCTCGATCCACTTGCCGTGGACGGGCTGCGTTGCCGCCACCCATTTCGCCTTCTCCTCCTCGCTGATCGTGCCGATCGTGCCCGAGCCGGAAGACTCGATGGAAGCGCGCACTTCGGCGCCGACGGTGTCCCACATCTCGCCCGCCTTCTTTGCGAAGGTCATGCCGCTGTTGGCATCCAGAACCGCCTTCAGGTCGGCCGGCAAGCCCTCATACTTGCCCTTGTTCATCGCCAGGAAGAACGTCGCGGTGTAGAGCGTCGGCGAGCCGGGGATTTCGGTGTGGAACTTGGTGAGCTCGTTCACCTTGATGGAGGGCACGACCTCCCATGGGATGACGCAGCCGTCGATCGCCCGCTGGGCCAGCGCTTCCGGCACCTGCGGCACAGGCATTCCGACCGGGGTCGCACCAAGCGCGGCCAGCGCCTCGCCGGCAAGGCGCGTCGGGTTTCTGAGCTTCAGGCCGGCCAGATCGGCACCGGACTTAATCTCCTTGTTGGTGTGGATAAGCCCGTGATCATGGGCCCAGAAGCACAGAAGCTGGGTGTCGCCCGCCTCCTTCAGGACCTGGGTCTGGCCGTATTCCTGGCAGGCCTGCGCATTGACGGTTGCTTCTCTTGCGGCAAGGAAGGGAAGCTCGAACACTTCGGTAGACGGGAACCGCCCGGGCGTGTTGCCCGGCAGGGTCCAGACGATATCGACAACACCGTTGGCCGCCTGGTCGTAAAGCTGCGGCGGCTTTCCACCCAGCTGCATGGCCGGGAAGATATCGACCTTCAGAGCACCGCCGCTCTGTTCCTCCAGGGCCTTGGCCCAGGGCATCAGAAGCCGCTGATGGACATTGGACGCCGGCGGGAGGAAATGGTGCAGCTTCAGCGTCACTGCGCTCTGGGCCCGGCCGCTCCCCGCACCGAGGATGAAGGGCGCCGCAAGCAGCGCACCGCCGGTCTTCATCAAGTTCCGTCTGCTCAGCATCGTAATCTCCTCCCTGTCAATCCGATGTCGACCCGCCCCGCAAGCCCATACTTCCGGCGGCGCCGGCCACGCCTGGTCCGATGAAGCGCCCGTCTCTCCTCATCAGGGCGCCAATCCATTAACATGTTAAGTTTATTCGTTGCGACCTGTCAAGTGCCAGCCCGCGACGGGCCCAATGCCCTGGAAAATGGCCCGTCCGAAAACAGAACACACAAATAGTTTCCCATCAAGGAAACAGTCTTGACAGGAGAGCTTGCCCTGATAGTTTCCACAACAGGAAACCAATACAGGAAATGCCAGATGCAGCAACCCACGCTCGATCGCATGTTCCTGGCGCTGTCGGACCCCGGGCGCCGGGCCATGGTGGAATGCCTCAGTCTCCGGCCGGCGACGGTGAAGCAGCTTGCCGAGCCCCTGGGCATGCGCCTGCCCTCGGCCGTCAAGCATCTGAAAGTGCTGGAGGAAGGCGGGCTCGTCGCCTCGCGCAAGCGTGGCCGCGAGCGAACCTTCCGCCTGCAGGTCGAGGCCATGAGGACCATCGGCGAATGGGCCCACAGCCGGGAGGCGGCCTGGCATGCCGCCTTTGATCGCCTTGCCGCGGCCATGCAGGAAATCGACGAAGAGGAGAGACAATCATGATCCCGACCGAGCTGGAACATACGACATTCACGATCGAGCGCGACCTGCCCGGCAGCCCCGCCCACGCCTTCCGGTTCTGGGCGGATCCGCGGCTCAAGGCCCTCTGGAACGCCTGCCATGCCGACTGGACGGTGCTGGAGGAAGCATTCGACTTCCGGGTCGGCGGCGCAGAGCGCAAGCACTGGCGCACGCCCGAGGGCAAGGACCTGACGTTCCAGGCCTTCTATCTCGACATCGAACCCGGTCGGCGGATCATCTATGCCTATGAAATGACCTTTGGCGGGCAAAGGCTCTCGGCGTCCCTCGTCACCGTGGAGCTGAAGCCGCTCGGCGCGACCACGCGTGCCACCGTCACCGAGCAGGCAGCCTTCCTGACCGGCGGCACCCGCGAACAGCGTATCCAGGGCACGGAAGAAGGCTACGACCGGCTCGTCGCCGTCGTCGAACGGGAAACGGTCCATGCGCATTGAGTGCGCGGCCAGGCGGAGCGCCGCCTACCTGTTCCTCGCCTTTGCCGCGCTTTCCACGGCAGGCTACGCCGCAAGGGCCGAGAGCAGCTATGCCCGGATCTGTCCGCTCAGGATGTACTACGAGGTGCATGGTAACGGCAGGCCCCTGCTGATCCTGCATGGCGGCGGGTCCACCATCCGGACCACCTTCGGCGCCATCCTCCCGGCGCTTGCGAAGAACCATACCGTGATCGCCCCGGAGCAGCAGGGGCACGGCCACACGGCAGACGTGGACCGGCCGCTATCCTTCCGGCAGATGGCGGACGACACGGCCGCCCTTGTCCGCAAGCTCGGCGTTGGTCCGGTGGATGTACTCGGGTTCAGCAACGGCGGCAGCATTGCCATGGAAATGGCGATGCGCCATCCGGGTCTCGTCCGGCGCCTGGTGGTGGCGTCGGTCTACTATCGCCGCGACGGCATCCATCCCGAACTGCTGCGGTCCTTCAGGACGGCGAACGCGGCGGACCTGCCAGAGGTCTATCGCAATGCCTATCTCGCCGTCGCGCCAGACCCCGACGCCCTTGCCGAACTGACGCCGAAGCTGATGCACAACATCCTCTCGTTCGAGGGGTGGACCGAGGCGGACCTCGCCACCATCAAGGCTCCCACGATGATCCTGCAAGCCAACCAGGATGTCGCGCCGGTCGAGCACATCGCCGCCCTCAGCAAGGCCATTCACGGGTCCCAGCTCGTCGTCCTGCCGGGCGGGCACGGCGGCTATCTCGGCGAGGTGCTGGCCGCAAGGCCGGGCAGCAGGCTTGCCGACTATACAACCGGCATCATCATGGAGTTTCTGGACGCGCCGTGAACGATGCCCCGCCCCTTGCGGTGGTAATGATGAACCATTCGGCGGCGAGCGCCGAAACGGTGATCGAGCCCCAGATACTGACGATGTAGATCTGCTCGAACGAGAGCGACGGAACGAACGGCATGGCGACCATGCCCGCGATCAGGATCACACGCAGCAGCACGGCCGCGAAGGTCAGCGCATAGTTCCGGATCATCCAGATGCGATGATCAGCGAAGCGGCGCTCGCGCACCGCCCGATAGGCATGGAAGGCCGAATAGAGCCAGGCGACGACGAGAAGGCCGAACCCGACCTGCGCGGCAAACCCCGCCGTGGTCATGACCGTGACGGGAACGGCCGCGATCCCGCCCACCAGGATGCAGGCGAGATAGACCCTGCCGCCCAGCCGATGCAGCTGCGGCCAGCGCGCGCGCAGGGCCGGATGAAACTGGAACGGACCGATCAACAGGGCGAGGCCGCCGGAGGCGGCATGGAGGAACAGCCAGCTCAGGTGCGAGGGGAAGGCCAGGTTGAGCGGTATGCGGCTCAACAGCGGATCGAGCAGAAGATAGGGCGGAACGGCATAGAGGCCGACGGCAATCGCCGCAGCCGCGACGAGGCCCCACCCCCAACGGCGGTTGAGGGAAAGTGGAAGCGGGGTGCCTGAGGATCGGCTGACGGACATGGTCTTGCTCCGAAGGGCGCTGTTGTTGGCTGCGGAGCACCATGCCATCACCGGCAACCTGAATAAAATTGCCAGATTTCCTTGAGCTGCTAGTATCTTTCTTATGAGCACGATCGTTTCCTGGGATCATCAGCGGGCTTTTCTGGCCGTGATCGAAGAGGGTAGTCTTTCCGGCGCCGCCCGGCGGCTCGGCGTATCGCAACCCACCGTTCGCGGCTGGATCGCCGGCTTGGAGGCAGCGCTGGACACGCGGCTGTTCAGCCGCTCGGTGAACGGCCTGATCCCGACCGACGGGGCGCGCGCACTCGTCGCGCCGGCGCGCGCAATGTCACTCGCCTCGGATGTGTTCGTTCGCCGGGCCAGCGCCCCGCCGGGCGAGATCGCCGGCGCTGTCAAGGTCAGCGTATCGGAGACGATGGGGCTTGAGGTGGTGCCGCCGATGCTCGTCGCCCTGCGTCGGGCCTATCCTGCCCTTACCGTCGAACTGCAGGTGTCGAACAGGCCGGCCGATCTCCTCGGCCAGGAGGTCGATATCGCCATACGGGCCTTCGCCCCGGAGCAGGACGCCTTGATCGCCCGGAAGGTCGGAGCGATGCCGCTCGGTTTCTTCGCAAGCAGCGACTATCTGGAACGGCGGGGCTGGCCGCAGACGATCGCCGACCTTGCCGGCCACGACATCGTCGGCCCCGATCGCACGGCCAGCGACCTGCAGCTCGGCACGGCAGCAGTGCCTGACATCAGCCCGGCCGGCTACGCGCTGCGTACGGACTGCCACCCGGCACGGATCGCCGCCGTTCGGGCGGGGCTCGGCATCACCATCATGCAGATCGCCGTCGGATCGAAGGACCCGGGCCTGCGCCGCCTCTTTCCCGATGTGGTGGCAGCGTCCATGGACATCTGGATCGTCGCCCATGAGGATCTGAGGTCCGTGGCGCGGGTCGCGGCGGTGTTCGACCATTTCGTCGCCGCCTTCCTCGATTTTACAAGCGAGCAGCGGGAGCCGAAAGCTGCGCCGGATTCGCCCGTTCCCGGATGACACGATCGGGAAGAGAACCGCTGGTGCTGCGACAAGGCCCTTCAGGGGGTTTGGCTACCCGACACGGCGAGGTAGACCGAATAGAGCGAGGCGGTCGCGGTGATGAAGAGCCGGTTGCGCTGCGGGCCGCCGAAGGTCAGGTTGGCGACGGTCTCGGGAACGCGGATCTTGCCGATGAGCTTTCCTGCCGGGTCGAAGCAATGCACGCCGTCGCCGGCGCTGGACCAGAGATTGCCTAGAATATCGGTGCGGATGCCGTCGGGAATGCCGGCATCAATGTGGCAGAAGACGCGGCTGTTCTGAAGGCGGCGGCCATCGATCACATCGAAGGCGCGGATATGGCGCGGCAGCGCGGGATCGTGGCTCGCGGCGGAATCGGCGATGTAGAGCGTGCGCTCGTCCGGCGAGAAGGCGAGGCCGTTGGGCTGGGCGAAATCGCTGACGACGGCCTCGATCGCGCCGGTTTCCGGGTCGAGGCGATAGACGTTGCGCGCCGCCTGCTCCGGCTCGGCCCGGTAGCCCTCGTAGTCCGAGAGGATGCCGTAGGTCGGGTCGGTGAACCAGACGGAGCCGTCCGACTTCACCACGACGTCGTTGGGGGAATTGAGGCGTTTTCCCTGATGGCTATCGGCAAGCACGGTGACCGAACCGTCGATCTCCGTGCGCGTGACGCGGCGCAGGCCGTGTTCGCAGGAGACGAGGCGGCCCTGCCGGTCACGGGTGTGGCCGTTGGCGAAATTGGACGGCTGTCGGTAGACGGAGACGCCGCCCTCCGGCGTCCAGCGCAGGATGCGCTGGTTGGGAATATCGCTCCACAGGAGCTGGTTGGCGTCGCTGAACCAGACCGGGCCTTCCGCCCAGCGGCAGCCGGTATGAAGCTCTTCCAGCCGCGCGCTGCTGACGATCAGGTGCAGGAAGCGCGGATCGTGGATTTCGAAAGGGGAATCGGAGGCCATGGCTGGGTTCCTGGATTACCGGGCGCCGGGTCGGCGGCCGCCCGCAAGCATGATGACGCTGATGATGATGAGACCGGTCATGATGAGGCGCACGCCGGCGCCGAGACCGTAAGTGTTGAGCATGGACACGACGAGGAACATGAAGAGCGAGGCACCCCAGACGCCCGGCACGTTGGAATCGCCGCCCGCCACCGCCGTGCCGCCGATGACCACGACGGCGATCGACATCAGGAGATATTCCGAGCCCATGTTGAGCGCCGCGCCGCCGGAAAAGCAGGCGAGCAGGTAGCCGGCAAGCGCGGCGAGCACCGCGCAGAAGACATAGGTGACGAAGCGCACGCCATCGACGGGAATGCCGGCCATGCGCGCCGCCGGCATGCTCTGGCCGATGGCGGAGGTCCAGCGGCCGTAAAGCGTCTTTTCGAGGAGCAGCCAGGCGACGAGCGAGAGGACGAGCGCGATGAGCGCCACATTGGGCACGCCGAGGGTGCTGGCCGTCGTGAACTCGGCAAGGAAGGGCGGCGGCTTGATGCGCAGGCCCCGGTTGGTCCAGATCGCCGTCGACTGCACGATGAAGCTCATCGAGAGCGTCGCGATGATCGGCGGAATGCGCAGCGTCTTGATGAGCACATAGTTGCCGATGCCGACGGCGACACCGATGAGGATCGCGACGGCGAGGCCCGGCAGGATCATGCCGTTCTCGACGTTCATCAGCTTCAGCGCCACCGTGCCGGCGAGCGTCATGGTGGCGGGCACGGAGAGGTCGATATTGCCCGGGCCGAGCGTGATGACGAACATCTGGCCGATGCCGACGATGATGGAGAAGGCGGCGAAAGTGAGAGCGGCCTGGGTGAGGCCGACCGCGCTTGCGCCGCCGGTCACGGAGATCGTCGCAAGCCAGACGACGAAGGCGGCGATCCACGACCAGATCCAGCTCTTCTGCGCAAGATGGCGGAACAGGGTCATCGCCGCGTCTCCCTCACCTCGATGCGGTTGAGGACGAGGCGAAGCGCCAGCACGACGATGAGGATCGCGCCCTGTGCGCCGATCTGCCAATCAGGCGAGATGCGCAGGAACGAGAGGAACGAGCCGGCCAGCGTCAGCGTCAACGCGCCGATGACAGCCCCGACCGGCGAGACGCGACCGCCGATGAATTCACCGCCGCCGAGGATGACGCCGGCAATCGAGAGCAACGTATAGCGCAGCGCAATGTTGGCGTCCGCCGAGGTGGTGAGCCCGACGAGCGCGATGCCGGCAAGCACGGCAAAAAGGCCGGCAAGCCCATAGGCCGCCGCCCGGGCAGCAATCACCGACCAGCCGGCACGCTCGATGGAGCGCTGGTTGCCGCCGACCCCGCGCACGAGCACGCCGAGCGAGGAGCGCATGACGAGAAGATGGGCAACAACGGCGATGACGATGCTGGCGACGATCGCCATCGGCGCGACCGGCGGCTTCATCGTCATCAGCGCGCGCGCCCAATCCGGCGCCTGCCCGCCCGGCGCCGGCAGCAGCAGCACGGCAAGCCCCGCCCACACAAAACTCATGCCGAGCGTGACGACGATGGACGGCAGGTTGCGCAGGTGGATGACGACGCCGATCAGCGCGTAGACTGAGACAGCCCCAGCGAGGATGAGAACGCCGAGGAGCGGCGCATCGCGCAGGAAGGTGGCGGTCACGCAGGCGACGAAGCTGACGAAGGCCCCCATGGAAAGGTCGAGATCGTTGACCGCCATGATCAGCATCTGCGCAATGGTGGCGAGCGCAATCGGAACGGCGAGATTGAACAGGAGGTTGAGGCCGACATAGCTCATCGCCCGCGGCTGAAGCCAGAAGACGGCGGCGAGAAGAACGGTCAGGGAGAGCGCCGGAATGAGAAGGCGCAGTGCATCACTGGACATCCTCATGCGGCCGCTCCCTCGAAGGAGGCGGCGAGGATGTTGGCTTCGCTGACAGCGTCGCCCGAGAGTTCGGCGACGATTTTGCCCTCACGGAAAACATAGACGCGGTCGCAGAGGCAGACCTCCTCCATCTCCGTCGAGTACCAGACGAAGGTGCGGCCATTTGCGGCCTCCTGGCGCACGATCTCGTAGACCTCCTGCTTGGTGCCGACATCGACGCCACGCATCGGATCGTCCATCAGCACGACCGGCGCGCGGGTGACAAGCGCCCGGGCGAACAGCACCTTCTGCTGGTTGCCGCCGGAAAGCGACAGGATGCGGTTGCCCATATCCGGCGTGCGAATCTCGATGCGCTTTTTCCAGTCCGCCCCGCGGGCCTCCTCCTCGCCGGTCCGCACCACGCCGCTCCTCGTCATGTCGCTGAGCGAGGCGATGGAAAAATTGCGCAAGATGCTCCAGAGTTCGAACACGCCGTTGAGGCGGCGGTCGCCGGCGACGAAGGTGACGGCAGGATCGCGCGCCGGCAGCCAGGCGCCGCTTCGCGCCGCATGCAGCGCCATCAGCATCTCGGTCTGGCCATGGCCGGCGAGGCCCGCAAGCCCGACGATCTCGCCGGTCCGCGCAACGAGCGGCAGGCCGCGCCCGCTCTGCTCCAGCACGACGGGCGCACCGGCAAGGTCGCGCGCGGCGCGGCGATGGGCCTCGCCCTTCACCACGCTGCCCATAGCCTCGACGAGGCTGCGTTCGGAGAAATCCGCTGCCGGCCGCTCCGCGACGATGCGGCCGTCCTTCATCACGACGATCCGGTCCGCGGTCGAAAGAATTTCGTTCAGGATGTGCGAGATGAAGATAACCGACCCGCCGCCCGCGACGAAGCGGCGGACATGGACGAGCATCTGTTCGGCAAGGCTGGCATCGAGCGAAGAGGTCGGCTCATCGAGGATGACGAGACGCGGCGCAACGCCCGCATCGGAAAAGGCCATGGCGATCTCGACCATCTGCCGCTCGGCGATGGAGAGTTCGCCGACCGTGCGGTCGCTCCGGATGCCGTGGCCGGGGAAGATCGTGGCAAGGCTCGCCTCGATGACCGCCCGCGCCCGCCGCCGCCAGCCGAAGCCACCGAGCGAACGGTGCACCAGCCGGACATTTTCGACGATAGTGAGGTTGGGGCAGAGCGACAGTTCCTGGAAGACGCAGCGCACGCCGCGGGCGCGCGCCGCGGTGATGCCGTAGCGCACGATCGCCCCGTCCTCGCCCGCAACGCCGCCATCGTGCGGCGTCAGGCCACCGTTGATGACGCTGACGATCGTCGACTTGCCGGCACCGTTGTGGCCGACGAGACCGACGCATTCGCCCGGCAGGATCGACAGCGTCACGCCGTCGAGCGCCTTGACCGCCCCGAAACTCACCCGGGCCTCGGTGACCGCGATCACCGGTTTCCGCATCTCACCCGTCATTGGCCATCGCTTCTGTGCTGGAAAAGACCGCGCGGCCAGGGCGACCGCGCGGCGCCGGGAGGCCTTACTTGGCGGCTTCGATGACCTTGATGGCGTCGGCCTGCGAATATTCCACATTCGCGACGCCGCCCGCCTGGGTGGTGGCGAGATTGGCTTCGAGATTGTCCTGGTCGATGCGCAGGAACGGCACGACGAGGTCCTTCTTGACCTCCTTGCCGTCAAGGATCTGCTGGGCGACCCAGAAGGCGAGCGTGGAAACGCCGGGTGCGATGGAGACGGACATGGTTTCGTAGCCGCCCGCGTCCTTTTGTTCCTTCCACCACTTCAGCTCGTCCTCGCGGTTGCCCATAACGATGACCGGCATCGGCCGCTTGGCCGCGGCGATCGCCTGCGCCGCGCCATAACCGTCACCACCCTGCGTAACGACGCCGACGATCTCGGGCAGGCTCGGCAGAATGCCCGCGACGGCCTTCTGCGCGACGTCCTGCGCCCAGTCGCCATGCACCGAGCCGACGACCTTGAACTGCGGGAACTGCTTTACGCCCTCATGGATGCCCGCCGAGATCTCGTCATCGACGAAGACGCCGGCAAGACCGCGGATTTCGAGCAGATTACCGCCCTCGGGCAGCTTCTTCGAGAGATATTCGACCTGGCTGCGGCCCATTTCCTTGAAGTCGACGGCGATGCGCCAGGCGCAGGGCTCCGTCACGATGCCGTCGAAGGAGACGACGGTGATGCCGGCATCGCAGGCTTCCTTGACCGCGCCGTTCAGCGCCGTCGGCGAGGCGGCGTTGACCACGATGGCGTCATAGCCCTGCAAGATCATGTTCTGGATCTGCGCGGCCTGCTCGGTCGCCTGATTCTCGGCGGTGGTGAACGGATCGGCGGCGGCAACCGCGCCAGCCTTCACGGCCTCGCCCGTCACCTTGTCCCAGCTCGTCAGCATGGCCTGACGCCAGGAATTGCCGGCATAGTTGTTGGAAAGGGCGATCTTCTTGCCCGACGTGTCGGCGAAGGCGGAAACGGGCATGGCGACGCACGCGGCGACGGCCGATGCCAGAAGCATCTTACGAATTCCCATCTGTCTCTCTCCCTCAGGATCCGGTTGGCCGGATCGAAATCGTTGTCCGCTGAGCTTCCTCCTCTCAGCAAAGGCAGGATGCGGGAGAACGAGGGGGCTGTACAGGCGCGGTTCGGCAAGACATTTGCGGGATTTGCGCGAGAAGTTGCGGGTTTCCGCAAGACGCGGCTATGCTTGTCGGCGCTTACTGGAGGGCGGCGACGGCATGGGAGGCCGCCGCCGGGAGGATTTTCGCCCATGCTGCAACTCGCGCCCGCCACGCTTTTCGAGCACTATCTCGGCATTTCGCGGCTGCTCGCGGGCCAGCTCGATTTCCGCTCGGCCATCCGTTCCGTCGCCAACGAGGTCGCACATATCATCCCGCACGATCATCTCGACGTCTGCGTGCTGGTGGAGGACGGCAACTACCACACGGCCTACGAGACCGGGATCGACACCGCCTGGGGCGACCTCGAAGGCGCGCCCGTCGTCTACAGCCCCATCCGCTCCCTGCTCTGGAACGAGGTCGATTACCTTCTCAGCGACGACGCCACCGTCGATCCGCGCTTCCGCTTCGAGGGCGCCTTCCGCGCGCCGATCGACGAACAGTCGCTGCGCAGCCGCATCCATGTGCCGATGAAGGTGGAAGGCGCGATCATCGCCGCCCTCTCCTGTTCGTCGCGAACGGCCGGGCTTTATTCGCTCGACGACGTCGAGCACGCCCGCGTCATCGCCGACCTGCTGACGCCCTATTTCTTCGCGCTACGCGCCGCCGAACAGGCGCAGCGCTCCGCCATCGTCGAGGCGGAGGCCCGCGCGCGGGAAGAGGGCCTGCGCCTCGGCGCGCTGCGGCTGACGGAGGCGCTCGAACAGGAACGGCAACGCATCGGCATGGACCTGCACGATCAGACCCTCGCCGATCTCACCCGCCTCGCCCGCCGCGTCGAGCAGCTTTCGCTGAGCGGCGAAATCGGCCCCGACGCCCTGGAGCCGGTGTCGCGCTCGTTGCAGCATTGCATGCATGATCTCCGCCAGATCATCGAGCAGGCGAAACCCTCCGTCCTCCAGCTCTTCGGCCTTGCGCAGGCCGTCGAGAACCACCTCGACCGTTCAGTGCGCGACAGCGGCATGCCGATCCGCTGGGCGCTCGCCGACGAGACGGCCGGCGCACTCGACAGGCTGGAGCCGACCGTCAGCGTCGCCCTCTTCCGCATCGCGCAGGAGGCGATCAACAATGCCGTCCGGCACGCCAAGCCGGCGACACTCGCCGTACGCCTGCGCGTCGAGACCGAAAGTCTCGTGCTCGACGTGACGGACGATGGCAGCGGCGTCGTGCGCCCGCGCGGACGCATCGGCAGCGGCGTCGAGAACATGAAGACGCGTGCCCGGCTGATCTCGGCGACCTGCACGATCGGCACGGGGCGCAACAACGGCGGCACGACCGTAACGGTCCGGCTTCCCCTCGCCCCGGAACGCGGCGCGGGAGCCCCATGCGAAGGAGGAACGGGTGATGAAAGTCCTGATCGTGGAGGATGATCCGCTGCATCGTTCCTACCTGCACGAGGCGGTGTGCTCGGCGCTGCCGGAATGCGAGACCGTGATCGAGGCGGAGAACGGTCTTTCCGGCGAAAAGCTCGCGCGCGACCACAAGTCCGCGCATATCGTCATGGATCTCCAGATGACGACCCGCAACGGCATCGAGGCGGCGCGCACGATCTGGAAGGAGCGGCCGGAAACGCGCATCCTCTTCTGGTCGAATTACTCCGACGAAGCCTATGTGCGCGGCGTCTCGCGCATCGTGCCCGACGGCGCCGCCTATGGCTATGTGCTGAAGTCCGCGTCCGACGAGCGCTTGAAACTCGCATTACGCTCGATCTTCGTCGAAAGCCAGTGCGTGATCGACCGCGAAATCCGTGGCGTGCAGCAAAAGAGCCTCGGCCAGACGAACGGCTTCACCGATTCCGAATATGAAATCCTCATCGATATCGCCCTCGGCCTGACGGATAGGGCCATCGCCCGCCGCCGCAACCTCTCGCTCCGCAGCGTGCAGAACCGCCTGCAACAGCTCTACGACAAGCTCGACGTCTACCAGTCGACCGGCGAGGACAGCGAGGACGCCCGCTTCAACCTGCGCACCCGCGCCGTCACCACGGCGCTCCTGCGCAAGCTCCTGAACTACAGCGCACTGGAGAAGGCCGAGGCCGATCTCCAGGAGTGGCTGTCGAACCTCTAAAAATCCCGGCAAGAACGCCCAGCGATTTTGAGTTCGGATTTGCTTTGAGGCGGGGAATTACCCCCAATGCCGTCCCGCTGGACGCGTGACGTTCAGAACCAGTCGCGTGGCCGGGCGGCCGTCGCGCCGGCTGTTCGCAACACCCGCTCGATCGCGCCACCCATGGACAGGACGTCTTCGTCGGCATAGCGCCGGCCGATGAGCTGAAGGCCGACCGGCATGCCATCGTCCGCCAGCCCGGCCGGCAGCGACAGGGCCGGGCATTGCGGCAGGAGATTGAACGGACAGGTCATGTCGAGACCGCGGAAACGCCCGTCCGGCAGGTCCGCGATATAGTCGTTGTCGTCGGCATCTGCCGCGGGAGCCGTGACGGCACAGGTCGGGCAGAGCAGTCCGTCATACCGGGAAAGCACTGCGGCGAGATCCTGCCACATCCGCGTGCGCAGCAGTTCCACCCGCTTGTACGCCACAGCATTCAAGGTCTGGCCACGCTCGATAAGTTCCACGACGATCGGATCCATCCGCGCGCGATAGTCCTCCAGCGCCTCGCCGAAGAAGGCCGCCATGAACACGCACCAGAGATCGTACCATTGGTCGTTGACGACCCGCGTCCAGCCAAGCTCGACGGGCTCGACCACGGCCCCCTCCGCCCGCAGCGCATCGATCGCCGAGAGGATCACCGCCCGCACCCGCGCATCGACGCTGTAGTAGCCAAGGTCCAGCGAGAAGGCGAAGCGGCGACCTTCCAGCGGGCGGGCTTGCGCCTTTTCCGAAGAGAAGGAGAGAGGCAGCGAGAAGATATCCGCGTCGTCAGGCCCCGCCGCCGCGGCCATGAAGGCAACGGCATCACCGGTCGTGCGGGCAAGCGGGCCGAAATGCGAAATGCTGTCGAACATGCTGGGCAGGATGGTCATGGGAATGCGCCCGAGGCTCGGCTTGAGACCGACCGTACCCGTGAAGGCAGCCGGGATACGCACCGAGCCGCCCATGTCCGTGCCCTCGGCGAAGGGAACGACGCCGGCGGCGACGGCGACCGCCGAACCGCCGGAAGAGCCGCCGGAGGTGCGCGCCGGGTCCCAGGGATTGCGTGTGACGCCCCAGCGGGGGCTGGCGGTGAAGCTGGAATGGGCGAATTCCGGTGTCGTCGTCTTGCCGATGAGGATCGCGCCGGCCGCCTCCAGCCGCGCGATGCAGACGGCGCTTTCTCCGGGCACCCAGTCCCCGCGCGTCCAGGAGCCGAGCGTCGTGAGGTCGCCCCTGGTCGGCGTCAGGTCCTTAGCGGCAAAGGGCACGCCGAGAAGGGGCGGCAGCAACCCGCCCGCGGCCCTCTGCCGGTCCGCGGCGCGCGCGGCAGCGAATGCCGCCTCCTCGCGCAGCAGTGTGAAGGCGTTCAGCGCCGCATTGACGCTCCTTGCGCGCCGAAGGGATTCGACAACCACCGTCTCGGCCGAAAAATGCCCAGCACGGATGCCGGAGGCGATGTCCGTTGCCGGCAGGTCGAGCGGATGGCGGTGAGAAACTGTCTGCATGACGGCGGACTCCGTGCTAGGTCTTGGCTTCGATGAGCGGGGAAGGATCGTGGCAGCAGGGGCACAGGCCTATATCGACCAGTGGAACGCCAGCCTTGCCGCGGCTGTTGCGGTGCTCGGTGAGCCGGGTTTTCCCGCGGCGCTGGAACAGGCGCTCCGCCACCTCGTCGCCTTCGAGATGATGAACGGCTTTGCCTATGCGCCGGGCGGCAAGGCCTTCGACCTCGACAACGACCGCATCGTCGGCGACCGCACCACCATCGTCGATCATTATCTTGCCGGCGCCTACATTCTCGACCCGTTCTACGATGCGGTCCGCAACAGCCCGCACCAGGGCATCCTTATCATGCGGCGGCTTGCCCCCGACCGTTTTACGGAGACGGAATACTACCGCCGCCACTACCAGGCGACAGGCATTGTCGACGAGATCGGCTTCGTCCTGAAACTGCGCCATGCCGATGCGGTTCTGTCGCTGTCGCGCATCGGTACGGTGACGGCATTCTCCCGCCGCGACATCACCCGGCTGGAAAGCGCGGCACCCGTCGTGCGCGCGCTTGCCGAGCGGCATTGGCACGGTCGTTTCACGCCGCCGGATGAAGACGCGAAGGCGGCCGCGGCGATCAGCCACCCGCTCCTGTCGAAGCGGGAGCTGGAAATCGTAACCCTCATCCTCAAGGGACACTCCACCTACTCCATCGCCGCCACGCTCGGCCTCTCGCCGAACACCGTGAAGGTGCACCGGCGCCAGGCCTATGCCAAGCTCACCATTTCCAGCCAGGCAGAACTCTTCCATCTCTTCCTAAGCCGCAACTGACTATTCGACGAACTCCACCTCCGGCGGGGCAAGCTGGAAGAAACGGGTGAGATAGGCAAGATAGGCGATGCCGATGGCAAGCCAGAGCACGCCGAGCAGCTTGGCATGGCTGTCGAGATTCCACAGCAGGAACAGGTCGCACAGCGCGCCCGCCGCAGGGACGGCCAGCCCGAGTACAGGGCCGAGCGGCCGCACGATGGCATTGCCCTTC
Source organism: Shinella sp. HY16 (assembly GCF_028534175.1). Taxonomy (NCBI): domain Bacteria; kingdom Pseudomonadati; phylum Pseudomonadota; class Alphaproteobacteria; order Hyphomicrobiales; family Rhizobiaceae; genus Shinella; species Shinella sp. HY16. The sequence continues at coordinate 60,240 of NZ_JAHYXL010000006.1, read as the reverse complement.
AAGTAAAGCGCGATGACCGAGACATTGACTGCAGTGAAGGCAAGGAACGCGCCGAAATTGATGAACGATGTCGACGTCGTCACATCAAGCGTCAGCGCAAGCAGGCCAACGACGCCGACGAAGACGAGGTTGAGCACCGGCGTGCGCCACGTCTCATGCAGCTTGCCGAAGAGGCCGGCGGGCAGGACGCCGTCACGGCCCATGGCGAAGAGCAACCGGCCGACGCTCGCCTGCGCAGCAAGGCCGGAGGTGAACTGCGCCACGACGAGCGTTGCGAGGAAGACCGTGACGAAAAGGTCTCCGCCGATCATCAGTGCGATTTCCGATGCAGCGGAATCGACCGAAGCGAAGGTGCCGCCCGGATGGGCAAGCTGCGTGATGTAGGCCGAACCGGTGAAGAGCAGGCCGCCGATCACGGCGATGATCATGATCGCCTTCGGCATGGTGCGGGTGGGTTCGCGTGTTTCCTCCGTCAGCGTCGAGACGGCATCGAAACCGAGGAACGAATAGGCCGCGATGGCCGCACCGGCGACGGATGCGCTGAAGGGCACACCGGCCTCGAAGAACGGGCGAACCGAGGCAAGCCCGCCCGCGCCGTTCAGCGCGGCGACATAACGGGCCGCAAGCGCCACGAAGGCCACCAGCACCGAAAGCTGCACCAGCATCAGCACGACGTTGACCCGGTTCGCAAAGGCGATGCCGATCACATTGATGGCCGTGGTCAGCACGATGAAGCCGACGATCCACATCCAGGCCGGCACCGCCGGGAAGGCGGCGGTGAGATAGGCCGCGCCGATCAGCCAGATCACCATCGGAAGGAAGAAGTAGTCGAGCAACACCGCCCAGCCGACGAGGAAGCCGACGCCGGAATTCAGCGACCTGCGGGCATAGGTATAGGCGGATCCGGCAACCGGGTAGACCCTCGCCATTACGCCGTAGCTCGCCGCAGTCAGAAAAATCGCGAGGGCCGCGATGAAATAGGCCATCGCCGTGGTTCCCTGGCTTGCCGATGCCAGGGCGCCGAACGTGCCGAACACGATCATCGGCGTCATATAGGCAAGGCCAAACAATACGACGGACCACAGGCCAAGCGTCCGGTCGAGTTTGATCGTCTGTGTCATGTTCCCCTCCTCCAGGTGATACGCGGAAGGGTCGGGGAAGAGCCGGCCAAAGCCAATAACCCCAGGGTGTTATGTGACGCCGCAAGGAATGCGGCACCCTATATCGCCTGACTTCCCGTCGGATCCGGCGGGCGATCGTGCCGATCGGCAGCCGCAGAGGCCGAGACTTTCCGCCGGCAGACCGTCGATACCGGCGGATAGGGTTCCTCTTCTACCGACTGATGGACCGGAGCGGCGTGCCGCTGCGCTGGGTCGTGCCGACGCCGGGAGCGACGCCCACCTCCGCATTGGAGGCCGCAAGCAGCGGCTTGCCGCGCACGATGTCCGAAGCGCGTTCGGCCAGCATGATCGTCGGCGCGTTGAGATTGGCATTCGGCTCGGTCGGGAAGACGGAACTGTCGATGACGCGCAGCCCCGTCAGGCCACGCACCTTGAGGTCGCTGTCGACGACCGCCATCGCATCCTCCCCCATGCGGCAGGACCCGCAGGGATGGTAGGTGCTTTCCATCGTCTCGCGCACGAAGGCGTCGATCTCGTCGTCGCTGCGCACGTCCTTGCCGGGTGCCATCTCCTCGCCACGGAACCGGTCGAAGGCCGGCTGGCCGACGATCTCGCGGGTGAGGCGCAGACAGCGGCGGAAGCCCTCGCGGTCCTCTTCTCGGTCGAGGTAGTTGAAGAGGATGTCGGGCTGCTCGTGCGCCTCCGGCGAGCGCAGGCGCACATAGCCGCGGCTCTTCGGCTTGTTCGGCCCGGTCAGCACCATGAAACCGTGGCCATCGAGCGGCTTCTTGCCGTCGTAGCGCATGGCGGCAGGCAGGAAATGGAACTGGATATCCGGCCATTGCAGCGATGCATCGGAACGGATGAACCCGCCGCTCTCGAAATGGTTAGTGACCGAAAGCCCCTTCTTGAACAAAAGCCACTCCGCGCCGATCAGAGCGCGGCTCAAAAGCCCCATCTTGCCGTTCAGCGTGATCGGCTCCTTGCAGGCATACTGGATGTAGACTTCCGAATGGTCCTGCAGGTTCTCGCCGACGCCCGGCAGGTCATGCAGCACCTCGACACCCGCCTTCTGCAGCACGGCGGCCGGACCGATGCCGGAGCGCTGCAGAAGATGCGGCGAGCCGATCGGGCCGGAGGAGATCAGCACCTCGCGGGTGGCCTTCGCCACGAGGCGACGGCCGCCGAGTTCATATTCGACACCGGCGGCGCGCTTGCCCTCCATGAGCACGCGCCGTGTCATGGCATGGGTGACGACGGAAAGGTTCGGCCGACTCATCGCCGGCTTGAGATAGGCGTTCGCCGTCGACCAGCGCACGCCGTCCTTGACGGTCATGTGCATGGGGCCGAACCCCTCCTGCATGTGGCCGTTCGGGTCCTCCGTGGTGATGTAGCCCGCCTCCCGGCCGGCATCGACGAAGGCCCTGTAGAGCGGGTTCTTCATCCTGTTGCCGGCATTGGTGGCGAGAGGGCCGGAGGCGCCGCGATAGGCGTCGCCTCCATCCTGCCAGCTTTCGGCACGCTGGAAGTAGGGCAGGCAATTGGCATAGCGCCAGCCCCGTGCCCCCTGCTCCTCCCATTCGTCGAAATCGCGGGCATGACCGCGCATATAGACGAGCCCGTTGATCGAGGAGGAGCCGCCGATGACCTTGCCACGCGGGCAATGCACCCGGCGCCCGTCGAGGCCGGGTTCCGGCAGGGTCATGTATTTCCAGTTGTACTTGGTGCCGTTCATCGGAATGGACAGCGCCGTCGGCATCTGGATGAAGATCGACTTGTCGCTGCCGCCATATTCGAGGACCAGGACTTTTACGGCCGGATCTTCTGACAGGCGATTGGCGAGCACGCAGCCGGCCGATCCGGCGCCGATGATAATGTAGTCGTAGGTCTCGGTCATGGCTGATATCCAGAGGTTACGGGTAAAGGCCCCAGCCCCGCCCGCGGGCAAAGAGCCGGGTCAGGACATAGTGGACCGCGCCAGCCGCAAGGCAGGATGGCACGGAGGCGGTGAGGTACTTGAAGGCGGGCAGGCTCGCGAGCGTCTGCGGATTGAAGACCAGAACATAGACGCCGAAGCCGACAGCCAGGGCGAAGAGCCCGATCGGGTTGAAGCCGCCCCAGAAACGGTAGGGACCGTTTTCCTGTGGGCCGTGCAGGCTGCGCATGTCGAGCTTCTGGCGGCGCAGGAAGAAATAGTCGGCGATGCCGATGCCGGCGAGCGCGGAATTGAGCGCCGAGGTCCAGACGAGGAAGATGAAGAAGCCGTCGTACATTTGCGGATAGAAGACGACGAGGCCGAGCGGGATAAGGCAGAAGAGGAACAGGATCGTGCCCCAGGAAATGGCGCGGATGGACGCTGTTCCCACCTGCCGGAGGCCGACGATGGAGGTGTAGAGGATGTTCGCCATCGAGGTCATGTTGGCGAAGGCGACGAAGAGCAGCGCGATGATGCCGATGACGGGGCCGGCGATCTTGGTCATCCAGATGGTCGGGTCGGAATCTCCGAGGGCGACGGCGGCAAGCAGGCCGACGATCTCGCCGAGCGTGGCGGCGCCGAAGATGCCGATGACGTTCGGCCAGAAGGCGGTGCGTTCGTTCTTCGTCAGGCGCGCGAGGTTGCCGATATAGGGCCACCAGGAGAAGCCGGCCGCAAGGTTCACCTCGACGGCGATGATGAAGTTGAGCGTGTTGTCCTCGAAGGGCGGGGAAAGCGCCGGCATCGCCAGAAGCTCGGAGAAGGAGCGGTGCTGGAGGATCAGATAGAGCATCACGATCATCAGGATCACCAGCGCGGGCGAGACGACCATGTTGAAGAACTTGATCGATGTCGGCCCCCTGGCGACGATGAACCAGGTGACGAGGATCGCGCCGACAGCGGCGATGATCATCTTGATGCCGGTGGGATTGGCGGCTTCCCCGGCACTGAGCGCCGCAAGGCCGTCGATCGACCGGCCGAACATCATGGCAAGCACCGCAAGCCAGCCCATGGTGAGCACGACCACGGCCAGCACGTAGACGACGCGGCTGCCGTTGTAGCCGAACTGGCTGCGCAGCGCGACGAACTGCTCGATGCCATAGCGGCCGGACAGCGGCGTGGTGGCGAGCGCCGTCAGCATCACGCCGACAATGTTGCCGATGACAATGGCGGCAATGCCCTCCTTCGGCCCGACGAAGAGGCCCACCGCGCCGCCGATCAGGAAGGCCCAGGTGGCGATGGCAAGCGCCGAATTGGCGTAGGTGAATTCCCAGAAGCCCCAGAGCCGCTCGGAGGGCAGCAGCGGCGCGTCGCCGCGTTCGGCGGCGGCGCGGTTGCGCTCGGCCTCAGCCTGTTCCGTTTCGATGGCGGCAAAGCCGCCGTGGGTGACATGATCAGTCATCTCACGCCCCCCAGATCCAGAAGCCCGCGACCAAGGCGAGCGTGAGCGCGCTCATGCAGGCATAGTCGATGACGGACATGGCGCCCTCGAAGCGGTGTTCCGCTTCAATGCCCTCATAGATGCGGGCACGGCGCGCCAGTTCGTTTTGCCAGGCAATATCGTTTTCCATTGTCGTTCCCCTTTCGCGTCGCGCCTTCGGCGTCTTTCCGCGATGCATACGGCTCCATCAGCCGCCGATCATGCGGACGCGCAAAGCGCCCGCGGTGAAGATACCGGCCGCCGATGGATGGCGGCCGGCGGATGTCATGGCAGGGTGATCCACACCGCCTTGGTCTCCATCAGATAGTCGAGCTGCTCGGGCCCGAGGTCCTTGCCGAAGCCGGAATCCTTGAAGCCGCCGAAGGGCATGGACGGGTCGATCGTGCTGTGCGCGTTGACATAGACGGAACCGGCATGAAGGCGCGGAATGAGGCCGTGCACGCGCGCGAGGTCGTTCGAATAGATCGCGGCGGCGAGGCCGAAGGGCGTGTCGTTAGCCAGAAAAACCGCCTCGTCGAGCGTGTCGAAGGGGCTCGTCACCAGCACCGGCCCGAAGATCTCCTCACGCACGATGCGCATCTCCGGCTTGCAATGGGCGAAGATGGTGGGTTCGATGAAATGGCCCGGTCCGTCGAGGCTTGCGCCGCCATGCACCAGCTCCGCCCCTTCGCGGCGACCGGCCTCGATGTAGCCGGCAACGACTGCTTTCTGCTGCGCCGAGACCATGGGGCCGATGTAGCAGTCCCGGTCGAGGCCCGGCGCGATCTTGAGCGTGCGGGTGACCTTGACGAGTTCGTCGAGGAAGGCATCGTGCACCGCGCGCTGGACATAGACCCGGGTGCCGGCGTCGCAGACCTGGCCGGAATTGAAGAACACGCCGTTCGCCACCGCGAGCGCGGCGCTCGGCAGATCGGCATCGTCGAGAACGAGCACCGGCGACTTGCCGCCGAGCTCCAGCGTGACATGCTTGAGACTGCCGACCGCGGCGCGGCCGACGTCCTTCCCGACAGGCGTCGAGCCGGTGAAGGTAACCTTGTCGATGCCCGGATGCGTGGACATGGCCGCGCCGATGACGCTGCCGCGGCCCGTGACGATGTTGACCACGCCATCGGGAATGCCGGCCTCCTGCACCAGCTCGGCAAAGCGCAGGGTGGAGAGCGAGGTCAGCTCAGCCGGCTTGACGATGACGGTGCAGCCGGCGGCAAGGGCGGCCGCAAGCTTCCAGGCCATTGTCTGCAGCGGAAAATTCCACGGCACGATGGCGGCAACCACACCCAGCGGCTCCTTGCGGGTATAGGCGAGGTAGTTGCCGGGAATGGACGGCTCGACGGTGCGTCCGTGCAGCTTGGAGGGCCAGCCGGCAAAATAGCGGAACGTGTCGACCGTGCCCTGGATGTCGATGTCCCGGGCGAAGCTCACGGACTTGCCCATGTCGACGGCTTCGATTTCCGCCAGCTCGTCGCCATGCGTTTCGATGAGGTCGGCAAGGCGGTGCAGCAGGCGCTCGCGCTCGAGTGGCTTGAGGCGGCGCCACTCTCCGCCGTCAAACTGGCGGCGCGCGGCTGCAACAGCCTGGTCGAGATCCTCCGTCGTGCCGGACGGCGCGCCGGTGATCCGCCCGCCGGTGGACGGTTCGAAAACATCGAAGGTCGCACCGTTGCCGCTATCGACCCACGTCCCGTCGATGAACATCTTCTGGGGCTTGGCGAGAAAACGCCGCGTTGCATCGCTGACGTCGTAGCGATCGAGATAGTTTCGGACGCTTTCGTCCATGTGCTGTTCCTCCTCAGCCTGCCGCCCGGACATGCCGGTCTTGCCCTGTTGTTCAGTCAGCGCCGCCGCGCCCATGCGTGCGGCATGTGTCCGGTGAAGGTCATGGAAACCCGTGCCACCAGGGTGAATGCGTCACTGGCGGCAGCGATCCCGACGAGATCCACGCCGGCGAACGGCAGGGTTACGCATTCGGTCGCACAGGATTTGCTGGCCACGTCCCCTCCACCAAAGGTGAAGGGAGTGTGCCAAAGAAAGATACGTTTAAAAATATCTATGATTGCATGTCCACTTGTGCATTAATCAATGAATGATCAACAAGGTCCGGCACCGCATTCTCAATCTCTCGCTTGGCGATGCAGAACTCAGGCTGCTGCGCGTTTTCGCCTCCGTTGTGCAGCATGGCGGCTTTTCCGCCGCACAGTCGGCGCTCGGCATGACGCAGGCGACGATCTCCACCCATATGCGCCATCTGGAGGAGCGGCTCGCCCTTCGCCTGTGCAGCCGCGGCCGCGGCGGTTTCCAGCTGACCGACGAAGGGCGGCTCGTCTACGAGGCGACGCTTGAGCTTTTCGGCTCGCTGGAAAAATTCCAGAGCCGCATCGGGGAGGCACAGGGGGAACTGACGGGCGGCCTCAGCTTCGGCACGGTCGACGCCATGATCACCAACCGCGGCCTCGACCTTCAGGGCGCCCTGGCAGCCTTTCACCGCGCGGCTCCGCGCGTGCACCTGGAAATCGACGTCGCCGCGCCGCAGGTGCTGCATCAGGGCCTGCTCAACGGTTCCTACCAGATCGTGCTGATGCCCTTCGTCGGCAGCGTCATGCCGCATTTTCGCAGCCAGCCAGTCTTCTCCGAGGTCCAGAAGCTCTATTGCGCCGAGGGTCATCCACTCTTCGCCTGCCCCGATGCGGAACTGACCGACGAGGTGCTGGCAGCGCAGTCCTTCGCCGGCCGCACCTATATGCCGAATGAGACGATCTGCGGCGTGAACTTTACCTGGTCCGCTGCGACGCCGCATATGGAGGGCACGCTGCTTCTTCTGCTATCGGGCGCCTATATCGGTTTCCTGCCCGACCACTATGCCGAGGAATGGGTTCGCACCAACCGCCTGCGCGTGCTTTCGCCCGAGCGCATGCGCTTCGAGGACATGTTCCACATCGCCTATCCGCGCAACAAACCCTCCCGCGCCGCCGAAACGCTGGCCGAAGCGATCACCGTGAGCGTGCGCAAGGCGCACTGATGTTTTCCGCCCGGCCCCGGCAGACCAGGACCAGGCGCAGCCTTCGTCCAGGACATGAAGGCACTCCGCAGGGCGGCGAACATGCCGCCGGCCTCGTCACCGCACCCGGACAGGCTCGGCATAGTAGGGCAGCCGGTCGATCCGGGGCGACCACAGCCCCTTGTCGACGACAGAGCGTACATGTGCCGCGATTTCCTCCATCGGCGCGAACCAGACGTCCCCCTGCGCAAGAACCTGTTCGAGGAAACGGTGCACCACGTCCCAGCGCGCAAGGCGGCCCGTGGCAAAGGGATGCACGACCGGCACCCAAAGCGCGCCATACCGCCGAGCAGCCTCGAACTCCTGTGCGAAGGCGGCAAAGCCCTGTTCCGGCGCGCGGATCGGCATCATGTAGTCGAGATCCATCGACTGGACATATTGCGGCCAATCGTCGAGCCCCCAGTGCGAGGGCAGCTCGACCAGCCGCCCGGCCTCGCATTCCAGAAGATAGGGAATGTCGTCGCCCATCAGCGAGGCGTCGTACTCGAAGCCGCGCGAGACCAGAAGGTCGGCCGAACGGTGCGAGAAGTTGTAGAGCGGCGCCCGCCAGCCGCGCGGTCGCTTGCCGCTCGCCTTGACGATCACCTCGATGCCGCGGTCCAGCCAGTAGGCCTCGTCCTCGTCGGAAAGCTCGCGCGGATGCTCGTGCAGGAAGCCGTGATGGGCAAGCTCGTGGCCGCCTTCCAGAATGGCCTCGATGGCCTCCGGATAGCGCTCGATGCACCAGGCCGGCACGAAGAAGGTCTGCCGGATGCCGAGCCGGCGATAGCTTTCGACAATGCGCGGGATCGCCACCTTCGGCCCGTATTGCAGCATGGAGATGCCGGCGACACGGCTGTGGCCATCCTCCGGGTGGGCGATATGGATGAGGCTGTCCGCATCCATGTCGAAGGTGATGCAGGCGGCACATTTCGCACCGTTCGGCCAGGGAATGGGATTTCTGATCACGGCATGATGCTCCCGCCGTTGCTGCCGACACCCTGTCCGGTGAAGTACCGCCCGCCGGGACCGGCGAGGAACAGCGCGAGCTCGCCGATCTCCTCCGGCTGACCGAAGCGGGCAAGCGGAATGGCAAGTTCCCGCGCCCGCCATTCGGCGCTCATATTGGCCGCACCGAGCATTTCCGTATCGATCGGGCCGGGGCAGATGGCGTTGACGAGGATACGCGGCGCGAATTCCTTCGCCCAGGAGCGGGTAAGGCCGAGCACGCCGTGCTTGGAGGCGACATAGGGCGAGAAGGTCTCGCGGCCGTAATAGGCCATGTCCGAGGCAATCAGGATCACCCGGGCCGGCGCTTCCACCGTTCCCTCCATCAGTCCGATCGCCATCTTGCCGACGAGGAAACTGCCCCGCAGGTTGATGGCGATCACCCGGTCGAAATCGGCGACCGGCGTTTCGAGCAGCGGCGCCTCATGGATGACGCCCGCACAGTGCACGACGACATCCAGTCCGCCGAACCTTTCCTTCACCGCATCGCCGACCGCAAGGACTGCAGCTTCGTCGGAGACGTCGCAGGCGAGCGCCAGCGTTTCCGCTGCGCCGGCCTTCATGGCCGCCGCAGCGGTTTCATCGGGCTTGCGGATATCGGCGAGCGCGACACGCGCACCGGTTCCGGCAAAGGCGAGGGCACAGGCTGCGCCAATGCCGCGATAGGCGCCCGTGACGAGAACGCGCCGGCTCATGCCATCACCTCGCCGCGATCGAGCATCAGGCCCTGGCCCGTCATGTCCTTCGCCCCGTCGGAGGCAAGGAAGAGATAGGGCGCGGCAAGGTCTTCCGGTTCCAGCAGGCCGGGCAGAACCTGCGCACCGACGATTTCGGCCAGCAGGTCCTCCTCGCTGCGGCCGGTGCGCAGCGACATGTTCTTCAGCGACAGCATGGCCGCTTCCGTGCGCACCCAGCCGGGGCAGACGGCGTTGACGCGAATGCCCTTCGGGCCGAGCTCCTTCGCCATCACGCGCGTGAAGCCGAGATTGGCGTGCTTTGAGGTGATGTAGGCGGCAAATTCCGGCACCGCGACACGGCTCCAGATCGAGGCTGTCACGATGATGCGGCCTCCCTCCACCATATGCGGCACGGCATTGCGGGTCACGTAGAACGTGCCGTTTGTGTTGATGTCGGTGATGCGGCGGAACGTATCCTCGATCGACGGATCGGGATCGAGCAGCGGCGTGATGCGCTCCAGCCCCGCATTGTTGACGAGCACGTCGATACGGCCGAGCGGCGCAAGCGCGGCCTTCACAGCGGCGCTGTCGGTGATGTCGCATTCGATCGCCGCGACCTTACGGCCGAAACGGGCCGACATTTCCCCGGCCGTTTCATGGATGCCCGAACCGGAGGAAAGGATCGTGACATCGGCGCCAGCGGCGGCAAAACCTTCCGCCACAGCCCGGCCGATGCCCCGGCTCGCCCCCGTGACGAGCACATGCTCGCCGGAGAAATCGTAATGAAGTCGTCCCATGGATCAGCCCTTCCTTGCGTGCATGATGCGTCCGATGAGGTTCATGAGAACCTGGGCGGCGAGGATGGCCGTGCCGCCGGTATGGTCGTAGTCGGGGGCAACCTCGACGAGGTCGATGCCGACGATGTCGCCGCGCCTGGCGAGCGCCGCCAGGATTTCCAGCACCTCGTAGTAGATGAAGCCGCCATGCGAGGGTGTGCCCGTGCCCGGCGCGATCGAGGGATCGAAACCGTCGATGTCGATCGTCACGTAGTAGCGCACGCCGGCCGGGATGCGCTCTACCACCGCATCCGTGCCGAGCGCCCGGATCTGGCGAACAGAGAGGATATCGGAGCCCATGTTCCGCGCATCCTCGTAGCCCTCCTTGGCCGTCGAGGAGACGTTGCGGATGCCGAGTTGCGAGAGGCCGCTGACATAGGGTTTTTCCGCCGCGCGGCGCATCGGGTTGCCGTGGCCGTAGCGCACGCCATGGCGCTCGTCGACGAAATCGAGATGGGCATCGATCTGCACGATATGGATCGGGCCGTTTTTGGCGCAGTCCTCGGCAAAGGCATTGATGCAGGGGATGTTGACGGAATGGTCGCCGCCCAGCACCACCGGCAGCGCACCGGCCTCAAGGATCTTGCGCACGCCGAATTCAATGTTCGCGTGGCTCTTCATCGTGTCGGTGTGCACGATGTCGGCGTCGCCGATGTCGACGATGGAGACCTCGCCGCTCGGAAGATAGGTGACGTCGTCCTCGTGGTCGTAGGCGCCGCCATGGCCGAAGGAGAACAACGTGGAGGCCTCGCGGATGGAGCGCGGCCCGAAACGGGTGCCGGCACGCCACTGGGTGCCGCCGTCGAAGGGCGCGCCGAGGATCGCGACATCGGCGTTGATGGCGTTCCAATCCGGCTGGTAGGGGTATTTGCCGAAGGTACAGATGCCGACGAATGGCAGGTTCAGGCGGCCGGTCTCATAGGAATTGCTGGTCATGGTCGTTCCGTTTCAGGTGGATGACAATCAGTTTGAAGGTTGCGCGCGCCTTGCGGCTCCGCGTCGTTCGGGGCGGCGGATCTCAGGGAAACCGCACACGAAATGGTCGGCTGCCGGCTCCTGCCGCCCCGGTCGGGCAGCGCCCTCGCTAGCGCAGGGAATGTCGGGAAATGCACATGCCGGCTCCTCCTAACCTTTATGCGATAAAAACTTTATGTCACTAAAAATTCTTGTCAACACCAATTTTGGTTGCACATCAAGGAAATCGCAGGCAAAAGCCATTGAGAGAGGCAGACGGGTGATATGGCCTTGATGGGACTGAGAGAACGGCAGAAGGCAAACCGCCGCGAGCGCATCCTGGAAGTCGCAAAGGCGCGCTTCCAGACGGATGGCTACGCGCCGACGACGATCGAAATGATCGCCAAGGATGCCGACGTCTCCGCCGTCACCGTCTACAATTACTTCGACACGAAGGCCGGGCTTCTCCTCGCGCTGGTCGGCGAGAGCGACCAGCTGCTGATCCGCCAGCTGAAAACGATGATCGCGCGCGAGCCGACGGATATCATCGACGCCGTCGCGACCTTCGGCCAGATCCTGCGTCGCCACGCCATGCGCTACCTGGAGAAGTCGACCTGGCGCGAGGTGCTTTCGGCCAGCATCCAGGAGGGCAGCAGCGACTTCGGCCGGACCTATCTGGAACTCGACCGCATTCTCATCGAGCTGATGCGCGCGATGATCCTCGCGTTCCAGAAGCGTGGCCTGATCGCTGAGAGCGTGGACAGCGAGGCGCTGGCCGATTGTTTGTTCTCCCTGCAGAACATCCGCTTCTTCCAGTTTATAGCCGACGACAACAGCGACGATGCGGAAATCGACCGCCGCCTGCGCAGCGACCTCACCGCCCTCAAGGGGCTGTTCTCCGCACAATAAAGATCCCGCACGGCCGGCGTCGGCTTCCCGACCGGCCTGCTCCATACTGCCGTCCGGCCGTGTAAAACCCGCCGCATCGGACGATGCGACGGGCTGAACGGTTCTTAGATGTCCCGACCGTCAGGCCGTCTTGCGCCAGAGCTTCGAGAGAGCCCAGAGGCCGACGGCAATACCGGCCAGCACCAGTTCGCCGATCAGGAAGTCGGTGGTCTGGGTCACGAGAGCATAGCCGGTGAAAGCGACGACGATGACGGGCGGAAGCGGCCAGAACGGCATTCTGAAGGGCCGGTGGACATGCTTCTGGGAGATGCGGCTCCAGAAGGCGGCGATCCCGACGAAGAAATAGACGGTCGCGATCATGGTTCCCGCGAACATGATGAGCCAGTCGAGGCTGGACATCATGATCAGGAAGACCGAGGGAACGAGCAGTGCGGCGACACCCCAGCCGGGCGAGCGGAAGCGGTTCAGTTCGGCGAGCCTGTTGCCGATCGCCGGCGGCCAGAGACCGTCACGCGCCGAGGCGAAGACACCACGGGCAAAATACATCTGGAGCGTGAGCGCCGCATTGAAGAGCGCCGCGATGACGCCGATATTGACGATCGTGCTGGCCCAGGGGCCGAGCGCGCTTTCCACAGCGGAAACGATCGGCGCATCCGACTGCAGGAAGGCGACGAGATCCGGCGCGGCGATGACGCCGGCAAAGAGCGGGATCGTGATGAGGATCGAGGCGAGGATCGCGGCATAGATGACGGCCCGGCCGACATCGCGCGCACCGCCGACAAGCTCCTCGACGAAGCCGCAGACCGCATCGTAGCCGTTGAGGACGTTGAAGGCCGGAGCCAGCGTCGCCAGTGCGATACCAAGTGTCAGCGGCACGAGCTGGCCGTTCTCCAAAACGACAGGATGGAACACGATATCGACAGGGTTCTGGACCGGAGCGACGATCGCCGCCAGCACGATGAGCCCGACCACGACGAGCTGCACCAGGAGAATGGCGATGTTCACCTTCGCGCCGATTTCGACCTTCGTGATGGCGATGGCGCCAGAAATGGCCAGCAGCAGGAAGGCGATCACCTCATTGGGCACGGTAATCCACGGCAGCAGGTTCTTCAGGAAGATCGGAATGCCCAGCAGCAGCGAGGCCGGGATCACGATACCCTGCGTCACGAAGTTGAAAAGCGTGATCCAGGCCAGCGGTTCCGGCAGGGCACTGCGCACCATCGAATAGGAACCGCCCGTCGACGGGTAGGTCGAGGCGAGTTCGCCGAGGCACATCGCGATCAGGACCACGACGACGCTAAGGATCAGCATCGCCCCGACGCCAAAGGTTCCGCCCACCTGGAAGACCCCCGCCGTCAGCAGCAGCACAGCCATGGCCGGCGAGGCGTCGGCCATGGCCAGGCACACCACATGCGACACCTGGAGCCGCCGCCGAAGCGTATGCGCCTCTCCATCGGCCCCTTCAAACTCCGAGCTTTGCCCGGATCCTTCCATCACTTTTGTCGATGACATCGCTCACTCCCCCTCTTTGCATCCGGCATGGATGCAACCGTCTATCCCTCGGCCCGACGTCCACCACGTCATAGGGCGGGCTCGATCCCTCCGATCGAACACGCCATGCAGGGCCCAATAATCTATAGCCGCTTAAAACTTTTACTGAGTAAATTTTTTAGTCACGAAAACTTCCTTCGTCAACGGCGAATCTTCTGAAACACGCACGGACGGCTTGGTTCACCGCTGGACTATCCGGCCAGGCAACGCCAAGCCCCTCCATCCGTGTTCGCGGAGGAGCGGAACGAGAGAAGGGTTTCTGGCTGTGGCTTACACGGCGGCCCGCCTGTCGTATCTGGCGATACGCGCGAGGAGGTAATCGATCTCCGCCTTCGCCGTTGCGGAGAGCAGCTGGGCCGGCTTGCGCTGCGCGTCGGAGGACAGGACGCCGCGCCGCTTCAGAACGTGCTTCCGGATAGCAAGGCCGATGCCGAGCTGCTGCTCGTAGCGGATCAGCGGCAAATGGGCATCGAACAGGTCGTGCGCCTCGTCACGCCTGCCGGCGGAGAAGAGATCGACGAGTTCACACAACATGTCCGGAAAGCCGTAACCGGTCATCGCGCCGTCGGCCCCGCGTTCCGGCTCGAAATCCAGGAACAAGCCGCCATTGCCGCAAAGGATCGAGAAATCCCGAAGCGTACCGGCCTTCTGCATGGCGCGAAGCTTCGAGACCTTCTCGAGGCCCGGCCAGTCCTCATGCTTCAACATTTGGCACGACGGATGATCGCTCATGATCCTTGCGATCACTCCCGGCGTCATCACGACGGTGAGGGTGAGCGGGTAATCCTGCAGCACCCACGGAACATCCTCGCCCACCGCTTCGACGGCACCGGCGAAGTAGTTGACGATCTGGTCGTCCGTGCGCAGGGCCGGCGGTGGCGCGATCATCACGCCGGACGCGCCGATCTCCATCGATTCACGCGCCAGCGAGCGCATGGCGGCAAAACCCGGCGCCGAGACGCCCACGATGACGGGAACCGCGGCGCGCGACACGACGCGGCGGACGATGGCACGGCTTTCATCCGGCTCCAGCTTCGGTGCCTCCCCCATGATGCCGAGAATTGTGATGCCCGTGCATCCGCTCTCCACATAGAAATCCGTCAACCTGTCGATCGAGTCGAAGTCGATCGAGCCGTCATCGAAGAACGGCGTGGTGGCGATCGCATAGACGCCGCGGGATCGCGTATCGAATGTCATGTCCCGCCCTCCTGCCAGGCCTGATGCCGCTTCGTTGTCTCCGCATCCATCTGTCTCGTCCTCCCTGAAAGCGCCTCCGTGGAACCTTACCATCAGATTTCGGACGCGAGGACCGGTGTTGCGAACCATTCCGAAATCTTTCGTCTCCCTGCCCACGCATCTCGGCAAGAATCGGGTGGGCGCCCATTCGATTTGAGCGCAAGGATCGGAGTGTGGCCGCGATGGAACGGGAGCATGGTCGGGCTGGACCGATACGGGAAGACAACGATGACGACCGCCGCGCAACAGACCCCTGCCCTTCGCCTAGCCTCCCTGCCCGTCACGGAGGATCCTCGCTGGGCGCGTATCGTCAGTCGCGACAAGACCGCCGACGGTCAGCTCTGGTATTCCGTCTCGACGACCGGCGTTTACTGCCGCCCCTCCTGTCCCTCGCGCACGGCGAACCCGAAGAACGTCACCCTGCATGACACGATCGATGCTGCCCGGGCGACGGGTTTTCGCCCCTGCCGGCGCTGCAATCCCGACCGCCCCACGCTCGAATGCGAGAACGCAGCCCTGGTCGCCAGAGCCTGTCGCCTCATCGAGGGCAGCGAAGAGGAGCCCTCGCTGGAGGAACTGGCGGCGGCCGTCGAGCGCAGCCCGAGCTATTTTCATCGCCTGTTCAAGGCATCGACGGGCCTGACGCCGAAGGCCTATGCCGCCGCCGACCGCGCGAAGAAGGTGCGCGAAGGCCTTGCGACCGGCAACAGCGTCACCGCAGCGATCTACGATGCGGGCTTCAATTCGAGCGGCCGCTTCTACGAGAAATCGACCGGTCTGCTCGGCATGACACCGACCCGCTATCGCGCGGGCGGCGCCAACGAGGAGATCAGGTTCGCAGTCGGCGAGGCTTCCCTCGGCACGATCCTGGTCGCCTCCAGTACGAGAGGCGTTGCCGCCATTCTTCTCGGCGACGATCCGGAGGCGCTGGTGCGCAATCTGCAGGATCGTTTCCCGAGGGCGCGCCTCATCGGCATGGATCGCGACTATGAGGCGCTGGTCGCCTGCGTCGTCGGCTTCGTCGAGAACCCCGGCATCGGGCTTGATCTCCCGCTCGATGTCCGCGGCACCGCATTCCAGCGCCGCGTCTGGCAGGCGCTGCAGGAGATTCCGGCCGGCGCGCGCATGTCCTATGCGGATGTCGCCCGCCGGATCGGATCGCCCAAGGCCACCCGGGCGGTCGCCGGCGCCTGTGCCGCCAACAATATCGCCGTCGCCATTCCCTGCCATCGCGTGGTGCGCAACGACGGTGCGCTCTCCGGTTACGCCTGGGGTGTCGATCGCAAGCGCGCACTGCTCGCGCGCGAGGGCGCACGGATCGCCTGAAGCCGGAGAACTGCGAATGAACCTCCTTTCCCGCTACGATCAATCGGTCGCCTTCCTGTCCCGGCACGACGAGGACTGGGCGCGGCTGATCGACCTGGTTGGTCCCTGCCGGCACGATCCCAAGGCCGCCCGCGAACCGTATGAAGCGCTGGTGCGGGCCGTCGCCTATCAGCAGCTGACCGCAAGAGCCGGCGACGCGATCATCGGCCGTCTCAGGGACCGCTTCGAGGGACGCGACTTTCCAGGCCCGGAAGATCTTGTCGAGGCCAATTTCGACCTGTTGCGGGCCTGCGGCTTCTCGGCCAGCAAGATCGCCACCATCAAGGCGGTCGCGCAGGGCGCCCTGGACGGCCTGGTTCCGACGCGTGCCCTTGCCACCGCCATGGACGACGAGACGCTGGTCGCGCGCATGACCGGCATCAAGGGCATAGGCCGTTGGACGGTCGAGATGCTGCTGATGTACTCGCTGGAGCGGATGGACGTGCTGCCGGTCGACGATTTCGGTGTCCGCGAAGGATATCGCGTGCTGAAATCGCTGCCCGAACAGCCGAAGCCCCGGGTGTTGCGCGAGATTTCGCAGGCGTGGGCGCCGCATCGCACGGTGGCCGCCTGGTATCTCTGGCGCATCCCGCGCGAACGCGGAAACGTGCTGTCCTGAATGCCGGGCCGGCGTTCTCCCAACCATCACCCGAACCCGAAAGGCCGCAGGATGCACGATCTGTTCGACGCACTCGTTCCGCCGATGCCCGCGGCCGAGGCCATGGCCGAGGGCGCCATGCTGCTGCGCGGCACTGCGCTCGCCTATGAAACGGACCTTCTTGCTGCGCTCGGCGACATCACCGCCCGGTCCCCGTTCCGCCACATGGTCACGCCGGGCGGCTTCACCATGTCCGTCGCGATGACGAATTGCGGCGCGGCGGGTTGGGTTACGGACCGCACGGGCTACCGCTACGACCGCAACGATCCGCAAACCGGCCGCCCCTGGCCCGGCATGCCGGAATGTTTCCTCGCCCTTTCCGTAGAGGCCGCGACGGCCACCGGCTATCCCGGCTTCCGTCCCGACGCCTGCCTGATCAACCGCTACGAGCCCGGTGCCCGTCTGTCTCTCCACCAGGACAGGAACGAGCGCGACTTTGCCAACCCGATCGTCTCGGTCTCGCTCGGCCTGCCGGCGACCTTTCAGTTCGGCGGGCTGAAGCGCACCGACCCCGTGAAGAAATTCGCTCTCCGGCACGGCGATGTCGCAATCTGGGGCGGCTCGTCGCGGCTCTTCTATCACGGTGTGCCCGAACTGAAGGACGGCATGCACGAGACAGTCGGGCGCATGCGCATAAACCTCACGTTTCGCGGCGCCCTGTAGCTCCCGGCCAGGCGGTTTCTCCGATTTGAAAACAAGGATCGGAGTTTGGTGGTGCGGCACGGGCGATAGGTTCGATCATCAGCCCAGAACAAGGAGTGACGGTGATGAACCTGATGATCAGAACGAAGACGCTGCGGCCCAGGCTGGAGGTAAAATCCTCCTCGGCACCCGTCGACATGCTTTCCTATGCGATCGCCGCCAGCGCCTTCGGCAAGGTGCTGGTCGCGCGCAGCGGAAAGGGCGTCTGCGCGATCCTGCTCGGTGACTGCGCCGAAGACCTTTCGGCAGACCTTGCCGCCCGTTTCCCCCGGTCCACGCTGGTTGAGGACGGGGAACGCGTGAAAGACGACATCGCGAAGGTGCAGCACTACATGGCAATACCCGCACGCGGGCTCCATCTCGCGCTCGATATGCGCGGCACGCCGTTCCAGCGCCGCGTCTGGGAAAAATTGCAGACCATCCCCGTCGGCAGGACGGTGAGCTACCGGGAGTTGGCCGGCTGGATCAGTCCGCTTGCCAACCCCCGTGCCGTCGGCAGCGCCTGCGCCGCCAATCCCATCGCGCTCGCCGTCCCCTGCCACCGCGTCGTGCGTGGAACGGGCGAACTGGCCGGCTATCGCTGGGGCCTCGAGCGCAAACGCGCCCTCATCGAGAAGGAAGCCACGGCATGAACGGCGCTGCAATCGATATCGTCCCGACCTTCGCGGAGATGTCCGCGGAGGCACGGGTCGCTACCTGCGACTGGACGGCGCTTGCCAGCGACCTCGACCGCTATGGCTGCGCCGTCCTTCCGGGGCTTCTCGCTCCGGAGGAATGCCGCAACCTCGCCGCGGTCTATGCCGACGAAACCCATTTCCGCAGCCACATCGTCATGGCGCGGCACGGCTTTGGAAGAGGCGAATATCGCTACTTCAAATACCCGCTTCCCGACCTGATCGGCGGCCTTCGCACCGCGCTCTACCCACGCCTTGCCGGCATCGCCAACGACTGGAACGGGCGGATGGGGCTGGACCGGCAGTTTCCCGAAGCACACGCGGCGTTCCTGAATCAATGCCATGCGGCCGGCCAGACCCGGCCGACGCCGCTCCTGCTGCAATATGTACCCGGCGACTTCAACTGCCTCCATCAGGACCTCTACGGCGATCTCTCATTCCCGATCCAGGTGGCGATCCTGCTTTCCGAGCCCGGCCGTGACTTCACCGGCGGCGAATTCGTGCTCACCGAACAGCGGCCGCGCATGCAAAGCCGTGTCGAGGTCGTGCCGCTGCGCCAGGGCGATGCCGTCGCCTTCGCCGTCCACAATCGCCCGGTCCAGGGCACGAAAGGCAGCTACCGCGTCAACCTGCGCCATGGCGTCAGCCGCGTCCGCTCCGGCCTGCGCCACACGGTTGGCATCATTTTCCACGACGCCCGCTGACGGCGCAGCCTGGATTTCCCACCCTCTGCCCGCCCGTCGCGCAATGCGCGGCGGGCTTTCCTGCCAGGTCCACAGCGCACACGACAACGCCGCGCCGGAGACCCGGCGCGGCGTCCGCAACGATTTTCTATCCGCTTTTCAGGGGTCTACCGGCTGCCGCTCTCGCGCCAGAAGAACGTGCTTGCGGCGGACGCCCACCGATAGCCCGATATCGAGCCGTCCTTCTTGATGACGCGATGGCACGGCACGATCACAGCGACTGGATTGCTGGCGATCGCAGCCGTCACCTCGCGCGCATCGCGCGTGCCGAGCCTTCCCGCCAAAGCCCCGTAGCTGGTGGTCTGTCCCGCCGGGATCTCGCGCAACAACTGCCAGACCTGTTTCTCATAGGGCGTTCCGCGCAAGTCGAGCGGCAGGTTGCAGCCGGCGGCAGGATCATCAACGAGCCCGGCCACGATCGCCGTCATGCTTGCGATCCCCTCATCGCTGCGTTCCAGCACCGCCTGCGGGAATCGCATGCGCAAGGCATCCTCCATCGCCATGCGCGCGGAGCTGAATTCGAGGGCCACGATGCCCTTCTCGGATACGGCGAGCAAGAAGTCGCCAAGGGAGCTGATCCCCCACGCAAAGCGGATGGTCTCGTGCATCGTCTGTTGCCTTCCCGGTTCGATATCGATCGAACATAGACGCCGGCACGACGGGCCTCTCTCCGTTCCTTGCTTTCAAATCGAAAGATCGATGGCCAACAGCTCCGGAAGGCGTGCCACGGCCAAGGTACATCAAGGCGGTCGGATGGCCCTCAGCCAAAGCAGAATCGCTTCGGCTGAGGGAACGCAGGAAAAAACAGGTAACCAGAGCAGTTCCGGTGTGCGGGTGTTGTTCTAGTGCTTCAGCACGCGGGCGAGGAAGGAGCGGGCGCGCTCGTTCTGCGGATTGTCGAAGAAACTGTCCGGCTTGCCGATCTCCAGGATCGCGCCCTGATCGATATAGACGATCCGGTCCGCCACCTCGCGGGCAAAGCCCATTTCGTGCGTTACGATCATCATCGTCATGCCATCGGCGGCCAGCTCGCGCATCACGTCGAGCACCTCGCCGATCATTTCCGGATCGAGCGCCGAGGTCGGCTCGTCGAACAGCATCAGGTGCGGCTCCATCGCCAGCGAACGGGCGATCGCCACGCGCTGCTGCTGACCGCCGGAGAGCTGGCCGGGATATTTGTGCGCATGCGCCTTCAGGCCGACGCGGTCGAGCAGCCGGAGCGCGGTCGCCTCGGCCTCGGCCTTCGACTTGCGGTGCACGCGCATCGGCGCGATGGTGATGTTCTCCACCACCGTCTTGTGCGGGAAGAGGTTGAACTGCTGGAACACCATGCCGACGCCCTTGCGGATGGCGGCAAGTTCGCTTTCGCCGCCGAGAAGGCGGTCTTCCTCGACGGGCATCGGATATCCGTCCACCACGAGGCTGCCATTCTGGTACATTTCCAGCCCGTTGACGCAGCGGATGAGCGTCGACTTGCCCGAACCGCTCGCGCCGACCACCACAACCACCTCGCCGCGCGCGACGGAAAGGTCGATGTTCTTCAGGACGTGGTGGCTTCCGTAGAACTTGTTGAGGGTCTTCATTTCGACGATGGTGCTCATGGAGCGGCCTCCGGTGGTGTTCGTCTCGCTCATCGGCCGCCCCTTGCAAGATGCTTCTCGAGCTTGCGGGCGGCGAAGGTGATCAGGGATCCGACGAGGAAATAGGTCAGGAACAGGAACGAATAGACTTCATAGGTGCGGTCGCCATATTGCGGGTTGGCGAGGATCATCTGGCCGGCACGCAGGAAATCCGTAAGGCCGATGATGAAGACCAGCGGCGCCGTGTTGAAGATGTCGAGCACGTTGCCGACGAGCGGCGGGACCACCACGCGAAGGGCCTGCGGCAGGACGATCGAGCGGTTGATGTCGAACTCGCTCATGCCGAGCGAACGGGCGGCTTCCGTCTGCCCGCGCGGCACGGCCTGCAGGCCGCTGCGGACATATTCGGCGACATAGGCGGAGTAGAACAGCGTGAAGCCGATCATGCCGCGGACCACATCCGCCAGATTGAGCTGCGGCGTCAGCACGGGCATCAGGATCCAGATCCAGTAGACGACCATGATGAGCGGGACCGAGCGCATCACCTCGACATAAGCCGTGCAGATCCAGCGCACGCTGGAAAAGCGGCTGCGACGGCCGAAGGCGAGCAGGATGCCGATCGGCAGGGTCACGATCGCTGTGACGAGCGTCAACAGGATGCTGAGCAGCAGGCCGCCCCACAGGCCGGCGCCGGGCGGTGCCATCACGGCGAAGATCGCAATCAACCCGACGAAGCTTGCCGGCACGAGCCCCTTGCGCACCGCCGGAACGCGGGAAATCAGCGCCCAGGACAGCCCGAAGACAACGACCAGCGCGGAAACGAGCAGGACGTTCGCAAGATCGTTCGTCCCCGTAAGGACCAGCGCAGCCGCCACCACGAGGAGAAGGCCGCCGGCATGCCGCCCGCGGAACGCGAAGACACAGCCCAACGCCGCGCCCAGCAGGGCGGCGATGATCATGGCTGCGACCCAGGTGCGCCACACCTGATCCACCGGGAAGATGCCGATCATCAGGACGCGCAGGCTTTGCGGAATGATGTCCCACTGCGCCACCGTCAACGCCCAGCTGGCAATCTGCCAGAAAAGCCAGAGCACCCCGGGAATGACAGTCAGGGACAGGAGAATATCGAACGGCTTGGCGAACAGGTTGTGCCGCGACCATTTCAGGGATTTGGCGATCATCGCGACGCTCCGTGTCTCGTCATGCGGCGGTCGGCCCAGCCGACGGCGGCGCTGATGGCCCAGCTGAGGATGAGGTAGGACGCCATCACGATGACGATGCCTTCGAGGCTGTGACCGGTCTGGTTCGCGATGGTGCCGTAGATGTTGAACAGCTCGGGATATCCGATGGCGATGCCGAGGGCGGTGTTCTTCGTGAGGCTGATATACTGGTTGCCGAAGGACGGGAGCACGACGCGGAAGACCTGCGGCAGGATGATGTCGTTGACCGTGTCGCGGCGCGTCAGACTGAGGGAAGCGGCCGCCTCCCATTGCCCCTTCGGCAGCGCGTCGATGGCGCCGCGCACGATTTCCGCGATGTAGGACGCGCTGTTGACGACGATGGCAAGCAGCAGCGCGGCCATTTCCGGGCTCATGCCTGTACCGCCGCGAGCCTGGAATTTCGAGGCGATGGGAACGTCGAGACCGACGATGCCCGTGGCAAACATCACTCCGCCAAGCAGGACGACGGCACCGGCGCAGACCCACCGGACTGTACCATGGCGATCGAACAGAACGCCGAGGATGGCGACCCAGAATGCCGTTGCGGCTGCGATGGCGAGGACCGAGTCGCCCCCCTGCCAGACGGGAACCGGAAAATAGAGACCCTGCTGGCTGATCACGACGCCGTAGAATTTCGCGGCAGCGGCGATCGGCGGGAAATGCAGGACGACGGCGAAATACCAGAAGACGATCTGGATCAGCAGCGGCGTGTTGCGCACGAACTCCACGCACCAGAAGGAGAGGTTGCGCACCACCCAGTTGGTCGAGAGCCGGCCGACGCCGAGCAGCGTTCCGAGCACGGTGCTGAGAAGGATGGCGAACACGGCCACCTTGACCGTGTTGAAGATACCGGTGACGAAGGCCTGGGCGATCAGGTGATCCGGCGTGAAGGTCAGGAACGTCGGCCAGACACCGTCCTCGAGGGCAACCGTCTTGCCTTCGCTGATATCGAAAGCCGCGGCATCCCAGAGGAAGGAAAAGCTGAACCTGATCCCGTGCCGGGCCAGCCCTTCCTTCACGGCAAAGGCAAAGAGGACCACGAGGACGATGGCCGCCGCAACAATGGCGGACTGGGTGGCATTGTACCGGATCCGGTTGCGGCGGCGGCGAGCCGGGAGATCGTCGTCGGCCGCGTTACCGGCCACGTTCGCTTGGTGCACAGTCATGTCGAAATACCAGAACCGATTGGAGGCCCGGGGCGTGATGCCGCCCCGGGCCGGTCAGGAAGGGATCAGTTCCAGAGGGGCGAGTAGATGGCGCCGCCTTCGGTCCACAGGGCATTCGGCGTGCCCTTGCGGTCGAGGAACATCCGGGTGTCCGGGCCGAGATTGCGCGCATAGACCTCGCCATAGTTGCCGACGGCCTTGACCGCCTGCGCGACGAAGTCGTCGGAAAGGCCGAAGTCCTTGCCGTAACCACCACCGACGCCGAGGAACTTCTGGACGAACGGGTCCTCGCTCTTCTGCTTCTCTTCGAGATTGGCCTGCGTGATCCCGGATTCCTCTGCCTGGAACAGGCCGTAGGTGACCCAGCGCAGCGCGTTGCGCCACTTGGAATCATTGGCCGCGACGAAACCGCCGAAGGGCGACTTGTCGAGCGTGTCGGGCAGGATCAGATAATCGGCCGGCTTCGGCGCGTTGCCAGCCCAGGCGGCAAGCGCCGACTTGTCCGTGCTCATCGCGTTGCAGCGGCCGGAATTGAGGGCGGCGAAGAGCTTTTCAAGGTTCTCGTAGGTCAGAACCTTGGAGCCTTCCCAGCCGCGTGCCTTGAAGGCGCTGGTGAGGACCGTTTCGGTTACCGAGCCCTGTGTCGTGCAGAAGGTGGCGCCGTCGAGATCGGCAAATTCCTTCACGCCCGACTCCGTCTTCACCATGACGCCCGTGCCGTCGTAGAAATTGACCGGCAGGAAATCGATGGCGATGGAGGATTCGCGCGCCGGCTTGATGGTGGTGTGCGCGAAGACGACATCGACCTGGTTGGTGAGGACCGCATCGAAGCGGCTCTTGTCGGTGACCGTGACGAACTTGACCTTCGATGCATCGCCGAGGACCGCGGCGGCGACGGCGCGGCAGAAGTCGACGTCGAGGCCTTCCATCTGGCCCGTCGTGGTGTTGAGGTAACCGAAACCGGGCGCGGTGTTGTCCGTGCCGCAGTTCAGCGTGCCGCGCTGCTTGACCGTGTCGAGGACGGACGCCGACGCGTGACCTGCGGTAACGGCGAGACCGGCAAACACGCCGGCCGTGAGAAGCTTGATCAGTTTCATTGCAGTCCCCTGTGAATATCGCGAGCGCCCTGCACGCTGGTGCAGAGCCCGGTTCTCATGCCGAGAGCTGATTTGGGCGATAGGGCAACAGCGGCTCTTGCCGTTCTGTAGCGATTGTTCCCGCCATTGGCCTAAGTCCGCCGTTTGGTAGACAAGCTGCGAACCCATATCAATCGACAGGGGGACGATAGGAACACGATTTGTTCAGGTCTACTTAATTCTGCTTTACGTACTATTTAGCAAAACTGTTTGATTTTAATCGTCGGCATTGCCTTCGGAGCCCGCGTCGAGCGCAATCGGCGCTTCGTTCTTGCCCGTGGGGAGCCGGCGACGAGAACCGATCCGCGCGTTGATTTCCGCGATGAAGGCCTGAACGGCGGGGCTGCGTTTCTCCCCCTTGCGGAAGGCCAGCGAGATCTTGCGGCGGATCTCCGGCTCGACCTTGCAGACCCAGACGTCCTCGAGGTCATAGCTCGCCCGAAGGCCCGGCAGGATCGAGATGCCATAACCTTCCCGGATCAGCGCGATCGTCACCTCGAACCCCTTGCAGCGGGCGACGATGTTGGGCGTGAAGCCGGCCTCCTGGCACGCATCCGTGATCATGCGGTTATAGGTCGAGGAGGCGGTATCGAGCGCCCAGCGCTCGTCGCGCAGCTGGTGCAACATGACGGTCGGCTGCTCGGCCAGCGGATGGGTCTGGGACACCATCACATTGAAGACGTCCTCCATCAGCGGGATCGTTTCGATGTTCGGATCAACGGCGCCGGCGGGCACGTTGAGATCGTCAACGATCGCGATGTCCGTCTGCCAGCTGCGCAGGGCCGCAAGGCTCTCGGCGGGTTCCATCTCGTCGAACTGCACCGTCAGATGCGGATGGAGCCGATGGAGGCCCTGGATCGCCCCCGCCACCACCGCCGCAGCGACAGAGGGAAAGGCTGCCACCCGCAGCTCGCCGGCAATCACCTTCTTCAGCTCGGCGATGTCGGCTCGGGCTGATTCGAGCTCGATGAGGATCCGCTCCGCCCGTTCGACAAGCTGCTTTCCGGCCGGCGTCAGCTCGACGCCGCGGCCCCGCCGCTCGATGAGGTCGATGCCGACCTCCTGTTCCAGCAACGCGATCTGCTGCGAGACGGCGGACGGGGAGACATAGAGCGCCTCGGCCACCGCGGCCATGGTCTTGCGGATCGACAGTTCGCGCAGGGCGCGCAAGCGGGCAAGGTCCATTCATTCCTCCTCATGTCGAGGGAAGAATGATTAGCAAATCAGAACGCATGTGCAAATATTATTAACTTTTTCTGGATCGAAGCCATGGCTAGCCTTTCTCCAAGCCCTCATACCCTCTTGTGGAGACAGGTCATGACCGAACAGACGAAAGCCTATTTCAACGCCCCCGTTCACGAGCGCGACCCGCTCGTCGCCGGTGCCATCGACAACGAGCGCAAGCGCCAGCAGGACCAGATCGAGCTCATCGCATCCGAGAATATCGTCAGCCGCGCCGTGCTCGACGCTCTCGGCCACGAGATGACCAACAAGACACTGGAAGGCTATCCCGGCAACCGCTTCCACGGCGGCGGGCAGTTCGTCGACGTCGTCGAGCAGGCGGCAATCGACCGCGCCAAGCAGCTCTTCGGCTGCGCCTATGCCAACGTCCAGCCCCATTCGGGCACGCAGGCCAACCTCGCCGTCTTCTTCCTGCTGCTGAAGCCGGGCGACAAGGTTCTTTCGCTCGATCTCGCCGCCGGCGGCCACCTCTCGCACGGCATGAAGGGCAACCTGTCGGGCCGCTGGTTCGAATCGCACAACTACAATGTGGACCCGGAAACCGAGGTCATCGACTATGACGCGCTGGAGCGTATCGCCGAAGAGGTTCGCCCGACGCTGCTCATCACCGGCGGTTCGGCCTATCCGCGCGAACTCGACTTCGAACGCATGGGCAGGATCGCCAAGAAAGTCGGCGCATGGTTCCTGGTCGACATGGCGCATATTGCCGGCCTCGTCGCGGGCGGCGCCCACCCCTCGCCGTTCCCGCATGCCGATATCGTCACCTGCACCACGACCAAGACGCTGCGCGGGCCCCGCGGCGGCCTGATCCTCACCAACAACGAGGCCTGGTTCAAGAAGCTGCAAGCCGCCGTGTTCCCGGGCGTCCAGGGCTCGCTGCACAGCAACGTGCTCGCCGCCAAGGCCGTCTGCCTCGGCGAAGCGCTGCAGGACGACTTCAAGGTCTACGCCGCGCAGGTCAAGGCCAATGCCCGCGCGCTTGCCGAGACCCTGATCGACCGCGGCGTGCGCATCGTCTCCGGCGGCACGGACACCCACATCGTGCTGGTCGACCTCTCGAGCAAGGGCCTGATCGGCAAGCAGGCGGAAGATCTTCTGTCGCGTGCCAACATCACCGCCAACAAGAACCCGATCCCGGGCGACAGCCCGCGCCCGCCGGAATGGGTCGGCATGCGGCTCGGCGTCTCCGCCGCCACCACCCGCGGCATGAAGGAAGAGGAGTTCCGCACGCTCGGCACCATCATCGCCGACCTCATCGAGGCGGAAGCTGCCGGCACGGCGGACGAGGTTGTTGACGGCGCCAAGGCCAAGGTGGCCAGACTGACGGCGGCCTTCCCGGTCTACGCACACTAAGCGCACGAAATCCGAACCGAAAAGGGCCGCGCTACGCGCGGCTCTCCTTCCGGCCCGCGGCCGGGCCTTGGGGATGCGAAAGGGAGCGTCATGGGAATGGATAGAGTTGCCGGCGGGGCGATCATCGACGGCAGGATGTTCGCGGCCGGCCTGCTGGACGATGTTGCGGCGAAAGTTGCCCGGCTGAAGACTGCCACCGGCACCGTGCCGGGGCTCGCCGTGGTGCTCGTCGGCAGCGATCCCGCCAGCGCCGTCTATGTCGGCTCGAAACATCGCCAGACGGCCGCCGCCGGCATGAATTCCTTCAAGCACGAACTTCCGGCCGACACGACGCAGGACGAACTGATGGCGCTCATCGGCCGGCTCAACGTCGATCCTGCCGTGCACGGCATCCTCGTCCAGCTACCCCTGCCCGCTCATCTCGACGCCAACGCCATTATCCAGGGCATCAACCCTGACAAGGATGTCGACGGCTTCCACGTTTCCAATGCAGGACGCCTTTCCACGGGCCAGTCGGCGCTGGTGCCCTGCACTCCGCTCGGCTGCCTCATGCTGCTGAAAGATCGGCTCGGCGGCGACCTTTCCGGCCTGCATGCCGTGGTGGTCGGCAAGTCGAACATCGTCGGCAAGCCGATGGCGCAGCTGCTGCTTTCGGAAAACTGCACGGTGACGATCGCCCATTCGCGCACGCGGAACACCCCGGAGCTCTGCCGCGCCGCGGATATTCTCGTCGTCGCAGCCGGGCGGCCGGGCCTCGTGCGCGGCGACTGGATCAAGCCGGGCGCCACCGTCATCGACGTCGGCATCAACCGGGTGGAGATCGACGGCAAGTCGCGCATCGTCGGCGATGTCGCCTTCGAGGAGGCCCGCCGTGCCGCCGGCGCGATCACGCCCGTTCCGGGCGGCGTCGGACCCATGACCATCGCCTGCCTGCTTTCCAACACGCTCACGGCCTTCAGCCGCCAGCACTCCGTCGCCATCGACTGATCGACCCGAAAGGATCGCCAATGTCCGCTCTTTCCAACCGCTATGCCCTGCGCGTCGCCTGCCCCTCGATCCGCGGCGTGACCGCGGCCATCGCGACCTACCTCTCCGCCAACGGCTGCAACATCTCCGACAGCGCCCAGTTCGACGACAAGAGCACCGGCCGCTACTTCATGCGCGTCAGCTTCCAATCCGAAGAGGGCCGCACGCTGGAAGACCTGCGCGAGGGCTTTGCCGAGATTGCCGCAACCTATCAGGCGGATGCCGAATTCTTCGACGAGACGACCAAGCGCAAGGTCGTCCTGATGGTCTCGCGCTTCGGCCATTGCCTCAACGACCTGCTCTACCGCTGGCGCATCGGCGCCCTGCCGATCGACATCGTCGGCGTCATCTCCAACCATTTCGATTACCAGAAGGTGGTCGTGAACCACGATATTCCCTTCCACCACATCAAGGTGACGAGGGAGAACAAACCGGAGGCCGAGGCCGAGCAGATGCGCGTCGTCGAGGAGACGGGCGCCGAGCTCATCGTGCTCGCCCGCTATATGCAGGTGCTCTCGGACGAGATGTGCCGGACCATGTCGGGCCGGATCATCAACATCCACCACTCCTTCCTCCCGTCCTTCAAGGGCGCCAACCCTTACAAACAGGCCTTCGAGCGCGGCGTGAAGCTGATCGGCGCGACCTCGCACTACGTAACCGCCGACCTTGACGAAGGCCCGATCATCGAGCAGGACACGGTGCGCGTGACGCATGCCCAGAGCGCCGAAGACTATGTCAGCCTCGGCCGCGACGTGGAGAGCCAGGTGCTCGCCCGCGCCATCCACGCCCATATCCACGGTCGCGTCTTCCTCAATGGCAACCGGACCATCGTCTTCCCGCCCTCGCCGGGCTCCTATGCCTCCGAGCGCATGGGATAGGGTCCACCACTGCGGCCCATGAAAGACATCGCCGCCGGCGCACGCCTTGCCAGGCCGTTGTCGCCGCGGCTATCGCAACGCCCCGAAGACCGGCAAGCCAATGGCGCGGCGCGCGCCTTCCCCGACGCAGGATCACGACATGGCCATCCACCTTCCTGATAATCCCGCCCGTTCCGATGTGCTGGCGGGACGCCCGACGCTCTGGACGAACCCGCACTACACCGAAAACGCAATCGCGGATGCGACGCTTCCCGTGCAGCCATCGGATGTGGACGAGGCGCAGGAAAACTGGCGGCGGCTGGCGCCGCTACTGGAAACCTGCTTTCCCGACCTGAAGGCAACGCGGGGCGAAATCCGCTCCGATCTCGTGCCGCTGGAGGCCATGCGCAAGGCGCTGGACTATGACGACGCGCAATTCGGCACCCTTCTCGTCAAGGCGGACAGCGCCCTTCCCGTCGCCGGGTCGATCAAGGCGCGCGGCGGCGTCTACGAGGTCTTCCTGTTTGCCGAACTGTTGGCCCGGCGCGAGGGTCTGCTGATGGCGGATGAAGACATCCGGCGCCTTGCCGCGCCGGACGCGAAAGCCTTCTTTTCCCGCTACACCATCGCCGTCGGCAGCACCGGCAATCTCGGGCTCAGCGTGGGCGTCGCGGCCCGCGCCCTCGGCTTCAGGGCGACGGTGCATATGTCCGCCGATGCCAAGGCCTGGAAGGTGGAACGGCTGACGCGGCTCGGCGTCGAGGTTGTCCGGCACGATGCCGACTATACGACCGCGGTGGAAAATGCCCGCATCGCCGCCGAGAGTGACCCGACGATCTATTTCGTCGACGATGAGCAATCCCGGCACCTTTTCCTCGGCTACAGCGTCGCCGCGCTGGAACTCGCCGAACAGCTTCAGGCCCGCGGCATCGTCGTCGATGCCGACCATCCGCTGTTCCTCTACCTGCCCTGCGGCATCGGCGGCGCACCGGGCGGCGTCGCCTATGGTGCAAAGAAGGTCTTCGGGGACAATGTGCACTGCTTCTTCGTGGAGCCGGTTCAGTCGCCCTGTGCGCTGGTCCATCTCATGAGCGGTTCCGAAGATCTTGTCTCGGTCTACGATGTCGGCCTGACCAACAGAACGGAAGCGGACGGCATGGCCGTCGCCCGCATGTCGGCCTTCGTCGCCACCGTCATGCGCCGCATGCTGGCCGGCATCTTCACCGTCGACGACGCATCCCTCTTCCGCTGGCTCCTCAGCGCCCACCAAAGCCAGAACCTGCGCCTCGAACCCTCCGCCGCCGCCGGCTTTGCCGGCCCGGATTTCATCGTGAAACATCCGGCGGGCAAGGACTTCTGCGCATATCAGCGGATCGGCGACCATCTAACCGGGGCCACCCACATCATCTGGACCACGGGCGGCGCCTTCGTGCCGGAGGAGCAGTTCCAGACCTTCCTGCACACCGCGAACGACATCGCCGCAACGGATTGACGGAACTGCCACGCCCATGCCGCCGAACTCACGCGCAGCGGCATGGTCCTTGACCTGATCGTTATGCGGCGACGGCAGGCATGTTGCCGTCACGGGCGGCGACATGGGCGATGAGATCCTCGATGCTGATCAACGGCAGCTGGTGGATGGCCGCGAAATCGATCAGTTCGGGCAGACGGGCCATCGTGCCATCATCGTTGGCAACCTCGCAGATCACGCCCGACGGGCTCCTGCCGGCAAGGCGCGCGAGATCGACCGCAGCTTCCGTGTGGCCCGGACGGCCGCGCACCCCACGCGGATGCGCGCGCAGGGGAAAGATGTGGCCCGGACGGGCGAAGTCTTCCGACCGGCTCGCGGGGTCCATGAGCGCCTTGACGGTTGCCGCGCGATCGGCGGCCGAAATTCCGGTCGTCGTGGCGGGAAGGTAATCGACGGAGACGGTGAAGGCCGTATGAAGATATTCCGTGTTCTGCGGAACCATCAGCGGGATGTCGAGCGCATCGAGCCGCTCGCCTTCCATCGCCACGCAGATCAGCCCGCGGGCGTGTTTCATCATGAAGGCGATCGCCTCCGGGGTCACCGCATCCGCGGCCACGATGATATCGCCCTCGTTTTCCCGGTTTTCGTCATCCACGACGACAATCATGCCGCCGCGCGCAAAGGCCGCGATTGCGTCTTCAATTTTCGAGAGTGCCATTTCATTGCCTTTCAAGGGTTGCCGATGCCGGCGTTTCAATCCCTTGGGCGAACAGGCCCGCGACCGCCCGGGTGAAGGACGGTTCCGCAGACATGTCCTCTTCCATCCGGACTGTGACCGTCGGCCCCGGCATCGCACCGGATCTGCTGACCTTCCGCGTCAACGGAAGCGCTCGCGGGCTCCCGGATCGCTCCGGATACCGCCGGTGGGGAGTTTCACCCCGCCCTGAGAACAGGCGTAAATAGGGAATTCTGGTGGAGGAATGCAAGGGCCGGCATCGCCGGCCGCGCAGAATTCCCGACGGCTACCAGCAGCAGAAGCCGCCGTCGACGAGGAGGTCGACGCCGGTGACGAAGCTCGCGGCCTCCGAGAGGAGGAAGACGGCCGGGCCGACCATCTCGTCGACAGCTGCCATGCGCTGCATCGGCGTCTGTTCCTCGAAGAGTTTCGTCTGGTGCACCATTTCCGGCCGGGTGTTCATCGGCGTCGCGGTGTAGCCCGGGCTGATCGTGTTGACGCGGATGCCGCGGCCGACCCATTCCATCGCCATCGACTTGGTCATGTGGATGACGCCGGCCTTGGAGGCATTGTAGTGGCACTGGCTGAGGCCGCGGTTGACGATGACACCGGACATCGAGGCGATATTGACGATCGCGCCGCGGCCGGTCTTCAACATGGCACGGGCTTCGGCCTGGCAGGAGAGGAAAACGCCCTTCAGGTTGATGTCCATCATCGTCTGGAACTGGTCTTCCGCCATCTCCTCCGCCGGATTGGCGTTGGCGATGCCGGCCGCATTGACGGCGAGCGTCAGGGAGCCGAGTTCCGCTTCGGTGCGGGCGACCGCCTCGGCGAGCGCCGCGCCGCTGGTGACATCGGCGGCGATCTGGATGCTGCGGCGTCCGGCCCGGGCGATGAAGTCGGCCGTCCGGGCGAGGCCGTCGTCGGTGCGCCGGTCGAGCAGCGCGACATCGGCGCCGCACTGGGCGAGGCCGATGGCGATGCGCTGGCCGATGCCGCTGCCGGCGCCGGTCACGAAGGCGACATTGCCGGAGAGATCGAACAGTTTCGGCGCGTTGAGCGTGATGTCGGACATGAATGCTTCCTTGTTCAAATCGTTGCCAGTTCCATGACCGAGACGTCGTTCGCGTCCTCGCGGTTCAGGATGCCGGCCTGCTTGCCCTGGGCCATGACCATGATGCGGCTGGACACGCCGAGCACCTCTTCGAGGTCGGAACTGACCACGATGACGGCGACGCCCTCCCGCGCAAGGTCCATGATGAGATCGTAGATCGACGAGCGGGCGCCGACGTCGATGCCGCGCGTCGGTTCGTCCAGCACCACCACCTGCGGCTTGCGCGCCAGCCATTTGGCCAGCACCACCTTCTGCTGGTTGCCGCCGGAGAGTTCACCGGCATTCTGTCCGCCGCGGCCCTTCACGCCGAATTTCTTGATGTAATCCTCGGCGAATTCGCGAATGCGGCGGGTGGAGAGCCAGCCGCTGCGCGCGATCTCGCCGAGGTTGGCATAGCCGATATTTTCCGCGATCGAATGGTCGAGCACCACGCCCTGCAGCTTGCGATCCTCCGGCACGAGGACGATGCCGTTGCGGATCGCATCGATCGGCGAGCGCGGCGTCACCGGCTTGCCATGCAAAAACACGTCGCCGGCAGAAATCGGATCGGCGCCGGTGATGGCACGCACAAGCTCGGTGCGGCCGGCGCCCATCAGCCCGGCAATGCCGAAAACCTCGCCCCTGCGGACGGCGAAACTGATGTCACGAAAGGCTTTGGTCGGTGAGGATAGGCTGCGCACCTCCAGCGTCACCTCCTCCGTCGGCACGGGGAGCGCGGGGAACATGCGCTCCAGCGAGCGGCCGACCATGGCCTCGACGATCGTGCGGATCGGCACGTCGCCGCTGTCGAATTCCTGCACCTTGGCGCCGTCGCGCATGACGACGATACGATCGGTGATCTGGCGGATTTCCTCCAGCCGGTGCGAGATGTAGATGATGCCGACGCCTTCGGATTTCAGCCGCTCGATCTGCCGGAAGAGGGCCTGCGTCTCCTCGCCGCCGAGCGCCGCGGTCGGCTCGTCGAGGATGAGCAGGCGCGCATTGAGCGTCAGCGCCTTGGCGATTTCGATGAGTTGCTGTTTTCCGGTCGAAAGCCCTTCGACGAGGCGATCAGGCGAAACGTCGAGGCCAAGGCGCTGGAGGCCGGCGCGCGCCTTGTCCTCCATCGTCTTGCGGTCGAGCCGGCCGGATGTCATGGGATAGCGGCCGACGAAGACGTTCTCGGCAATGGACAGCTTCGGCAGCAGCTTCAGTTCCTGGTGAATCATGCCGACCCCCTCGTCCATGGCGGCGCGGGGATTTGCGGGGGCATAGGGCTTGCCGAGCCAGGTCATCTCTCCGGCGGAGGGTTGAACGGTACCGGAAATGATGTTCGACAAGGTCGATTTCCCGGCACCGTTCTCGCCGAGCAGCGCCACGACCTCTCCCGGATGGATGTCGAGATCGACACCGTGAAGAACCTTGATCGGACCGTAGGATTTCTGAATCCCGCGGAGCGACAGGATGGGAGAGCGGGTCGTCATGGCGCTGCTGCCTTTGCGGTTACGGGTGGCTCTTGACGAATTCCGGCGCATTCTCGCAGGTCGTCAGCACGGCATTCGGCGTCTGGCGCTCCTCGACCTTCTGGCCTGCGGCGACGGCGAGCGCGGATTCGACAGCGAGAACGCCCATCTTCTGCGTGCTCTGCGTCGCAGTGGCTATGAACGGGCCCTTGCACTTGGCGAGGTATTCGAGGGCCGAGACGTCGCCGTCATAGCCGCCGATGATCACCTTGTCCGAGAGGTTGGCGACGTCGACCGCCTTGGCGGCACCCATGGCGAGACCGTCGGCCTGGCCGAAGATGATCGTGATGTCCGGGTTGGCCTGCAGCATGTTCTGCGCGATCGTGAAACCTTCGTCGGCCGACCACATGTTGCTCCACTGCTGGTCGATCAACTCGACACCCTTGGCCTCATCGATAGCGCGCTTGCAGCCGGTGAAGCGGTCGACTTCCGGTGTCGTGCCCTTCTGGCCGTGAATGATCGCCATCTTACCCGCGCCACCGGCCTTGCCGATGATGTACTTGCAGACTTCATAGGCGGATTCGACGCTCTCGCCGGCGATGAACGTATCACCCGGCGCGCCCTCGGGCGTACGGTCGACGTTGATGACGGGAATGCCGGCCTCGCGGGCAAGGCGGGTCGGCACGGCGGCGGCGGCAGCGCCCGCCGGAATGTAGATGAAGGCGTTGATGTCCTGCGTCATCAGGTCCTGCACCTGGCTGACCTGGGTGTTGGTGTCGTTCTTGGCATCGACCACGACGACTTCGATACCCTTTTCCTTGGCATGTTTCTCGACGCCGAGCTTGATCTGGTTGAAGAAGTCGGCCTGCAGGTTCGGCACGGCAAGGCCGATCTTCTTGACCTCGGCGGCGGTTGCGGGAAGTGCGAGCACGGACACGGCGCTCGCCGCGATCAGCATTTTGGACAGTTTCATGGTTTCTCCTCCGGGTTGCCCGGCAGCCCCCGCCCCTGCAGGAAGCCGCCTTCCTTTTGCCGGCCCGCACCATTGCGGGCCGTTTTCGCCTCCCCGCCGGCAGCGGGGGTGAACGGTCCTACTTGCGCTTGCGGTAGGTCTCGGCCGTCACGGCGAGCACGATGACGGCGCCGATGATGACCTGCTGCATGAAGGGCGAGACGCTGAGCAGGTTGAGACCGTTGCGCAGCACGCCGATGATGAGGACGCCGATGATGGTGCCGCCGATGCCGCCCGTGCCGCCCGAAAGCGAAGTGCCGCCGATGACGACCGCCGCGATGGCGTCGAGTTCATAGGAGACGCCCGAGGAAGGCTGCACGGAGTCGAGCCGGGCGGCGAGCACCATGCCCGAGAGGCCGGCAAGGAAGCTGCACACGACATAGACGAGCACGGTGGCGCGCTGGACATTGATGCCGGCAAGACGCGCGACTTCGGCATTGCCGCCGATGGCGTAGAGCACGCGCCCACCATGGCGGTAGCGCTGGTAGAGAAGGCCGACGATGAAGACGACGATCATCACGGCGACGGTGAGCGTCAGGAAGCCGCCGAAGCGCACGATGGCCATCATGTTGAACCAGGCCGGAAAGCCGATGATCTGCTGGCCGTCGGTGATCATGTTGGCAAGGCCGCGGGTGATCGACATCATGGCGAGCGTCGCGATGAAGGCCGGCACGTTGAAGCGCGTGATCAGAAGCCCGGCGATCAGGCCGTTCAAGGCGGCCGCCGCCAGCGCCAGCGGAATGGCAAGCCCCATCGGCACGCCGGCGACGACGTTGAGATAACCCAGCACCATCATGGCGAGCGCCATGACCGAGCCGACCGCAAGGTCGATGCCACCGATCAGGATGACCATCGTCATGCCGACGGCCATGACGCCGAGCACCGTGATCTGGTCCAGAACGTTGAGGAAGTTGCGTACCGACAGGAACTTGTCCGTCGCAAAGGTGAGAAAGAGGCACAGCACGATGAGGCCGATCAGCGGCCCCGTGGCGCCGCGCAGCGACGGCAGCATCACGCCTGCGAAGCCCTGTCTTTCCTTCACATCCGCCACCATGAGCACTCCTCCCGGCCGTTCTCGGTCTTGCGTTTTCTCTGCAGCATAAATATTCATTAGTGTGTGTAAATTCGTATCGCATCCCGTTGGAGTGTGTCAAGGCGCCCTTCCCGAATTTTTTAGAACTCACTGATGGAATTTTTCCTTGACTTGCAGACCACTCGTGCAAATATATCTATCAATGTATATTTATTCATCATGAGGATTTCATGCATCCGAACGATCTCGACCGTATCGCTCGCCAGATCCGCCTTCGCGATCTGCAAGCGGTGTTTGAAGCAGGCGCAGGCCATATCGGTGGGGAAATGTCCGCCATCGACATCCTGACGGCGCTTTATTTTCGCATCCTCAACGTTTCGCCGGACGAGCCGAAGCGGCCGGATCGCGACCGGTTCGTGCTGTCGAAGGGACATGTGGCCCTGGCGCTTTACGTCACGCTCGCCAAGCGCGGTTTCATCCCCGAGGAGGAAATCGCGACCTTCCTGAAGCCGCATTCGCGACTTAACGGCCACCCGAACTGCAACAAGGTGCCGGGCGTCGAGACCAATACCGGCCCGCTCGGCCATGGCCTGCCGGTCGCGGTGGGCATGGCGAAGGCCGCCAAGCTGACCGGCGCGACCTACCGCATCTATGTGCTGACCGGGGACGGCGAGATGCAGGAAGGTTCCAACTGGGAGGCGATCGCCTCGGCCGCGCAGTTCGGCCTCGACAACCTGACGCTGATCATCGACCACAACCGCTTCCAGCAGGGTGCTTCGCTTGAGGACACCAACAATCTCGCCCCCTTCCCCGCCAAGCTCGAAGCCTTCCGCTGGGATGTCACCGAGATCAATGGCAATGCCATGGACGAAATCGTTCCAGCGCTGGAAAAACGAGGGGCTCGCCCGCATTGCATCGTCGCCCACACAAACAAGGGCCACGGCATTTCCTTCATGCAGGACAAGGTCGACTGGCACCACAAGGTGCCCAATGCCGAACAATACGAAATTGCCGTGGCTGAGCTTTCGGAGGCCCTTTGATGAACGCCGTAACCCCTTCCGTTAAGCTTCACGATTGCCGCGACGCCTTCGTCGCGGTGCTGGAGCGCCTCGGCGCCGACAATCCCAAGGTCGTGGCCGTCTGCAACGATTCCGTCGGCTCTTCCAAGCTCGGCGGCTTCAAGGCCAAGTGGCCCGAACGCCTCGTCAATGTCGGCATCGCCGAGCAGAACCTTGTCGGCGTCGGCGCAGGCCTTGCCAATGGCGGTCTGCTGCCCTTCGTCTGCGCCGCCGCCTGCTTCCTCACCGGCCGCTCGCTGGAGCAGATCAAGGCCGACATCGCCTATTCCAACGCCAATGTGAAGCTCGTCGGCATTTCCTCCGGCATGGCCTATGGCGAGCTCGGCCCGACGCACCATTCGATCGAGGATTTCGCCTGGACGCGCGTCCTGCCGAACCTGCCGGTCATCGCGCCTTGCGATTCCATCGAGACCGCCGCCGCCGTGGAATGGGCCGCGAAATATGACGGCCCCGTCTTTCTGCGCCTCTCGCGCGTCGGCGTACCGGACCTGCTGCCGGCCGGCCACACCTTCGCGCTCGGTAAGGCCAACCTGCTGCGCAACGGCGATGCCGTCACCCTCATTGCCAATGGCACGCTGACCCATCGCATGGTAAAGGCCGCCACCATCCTCGCCGAACAGGGCATCGAGGCGCGTGTCCTCAACATGGCGACCGTCCGGCCGATCGACGTCGAGGCCGTGGTCGCCGCGGCGCACGAGACCGGCGCCATCCTGACGGCGGAGGAGCACTCGACCTTCGGCGGCCTCGGCTCCGCCATCGCCGAAGTCGTCGTGGCGGAAGCGCCCGTACCGATGAAGATCCTCGGCGTGCCCGGCATTTTCGCACCCACCGGCTCCGCCGAGTTCCTGCTCGACGAGTTCGGCATGTCGCCCGCCGCCATCGCCGAGGCGGCCGTCGCCCTGATTGCGCGAAAAGCTTCCCACGCGTGATCCCGCGCGGTTAGATTTCGCGCCGGGCGCGGCAAGACCTCCCTTTCGCCGCGCCCCCTCCAATTCCGCTCACCGGAGCCACCATGACGACCGCCATCCTCGCCATCGACCAGGGCACCACGAATTCGAAAGCCGTGCTTGTCTCCACGGACGGCGGGATCCTTGCCCGCGGCGCCTCCCCTGTCGGCATCGAGCATCCGCAGCCGGGCTGGGTTGAACAAAGCCCGCTACGTCTCTGGGCCTCCGTGCAGGAGGCGATCGCTGCGTGCCTTGCCGCCGGCCCCAGCGTCGAGATTATCGGCATCGCCATCTCCAACCAGCGCGAATCCGTCACCATCTGGGATGCCGAGACCGGCGAACCGCTCGGACCCGTCGTGAGCTGGCAATGCCGCCGCAGCGCGCCGGCCTGCGCCGAGCTGATCGCGGCGGGCCATGCGCCGCGTGTTGCTGCGCTGACCGGCCTTCCCATCGATCCGATGTTCCCCGGCCCCAAGATGAAGTGGCTGCTCGACCGCGTACCCGCCGGGCGCGCCGTCCGGCTCGGCACGATCGACGCCTGGCTCATCCATTGTTTTTCCGACGGTGCGGTCCATGCCTGCGATGCCGCCAACGCCGCGCGCAGCCAGCTCTACGACCTCAACCGGCAGGAATGGAGCGATGAACTCTGCGCCCTGTTCGGTGTCGATAAGACGGCCCTGCCCGAGGTGCGCGACAGCGCCTCGCGCTTCGGTGTGACAAAGAACGTGCCGGGCCTTGCCGACGGCATCCCGATCGCCTCGGCCATCGGCGACAGCCATGCCGCACTCTTCGGCCACGGTGCCTTCAATCCCGGCGACGGAAAGGTGACCTTCGGCACCGGCTCTTCGATCATGACCACCCTGCCCCGCTTCATTGCGCCGCAGCAGGGCATCACCACGACCGTTGCCTGGTCGATCGGCGGCCGGCCGACCTATGCCTTCGAGGGCAATATCCTGGTCTCGGCCGCCTCGCTGCCCTGGATGGCCGAGATGCTGGGCCTGCCGGGCGTGCAGGCGCTGACCGAGCTTGCCGCGTCAGCCGAACCCGGCGGCCCCGGCTTCGTGCCCGCCTTCGTCGGCCTTGGCGCACCCTATTGGCACGCCGATGCGCGGGCGCTCTTCTCCGGCATCACCTTCAACACCAGCCGCGCCCAGATGGCCCGCGCGGTGACGGACAGTATCGCCTTCCAGGTGCACGACGTCTTCAAGGCGATGTCGGCGCAATCGCCGGCGCCGCTCGGCCGCCTCTATGCCGATGGCGGCCCGAGCCAGAACACGTTTCTCATGCAGTGCGTTGCCGACACGCTCGACCACGCCGTCATCCAGTGCGACGCGCCCGAGGCCTCCGCGCTCGGCGCGGCCTATCTCGCCGGCCTCTCGCTCGGCGTCTGGCCGGATCTTGCCGCCATCGCCGCCCTGCCGCGCGCCGCCAACCCCATCGCGCCGCGTCTTTCCGACGCCACACAGCGACTTGTGGTTTGGCAGGACGCAATCTGCCGCTCGACCCTAACGTGTCCATCGACTATGAGTGAATAAAAATTCACTCATGGAGACCCCCTATGGGAAGGCTGAACGAGTTGCGCCTGATCGCCCGCGTCGCCCAGATGTATCATCTGGAAGGCAAGCGGCAGGCTGACATTGCCGAGATCATGCACATGTCGCAGGCGACCGTCTCACGCATGCTGAAACGCGCCGAGCAGGAAGACATCGTGCGCACGACGGTCATCCCGCCCGCCGGCACATTCGCGGAGCTGGAGACCGCATTGCGCGATCGCTACGGCCTGACCGAAGCCATCGTCATCGACTGTTCGGAAGACCGCGACGGCGCAATCATGGCCCGCATCGGTGAGGCCGCTGCCCACTTCCTTGAAGTGACACTACAACAGGACGAGGTCGTCGGCGTCTCGAGCTGGAGCCAGACCATCTTGCGCATGGTGGACAATATCCACCCGCTGAAGAGCGCCAAAGCCAAGTACATTGTGCAGATCCTCGGCGGTATGGGCGATGCCTCGGTGCAGATGCATGCAACACAGCTCACCGCGCGCCTTGCCAAACTCACTGGCGGCGAGCCGCGGCTCCTGCTGGTCCAGGGCATCACGTCCTCGCGCGAGGCGAAACTCGTGATGCTCGCGGACCCGGCCGTGCGCGAGACCATGGACCTCTTCGGTCGCCTCAGCCTCGCCATCGTCGGCATCGGTGCGGTCGAGCCTTCGGAAATGCTGGCTCGTTCGGGCAACACCTTTTCCCGCCAGGAAATGGCGATGCTGCACGAGGCCGGCGCGGTCGGCGAGATTTCCTATCGCTTCTACGACCGGCAGGGAAAACCGGTCGAAACGCCACTTAACGACCGCGTCATCGGCGTTTCGCTGGAAGAGCTGCGCAAGACCAACCGCGTCATGGCGCTCGCCGGCGGAGAATCGAAAACCGAGGCCATCGCCGGCGCCCTGAAGCTGGGCGTCATCGACGTGCTCGTCACCGACAAGTTCACTGCGGCCCGGCTCACGGCCTGATCCATCCCCGGACCAGACCACGGCCTGCCGCGCATTATGGAGAAAAGACCATGAGACGTTTTGCAGGCCAGACGGTGTTCGTCACTGGAGGCAACAAGGGCATCGGCCGCGGTATCGCCAAGCGCTTTGCCGAAGAGGGCGCGAAAGTCGCCATCGCGGCGATCGAGAAGGATACCGTCGCTGCCGCCGAAGCGCTGGCCGCAGAAACCGGGGCGGAGGTGATCGGCCTTCCACTCGACGTGACCGATGCCAAGGCGGTGCAGGCGGCCTATGGCGAGGCCGAAGCGAAGCTCGGCGCGATCTCCGTCTCCGTGCAGAATGCCGGCGTCATCACCATCGCCAAGGTGGAAAACCTCACCGAGCGCGAATGGGACCTCAATCTCGACGTCAACACCAAGGGCGTGTTCCTGTGCTGCCAGGAGGCGATCCGCCGCTTCCGGGCCAGCGGCACCAAGGGCCGCCTGATCAACACCGCTTCCGGCCAGGCCCGCCAGGGCTTCATCTACACGCCGCACTATGCCGCCTCGAAATTCGGCGTCGTCGGCCTGACACAGAGCCTTGCCAAGGAACTGGCGCGGGAAGGCATCACCGCCAACGCCATCTGCCCCGGCATCATCCACACCGAGATGTGGGACTATAACGACCGCGTCTGGGGTCAGATGCTCGGCGAGTACGGCCCGGGCGAACTGATGGCCGAATGGGTCGAGGGCATCCCGATGGGCCGCGCCGGCACGCCCGCCGAAGTCGCCGCGCTCGTTGCCTTCCTCGCCTCGCCGGACGCCGCCTACATCACGGGTCAGACGATCAATGTCGATGGCGGCCTGATCATGTCGTAAGCGTCCATCCGGCGGGCGCAAAAAACGATTGGCGCGCGCCGGATCGCACGTCCCCGCGGCCGTCGCACTTCATCCACATCGTGCGTTGCCGCAACAGCCGCAGTGGGCAGGCTTCACGGGGATTTTTCGGAGATTTCACGCAGATGTGCGCGGAAAACACCCCTAAAATCCCGAAAATTCTTGAAGCCGAGTCGACGGGCCAGGCGGTCGACGGTTTGCGGCGGGACGCCGGTCCGTCTTGCGAAAGCATTGCCTGTCTCGAAGGCAACGAGATCAGGCGCCTCGAAGGCGGACCGGGCCGTTTTCTCCAGCATCGTGGACAGGACGATCTCGCGGGAAATGATCTGAGACTTCAGCTCGGCGAGGGTGCGGGGCGTGCTCCGGCTTGGCATGGCACACCTACCGTGCCCGCCGCAGCGCAGCCGTTGCGGCTTCCGCGGCGACGAGAGCGGCAACGGCATCCGCCGCCGTGGCCGCCGCCGACGGCTGTCCCTGCACCGCCCGGGAAAAATCCTCAAGCTGCGCGCGGAGGGCCGCGAAGAACACCGCTTCGCCGGCGGGCGGCCAGAAGAACCGCGATTCCGCAAAATCCATCGTGCCGAACGCCTGCACCCAGCAGGCATCACCGATGGGAAATCTGCGCCCGAGCGAAACGAGGCCATTGCCGCCTTTCGACAGCGTGCACAACAGCTGGACGGCATCGGGATCCTCCGGGACCACCTCGGCGAAAGCCGTGCTCGCCGCAGCCACCCGATAGTCCTCGAGCTCCTGCCCGGTCAGCCAGCGAAGCTGATCGAACTCATGCACGCCCATGTCGATGAAGGCGCCGCCACCGCTGGCCCTGAACGACGCCGGTGGTGGCGTCTCGTCCCATTGGAAGCAGGAGAC
Organism: Shinella sp. HY16; assembly: GCF_028534175.1. Taxonomy (NCBI): domain Bacteria; kingdom Pseudomonadati; phylum Pseudomonadota; class Alphaproteobacteria; order Hyphomicrobiales; family Rhizobiaceae; genus Shinella; species Shinella sp. HY16. The sequence continues at coordinate 18,712 of NZ_JAHYXL010000006.1, read as the reverse complement.
CAGATAGAGTTCGCCGAGGGAGTGTGCCATGATCCGCTCCCGCAGCGCCTTCAGTTCCGGCACGAAGCGGCGCCAGTAGCCGATCTGCAGGTGAACCCCGGCGCTTTCGGCGATCGCCGCCGCCTCCTTCGCTTGCACCGCGCTGATGCCGCACGGTTTCTCGCAGAGGATCGGCAAGCCCCGGGCTGCCACCGCGGCGATGGTCGCGACATGGGTGGGGCTCGGGGTGGCGATAAGGACCCCGTCCAGCCCGCCCGCACCGATCATCGCCATGGCATCGGCATGGACCGCGACGCCGAACGGGCGCAGCATCTCACGCGCCGCAACGGAGGGATCGGCGACGGCGGCAATCTCGACGAGGGCACTGTCGGCCGCCGCACGCAGATGAACCAGCCCCATCCGGCCAGCGCCTACAAGTCCAAGGCGGAATTTCTTCATCGGATTTCCCTTTCACGATAGGCAAGGAGCGGCCGCTGCGACGCGTGTCAGAAGGAGACGGGCTCGAAGCGTCCCGATTTGGCGGATGCCAGTGCGGCCTCGCACAGGATCATCGCCTTGCGGCCATCGCTCGCGCCGACATCCGGCTTCCGGTTGGCAACCACGCATTCGATGAAATGGTCGAGTTCCGCGGCATAGGAGCCCTGGTAGCGCTCCACGAAGAAATAGAGCGGCTTGTCGGTCGCGATCTGAAGAGGCCCGGAGACCTCCACGGAGGTGGGCGTCTGGTTGCCCGCGCGCAGCATGCCACCGGAGCCATGGACCTCGATCCGCTGGTCATAGCCATAGACGGCGCGCACGCTGTTGTTGATGTGGCACTGGCGCCCGCTCGCCGTGCGCAGGATGAACATGGCCGTGTCGTATTCGCCAAGCTTGGCATAATAGGGCAGCACGAGCGAGGAACCGGTCGCGAAGAGTTCGACGGGCTCCTCGCCGAGCAGGTAACGCGCCATGTCGAAGTCGTGGATCGTCATTTCGCGGAAGACGCCGCCGCCGCCGGCAAGCGCTTCTTCCGTTTCGGGCTCCGGATCACGGCTGGTGATGATGACCTGTTCGACGGAACCGATGTCGCCTGCATCGATCCGCGCCTTCAGGCTTCGGAAGCTCGGGTCGAAGCGGCGGTTGAACCCGATCTGGAAGACGATCCCTGCCTTTTCGACGGCCGCCAGGCACTCGTCGGTGCGGCCGATATCGAGGTCGATCGGCTTTTCGCAGAACACCGCCTTGCCGTGCCGTGCAGCGGCGATGGTCAGGTCTGCATGCGTCCGCGTGGCGGAGGCGATGACGAGCGCCTTCACCGCCGGGTCGGCAAGTACGGTGGCCGTGTCGGCGATCTTGGCGCCGGTCTCTGCGGCGATCCGTTCCGCCGCAGGCCGGTAGGGATCGACAATGTAGCGCAGCCGCACGCCCGGATGGCGCGCAAGGTTGGCGGCGTGCACGGATCCGATCTGGCCCGCACCGAACAGACTGACATCAATCATGGAGTTCCTCGTCATTTCATAGCCCGCCATCCGCACGGATGGGCGAACGGGATCAGGGACCGGCGGGGAGAACCCCGCCGGATTGGGTGTGTTCATCTGCCGGAATCCGGAGCGGTCGGACCTGTCAGAGGGCCGCCTGCTCCCCCGACCTGCGGCCCGCGACCATGTCGAGTTCGGCCTGCAGGTACTTCAGGTCCCGCCGCCCGGCCATCATGTCGAGCACCTCTTCCTCGCTGATCTCGTCCTTTCGGAACGAACCGAGCGAGCGGCCGCGGTTGAGCAGGGTGAACCTGTCGCCGACCGGATAGGCATGATGGATGTTGTGCGTGATGAAGATCACGGCGAGCCCCCTCGCCTTGGCCTGGGCGATGTAGCGCAGCACGATCGACGCCTGGTGCACGCCGAGCGCCGACGTCGGCTCGTCGAGGATGAGAACGCGGGCGCCGTGATAGACGGCACGGGCAATGGCGACGCATTGCCGTTCGCCGCCCGAAAGCGTCCCGACCGCCTGCTGGGGATCACGCACCGTGATGCCGATCTTGGCCAGTTCCTCGCTGACGACGGCATCGGCCTGCCTCGTATCGATCCGGCGGAACGGGAAGACGCCCTTCAGCATCTCGCGTCCGAGGAAGAAGTTGCGGCTTATGCTCATCAGCGGGATCATCGAAAGATCCTGGAAGACCGTAGCGATGCCTTTGTCGAGGGCATCGCGTGGCGAAGAGAACAGCACCGGCGCGCCATCCACCTCCATCACGCCTTCCGACGGCGGATGAACGCCCGAGAGGGTCTTGATCAGGGTGGACTTGCCCGCGCCGTTGTCGCCGAGCAGGCAGTGGACCTCTCCTGCATGAGCGGTAAACGAGATATCCTGGAGCGCCGTGACGGAACCGAAGCGACGGCTGACATCCTTCAGTTCGATGATGGGAGTGCCTGCGGCCATTAGCGTGCCTCCGTTGCCTTGCGGCGGACGTAGTTGTTGACGAGCACCGCAATCAGCAGCATCACGCCCAGAAAGACCTGGAACCAGTCGGTGTCGATACCGGTGTAGAAGATTCCCATTTCGACTGTGCCGAAGATCAGCGCACCGAACATGGCGCCGACAGCGGAGCCGTATCCACCCGTCAGGAGGCATCCGCCGATGACCGCCGCGATGATCGCCTGGAATTCCTTCTGGAAGCCGCGTAACGTGTCGGCGGAGCCGGATTCCAGCACCTGGATGGTGGCAAACAGAGTTGCGGCACAGGCCGTCGAGATGAAGAGGGCGATCTTCACCCGGTCAACCGGCACACCGACATTGCGTGCCGCGAGGGCATCGCCGCCGACGGCGAAGATCCAGTTGCCGTAGCGGCTCTTCAGAAGAACCCATGTCGCAAGCGCCGTGACCATACACCACCAGAGGATGGACATCGAAAGGCCCTGGACCATAGGCAGGCCATCCGCACGCTTGGCAATCATGCCTATGTCCGCCAGCCACTGGAAAAACCCGGCACCGAACTTGCCACCGAAGATCTGGACGAAGAAGCTGCCTTCCTGCCCTTCGGTGATGTAGGGGATCTGGGTCCGTCCCGTGATCGTCCGGGTCAGCGCCAGCGTCAGCCCACGCAGGACGAACAGACCGGCCAGCGTCACGATGAAGGACGGCAGCCGCGTTCGCACGACGAGAAACCCGTTCGCCGCACCGATGGCGATAGCGAACACGAAGGCGATCATGACGGACAGCCAGATAGGCAGGCCGAATTCCGTCACGCCCAGCCCGATCGTCACGCTCGCAAAACCGATCATCGAACCGATCGACAGATCGAATTCTCCGCCGATCATCAACAGCGCGACCGCCGCCGCGAGGATCCCTAGCTGAGCCGAGACCTGCAGGAAGTTGCTGATCCCCAGCGGGCTGAAAAGGCCGCTGTTTCCAGCAAAGATACCGAACAAGGCAAAGACAAGGATCGTGCCGGTAAGCGCGCCGAGTTCAGGGCGCCGCAGTGCCCTTGTCAGCCTGCTGGAGGATTGCCCGCTTGTGGCCTGTAGGGCACGGGGTGGCTTGATAGCTTCCGCCGTCATCAATGTTCTCCCAATTCTATTCCTCATGATCCAGGCCGGCGGTTCTCCTCCCGCCGGCCTGGAAGGTCTCAGCGAATACCTTCCTTGCTGAGATCACGCACCGCGGCCGCATCCTTCTGAAGAATGAAGGACGGTCCCGTGCGGACGGCAGAGGCGGGGAAGGTCTTGTACATCGCCTTGTTGGTAAGGAAGACGACGGGGAGGTAGCCCATCATGAACTGCTGGTTGTCGATGGCGAACATGGCACTGCCGTCGCTCACGGCGTCGAGCAGCTGCGGCGAGAGGTCGAAGCTGCCGATCTTGTAGTTGGCCAGCGTACCGCGATCCTTGAAAAGCTGGAGGATCGGGGTTGCGACAGTCGGGCCGAGCGCCAGAACCCCCGTCACGCCGGGATTGGCCGACAGATAGGCTTCGACCCGACGGGTGACGTCGGTCGGATCCATCGTTGCCGCAACGACCGAGGACTTGCCGCCGCTTTCCTTCAGGCCATCGTTGAAGCCTGCGCAACGCTTGTCGAGGCTCACATTGCCGACCTCGTGGTTGACGCAGATGCCTTCCTTGACACCCGCCTCGCCCATCATCTTGCCGGCACGCACACCATTGTCGTATTCGGAGCCTCCGCCGACGAAAAGGTCGAGCTTCCACGGCTCCACCTGATCCTCGCCGGAATCGATGACCACGACCGGAATACCGGCGGCCCTCGCCGCCTCGACAGGCGCCTTGAGCGCATCCGCATCGGGGATCGAAATGACAAGGCCATCAGGCGCGGAGGCGGTGGCAGCTTCGATCATACGCGCCATACGCACGACGTCGAAGGTTTCCGGTGCCTGGTAATCGACCTTGACGCCGAGCTGCTTGGCCGCCGCCAGCATGCCGTTCTTCACGACGGTCCAGTAGACGTCGTTCGCCTGTCCGTGGGTGACGAAGACGATACGGACGTCTTCTGCCTTCTTGGCCTCCGCCGACGCACTCGTCACGCCGAGAAGCGCGACCGTCGCCGCGAGGACACCGGTACGGACGAAACGGGCGGATTTCGATTTCAAGACTGCTGCAATCATGGTTGCTGTTCCCTTTTTATGGTGGATGTATCCTGCCGGACGGCGATGGATTTCGTCTCAGGCGGCCAGTCTTGCCGCTGCATGCTCCTTCATCGATCCCCTGCGCACCGGAAGCGCCTCTGCCCACCGGCGGAAGGCAGGGCTCTTGAGCACCTCGTATTCATCGATGCGGATCTGTGCCGAGGTCGGTTCGATGACCTCGATCTCCCCGGGCGCATTCGCATGGAGACACAGGAAGTTCAGCCCCGGCCCGATCTTTCCGTAGAGTGCCTGGTAGCGCTCCTGTGCCGGCTGCTCCCTGTGCCACGGCGTCTCCAGGACTGCCGTCGCGCAAACCTCGCCGGCCGCCGTCAGGCGCGCGGCCGCGGCGTCATAGGCGGATTGATCGACGGCACCGAGATTGTGGACAGGTCCGTAGGACTGGATCGTGGCGGGGAACAGGGTCGGCAGGCCATATTCGACGCCGACCTCGACATATCGCTCGACGAATTCTGGCGAAAAGACCCCACCCATGTGACCGTCGATATGGGTCGCCGTCAGCCCGGCATTGCGGAACGCCTCGATCTGCGCGCGCATCTCCGCCTCGACAGCATCCGGATGGGCGTTCTTGCGCAGATCGATCACCGAGCGCCACAGGAAGCCGTCCGCATCCACGAGACCCGATGCGGGTGTCGCCTTGGTGAGAGGGCGCCAGCGGTAGTGGCGCTTCTCCGAGGTCAGCGTGATATGGACGCCAAGATTGAGCGTCGGATCAAGCGCCCCCGCCTCCGCAATTTCGAGAAACCACGGACACGGAACCATCACCGATCCGGAATCCACCACGCCAAGCCGCCGCAACTCGATATAGGCCGTGTTGGCACCGTGGCACATGCCGACATCGTCGATATTGACCACGACGAGGGGCGTCACACTGGCCGCGGCCTCCGTCCTCCCAGAACCGTTCATTCTCCTGTCCTCCCGTTCACGACGAAACCGGCTTCCTCCGCCAGCGCCTTCAAGTTCCTGTAGCCCATGGTGGCATAAGTCAAAGGATGAGCCTTGGCCGGATCCTGCTCCGCCTCCACCACGAGCCAACCGGCATAACCGGCATCGGCAAGAATCTTGAGGAGCGTCAGATAGTCCAGAGCGCCGTCTCCCGGGACCGTGAAGATCCCGTCCATGACCGCCCCCATGAAACTCATGTCCTGTGCTCGCGCATGCTGAAGGATCTCCGGACGGTAGTCCTTGCAGTGAACGTGCACGACGCGATCGACATGCCGCTGCAGCAGCGATTTCGGATCGCCGCCCGAGAAGGCGCAGTGGCCCGTGTCGTAGAGCAGACCGAAGGCCTCACCGGTGTTTTCCATCAGGCGGTCGATTTCCGCATCGGTCTCGATGATCGTCCCCATATGGTGGTGGAAGGCCATGCCGACACCAAAGTCTGCAAACCGCTCTGACAGCCGCGTGATCTTCTCGCCGTAGCCCTTCCACTCGTCCTCCATCAGGTGCGGGCGCTGCGAGATCGGGTCATGGATCGCGCCATGCCGGCCTCTCGACGTGTCGGCATAGACCACATGGCGCGCACCGAGATCGCGCAGAAGAGCGAGGTGCGGCAGGATCGCCTCGAATTCCTGGTCGACCGTATTTTCCAGGATACGCCCGTCATACCAGCCGGATACCAGTTCAAGGCCGTAGCCCGACAGGATGGGGCCGAGCTCCCCTGCAGCACGCGGGAACTTCCCGCCGAGCTCCGTGCCGGCATAGCCCGCCTTGCGGGTTTCCTCCAGGCAGGTTTCGAGCGGCGTGTCTCCCCCGAGCTCCGGCACATCGTCATTGGTCCAGGTGATTGGATTGATGCCTATTTTCACACTCATCTCACGCACTGCCCTCGATTGAATTCTGGTCTCCGGCCGCCAGTCAGGGGGGGTGGATCGATACATCGGCTCCCGTCCGGAATCGATTTCCTTGAATGCGGCATGCGGATACCTTACCGGTTACTGTATCCGTCACGAGAGCCAGTTCGGTAGAAATTGATGGATCCAGTTTCGCCATCTCGGAGAGGGAAATTCCGTGAAATCAACCCCGCGCAGCAGGCAAGTCTTCCCCCTCGATGCTCTGGCGATCGACAGGGGCAGCCCGGAGCCGTTGCAGCGGCAGCTCTACCGCGCGATTGCCCAGCTCGTCGGTTCCCGCATCCTGCCGGCAGGAGCGGAGCTGCCCTCGACCCGCTCTTTGGCCGCCGAACTCGGCCTGGGGCGCAATACGATCGTCGCCGTCTACGACCAGCTCGCGACAGAAGGCTACCTGCTGAACCGCCCGGGCGCGCGCCCGGTCGTGGTCGCCCTGCCCGCCGTTTCGCCGCGACCCAGCCCGGCCAGCGCCGCCGGAGACACTCGCCCCGTGTCAAAACGGGGACGCGTGCTGCTGGAACAGCCCGTGCATCACGGCCGGCCCGGCAGCCAGGCGTTCCATCCCGGCATGCCCGATGCCCATTCCTTTCCATTCGGCGTATGGGCGAAGCTCGTGGCGCGCAGGGCCGCCTTTGCCGGGGGCAAGCTTTTCGGAACCTACGACGTCAGCGGGTTGCCGGCCCTGCAGGAGGCGATCGCCGGCTATCTGGCGTCCGCCCGCGGCATTCATTGCCGGCCGGAACAGATCGTCATAACGACCGGCGCACAGGCCGCGTTCGACCTGCTTGCACGCCTGCTGCTCGACCCGGGCGACCCGGTCTGGATGGAGGAACCCGGATATTACGGCGCGCAGGCGGCCTTCACTGTCGCCGGCGCCCATATTCTTCCGCTTCTCGTGGACGCCCAGGGCTGGCGCTTTGCTCCCCCGCCGCGCGCCGCGCGCCTCATCTACGTCACCCCGGCATGCCAGCATCCGCTCGGCATCACCATGCCGCTCGAACAGCGCCTGTCCCTGCTCGACGTGGCCGACCGCCTGGACAGCTGGATCATCGAGGACGACTTCGATGGCGAGTACCGGTTCGTCGGGCGTCCCGTGCCGGCCTTGCAGAGCATGGATGCCAGCGGCCGGGTGATCTATGTCGGGACGTTCGCAAAACTGCTGTTCCCGGCGCTTCGTCTCGGCTTCATTGTCCTGCCGCAGGCCTTGCAGAAAGGCTTCGTCAACGCGCTCAGCACGACGGGACAGTTCGCACCACTTCTGCTGCAGGCGGCCCTTGCCGACTTCATCATGGAGGGGCACATGACCCGTCACCTGAAACGGATGCGCCGCCTGTATGCCGGTCGGCGGGAGGCCTTCGTGGAAATCTGTTCCCGGCGCCTCGGTGCGGACATGGAAATCCTGCCCTGTGAAGCCGGAATCCAGCTCATCGGCCAGCTCAGGGACGGGCTGGACGATATAGCCGTGGCCAACGCGCTTGCCGCCCGCGGCGTCAATGCCAGTCCGATGTCGAAATTCTTCCGGAACCGCGCGGCCATGCAGGGCCTGGTCATGGGCTATGCCGCATGCGACGAAACCCAGACCGCAACCGGAATCCGCCAGATGGAGAGCGTTTTCCAGATGTTCCGCAACTGAGCGCGCGGGATCGGATCAGACGGGTTCCGCCGTGGGCAGGTCGTGGGCGCGAAGCAGGTCATCGATGAAGGCGCGCGCCGCCTCGCTCAGCGGGCGCCCGGCATAGGTGATCATGCTGTGCTCGACTTCGTATGTCAGGCGCTCCGGCAGGAGCGCCGTCATCTCGCCGCGGCCGACCCAGATCTCGGCATAGTGCCGCGGAAGGTATCCGACATGCGTCCCCGCCAGGATCATCTGGGCGACCGCTTCCATGTGGTGCGCCGTCGCGCGGCTGCGCAGCGGTCGAAGAGGCAGGATCGAGCTTTCCGGAAGAAAACCGTGCATGACCCAGTTGGCCGCCGCAATATCCGCCTCGTCCGGCGATACCACGGCGAAGAGCGCATGCCGGGCACCGCAATAAAGCGCGATCTCCTCCATGTAGAGTGGGAAATAGTCGAGCGACGGCCGTGAGCGGCTGAAGTAGGAGATCGCCAGTTCCACCTGCCCGTCGATGACCGCAAGCTCCAGATCGGTCGGCGCATTGACGAAGAGGTTCAGCTGAACATCCTGGTCGCGGCGAAAGAACGCCCCCATGGCCTCGCCGAACCGGGTCCCCGGCAGGGTAACGATCGTATCGGCAAGGCCGAGGCTCAAATCGCCGACAAGCCGTCCGGAGAGGCTCCCGGCCTGCGCGACGAACACGCCGATCGCCTCGAACAGGCTCTGTGAGGCCTCGAGGATGTGGCGGCCCTTCGAGGTAAGACGAAACCCGCCCTTGCCGCGCTCGCAGAGCCGGTAGCCGAGCCGCCGTTCGAGATTGCCGATATGCATGCTGATGTTCGACTGGCTCATGTTGAGTTCGGCCTGCGCGGCTGTAAAGCCGCCGCAGCGGACCACGCGGGCAAACAACCGCAACAGGCGCAAATCGACATCCGTGACATTCTTCAGCATCGCCCCTCCGGCGAGCGGCCGCATCGCACGGCCACCTCTTGCATGGCAACCATTACATCAGTTTCGATTGATGCCAACGCAATCAAATTGGAATTCCACCTGACGTTACCTTTGTCTACCGTATGCTTGGAGGCGGCCACGATCTCAAAGAAAACAGGGACCGGGCCGGGATTCTTTCAAAGCAACCCCGACCGCAGGCCCGCGCAGGAAACCCCTCGCGGCCAATGGCGCCCTGCGCCCGGTCGCAAGGCGGACGACGGGAGGTCATCATGCCGGATACCAAGTCAGCAGCGTCAAGCAACGACGAGCGGTTCCTTGCCAGCCACGGCTATCGACAGGAACTGGACCGCGGCCTCAGCCTCTGGTCGTCGTTTTCCGTGGGCTTCGCCACGATCTCGCCGGTCGTCGGCATCTATTCGGTGATGTCGCTCGGGGCGATCAGCATCGGCCCGTCCTGGGTCTGGATCGTCCCGCTCTGCCTCGCCCTTCAGTTCACCGTCGCCCTGGTCTATGCCGAGCTCTCCTCGCAATACCCCCTTGCCGGGGGATGCTATCAATGGGTCCGCCATCTCGTCGGTGACCGCCTCGCCTGGTTCACCGGCTTCCTCTACCTCGCTTCCGCTCTGGCATCGCTGACCACCGTCTCCTATCTCGGCGGCTTCTGGCTCAGCCTCTTCGTCACCGGATCCCCGCCCTCGGCCGACGGCCAGGTGGCCTGTGGCGCGGCGCTGCTGGCGCTCGGGCTCGCCGTCAATCTTCTCGGCATCAACCCGCTCAAATACTTCGTCAATGCCGGCATCATCGCGGAAGCCATTGCCTCGATCGGCATCGGCGTCGTGCTCCTTCTGTTCTTCCGCAACCACTCCTTCGACCTGCTGTTCACGAGCATGGGTGCGGAAGCAGCCTCGGACGGCTCCTATCTGAGCGGTTTCCTCACTGCGCTTGCGGTCGGTGGATGGGCGTTCCTCGGCTTCGACGCCTGCTCGCAGATCTCGGAAGAGACGACCGACGCGCGGATCTCCGTACCGCGGGCCATTCTCCGCTCGATGCTGGTGGTAGGCGGCACGGTGATGCTGACCGCTTTCGCCGTCACCCTTTCCTACAAGGATCCGGCTGCCGTGGTCAGCGGACAGATCATCGACCCCGTCACGCCGGCCGTCGTCGATGCGCTCGGCGCCTGGTCGGAACGCCCGTTCGTCGCCGTCGTCGTGGTCGCCTTCGTCGCTTGCGTCGTCTCCGTGCAGACCTATATCGGCCGCGCGATCTTCGGCATGGCGCGGGACGGCATCCTGCCCGGCTCCGCCCTGCTGCGGCGCGTCGATCGCCGCAAGGTGCCCATGGCCGCCATGCTGTGCAGCACCGTCATCGCCGCCTTCGGCCTGGTGCTGGGCCTCAACGCCACCGCCGTCGGCACGCTGATCGCCTTCGGCAGCGGCGGCTTCTTCTTCGTGTTCCTCATCGTCACGGCGAGTGCGCTGGTCGCCCGTCTCAACGGCCGGTGGAATCCGGCAAAGGGAGCCTTCCAGCTCGGCCGCTGGAGCCTTCCGGTCAACATCGTCGCTACCCTCTGGCTCGTCTTCGAGGCGATCAACGTGGCCTGGCCGCGGGTGCTTCTCGCACCGCCCGGCGCACCGTGGTTCCAGGTCTGGGCGGTCATCCTGGTCTTCTCCGCCCTCTCGGCTTTCGGCCTTCTCTACCTTGCCGTCGCCAAGCCGCACCGACGCATCCCCACCGCCGCGAGCTTCGCAACGACGCCCCTTCCCTGAGGCCCGCGCCACCCGCCCCTCATTCCCTTTCAATGCCTGGACATCCAATGACCGACATCCACTACTGGACCTATCCGACCGAAATCTTCTGCGGCAAGGGCGCGGTCGAGCGACTTGCGCATCGCTGCCGGCTCGCCGGCGCAACCTATCCACTCCTGGTCACCGACCCCGGATTGCTGACGCTGCCACCAATGCAAAAAGTCCGGGCATGCCTGGACGAGGCCGGCATCCGCTATGACGTGTTTCATGCACTTTCCGGCAATCCGACCTTCGAAGAAGCCCAGGCGGGCGGCCGCGCCTTCGTGGCGGGTGGGCACGATCTCGTCATCGCCGTCGGCGGCGGAAGCGCCATCGACGTGGCCAAGGGCATCGCCCTGACCAGCCGCGATCCGCAGGGCCTCCGGCGCTTCGAGTGGAGCGAGCTGCTCGCCCGCTATGCCACGCTGGCGGATTTCCCGGCCCTGGCGCTCCCGTCCCTATTCGTCGTGCCGACGACGGCGGGAACCGGCTCGGAACTCGGGCGTGAAGCCGTGCTGACCGATACGGCGCTGGGCATCAAGAAAATCATCGGCCACCGTGACCTTCTGGCGGCCTGCGTCTTCCTTGATCCCCTCCTGACAACGGGCCTGCCGCCGGCGCTCACCGCCGCGACCGGGATGGACGCTCTCACGCACCACCTCGAATCCCTGTTCTCGCCGCTGCACCACCCGATGTCGGCCGGCGTCGCCACGGAAGGCGTCCGGCTGGTGCATGCCTATCTGGAACGCGCGGTCAACGACGGCAACGATCTTGAAGCGCGCGAAGGCATGCTGGTCGCCTCCGCCAGCGCCGCCGTCGCCTTCCAGAAGGGCCTCGGCGGGGTCCATGCCCTGGCCCACCCGATCGGCGCGCGTCATCACCTGCACCACGGCCTGCTCAACGCCGTCCTCCTGCCTTATGTCCTCGTCGCCAACCGGCCGGCGATCGAGGAGCACGCGGCCCGGCTCGCACGCTATCTCGACCTGCCCGGCGCCGGCTTCGACGGTCTCATGGCATGGCTGCTGGCCCTCAGGACCCGCATAGGCATCCCGCCCTCCCTGGTGCATCTCGGCCTCGACGGCACGGATGCAGACTGGGTCGGAGCCCAGGCACTCGCCGACATCTCCTCCTCGGACACCAATGCGCGCCCGCTGGGGGCCGACGACTATGCGGCGATCTATCGAAAGGCGGTGGCCGGCTCGCTCGAGGTGAGCACCACATAGGACGCAACCTTACACCTGCCCCGCCGATCGGATGGAGTGGGATAGGCGCGCAGTTTTCCTGTCCTATACGAGAAAAACCGCACAGTCTCTCCTTCCTGTATAAAGAGAGATAAGATTGCCTTATCGGTCATTCTGGTCTTTATAGGAGAGATGGCACGAATCATCGACGAAACCAGCGAAAACCACCACCAGGAGCATCTTGCACAGCCGCAGGAAACGCCAGTGGCTGACAGCAATTCCACTGCCCTCGTTGCGGCAGATGCGCCGCCGCCTTTGCCCACTCATCTGCAGGATCTCACGGATCGCGCCCGCGGGTATGTTGAGGCAGCAAGTTCCGCCAATACAAGGAGAGCCTACGCCTCGGACTGGAAGCATTTCTCGGCGTGGTGCAGGCGTCAGAACCTCGACGCCCTTCCCCCCGATCCGCAGGTCGTCGGCCTCTACATCACCGCCTGCGCGTCCGGTACGGCCGAACGTGGCGGCAAACCGAACACCGTTTCGACGATCGAGCGTCGCCTCGCGGCGATCGGATGGAACAGCGCACAGCGCGGCATGAAGCTCGACCGCAGGGATCCCGCCATCGCCACCGTCATGGCCGGTATCCGCAACCGGCATGCCGCCCCGCCGCGCCAGAAGGAGGCCCTGCTTCCCGAAGATCTCATCGCCATGCTGGAAACGATCGATCGCGGCACGCTGCGCGGCCTGCGCGATCGGGCCATGCTGCTCGTCGGCTTTGCCGGGGGCCTGCGCCGCTCGGAGATTACGGGACTGGACCTCGGGCGCGACCAGAGCGAGGACGGGCGTGGCTGGGTCGAAATCTTCGACAAGGGCGCCCTGGTGACGCTGCGCGGCAAGACCGGCTGGCGCGAAGTGGAGATCGGCCGCGGTTCGTCCGATGCCACCTGCCCCGTGACCGCGCTCGAAACCTGGATCCGGTTTGCGAAGATCGCCCGCGGGGCCCTGTTTCGCCGCGTCACCGGCCAGGGCAAGGATGTCGGACCGGACCGGCTGAACGACCAGGAGGTGGCTCGCCTCGTCAAGAAGGCAGCGCTTTCCGCCGGGGTACGCGGCGATCTGTCGGAAGCAGAGCGGGCACAAAAATTCGCCGGCCATTCGCTGCGCGCCGGTCTTGCCACCTCGGCCGAGGTGGACGAGCGCCATGTCCAGAAGCAGCTCGGCCACGCCTCGGCTGAAATGACACGCCGCTACCAACGTCGCCGCGACCGCTTCCGGGTCAATCTTACAAAAGCGGCAGGGCTCTAAAACACCGCAAGCGCTTTCACCCACTCCCAGTGCTATCCCCCTGATTGTTGCGCGCTGGCTCCGATCTGCGGCTCATTTTGTGTGGTATGCTTTGATAGCGCTGCACAGGATTGGGAGGGTTCCATGGGTTTGCGACTTGCCACAGCTGTCTACTGCATTTTCTTGTCTATGTCCGCTCACGCTCAATCGAGCACGCCAAAAGGCTGGTTTCTGCATGACGACCAGGCACCGACACTGACCCTCGCTTACTACGATCCCTCTTCCGGCAACGTGATCTTTGCCGCCACCTGTACGCAAGGCTACAGCGACACCGTCATTGCCTTCTATCCCGAAGCCGCTCTTGCAGAGGGGAAGAAAAACGTGGAGCTCGCGCTTTCCCGCGACGCCGGCAGGCTCGCCTTTGATGGAACCGCGCAAGTGTACAACGGCCGCTACGCGATCGATGGCCAGACATCCATGGAGCCGGAACTGGTCGACCTGCTGCAGGGCGGCTTCACGCTTGCCGTGGATGGACAAGAGATGCGGGTATTTACGGCCACCGAACAGGATAGCGCACACATTCGCAAACTCACCGAAGCGTGCCGGGGCTGACATTCATACTTTCGCGAGTTCCAACCCGCCGATCGAGAAATAACGGGAAAGCTCCGAGGACGACGAAGACACAGCCTCTCCGGGGTGCCGCAAAAGCGGCTCTCATTCTGTCCCTCCCCCCACTATGGCTCGCACACACGAGCAACCCAATAGCAGCCCGCCGCCGCTGACAATCAACGCATGTCTGCCTGAGCATTCCGAAAAGGCGCGAGCCATTGTCGCCTACCCTGCTTGCTGTTTCTTCCCGCCGGCGACACGAAAAATGAACACCGCTTTCGCTTTTGGCGCATCGATATGCAGAGCCTTCGCAGCCGATGCATTGTTGATATCACTCACTGTAAAGGTGCCATTCGTCATTGGCTTGCAGACTGCAAGAGCAAGCTATTTTCCCTCGCCGGATATCGTCTGGGTTGCACGCAAGGCTCGGGCGAGGTTTGTAAGGGTAGATTCTCCGAAACCCGGCACCAAACGCATCGGCAACAGGATACCAATATGAGCGAACTGCAGAACAAGGCGGTCACGCTGGCATCGCAGGGAGAAGACGATCTCTCCTCTCAAGCGTCCTCGGACCGATGCATTCCATTTCTCAAAAGCGCGCTGGATCTTCACTTCGCCCTTGGCGGCAATGTCGAGGCATTGGATGCGCTTCTCCAGGCACATCGTTCACGGCGCCAGCTCAGGGTGGACGCAGCCGTTGCCAACGTGGTGATCGAACTGGCCGTCGCCAGCCACCTCAGCGATATCGACATGGTCCAGGCCACCTACAATCGCCTGGACGCAGAACTCGACATATCCCGCCATTCGAAATAGTCCGGCTACAAATTACTGTTCCTGAGGCCGAGCAGGTAAACCGCAGCCTCCAAGCAGTCTTGCCCTGATGATGCTACGAAGTTCAAAACGGGGCTGCGCCTCGACGGCATCGACGGCTTGCTCGATTCTCTGCCTTCCCGATCGAGTTCTCACAAGCGCCCACCCTCAGCTTGACCGGGGTATAGATATAGCGAACCGAACAGTAGGAGCCGAAGGAAGACAAAAGGGAAACGTAAGACGGCTCCAAACCCTGACAGCTGTCAGGGTTTTCTGATGTCCGCCATCATCCCACCTTTCTGCCTGTTCCGCCCTGTCCCCGAAGAAGCGCCATCAAAGCCGGCCCCAGCGAGAACTCACCCCGCTCTGCCCGGCGCGTCAAATCCCTGAGATATCCCCCGGGAGAGTTGATGTGCCCCGCTCGTTCGAGGATGCACGCGATCGCGACGGCCGCATTTTCTGCCCCCATCACCTCGCAGGCCACCTGATAGGCAGAAGGACTGACGCCCAGCATCGACCGGACCACCACGGCCGCCGACATCAAGTCCCTCCATCCATCGATTTGGCCACTGGGACCGTACATCACGATCTCAGGGCATGCGTTCAGAACCATGCCAAGTGGGAAATTACGGATAGGCGTCCTCGGGATTTCGTCGTTCATCCTCCACGCCGCTCCCTGCTCTCTTTCAGAGCGAGGTTCAAATTCATGGATGGAGTCGGATTTTGAATTCTGTATGTGGCGCCCACAATGAGCATCATTGGTGCTTGAATCTTCAGAAAATTGCTGCCTTTCCAGAAGGTTGACGATCTCGCTGCGCAGAAGTTCCATCTCGACGAGCGCCGTATGGATGTCGTTTCGCGTGGGTGTCCGCGGGAGACTTGCGAGAATGCCGATGTAGGTCGCTTCGATCGCCCCCCAATCTCCCTGGGCGCCCTCTTCCATCGCGGCGGTAATCAGCTTGCGGACATCCCTCCGGCAGATCGTCAGGTTCTCCTTGGCCCGCCGAAACGCCATGCGATCTGCAACGACCTGCTGGGCCAGCATGGCCAGCTCCTCCGCGCGCGCGAGCAGCGGCGACATGTCGAAGCCGAACGCCGTTTCGATGCCGCCCGCATCGTCCTTGCGCGCATAGCGTTTGCCGTTTGCGCTGTCCTTGCGCACGATCAGGCCCGCGTCGATAAGCAAGGCGAGATGCCGCCTCAAGGTCGCGCCGGCGATGCCATGGGCGCGCAGGGCAAGCTGGGCATTGGACGGAAAGACAACAAGCTGGGCGTCCTGGCGCAGTTCGCTTTCCGGGTAGAAACTCAGGAGGGCGTCCAGCACAGCCAGACTCCTGTCCTGCAGGCCAAGCACTATTCTCGCCTCCGAGACGTCCCGGAAGACCTTCCATTTGTCCACTGTCTTGCCTGGCTTGATTTCAGCCGTCGCCAATTGCCGGCGTACGAGCGCAAGCGACATCGGCCGCCGCCCGAAGGGCGTCGTCACATTTCCACTCTGCATTTTCCTTCACCTTGCAAAAGGCAAAAGAAATCCGCCCGCCAAAAATGACGCCAAAGACTCTTGACTACGATTCGTGGAAATGCGATTCTCGGGGTGCTAAATCAGAGAGGGGCTTCCACGACGGCAACGTTTTGGGGGCCTTTTTCTTTTGCTGCGCTTCCTTTCATTTTCCAGAATCCTGACAGCTGTCAGGGTTGTCATTCATCCCGCAAGCGGGCAAATCGATCGGCAAGGCCCGGCAGTTCGGCCTCCACGAATTTCAGGAAAGCCGCGCCACGGGCGCCTTCCGCCGAAATCCGGACTTCCCTCGCCGACGCCGTCACGGCACCAAGCTTCCTGCCACCCGCATCCGCAAGCGCGGTCACTGAAGTGTTCTTCCCTGGAGCGGCGGGTTTCACCGCATCGAGCACGCGCTGAAATCGTTGATCGGACAGCTGGGGGCTATCTGTCCCGTTCGACAGGACCGCCCTGATCGTGCCGAGAGACTGCGCATCGCCGGCAACGATCTTGGCAAGGTCGAGCCAACGCGGTCTGCCGACCTTCGGAGCCCGGCCGATTGCCTCGATGATATCGGCCGGGAGCGCGCGGTAGACACTGCGCATCCTTGCAAGCTCGGCGTCCTCGATCGAAAGCGCCGCGTAGATGTGACGCGCCTTTATCCCCGCATCATCCATACGCGACGCGAAGAGGGCACGCTCGATCCACGTCAGGTCCTGGCGGCTGGCATTCTCGATGCCCTGCGCAAGAACCAGATCGAGATCCGATATCTCCACCTCGATCGCGCGTATGGGCCTGCCGAGCTGCCTGGCGGCAAGCCAGCGACGGTGGCCATAGACGATCTGGTAGCGCCCGGCGGAGGAGGGGTGCTTGCGAACCTGGATGGGAACCTGTTGTCCCTCGCTCTCGATCGAACGCCTGAAAGCCTCGAAGCTTGCCGTATCGTCGTCGGGCAACCGGTCGGGATAGGGCGAGGGGTCGATCAGCGCAGTATCCAGCTCCCGTACGGAGCCGCCGCCGGCCTCCACAAGCGCCTTGAGCCGATCCCGTTCCGAGCGGATATCGTCGATTGCACGGTGGGCAGCACCAATCACGCCAGCACCGACGCGCTGCGTCGGAGCCGCAGGGGCCGGCTGCTCGTCGCCTGCCAGCTTGTTCTCCAGTTCCGCGGACAGCAGACCGAAGCTGGCGACAATCGATTTGCGAGAGGATTTGCTCATGTCCGCCCCCAGCTGTCATTGATGAGCCGGATGATCGCTTCATTGACGCCATCGACGGCTTCGCGCGCGCGCTTGTGGGTGTCCCGCCCGATCTGGCCCATTTCCAGCTCGTAGATCGAGCGTTTTGCGAGGCCGGCCGCTTCGACTGCCGTGCTTTCGATCGCGGTCGGAAGAAGCACGTCCGTGCCGAACATATGCCGCAGCATCGCGACGACCTGTGATTGCGGCGCATCGTTCGGATCATGGCGCGTGACCAGGTACCGGATGAAGTCCTGATCCAGCTGCGCGCCGCTTTCGTTCAGAACGCTGATAAGGTCACCCATCATCAGCAGGAACTGGCTCATTGATGCGACATCCAGCATGGCGGGATGCACGGTGATAATCATGCTGGTCGCGGCATAAATCGCGCTCAGGGTCAGGAAGCCGAGCGAAGGCGGCGTGTCGAGGATGACGACATCATAGTCTGCCTCGACCTCCGCGAGGGCGAGCTTCAGCCTTTCGAAGAAAATTGCGCCCGAACCTGACTTGCTCGCCAGAACACGGGGCGTTTCGTGCTCGTATTCCATGACCTCCAGGTTGCCAGGAACAAGATCGATCCCTTCGAAATAGGTCTTGCGAATGACCTCGCGGATCGAGCGCCGCTCGGTATCGTCATAGCGCAGCGCTGCATAGATCGTCTCGTTCGAGCCGACATCCACTTCCGGCTGAAAGCCGAACATAGCGGACAGGGACGCCTGCGGATCCAGATCGAGCGCAAGAACGCGATAGCCCTGGAGGGCGAGATAATGGGAAAGATGCACACAGGTCGTCGTTTTCGCACTGCCGCCCTTGAAGTTGGCGATCGCGATGACCTGGAGATGCTCGCCCGGGCGACGGCGGGGAAGAAAGCGCAAAGCCTCGGCCGGCTTCTGTTTTGCAAACAGCGCGCGAAGCTCGTTGATCTGGCCCAGCGTGTAGACGCGATGATTGTTCTCGAGCCGGCTTGGAACAGGTCCGCGTCCCTCGGTAGACATGAGCTTCAAGGTGGAATCAGGTATGGAAGTGAGCTTCGACACCTCGTTGGTCAAAAACGAACGAAGGGTCTTCTCCGACTTCGGAGGATACATACGCGTTCTGAGTTGCTGCAATTGCGCCGACAGAAGCCCCGCATGGCGCATGATCTTGCCGCCTGCGTCTTCCTTGGTGCCAACAATTGGGTCTACTCGGTTTGCTATCGCCATGTCTTCCTCTTGGCGGCCTTAAGCCGGTTTGCCGGCCATTGCCCGCCAAAGATAGAACAC
>NZ_JAHYXL010000005.1:0-273458 GCF_028534175.1 Shinella sp. HY16 | reverse complement strand
CGTGGCCTCAGGATTAACTTCTGCGCTTTTTCCTCGAAAACTGATGAATAAGCGCTGATGAAGCTAGCCCGATTCCCTGAGTCGGACAAACCCTTTTTGGCAGAGCTTCGGGCAAGACCAACGGGATTCATGTTGTACATGTACAACTGCATTTCAGGCGCACGTCTGCCCTGCCCTGTCCGCCGGGCTCCGTATGCATTGTCGCAGGGTCAGGGCACAGGCGCTTCCGACTCGGGTGCCTATGCCGGTGTCTCTTGGTTGTACATGTACAACGCGTCCGAACCCAGTACCAACACGAGCCTGGCGGAGGTGTCATTCCCACCATTTCGGCTCTTGCCTTTTATACAGTCAGGGTGCCTTGAAGGCTCCGGTATCGAGGAACGTCTCGATCACATCGCACCAGGGTGCGATGTCGATATTGTTCTTCGACAACCAGTCGGGATTGAAATAGGTGCTGGAATAACGATCACCGCTGTCGCAGATGAGCGTGACGAGCGAGCCCTCGCG
This sequence comes from Shinella sp. HY16, assembly GCF_028534175.1. NCBI lineage: Bacteria > Pseudomonadati > Pseudomonadota > Alphaproteobacteria > Hyphomicrobiales > Rhizobiaceae > Shinella > Shinella sp. HY16. The sequence continues at coordinate 272,951 of NZ_JAHYXL010000005.1, read as the reverse complement.
CCCTTCTTTGATCAGGCTGTCGGCGATGCAGAGCAGACCGAAGAAATTCGTACCGGTTGAGGCACCCACTCGCCGGAACAGACGGTCCGAAAGCACATGCGCGGCCGCGATGGAGGCTGCGTCCGGCACCTTGATCATATGGTCGATAACTGTCGGGATGAAGGACGGCTCGACACGCGGCCGCCCAACACCCTCGATGCGCGACGGCGCGGTGCAGGTCGTCTGCGTGTCGCTCGCCTTCCAGGCGTCGTAGAACACCGAATGCTCGACATCCGTCACGCACAGCCGTGTCGAGAGGTTACGGTAGCGGATGTAGCGCCCGATCGTTGCCGACGTGCCGCCGGTTCCCGCCCCCATGATCACCCAGCTCGGAACCGGATGGGCTTCCCGCTCCATCTGGCCGAAGATGCTCTCGGCGATGTTGTTGTTGCCTCGCCAGTCGGTGGCCCGTTCGGCATTGGTGAACTGATCGAGGTAGTGGCCTCCGGTCTCCGATGCGATGCGCGCCGCAGTTTCATAAACTTCTGACGGGCTGTCGACGAAGGCACAGCGACCACCGAAACGTTCGATGACGTCGATCTTCGTACGACTGGTGCTGCGTGGCATAACGGCAATGAACGGCAGTTCGAGCAGATTGGCAAAATAGGCCTCCGACACCGCGGTCGATCCCGACGAGGCTTCGACCAGTGTCGTGCCCTTGCTGATCCGTCCGTTACAGATGCCGTAGAGGAACAGGGAGCGGGCCAATCGGTGCTTCAGGCTTCCTGTCGGGTGCGTGCTCTCGTCCTTGAGGTAGATGGAAATGCCCTTCAGCCCCTTGAAAACTGGGTTGACCAGATGGGTATCCGCCGAGCGGCGGGCGTCGCCCTCGAGGATGCCGATGGCATTGCGTGCCCAGGCCCGGTCGGCGCAGTCGAGGAAGGGAACGGTTTCGGCCTGAAACCGGGTCGAATTCGTAGTCATGTCGCAACCCTTCAAACGGCTTTGTCTGCGCACCCTCGGGCCTGCACATTGCTTTGTGAAGCTGGGTCGCACAGGAACCACAGACGAGTAGAGGGCGGAAACGAAGCCGATGGCCGGTGCATCCCCCCGGTCCGGAGAAATGGCGGACGTCGTTCAGGTCCCCGCCCCCTTTGATAGCAAAAGTTCACCGGCACGCAAAACACTTGGCAGAAGGATCATTTGCGCCCTGCTGCAGAAAGCGGAGTTCGCGTTCATCGTACGAGAGCCCGCCACACGACGGCACGAAAACCTTCGCCATCGGCACACAGCCCACCAAATGTACCACGTCCTGGCCAGGGCGGGATACGATGCCAATCGATAAGAGCGCGACTACACCACGCGGAGCGGTATCGCAGGTGGTCGGCAAGGGGAGGGACGCGCTTGTCCGGCCTGCAGGATGTATGCGCCGTCGTACGGGCCGGTCCCGCAGTGGCCGTACGAACGGAGGGCGGTTTGGCAGCAGCAACCGCACAATACACACGGGCGACCCGCTGCTACGCTTCCAGTCTCACTCCTCAGCAACCACTGCGCCGACAGGCCACTGTGCTTGCGGCCCACGCACCGGCCCGCACCATGGACGTCGCCATCACACGGGAGGACCGCGTCCCGCCGGCTGACGCTCCACTATTCCGACCTCGCCCGTTCAACTCCATCGGTGGCCTTGCGACGCTTTGTCCGCCGGTGGTGGATGACAGGCCGGCATACAGGCAATATACCGTCAATCTACATTGGCTTGGAACCCTCGGTCATGAAGAACTGGCATCCCGATCTCGGCCGCAGCAGCAGCCCTCTCTACATGGCGATCGCCGATCTGATCGAGATGGATCTGCGCAGCGGACAGCTCTTGGCCGGCGACAAGCTTCCGACGCACCGGGACCTTGCCCGGCGGCTCGCCATCGACGTCACCACCGTCGCCCGCGGCTACCTCGAAGCACAGAAGCGCGGGCTCGTGCAGTCGCATGTCGGCCGCGGCACCTTCGTGACGGGCAGCGCGGATGCAGCACGCGTCCCTCTTCCCGTTGGCATATCGCCGGATAGCCGCCGCGCGGCCATGGTCGATCCCTCCATGAACATGCCCCCGGAGCCGGACGACCCTGATTTGCTCGCCCGCATGCGTGACGGACTGTCGGCGGTCGCCAGCGATCTCGTTCCGCTGCTGCGCTACCAGAGTTTCGGTGGCGCGGCCATGGACAAGGAAGCCGCCGCCCTTTGGCTCGGGCGCAAGGGCCTCGCGCTGCAGCAGGAGCGCATCTTCGTGGCGCCCGGCGCCCATCCAGCACTGCTGGCAATCTTCGGAATGCTCACCAAACCCGGTGACACCGTGCTTGCAGAAGCCATCACCTATCCGGGAATGCGCTCGATCGCCGCACAGCTGCGCCTCAAGCTCGTTGGCCTGCCGATGGATGATCAGGGCATCCTGCCGGAGGCCTTCGCGGAGGCCTGCATGCGCGAAAAGCCAAAGGCGATCTACCTCAATCCGACGCTGCAGAACCCGTTGACGCTGACCATGTCAGCCGCGCGTCGGGCGGAAATCGCCGCAACGGCAAACACACACCGCGTGCCGATCGTCGAGGACGACGCTTACGGCTTCATTCCAGCAAGCACCCCATCCCCCCTTGCCGCCTTCGCACCCCAGCTCACCTGGTACATCGGCGGACTGTCGAAATGCATCGGTGCGGGCTTGCGCCTGGCCTTTGTGGTCGCGCCCGATGACAGCCGGGCTCTCTGGTCCTTCGCCGGAGCCATGCGGGCAGGCAATGTTATGGCTTCGCCGCTGACCGCGGCCCTCGCCACGCGGTGGATAGAGGATGGCACGGCCGACGCGATTCTCGATTTCCTGCGCTCGGAGGCTCCGGCCCGCCAGGCCCTTGCCGCCAGCCTCCTGCCTGCCGGCTACCGCGCCGACCCCATGAGCTTCAACATCTGGCTGCCGCTACCGCAGGGCTGGACGCGATCCACCTTCGGCACCCACATGCGGGCCTGCGGCCTCGGCGTGATGGCCAGCGACGCCTTTGCCGTCGATGGCGCGCCGCCGGAAGCCGTGCGGGTCAGCCTCGGCGGCCCGGTGACGCGGCCGCAACTCCAGACCGCCCTCGAATTCATGGCGCACGCGCTTGAAGGTCCCCCGGAAATGGCCGGGTCCTTTTTCTGATTCCGTAAATCTTCCCGATCGAACGGGTGCAGCCTCACTGGCAGCAGACGTCCGTGTGCCTGCGTCAGTATGTCTGCTCGACAAATTGACAGCATGATTGCATCTATATGAACGCATAAAATGATTGGATTGAATGGATATAGAAAGGTACTTGCCATGAATGAGACCTATCCCCAGCTGCCGCCCATGCAAACCGGTATTCGCGGTCGTTGCCCGCGCTGCGGCCAAGGGCATCTCTTCAAGGGATTCCTTACGCTGGCGCCGAAATGCGAAGCCTGCGGTCTCGACTATTCCTTCGCCGACCCCGCCGATGGTCCGGCCTTTTTCGTCATCTGCTTCGCCTGCGTACCGAGCGTGCTGCTCGCCGTCTGGCTGGAGGTCGCCTTCGGCGCCTCGCTGTTGACGCAGGTTCTGGTCACGGGGCCCTTCATGCTGTTGACCTGCATTCCCCCGCTTCGGCCGCTCAAGGGATGGCTGGTCGCAAGCCAGTATTTCTACAAGGCCCAAGAGGGCAAGGTCGTCCGCCGGCAGGCCGGCACCTGACACACGAGGGGAGGGGCTACCAGGTGATGTTCGACAGGCGTAGCCAGGGCGGGTTTTCCGCATACATTTCACGGATCAGCGACTTGATCTCGTCGATCCGCCCCGAGCCGTCGTTCCGCCGGTAGCTCATGATGACCGGCGAGGTCGCCCGCTCGTCGGAAAGCACGCGGTAGCAGACATCGTCCATGCGCTGGCGCTGGGCTGCCGCAGGCAGGATGCACACGCCGATGGCGGCCGCGACAAGGCCGAGCGCGGTCTGGATTTCCCGAACCTCCTCGACCGTGCCCGGCTCGACATTGAGATCCGCACAGAGGGCAAGCACTTCGTCGGCAAAGCTTGGCCGCGGCTTGGAGGGATAGATCACCAGCGTCTCGCCGGCGATCTCGCTCAGCGCAACGGGTTCTGTCGCCAGTGACTTCGGATGCCCCTTGGGAAAGGCAACGACCAGCCGCTCCTCGCGTAGCGTGATCCGCTCGATATCAGGGTCGCTGAGCCGTACGCGGCCGAACCCGAGATCGATACGCCCGTCCTTCAGCGCCGCGATCTGTTCCACCGACATCATCTCGCGGATCTCGATGCCGAGCGCCGGCCAGCGGACCCGCATGCGACGCACCAGATCCGGAATACCGCTGTAGAGCGTCGAGCCGACACACCCGATAATGAAGATCTCCCGGCGCGAGGCTGCGATGCGCCGGGTCTGTTCGCGCACATGATCGATACGGGCAAGGATCTGCTTCGCCTGGTCATAGAAGAAACGCCCCGCATCGGTCAGGACCAGCGGGCGGATGGAGCGGTCGATCAGGGTAACCCCGAGCGTCTCTTCCAGCTGCTGGATCTGTCGGCTCAGCGGCGGCTGGGCAATGTGCAGCAGTTCCGCAGCCCTGGAGAAATTACGCTCGCGGGCAACGGCGACGAAGTAGCGAAGTTGGCGCAGCTCCATGGCACTATACCTTCCCGGTATTGAAAGCGACCGCGATAGTCTTGGACGCTTTGCGGCGCCAAAGCTAGCCTTGCAGCAAGAATTTCGCGGGAGTTCCTGCATAGGCCAGACACCTGCCCGGCCGGGTCGAGGCGCATGGATCGACGGCGCCAGAGCGAGTATCCACAATGCCTTTCATCCGATCCAACGACATCGTGCTCTTCTATCGCCGCGCCGGCCGGCGCGGCGCACCGCGGATCGCCTTCGCCAACTCTCTTGGAACGGATGTGGCGATATGGGACGAGGTCGCCAATGCACTCGCCGCCGATTTCGACCTCCTGTTCTATGACAAGCGTGGCCACGGACTGAGCGAAGCGGCCCCTACACCCCGCGGTATCCGCGACCACGCCGACGACCTCGTTGGCCTTCTCGACCATGTCGGTTGGCAGGATACGATGCTCTGCGGCCTCTCCGTCGGTGGGCTGATTGCCATGGACCTCGCAGTGCGGGCACCGGCCCGGATCACACGCCTTGTTCTGATGGACACCGCAGCGAAGATCGGCACGCCGGATACCTGGAACGCCCGCATCGATGCCGTGCTCAAGGACGGCGTCGCATCGATCGGCGAGGCGATTATGGCACGGTGGTTTTCTCCGGCCTATCGCGTAGAGCAGCCGGAAGCCTTTTCCGGCTGGCGCCGGATGCTGGAGCGCACGTCGGCCGACGGCTATGCCGAAACCTGCAAGGCCCTGCGCGATGCCGACCTCACCGACGCCATCACCGGCATATCGGCACCGACGCTTGTGATTGCCGGCGGAAGCGACCTTTCGACACCGCCCTCGCTTGTCGAAGAAACAGCGCGCCGAATTCCGGGGGCTGTGTTCCGCATCATAGACGGCGCCGGCCACCTGCCATGCATCGAACGTCCCACAGACGTCGCGGCACTGGTGCGCGGCTTTTCGGACATGCCGGCACAATAGGCCGTCCGTGCACACACCATACCCTTGGGAGAGGACATCAAAAGCCAACCCTCGGGCCTATGCATTTTGGTGGCGAGACCTAGATTTTATTCGGCGGGAAAAGCCGCTTGACGACAACAGCAATCCGGAAACTGAGGAGGAAGTTATGAGCAGCAAGCCGGCAATCGTCCTTGTCCATGGTTTCTGGGGTGGGGCTGCCCATTGGGGGCATGCCATCCTGGCGCTTTCGCGCATGGGCTACAGCGACATCCACGCCGTGGAAAACCCGTTGACCTCGCTCGCCGACGATGCCGAGCGGACCCGCAAGATGGTGAAGCAAATTGACGGTCCGGTGGTGCTCGTCGGCCATTCCTACGGCGGCAAGGTGATCACCGAGATGGGGGATCTGCCGAATGTGAAGGCACTGGTCTATGTCGCCGCCTTCGCACCCGATGCCGGCGAAAGCGCCGGTGCCATCAGTCAGGCGCATCCACCCGCCGCCTTTCCCAACATCGCCCCCGACAGCGACGGCTATCTCTGGATCAAACCGGAGAAATTCCGGGAAAGCTTCTGCCAGGACCTCGACGCCGACGAGGCCCTGGTGATGGCCGTCACGCAGAAGGCCCCGCTGGGTAGCACATTCGGCGATACAGTCACCGCGCCGGCCTGGAAGACCAAGCCGTCCTGGTATCAGATCTCTACGCACGACCGGATGATCGCGCCCGAGAACCAGAAGCGCATGGCCGAGCGCATGGGCGCCAGGAAAATCATCGAACTCGATGCAAGCCACGCCTCCCTGGCCTCCCGGCCCCAGGACATCGCCGACCTGATTGCAGACGCGGCACAATCGGCAGCCTGAACGACAATCGGGCGGGCGCAGCATCTTGCCGGCGCCCGCACTTCTGTTGCCTGATTTAGCCTCCCACGGCGCCAGGCTTGCCAGAACACTCACCGTTCCGGCTTTCCCGTCTTCCCGACCGTAAACCTCCCAATCGATCTGCAAGAGAAACTCGACGCGACCCATCGCCAACGGGACCGTGGCACAGATGGCGGCCTATCGCGCCGCCTATCTTTTCAACCGTTCAAGCCCCGTAACCCGCGGCTGCCATACCCTGTCCAGACCAGTGAAGCGTCGAATGTTTCGCTAACCCCACGTCCTTGCTCGCCAACGCTCTGTGATATCACCCGAAGTTGGGTGCAATTGTTCTGGCCCGACCAGCGGCCCAATCACGGTGGATTTCACAGCACTATACCTATCAGGTATCATTAGAGATGCAATCGGTCTTGGACGGGCAGGGGAGGCATGGCGCATAGTTCTCCCATGAACACGACCCCTGCACCACATTTTCCGGCTACCATATCCCCTCCCGTCGTCGAACGGGTCGAGACCTTGCTGGTCGATCTGCCGACCATTCGCCCGCACAAGCTGTCGGTCGCGACGATGAACGGCCAGAGCGTGATGCTGGTAAAGGTATATTGCAGCGACGGCACCATCGGCATCGGCGAGGGCACCACGATCGGCGGCCTCGCCTATGGTGGGGAAAGCCCCGAGGGTATGAAGGTCGCCATCGACACCTATTTTGCCCCGGCAATGCTGGGGGAGGACGCATCCCGCGTGCCGGTGCTGATGGCGCGCCTTGCCAAACGGATCAAGGAAAACCGCTTCGCGAGAAGCGCCGTGGAAACGGCCCTGCTCGATGCGCAAGGCAAACGCCTCGGCCTGCCGGTGAGCGAGCTTCTCGGCGGCCGCCGCCGCGATCGCCTGCCGGTCGCCTGGACGCTGGCCTCGGGCGATACAGCCCGTGACATCGCAGAGGCCGAACACATGCTGGATCTCCGCCGCCACCGCATCTTCAAGCTGAAGATCGGCGCGAAGACCGTCCGAGAGGACATCGCCCATGTTGCCGCGATCAAGCACGCTCTAGGCGAGCGGGCCGCCGTGCGCGTCGATGTCAACATGGCGTGGAGTGAAACCGAGGCCGCCTATGGCATGGCCGCCCTTGCCGATGCCGGCTGCGAACTGGTCGAGCAACCGGTCGCTTCCACGGTGGCGCTCACCCGGCTGATGCGCCGTTTCCCCATCGCGCTGATGGCGGATGAGGCCCTGACCGGACCGGAATCGGCTTTCGAACTGGCAAAGGTCGGCGGCGCCGATGTCTTCGCCGTCAAGATCGAGCAGAGCGGCGGCCTCTTCAATGCCCAGCGCGTGGCCGCGATCGCCGATGCGGCCGGTATCGAGCTCTATGGTGGCACCATGCTGGAAGGCCCGGTCGGCACCATCGCCTCCGCCCAGGTCTTTTCGACCTTCGCCAATCTGCAGCGAGGCACAGAGCTGTTCGGCCCGCTGCTCCTGACCGAGGACATTCTCGCAACGCCGCTCGACTACAGCGATTTCGAGCTGACCGTGCCCGGTGGCCCGGGCCTCGGCATCGAGCTGGATGAAGATCGCGTCGCGTTCTTCGCCCGCAACGCCCCGCGCAAGACCATCAGTCTCGCCGAGTAGGAGGACAAGCCCATGCTTTTCCAGGTCCGAATGGACGTCCACATTCCCCACGATCTGCCGCAAGAGGAAGCGGTGGACATCCTTGCACGGGAAAAAGCCTACGCACAGGCGCTGCAGGACAGCGGCACGTGGCGCCACATTTGGCGCATCGCCGGGGAATACGCGAATATCAGTATTTTCGACGTCAAGGACAATGCCGAACTGCACGCGGTCCTGACGGCGCTGCCCCTGTTCAAATTCATGACCATCAAGGTGACGCCGCTGCTGCGCCACCCCTCGTCAATCCGTGAGGACGACACCTGAGCGGACTCGAAACCGTTTGACGCAACCTAGACCCGGAGGAGAGCTATCATGACTGTGAGGATTTTCGACAGGCCGGAAATACAGGATTTTCTGAAGGTCGTCAGCGGACTCGACAAGCCGGGTGGCAGCCCGCGCATGAAGGAGATCACCCACCGCCTGCTGTCGGATCTGTTCAGGGCGATCGACGATCTCGACATCACCCCGGACGAATACTGGGCCGGCATCGCCTGGCTCAACGAGATCGGCGCCACCGGCCAGGCCGGCCTCATCTCGCCCGGCCTCGGCCTCGACCATTTCCTTGATGAGCGCCTCGACGCCATCGACGAGGACCTTGGAATCAAGAACGGAACACCGCGCACCATCGAAGGTCCGCTCTATGTCGCCGGCGCACCTGTCGCGCATGGTTTCGCGCGGCTCGACGACGGCACGGATACCAACGGCCACACCCTGATCATGCACGGCACCGTTCGCGACGCCGACGGCACACCGCTTCCCGGCGCGACAGTGGAAGTCTGGCACTGCGACACGCGCGGCTTCTATTCCCACTTCGACCCCACCGGCAAGCAGGCGCCGTTCAACATGCGCCGTACGATCGTCACCGACGACAAGGGCTGTTACAGGTTCCGGAGCATCGTGCCCAAGGGCTATGGCGTTCCCCCCGGCAGCCCGACCGAACAGCTTCTTTCCGCCCTCGGCCGCCATGGCCAGCGCCCGGCACACATCCATTTCTTCATCAGTGCCGATGGCCACCGCAAGCTGACCACTCAGATCAACATCGCGGGTGATCCCCTGGTCAACGACGACTTCGCCTACGCCACTCGCGACGGCCTCGTCCCGGCTGTCACCGAGCGGACCGAAGACACGAGCATCAGGGCCAACGGCCTGGAGGGACCGTTTGCCGAGATCGTGTTCGATATCGGCCTCACTGCGCTGGTGAACGGGGTCGACAACCAGATCAACCTGCAGCGCAAGCGGGCGGCCGCGTAAAGCCGCCCCAGCCTTTCTTCAACCGACATCGTTGCAATGGCGCCGCCGAGCGGCGGCTGCCATGAGAGGAGGAGCCATGCCTACGATCCTGGACAAGGCGCAGGAACTCGACGAACTGCTCGCCAACGCGGTGCAGGATGACCACGAAGCCGGCGTGTTCCGCTGCCGCCGCGACATCTTCACCAACGCCGACCTGTTCGAACTGGAGATGAAGTACATCTTCGAAAGCAACTGGGTCTATCTCGCCCACGAAAGCCAGATCCCCGACAACAACGACTATTACACCACCACTATCGGCCGCCAGCCGGTGGTCATCACCCGCGACAAGGCCGGCGTCCTGCACGCGATGATCAATGCCTGCGCCCACCGTGGCGCGATGCTCTGCCGACGCAAGCATGGCAACAAGGGCAGCTTTACCTGTCCCTTCCACGGCTGGACCTTTTCCAACGGCGGCAGGCTGCTGAAGGTCAAGGACGGCAAGACCACGCAATATCCCCCGCAGTTCGACACGGATGGCTCGCATGATCTGAAGCGCGTGCCGCGCTTCGAGAACTACCGCGGCTTCCTTTTCGGCAGCCTCAATGCGGACGTACTGCCACTTGCCGACTATCTCGGCGAGACCAGGGCGATCATCGACCAGATTGTCGACCAGGCACCCGACGGGCTGGAGGTTCTGCGCGGCAATTCCTCCTACATCTATGACGGGAACTGGAAGCTGCAGATGGAGAACGGCTGCGACGGCTACCATGTCAGCAGCGTGCACTGGAACTATGCCGCCACCATGGGTCGCCGGGCTGAGGAAGGCACCAAGGCGGTCGATGCCAACAGCTGGAGCAAGTCGGTCGCCGGAGTCTACGGCTTCGACCATGGGCATATCCTGCTCTGGACGACCACGATGAACCCGGAGGCGCGGCCGGTCTACAGCAACCGCGAGGAGATCAAGACCCGCGTTGGTGCTGACAAGGCGGATGTCATCGTCAACCAGACGCGCAATCTCTGCCTCTATCCGAATGTCTTCCTGATGGACCAGTTTTCCACGCAGATCCGCGTGACGCGCCCGATCAGCGTCGACAAGACGGAGATCAGCATCTTCTGCTTCGCCCCGAAGGGCGAGAGCGCCGAAAACCGCGCGCTGCGCATCCGCCAGTACGAGGATTTCTTCAATGTCTCCGGCATGGGCACGGCCGATGATCTCGAGGAATTCCGCGCCTGTCAGGCCGGCTATGCCGGGATCACGGCCCTCTGGAACGACATGTCGCGCGGTGCCCCGCTCTGGATCGATGGACCTGACGACAATGCAAAACGCATGGGCATCACGCCGCTGCTCTCGGGAGAGCGCAGCGAGGACGAAGGCCTGTTCGTCCGCCAGCATGAATATTGGGCCAGGGTGATGCGCAAGGCGCTCGCCGCGGAAGCGGAAGGAGCGGCGGCATGAGCATCTCTTACGACACCATTTGCGCCTTCCTCTACAAGGAGGCACGCCTTCTGGACGATCGCCAGTGGGACGAGTGGCTGACCTGTTATGCCCCCGACGTCACCTACTGGATGCCCGCCTGGGACGACGACGACCAAATCACTGAGGATCCGCACGCGCAGATCTCGCTGATCTACTACCCAAGCCGCGATGGCCTTGAAGACCGTGTCTTCCGCATCAAGACCGAGCGTTCGGGCGCTTCCACGCCCGAGCCGCGCACCTGCCACATGATCGCCAATGTCGAGGTGGTGACCGCGCGCGGCGGGGAGGTCGACGTACGCTACAACTTCCACACCCTCAACCATCGCTACAAGGTCACCGACCACTTCTTCGGCACCGTATTCGTCACGCTGCGCGAGAGCGGCGGCGACCTCGTGATCGCCAACAAGAAGATCGTGTTGAAGGACGATTACATCCGCCAGGTCATCGACGTCTACCACATCTGACGACCGGGCAGTCCGGCACCCTGAGGAGGAGGAGCCATGTGCTACAAGATCGCTTTGAACTTCGAGGACGGCGTTACCCGTTTCATCGGCTGCAACAGCGGCGAGAAGGTCCTCGACGCCGCCTATCGCGCCAAGATCAACCTGCCGATGGACTGTTCCGACGGCGTGTGCGGCACCTGCAAATGCCGCGCCGAAAGTGGCAGCTACGACCTCGGTGACGACTATATCGAGGACGCGTTGACGGCCGACGAGGCAGCAGGCGGCCTGGTGTTGACCTGCCAGATGAAGCCGACATCGGATTGCGTGCTGTCGGTGCCGACGACCTCGCTCGCCTGCAAGACGGGCCAGCAGAGTTTCGCCGCGACGGTAGCGAAGATCGCCCCGCACAACGACGCCGCGATCGTGCTGGAACTCGACATGGACGGGGGAGGGGCGGCGCCTGCGTTCCTCTCCGGACAATATGTCAACATCGCCGTTCCGGGCAGTGGCCAGAGCCGCTCCTACTCCTTCAGCACGGTACCGGGCGCCGGGCGTGTCGGCTTCCTGATCAAGAAGATCCCCGGCGGCGTCATGAGCACCTGGCTCGAACAAGCCGCCATCGGTGAACGGCTCGACATCACCGGCCCCCTCGGCAGTTTCTACCTCCGCGAGGTCAAGCGCCCGCTGCTGCTGCTTGCCGGCGGCACCGGCCTCGCACCGTTCCTCTCCATGCTGGAGGGATTGGTGAAGGATAGATCCGAAGAGCGCATCCATCTCATCTACGGCGTGACGCGCGACCTTGATCTCGTGCTCGTCGAGGAGATCGATACCTATACCAGGCGCCTGCCGAACTTCAGCTACAGCACGGTCGTGGCCGAGGAGGCCTCCAGCCATCCGCGCAAAGGCTGGGTGACGCAGCACATGCCGGCGGAACTTCTGAACGGCGGCGATGTCGACGTCTATCTCTGCGGCCCGCCGCCGATGGTCGATGCCGTGCGCCGGCATTTCGACGCAAGCGGCGTGAAGCCGAACAGCTTCCACTACGAAAAATTCACGCCCAATGCGGCGGCGGGAGCAGGCGCATGAGCGCGTCCTGTTTCCCGGGCCGCTTTGCCGGCAAGGTGCTGGTGGTGACCGGCGCGGCCCAGGGCATCGGGCGGGCGGTGGCGCTGCGCGCCGCGGCAGAAGGCGGCAAGGTGCTGTTCGTCGATCGCGCCGACTTCGTCGCAGATGTTGCCAGCGAAGCGAGTGGCGGAGAGGCGGCAGCGCTCACCGCCGACCTTGAAACCTACGAAGGCGCAGCAGCCGCAATGCAGGCCGCCACCGAAAAATTCGGCGGCATCGACATCCTCATCAACAATGTCGGCGGCGCGATCCGCATGCGGCCCTATGCCGAATTCGAGCCGGCGCAGATCGATGCAGAAATCCGTCGCTCGCTGATGCCGACGCTCTACTGCTGCCACGCCGTGCTGCCGATCCTGTCAGCGCGGGGCGGCGGCACCATCGTCAACGTCTCGTCGAACGCCACGCGCGGCATTCACCGCGTGCCTTATTCGGCGGCCAAGGGTGGGGTGAATGCCCTCACGCAATCGCTGGCGATGGAAGTGGCCGGTCTCGGCATCCGTGTCGTCGCTACCGCTCCCGGCGGCACCGAAGCGCCGCCACGCCGCATCCCGCGAAACGCGGAAGGCGACACTGCACACGAAAAGGCCTGGATGGCCGAGGTCGTCGGACAGGTGAAGGGTTCGAGCTTCCTGAAGCGCTACGGCAGCATCGACGAACAGGTCGCGCCGATCCTGTTCCTGGCCTCCGACGAGGCCGCCTACATCACCGGGAACATCCTGCCGGTCGCCGGCGGCGATCTCGGCTGACAACATTTCAACCGCACTCTGGGAGGGGTGACCATGCGCAAGATCGATGTGAACGAGGCGATCGACAAGGCTCGCTTCGGCAGTTTTCAATGGACGGTGGTGGTGCTCTGCGCGCTGCTGCTGATCGCCGACGGCTATGACGTCTTCATCGCCGGCACGGTGTTGCCGACGTTGATCAAGGAATGGGGGCTGAGCAAACCTCAGGCCGGTGCGCTGCAGGCCTGGGCGCTGTTCGGCATGATGTTCGGCGCGCTGATCTTCGGACCGCTCGCCGACAAGATCGGGCGCAAGAAGGGCATTGCGATCAGCTTCGTGCTGTTCACGGTCTCGACGCTGCTGACGGGCTTTGCCGCCTCGCCGGGCGAATTTACGGTCTATCGTTTCTTCGCAGGCCTCGGCTGTGGCGGCCTCATGCCCAATGTCGTCGCCCTCATGAACGAATATGCGCCGAAACGGCTGCGCAGCACGATGGTGGCGTTGATGTTTTCCGGCTACTCGGTCGGCGGCATGGTCGCCGCAAGCCTCGGCATCTGGATGATCCCGCAATATGGCTGGCAGCCGATGTTCTTCGTCGCCGCCGTTCCCTTGCTGATCCTGCCTCTCATCCTGTGGAAACTGCCGGAATCGCTCGGCTTCCTGCTGCGCCAGGGCCGGCAGGACGAGGCCCGGCGCATCTATGCCCGCATCGAAACGGGGGAACGCCTGATGAGCGACGACACGCTCGTCTTCACGGAGACAAAAGGCGCCGCCGCATCGGTCGCGGAACTCTTCCGCCACCAGCGGGCAACGCGGACAGTTCTGCTCTGGGCCGCCTTCTTCTGCTGCCTTCTGCTCGTCTATCTGCTTTCCTCCTGGCTGCCGAAGGTCATGCAGGAAGCCGGCTATGCGGAAAAGGCCAGCCTGATGACGCTCTTCTCGCTCAACTTCGGCGGCATGGCCGGCGCGATTGCCGGCGGCTGGCTCGGTGACCGGTTCGGCCTGCCGAAGGTGGTAATCGGATACTTCGCCGCGGCCACGCTGTCGATCGCGCTCGTCGGTTTCGGCCTGCCGGTAACACTGCTGTTCCTTGTGGTCTTCATCGCCGGTGCCACCACGATCGGCACGCAGATCCTGCTCTATGCCAGCGTCGCCCAGCTCTACAACCTCTCGGTCCGCTCCACCGGCCTTGGTTGGGCATCCGGCGTCGGCCGCATCGGTGCCATTGTCGGGCCGACGCTTGGCGGCATGCTGCTGGCAAAGGAACTGCCCTTGCAGCAGAACTTCCTGATCTTTGCCGTACCGGCAGCGATCTCGACACTTGCCATGCTGGCCTTCGCCTTCAGCCATGCACGCCGCGCGGAGGCGGCCACGCTCGTCACGGCCTAAGCGCAGATGGGCTCACGAGGATAAAGACGGTTGGTCGGAGGATCCTCTCCGGGTCAACCACACAGGCACGGCGGCGTTTTCACGCCGCCGTGCCTGTGTTAGGGAGCGCAGCACTTCGACCGGAATTTCAAAGGTGAGCCTTCCATGAACGCTGCGCTGTACGCAGACTATGTCGCCGACCTGAGAGGTCTGTTTACGGACCTGGATCGCCATCCCGAACGCTTCCAGACTTTCAGCGCCCATCTGGAGCTGGCGTTGGCAGGCGGCCTCGTCGTCTATGAAACGGCGCGCCGCAAAGGCCAGACCGATAGCCTCTATTACGGCCGCCCCGCTGGTGCCGGCACAAACCAGCAGATGTCGCAAGTCTCGGCCTTTGCCGCCATCGATCGGTTCTTTGCTCTCGGCCAGTTCGTTGCGCTCACCGGCGAGAGCAACGAAGGCAAAGGCACACTGGATACGCAGTATCCGCATTGCGCCATCCGTTTTTCCTACCGCCGGAAGGGTCATCCGGCTGCCCGCGCCATGCTCATGGTTTTTGTCGGCTTCAACGACGATGCGGATGCCATGCACTATGTCGCCGGCCACGCCCCGTCGCTCTTTGTTGCCGAGCGGCCTTACCGAACGGAGCGGGCACACGAATGGACCTGACGAGGGCCCACCTCACACGGCGGATCCCCTCGATGTGTTGAGGGCGGCACGGCGCCGAAGGATCTTCGGCGCCGCACAACCCCTGCAAAGGCTGCCGGCGGCCCGCAGGGGCTGCCGTACTCCGTTTCAGCCCGCGGTTCGGAAGGAACGCGCCGCATCCACGATGGCATGTGTATCGATGCCGAAATGCGCATAGAGATCGGCAATCGTGCCCGTCTGGCCGAAATGCTCGACACCGAGCGAAACCGTACGGTTCCCTTCCACCGCGCCAAGCCAGGCGAGCGTCGCCGGATGGCCATCGGTGGCGGTGATGAGGCCCGCATCGCGCGGAACGGTGGAAAGCAGCGTCTCGATATGGCTGCGGGCGCTGGCATCCCCCTGGCGGCGGGCGCGCTGTGCCGCCGTCCAGCCGGCATTGAGCCTGTCGGCCGATGTCACCGCCAGCACCGAAACGTCGCCATGCGTCTCGGCGAGACGCCCGGCCGCCATCAAGACTTCCGGCGCGATGCACCCCTGATAGGCAAGCACGATGCGGGTGCGTGCCGAAGGCGGACGCAGCCAGTAGGCGCCGTCGATCACGCCTTGCCGGAAGGCCGGATCCTCGCGGCGAAGCGCGATCTGCTCCAGCGGCCGCGTCGTCAGGCGCAGATAGACAGACCCGCCAGTCTCGTCGCGAAGCCAGGTGCGCCTGTCGTGCGTGCCGTCGCCGTCGCGCTGCATGTAGTCGAAGGACCAGTCCATGATGACGGACAGCTCGTCGAGGAAAGCCGGCTCGAAGCTTGCCAACCCGTCCTGGCTCATGCCGATGAGCTGCGAGCCGATCGACTGGTGCGCTCCGCCTTCCGGCGCCAGCGTCACGCCGGACGGCGTACCGATGATCATGAAGCGGGCATCCTGGTAGCAGGCATAGTTCAACGCGTCGAGGCCACGTGCAACGAAGGGATCGTAGACCGTGCCGATGGGCAGCAGCCGTTCGCCGAACAGCGAATGCGACAGGCCGGCGGCACCGAGCAGCAGGAACAGATTCATCTCGGCAATGCCGAGCTCGATATGCTGCCCTGCCGGACCGAACTCCCATTTCTGTGCCGAGGGCACGCGCTCGTCCCGGAAGGTGTCAGCCATCCGCTCGCGGGCGAAAAGGCCGCGGCGGTTGACCCAGGGCCCGAGATTCGTGGAAACCGTCACATCCGGCGCCGTGGTGACGATACGTGCCGAAAGGGCATCGTCACGCTTGGCGATCGCATCGAGGATCTTGCCGAAGCCGGCCTGCGTCGACAATTCGCGGTCATCGAGGAAAACCGGGCCGGAGGAGGGCACGGCAGGGGAGGTGAAGCGTCGCGCACCCTTGGCGAAGAACGGCACCGTCTTCAGGAACGTGCGTACGGGGGCAGGCGAGGGGATTGCCCCGAACGTCTCCCACTCCGTACCCGGCACGACACCGACGCGCTCCTGGAACGTCTCCATCTGCGCCTTGGTCATCAGGCCGGCATGATTGTCCTTGTGGCCGGCAAGCGGCGTGCCCCAGCCCTTGATCGTATAGGCGAGAAAGACGGTCGGCCGGTCGTGATCGATACTCTCGAACGTATCGATCAGCGTTTCGAGGCAATGGCCGCCAAGGTTGCCCATGAGATCGGAAAGCGCGGTGTCGCTGCGCGCCGCCAGGAGGTCGGCGACACCCGGCTGCGTGCCGATCTCGTCTGTGAGACGCTTGCGCCATGCAGCTCCGCCCTGAAAAGTCAGCGCGGAATAGAGCTGGTTCGGACAACGGTCGATCCAGTCGCGCAACGTCTCGCCGCCCGGTTCCCGGAAGGCGGCCTGCTGGAGCGCGCCGTATTTCAGCACCTTCACATCCCAGCCGAAAGCGGTGAAAATGCCTTCAATGCGCTGCCACAGGCCTTCATGCACCACGCCGTCCAGGCTCTGCCTGTTGTAGTCGATCACCCACCAGGTGTTGCGCAGATCGTGTTTCCAGCCTTCCTGCAGGCATTCATAGATGTTGCCCTCGTCGAGCTCCGCATCGCCGACCAGCGCGATCATGCGCCCGCCGGGCTGCGTCTTCGCCCAGGGCTTGGCAGCAATGTAGTCCTGCACGATCGAGGCAAAGGCGGTGATCGCCACGCCAAGCCCGACGGAACCGGTGGAAAAATCGACGTCGTCGATGTCCTTGGTGCGGCTGGGATAGGATTGCGCGCCGCCGAACCCACGGAAATTCTCGAGTTTTTCGCGTGTCTGGTTGCCCATCAGATACTGGATGGCATGGAAGACCGGCGAGGCATGCGGCTTGACGGCAACACGGTCCTCCGGCCGCAGCACATGGAAGTAGAGTGCCGTCATGATCGAGGCGAGCGAGGCCGAGGAGGCCTGGTGGCCGCCGACCTTCACCTCGCCCTTTTCGCGCAGGTGGTTGGCATTATGGATCATCCAGCAGGCATGCCACAGCACCTGCCGCTCCAGGTCCTTCAGGCATTCCAGCTGCGCTGGCGTCAAGGCCGCCTCGTTCATGCTCGTCTCACTCCCCGTCCTCAAATGACCAGGAATGCTACACCGGCACAAACGGGAAAACTGACCGCAGTTGACCGGCAATCACGAAATTGCGAAACAGAATTCCGATAACTCCTCTTTTTGCGGTCAGTCATGCCGATTTCCAAACCAGGCCTCGATGCGGCCTCCATCCGCATCCTCGATCTCCTGCAGCAGAATGCCGAAATGAGCGTTTCGGAACTGGCGGAGGCAACGGGCCTGTCGGCCTCCCCTTGTTGGCGGCGGGTCAACGACCTCAAGGAAAACGGCGTCATCAAGGGTTCGGTCGCGCTGGTCGATGCACAGGCGCTGGGGCTGGCGGTCAATGTCTTCGTGCAGGTTTCGCTGAAGCAACAGGACCGGGAATCGCTCGACGTCTTCAACGCCGCCATCCGCACCAAGCCGGAAATCGTCGAATGCTACCTGATGACCGGGGAGGCGGACTACATGCTTCGCGTGGTGGTCGAGGACCTGATGAAATTCCAGGCCCTCGTCGTCGACTTCCTCACGCTCATCCCTGGTGTCGCCAATATCCGCTCGAGTTTCGCGCTCAGTCAGATCAAGTATACGACGGCGCTTCCGACCGACCATCTCAAGGGACGGCCCTGAGCGGCGAGGACTCCTCCGTCCGGCTCAGGACGGGATGATCTCGTGGGTCTGCTGCGCCTCCGTCAGCAGCGCGACCATCTCCGCCTCCGCCGAGGCCTCATCGCGCGCGAAGACCGCGTCCGCAACCCGCTTGTGGCGCCGGATCCAGCGGTCATCCTCCTCGCTCGTGGCCCGTAGGCCTGCGTGGAAGAGGTGGCGCAGGCCGACCGAAATCAGCTCGCCGAGCGAGAAGAAGAGGCGATTTCCCGACGCGCGCAGGATGGCGATGTGGAAGGCGACATCCTGCTCGACCCGGTCGTTCTCGTCGAGATAGGTCGCCATGCCGCGCAGCGCGCGCCGGACCGTCGCTTCATTGGCCTGATCGTGGTTGCGCGCCGCCATACGCGCCGCCTTCGGCTCGATCGCCATGCGCAGAGCATAGAGGTCCGAGATCGCCTTTTCCGCCTGGTTTGCATCCTGCAGCGCCCAGTCGAGCACCAGAGAATCCATCATGTTCCACCGTTCGGTGGACCGTACGACGACGCCGATCTTGGGTTTGCCTTCGATCAGGCCCTTTGAGCTCAGGATTTTCAGGGCTTCACGCGTCGCGGTACGCGAGGCGCTGAAGGTCTGGCCGATATCGGTCTCGCTGCCGATCACCGCACCCGGCTTGTAGTGCCCGGAAACGATACGTTTTCCCATGGTGGTGACGATCGTCTCGTGGACGCTGACCGATGCTGCGTCCGGCGTCTCCATCTCGTGCTGCTGCGTCAAACCTTGCCCCCCCGCCGTCTCTTGTTCCCGCTGGCATAGCGGAAATGACCCCGACGCGCAAACAGTCGCACACAAAATCCAATAGTACTACACTTGACACAAACAATAGTATCGATATGTTCGCGCCATCGTGAGCGAGGCCGGAGGAGCCCGATCCCAGCCCTATGGGATCCAAACGTCGCGGCCACACCGGATCTGAAGAGGAGGAGAGCATGATGAACAGAGAGATACGCCTGAGCCGGCGCCAACTGATGACTGGCGCCGCGGCGGCGGCCTTCGGGCTGACCGTCGCGCCGCGGCTGAGCTTCGCGCAGACGGCAGAAGAAGCGCGCGCAGGTTTTGCCGGCGCCGATGTCGACTGGATGGCCTTCAAGGGCGAGAGCCTGACGATCGAGGCGATGACGCATCCGTGGAGCGCGGCGATCGAGCCCCTGCTGCCACTCTTCACAGAGCTGACCGGCATTTCCGTCAAGCTGAACACCCAGTCCGAGACGGAATACACCTCACAGATGCCAATCAAGCTCGGCGCCAAGTCGGCCGAGCCCGACGTGATGATGATCCACGCGCTCGGCCAGTTCGTCTCCGCCGGCTGGGCTGAGCCGCTCGACGCCTATTATGCTGACAAGGCACTGTTCGATGCCGCCTGGTACGATCAGGACGACATCTTCGCCATGGCACGCGACTTCCCCGCCCAGACAGACGGGCAGAACTATTCGATGTCGATCACCGCCGAGGCGCAGACGCTGTTTGCCAACAAGGCGATGCTCGGCGAAGCCGGCCTTGCCGTTCCCGCGACGATGGACGACCTTCTCGCTACGGCACTGAAGCTGAAGACCGACACCGTAGCGGGTATCGCGATGCGCGCGAAGTCCGACAGCTCCGCCGGTCCCTGGACCTGCGGCGGCTTCGTCTTCTCCTATGGCGGCGAGATCATCGACGGGGAAGGGCGCTGCGTGCTCGACAGCGATGCGGCAATTGCCGGCGTCGAGATGTATGGCCGCCTGTTGCGCGAGGCGGGACCGATCGGCGTCGGCAATTATCACTGGTACGAAGCCCTGAACGACTTTTCCAGCGGCGCCGCGGCGCTCGGCTGCGACAGCTCGAACTTCGCCACCGACATTTCCAATCCGGAAAAGAGCCTGGTGGCGGGCGATGCGGTCTATGCTGCTTTGCCGCGTGCCGGCGAACACCCCATCAAGCCGAACATCTGGGCCTGGCAGGCCGGCATCAACGCCTATTCGAAGAAGAAGAAGGCGGCGTTCCTGCTCCTCAGCTTCCTCAACTCCAAACCGGGTTGCCTGATGAGTGCGGCCGGCGGGCTCGCCACCGTGCGCAATTCCGCCTGGAAGAGCGAGGCGTTCCAGAAGCGCTTCGGTGCCGAGGCATCGGCAGCCGCCCTCCTCAACCTCAATTCCGGTGACGCCAAAATCTTCAAGGCGGCCTGGTTCCACAAGAAATCCAGCGAGATCCTCGACCCCTTCGCCGTGGCGATCAACCAGGTCGTCACCGGCCAGGCCGACGCCAGGGCCGCGCTGACCGCGGCCACGACGAAGATCAATGCTGCCCTCAAGGGCTGACACGGATTTCAAGCCCCCCGAGCGTTTCGGTCGGGGGGCTCCCGATCAGAAAGGCAGGCCCGTGCCCCTCCGCCAGACCACAATCCAACGCGCCGAGCGCAGCTTCATCCTGTGGATGCTTGCGCCGGCGACGATCCTCATGCTGTCGCTGACGCTCGTCCCCTTCCTCGTCAGCGTCTATCTCTCCTTCACCGATTATTCGCTGACCGCGCCGGACACGATCAACTGGGTCGGCCTCAAGAACTATTCCGACCTGCTCTCTTCCGCCGACTTCTGGGATGCCGCACGCATAACGGCGATCTTCACCATCGTCGCGGTCGGCATCGAGACGGTGCTGGGCGTCGGCATCGCTGCCCTTTTGCATCACGAGGTCCGGCAGGCGTCGTGGCTGCGCGTCATCTATCTCCTGCCGATGGCGATCACCCCGATTGCCGCCACCTTCACCTTCCGGCTGATGTTCAACCCCACGCAGGGTGTGTTGAACTACATGCTCGGCCTGATGGGCGTTTCTCCCAGCGCCTGGACGGCTGCGCCCGAGACTGCGCTCCTGTCACTCATCCTCGTCGACGTCTGGCAATGGACGCCTTTTATCCTGCTCATCGTGATGGGCGGCATGGCAGCGCTGCCGCCGGAGCCGGAAGAGGCGAGCCAGATGGACGGCGCCGGCCCGTTCCGCACCTTCTTCCTCGTCACCCTGCCGCGGCTGAAGCCCTATCTCGCCCTCGCCCTTCTGTTCCGGCTGATCGACGCCTTCAAGACCTTCGACATCATCTTTGTCCTGACCGGCGGCGGGCCGGGCGTCGCCACGCGCACGCTGAACCTGCTCGCCTACAAATACGGCATCGAGTTCCTGTCGATGGGCTACGCCTCGGCACTGGCCATCGTCATGCTCGTCTTCACCCTTGTGGCAGGCCAGGTTTTCCTTCGCCGGCTCGGCCTGTTCGACCTGAAGGATTAAGCGCCATGAAGCTGTTCACCTCCGTCTGGCTGCGCCGGCTGATCCTCTACGTCTTCGCGATCTGGTGCATCTTTCCGCTCTACTGGATCTTCATGACCGCGCTGAAGACGCCGATCCAGGCCATGGCTCGACCACCGCTCTTCCTGTTCGAGCCGACCTTCGCCAATTTCGCCAAGGTCATCGGCAACCCGGACATCTGGGCCTATTTCGCCTCTTCGACGATCGCCGCCGCCGGCTCCAGCCTGCTGACGCTCGCGCTTGGCGCACCGGCTGCCTACATCCTCGCGCGATACTCCTTCCGCGGGCGCGGCGATTTCGGCTTCTGGCTGCTCTCCTCGCGCATGACGCCGCCCGTCGCCATGCTGATCCCGTTCTTCGTGCTCTACTACCAACTCGGTCTGCTCGATACGCATCTGGGTCTGATCCTCGCCCATGTCACGCTCAACCTGTCGATCGTGGTCTGGCTGCTGCGCGGCTTCTTCTCCGAACTGCCCCGCGAGATCGAGGAGGCGGCAAGCCTAGACGGCGACAACCATTTCCAGGTTTTCACCCGTATCACCCTGCCGCTCGCCATGCCCGGACTCATCTCGGTCGGCATCCTGATCTTCCTCCTCTCGTGGAACGAGTTCCTCTTCGCACTGGTGCTGGGGGATTCGGCGGTGCGCACCGTGCCGGTCGGCCTCTATGGCTTCATCGGCTACCAGACGATCGCCTGGGCAGAGCTTTCGGCTTCCGCCAGCCTGCTCATCATCCCCATCATCCTCTTCATCCTTGTCTTCCAGCGCCACCTCATCCGTGGCCTGACCATGGGGGCCTATCGCTGACATGACCGAAATCACGCTTCAATCCATCACCAAGAGCTGGGGTGCGCTGACCGCACTGAAGCCCATCGATCTCCATATCCCCCACGGCGAGTTCCTCGTCCTGCTCGGCCCCTCAGGCTGCGGCAAGACAACAACCATGCGCATCATCGCCGGGCTGGAGACCGCCTCCACCGGCACTGTGCTGAAGGACGGCGCCGACATCACCAACCGCCTGCCGCGCGAACGCAACATGGCGATGGTGTTCCAGAACTACGCGCTCTATCCGCATATGAAAGTGCTGGACAATGTCGCCTATCCGCTGCGCGCCCGCGGCATGGCTAAGGCCGAGCGGGAAAAGACCGCCCTTGCCGCACTGGAGAAAGTGGGCCTTGCACCCTATGCGAACCGGCTGCCGAAGAACCTCTCGGGCGGCCAGCGCCAACGCGTAGCACTCGCCCGTGCGCTCGTGCGCTCGCCGGATGTCTTCCTGATGGACGAGCCGCTGTCGAACCTCGACGCCAAGCTGCGCGGCGCGATGCGGGCCGAGATCAAGCACATCCAGCGCGAGACCGGCATCACGACCATCTACGTCACCCACGACCAGATCGAGGCTATGACGCTGGCCGACCGCGTGATCATCATGGAGGCCGGCGAAATCCGCCAGATCGGCACGCCGGACCAGATCTACGACGATCCCGACAACCTGTTCGTCGCCGGCTTCCTCGGCTCGCCGCCGATGAACTTCATTCCCGGCGACATCCAGGGCGGTGCCTTCCGCTCCGGCAAGGCCAGCATCGCGGCGGCGGGCATAGCCGACGCGAAAGAAGCCCAGCTCGGCATTCGCGCCGAGGACATCACGGTCGCCACCGAGGGCGAGGCGGGTGACCTCACGGTCACCGTCTATTCCGTGGAGCCGACGGGCGATGCGACGCTTGTCGTCGCCGACCACGGCAAGGGCCGGCTGGTGCTCAAGGCCGACAAGCACTTCCGTCCGGAGATCGGCGCCACCGTCCACCTCCGGCTCTCCCCCAATGGCATCCGTTACTTCGACAGCGCATCCGGCGCCCGGCTGAGGACTTCCCAATGAAAATCACCAAACTCGAAACCTTCGTCGTCGCCCCGCGCTGGCTGTTCCTCAAGGTTACCACGGACGAGGGCATTTCCGGTTGGGGCGAACCGGTGCTCGAGGGTCATGCGGAAACGCTGGCGGCAAAGATACGCGAGTTGGAAACCCTTCTCATTGGCCGCGATCCACTGCTGATCGAAGACACCTGGCAGATGATCTACCGCAACGGCTGCTACCGCGGCGGCCCCGTCCTGATGAGCGCCATGTCGGGCGTCGACATGGCGCTGTGGGACATCAAGGGCAAGGCCTTCGGCCAGCCGGTGCATGCGCTGATGGGCGGCAAGGTGCGCGACAAGGTTCGCACCTATCGCTGGATCGGCGGCGACCGGCCCGACAATCTCGTCGCCGATGCGACAGCGCTTATCGAGGCCGGTTATGACGCGTGCAAGCTGAATGCGACCGAGGAGGTCCAGTTCCTCGACAGCTATGCCAAGATCGACCGGATCGTCGCCAAGCTCGGCGAACTGCGCGATGCGGTCGGCACCCGCATGGATCTCGCCTTCGACTTCCACGGCCGCCTGCATGCGCCTATGGCAAAAATCCTGCTGAAGGAAATCGAGCCGCTCCGGCCGATGTTCATCGAGGATGCGGTGGTCTCGGCTCAGGTCGACCACATGGCGGACCTTGCGCGCACCACGTCCATTCCCCTCGTCATCGGTGAGCGCCTGCACAGCCGCTACGATTTCCGCGCCGTCTTCGAAAAGCGCGCGGCCGGCATCATCAATCCGGATACGGCCCATGTCGGCGGCATCTCCGAAATGGTGCGTATCGGCCATATGGCGGAAAGCTACGACATCGCCATGGCACCCCATTGCCCGCTCGGGCCAATCGCGCTGGCCGCCAGCCTCCAGGTCGATGCGATCTGCTACAACGCCGTCATCCAGGAGCAATCCCTCGGCATCCACTACAACAAGGGCGGCGACCTCAACGACTACCTGAAGCCGGAAAGCCGCTTCAAGATCGAAGCCGGCTTCCTGCCGATCCCGATGGGTCCCGGTCTCGGCATCGACGTGGACGAGGACTTGGTGCGCGCCCGCGCCGTGGAAGGTCACGTCTGGCGGGCGCCGGTCTGGCGCCATGCGGACGGCTCGATTGCGGAATGGTGAGATGACGGACTTCGACTACATCATCGTCGGCGGCGGCTCCTCCGGCTGCGTAACCGCGGCAAAACTGGTTGGCGAACATGGCGCCCGCGTCGCACTCATCGAGGAAGGGCCGTCGAACCGCCATCCGCTGCTGCGCATGCCGGCCGGCTTCGTGAAGATGCTGAAGGGCAGCAAATACCTGACCTTACACAAGACGGAACCGCAACCGCAGCTCGACGGCCGGTCGCACGACCTGCCGCAGGGCCGCGTGCTCGGCGGCGGCTCGACCGTCAACGCCATGGTCTACATGCGTGGCCGGCGGTCCGACTACGACGAATGGAACCACATGACGGAGGCCGGCCCCAACTGCATCAGCTGGAGTTGGGACGATATCCTGCCACACTACCGCCGGCAGGAAGGCAACCAGTCGCTCGCCGGCCCTGCGCATGGGACGGACGGGCCGCTGAAAGTCTCCAACCCGCGCCATATCGCCGAAATCTCCCATGTCTTTGTCAAGACGCTACAGGAGATGGGGCTGCCGCTGCGCAACGATTTCAACGACGGCACGCAGGCCGGCGTCGGCTACATGCAGACGACGATCGGCGGCGCCCGCCGCTGCGGGGCGGTCGAGGCCTTCATCGAGCCCGTGGCCACCAATCCGAAACTGACCGTCATGACTGGCGTGCGCGTCCTGCGTCTCCTCATCGAAGGCGGCAGGGCGGTGGGCGTCGAAATCGCCGAAGGCCGCCAGATCCGCAAGCTCCATGCGGCAAACGAGGTCATCCTCACAGCCGGCGCCTTCGGCACGCCGAAAATCCTGATGCTTTCGGGCATCGGCCCGGCACGCGACCTGCGCCGGCACGGCATCGCCATCGAGGCGGACCTTGCCGGCGTCGGCGAGAACCTGATGGACCACCACGAGGTTCCGCTGGTCGCTGCCACCCATGAAAAGCTCGGCTATTACGGCGAGGACCGCGGCCTGCGCATGCTCCGCAATGGCCTGCAATACATGCTGTTCGGCTCCGGCCCCGTTTCGACGAACGGCTGCGAGACCTGCGCCTTCATCAATCCGCTCGACCCCGCGGGCGAGCCGATGATCCAGTTCTACTGCGTCCCGACCGTCTATCTCGACCGCGACGTCATGGGTGTCGCGCCCACGGACGGCGTCACGCTCAACTCCTGCCTGCTGCAGCCGAAGGCGCGCGGCACGGTGCGCCTTCGCTCGGCCGATCCGGCAGCCCTGCCGATGATCAACTCCAATTATCTCGGCCATGAGGACGATATCCGCCACGAGATCGCCGGCCTGCGCTTTGCCCGCGAGGTGCTGAAAACCGGGCCGATGGCGAAGGTGATCAAGGGTGAGATTTTCCCCGGTGAGGCCTTCCGCTCCGATGCCGAGCTGCTTGCCCATTGCAAGCGCACGGTCAAGACCAATTACCACCCCTGCGGCACCGCCCGCATGGGAGCCGAGGACGATCCGCTCGCCGTGCTGACGCCGGACCTGCGCGTCAAGGGCATCGAGGGCCTGCGCGTCTTCGACGTTTCCATGATGCCCCGCATTACCAGCGGAAACACCAACGCGCCCGCCATGGCGGTCGCAGATCGCGGCGTTGACATCATGATGGGTGCAGCATGACAAGAACCAACATTCACGACGGCGTCTACGCCGTGCTCTTTGCCCTGTTCGACGCGCAAGAGGCGCTCGATCACGGTGCGATGAAGGCGCAGATCGAGTACTGCGTCGAGACCGGTTGCCACGGCATCACCGTGCTGGGACTGGCGACCGAGGTGCTCAAGCTCACCTTCGCCGAACGCTGCGCACTGGTCGAAACGACAGCACGCGCCAATGCGGGCCGGTTGCCGTTTTCGGTGACCATCGCCGGCAATTCGGTGGGCGAGCAGGTGGAGCTTGCAGCCTGCGCAGCAGCGGCCGGAGCTGACTGGCTCATCCTCCAGCCGCCGATGGTCGGCAGCTATGGCGCGGATGTCTATCTCGACTTTTTCGCCCGTGTCGCGACATCGACCACGCTGCCCGTCGCCGTGCAAAACGCACCGCAATATCTCGGCCGCGCCCTTTCCGGCGAAGACCTCGTCCGCCTGAAGCAACGGGCTCCCAAGCTTGCCGCCGTGAAAGCCGAGGACGCGGCGCTCGGCTTGGCCCGCATCATCGACGTGGCGGGCGACAGCCTTGCGGTCGTCGGCGGGCGGGGCGGGCTGGAAATGACCGATGCCCTTCGCATCGGTTGCCGCGGTTTCGTGCTCGCGCCCGACATCGCACCGGTCGCGGCCCGTATCTTCGACCTGTGGCAGGCGGACCGCCACGTGGAGGCCGAGGCGCTCTATGCCGCAGCGCTTCCCGCCGCCACCTTCGTCATGCAGTCGCTCGAACATCTCATCACCTACGGCAAGCGCATCTTCGGCGAAAATGCCGGTATCGCGATCCACGACCGAGCCCCGTGCCTGCCCGTCCAGCCCGTCGGACTGTCGATCGCCCGGCAATGGTCCGAAACCCTTTCCCGTCTGCAACAGGAGCGGCCATGAGCGGCATCGTCCTCGACAATGGAACCCTTCGCCTGCGCCTCGAGCCTGATTTCGGCGGACGGGTAAACGAACTCACCGATCTTACGACCGGCCGCAACTGGCTGGTTCCGGGGCCTGCAGTCGGCTCGCCCGCCCAGGATGCGACCTTTGGCGTCGAACAGGCACGCGGCTGGGACGAATGTTTTCCCTCCGCCGCGGCATGCGAGGTGAGCGCCTGGCCGATGACGCTTCGCGACCACGGCGAATTCTGGGGCCGCCAGGTCGACATGGAAGCGACGGACGAAAGCATCACGACAACCGGCCGGGCCGGCCCGCTCAGTTTCCAGCGTACCCTGACGCTCGATGGCAATCGCCTCACCCTCGTCTATCGCACCTCGAACGAAGGTTCGCTTGCGATGCCCTATCTGTGGTCCCAGCATCTTCTCATCGCACCGGAAGAGGGCGACAGGCTCCGCTTGCCGGGTATCGAAGCCCTGGACGCGGCCTTCCTCAGCCACAACGGGCACCTTCTTGCGAAGGGCCCTGTCACCTTCCCGGACCCGGGCCGGGATGGCCTGCCAGCCCTTGACCGGATCCATCCCCTGAAAACCCGTTTCGCCGCAAAATTCTTTGCCTCCGTGGAAGGGCTGGCCGAGGCGCGTATCGTCGGAGATCGCGGAACCTTCACTCTGCGCTGGAATGCGGAGGCTACCGGGCATCTCGGCCTCTGGCTGGATTATGGCGGCTGGCCTGCCGAGGCGCCCGTCAGCCAGATTTCCCTCGCCCCCACCACGGCACCGATGGAGAGCCTTGCCGATGCGGTCGCCGGCGGCAAGGCCGTTTGGCTCCAGCCGGGCGAAACGCGGGAATGGAGCCTATCCATCAGCATCGAAGCGGCAAGGGAGAGCTGACATGTCAGAGACGATCTATCCGGACCTCGAAGGTGCGTCCGTCTTCATCACCGGCGGCGGCTCGGGCATCGGCGCCGCCCTCACCGAGGGCTTCCTCCGGCAGGGCGCGCGGGTCGCCTTCTGCCAGCGCTCCGACGCCACCGCCTTCTGCGCCGCGATGGAGCAGAAGACCGGTCGGCGCCCTCTGTTCCTGCCGGCCGACATCAGCGATCTCGCCTCCCTGGAACAGGCGATGGCTGCCGCCGCACAGGTTCACGGCCGGATCACCGTCCTCGTCAACAATGCCGCCAACGATCAGCGGCACGATACGCTCGCGGTCGACGAGATTTTCTGGGAACAGGCGATGGCCATCAACCTGAAGGCCTATTTCTTCGCCTGCCGGGCCGTGCTTCCGGGCATGAAGGCGATGAACGGCGGCGCCATCGTGAATTTCACCTCGATCAGCTACATGATGGGCAACGCCGGCTATCCCATCTATGTGACTGCAAATTCCGGCATCAACGGCATGACGCGGGCACTCGCCCGGGAGTTCGGGCCGGACCGGATCCGCGTCAACGCGATCGCGCCGGGCTGGGTGCTGACCGAAAAGCAGAAGGAGAAATGGGTCACCCCCGAGGCGCTTTCGGCCCATCTCGACCGGCAGTGCCTCAAGGACACGCTGGCGCCGGAGGATATTGTTGGCGGCTGCCTGTTCCTCTCTTCCTCGGCGAGCCGCATGATGACCGGTCAGGCCCTTGTCATCGACGGCGGTGTCGTCACCACCGGCTAGTTGCCATTGCACCCTGCTGGCGCGGCGTCTCCATCGGGGAGAAGCCGAAGCGCTTCTTATAGCAGGTGGCGAAATACTGGCTGGAGGAAAAGCCGCAGTCATAGGCAACATTGGTGACGGATTGCTGGCCGCTCTCCAGGAGCTGCCGGGCAGCATTGAGCCGCAGCATCTGCAGGTAGCGCACCGGCGTCATGTTGGTCAGCACCTGGCAGTGCTGGGTGAACTGGGTGCGCGAGAGGTTGCACTCCGCTGCCATGTTCTCCAGCGTCCAGTCCTCCTCCAGCGCATGCCGAAGCCGCTTCAGGAAAATCTCCACCGTACGCTTGGAGCTTGCAAGCGCAAGATCGAGCACGGGCGCCTCGTTCTCCAGCATCTGGCGGAACTGCAGCAACATCATCGAGATCAGCAGGCGCAGTCGCGCCTCGCCGCCCTCGATATCACCCCCGGCGACCACGTCATGGATATCCAGGAAGGTGCGGGCAACCTCGCGTGACGCAAGGTAGGAGATCTGCTCGTTTTTCGACAGGAGCTCGCTCAGCCGCTTGCGGTCCCGCTCCGGCCAGCCGATCCAGTCAGGCCAGAGCCAGGTCTCGTGCGGCCGACGCACACCCATATCCATCAGCACCCAGATGATGTGGCTGGCACCAATGGTCGGGTCGCCGAGCGCATGGAGCTGCCACGGCCGCACCACGAACATCTGCCCTTCGTTGATCACCGTCTTGCGGCCATCCATCGTTATCGCAAGCGAGCCGCGCGCGAGATAGGCGATCTTGACGCCCTCGTTGCAATGCTCGCGCAGCCCCCAGTCCTGCGGCGTCGGCGCGTCCCAGCCACCGACCGAACAGACCTGCGGCAGCGCCTTGCCAAGATCGGTTCCGGGGTAACCGCGGCGCGTCCAGGCATTGAGCGCGACCTGCCCGGCAAGCGAGGCCTTCATCAGGTCCTGGCAATTTCCGGCATAGAGCAGGGCGCCCGGCTCGCGGAAAACTGCCGGCCGATTGACGGCCCGTTCGTTGCTGGCCTTGCTCATGGCTTCCCTCGGTATGTTTAAAATTTACCAGTCGTCCATTTCGAACGCCGGAAGCGATTTATTGCGCAATGCTGCGCCATCATCAAGCGTTAAACGGAGGCGCTGGTGATTTGCCATTGAAACTCAATGGCATGGAGGAAGAATCGGGAGGACAGGCCAGTGCGGATAGGGTTCCACACGGACGCATTCAACTCGGCCTATTGGTCGTTCGAAAAATGCTTGCAGTGGGCGAGCGACAATGATGTGCACTTCATCGAGTGCGGCCTGATCGATGGCGTGAGCTGGATCCACGGCCTCGGCTACCAGCCCCATGTCGCCCTCTATGAGGACCCGGTTCTGCTGCGCCGGAAGATGGAACGGTATGATGTGCGCTTCTCCCAGGTCGATGCCGCTTATCCGCTCTCCGGCGCGGACGGCCCGCTCCGGGGCGTGCCCTATGTACTGAAATCGATCGCCTGGGCCGCTCAAGCCGGCAGTCCCTGCGTCGACACGACCGATGGCCTGCATATGCCGCCCGGGCTTACCGAAGAGGAAGCGATGGCGCTCATGAAGCGCAGCTACGAGACGATCATCGAGGTCGCCGAAGCGCACGAGATCGTCGTCAACATCGAACCGCACGGCCATTTCACGACACGTCCCGAATTCATGGCGCGCATGCTTTCCTTCGTGGATTCCCCATGGCTGCGCATGAACCTGGATACCGGCAACACCTTCATCGCCGGCCAGGAGCCGGCGGAGTTCCTGCCGCTCTTCATCGACAAAGTCAGCCACGTTCATGTGAAGGATGTGTCGCAATCGTTGGCGGCAGCCGCGCGCGGCGGGCAGACGGGCATCGCGGTCAGCCATTGCGCGCTCGGCGACGGGGTCAATGCCGACAATATCAGGGCCTGCCTCGCCCAGTTGCGGGATCATGGATATGCCGGCGTCCTCAGTCTCGAATGCGAGGGGGCGGCGGGGTCGATGATCGAAAAATCACTGTCCTGGATTCGCGTAACCTGCCGCGACCTCCGCATCACACTGCATTGAGCATCTCATGAAACTTGGCATCAATCTCCTTTGCCTGACCGATTTCGTCGAGGACAGGCACCTAGCAAGCATCAGACGCTTGCGGGATCTCGGCTATGACGGCGTCGAAATCCCCGTCCTGAAGGGCAACGTCGCACATTACGAACGTCTCGGCCGGGAACTGGATGCCCTGGGCATTGGCCGGTCGACCACATCGATCGTGCCGACGCCGGAGGCCAACCCCGTCAGCCCCGATGCCGAAATACGGGCGCGCGGCCTCACCCATCTCGACTGGGCGCTGGATTGCGCCATCGCGCTCGGCGCCGAAAGCATGGGCGGCCCGTTCCACGCGCCGATCGGCGTCTTCACCGGGAGCGGCCCCAGCGAAGACGAGTTGAAATACGGGGCGGACGCGCACCGCGCGCTGGCCGAGCGGGCAGCAGCCCACGGCATGCATCTCAGCCTCGAGCCGCTGAACCGCTTCGAAACCTACTATCTCAACACGATGGAGCAGGCGCACGCCTACGTCGATCGGGTCGGGCATCCCGCCTTCAGGATCATGTACGACACCTTTCACGCCAATGTGGAGGAAAGCCGGCCGGAGGCGGCGATCCGTCTGATCGGTCGCGACATCGGCGTCTTCCATGTATCGGAGAACGACCGTGGTATCCCCGGGCGCGGGCACATAGACTTTCCCGCTATGTTCAGGGTGTTGAAGGAGATCGGGTATGACGGCTGGCTGACCCTGGAGGCATTCGGCGCGGGTCTGCCAGCCATCGCGACGGCGACCCGCGTCTGGCGGCCGCTGTTTCCCGACTTCGAGACGCTTTTCAGCGAAAGCGCAACGTTCATCCGCAAGACATGGGCAGCAGCATGAACCAGAACGTCCCTGCCATCGAGATGCGCGGCATCACCAAGAGCTTTCCCGGCGTGAAGGCGCTGAAAGGCGTCAGTTTCCTCGCCCGTTCCGGCGAGGTCCATGCCCTTGCCGGCGAAAACGGTGCCGGCAAGTCGACATTGATGAAGATCCTCTCCGGCCTCTACCGGCCGGATGACGGCGCTGTCGTCGTGGCGGGCGAGGAACGGCATTTCCTCCATCCGCTGGAAGCCATCCGCGCGGGCATCGCCGTCATCTATCAGGAATTCTCCCTGCTTCCGGAACGCACCGTCGCGCAGAACATCTTCCTCGGCCGGGAGCCGACCCGTCGTGGCTTCATCGACATCAGGGCGATGAACGAGGAGGCGCGGCGCGTGCTGGCGCTGTTCGGCTCGGCACACCGCATCGAGCCGGACACGGTCGTGGCCGATCTCGATGTTGCGAGCCAGCAACTCGTCGAGATCGCCAAGGCCGTGTCGCTCGAAGCGCGGGTCATCGTGATGGACGAGCCGACCGCAGCGCTCAACGAGGCCGAATGCGAGGTGCTGTTCGATCTCGTCGATACGCTGAAGCACCGCGGCGTCGCAATCATCTACATCACCCATCGCATGCGCGAGATCACCCGGCTTGCCGATCGCGTGACCGTGCTCAAGGACGGCGAGACGGCGGCGAGCTTCGACCATGTACCGGAACCCGACACGATCGTACGCACCATGGTCGGCCGCGATATCGGCGACTTCTATGCGGAGCCGGCAAGGCCGGAGGAAATCGGCGACATCGTGCTCTCCGTACGCAATGCCGGGAATGATCGGCTGAAAAACATCTCCTTCGCGCTACGCGCCGGCGAGATTGTCGGCTTTGCCGGTCTGCAAGGGGCAGGGCGGGTGGCACTCGCCCAGGCGATCTTCGGCCTTGCCCCCTTTGCCGAGGGCGAAGTCGTGTTTGCCGGAAAGCCGGCCCGCTTCACAAATCCGCGCGATGCGATCCGCGCCGGCATCGGCCTTCTGCCCGGCGACCGCAAGGCCGAAGCGCTCCTCCTGATGCAGTCGGTTACCGACAACGGCATGCTGACGGCACGCGCGCTTTCCGGCCTCGCCGGCAATGCCGATGCGACGCCGTTCGTCTCCACCGGGGCGATGGAAACACTGATGCGCGATCTCGACGTGCGTGCCGGCAGCCTTTCCCAGGACATCAAGGCGCTCTCCGGCGGCAACCAGCAGAAGGCCATCGTGGCACGCTGGCTGGCACTCGCGCCCCGACTGTTGATCTTCATCGAGCCGACACGCGGCATCGACGTCAACGCAAAGGCCGGCATCTACCATCTCATGCGAAACCTCGCCCGCAAGGGGGCGGCGATCATGATGGTCTCGTCCGACCTACCGGAAGTGTTGGGCGTTGCCGACCGCATTCTCGTCATGCGCGCCGGCGAACTCGTTGCCGGCTTTGCCCGCGGGGTGACGGAAGCCGATGTCATGCTCGCCGCAACAGGCGAAGAGGCGGTGGCGGCATGAGCACGGCAAGCGTCACAAAGCGCCCGGCCTGGCGCATGGAACGGTACGCCCCGGCGCTGCTGCTGGGCGTGGCGCTTCTCGTCTATGTCGCGATCGCGCTCGGCCTCGGCCTGACGCGTTTCCTGACGCCCGAGGCCGGCATTGCGATCCTCAATCGATCCATCGCACTCGGCATCACCGCCGTTGGCCAGACCTTCGCCATCCTCGTCGGCTCGATCGACCTGTCAGTGGCGCACCTGATCTCCGCCTCGGCCGTCGTCGCCTCGGCCATCATGAACGGCGATCCGGCCATGATGCTGCCGGCCGTCCTCGCCGTTCTCGCAATGGGCGTGCTGGTCGGCACGCTGAACGGGCTGCTGATCACCCGGCTGGAGGTCAACCCGCTGATCGCCACGCTTGGCATGGCGCTCATCATCCAAGGCTGCCTTGCCTCCTTCCATGGGCGCTTCGGCGGCTCCGTACCGGATGCATTCCAGATTTTCGCCTATGGCACGGTGCTCGGCCTGCCGGTCGGCCTGCTCGTGCTGGCGCTTCTCGTCGTTGCGGCTTGGGCGATGCTGCGGTTCACCCGCTTCGGTTCCAACATCTATTCGGTCGGCGGCAACCGGGATACGGCACGCGCCGCCGGAATCAAGACGACCCGGGTGGTGATGGCCAGCCACATCATCTGCAGTCTCTGCGCTTCCCTGGCCGGCCTCTATCTCGCCAGCCGCCTCAAGTCCGGTTCGCCCTGGATCGGCACGGAGGGCGCCTACGACCTCGAGTCGATTGCGGTCGTCGTTATCGGCGGAACAATCCTCTCCGGCGGCAAGGGCGGGATCTGGGGCACCATTGCCGGCGTCATCGTCTTCTCGCTGATCGACTCCATCTTCAATCTCGCCGGGGTCGACGCCTTCGCCAAGCAGGTCATGCGCGGCATCATCATCGTTGCGGCCGTCGCCTTCTACGCCGTGCGCTCCAAGAGGATAGTGGCATGATCCAGGATACCGCCGGCCCGGCAAGGACAGGTGGCGGCGCACGCCTGCCGAAGATCAATCCCGTCTTCTTCGTGCTCGCGGCGCTCATCGTCGCCATCACGCTGTCGAACCCGAATTTCGTCGAGCCTACAGGCTACATGAACTTCCTGAAGCGCGCGGCCCCGCTCGCCATCCTCGCCGCAGGGCAGATCTACGTCATTGTTTCCGGCGGCTTCGACCTCTCCGTCGGTTCGCTGATCACGCTGACCGTGGTCGGTTCGTCCATGCTGCTCAACAACAATGCCGATGCGACCTGGTGGGTCATCCCGGTCATGTACGCCATCGGACTTGCCGTCGGCGTGGTGAACGGCCTCGTCGTCAGCTTTCTGCGGGTGCCCTCGCTGATCGCGACGCTCGGCATGATGATCACGCTGAACGGGGCGGCCTTCATGTGGTCGAGCGGTTCACCGCGCGGGTATCTGCCGGAAACGTTCCGCTTCTTCGGGCGCACCAACATCCAGGGCATTCCGCTCATCCAGTTCCTGCCCATCGCTCTGCTTGTGTTGCTGGCCTTCGGGCTCTGCCTGTTCTGGCTCATGCACCGCACCAGCCTCGGCCGCATGCTGCACGCGATCGGCGACAACCCGCGGGCAGCGCAGATGTCGGGTGTTCCATTGGAACGGGTCCGGATCATCGCCTTCGTCGTCTCGTCGCTGAGCGCGGTGACGGCCGGCATCCTGCTGGGCGGTTTCGCCGGTGTCTCGACCGATGTCGGCGTCGGCTACGAATTGCAGGCGATCACCGCCTGCGTCATCGGCGGGGCGCAGCTTCTTGGCGGGCGCGGCTCGGTGCCGGCCTCGATTGCCGGCGCGCTGACACTGGCGGCCATCTTCACGCTGCTCAATTTCATCGGCTTGCCGAAGCCGATGCGCGACGTGGTGCAGGGCGTGATCCTGATCGTCGCCGTCGTGCTTGCCACCTACCGGCGCAACCGCGCCGGCGGGACCTGATTTCGCCGGCCGCAAGGCCGCCGGGAGGAACCTGAACATCATGATCAAATGGGAGTGAGACATGAAAAGACTGCTGACAGCCGCCCTTTCGGCGACCCTTATCGCCAGCACGGCACAGGCCCAACAGTTGAACTTCGACGACCCCGCCGAGTTCGACAAACAGCGCGCCCTGCTGACGGCCAAGGCCAATGGCCCCGAGGGAGAGCCGTGGGCGCAATATTACAGTGACCAGATGGTCGACACCACGCAGTACAAGAAGGAGGGCCCCTACACGATCTGCTTCTCCAATGCCGGCGTGAACAATGCCTGGCGCGTGACGGGCTGGACCAACATGCAGGCCGAGGTGAAGCTGCATCCCGAGATCAAGGAGCTCATCCATGTCGACGCCGAGGGCTCCGACGACAAGCAGATCTCCGACATCGACGACTTGATCAACGGCGGCAAGTGCTCGGTGCTGATCGTTTCGCCGAACACCACCGCGGCCCTGACCCCGGCCGTCGAGAAGGCCTGTGCCACGCTGCCGGTCATCGTCTTCGACCGCGGTGTCAACACCCGCTGCCCGGTAACCTTCATCCATCCGGTCGGCGGCTATGGCTTCGGCATCCAGGCTGGCGAATTCTTGGCGGCCAATGCCGCGGCCGGCGCCAACGTGCTGATGCTGCGCATCGTGCCCGGTGTCGACGTGCTCGAGACCCGGGCCTCGGCGGCAAAACGCGTCTTCAAGGAGAAAGGGCTGACGGTCATCGGCGAGGAATTCACCGAAGGCGACAATGCCAAGACCAAGTCGATCGTCGAGGACTACCTGCAGCGTGGAGCGATCGATGCTATCTGGATGGATGCCGGTGCGACGGCCGTCGCGGCGCTGGAGGCCTTCGAGGATTCCGGCCTGCCACTGCCGCTCATCACCGGCGAGGATCAGCAGGACTTTCTGGTGAAGTGGAAGCAGGAAGGCTTCAAGGCGATCGCCCCGACCTATCCCACCTATCAGTGGCGCACGCCGATTATCGCTGCAGTGAAGATCCTCAAGGGTGAGGCGGTGCCGGGCCCGGAATGGGTGATGCCGCAGCCGGCGATCACGGCCGAGACCCTCGACCAGTATGTCAACGACAAGATGCCGCCGCTGCATCATGCCATGTGCGGCTGCGAGAAACTGCCCGACTATCCGGCTGCCTGGGGCGGCCAGTAAGAGAAGGGGCGGGGCCGCGAACGCATGCGGACCCGCCCGCCGAACACCACGGCGGAAACGCGCCGGGTATCGTATCCGGCGCGTCTTTGTGAGGCGGAAACAGCAGGGCATCCCTTGCGGACAGGCCTGATAATTGCTTCGCTCCCGGCACCATCATTCGGGAAAAGCGAGCAATGCTGTTAGAAAACCTTTCCCTCTTTCTGCGCATCGTCGAGAAGGGCGGCCTTGCGGTCGCGGGCCGCGAGGTCGGCCTGTCACCTGCCACCGTCTCGGAGCGCCTGGCATCGCTGGAGGCCTACTACGGCGCGGCGCTTCTGACCCGCACGACACGGGCGATCAGCCTGACGGAGGAGGGCAGGGCCCTTGTCGAAGGCGCGCGGCGGCTGCTGGCGGAGGCGGAGGAGTTGGAAAGCCGCGTGCGACGCGGCGCAAATGTCATCTCCGGGCCGGTCCGGCTCAGTGCGCCGGAAGATCTCGGCCGCCGTCTGCTCGTGCCGGTCATCGACGCCTTCCTGGCCGAACATCCCGCCGTCACCGTCGATCTCAACCTGACGGACGGCAATGTCGATATCGTCGGGCAGGGCATGGATTTCGCCATCCGGCACGGCGTGCTGGCTGACAGCAGCCTCAGGGCGAAGTCGCTCGGAGAGAACCGCCGTGTCGTCTGTGCGGCGCCGGCCTACCTGGCCGCCCATGGCACGCCCGTCCATCCGGACGAGCTTGCTGCGCACGACTGCATCGTCATGCGTTTCGGACAGAATATCGACCGGGACTGGCCATTCCTCATCGACGGCGTGATGCGCAAGGTCACCGTACACGGGCAGCGTGTCGTGAACGATGGCGGACTGGTACGGCAATGGTGCCGGGAGGGAAGGGGCATCGCCCTGAAATCGATCCGGGACGTTGCCAACGACCTCGCCACCGGCGCCCTGGTGGAACTGCTTGAAGATTTTTCCGCTGGCGGCACGGCATTGCAGATCGTCTATCCGCCGAGCGCCGTACAGCCACGGCGCGTGCGCATGCTCATCGACCGCATCGCCGCGACCCTTTCCAAGGGCCGCGGCGCCTGAGTCTCAGGAGGAGACCTGGTCGAGGAAGATCAGACGCAGGGGTTCCTCCAGGAGATCATCGATCATCTGAGCGAAAGCCTGGAAGTAGGCTGTTTCGAGATGCGCAGTGAGCGCGGCCTGACTAACGAAGGCCTCGCGCATGTAGAAGGTGCCCGGTTCGTCGCGCAGCTCGAAGAGCACATAATCGAGATTGCCGGGCTCGGCACGGGTCGGCTCGATAAGAGTGAGCAGCCCCTGTCGCAGCGCCTCGCGTTTACCGGCTTTCGCCTTCAGGACGGCGATGGAAATCAGTTTTTCGGGTTGTGTCGTCATCGGATCCTCTTTCCCTTCGAGGCGCGGATCGCCATCGGTGACCCGCGCTTGTCGTCTCAGAAACCGGCAAGCACAATCTTGCCCTTGGCCTTGCCGGATTCGATGAGCGCATGGGCACGCTTGAGGTTTTCCGCGTTGATGGTGCCGAAGTTCTCGTTGAGGGTCGTCTTGATCTTGCCGGCATCCACCAGGTCACCGACCCGGTTCAGCAGCGCATGCTGCTTTTCGATATCGGCGGTGGAAAACAGCGAGCGGGTGAACATCAGCTCCCAGTGCAGCGAGATCGACTTGCGCTTCAGCGGCAGGGCGTTCAGCACCTTCGGGTCGTCGATCAAACCGAAGCGGCCTTGCGGCGCAATCAGCTCCACAATGTCAGCGATATGATCATCGGTGTTGGTCGTGGAGAAGACGAAGGCCGGCTGGCCGATACCGAGGCTTTCCACCTGCGCAGCAAGCGGCTTGCGATGATCGATGACATGGTGGGCGCCGAGCGCCTTTACCCAATCCTGCGTTTCCGGCCGAGAGGCGGTGGCGATGACCGTAAGATCCGTCAATGCCCGGGCGATCTGGATGGCAATGGAACCGACACCGCCGGCACCGCCGATGATGAGGATGGCGTTTGCCGCACCGGCAACGGGCCGGGTCACGTCCAGCCTGTCGAACAGCATTTCCCAGGCGGTGATCGCCGTGAGGGGCAGAGCGGCAGCGGCAGGAAAGTCGAGCGACGCCGGCTTCCTTCCGACGATGCGTTCGTCGACCAGATGATATTCGGCATTGGTACCGGAACGGTTGATGGCCCCGGCATAGAAGACCGCGTCACCGGCTTTGAACAGGCTTGCCTGTGGACCGACGGCGGTGACGATACCGGCCGCATCCCAGCCCAGCACTTTCCACTGACCGGGGTCGGCCTTCGCCGAAGCGCGAATCTTGGTGTCGACCGGATTGACGGACACTGCCTTCACCTCGACGAGGATGTCGCGTCCCGTAGGCGCCGGGCGCGGTAGGTCAATGTCGATAAGGGCCGTTGGGGCGTCGATGGGTTGCGGATTTTCGTAGCCGATGGCTCGCATCTTGAAACTCCTGAATATGCGGGGCGGAAAGCAGGGCTTGCCGGGTAGATACCCGGCGAGATCGTCTTGCCGCCGGTATGAACAGGGAGAAGATATGTCGCGCACCCTTGGCCGATAATTGCCCGGTTATAAAATTGATAATTCGGATTTTCCGCAGTCTGCCCTGCTACATTCATCCAGAACGGCATTTGATCGAATGGTCCTTGCAGGCAGGTCCATCCTGCGGTGAGCGTGGTCACCTCGCCTTTTCGGTTTCGGCCATTGAAAGCCGCGATATATGACGCTATATTGCGTCATTATAAACGGCAAGTTCGGAAGGAAATCGCCATGGGCCTTGCCCAATATGCCGACGGCGGGCTTTTCGTGCCGCGCAAGATCGCCGATGCTCTGCGCACGACGAGCGAAGAGATCGCGCGCACGGCCGGGCTTGGAAAGGATGCCGTCCAGCGCAAGGACCGTGTCCGCTCTGACAAGACGCAGCGGCGCCTGCGCGAGATGATCGAGATCGTCAACAAGGTCGAGCCTCGTTTCGGCTCGGCGCTGATGGCCTATGCCTGGTATCGCTCCGAGCCGCTTCCCGGCTTTTCCGGCCAGACGGCCATGCATCTGGTTCGAAGCGGGCGCGCGGACGACGTGCTCGACTACATCGACGCCGTCGATGCCGGCATCCACGCATAGTCCAGCAGATGCACTACCAGGGAAAACTATACCGGGCACTGAACCCGGTCTATGCCCGCGAGCCGTTGTCCGGGCGTGGCGCCGAGCTCTATGGCGGCCGGTTCAATCCAAAGGGCACGCCCGCGCTCTACACATCGCTGTCGATCCTCACCGCATTGCGGGAGGCGAACCAGGTCGGCAATCTGCAGCCGACCACCCTCGTTTCCTATGATGCCGATATCGCCCGGATTTTCGACTGCCGCGATCCGGAAGCCATGCGTGCGGAGGGCATGGACGCAAGGGCCCTCGCCGATCCGACCTGGCGCGACCAGATGCGCACTTCCGGAATCTCCCGGACACAGGACTTCGCCCGTCGGCTTTCGGCCGCGGGCTATCACGGGCTGCTCGTGAAGAGTTTTGCGCCGGCCGCCGTGGATGACGACCTCAATCTCGTCCTGTGGACGTGGGGCGATGTCCTGCCCAGCCGCCTCGCCCTGATCGATGACGAGAACCGCCTGTCGCGATAACCCGCAAAGCGATCGGCAGGCAACGACGTTGCCTGCCGACGGGACGCACACCGTGTCGGAACGGACTACGGCCGTGTAAGCGAGAAGAGAACGACCTGCGTCGCTGGCGTCTCCTTCTTCGTCTTGTCGGTTACGGCCAGGTAGAGCGTGTCTGAGAGGCGGGCCAGACCTTCGAAATTGTCGTTGAGCAGCGTGCTTGACCCCGCGCTAAGATCGATTGCCGTGCAGGCCTCATCGGCACACCCCTTGGGATCGACGACACGCAGGCGCCCGACACTCGGCCCGCCCTTGGTCTCGCGGGTGCGTTCGAGCACCAGAAGCTCGCCGCCCGGCATGGTCTCGATGGCCTTCAGGTTGCTGCGCTTCGGCTGGAAGGTCGCGAACGTCCAGCGCCCGCCGTCAAGACCATAGATCGTATGGCTGTCACCCGGTTGGCCCTGCATCGCCTCCTCCGGGGCGGTCACGATGCCGCCGTCCTGCAGGACAGCCACCGCTTCCAGCCGGCTGTTCGGTTCATTGTACTGTGCGGCATCCGACAGCGCTTCCGGCAGCGGCACGGCGGCGATTGCCGTACCGTCCGGCTTGAAGCGATGGATGGCGGGGCCGTCCTCGAAGGCGATGAGGAGCTCGCCATCGGAGGGCGTGCCGTTGTCGCCATTGATGACGGCCAGCCCCTCGGCATTGACGAGGGCAGGCGTCGTCCCGGTGGCGAGCCGCACGGAGAACACCGGTTCCATGCCTGTGATCTTGTCACCTTCGATCTGCAATCGGAAGTGATGCAGCACACCATCGTCCGAAACCGCATAAAGCAATTTGTCGTCAGCATCCCAGGCAAGCCCGGACAATTCGCTGATCGTACGACCATCAGGACCCGTAGCGGCCACCCCCCGGCCGTCGAGCACGGTCAGGGCAAACGATGCCGGTTGCGCGAAGGCGATGGACGCCGGCATAAGGACGGAGCCGCAAAGAAGCAGCGCATTCAGGATTTTCTGGATCATCTCACTCACTCCTATCATTGTTTAGCCGGTGCAGGACATCGGACCCGGGAAGGCGGCCAAGCTTGCGCAATGCCGGCAGGAACTTGTTGTGCCGCGTACCGGGATTGAGCAGCGCCGTGCCGACGCAGTATTTCGAGCATCGTTTGGTCGGGTGCTGGTGCAGCGCCCTGAGAATGCCATCGGCAACGCCGTTGCCATTGGCCGATTTCGTCTCGAGGATGAACAGGCTCTCATCGACCGCATGCCGTGCATCCGGCGTGTAGAACTGCAGGCCGCAATCGATGGTCATGCGCTCCCCGCCCTGCTTGGCGACCAGCGTCATGCGCCGGTAGCGCATGTCGATCACACGGGTCAGCGTGTGGGGAAAGGGCTGGCCGTACTGGGCCCGGTACACGTCGTCAATATAGGCGAGCGCGGTGTCGTCGAGCATGCCGAAGGTTTCCGGATCCCGGTTGAGCCGCTTCTTGACGGTGATGCCGCGCTTGTCCTTCAGCTTCACTTCGAGGAAGCAGAGGCCGGCCTCGGCGTAGCGGCGCAGCCGCACCTTGGCACGCTGGCGCCGGCCCTGGTGATGGTCGAAATAGCTGCGCCGACCGGCATCGTCGAAATAGCAGGTCTCATAGGTAAAGGCCCGCAGACCGTCGATTTCCAGCATATCGAAGGCGTCCGCCAGGGCGGCGGCGGCGTGTTTCAGCACGGTGGCGTCGACGACATATTTGTTGTCCAGCCGCTCAAGCATTGCCGCCTTGCCATTCAGCGCAGCCAGGCTGATCGGCTGGAAGCCGTGCTCCAGCCAGGTGTCAGTGTTTGCGATAATAGACATTGAGCTTCGCCATTTCGGTTATGTAGTCGAGTTGAAGGACCTGATAGGACAGCACGTCGACGCCAAGCCGCCGGGAGAGCTCCGCCCGCATGGCCGCCGGGTCCGCCAGAAGCGCATGGTGGATCTTGTCGAGCGAGATCTTCGTGCCGCTGACCGACTGGAGCATCTTCGGATGGTCGATGACATAGGCGCCGACCAGCACGAACAGCACGGTGACGGCCGCAAAGGGGATCGTCGTTCCCTGCACGGACGAAATGACCGCGATGGCGACGCTGCCGAAGAAATAGGTCATCTCGGTCTTGCTGAGCGGTTCGGAGCGCAGCGTGAAAAGCGCCAGGATCGCAAACAACCCGAAGCCGGCCGCAACGCCGAAATCGACGACGGAAAGCACGGTGAGGACCGCGAAGACGAAGATGTTGAAGAGCGCCGCCGCCGTGACGAGTTCCTTGTCGCGGTAGCGCCGGTAGTACATGCCGAACATCAGGATGGACATGCCGGCAAGATCGATGCCGAAACGCATGAATTCCATCACGAAGAAGGTCTGCAACATCTGGGGAGTCATCTCGACCTCCCCTGGCTGACGCCGCGAGCGGGCGCAAACGGCCCTGACGGCAAGCCCCAAGGGCATGCCGGTTGAATAGGGATCAACATGTTCCACCTCCTGAATTTTCCGCCGCGATGGCGGTGACCTCAGGAAGAACGGAGGCGGTCGAACTCTATTCCAGCATCGATGAAAAATTCTGAGCCGGGTAAAAAGGAACGGCCTTCCGTCAATGTGTCCCATGCTGCTTCAGACGGATACCCAGCCGGATCGAGACCGCCGCGATGACGAGGAAGGCCAGCATGATCAGGCCGAAGCTGGCGACAAGGCTCGTCGCCTGGGCAAGAAAGCCGAGCAGGGCCGGACCGAGCAGCAGGCCGCTATAACCCATGGTGGTAACGATGGAGATCGCCTTGCCGGCCGCGTCGCCCCCCACACTCCCCGCACGGGCGAACACGGCGGGCACCATGTTCGCGACCCCGAGACCGCAGAGGGCAAGGGCGGCAAGGCAGAGAACGAGGTTGTTCGCAAGCAGCAGAACGGCGACCGACAGGGCGCAAAGAAGGCCGCCGGCCCTGATCACGGCCACATGGCCCACGCGCCGGCTCACCGCGTCCCCGACGAGCCGCCCACCCGCCATGGCCGCGGCGAAGAGGGCGAAGGCATAGGCCCCGTGGCTGTCCGATGCGCCAAGGATGTCGATCATGTAGATCGCGGTCCAATCCATCATGCCACCTTCCGCCAGGAGCGCCAGGAAAGCGATGCTGCCGAGCAGCAGGATGAGGGTTCGCTGTCGAGCGTCGAGCACGGCAGCCCCGGCCGGGAAGGTTTCGGAACGGAGGCCTCGGGCTTCATGGCCGGGTTTCGCCGCCACCATCCGGGCGGACAGGGCGAGGAGCATGACGAGCACGCCGGAGGCCCCGAGGCAGATTTGCAGGTTGCCGCCATGGCTGATCAACTGCCCGACCAGAAATGCGCCCGCAAGATTGCCGATGCTGAATAGGGCATGGAACGACGACATCATGTGCCGCCCGGTTTCCCGCTCCGCCTGAGACGCTTCCGTGTTCATCGCCACGTCGAGTGTACCGAACGCCGCCCCGGCGAAAAAAACGACGGCGCCGAGAACGACCGGGCTGTCGATCAACGGTATGACGAGAAAGGAAGCACCGAACAACAGGCTGCCGCACAGGCTCAGCATCCGGCTGCCGATCACCCGGTCGATATAGCGGCCGATGTTGATCATCAGCACGATGGCGCCGAAAGCGAAGCACAGAAGGACCAGCCCGAGCTGCCCCTTGTCGAGCCCCACACCGGCTGCAAGCAGCGGAAGGCTGGATGCCCATGCGCCGATGCCGATCCCGGCCGAAAGGAAGAACAGGCTGCAATGCAGCCGGCTCGCCCCAGACGACGGTTTCACTGCAATTGGATCGTCCGGCATTTCAACAAAACCACCTGTGCGTCACCGCTGCGTCGAAGTGCTCAACCGCCCGCCGCGTTCTGCCGCACGCGGACTGCGGCCTCCGCGAGGCGCTCCGGTGCCAGCCGCCCGGTACGGGCGGCATGGGCGATACCATCACACAGCGCATCAAGATGCGGCCCGCCCCCCACGAGCAGCAGATCCGCGCCGGCGCTGACGGAGGCAACCGCGGTTTCGAGCAGGGACCGGCCGCGCATTGTGGCCGGGGCATCGAGATCGTCGCTGACGATCAGCCCATTGAAGCCGAAATCGTTCCGCAGCATCGCTATGACCGCCGGCGAGGTGCTGGCGGCGTTGTGTCTATCGAGCGTGGCAACGGGCGCAGGCCCCGTCATGATCGCCCGTGTTCCGGCATCGATGGCAGCCGTGAACGGCAGGGCGTTGTGAAGAAGGCGGTCGCGCGATGTCTGGAGTAGGACATCTACGAGGGCCGGGTCACCTTCCAGGTCGTTGAAGCCGGGGAAATGTTTCGTTACTGCGCCAATTCCGGCGCTCTGGACACCCGTCACGAAAGCCGACACCAGCCGGGCCACGGCCTGCGGATAGCTGCCCATCGTGCGGCCCTGCAACCAGGCATTCTGCCCGTCGATGACATCGGCGATCGGCGCCAGGAACAGCGAGACCCCGAGCGCGCGGGCAGCGGCGGCCGTTGCCCTGCAGCGTTCGACGAGTGCCGCGTCGCCAAGCGCATGCGCCTCGTCAAGCGAGGGAAGCAGCGGCACCAACCCCTGGAGCCGCTGGATGCCGCCCAGTTCCTGATCGACGGCGACAATCAAGTGGGAGGTTACGGCCCTCAGCCGCCCGACGGCGGCG
This sequence comes from Shinella sp. HY16, assembly GCF_028534175.1. Taxonomy (NCBI): domain Bacteria; kingdom Pseudomonadati; phylum Pseudomonadota; class Alphaproteobacteria; order Hyphomicrobiales; family Rhizobiaceae; genus Shinella; species Shinella sp. HY16. The sequence continues at coordinate 228,306 of NZ_JAHYXL010000005.1, read as the reverse complement.
CGGAAGGCCTCCGGCGTTTCGCTCGCCAGCCGCTCTGCCGACATGCGCCGTGCGACATATTCCGCCCGGGTCTCGCCGAGGAGAACGGAACAGCCGCCCTTTTCCAGGAAGGGCAGCATGACATCCATGACGTCGAGCGTATCGAAGGCGGGCAGAAGGATCGCCCGGGCGTCCTCATCCGGTGAAAAGCGCATCATGGTCTCCGTTGTCAGACTGTCTCGACATCAACGCCGGCCTCGCCGATGGCCTTGAGGATGGCGGTGTCTCTGCTGCTGGTGAAAAGCGCCGATACGGCCGAGATCGGCGCCACTTCGTAGGTCGCTGCCTGGCCGAGCTTGTCCGCCGTCGCGAGAAGCAGGGTCTTGTTCGCGGCCCGGATCATCGCAGATTTCAGATGGGCGTCCTCGAAATCGTCAGCGCGGAGCGTCAGGCCGTGATCGACGCCGCAGGTACCGAGAATACAGTAATCGACCCGCATCGCCCGGATCGCATCGATCGCACCGGCGCCGGTGGCGCTGCGCGTCAGCCGGCTCAGGCGACCGCCGAGCATGACCACCTCGGCAAGCGGGTGATCGAGCGCAGCGGCGGCGACGTCGACCGCCGTCGTGATGATGCGCAGGGAGAGCGCAGGGGAGAGCGAACGCACGAAACGGACGACGGTCGTGCTCGAATCCACCAGCAGAGTCGCACCCTCGGGGATCGTCGCAGCCGCGGCACGGCCGATCGACTGCTTTTCCTCCGCATGCAGCGTTTCACGCCGATGGAAATCGAGCGCCGGCGTCACCAGCCGCGCCGCACCACCATGGAAGCGCTGCACGAGCCCTGCGTCCGAAAGGTCGCGCAGGTCGCGGCGGATCGAATCTTCCGACACGCCGAACTCCTGTGCAAGCCCGGCTGCAAGGACCCGGCCTGCCGCATTGACCTTTTCGAGAATGACGGCTTGCCGTTCCTCCGGAGACAGTGCCGCGAGTTCCTTCCTGTCCGCGGTCATCCCGCTGTCTCCGCGCTGGGCGCGAGCAGGCCGAGCGCCGCCAGGCGGGCTTCCAGCGCCTCGGCCGTGCTGAAATGTTCGGTATGAAAGCCGAGCGCCGCCGCCGCGGCAATGTTCGCCGGATTATCGTCGATGAAGATGCATTGCTCGGCGCGAACACCCGCCCGCTCCAGATAGCGCTCGAAGATGGGCGCATGCGGCTTTATCAACTTTTCCCGCCCGGAAACGATGAGCACGTCGAAAAGCCCCAGGAAGGGAAAGATCGCCTGCGCCCGCGGAAAGGTCTCCGCCGACCAGTTCGAAATCGCGTGCACGGGAACGCCATCCGCTTTCAGCCGCCCCAGAATGCCGGCGGTGCCCGGCACCTCGCCACCCAGCATCTCGTGCCAGCGCAGCCAGTAGGCCTCGATCAGGTCGGCCTGCTCGGGGTGACGCTGCACGAGCTCGGCTACGCCCTCGGCAAACGGCCGACCCGCATCGAACGCCTCGTTCCATGCCGGAGTGCAGACATCCGTCAGGAAGGTGGAAACAGCCGCGTCGTCCGGCAGGAGCTGGCGATAAAGATAAGCTGGATTCCAGTCGATCAACACGCCGCCGATATCGAAGACCACAACACTAGGATTCATTCTGTTTGCCTTTTTGTGCATTTATTGATTCCAACAATGCATGAACATGCACATTTATGCAACAAGAAGCACCACCTATTGACGCAGAAAATCGACCGCGCGTTCGCCAATCATGATGCAGACGGAATTCGGATTGCCGGAAATCAGCGTCGGCATGACCGAGGCATCGGCAACGCGCAGCCGCTCGATACCGTGCACGCGCAGCTTCGGGTCGACCACGGCCCGGTCGTCCACGCCCATTCGGCATGTTCCGGCAGGGTGCAGGGCGGCATGCGCGTCCTTCACACAGAAGGCGCGGATCTCCTCGCGGGTTTTCAGGGACGGCACCGGCGTATGCCGCGCGGTCACGAATTTCGAAATAGCCGGCTGCGCCATGATGTCGAGGGCCGCCATCGTACCGTCGGTAATGGCCTCAAGATCATAGGGATCGGAGAAATAGCGCGGCGCCACGCGCGGATTTGCCGCCGGATCCGCGCTCACAAGCGTGACCTCCCCGCGCGACCGCGGCCGGATCTGCCCCAGATTGACCGTGCAGCCATTGCCGCCGGGTACCGCATCGACGCCCTCCTCGATACCGGCACCGACCACCATGAAATACTGGATATCCGGCGTCGCCTCGTTCCTGTCTCCCCACCAGAACGCCCCGCCCTCGATGAGGTTGGACGCGGCGGGACCGTTGCGGAAGAGCGCATAGTTCAGTCCGGCAAGGGCCTTCCACTGCAGCTTCTTGTACTTGTCGTAGCTGTGCGGGCCATTCAGCTGATAGACCAGCGAAATCTCGATATGGTCCTGCAGATTCTGGCCGACGCCCGGCAGGTCGGCATGGACCTCAATGCCGTGCCGCACGATCTCATTCGCCGGGCCGATACCTGACAGCATCAGCAGCTTCGGCGTCGCGATCGCCCCGGTGGAAACAACCACTTCCTGATCCGCACGATAGACGACCTTGCGCTTGCCCCTGGTGCATTCCACGCCGACCGTCCTGCCCTTCTCGATGAGGATGCGGGTGACCATGGTCCCCGTCTCGATGCGCAGATTGGCGCGCTTGCGGGCCGGGTTGAGATAGGCAACGGCGGCCGAGCTGCGCCGACCGTCCCGCGCGGTGATCTGGTAGAGCCCACAACCTGTGGGATCGCCGGAATTGAAATCCGGGTTATAGGGCAACCCCGCCTGCTGGCAGGCTTGCAGCCAGGCGCGGGTCAGCGGATGAATGTAGTCGATGTCAGACACGCCGAGGGGTCCGCCGACGCCGTGCGCCTCGTTGCAGAAACGGTTGTTGTCCTCCGCGCGCTTGAAGAACGGCAGGACATCGGCGTATCCCCAGCCCTCCGCGCCAAGGTCCGCCCAATGGTTATAGTCGCCGGGCACGCCGCGGATGTAGATCATCGCGTTGACCGAACTGCCGCCGCCCAGCACCCGGGCCTGCACCATGGTCGGCGTTTCCGTACGCTCTTGTTCCGCCATCGGCTCCCAGGGAATGCGCTTCAGGAGGTCGCCCTGCGCGGTCTTGTAGTAGGCGCCGGGGATGTGGATATAGGGGCTCAAATCGCGCGGCCCCTCCTCGATGAGGAGAACGCGCACGGTAGGGTCCTCCGAAAGGCGCGCGGCGACGACGCAGCCGGTCGAGCCTCCGCCGACGACGATATAGTCGAAGGTGTCGACCTCTGCCGGATGCCGTGGGGAAATGCCGTAACGCGCCGAACCGCTATTGCGAATGCTCATGCCTTCCCTCGCGAAATGGCGACGCCGGCCTTGATGGCGAGCGCGGCGATGGTGAGCGCCGGGTTGACGGCGGCCGATGTCGGCAGCACGGAGGCGTCGGTGATGTAGAGGTTTTCGACGTCGTGGCTGCGGCAGTTGAGGTCGACGACCGAGGTTTTCGGGTCGTCGCCGAGGCGCGCGGTGCCGCATTGGTGCGATGTCGTCTTGCGGCCGAAGGTGTGCGTGAGGACGATGGGGAAACCCGCCTTGCGCATGACGGCGCGGGTTTTCCTGATCAACGCCTCATGCGCCCGCATGTTCGACCGTATCCAGTGCATGACGATCCGGTCGTCGCGCACCATCACCCGGCTTTCCGGATTGGGAAGGTCTTCGCTCGTCAGGAACCAGCCATAGGCGTAGCGCGCCATGAGCCCCGCGAACCAGCCGGGCGCCGGAAACGGCAGATTGGCTTTCAGGATATTTCCGGTGATGTGGCCGAGGAGCTGCACGTTGCCGAGCGGGAAACCCGTCTCGTTGTCCGCGTTGTAGAAATCGTTGAAGGCGATGGTCTTCTGGTAGACGCAGCTATTGGCGGCGAAAGGATCGAAGGTCAGCATCGCCGTCGTGTTGTGGTTCATGAAATTGCGGCCGAGCTGGTCCGAACTGTTGCCGAGACCGGTCGGATGCGCCTTGCTGGCCGAGCGAAGAAGCAGCGCCGCAGACTGAACCGCGCCCGCCGCCACCGCGAAGCGATCGGCCGCAATCCGGTGTTCGACGCCATCTTTCTGGTAGACGGCGGCAACGACCCTGCGCCCCGCGTCATCCGTCTCGAGGCGCGTGACGCTGGCCCCGGTGACGAGGCTGACGTTCGGATGGGCGAGCGCGCTGGCGAGCGGGCCGACCTCCGCATCGATCTTGCCCGTTCCCGTGTTCGGGAAGGCGTCCCAGCCCGTCTTCGCCCGCTTCAGCCAGGCGTCGATATCGATCGACAACGGCAAAGACGCCGGATGCACACCCGCCTTCTCCAGCCGGCGGCGAACGGCGGCCATCGCCGGCTCGTCGGGAACCGGCGGATAGCTGTAAGGCTTTTCGTGCGGCGGCTCCGTCGGATCGCCGATGGCGGAACCGCGCACGCGAAAAACCTGCTCGGCGACGTCATACCAGGGAGAAAGCGCGTCATAAGAGAGCGGCCAGCCGGGCGATGCGCCGTCCATATGGCGACGCGGCGAAAAATCCTCGCGGCGATAGCGATACATGACCGCACCGAAGAATTTCGAATTGCCGCCGACATAATAGTAGTTACCGGGCAGGAAACTCTCGCCGTCCGTGCCCAGCCATTCCTCGGAAGAGCGATAAAAGCCTTTCTGGAAGATGGCGACGTCGTCGCGCGCCTCGGGACTGTCCTTCAGATGCGCACCCCGTTCGAGGATGACGATACTGAGGCCCGATGGCGCAAGGCTGTGCGCCAGGGAGGCTCCGCCGATGCCGGAGCCGATGATGACGATGTCTGCCGTCTCGGTCATGAAAGGTCTTTCAGTCGATGCGCGTTTCGGTTTCCGCGTCGAAGAGCACGATCTTCGACGTATCGACGGCGAGCGCCGCCTCGCGGCCCGCATGGGCCTGCCGCGGCGGAAGACGGGCCGTGACCTCGACGCCGCCGAGCTGGAAGACGGCGAGCGTGTCCGGTCCCGTCGGCTCAACAACGTCGAAATCGACCGTCAACGACGGCGCAACACCATTTGCGGCGATGGAGAAGTTCTCCGGGCGAATGCCCGCCAGCACCTTCTTGCCCGCGTAGCGACGAAGCGCCTCCGCGGACAGGGCAACGCCGCCGACACGCGCCGCCGGGCGCCGCGTGACGTCGATCACCGCCGTCGCCGTGTCGCCGTCGACCTCAAGCGTGGCGGGCACGATGTTCATCGCCGGCGAACCGACAAAGCGCGCGACATAGACGTTCGCCGGCCGGTCGTAGACGGCCTGCGGCTCGTCGAGCTGCTGCACCACGCCGTCCTTCATGACGGCGACGCGCGTCGCAAGCGTCATCGCCTCGATCTGGTCATGCGTGACATAGACGATGGTCGTGCCGAGCCGGGCGTGCAGACGCTTGATCTCGGTGCGCATGTCGACGCGCAATTTCGCGTCGAGGTTCGACAGCGGTTCGTCGAACAGGAAAAGCTTCGGTTCCCGCACGATGGCCCGTCCCATGGCGACGCGCTGGCGCTGGCCGCCGGAGAGCTGCGAGGGTTTCCGGTCGAGGAGATGGGTGATCTGCAAGAGATCCGACGCCGTCTTCACGGCCTTGTCGCGATCAGAGACCGAGATCCGGCGGATTTTCATGCCGAACTCGATGTTCTGCCGCACGGTCATCGTCGGATAGAGCGCGTAGGACTGGAACACCATGGCGATGTCGCGGTCCTTCGGCGAGAGATCGTTGACGGTCTTTCCGGCGATGCGGATCTCGCCGCCGGTGATCGTTTCCAAACCGGCGATCATGTTGAGGAGCGTGGACTTGCCGCAGCCGGAGGGGCCGAGCAGCACGAGGAAGTCGCCGGTTCCGATGGAGATCGACACCTCCTTCAGAACTTCGAGATGGCCATAGGCCTTGCGGACGCAATCGATTTCGAGAGTGGACATGGCTTCAGCCTTTCACGGCGCCGGCCGTCAGCCCGCGGACGAAGTAGCGGCCCGCGACGATGTAGACGACCAGGGTTGGGATGGCGGCGATCATGGCGGCGGCCATGTCGACATTGTACTGCTTGCGGCCGGTGGTCACGTTGACGATGTTGTTGAGCGCCACAGTGACGGGGCTGCTGGAACCCGACGTGAAGGAGACGCCGAAGAGGAAATCGTTCCAGATCTGCGTGAACTGCCAGATGCAGGAGACGACGATGATCGGGATCGAGGTCGGCAGGATGACGCTCCAGAAGATGCGGAAGAAACCCGCCCCGTCGACCATCGCCGCCTTGGTCAGCTCATCCGGCAGCGACACGAAGTAATTGCGGAAGAACAGCGTCGTGAAACAGATGCCATAGGAGGCATGCACGGCGACGAGACCGGGAATGGAGCCGGCGAGGCCCAGAAGGCCGAGCGTGCGGGCCATGGGGATAAGGATCGCCTGGTAGGGCAGGAAGCAGCCGAACAGCAGGAGGCCGAAGACGAAGTTCGCGCCGGGAAACTTCCATTTCGTGAGGATGTAGCCATTGATCGCGCCGATACCGGTCGAGAGCGCCACCGCCGGGATCACCATCAGCAGCGAGTTGACGAAATAGGGTTTGAGGCCCGTACATTCGGTGCCGATGCAGGCCTCGGACCACGCCGCGCGCCAGGCTTCGAGCGTGATCGCCTTCGGCATGCCGATGAACGAGCCGCTGTAGATCTCGTCGAGCGGCTTCAGGGACGTCACGACCATGACCCAGAGGGGCATGAGGTAGACGAGCGCGACGACGATAAGGCAGCCATAGACGACGAGGCGGCCGAGCCGCGCCTTGCCGGATTGGGAAAGGGCTTCAGCCATTGTTCTCACCCCGCAGTTCCGAATAGAGGTAGGGGACGATGATCGCGGCGACGGTCATCAGCATCATCACGGCACTCGCCGCACCGACGCCCATCTGGTTGCGGCGGAACGTGGCCGAGAACATGAAGGTCGACGGCAATTCGGTCGCCGTGCCAGGCCCACCGTTCGTCAGCGCAAGCACCAGGTCGAAGCTCTTGATGGCGATGTAGCTGAGGAGCACGATGACGCTCAGCATGGCCGGGCGCAGCATGGGGATGATGATCTGGCGGTAGATCAGCGGCAGCGAGGCCCCTTCGATCTGCGCGGCCTTGATGACGGAATTGTCGATGCCGCGCAGGCCGGCGAGGAAGATCGCCATGGCGAACCCCGAGGATTGCCAGACGCCGGCGACGACGACGGTGTAGATCGCCATGTCAGGATTGGTGATCCAGTCGAAGCGGAAGTCGGTCCAGCCGAGATCGTTGACGACCTTCTGGATGCCGAGGCCCGGATTCATGATCCATTTCCAGGCGGTCCCCGTGACGATGAAGGAGAGCGCCATCGGATAGAGATAGATCGCGCGGAGCGCCCCTTCGGCCCGGATGTTCTGGTCGAGAAAAATCGCCATCAGCAGCCCGAGGCCCGTCGAGAGCGCCAGGAACAGGGCGGAAAAGATGAAAAGGTTGGCGACGGCAGTGTGCCAGCGCGGCGTCGCCCAGAGGCGCACATATTGTTCGAGACCGACGAAATCGTAGGTCGGCACGAATTTCGACGAGGTCACGGAAATTACGCCGGTCCAGAGAATGAACAGGTAGACCGTGACGATGACGACGAGCAGGCTGGGAGCGACGACGAGGCGCGGTAGCCAGCCTGCCAATCGCGAGGACATGCGCGTAGAGGCGCTCATAGGTCAGCTCCGATAGCGGGTCTTGCGGAGGAGCCGACGGGTGCGGCTCCTCCTTGTGGCGATTGGATTACCGGGCGTTGTCGATGCCGGAGACCAGCATCTTCACCGCATCTTCGGAGCTCATCTTGCCGACGAAGAACTGAGCGGCGACGTCGCTGAAGACCGAAGCGAACTCGGGCTTGGCGGCAAAACCGTGCGTCATCGCGCCCTGCATGCTGCCCTTCTCGATCGCTGCCGCGCGTTCCTGGTAGCCGAGCTTGGCGCAGTCGTCGAAGTCGTCGACCGAGACGTCGTTGCGCGCCGGGATGGAGCCCTTGATGAGGTTGAAGCCCTTCTGGACCTTCGGGTCCATGATGGTCTCGGCGAGCGCGACCTGCGCGTTCTGCACGTTCTCGTCCTTCACGGTGAACATGCCGAAGCTGTCGATAAGGTACTGGAACGACGTCACCTGACCCGGCGTCGCGAAGCAGTAGAAGTCCTGGTTGGGCTTCAGGCCCTTGGCGAGGAATTCGCCCTTCGCCCAGTCGCCCATGAACTGCATGGCGGCCTTGCCATCGATGACCATGCCTGTCGCCACAGCCCAGTCGCGGCCGACGAAATTGTCGTCGACAAGGCCGCGAACGTCGCGCAGCGCGTCGAACACCTTGACCATTTCAGCACTGCCGAGCGCTTCCGGATCGAGGTCGATCGCGGTCTTCTGGTAGAATTCCGGCCCGTTGACGTCGGACAGCAGCGCATCGAAGATGATGCCGATCTGCCAGGGCTCGTCGCCCATCGCGACGGGAACGATACCCTTTTCCTTCAGCGTCTTGCCGGTCTCGATCAGTTCGGCCCAGCTCTTCGGCACCGAAACGCCGGCGTCGTCGAAGATTTTCTTGTTGGCCCAGACCCAGTTCTGGCGGTGCATGTTGATCGGTGCGGCGATGAAGGCCTCGCCCGAGGTCACGAAGGGCAGAAGCTGCGGGGCGAGCGCCTCACGCCAGCCGCCGGTCTTGGCGAGATCGTTCAGATCGCGCACCACACCCTGTTCGGCCCATTGCACGCCTTCCCAGCCGAGGAACTGCATGGCGCCTGGCGGATCGCCCGCGGTAAGACGGGCACGGAGCGCCTGCTGCGCGTTCGCGCCGCTCATGCCGCCGACCGCCGAATCCTTCCACTGGAAGCCCTTGGCCTCAAGTTCCTTGCGAATGACGTTGAGCGCGTCGACTTCGCTCTGCGAAACCCAATGGTGCAGAACTTCGATCTGGCCTTCCGCCCGGGCGGCTATGGGCATCAGCATGGTCGCCGCAAGCGCTGTGGCGATGAATTTGGACATGGTTTCATCCTCTCTGGTTGGGTTTTTGATCGCGGCCCCTGGCGGGCTCTTGTGCGCGGTTGTCAGTTGGGCTCGACCGGCATGGCGTAACCGACATTCCTGCCGCCGTAGCGGCGGACGCGGATGTTGGCCTGCTCGGCGTGGCCGGAAAAACCTTCCATCAGGCAGAGCCGCGAACCGTAGGCGCCTATCATCGCCGAGGCCTCGTCGGTCAGGACCTTCTGGTAGGTGCAGGTTTTCAGGAACTTTCCGACCCAGAGGCCGCCCGTATAGCGGGCCGCCCTGTTGGTCGGCAGCGTGTGGTTCGTGCCGATCACCTTGTCGCCGAAAGCGACATTGGTGCGGGCGCCAAGGAACAGCGCGCCGTAATTCGTCATGTTGTCGAGGAAGTAGTCCGGGTCGCGCGTCATGACCTGGACGTGCTCGGAAGCGACGCGATCGCCTTCCGCCAGCATCTCCTCGAGCGTATCGCACAGGATGATCTCGCCGTAATCCGCCCAGGCCTTGCCGGCGACGGCCGCCGTCGGCAGGATTTTCAGGAGGCGATCGATCTCGGCGAGCGTGTCGCGCGCCAGCTTTTCCGAGTTCGTGATGAGGACGGCCGGCGAATTGACGCCGTGCTCCGCCTGGCCGAGCAGGTCCGTCGCCACCAGTTCGCCGTCGACGCTGTCGTCGGCGATGACGAGCGTCTCCGTCGGGCCGGCGAAGAGATCGATGCCGACGCGGCCGAAGAGCAGGCGCTTGGCTTCCGCGACATAGGCATTGCCGGGGCCGGCGAGCATGTCGACGGGCTCGATCGTCTCGGTGCCATAGGCCATGGCGGCGATCGCCTGCACGCCGCCGAGGCAATAGATCTCATCCGCGCCGGCAAGCGCCTGTGCCGCGACGATCTTCTCGGCGATCTTGCCCTGGAACGGCGGCGCGCAGGTGATGACACGCTGGCAGCCGGCAACGCGCGCCGTCAGCACCGTCATATGGGCGGAGGCGAGCAGCGGGTATTTGCCGCCCGGCACATAGCAGCCGACATTCTGGATCGGCACGTTCTTGTGGCCGAGGATCACGCCCGGCAGGGTCTCGACCTCGATATCCCGCAGCGCCGCCTTCTGCGCCTCGGCGAAACGGCGGATCTGCTCCTGCGCGAAGTCGAGGTCGGCACGCTCCTGCGCCGTCAGCGCATCGATGCAATCCGCGATTTCCTGCTTCGACAGGCGGTAGGTGTCGCGATCGAACGTGTCGAACTGAACGGAGAGTTCGCGAACCGCCTTGTCGCCTCCGCTCCTGACCTTTTCGAGAAGCGTCTCGACCGCCCTGGTGACCGCACTGTCGGCGCCGCCCTCTTCGATGGTGGCCGTGGCTGTTTTGATGTGCCGGATCATGACAAAGTCTCTTCGTTCACGGTCGCTGCGAGCGCCGCGTCATCAATGGGCTTGGGAGGAGATGGGGAGGCGAGTGCCTCCCCTGCCGTCAGGTCAGAGGTGCTGTTCGCGGGCGCGCATGTCCGCGTAGGCCGCCTGTTCCTTCTCGTAATAGGCCGGCGACGGGAAATCCCACCAGCCGGTGGCGAACGGGCCGGCGGCGTCCCGCGAGACGATCACTTCGACGAGAGCCGGGCCGCCGCAGTCGAGCGCCGCCTTCAGGCTGCTTTCGAGATCCTCGTTCTTCTCGACCTTCCAGGCCTGGAGACCGAAGGCCTTGGCGGAGGCCGCAATGTCGGCCGAATAGGGCGCACCGTTGCCGGCATGATGGTTGAATTCGGAGGCGACGTGGCGCCCCATGAACTTGCGCTGTCCGCCGCGGATCGACATGTAGCCCTGGTTGTTGAGAACGAGGAACACGACGTTGATGCCGTTCATGACGGCCGTGCCCATTTCCGGCAGCGACATCATGAAATCGCCGTCGCCGACGATGGCGACGACCTGCCGGTCCGGGCAGGCGAGCTTGGCGCCCATCGCCGCCGGCACCGCCCAGCCCATCGGCGAATAGGAGCCGGAGGTCAGGTGCGTGCGCGGTTCGTAGACCGGGAAGCTCTGCTTGACCGAGCCTTGTGTGTTTCCCGAGCCGACCACCACAATGCCGCTGCGATCCAGAACCTTGCGGAGCGCCATCAGCGGACGCTGCGAGGTGAAGGGCGTCTCGCGGCTGTTTTCGCGCGGCGCAACCAGGGCGCGCCAGTCGGCTTTGGCCTTCTGCACATCGGCGAGGAAGTTTTCGCGGCGCGCCAGCATCTTCTGTGATTCCGCGTCCGAGATGAGCGACAGGATCGCCTCCAGCGTCACCTTGGCATCGGCGACGATGCCGACCTCGGTTTCGTAGTTCTTGCCGATCTCGCGCGGGTCGAGGTCGATATGGATGAGCTTGGCCGAGGGGATCGAGAAGGAGACGCCCTTGGCGTAGGACGAGGCCGACCAGTCGGTGAAGCGGCAACCGACCGAGACGACGACGTCGGCGGAGGCGGTGATCTGGTTGCCGCAGGTGGTGCCCGTCTGGCCGACCGCGCCGATGAACAATTCGTGGTCTTCCGAAATCGCGCCCTTGCCGTTCCAAGTGATGGAGACGGCCGCGCCGAGCTTTTCGGCAAGGCGCGTCAGTTCGGCCGAAGCGTTCGCGGTGATCGCGCCGCCGCCGGCGACGATGACCGGGCGCTCGGCGGCAAGAAGAACCTTCAGCGCCGCTTCGATAGCCTTGGGGTCCGGATAGGCGACGCCGACCGGCAGACGCTTGCCGAGCGGATGGATGGTGACATCCGCCGCCTCGACCTGAACGTCCATCGGGACCTCGACATGAACCGGACCCGGGCGGCCTGTCAGAAGTTCGCTGAAGGCACGGTGCATGATGCTTGGGAGGACTTGCACCGAATTGGCCTGCCAGGCGCGCTTCGTCACCTGCTCGGTGATGCGCGGGAAGGCATTGTCCTGCTGGCGCTCCAGCTCCTGCATGGTGCCGTGGCCGTGCATGTAGGTCTGGGGCGAGCCGGAGACGTAGAAGAGCGAGGTGGAATCGCAATAGGCGGTGGCAAGGCCGATGATCGTGTTGGCCGCGCCCGGACCGACCGAGGTGGAGCAGGCCATCGGCTTGCCGGAGGCGCGATAGTAGCCATCGGCCATATGAACGGCGCTCTGCTCGTGCATCACCTGGATGAACGGGATTTCCGAGCCTTCCTGCAGGAACGCGTCGAACAGCGACCAGATGCCATGGCCCGGCACGCCCGCCACATATTCGACGCCGTATTCCTTCAACGCTTTCGCGACGACTTGGCCACCTGTCAGTTTCATGTGATCGACCCTCTGAAATCTCGTTATCTTGGGGCAGGAAGCATTGCCTTCCAGCGATAGGCTTATTCTTCAGCGGAGCAGTGCATCACTGCAAGTTCGCAGCCATCGAAACACTGACGCGAGATGACGCAGTTTAAAAGCAGGTCTGCGTCATAGTTTTCGCTCCCGCCCACCGCGCCGCCGCAGGTCCGGCCAATTTGGGGCAGCTCGCGCACGCCTCGATTGGGAAAGGTGGATAGGCCTGGAGAAAACCATCCTTCGCGAAGTGAAGCAGGTGTCGCATCATCACGCGAATAAATTAATTCCGGCGCGCACTTTTTTCACGATACGCGCTATGGCTTTCTCAGGACACGGACAGACAAAAGAGGCATCGCCGTGCAGAACCTGAGCAGAGATCTGGCTTTCGCAGACGACTTCATTTCGGCAAAGCTGGTTGAGAGCGTGATCGACTATGACGTGGCGGACGCCGTCGTGGTCAATATCAGCCCCTCCCCGATGGTGACGGGCGACGAGCACCCCGCCATCGTGCCGGCGTGGAAATCGACCTGGCTGAAGGGCGGCCGCATCCGCAAGGCGGAGCGGGCGGCGATCATCAAGGTCGTCAACCCGACCAATCTCGGCGGCTGCATGTTCCGCGGCTGGGACTGGCTGGGCAACCGCATCCGCAGCTTTCCGCGCGACACGCCGCTCTATATTTCGGCACAGGACGAGATCGGCACCGTCACGCTCGACCCGCGCGTCTTCACCAATGAACGCGCGGCAGCCGAAGCGTCGCAGACCTTCACACTGAAGCTCAATCTCTGGTGGTCGCCGGGCGATACGGACTGCTTCATCCACAACGAACACCCGTTCCTCGAAACACACACGCAGATCCATGGATCGGGCCGCATGCAGAAATTCAAGGCGCGCGACGCGGCAACGCTCTACGAGGACGTGGTGATGCCGATCGGCTATTCGCACGATCCCTTCTGCCGTGTGACCGGCGAAAAGCAGTGGACCTATCCCTGGCACCGCTACTATGCGGACAGCGACAGCGTCTGGCTCGCCGTCGAACTGCACCCCTAGCGGGGCCGCCTCAGCTCATCTGGATCATGTCGGAGCCATCGCCAAGATACTGCAACGCCTCGCGCGGAATGCTCGGGTCGTTGCGGTCCAGCACCGTCAGCTCCTTGAGATGCTCGCGGCGCAGGAGGCCTGGCCCTCGGTAATGCAGCGCGACCTTCGTGGAATAGGGCTGGCGGAAGACGGTCGCTGCGATGCCGCTGGAAATGCCGAACATGAAGCGCTTGGCGTTGCGCTTGACCTGCGCATAGACGCCGAAGGTCATCTCATTCGACTGGATACCCTCGAAATCCGCCGTGAAGAGGCGGTCGGCGACGGGGAAGCAGAAACCGTAATATTTGAAGACATATTCCGTCTTCTTGGGGTCATCGAAGCTCGGGAAGCGCTCGACATAGTAGTGCTGGAGGAATTCCCTGTTGCGGTAGATGCAGAAAGCCGACCGCAGCACGAAACCCTTGTAGATCGAGGAAAACTGGTAGCGGTCGTAGATCCCGACGATGTCGTTGTGATCGGCATTGTTCTCGACGATCATACCCGACACGAAGCGCGAGAATTCCGGCAGCTGGCGGGCCGTCGCCATCGCATGGAAGAAATTCCCCTCCACCAGCGTGCGGAATTCCTCCGGGTCGGCAAAGAGCATGGGAACGCTGAGGCCGAAATAGTTCGCGATGATCCTGAGATTGGCGGGCGACGGCACATGGGCGCCCGACAGGTACTTGTTGAACTGCTGCCGGTTGACATTGATCTTGCGGCAGACAGCCGCAACCGAGCCGTGCTGCTCGCACAGCGTCCTGAGGTTCGCTGCCAATGCGGCCCCGTCTCTTCCCAGCTGATCCATTGTCACCCCCGCGCCTTATCCGACGCATTGTGACGCTAGTTCTACTTCATATCGCTAAAGACATCAATTGCCTGCGCAATTGCCGCGCCAGAGCCGGACGGTCAATCTGTGGAGCATAAAAGGGGAGGATCCGTGGTGCAGTCCAGCGGAGCGGTCGGGTGGTCCGTCATGGGGACCGGAACCATAACAACGGAGCACATGGTTGCGGCGATCCGGTCGGCCGGGCAGGAGCCACTGTGGGTCGTCAGCCGGAACCGGGAATATGCGGCACATTTCTCGCAGGACATGCAGATCCCCGGCATCTCCCTTGAGGCGCGGCGGGCACTGCGGGATCCGCGAGTCGGCTTCGCCTATGTCAGCGCCGTTCGCGACCGGCGCAGGCACTACATCCTGGCTGCGGCGGCGCAGCGCAAACACGTTCTGTGCGACGGTCCGATCGCCGGTAGCAGCCGTCTTGCCGCAAGCCTTGTCGAGACATGCCGGGCGGCGGGCATAACGCTGGCCATCCACCAGCCCTTCCGCACCCTTTCGCCCCACCAGACCATGCGCCGGCTGCTGCTGGAAGGAGAGATCGGGACGCTACAGTCGCTCCTCATCGCGCGCGGCGCCCCCTTTCAACCGCCACCCAACCGCCATGTGGACGAGACAGTGGACCGTGCCAATGCGCTTTTCGGGGCGTCGATCGACAGCATCGACCTTGCGCGTTTCCTCACCGGCCAGGAGCCTGTCGCCGTCTCGGCCCTTTCAGCCTCGCCGACGCATGGCGATACCGACCAGCAGTCCTATGCGGCCGGCCTGTCCGGCGGGGCCGTGCTTCAATCCTACGAGAGTTTCACCACCGCGGAATTCGAAAGCATCGTCATGCTCGCCGGCGATCGCGGCACGCTGATCGCCCATGGCACGCTGAGCGGAAAAGGAGCGGGCACCCTGATCCGGCGGCTGAACGGGCGGAACGAACTCATCCCGGTACGCGAGCGCGACCCGCATGTCACGACGATCGAAACCTTCCTGGCCCTGCCGCACACGCCGGCAACATGGATGGCGCTCGGCGAGGACAACGTCATCGCACTGCGCGCCGCGGAAGCCATCCGCGCAGCCCGAAACAAGCGGCCCGTTTCCGTCGGATCCGCAGACACAAAGACGAGCACAGGAGGCTCGCATCCATGATCCGGACAGAAAACCAGCTCATCTATCATTCCATGGCCTCCCGGCCGAACACGCTGGCGATCGACATCGCAATCGCGCGCGAGCTGGGCTTCGACGGCCTCGAAACCTCCGGCCCGAAGATCGCCGCCTTCCTCGATGCCGGTTTCTCCACATCCGAACTGACGGCGCGACTCGGCGGCCTCACCCTCCCCGGCATCGGCTTCCTGATCGACCTCGAGCGGCAGGGTGACGCCCGGCGTCAGATGTTGCGAGAGGCCGAAGATCTCTGTGCCCTTGCATCGGCAGCCGGGGCGAAAGGGATAGAGGCCATTACCGGCCCGCTGGACATCCGGGTTTTCGAGGCGGGCGCTGCAGAGCGCTATCCCGCCCTCTACCGTGGCCTCATCGACCTACCGACAGATTCCCAGCTGGATCTCACCGCTGCCAATCTCCGGGCCGTCGCAGATATCGCCGCATCGCATGGTCTACTCGTCTATCTCGAAGCGCTATCCTGGACCCCGCTCAACACGATGGATGCCCAGATGCAGGTGCTCGAACGCTGCGACCGGGACAATGTGCGTCTCGTCATTGACTTCTGGCACGCCTATACCAGCGGTGACACGCCGGAACGGATCGCCCGGCTCGACAAGGCGCAGATCTATGGTGTGCACCTCTGCGATTCCCTGCACTATGCCGGTGGCATACCGAACGAGCCCATCCTCCGCGACGTGCCGACCGGAAAGGGCGTGCTCGACCTCCAAAGCTGGGTCGATGCCGTCAAGGCGACCGGCTATACCGGCTGGTGGAGCTGCGAACTCTTCTGCAGGCGCCAGCACCAGGACGACAGCTTCGCCGTGGCGAGAGACCTCAAGGCCCTCATGGAGCGCCTGATCCTGCGGTGACGCCCTTTTCAGCGTGGCGGCAGCCCGCTGGAAAGACGGAGGCCGGTTGCAAAGTCGATCAGCGCAGAGATATACGAGGATGTTCAGATGAGACAGAAACGTATATTCGCGGGCACCGATGAACACTCTCTCCAAAGCCGACATCAACACGCTGATTTCCTACCGCCACACCCTGCACGCCCATCCGGAGCTTTCGCTTGAGGAAGTCTGGACCGCAGGGTTCATCCGGGACCGGCTGGAAGCACTCGGCATCGCGGTTCACGAGAAGATCGGCGGCAACGGGCTCGTCGGCGTCATCGAAGGGGCCGCGCCCGGCCCGGCAGTGGCACTGCGCGCGGACATGGACGCCCTTGCGATCAGCGAGACGACGGGCCTCTCCTACACCTCGAAGAACCCCGGCAAAATGCATGCCTGCGGCCATGACGGACATGTCGCGATCCTGATCGGTGCAGCGACCCTCCTCGCCCGGGCGCGGGACTTTGCCGGTACCGTCTACCTCGTCTTCCAGCCGGCGGAGGAACGCTTCGGCGGCGCGCGGCTGATGATCGAGGACGGGCTGCTCGAGCGCTTTCCTTTCGAACGGATCTTCGGCCTCCACAACTGGCCCGACATGCCGGCCGGCGAAGTCCTGCTGCATGACGGGCCGGTCATGGCCGGCACATCGGAATTCGACATCACCTTCCGCGCCGAGGGTGCGCATGCCGCGATGCCCCATCTTTCCGGCGATCCGCTGCTCGCCGGCGGGCATTTTCTCACCGGCCTCCAGCAGGCCGTCGCCCGGGCGGTCGATCCCTACGAGGCGGCCGTGGCGACCGTCGGTTCGTTCCACGGCGGGCATGCCCAGAACATCATTCCACAGTCCGCGGACCTGAAGGGCACCTTGCGGGCTTTCCGGATGGAGACCCTCACCCTGCTTCGGGAGCGTACGCGCGCCATCGCCGCCTCCGCGGCAGCCACCGCATCCTGTGCCGTCGATCTTATCTTCGACGATCCCATGTGCCCGCCGGTGGCAAACACACCGGCGGAACGGGATCTCATGCGCGCGGTCGTGCATGAGGCAGGCCTTGCCGCCTATCGGGGAGACCCGCGTCCCACGATGGCCGGTGACGATTTCGGCTTCTTCCTGCTTCACCGCCCCGGCGCCTATGCCTGGATCGGCAACGGTCCGGCGGTCTTCGACGGCCGGCTGCATCAGCCGGCCTACGACTTCAACGACGCGATCATCGCCCCGGGAGCAACCCTTCTTGCTGGAACGGCGATCGCCGCGCTCGCCGACATCAGCAATTAGACAGAAAAATCCATACTAGACAATTTGGTTTTATCTCTTATAGTACCCGGCAGGAATGAAGGCCAGTCGCGGAAACGCTGCGGTGCCCCACCTCCGGCAGCCGCGGCCAGACCTTCCGGTTGCCCGTAAACAAATCCACGCCACCTGCGGCCAGCCAGGTTTCCGCCGGGCACGACATGTCGTGCCCGAACGGAGCGGGCTGCAAACCTTGATTGCCTGAAAAGGCGGGAAGCCCATGATCCAGCTCTCACGTTCCGACATCCAGAACCTCATCAGCATCGACCCCGGAACGATCGCGGCGATACGGGATGCCTACATCGCGATATCGGACGGGCGCGCGGACGTGCCGCCGGTCGGCTATCTCGGCTTTCCCGGCAAAAACGGCGACTGCCACATCAAGTACGGCTACATCGCAGGCGATCCGGTCTTCGTCGTGAAGATCGCCGCAGGCTTCTACGACAACCCGTCCAGGGGATTGCCATCGAGCAACGGCATTATCGTCGCCGTCTCGGCCGAGACCGGCCGGGTGATCGCCACACTGAACGACGAGGGCTGGCTGACCGATCTGAGAACCGGCATCGGTGGCGCCGTAGCTACCTTCGCCCTCTGCCGCGACGATGCCGAAACCTTCTCCATCGTCGGCACCGGAACGCAGGCCCGCTTTCAGGCGAGGGCCATGGCCGCCCTCGCCGGCCGGCCGATCACGATCAATGTCTGGGGTCGCTCGCGTGCCAAGGCCGAAGCCCTCCAGGCTGACCTCGCGGCGATCGGGTTGCCGGTCCAGCTGGCGGACGATCTCGAAGCCATGTGCCGCACCTCCGATGTCATCGTCACCACGACGCCCTCGGCCCATCCGCTCATCGAAGCCGACTGGATCCGGGAAGGCACGCATATCACTGCCATGGGTGCCGACGCGCCGGGCAAACAGGAGTTGGCGGTCGAGCTCGTCGCCCGCGCCAATGTGCTGGCGGTCGATCTCGCCCGTCAATGCCTGGAACACGGCGAGTTCGCCGGTGCCTTCGCCGCAGGGCTGATCAAGGCAGAGGACTGCATCGAGCTCGGCCTCATCCTTTCCGGGCGTGCACGCGGACGCCAAGCCATTTCGCAGATCACGATCGCCGATCTCACCGGGGTCGCCACCCAGGATATCGCCATGGCCAGAACCGTGCTGGAGCGGGTCGCCGGATTGGACATCCGGGCCGCGACCTGATCTTCGCCGGGCCGACCTAGAGAAACCATCACTGAAAAGGGGAATGACATGAAAATCCTAGCAATCGCATCCGTCCTTGCCGCCATCGTCGCCGGGAGCGCCGGTGCAGAGCCGCTGCGCATCGGCACCAGCGCCGACTTCCCGCCATGGGGCTATACGAATACGGCAGGCGATATCGTCGGCTTCGACCGCGAGGTCGGTGACGAGATCTGCAAGCGCATCGGCGCAGACTGCGCCTGGACGAACCAGTCCTTCGATGGACTCTTGGCAAGCCTTCAGGTCGGCAAGTTCGACCTCGTGATTTCCGGCCTCTCGATCACCGCCGAGCGGGCAAAACAAGTGGATTTCTCAAAAGCCTATGCCGATGCGCCCTATCACATCGCAACCGTCAAGGGCGGCGCGCTCGCTGTCGCCAAGACGAAGGCGGAACTCGAGGCCGCGCTGGAAGGCAAGGCGATCGGCGTGCAGACCGGTTCGACCCACGAGGCCGTGGCCAACAAATACTTCAAGAATGCCGACGTTCGTCTCTATGAGCGCAACGAGCAGATCGCCGACGACCTGGCCGCTGGCCGCATCGATGCCGGCCTTCTCGAGCAGTCGGTTTGGGAAGAACTGATGAAGGCTCGCGAGGGCAAGCTTGAGCTTGCCGGCCCGATGCTGACCAGCGCCGACTATTCCGAATTCGGCAACGGGCAGGGCATCGCCCTGAAGCAGGGCCGGGAGGAGCTGAAAGCCCGTGTCGACAAGGCCATCGTCGACATGATCTCCGATGGAACGATCGGGAAGATCTCGACCAAATTCTTCGGCTACGATCTTTCCTTCAAGGGCTAACAGCGGACAGGGCCATGCCTCGCGCCAGATGCGGCGCATGGCCCCCAGGGTCGACCCATGTCTCTCATCCTCGCTTATCTTCCACATTTGCTGGAAGGGTTGCTCGTCACGCTCGAAGTGGCTTTCGGAAGTTTTGCCATCGGCCTTGTGATTGCCGTTGCGGCGGTGTTCGGTGCCGAGTTCGGCAATGCGCCGGTGCGCTGGTGTGTCTCCACCTATGTCACCGTCATCCGCGGCCTTCCGGAGCTGCTCGTCATCTTCCTCGTCTTCTACGGCGGCACGGTTCTCCTCAGCAGGATGTTCGGCGCCTATGTCGAGGTGGATGCGCTGACCGCCGGTATCTGTGCACTTTCCTTCGTTTCCGGCGCCTATCTCACAGAGATTCTGCGCGGCGCGCTCCACACGATCCCGCCCGGCCAGGCGGAAGCGGCCAAGAGCCTCGGCCTTGGCGCCGGCGCAACATTTCGGCATGTCATCCTGCCGCAGATGTTCGCCTATGCCCTGCCCGGTCTCGGCAACCAATGGCTCATCATTCTCAAGGAAAGCGCGCTGGTTTCGATCGTCGGGCTTGAGGAGCTGATGCGCAAGGGCGTCGTGGCGGCAGGCGCGACGCAATCGCCCATGACCTTCTACCTCATCGTCGCCGGCCTCTATGTGGCCATCACCAGCGTCTCTATGGCGATCTTCGCCTATGGCAATCGACGCCTGACGGTCGGACGGTGAGCACCATGTCCTCCGAGATCCTCCTGCAGTCCATCCCCATCGTCTATGCCGGCCTGAAGCTGACGCTGATCGTTACCCTGGCCAGTTTCCTACTCGGCCAGATCCTCGCCCTGCCGCTCGGGCTGGGGCTAACAGCGAGGTCCCCGCTGCTGCGCTGGCCGGCAACGATCTACACGTTCCTCGTGCGCGGCAGCCCCCTCCTCGTTCAGCTCTTCATCCTCTACTACGGCCTCGCCCAGTTCGATGCGGTGCGCGCCAGCGTGATCTGGCCGATCATCCGCGAGCCCGTGAACTGCGCCATCATCGCCATCGGCCTCAATTCCGCAGCCTATGTCGCCGTGATCGTCGCCGGCGGCCTGAGGCGGCTTCCACCCGGCCAGGCGGAGGCCTCCATCTCGCTCGGTCTCTCAGGCTTCAGCCGCATGCGCGATGTGCTCCTGCCGCAGGTCTACCGGGCGATCCTGCCTTCGATCGGCAACGAACTGATCCTTGTGCTGAAGGCCAGCTCGCTGGCGAGCGCCGTCACGGTCATGGAAATGTCGGGAGCGGCACGCGCCTTCACGGCGAAAACCTACGCACCCTTCGAGGTCTTCATCGTCGCCGGCATCCTCTATCTCGCGATCGGTTTCCTGTTCGGCGTCGCCTTCCGCTTTCTCGAACGTCGCATTCCGGGAGCCGCCGCTATCGGCAGGAGCGGCCGTACGGTGCATCCGCGCTCACCCACCCTTGGGGCCTCGTCATGATCATCGCGGAAAACCTGGTCAAATCCTATGGCGCGGCGCAAGTCCTGCACGGGGTCAGCTTGAAGGTTACGGCCGGCGAGCGCATCGTCCTGTGCGGGCCTTCCGGTTCTGGCAAATCGACCTTGGTACGCTGCCTGAACGGGCTGGAGGAACGGCAGGGTGGCACCGTGGAAATCGCCGGCCACAGCCTTTCGGCCGACTGCGCCAACGTGCTGGCGCTTGCCGGCGACGTCGGTATGGTCTTCCAGCAGTTCAACCTCTTTCCACATCTGACGGTTCTGGACAACCTAACGCTCGCCATGCGGCGGGTACGCCGGACACCACGCCTGGTAGCTGAAGAAGAGGCGCTGGCCATGCTGGCGCGCATGCAGCTGACGGAAAAGGCGGGCAACTATCCACGTCAGCTCAGCGGTGGACAACAGCAGCGCGTGGCGATCGCGCGCGCCCTGTGCATGAAGCCGAAGGTCATGCTGTTCGACGAGCCCACCTCCGCCCTCGACCCGGAAATGGTCAAGGAGGTGCTCGACGTCATGACGGACCTTTCCCGCCAGGGCCTCACGATGATCGTCGTGACCCACGAAATGGGCTTCGCGCGAAGCGTGGCGGACCGCATCGTCTTCATGGACCGCGGAACGATCCTCGAAGAGGCGGATCCCGAAACGTTCTTCCATCATCCATCCCATGCCCGTACGAAGGAATTCCTTCGACAAATCGGGCCGCAACACTGACCAGCGAGGAAACCATGCAGACCATCGTCTTCGAAACCGCGGCCGCCGCCGTCCGGACAAGGGCCCGCATTCGTGACCATATCTACCAGACACCGCTCCTGCCCGCCCGCAAGGCCGGAAAGGCCGAAGGCGCGACGGTGCTCTTCAAGGCGGAGAACTTCCAGCTCACCGGATCCTTCAAGATCAGGGGTGCAATGTCGAAAATGTCCGCCCAGCCCGCGGGCGGGCGGCTGATCACCGCCTCGTCCGGCAACCACGGCATCGGTGCGGCGCATGCCTCCAAGGCGCTTTCCCGCAGCCTCACCGTCGTGCTGCCGCAGACCGTCGTGCCCGCCAAGCTGGAGAAGATCCGCTCCTACGGCGTCGAGGTCATCTTGCACGGCGAGGAGACCGGCCTTGCCGAACGGCACGCCCAGGAACGCGCTGCCTCCGAAGGGCACGCCTATGTCTCGCCGTACAACGATCCCGATATCGTCGCCGGCCAGGGCACGATCGCGCTCGAAATCCTCGAACAGTGTGCCGGCGTCGACAATGTCTTCGTCGCGATGGGCGGCGGCGGCCTGATCAGCGGCATCGGTGCGGTGCTCAAGGCCTTCAGCCCGCGCACGAAGCTCTACGGCGTCGCCGCGAGCCACTCGAAGGCGCTGGCGGCATCGATGGCGGCCGGCCGGGTGGTCGAGACCGAGCATCACGAGACGCTCGCCGATGCCGTCGCCGGCGGCATCGATCTCGATACGATCACGCTGCCTCTTTCGATGGCGACCGTGGACGAGGTCGTCGAATGCGGCGAGGACGACATCCGCGCCGCGCTGAAAACACTCGCTCTCGAGGAGAACATGATCGTCGAGGGTTCGGCCGCCCTTGCGCTTGCCGGCTTCGAAAAGGTTGCAGCCAGCCTTTCCGGCCAGACGAGCGTGATCTTGCTTTGCGGCGCGAATTTTGACCGCGATCTCATCACACAGGCGATCTACGGCCGCTGATCAGCCCGCTCGACCGCCACCACAGAGGGCGCCCCGCGGGCGCCCCTTCTGCCGTTCGGGGCTCAGGCTTTCGTGTCGCGAAGGTAGTTGTAAACCGTCGCCCGGCCCATCTGCAGGATCTTCGAGATATAGGCAGCCGCATGCTTTCCGCTGAAGGCGCCGTCTTCGGCCAGCTCGCGCACAAGCTGCTGTTTCTGCGCCCGGGTGAGGTCAGCGATCATAAGGCCCCGCTTCGTCGTCCAGCCGTGCACATATTCGTTGACCCGCTCATGCCAGTCTTCCTTGAACAGAGCAGCGGGCTTGCCTTGGTCGATGGAGACAGTGGACATGGCGCTCAGCACCTGGATCGCAGACTGGATGTGCGAAACGTCGATGTTGATACACAGGATGGCGATCGCCCGGTCATCGGGCGCGCGCAACACCGCACTCACCGATTTCAGCCGCCTTCCATCGAAATTCACCTTTTCATAAGGCCCGATCGTCCGGTCGTTCGGCTTGAAGTCGATTTCGTGCAGCAGCGACGGTTCCCCGAGATCCCGCTTCGAGAAGTTGTTGGCGATGTAGCTCACCGTCTCGCTGGAGAGATCGTGGAGAACCACCTCCGCATAGGGCTGCAGGATGAGCGCAATCGCATCGCAGACCGGATGATATGTCCTCAGCGCATCGGAGGGCATGGCGACGTCTGCGTCTTTGTCTCGTTGCGGCATTTGAGTTCTCGCTTGGCTGGCGGCCGTCCGTCGGGGGGACCGGGATCTTCCCGAAATCCTTTTGCTCACGGACTATCGCATTTCGCAATGCGCCCCACCCCTAAAAATGCCGGCATGACCCAGACGCCACCGTTTTGCGCACGAGAGGCACTGCGTTGCTGGAAGCGCCGGAAAACGCAGAAAGCTTGGCCAGATGGAATCTGCGGGCGCTTAAGCCTTTTCTTACGTTAGGTGACTATCTTCGGGCACGGAAGGTCTCTGTGGCCTTGCACAGAGGACGATGGGTATCGGATCGCATGAGCAGTACAGCGTCGCAGCGAACCAAGACAGACGATGTTCCCTACGGCAGGTCCCGTGAGGACGTCGATTTCTGGATGGGCTGCGTTGGTGCACCGATGGTCCTTGTCGAGAAGGGCACGCTGCATGTGCGCCGGGCCAATTCCAATGCCGCGGTCCTGTTCGGACTGGGGTTGGAAGCCTTCGAGAACCTGCCCATCGAAGATCTCGTCGGTCGCGAGGCGAGCATTCTCCTCTCGCAGATATGGAGCGTCGCGCCGATCGGCGTGCCGGGCGAGCCTTTCCTGATCCGGGCCATGGTGCAGGCGCAGGAACGCGTGCTGATGGTGCAGGTCACCAAGATCGCGATCGAGGGCGAACTCGTGCGCCTGTTCACCTTCACGGATGCGCCGCCGCAGGGTTCCGTCTCCCTTGCCGGCTGGCAGGAACAGATGATCTCGCTTCTGGACTGGCTGCCCTTCGGCTTCGAAATCGCCAGCAGCGACGACCAGATCCAGTTCGCCAATTCGACGTTCAAGGCGCTTTTCGGCTATACTCAGGACGAGATCGAAAGCATCGAGGACTGGTGGCGCCTCGTCTATCCCGATCCGCAATACCGCGAATATGCCCGCACACAATGGCATTCCTCGATCGCAGACGCCCGGCGCGAGAACCGCGAGATGACGCCCTTCGATCTCGACGTCAGGACGGCCAGCGGCGCGACGAAGCGCATCCAGTTCCGGCAAAGGACGGTCGGCAACTTCAACGTCAATCTCTACATCGACGTGACGAAGGAGCGCGCCTATGCCGAGCAGCTCAAGGTGCTTGCCAATGCCGACCCGCTGACCGGGATCCTCAACCGCCGACGCTTCTTCGAGGAAGCGGAAGAGATATTCTCCAGATCGAGCGGCGCGGCGTCCATGGGCGTGCTCATGCTGGATATCGATCATTTCAAATCGATCAACGACACGCATGGCCACCGCGCAGGCGACCTTGTTCTCATGGAGTTCGCCCGTCGCTGCCAGGAGGTCGTGCGATCGGGCGACCGTTTTGCACGGCTTGGCGGCGAGGAATTCGCGGTCTTGCTGGCAGCCGAGGAGCCGGTAGCGGCCGTGACACTGGCTGAGCGCATCCGCATGGCGATCCATGCTTCGCCCTTCGATATCGAAGGCGCCGTGATCCCAGTCAGCGTCAGCATCGGCGCCACGCTTGCGGACCCATCGGACGAACCCTTCGGCTCGGCGATCCTCAGGGCAGACAATGCACTCTATGAAGCCAAACGGACGGGCCGCAACCGTGTCGTGATGCTCGGCGCCTGATGGGCGGCTACGGCGCTGCCGGCCGTCCGCAACTGTCCGGGATCATCACACGATATGCCGATAGCTGCCGTCCGGCTCATGCAAATGCACCTGCGTTGCCGGAAGTGCCCGCAGCGCTGTCACGATCCCGTCGCCATCCATGAAGCTGAAGGCCGTGGAAAGAGCGTCGGCGGCTGCGGCAGTCGGCGCGACGACGCTGACGCTGTCATGACGGCCAGCCGAAACACCGGTTCTGGGATCGAGCAGATGGCTCGGAGAGCCCGGCCCGGCAAAGCGGAAACCGTTCGTTCCGGAGGTCGCGATCGCGCGGTTTACGAGATCGACGCGTATATCTGTCCCGGCGATACCAGCCTGCCAGGGTGTGCCGTTCTCACGCGGCCCGAGGGCGCGTACCTCACCGAGATCGGCGAGCGTATGTAACACACCGCCGGCGCGCAGGATGTCCACCGCCCGATCGGTGATATAGCCCTGTGCGACACCGTTCAGCGTCAGCCCCATGCGCGGCCTGCGAAAGGCGATACGGTTGCGGTCGAAGGCGACATGCTCGAAGCCTATGCGCGCCAATACCGCCTCGATGCTGTCGCGCGGGGGGCCGGCTGGGTCGGCGTCGGAAGTCGAGAAGTGCCGGGCATGCAGCAGCCACAAGGGCTGGACGGTGGGATCGAACATGCCGCCGCTCAGCGCCCAGACGGTATGGCTCTGTTCCAGCAGCTCTATCAGTTCTACCGGCGGATCGGCGAGCGCACCCCGGGCATTCAGCGTCGCAAGCGCGGAATCCGGCCGGTACAGGCTGAAAATGTGCTCGAGGCGATCGATCTCGACGACGACACGCCGGATCAGCCGTTCGGCTTGTGCCCGGTCGGGATGATGCAGGATCATTTCCGCCGGGGCGCCAAGGGCACGGCCGCGCCAGCGGACAGCCGCAGACCCGGCGCGAGCGCCGAGCGGGCAGAGCGCCGTGCCGGCGGCCGCGGCTGAAAGGCTTATGAAACGGCGACGGGTCGGCCTTGCACCCTTGATCATTGTTCCGCCTCCTCACGCTGCTGGTCGGCGCCGTCGTTCGCCTGACCGTCACCCAGCACATAGCCAGATGGAATATCCGGGAAGACGACCACCTCGCCGCCATGTTTTCCGGCAAAGTCGCGCGCGTCCCTTTCCCTGGAAAAGGGAATGGTCTCGGCGACACCCATGCCACCACGCTGCGTGCTGCCGATCACATAGAAGGCGGTGCGGGCGTCGATCCAGTTTTCCGCACCGGGCTGCGCCCAGCTCGCTGCAGCGCCCATATCGGACACATAGATGGCGGCGATGGCTTTCGGCTCGTCCGGCAGGAGCGTGAAGGCGACCGCATCGCGCGCCGAGGAGAACCAGATCGGCTCGGGGATCTGCGACAGGATGATCTGGCCCTTGGGGCCTTCGTGCTCGAGCACGTTCATGCCGCAATAGCGACCGATCGCCTCCTGCGTCAGGGCGAAAGGCTGCGGCGTCTCGGCCTGCTGTTCCGAACAGCCCGCGACGAGGACGAGAACGAGGGTGGCGAGGATGCGCTTCATGCCTCTCTCCTTGAAAAGACCAGCATGGCGGCAGCAAGCGGCAGCGCTACCCACAGCACGAGCGCAGCGGCAAGCACTGGCGCACTGAGCGAGGCCGCGCCGGCCATGCCGGAGATCGCCCCCGCCTCACCGCCGAGATTGAGCAGGCGATAGGCATCGGTCGGGTTGAGCAGAAGGAGGGCATTGAGCAGCCCGCCTGTGACCGTGCGCCCCTGGTCGGCGACCAGAAGGCCGAGCAGCGCCATGTCGTAGACCAGCACGAAGACGAGCCAGACACCGACGGCAATGCCGCCCGCAGTACCGCGCTCGCCGGCGAGCGTGCTGACGAGATAGCCGATGGCGATGAAGACCGCGCCGAGCAGCACCGAGGAACCGATCAGGAGCACGAAGGCCGGCCAGCCGGCGACGAGCCCGGCGCTACCGCCAAGGCCGAGCGCCAGCGCCGCCGCGCCGTAGCCGATGAATGTTGCGAAGGCGAGGATTGCCAGATGCCCGATGAACTTGCCGGCGATCACCTGGAAACGCGCCAGCGGATAGCTGAGCAGCAGGAGGAGCGTGCCCCGTTCCGCCTCCCCGACGATGGCGTCGTGCGAGATGAGGAGCGCGATAAGCGGCACGAGGAACACCGACAGGCTCGACAGACTGACGACGATCACGTCGAGCGCGCTTGCCCCGACATTGCCGGTGGGCGCGCTGCCGAGAAAGGTGAGGGTGAGCGCAAGTGTGGCCAGAAGCAGCGTGGTCGCAAGGACCCAACGATTGCGCAGGCCCTCCTGGATTTCCTTGCGCGCGATGACGAGAATGGTCCTCATTGGCCGGTCTCCCGCTGCCTGTCCTGGAAATGGGCGTAGAGTTCGTCGAGCGTCGGCGGCGTCACGTCGAGATCGGCGATGCGGGCACCGACGGCGGCGCGCAGCAGCGCCACCTTGTCCTCCGGCGCAGCCTCTATCTCCAGCATGTGGCCGTTGACCGGCCGCCAGTCCGCTTCCCCTTCAAGCCGTCTTTCTTCGCCCTCGGCAAGGCGCACACGAATGCGAGTCGGCAGCCGCGCGATGCTGCGCAGCGCATCCAGCGAACCATCCGCGATCTTGACGCCCTGCCCCATGATGACGATGTGGTCGGCCCGCCCCTCCAGCTCGCTGAGCGCATGGGAGGAAAGCAGGATCGTCGCGCCGCCTGCGCGCAGTTCGTCGAGGAAACCATAGAAATCGCGGCGGAGCGCAGGGTCGAGGCCGGTCGTCGGCTCGTCGAGCAGGAGGACCTGCGGCGCGCTGAGCAGCGCCTGCGCCAGCCCGAGCCGCTGCCGCATGCCCTTGGAATAGGTGCGCACGCGCCGGTCGGCGGCCTGTGCCAGACCGACCCGTTCGAGCAACTCGATGATCTGGCGGTGCGGCGCGCGCTTCAGCGCAGCATAGAAGGCCAGTGTCTCGCGGCCGGTCAGGGCCGGATTGAAGGACACACTTTCCGGCAGGTAGCCGAGATGCGCCCGTACGGCAGGATCAGCCGCCGGATCGCCCCCGAGCACACGAACGGTGCCGGCGGTCGGGCGGAGTAGGCCGAGCATCAGCTTGATCAGCGTCGTCTTGCCCGCACCGTTGTGGCCGACCAGCGCTACGATCTCGCCTTCGGCGAGCGAGAAGGAAACGTCGCGTACGGCCTTGAAGGCGCCGAAGGCCTTGGAAACAGCCTGGATGTCGATGCGGTGGGTCATGGCATTCACATTCCTTCGTCCGGCGGGGCCATCAGCGGGCGGCTGTCGACCACGCCGCCGGGCAGGAGCGCCGGAAACTGGTTCTGCGCCCAGCGGATAACCTGCACGGCCGGACTGTTGGTGAGGATTTTCGCCTGCGGCGCGGTCCACAGAACCCGGTCGACGAGATCGTTCGGCCGGTAAGGCGTATCGGCGATACCGTCGCCGTCGAGATCGAAGGCGGGGTTGTCGCTCCAGTAGTTGCCGCGCCCTTCCGCCGACCAGTCGAGGTAACGCGTGCCGACATACTTGACCTGATTGCGGTTGCGGATGAAGGCATTGCCGCTCATGCGGTTGCCCTCGGAACCCGCCGTGAAATGGATGCCGATCGCGCAATTCTCGAAGCGGTTGCCGGAAAAGCGGTTGCGGTTGGCATTGTAGATGAAGACGCATTTTTCCGGGCCGAGGCGCTGGTCCGCAACGTCGTGACCGGCATCGCTCTCCATGGTCACACCGTGTGTGTCGCTCTGGCGGCCGGCATTGATCCAGCGGGAAACCGGCTGCATCCGTCCCTTCACCCGGTTGCCGGAGACCGTCGAGCCCTTCGCGGTGTTGAGCAGCAGCCCGTGATCGCGATCGCCATCGGAGACATTACCAGTGATGGTCAGGCGGTCGGAATACATGATGGCGTAACCGACGGAATTGCCGGTCGAGACGTTGTCGCTGATCTCGCTTTCATTCGTATACATGTAGTGGATGGCAAAACGCAGGTCGCGCATGCGGTTGCCGGAAAAGACGTTACGACGGCTGGCATTGGTGAAGATGCCGTCACGGCCGAAGCGGATGTCGTTGCCGATCACCTTCGCCCCCGGCGCATTCCACAGGTGCACGCCGTTACCGGCCTCCGCCGAGCGCCCCTCGCGCATGCCCTCGATCCGGTTGTCGCGCACCATCGCGTCCTTGGCGCCCCGTATATAGACGCCGTAGAGATTGCCGATGATCCGATTGTTCTCGACAATCGCTCCGGTCGCGGTCTTGTCAAGGAAGACGCCGGAATCGAGCGCGCCGATATCCGTGCCGGAACCCTGGATTTCAAGCCCGCGCACTACTGCGCCGGGCGCGGTGACAGTGACGACGCTGCCCATGCCCGTACCCGAGAGCACCGCACCACCCTCGCCTTCCAGCGTCAATGCCGTGGCGATCAGCAGAGGACCGCGATGCGCACCCGCCTCCAGCCGGATCACATCCCCCGGCCGGGCGGCATCCAGAACCGCCTGCAGGCTCTCCGCGCCGGAGGGGACGGAGACGGTCTCCGCCCGCGCGAAAACGGGTGCGAGGGCGGCCGCAAGGGCCGCCACCACAATCCTCGTCATGACGGAACAGGCTGTCACGTCAGGCCGCCTGCGGCTCGACGAACATGCGACCCTTCATCTCCATGTGCATGGCATGGCAGAACCACGAGCAGTAGTACCAGTAGACGCCGGGCTTGTCGGCGATAAAGGTCACCGAAGCCGTCGCCTGCGGAGCCACCTCCATGTTGAGACCGTAGTTGATGATGGAGAAGCCGTGGCTGAGGTCTTCGACTTCGTCGATATTGGTGACGTAGACCGTCACCTCGTCGCCCTGCTTGACGGAGAAGGTCTCCAGCCCGAAGGCCGGCGCGGCGGAGGTCATGTAGACGCGCACCTTGTTGCCGTCGCGGATCACTTCGCTGTCGGCCATCAGGTCGATGCCGTCGGCGGCGGCCTGCTTCACCGCATCGGCGAAGAACGGGTCATCGCGCTTCCACACATGCACCGGATCGATCTTCGAGCGGTGGACGATGGTGGCGTCATGCGGTTCGGCGAAGGTCGGATTGTCGTGCACCAGCACCATCTCGTCGCCGGAGATATCGATGAGCTGGTCATTCTCCGGCTTCAGCGGGCCGACGTTGAGATACCGGTCCTTGGAGAACTTGTTGAGCGAGATCAACCACTTGCCGTCCGCATCCTTGGTCTGGCCCATGGAGGTGTGGTTATGGCCGGGCTGGTAGTGCACGTCGAGCTTCTGGCGGATCGGATCGACCTTTTCGCCCTTATAGGCGCGCTTGGCATCCTCGATGTTCCACTTGCAGATCTGGCTGTCGATGAAGAGCGTCGTATAGGCATTGCCCCTGCCGTCATAGGCCGTGTGCAACGGGCCGAGACCGAGCTCCGGCGCGGCGACGATCGTCTCCTTCGGCTGGATCTTGTCTTCGAACAGATCGTCGAAGGTGCGCACATCCATGACGGTCACGGTCGGCGAGAGCTTGCCGTTGGCGACGATATGGATGCCGTCAGGCGCGGTGTTCATGCCGTGCGGGCCGTTGGAGATCGGGATGTAGCGGGTGAACGGCGAGCCCTTGCGCCCGTCGAGAACCGGCACCCCGCCCATCTCGGTGAAGTCGCCGCGGGCAACCGCCTCCTCGATGCGCTTCAGGTTGAACACGACGACCCAGTCCTGCTCGGCCTCCATCATCTCGGCAAGGTTCACGCCCTCCTCCGAATTATAGCAGGTGGAGAAGGCATATTTGCCCTGGTAGTCGGCATCGACATTGTCGAGGTTGCCATCCACCATGATCTGCCAGGCGACCTTCATCGTCTCGCCGTCCACGGCCGAGAAGATCGAGCGGTAATGCGACTTGTCGTCGAGCACCTTGCCGTCGTTCGGGATCGGCACGCGATCCTCGCCGTTGCAGAAGACATAGCCGGTCTTCGGATATTTCTGGACACGCAGGCCATGGACCGTGTGCTGGTTGGGCAGCTGCACGATCTTGTCGCACTTCATCACGTCGAGGCGGATGCGGCAGACGCGGGTGTTCGCCTTGTCGTTGGCAAAGAGATAGCGGCCGTCATAGGTCCCCTCGGTGAAGGAGGGGTGCGGGTGATGCAGGTCACCGTTGAGATAGGCGGCGGCGCCCCGCTTGTTCATCAGTTCGCGATATTCCGGCAGCATGCCCTCTGTCAGGATCTTCAGGCTCTCGTTGGTCTGCCCCCAGCCGGTGGCGCTGCACCGGTTGAAGACCGGAATGCGCATCAGCTCACGCATCGAGGGAAGGCCGAGGATGCGCACCTCGCCCGTCTGGCCGGAGGAGAAGAAGACGTAATACTCGTCGAGTTCGCCCGGCTTGACCTCGTAATTGCCGCTGGCAGCGGCCTGTGCGAGCGCGGGCGCCGCGGTGATGCTGCCGAGGGCGAGCGCACCGGTTCCCACCGCCCCCGCCGCGACAGCCGTGGAACCGAGCAATTGGCGGCGGCTCAGACCTGCTTTCGTTTCATCCTGTGACATGGCACCTCTCCTTGTTCTGGTGTCACTTCGGCGATCCGGCAGCCGGATCGGGTTTCTCGATGGCGACGCCCCTGTGGGTGATGACCGGCGGAGCCGGCCCCGGCCCGCGTGTTGCGGGCGAGGACAGCCGCTCGAACTTCTCCCGCTTCAGCCGCACCTGGATCATGTGCGGACAGCGATGGTCGTCGTGGTAGAGTTCCTGGCAGTGCATGCAGTAGATGCACTCGTTGACGTTGATCTGCCCCTCGGGATGGATGGCCTGCACGGGGCATTCCTTGGCGCAGCGCTGGCAGGGAGAGCCGCATTCGGGCCAGCGCTTCAGCCATTCGAACATGCGGATGCGGCCGGGAATGGCGAGCGCGGCGCCAAGCGGGCAGAGGTAGCGGCAATAGAAGCGCTCGATAAAGAGGCCGAGCGAGAGCAGCGTCAGCGCAAAGATCACGAAGGGCCAGTCACGGGCAAACTTCAGGATGATCGCCGTCTTGAACGGCTCGACCTCGGCAAAGACCTCTGCGAGCGCGACCGAATAGAACGACAGGCCGAACAGGCCGAGGAAGAGGATGTACTTCACCGGCCACAGCCGCTCGTGCAGCCAGAACGGCACCTTGATCTGCGGCACCTTCAGCCATTGCGCGAAATTGTTGGTGAGTTCCTGCAGGGCGCCGAACGGGCAGAGCCAGCCGCAGAACGGCCCCCGCCCCCAGAAGAGGAGCCCCGCCGCTACTGTCGCCCAGAGGATGAAGATCAGCGGCGCGGAGAGGAAGAACTCCCAGTTGAAGCCGGTGATCAGCGCATTGGTGAAGGTCAGGACGTTGACGACGGAAAGCTGCGCATTGGCATACCAGCCGAGCCAGACCAGAACGAAGGCGAGATAGGAGCGCCGCACCCAGACATGCAGCACGGGACGGCGGACGAGCCAGTCCTGGAAGAAGAAGATGACGGTGAGCAGCAGCAGCGCGAAGGCCGTGATACCGATCTCAACCGTGTTCATGCGCCACATCTGCATCCAGAGCGGCTCACTCTCGTCTGCGAACGGTGCGGCAGCCTGCGGTTCGGCTTCGGTCGTGGCGACCGGCACCGGCTTCGCCTTTTCGACCGTGACGTAGCGATCCGGCAGGCTGTAGCCGAGGTCGAAGGGCAGGACGGCCTTGTCGCGCACGCTCCAGGAGCGCTGCACCAGCAATTGCAGCTCCCAGGGCGCCGTCACGTCGAAGACGAAATCCTCCGGCACGGTGAAGAGCGCAATTTCCCGGAAGGGCGGCGCGCCTTCGGCGGCGATATCGGCAAGTCGCGTGTGCCCGCGGTCGCGGAACCGAACGCCCTGCCCGTCCTGCATCAGCTCGATGCGATCGAAGATGCCGCCGCGCACATAGCCCGAGCCCTTGAACGAATAGGCCCCGTCACCGGCAACGAGAATGGCCTGCTGGCCCGGCCGCAGCTTTGCGCGAAGCCGCTCATAGCCTTCCTTGCCGAGCAGGCTGAGGCCGATTTCCGGCACGCTGGCGGGCGCGATGTAGAGCGAGATGAAGCGGTCTTCGGGGCTGCGCGTTTCGGGATGCTGCGCGGCCTTTTCCTCACCGGCGCGTGCGAAAGCCTCGCTCACCTCGCCGACGGACAGGCCGAGGCCGCGGATGGAGCCGTCGCCGACGAGTTCCTCCCAGGAACGGGCCGCGCCGGCTTCCGTCTTGAGCTTGCGGATTTCGGCCGGCGGCGCTGCACCCACCGCAACATCGCCCCCCAATCGCCCGCTGCGGATGAGCCGCACGGCCGAGCGCACGACGCTGTCCCCCATGACGAGCACCGTCACCGTCGCACCGCTGACGATGTCGACCTGGGGCGGGCGGTCCGCGCCTGCGGCGACACGGCCGATATCGCGGCCGATCAGTGTGTCGAGCGCGGCAACCACCTTCTCCTCGGGAATGCCGATGAGGACGATCGGTTCCTGGTGATGGACCAGCTTGAAGCCGCGCAGCACACCCTGCGGGTCGATGCCGGCGAGGATGTGGATCGGCTTGCCCGAATAGCCGGTCGCGCTGGTGAAATCGGAATTGAGGTAAGCGTAGCCGGCGAGAACTTCGCCTCGCCAGACCGGGGCGATCGGTGGTTCGCCTGCCGGCTCGCCGAAGCGGTCAGCACCGGGAAAAAGATCCGATGGTTGTGCTTTCGGCAGGTACTCCGCTAGCCGGGAGGCGGCCTCTGCCATCGACACGACCGGCATCGCCGCCAGCAGGGTGAACAGCACCAGCAGGACCCGTCTCAACCAGACGGCGGGACGCGTCGTTTTGCGGGATAGGGTCTGCGGGCAGTCCGTCAAGGTGTCGTATTCCGGCAAGCGAGTATCGATGCCGGCATTCTAGGCAAGATACCTGCGCGCAATTTGTTGCAGCACAAACACCGCAGCGATCCACGATGGGAGAGTGGCGCATGCAAGGGAGATGCTGCCGATGCCGCTACTCGGGAACGAGCCTTCGGGCACCGTGGAAACCATGGAAGAGCTCTTTGCGATCGCCGCGGCGATGGAGCAGGAAGCCATCGCGGGCTATGCCTCACTCGCCGATCACATGAGGAGAGAAGACCGGCCCGACCTTGCCGCGGTCTTCGAAAAGCTGGTGGAGGAGGAGAGCGGCCATCTCGGCAATGTCGGCTACTGGTCACAGCGCACGACCGGCAAGGAACCGGACCCGTCCGCGGTGCGCTGGAGCCTCGACCCGACCTTCGACGACGAAGGCGCTTCCCTTGTCGCACCGGAACTCATCAGCGCCTACCGCGTCTTCTCGATCGCCGTGCGCAACGAGGAACGTGCTTTCGCCTTCTGGACCTATCTCGCCTCCCGCAGCCCCTCCGCCCCGCTGCGCGAGGCGGCCGAACAGATGGCGCGCGAGGAACTGTCGCATATCGCGACCTTGCGGCAGGAACGGCGGCGTGCCTTCCATCTCCAGCGCGAAGCAATATCCGGAAAGGCGCAGCAGTGGACGCTCACCACCCTTGAGGAGCGCCTATCGACGCTGCTTGCCGCTAGGGCCGTCGAAGACGTGCCGGGATCAGCCGGGGCCACGCTCGCGGGCCTGTCGGCTCAGGCCAGTGCCCGCGCAAAGGCCCTTACCCACCACCCGCTGTCGCCGGCACTCGTTTCACTGGACCCGGCCGTGCTGGAAGCCCCGCGGGCTTTGAGCGAAGTCTTGCTCGACGCCTACCTCGATCTTGCCGAACGCCTTCCGGACGAAGCGGGCCGCGCCCGGGCGCAAACTTATGCCGCCCGGATCCTCGATTGCATATCTGCCCTTCGAACGGGCCGCTGAAAGAGCTGACAGGCCGAAGGACGCAGCCGGCGGGCAGAGGTCGATGGTTCGCCAACCTCGGCCCGGACAACCGTCGCCGCCACCACTCACCGAGCAGCAGCAGCGCCGGGCTTTCGCCCTCAGGCGGCAGGCGCCTCGAAACGCGGAAAGAGCACCGTGTTTTCCAGATGCATGTGCATCACGAGATCGTCGGTAAGCTTTCTCAGCCCGGTATAAAGCGCCGTCCACGAACCGCAGGCGCCCGATGGCAGGGCCATGCCGTGGGCGGCATGCTCGATATCGTGGAGAAGTCGCACGGCATCGTCGTGTTCGCGGCGCATCTGTGCGACCGGTTGGTTGATCCGCGCGGCCCCGCCCCGACGCATCATCGGGAAAACCACCTGTTCCTCGTTCATCATGTGACCTTCCAGCTCGTCGCGCAGCGCGGTCAGCGCCGCGGCAAGCCCCGAGGGCGCAGCCGGATGGTCCCCGTGGACCCGCTCGACCTTCTCGGCAAGCGGGATAAGGAAAGCCAGTTCCTGCCGATGGGTCTCGTGATAGCGGCTGAGGAGATGCTCGATGAGCGGCTCCGTCTCCTCCGGCGCATCCCGGCCGGCCGACCGTTCGAGCGCTTCCAGCCTGGCTAGCAGGTCTTCCGGCGAAAGCCCCGCCCGCTCGGCCGCGGCACGAAGCGGGATATCGCCCGCACAGCAGAAATTGATGGCCGATCGACGGAACAGATCGGCAGCGCCCGGCAGTTCCGCCGCAATCGACGTCACGGTCCGGTCAAGAGAAAGCGTTTGCATCCTGGCTCCTTTGCAAGGGTTGGCGTTTCCAGTTTTCGCCAACCCTTGCAGGAGAAGAGCAGCCGGTCTTTGCGCCGGGGCAAAGAAGAGGCGCCCCCCGGGCTCACGCCGCCACAGCCACCGAGAACCGGCTGCGATATTCGCCCGGAGAGAGACCGAGGATGCGGTGGAACACACGGCGGAACGCGGCCGCGTCCTCGTAGCCCACCGCAAAAGCGATCTGATCGACGGTGCGTCGCGTGAACTCCAGCAGCTCCCGCGCCTTGCCGATCCGCAGGTGCTGCACATATTCGATCGGCTTCATGCCGGTCGCCGTCTTGAAGCGGCGCAGGAAGGTGCGTTCCTCCAGCCGCGCATGGCCGGCCATGTCGGCGATGCTGGTGGGCCGGCCGCCTCGTTCTTGCAGCCAGTGTTGCACTTTCAGCACCGCCTCATCGCCATGGGTGAGGCGGGGCGCGAAATTGCTGTAATGCCGCTGTTCGCGTCCGGACGGATCGACCAACAGGAACTTGCCCGTCTCGATTGTCACGGAGGGGCCGAGCAGGCGATCGACGATGCGCAAGCCGAGATCGGTCCAGGCCATCAGCCCGCCGGCGGTGATGATGTCGCCATCCTCGATGACGATCTTGTCCGCCTCCAGTCGCACATCGGGAAATCGTTCGCGAAACCGCTCGGCAAACAGCCAGTGCGTGGTGGCGGGGCGGCCGGTAAGCAGGCCCGTCGCCGCCAGGATGAACGTCCCGCCACAGGTGGAGGCAAGCGTTGCCCCCTGGCCGTGGCGGTCCAGCAGCCAGCGGGCATAAGGCGCCGCCTCCTCCGCTTCGGCCGGCCCTGTCAGCCGACCCGGCACGACGAGGATATCCGGCGTTCCGGGAGCACCGGGATCGGTGTCATGGCTGCGGGAAAAGCGCCCTTCCGCATCCATGCGCCAATGGCTGACCCGCACGGCGGGTCCGCCGCGATCACGCGAGAAGATCGACGCGATGGCGAAGAGGTCCGTGATGCCGTGCACCATCGCAGCCTGGCAATCCCGGTAGAGCATCAATCCGACTTCCATTGCGCATCTCCCGCCTTTTGTCAGTTTCGGCTCGCCTTCTGTCAGAAGCGCCCATCCAGCCCGGACACACGCCAGAGTATCTCTATTCACACGGGAGGCAATCAAGCCCTCGACAAAAGGAGACAGACCAATGAGCACGATCACAACCCGGGACGGCACGCATATCTTCTACAAGGACTGGGGTCCGCGCGACGGCCAGCCCATCCTGTTCTCTCACGGCTGGCCGCTCAGCGCCGATACCTGGGACGCACAGATGGTGTTCTTCGCCAGTCAGGGTTTTCGCACCATCGCCCACGACCGCCGCAGCCACGGCCGGTCCGACCAGGTCTGGCACAACAACACCATGGACCAATATGCCGATGACCTGGCAGAGTTGATCGAGCAGCTGGACCTCCGCGCCGTCATACTTGTCGGCCATTCCACGGGCGGCGGCGAAGTCACCCGCTATATCGGCCGCCACGGCACGGACCGCGTCGCCAAGGTCGCACTGATCGGCGCCGTTCCGCCACTGATGCTGAAGACGGAAACCAATCCCGGTGGCCTGCCTATCGATGTCTTCGACGGCATCCGCAAGGGCACCTATGACAATCGCAGCCAGTTCTTCAAGGACGTGACCATTCCTTTCTACGGCTACAACAGAGATGGTGCGGTCCTTTCCGAAGGTATTCGCGAGGAGTTCTGGCGGCAGGGCATGATGGGCGGCCTCAAGGGCCAGCTCGACAGCATCCGCGCTTTCTCCGAAAGCGATTTCCACCAGGATCTCAAGGCCTTCGACAAGCCGACGCTGGTGCTGCACGGCGACGACGACCAGATCGTGCCGATAGGCGCCTCCGCCCTGTCGACCGTCCGGATCGTCGAACATGCCGTGCTGAAGGTCTACGAGGGCGCCGATCACGGCTTGACGCAGACCCATCAGGACCGGTTCAACGGCGACCTTCTCGCCTTCATCAATGCCTGACCGCCTTCCGGCACGGGCCTCGGCGCCAGAGCGCGCCGGCCCGGCGCCGTTTCATCCAGCGCGCTATCAAGGAGACAGACCATGAGCAAAGACACTTTCCTCATCACCGGCGCATCCGACGGCATCGGCGCGGTCTATGCGGACCGGCTTGCCCGCCGCGGCCACAACCTGCTGCTCGTCGCACGCCGTGCCGAAAGACTGGCGGCGCTTGCCGCGCGGCTGCAGGCGGCGCACGGCGTTGCCGTCGAAACTCTCGCTGCCGACCTTGCGCGGCCCGAAGGGCTGGCCGCGGTCGAAGCCCGCCTGCGCGAGGATGCCGCCATCACCGGCCTCGTCAACAATGCCGGCATCGCCGGGGAAGGCATGATCACCGAACTGGACCCCGTGAACGTCACCGGCATGATCAACCTCAACATCCTCGCCGTCACCCGCCTTGCCGCAGCGATCGCTCCGCGGCTTGCCGCCACAGGCAGGGGTACGATCATCAACATAACCTCGGTCACCGCACTCATGCCGGCCGCCTTCACCGCCGTCTATCCGGCCACGAAGGCCTTCGTCCTTGCTTTCACCGAGGCGCTGCAAGCGCAGCTTTCCCCGGCCGGCGTCCGGGTGCAGGGCGTTTTGCCGGGCATCACACGCACCGCGATCTGGGAGGAAGAAAAGCTTGAAACCCTGCCAGCAGCCATGGTCATGGACGTCGAGGAGATGGTCGATGCCGCGCTGGCCGGCCTTGATCTCGGCGAGGCGCTGACCGTTCCCTCCCTTCCGGACACGGCCGATCTGGACGCCTACCTTGCCGCCCGTGACGCCCTGCGGCCGAACCTCTCGCTTGCCCGCGCCGCAGCCCGCTATGGGCTTGGCAGCGCATGAAACAGAAAGAGCGGAACATCTGTCCAAAAGCCCGCGCGTCCGGGGCAGCGCCGGAGGCGCAAGCCCCCTCTGCGCCGCGGCGCCTTCGGCAAACGATCCCTACCACCGCAGCCAGCGGCGGCCGAGCAGTGCCCCGGCGCCAGTAACGATAGCGATACCGATCGTGTACCAGGTGGCAAGGAAAAGTGGGCTGTCGTCCGGGCAGTGCCAGGCATAGATTGCCGCGGCAATGGCGCCGGCAGCAAATCCGGCCGCCGCGCCCGCCATTGCCGGGTTCTCCGGCGCTCCCCGCCGAAGCGCCCAAAACAGGCCGGCCAGTGGGGCAAGCGACAGAATGGGCACGAAAAGCAGGCAGAAAAGCGCATTCTCGCCGACCATGCTGGCCGCCCATGTACCTTGAGGCAATACGGAAAGCTCCATCACGACGGCGGCTACGACCATCATCACCGGCAAGGCAAGCAGCAGGGCCGGCAGGCGGATCGCCACACCCGGTCGCCCGATGCGCATGGCCAGCCGCGCCGCAAGCACGGCAAGCACCAGCGTCACCCCGATCTTGAAACAGACCCGCGCCGTCTCGAAGACGGTCGCCATGTTGTGTCGCAGGCCGACGGTGGCAATGAGCAGCACGGCGGAGAACACGACACCCACCGCAAGCGCGGTGCCGATCGCCCGGCCATAGCGCAGGCGAACGGGCGCGTCTTGCGTCATCAGGGTGATCAGCTCATCGGTCTTCATGTCAGTCGCTCCGATAGAAGGCGGCCAGCGATTTCAGCGCCCGGTGGAGGGCGACGCGCACCGCGCCCTCCGTCATCTTCAACCGCGCCGCCGTCTCGCGGATACCCTCCCCTTCGATCGAGATCGAGCGGACGATATCGCGCTGTGGATCCTTCAGCCGCGCCAGCACCGCCTCCGTGTCGAGGCGGTCGGCGGCCTCGTGCGTCTCGTCCGCCGCCTCCAGGAAATCGGAAACGTCGTCGATCGGCACGCTGCCATGCCTGCCGCGACGGCGCAGACTGTCAACCAGCTTGTTGCGCACGATCGTCGTCAGCCAGGGGCCGAGCGGCCGGGCGGGATCCCAGGTGCCGCGCTTCAGGTGAATGGCAAGCAGCACTTCCTGCACCACATCCTCCGCCTCGCTCGGCGGCGCGCCATATTGATCGCAACGCCGCCGTGCCATGGCACGCAGATGCGGCGTTACAGCCGTGAGAAAACGGTTGTAGGCCGGCGCATCGCCCTCGATGGCGAGCCGCAACCATGCTGCCCATTCCTCTTCACGCGCCGCTTGTTTCACCGTTTCCTTCTCTACGTTCGGGAACACGACTTTGTTACCGCGCGAAGGGAAAGAAATCCGCAACGCAACCAACCGCCTGATACGCCAGTCTTTTTCTTACACCCCCGCCTCTTCGGCAAGACCTTCGTCGTAAAAAGAACCGCTGTGCTGTCCCGACAAGGCATGTTTTCCGTATGAGCCCGCGTACCCCCCTGGAGCCGGCCGATGTTCGGCATGCACGCGACTGCTCATGCCACACCGCTTTTTGTGGCCTGCCAACGACGGCGCAAGAGGCATACGTCACGGACAGCCCAAACGCCTGGCCCCATAGAAGTTCACGACAAATCCTTTTCGATATCGCGCTAGAATCGACTAGAGAATAGTATTCTTTTCTTACACTGTGGACATTACGGCATCAATGTGCCAAACAATGTCCATATTGCGACGCGCTATCGTTTTTGCGAAGCCTCTTGGCCTGCGCGTATTCCATACCGCTGAGTGCGTCATCAGCTGACAATCAACAAAGGAGAGTGCCCCGCTTCCGGAGCCGGGCCCAGGACAATATGGCTTTTGCAACTGAGAGCGGTTCTTCGGCAAACGACCCGGAGATCAAGATCAGTATCAA
Source organism: Shinella sp. HY16 (assembly GCF_028534175.1). Lineage (NCBI taxonomy): Bacteria > Pseudomonadati > Pseudomonadota > Alphaproteobacteria > Hyphomicrobiales > Rhizobiaceae > Shinella > Shinella sp. HY16. The sequence continues at coordinate 187,835 of NZ_JAHYXL010000005.1, read as the reverse complement.
GAATGTCTTCAAGGTTTTCGGCGAGCGGCCAGACAAGGCTCTTGCCCTTCTGAAGGCCGGCAAGACGAAGGCGGATATCCACGCGGCCACAGGCTGCACCATCGGCGTCAACAACGCCAGCTTCGATATCCGCACCGGCGAAATCTTCGTCATCATGGGACTTTCGGGCTCCGGAAAATCCACCATGCTGCGCCTCATCAACCGGCTGATCGAGCCGACATCGGGGGCGATCGAGATCGAGGGCCGCGACGTGGCGCGCTTGCCGCGCAGCGAGCTGATCGCACTCCGCCGCCGCGACATCAGCATGGTCTTCCAATCCTTCGCGCTGCTGCCGAACCGCAACGTCATCGACAATGCTGCCTTCGGTCTGGAAGTTGCGGGCATTGGCGAGACCGAGCGCAGGCAGCGCGCCGGCGCGGCGCTGCGGGCTGTCGGGCTGGAAGGCTATGACGACAGCCGCACAGATCAACTCTCCGGCGGCATGAAGCAGCGTGTCGGCCTCGCCCGGGCGCTTGCCGGCGAGCCAAGCGTTCTCCTGATGGACGAAGCCTTTTCCGCGCTTGACCCCCTTATCCGCACGGAAATGCAGGACGAGCTGGTGCGCCTTCAGGCCGAGCACAGCCGGACCATCGTCTTCGTCAGCCACGACCTCGACGAGGCCATGCGCATCGGCGACCGCATCTGCATCATGCAGAACGGCGCGGTCGTGCAGGTCGGCACACCCGACGAGATCGTGCTGAAGCCCGCCAACGATTACGTCCGCTCCTTCTTCCGCAATGTCGACGTCTCGCAGGTCTTCCGCGCCGGGGATGTCGCCCGCAAGACGCAGGTGACGATCATCGAGCGCCAGGGCGTCTCCGCCGCCGCTGCGTTGGAGCGCATGGAGCATTTCGACAGGGACGTCGCCATCATCCTCGGCCGCGACAAGACCTTCCACGGCATGGTCAGCCGCACCTCGCTGGTCTCGACCACCCGGGACGGCGCGAGCGATCCCTACCATCGCGCCTTCCTGCCGGGGGTAGAGCCAATCCCCGCATCGGAAAACCTCGCCAATGTCCTCGGCAAGGTCGCCGCCAGTGCCTTTCCGGTTCCGGTCGTCGACGAGGCCAACCGCTACCTCGGCTCCATCAGCAAATCCGCGCTTCTCGAGGCGCTTGACCGCACCGCCTGATCCCGCCGACCCGGAGAAAATCCATGACATTCGATATCGGTGACGGCGTCGACAGTGCCGTCAATTACATCCTCGACAACTTCGCCCCGCTGCTCGATTTCATCGCCGCCGCGATCGGCACGGTGACGAACGGTATCCAGGCCGTACTGCTGGCGGTACCCATGCCCCTCGGCCTTGCCGTTTTTGTCCTGCTCTCGCTCTGGCGCGTCGGCTTCGGCTTTGCCGCTTTCACTGCCGCCTCGCTGTGGCTCGTCGAGCATATGGGCCTGTGGTCCGCGATGATGGAGACACTGTCGCTGGTTCTTGCCTCGACGCTGGTCGCCATGCTGATCGGCCTGCCGCTCGGCATCGCCATGGCGCGCAGCAACCGGGTAGCGGCGGTCGTGCGCCCCGTACTGGATCTCATGCAGACCATGCCCGCCTTCGTCTATCTGATCCCGGCAGCGATGTTCTTCGGCCTCGGCGCCGTACCCGGCACCATCGCGACCGTCATCTTCTCGATGCCGCCGGTCGTGCGCCTCACCAATCTCGGCATTCGTCAGGTGCATGTCGAATATATCGAGGCTGGCAATGCCTTCGGCTGCACGGCTCCGCAGCTGCTCTTCAAGGTGCAGCTTCCCAACGCCATGCCCTCCATCATGGCCGGTATCAACCAGACGATCATGCTGTCGCTCTCGATGGTGGTGATTGCCTCGATGATCGGCGCGGGCGGCATCGGCAACACCGTGCTGACCGGGATCCAGCGTCTCGACGTCGGCACCGGATTCGAGGGCGGTATCGCCGTCGTCATTCTCGCGGTGATCCTCGACCGGATCACCCAGAGCCTCGGAAAGGCGCGCGCCAGCCTCTGGCGCACCGTCTTCCGACCTCGGGTACAGGCGCCGGCGGCTTCCACCGCCACGGCCTGATACCCGAAAGCCGGCGGCACACGCCGCCGAATGCGAACCCTCCCAAAGGAGCAAAGATGTTCAAGACACTCGCTACACTCGGCCTTGCGGCTGGAATGCTGGTCGGCGCGGCCGGCGCGACGCTGGCCGAAGGCAAGGCACCGGTGAAGATCGGCTGGTCGGCCTGGTCCGACGCCGAATTCGTGACGAAACTTGCCGCCAAGCTCATCAAGGACGAACTCGGCCGTGAGGTCGAGCTGGTTCAGACCGATGTCGCTCCGCTCTACCAGGGCGTCGGCCGCGGCGACCTCGACCTGATGATGATGGCCTGGCTGCCTGAGACCCACGCCGACTATTTCGCCAAGGTGAAGGACAAGGTGACGACGCTCGGCACCGTCTATGACGGGGCAAGGCTCGGCTGGGTGGTGCCTGCCTATGTGCCGGAAGACGCCATCGCCTCCATCGAGGACCTGAAGAAGAACGATGTGAAGGAGAAGCTGAAAGGCCGTGTCGAGGGCATCGATCCGGGCGCGGGCCTCACCCGTCTGTCGGAACAGGCGGTCAAGGACTATGGCCTTGACGGCTACAAGCTGCAGATCTCCAGCGAAGCCGGCATGCTGACGACGGTCGACCGGGCGATCCGCAAGGAGGAATGGTTCGTCGCCACTTCCTGGAGCCCGCACTGGATGTTCGGCAAATACAAGCTGCGCTACATCGACGACCCGAAGGGCGCGCTCGGCAAGGCCGAGCATGTCGACGTGATCGCCCGCAAGGATTTCGACAAGGACAACCCCGATGTCGCGGCCTTCCTGTCGCGCATGAAGCTGCCGATCGCCGATCTCGAGGCCGCGATGTTCAACGCGCAGGAGACCTCCTACGAGAAGGCCGTCGACAAGTACATCGCCGACCATCCCGATCAGATCAAGGCCTGGCTCGCCAAGGAAGACGGCTGACGCCGGCCCACCATCGATGGCCTGCCTCGCGCGGACCGCGCGGGGCATCTCTTTCACGAACTGAGGACACCGACATGCACACCGACGCCACACTCGCCCCGCGAACCGCCGTCGATACGGCCTACGACACGATCGGCGGGCGCATTTCGCTCGCGCGCGATGCCGTCGGCCTCACCGTCGAAGAAATCTCGGCCATTGCCGGCGTGACGGTCGAGACCTGGAGCAACTGGGAGAACGACCGCGCAGAGCCCCGCGCCAATCGCCTCGACATGCTCGCCCGTATCCTGCAGGTGAGCATCGCCTGGCTGCTCGACGGTCAGGGCAAGGGGCCGATGGAGAACGGCTAAGCTTCCTAGCTTGCGTCGAGCGCCTGCACCAGATCGGCCACCAGATCATCGGGATGTTCGATGCCGATGGAGAGGCGGATGGTCGATTCAAGCACGCCGATGCGCTGGCGCACCTCCACGGGGATACCCGAATGGGTCATCGTCGCGGGGTGCGAAGCGAGCGATTCCGTACCGCCGAGACTGACGGCGAGCTTGAAGATCTTCAGCGCGTTCAGGAACCGGAACGAGGCCGGCTGCCCGCCCTTGATATCGAAGGAAAAGGTCGAGCCGGCGCCGCTGCACTGGGTGGCGAAGGTCCGGCCGGCCGGCGAAGCGGGATCGTAGAAGGGCAGATAGTGGATCGCCTCCACCTTGGGGTGCTCCCGCAGGAATGCGGCGACCGCCGCGGCATTGCTGTTGGCCCGTTCCATGCGGATCTGCAGTGTCTCCAGCGAGCGCCCGAGCATCCAGCAGGAATGCGGGTCGAGCTGCGTACCGATCGCGCCGCGCAGCGCCTTGACCTGCTTCATCACGGCCTTGCGACCGAGCGCCGCCCCAGCGATCAGGTCCGAGTGACCGCCGACATACTTGGTCAGCGAATAGAGCGAGAGATCCGCTCCGTGCTCGATCGGCCGCTGGAAGACGGGGCCGAGCAGCGTGTTGTCGCAGGCGACGATCGGCATGTGGCCCTGCCGCGCACCGATCACGTCGGCGACCCGGCGGATCATCGCGATATCGACAAGGCTGTTGGTGGGGTTTGCCGGCGCTTCGACGAGGATGACGGAAACCCGGCCCTTCTGCATTGCCGCCTCCGCCGCTGCCTGCACCGATGGCTCGCTGACGCCGTCGGCAAAACCCACGGCCGAGACGCCGAGATTGAGGAAGGTCTTTGCGAGCAGGGTCTCAGTACCGCCATAGAGGGGCTGCGAATGCAGCACGGCATCGCCTGGCCGCACGAGGGCGAGCAGCGTGGTGGCAATCGCCGACATGCCGGACGAAAACAGCGCGCAGCTTTCCGTCCGCTCGTAGACGGCCAGGCGGTCCTCGACGATCTCGCTGTTGGGATGGTTGAAGCGCGAATAGACAAGACCGGCCCCCCGGCCCTCCGGCGGTTCCTTGCGTCCGGACACATAGTCGAAGAAGTCCCGCCCGTCTTCGGCGGACTTGAAGACGAAGGTCGATGTCAGGAAGACCGGCGGCTTGACGGCGCCTTCGGAGAGTTCGGGATCATAGCCATAGTTCAGCATCTGCGTTTCGGGATGCAGGGCATGGTTGCCGATATGGGTTCTCGACGGATGCGGCGCGGTCATGAAACGTCTCCCTCGTTCGTGTAGCCAGCTCCAGACGCAAATTATATCAAACCCTGTGGCGTTTCCTTGCTATTTGATGCGATTTATTGTTTTCAGAAGAAACTTCTTGCGAGGATATCTGAAAATTGTCGCAAAAAATTGCAGATGAGATCGACCGGCGTATCCTGCGTGAACTCGCCGCGGATGCCCGTATCACCAACAGCGAACTGGCCGAGCGGATCGGCCTGTCCGCATCCGCATGCCTGCGCCGGCTGCGGCGCCTGGAGGAAACGGGAATTATCCGCGGCTATGCCGCGATCATCGACCCGATCGTGGAGGGCTGGACGATGACCGCCATCGCATCGATCCGCCTCAGCCGCCAGCACGACGACGAAATCCGCATGTTCGAAGAGGCCGTCAAGGGCTGGGACGAGGTCATCGAATGCCAGCTGGTGACGGGCGCGAGGGACTATGTGCTGACCGTCATGAGTGCCGGCCTTGACCACTATGAGCGCTTCATCAAGGACAAGATCGCCAAACTGAAATGCGTCGACACGATCGAAACCAGCTTCGTGATGAACACGATCAAGGCGCGGCGATCCTAGCGCCGCGCCTTGAGGAGGCTGCAAGTTCGGGGCTCAGGGGAGAGCCGCGGTCACTCCGCCGGCTGCAGCGCCGGCGCAGGGACCGGTATCTCCTCGAGATCGCCGCTCAGCGCGGCGTTCAGCTTGGCGACGTCCAGCTCATTTTCCCAGCGAGCGACGACGATCGTCGCAACGGCGTTGCCGATGAAGTTGGTCAGCGCCCGGCATTCCGACATGAAACGGTCGATACCGAGGATAAGCGCCATGCCGGCGACCGGCACGGAGGGCACGACGGAAAGCGTCGCGGCAAGCGTGATAAAACCTGCACCGGTGATGCCGGCTGCCCCCTTGGAGCTCAGCATCGCTACGAGCAGCAGCAGGATCTGATCACCCATCGACAGCGGGATGTCGACTGCCTGCGCGATAAAGAGGGCGGCAAGTGTCATGTAGATGTTCGTGCCGTCGAGATTGAACGAATAGCCCGTCGGGATGACGAGGCCGACGACCGATCGCTTGCAACCTGCCTGTTCCATCTTCTGCATCAGGCCCGGCAGCGCCGCCTCGGACGAAGACGTGCCGAGAACAAGCAGCAACTCTTCCTTGATGTAGCGGATCAGCGCGATGATCGAGAAGCCGTTGTACTTTGCGACGGCACCCAAAACGACGAAGACGAAGAGAAAGGCGGTCAGGTAGAAGGTGGCAATCAGGAAGGCAAGGTTGGCGACCGAGCCGATGCCGTATTTGCCGATGGTGAAGGCCATGGCACCGAAGGCGCCGATCGGCGCGGCCTTCATGAGGATGGCGACCAGCCGGAAGATCGGGGTCGTCAGGGCCTGCAGGAAATCGACGACCGGTTTGCCCTGCTCGCCGACCATGCCGAGCGCGATGCCGAACAGTACCGAGAAGAACAGAACCTGCAGGATATCACCCTCGGCGAATGCGCCGACGATGGTCTGCGGGATGATGTTCATCAGGAAGCCGGTGATGGTCGATTCATGCGCCTTGCTGGCATAGGTCGCCACGGCATTGGCGTCGAGCGAGGCCGGATCGATATGCATGCCCGCGCCCGGCTGCACGACATTGGCGACGACCATGCCCACGGCGAGCGCGAGCGTCGAGAAGGTGAGGAAGTAGATCATCGCCTTGCCGGCGACGCGCCCCACCTTCTTCAGATCGGACATGCCCGCAATGCCGGTCGCGACCGTCAGAAAGATGACCGGGGCGATGATCATCTTGACGAGCCGGATGAAGGCATCGCCGAGCGGTTTCAGGCCGGCACCGAAATCGGGATAGTAGTGACCGACGAGCATGCCGGCAACGATGGCCACGATCACCTGGACATAGAGATGACGGTAGAACGGCAACGGGCCACGGTCCGGCGTGGCGGCAGACGAAATGTGCATGGCTTCCTCCTTTGGCACCCCAACCAGCACGCTGGCTCTTCCCGGGGTGGCTTTGCTGCAATCGCAGAAGGCCTCGCAAAGGGCGTGCCAGTTCGTGAATCCAAAGATAACCGATTGTTTTAAAAAGATTTCATGTGGTGGCGCCACCCGCGCCAACCAGCCAAAGTGCGACACTCCGCACAAGCAGCATTGAGTATCGTGCGGTTTTATGCTCAAAATCACCGATGACCTCGGCCCCGCTGACGCGCAACCAGATCGCCCTCCACCGCGCGACGCGGCGGCAGTGGGCGGTGTTTACCGCCGCAGTCTTCGCTCTTGCCTTCGCCGCACTTTATACCGCCGGCCTCTATGGCCGAGCCACGGCCCTTTCGGCGCTGGAGGAGCAGGGCCGGACTGAGGCGAACCTCAAGGTCGCACTGCTTCAGGCCGTTCTGGAGCGCCCGCGGGCCCTTCCCTTCCTGCTCTCCCGCGATCGTGACGTCACCGAAGCCCTGGCCGGTGTCGACGCGGCCAAGCGATCCCGGCTCGACCGCAAGCTGGAGGATCTGGTTGCCGGCACCAATGCGGCGGTCATCTATCTCATCGACGCAACAGGCGTGGCGGTCGCGGCCAGCAACTGGCGCGAGCCGACGAGCTTCGTCGGAAACGACTATTCGTTCCGCGCCTATTTTTCCCGTGCGATGGCAGAGGGCACGGCGGAACATTTCGCGCTCGGCTCGGTCAGCAAAAGACCCGGCCTCTACATCTCCCACCGTATCGGACCGGCCGCCGCACCCCTCGGCGTCGTCGTCGTCAAGATGGAATTCGACCAGCTGGAGCGCGACTGGCACGAAACGCAGCGCCCCTCCTATGTGGTCGATGCCAACCACGTGGTGCTGATCACCAGCATTCCTTCCTGGCGCTTTATGACGACGGAGCCGCTGCCGGCCGAAAGCCTCGCGGCCATTCGCGAAAGCCTGCAGTTCGGAGAAGCTCCGCTTGCCCCGCTTCCCTTCGAACCCATCGGAAATGGCCCGTTGTTGCGCGCCGTCCAGCCAGGCGGCGGCGCGGAGACCTATCTGCGCATAAGGACAGCCGTCACCACGACGCCATGGCATTTCGAATATCTCATGCCGACCGGCAGCGTCGTAGCCGCCAGCATGCGCGAAACACGCGTACTGGCCCTCCTTGCCGTCGGTGCGATCACGCTTGTCGCAGCTCTCTGGCTGCGCCGGCGTCAGGTGGCGCTCGCCAATGCCGCCCGCGATCAGGCGGCGCGGGAAGAACTCGAACGCCGCGTGGACGAGCGCACGCGCGACCTCAACCTTGCCCGCGACCACCTGCAGGCCGTGCAGCAAGATCTGGTACAGGCCAACCGGCTCGCCATCCTCGGCCAGGTCGCCGCCGGTGTGGCACATGAAATCAACCAACCGCTCGCCACCATTCGCGCCTATGCCGACAATGCCCGGGTCTTCCTGGCACGCAGCCAGCCGGAGCCGGCGCAGGAAAATCTGGGTCTCATCGCCGGCCTAACCGACCGGATCGCTGGCATAACGGAAGACCTGAAGGCACTTGCCCGCAAAGGGCGCACTGCCGAGGAGCCAGTCGTTCTCCGCGAGGTGATCGATGGTGCGATCCTTTTGCTGCGCAGCCGTTTTACCGGGCGGCTCGACCGCCTTGCCGTCGCCCCCCTGCCGGAGGGGCTGCGCGTCGCCGGCAACCGGCTACGGCTGGAGCAGGTCTTCATCAACCTTTTCCAGAACGCACTCGAAGCCGTGGAGGAGCGCATGGACGGGCGCGTCGACATCACGACCACCACGGAGAACGGTGGTGTCGTCATTTCCGTCACCGACAACGGCCCCGGCCTGCCGGCCGACATCCTCGCGTCACTCTTCGAACCGTTCAACACGTCGAAGGAAAAGGGTCTCGGCCTTGGCCTCGTTATCGCCAAGGACATCGTTTCCGATTATGGCGGCCGGCTGGAGGTCGAGACAGGCCCACAAGGCGCTGCATTCCGCGTCCATCTGCGAGAGGCTGAAGAATGAGCGTGCCGGTTCTCCTCATCGACGACGACAGGCAACTCCTGCGCGCCACCGCCCAGACACTGGACCTCGCGGGATTTACCGTATCGCCACTCGGCTCGGCCGCCGAGGCGCTGGAGAGACTCGACAAGGATTTTGCCGGTGTCGTCGTGTCGGACATCCGCATGCCCGGCATGGATGGAATCCAGCTTTTCGCGCGCATTCGCGCACTGGATGCCGAGATTCCAGTCATTCTCGTCACCGGCCACGGCGATATCGCAACAGCGGTCAAGGCCATCCAGGAGGGCGTCTACGACTTCATCGCCAAACCCTTTCCCGCCGAGCGACTGATCCAATGCGTCCAGCGCGCGGCGGAAAAACGCAGCCTGGTCCTGGAAAACCGCCGGCTTCGGGAAAACGCCCGCCAGGCAGAGGATGACTTCCCCCTGATCGGCCAGACACCCGCGATGGACCGCCTGCGCCAGACGCTGCGACAGATCGCCGATACGGATGTCGACGTGCTCGTCACGGGCGAGACAGGCAGCGGCAAGGAGGTCGTGGCACGCCTGCTGCATGGCTGGAGCCGCCGGGCGAAGGGCAATTTCGTGGCGCTCAACTGCGGCGCCTTGCCCGAGCAGGTGATCGAAAGCGAGCTCTTCGGCCATGAGCCCGGCGCCTTCACCGGCGCCCAAAAGAAGCGCATTGGCCGCATCGAACATTCGAGCGGGGGCACGCTCTTCCTCGACGAACTGGAAAGCATGCCGCTGTCCACGCAGATCCAGATGCTGCGCGTGCTCGAACTGCGCGAGGTGACACCGCTCGGCACGAACGAGGTGCGCCCGGTGGATATCCGCATCGTCGCGGCCGCCAAGGTCGATCTTGCCGACCCCGCCCAGCGCAGGGCCTTTCGCGAGGACCTCTATTACCGCCTGAACGTCGTCTCCCTGACCATTCCGCCCCTGCGCGAGCGCCGGGAGGACATTCCGCTGCTGTTCAGCTATTTCGCCGAGCGTGCGGCGCGGCGTTTCCAGCGGACGACGCCCGGCCTTTCGGCCGAAATCCTGCGCCACCTGCGCGAACACGACTGGCCCGGCAATGTACGTGAGCTCTCCCACTTCGCCGAGCGGACGGTGCTGGGCATGACGACGACGGCGCTCGCGCCGCAAAGCCCAGCCGCTGGAACGGGCGGCGGCGGCTCCCTGCCGGAACGGCTGGAGCGGCTCGAGGCCGAGATCATCCGCGACACGCTCAGCGCCCATGACGGCAACGTGCAGGAAACGATCGCCGCCCTCGGCATTCCGCGCAAAACCTTTTATGACAAGCTCCAGCGCCACGGCATCGTCAGGCGGGAGTTTTCCGCCGCGGGCGAAAAACCGAGCTCTTCGAAGCCGGACCCCTGATGATCGCCACGCCGCATTTTTCCCGTTGGAAAAGAAGGCCGAGCGATCAAACCTGCCACGGGTTGACTTGTCGCAGCATTTACGTTGATATCAACATCAATGGCAACGGGATCGACACCATTGTTCCGGGAACGACGCAAGGCGAGCGTGCCAGTCGGTTCTCGCCCTGCCTGTCATATCGGTTTCAACATCTGCGGCCGCCGCTCCGGCGGGAAGATCCCAACAACGAGGAGGAGTGAAGCATGAAGATCGTGACGAGCCTGAGTTTTCAGGGAGAATGTCGGGCGGCATTCGAATTCTACGCCAAGGTGCTGGGCGGCAAGATCACCGCTGCCTTTCCCTATGGCGAGGCCCCGCCGGACATGCCGATCACCGACCCGAAATACAAGGACTGGCTGATGCATTGCTGGCTGGAAGTCGGCGACCAGGCGCTGATGGGCGCCGACATGGATGCCGGCTGGGCGCCCAATATCGACAAGCCCAAGAACGGGTTCGACGTGACGCTGCACACCACGGACAAGGCCGAGGCCAAGCGCTGGTTCGACCAGCTCGCGGAAGGCGGCAAGATCGGCATGCCGTTCAGCGAAACGTTCTGGTCGCCCGGCTTCGGCTCCCTCGTCGACAAGTTCGGCATCCCGTGGATGATCAACAGCATTCCGTCGGCAGACTGGAAGCCGACACAGGGCTGACCGCGAACACCCAATGACCTCAGCGGCCCTGCCGATGGACGCACATGAAAGGCCACCGCCGCGACATCGGCGGTGGCCTTGTGCATCCACGATGGCAGTCCCTAGGCCTTGACGCGCGCCGCCTTCTGATCATAGGCCGGCGCAAGATGCACCGTCAGCGCGAACCGTTCACCCGCAAGGTCGACTTCAAAGCGCCCGTTCTCCAGGAAGGCCTTGTCCACGCCGGCGGCATTCTCGATGAGCCCCAGGGCGACGGCACGGCCGAGCGTGTGGCCATAGGCCGCCGAGCGGGCCTCGCCCACCGGCTTGCCGTCGCGAAGAATGAGCTCGCCGCCCCAGAGCATCGGCAGGGGATCATCGACCGTGAACTGCACGATACGCTTCGACGGCGTGCCGCTCGCCTTTGCCGCAACCAGCGCTTCCCGGCCGATGAAGCCACCCGCCTTGTCAAGAGATACCGCGAAGGAAAGACCCGCCTCATAGGGGGTGACGTCCGGTGTCAGCTCGCGGCTCCACGCACGATAGCCTTTTTCAAGCCGCAGCGCCTCCAGTGCATAATAGCCGCAATCCACCAGCCCGGCATCGCGTCCCGCCTCCTGCAGCGCCTCATAGACGCCGACGGCGAATTCCGTCGGTACGATCAGCTCCCAGCCGAGCTCGCCGACATAGGTCATGCGGTTCGCATAGGCGGTAGCATAGCCGATGTCGATCTCCCGGTTCGTGGCGAAGGGGAAGCCTTCGTTGGAAAGGTCCGCGCTGGTGAGGCGAACCAGGATGTCCCGCGACTTCGGCCCCATCAGCGCCAGGACCGCATAGGCCGAGGTCACATCGGTGAGCGTCGCATGGGCACCGGCCGGTATGTTCCTGCCGATCCAGTCCGCATCATGAACGGCCTGCGCCGAGCCGGTGATGAGAAGGAAACGGTCGGCCGCAAGGCGCAGGACCGTCAGGTCGCTCTCATAGCCACCCCGCTCGTTGAGAAGCCCGGTATAGACGGACCGGCCAATCTCCACATCAATCTCGGCCGCGCAGATCCGGTTGAGCACCGACACCGCATCCCGTCCCTGGACGAGAAGCTTGGCAAAGGACGTCTGGTCGAAAAGGCCGGCCGCCTCGCGCACCGCCTTCATCTCCCGTTTCACCGCCTCGTGCCAGTTCTGCCGGCCGAAGGCATAGGCGGTTACAGCCGCCTCGCCCGGGGCGGCAAACCAGTTGGCGCGCTCCCAGCCCATTTTCGAACCGAAGCAGGCGCCCTTGGCGGCAAGCCGGTCATAGAGCGGCGAACGGCGGAAGGGCCTGGCTGTGTCCAGCTCCCGGTTCGGCCAGGGCATGGCATAGTGCAGGCCGAGCGTTTCCTTGACGCGGTCGTGCAGCCAGCGGGGATTGTTGTTGAAAGTGGCGAAGCGGCGGATGTCGACGGGCCAGAGGTCCATGGTCGGTGCGCGGTTGACGATCCATTCCGCCAGCGCCCGTCCGGCGCCGCCGGCACTCGCGATGCCCATCGAATTGAAACCGGCGCCGACGTAGAAATTCTTCAGCTCCGGCGCCTCCCCGAGGATGAAGTTGTTGTCCGGCGTGAAGCTTTCAGGGCCGTTGTAGAATTTCTTGACCTCGGACGTGGCGAGCTGCGGCACGCGTTGCAGTGCGCTCTGCATGAGAATCTCGAACTGGTCCCAGTCGTCCGGCAGCAGGGCGAACTCGAAATCGTCGGGAATGCCGGCCATGCCCCAGGGCTTCGCCTCCGGCTCGAAGCCGCCCATGACGAGGCCTCCGACCTCCTCCTTGAAGTAGATGTAGCCGTCAGGATCCCGCATGACCGGCAGGTCCGGATGCACGCCCTCGATACGACCCGTGACGATATACATATGCTCGGCCGAATGGAGCGGCACGGAGACACCGCACATTTTCCCGACCTTGCGCGCCCATTGGCCGGCACAGTTGACGACGATCTCGGCCGAGATCGCCCCTCGATCCGTCTCCACGCCAGTGACGGCACCATTCGCCACGGAGACGCCGGTGACCCGGACACGCTCGAAAATACGCGCACCGCGGCTGCGCGCGCCCTTGGCAAGCGACTGCGTGAGATCCGTCGGATTGGCTTTGCCGTCGCCCGGCAACCAGACGGCGCCGACGAGGTCGTCGATCGCCATGACAGGCCAGAGGTCCTGCGCCTCCTTCGGCGAGATCACCTCGATGGCGACGCCCTGCGCCCGGGCGGAGGCGGCCGTGCGCTTCAGCACGGTCATGCGATCGGCGGTGCGCGCGACCGAAAGCGAGCCGCAGTTCTTCCAGCCCGTGGCAAGCCCGGTCTCGGCCTCCAGCTCGGTATAGAGCTGCGTCGAGTATTTGATGAGGCTCGTCATGTTGGCATGGCTGCGCAACTGGCCGACGAGGCCTGCCGCGTGCCAGGTGGTGCCGCCGCTCAGCTGCCCCTGCTCCAGGAGCACGACGTCCCGCCAGCCGAGTTTCGTCAGATGATATGCGACCGAGCAGCCGATGATCCCGCCGCCGATGATGACGACCTGTGCCTGCGTTGGAAATTCCTGTGCCATGAAACGACCTCCCGATGCCATGGAAGGCCGCACGGTAACAAAACACCGCCAAAGAGCAAGACAAAAAGTTACAAAATCTTACATTTCATCACGTCGGAACGATCAGGACCGGCCCCTTTCGCTCCAGCGCCTCGCAGATCGCTTCCGGCGGCAGGCGATCGGTAATGATACCGGCGGCAAGTTCGAAACGTGGAATGCGCAAGGGCGTCAGCCGGCCGAACTTGGAGCTGTCGAGCACGAAATAGGCCTTGCCCGCCGTCGCCACCATGCGCGAACGCTGCTCGGCGCCACTGCGGGTGAAGTCGGTCACCTCGCCATCGGGCGACAGGCCGCCACCGCCGAGAAAGGCGACGTCGACGCGAAAATGGCGGATCGCTTCCAGCGCATCGACGCCGACGGCAGCCTCCTCGTCCGGATCGATCTCGCCGCCCAGCATGTGCACACGCACCAGCGGCTGGCGGCACATCAAAAGTGCAATCGACAGCGATGTGGTACAAACTGTTAGGTTTTTCCGCTCCGCCAGCGCCTGCGCCACCGCCAGGGTCGTGGTACCGGAATCGAGGAAGACCACCATTCCGTCCCGCACGAGACCGGCCGCCGCCCGGCCGATTGCCGCCTTGGCATCGGCATTTTCCTCCCGACGCTCCGTAAAGGCCGCCTCGGTCGGCTCGAACAGGGTCGCACCGCCATGGACGAGGTCGAGCTGCCCGCGATCGGCAAGCAGCTTCAGGTCCCGCCGGATCGTCTGCCGCGACACATCGAAGAATTCGGCGAGTTCGGTGATACCGACCGTTCCATCTGCCGCGAGGCGGCGCAGGATCTCAGTGTGGCGGCGGGGGGCTAGGGCACGGGCGCTTTGACTGTCGGACATGATGTTATCTGCGATCATTTTTGTCGCTTTGACAAGCTGGACGAAAAAATGCGGCTAAATCCGTCCGTTCCGCCACCGTCGCCATCGCGGTCGGGAAAAATCTGCATATACTATGTCCGAATATGTTGCATAATGTAATGTTTTCTTTCATTTTGCATTTTCTCAACCCAAACCCGCTCAGGAGGAGACCATGCAACAGGCAGGCACATGCGGCCGTTCCTTCACCTTCTATCTGCTCGACGGTTTCTCGCTGCAGGCGTTTTCCGCGGCGGTAACGGTGCTGCGCCTTGCCAATGACGTGGAAGGCAGGCCGGTCTTTGGCTGGCGCACGGTCACAGCGGATGGTCGGCCAGCACTGTCATCCTGCGGCATGCGCGTTGCGGCGGACGGATCGCTCGCCGACGAACGGGAGGGGATGCTGCGGGCGGGGCAGACACGATGTGTCGTCGTTTGCGGTGGGCGACGGGTGCCATTGCCCGACCGGGCGCTGGAGGCCTGGCTTCGCCTGTGTGGCCGCAACCGGATAGTCGTCGGAGGTTTTGCCGGCGGGCTCTACCCACTGGCACGCGCCGGCCTTGCCGAAGGACGGCGCTGCGCCGTGCACTGGGAACACTTTCCGGACTTCTCGGAACGGTTTTTCGGTGCCAAGGCCTGCCAGACCGCCTTCGAGATCGACGGCGGGCTCTATACCTGCGCCGGTGGCAACGCCCCCTTCGACATGCTCCTGTGCGCCGTCCTGGCAGACCTCGGCGCGGATGCCGCCAACCGCATCTGCGAGATCGCCCTGTGCGAGCGGTTACGCCAGACCGGTGAGCGCCAGCGCCTGCCATTGCAGGCCCGGCTCGGGATCGACAATGCCTTCCTGATCAAGGTCATTTCACAGATGGAGGCCAACCTTGCCGAGCCCTTGCGGCTGACCGACCTGTCGCCGGCAAGCGGCCTCTCCCGGCGCCAGATGGAGCGCCTGTTCCAGCGGGAGATGGGGCGTACGCCGGCGCGGTACTATCTCGACCTGCGGCTGGAGCGCGCCCATCTCCTGCTGCTCACCTCCTCGTTGCCCGTCATCGAGATCGCCATGGCCTGCGGCTTCTCCACCGCCTCGCATTTTTCACGCACCTACCGCGAGCGCTACGGCTGCACGCCGCAGCGCTCGCGCATGGCGGAACAGGAGCGTCAACGTCAGCCGGGTCGTGATCAGAGGGCAATGGCGGAGTACCGCGTCGCCTGACGGGGTCACTTGCTGGTTTCCAGCCGGCGCGCGCCCTTACTCCGCCTGGAGGAAGGGCGCGTTTCGTTTGCGCTATCGCCAGGCCTGCGTGCGGGCGAGGAGACCACGGGCGATCAGCGCGTGAATCAGCTTGGCCGCGACATTGGTGTAGAAGATCATCATGCCCATCGCCGCCGCAGGAGCGATATCCCCAGCATCATCCATATTGAGCACGGCAACCGAAGCGAGCTTGGTGTCGGTGGAATAGAGGAAGACCACTGCCGAGACCGTCGTCATCGCGTTGACGAAAAGATAGATCGCGATGTTGAGGATCGCCGGCAGGCAGACGGGCACCGTGACGCGGAAGAACAGCCGGTGGAAGGGCTGCTTCAGCGACGCGGCAACGGATTCGAATTCCGGGTCCATCTGCTTCAGCGCGGTGAGCGCGGTCAGGTGCGCCACCGTGTAGAAATGCGTCACCGTCGAGACGACAAGGATCGCCATCGTGCCGTAGATCGGGTTGAGCGGATTGGCGGGGTTGTTGAAGAAGAAGATGTAGGCAAGGCCGAGAACCATGCCCGGAACCGCCATCGGCATCATCGCCAGGAAGTGGAAGACACCGCGGCCGAACCGGAAGCCGTCCGCCTTCTCCACCATATAGGCGCCGGCGAAGACGACGAGCGAGCCGAAAAGCGCCGTCAGCAGGGCGAGCCGGATCGAGTTGTTATACGCCGCCCAGCCACCGCCATCCATCAGATCGAAGGCGAAGTTCTTCGTCGTCAGCGTCAGGTCATAGGGCCAGAACTTCACCACGGCGGCGATCTGGCACATGGCGATCATGCCAATGATGAAGAGGCTGACGAGACACGCGAAGGAGAAACACAGCGCATCCATCCGGGCATTCGGTTTTGGCGCATAGGGCACAGCGCGGGCGGATAGCAGCGCCACCTGCCGCCTCTGCATGCGCCGGTCAACGGCGAAGGCGAGCACGGCCGGCACGAGCAGGATGACGGAGACAACCGCCCCCATTTCGAAATTCTGCTGGCCGATGACCTGCTTGTAGATATCGACGGCGAGCATGCCATATTGCCCGCCGATCACCTTGGGCAGTCCGAAGTCCGTGATGACAAGCGTGAAGACGACGAAGGCGGCCGAGACGATGCCGTAGCGCGCGCCCGGCACCGTGACGGTCTTGAAGGTGCGCCATTTGCTCGCCTTCAGCGAGGCGGCCGCCTCGTAATGTCGCGCATCGGCGACCGAAAGCGCCGTGAGGATGATGAGGAAAGCGTGCGGCAGCGTGAAGAAGACGGAGCCGATGACGATACCGATCGGGCCATAGATCGAGTAACCGAACAGCCAGTCCTTGAAGACACCCTGATTGCCGAAGAGATAGACGAGCGCAATGCCGGGCAAAAGCGACGGAACGAGGATCGGGATGGTGAGGATGCCGCGGAAAAGGCCCTTCAGCGGCATGCAGCTTCGCGTCAACCCATAGGCGAGCGCAAACGCGATGGAAATGGTGACGACTGTGCTGATGGCGGCCATCAGCACAGAATTGGTGACCGACTGGGCAAGCGCCGGCGTCGAGAAGTAGGTCGCGAAATTCTCCAGGCCAAGGCTGCGCGCAGGGCGCAGCACGACGCGCCGGAAGGTGCCGGAATCATATTCACGCCACGCCGTGCCTTTTTCCAGCGTGGAGCCAGCCAGGAAGGCCGCATCATCCGTGATGCCGCGGATGCGATAGTGCACGGGGCTGCGGAACTTGAACTCCGGGAAGAATTTCGTCGCCGCAAGCCGGCCGTCCGAGCTGGTGGAAAGCTCGGCCTCCGACACCGCGCCAAGCTGCCGGTTGATGTCCGCTGCGGTAACGACCGGCCCCCAGTTCGCGCCGCTCTCGTCGCTCACCTGGAATTCGAAGGCGGCAAGGTCGAAATTATAGGTCGACAGCGACTTCGACAGCATGACGAAGAGCGGTGCACCAAGCGCGATGATGAGGTAGAGGCCGATGACGGCCATGAAGCCGAGCTTGATCCGGTCGTCGCGGGAGGTCTGCTGGCGCAGGCTTTTGCCGGCAAGCGGCAGGTGGGTCGCTTCGAGGGCGATCGTCATCCTCAAACACTCCTCGGATAGAGCAGCAGACGCTCGCGCGGGATCTCCACCTGGATGGCGCCTCCCGTTTCGATGCCGAGGCGGCGCACGGCATTGACGGAGAAATCGGCGACCAGCGTACGATCGCCGAGCCGGGGTGCGGTCAGCCGCGTACGCCAGAACATGCCGAGAAACTCCATCTCCTGCACTTCGGCGTCGATGAGGTTCTGCGGCGTCGCCGGGCGATCGACCGCATTGACGGCATGCGCATGCGCACCGTGCGGGATGATGTCGACGGGACGTACAACGGCGGTGGCGGTGTGGCCCGCCGAAAAACCCTCGGTCGAACAGCAGAAGGCCGAATGGCGGATCTCCACTTCGCCGTCCTTCAGCACCCGCGCCGAGAACTGGTTGGTTTCGCCGATGAAATCGGCGACGAACAATGTGCTCGGATGGCGGTAGATCTCGGTGGGCGAGCCGACCTGCTCGATGACGCCGTGGTTCATCACGACGATGCGGTCGGCCATGGCGAGCGCCTCCTCCTGGTCATGTGTGACCATGATCGTGGTGACACCGAGTTTGCGCTGCAAGGCCTTGATCTCGTGACGCAAATGGACGCGAACCTTGGCATCGAGCGCAGAGAGCGGCTCGTCGAGCAGCAGCAGGCCGGGCGAAATGGCGATGGCGCGGGCGAGCGCGATGCGCTGCTGCTGGCCACCCGAAAGCTGGGCTGGATACTTCTTGCCATGCGCCGACAGACCGACCGTTTCCAGGAGTTCGGACACGCGCGAAGCCACCGCTGCCTTGGAGCGGCCGGTGTTTTCCAGGCCGAAGGCAATGTTCTGCTCGATGGTGAGGTTCGGGAAGAGCGCGTAGGACTGGAAGACGATGCCGTAGTCGCGGCTGGAAGCCGGCAAGGTGGAGATATCGCGGCCGCCCTGCAGGATGGTGCCGCGCGATTGCAGGTCGAGGCCGGCGATCGCTCTCAGAAGGGTCGTCTTTCCGCAGCCGGAAGGGCCGAGGAAGCAGATGAACTCGCCCCTGGCAATGCTGAGCGAAATGTCGCGCAACGCGACGAAATCACCATACGCCTTCCAGAGATCGGCGACTTCCAGATAGGGGGCCGCGGCATCTGCGGAGCGGGGAAGGTTGGTGGGCGTCGGTTCGATCGACAGGGCATGTCTCATCTGCAAGCTCCGCTGGCTTCAGGAATTTCGGGACAATGCGAAGGGCGGAGCGCAGAAGCGCTCCGCCCGGCCGATCGGCTCAGCTCTTCGGCTCCGACTTGGCGTCGTAGCGCTTCTGCCATTCCTTCAGGACGGTGGCCCGGTTGTTGGCGGCCCATTCGAAGTCGTTGTCGATCATTCTGGAGGCGATGTCGTCAGGCAGGTGCTCGACCTTCTTTGCGACCCCGGGATAGGCAACGACGGCATAGCCGACATTGTACATTTCGTTGGCCTCCTTGGTCACCGACCAGTCGACCAGCGTCTTGGCCGCCTCGATATTGGCGGTACCCGCGATGATCGCCGTCGCCTCGGCCTCCCAGCCGGAGCCCTCCGAGGGGAAGATGATGTCGATCGGCGCACCGGCGCTCTTGGCCTTGGCGCCCGGGAACTCGAAGGAGACGCCGATGACGGCTTCGCCGGCACCCGCCATCTTGCAGGGCTTCGAGCCGGAATGGGTATAGGCCGAGATATTTTCGTGCAGCTTGTCCATGAAGGACCAGGCCTTCTCCTCGCCCCACATCTGCATCCAGCCGGAGACGTCGAGAAAGCCGGTGCCCGATGACGCCGGGTTCGGCATCACGACATGGCCCTTGTATTCGGGCTTTGTCAGGTCCTCCCAGCTCGTCGGTGCCTTCAGGCCAAGCTTTTCGCCCTCCACCGTGTTGTAGCAGAGCGCGGCGACATAAGCGTCCATGCCGACCCAGCTCGGCGGGTTGTCCTTGTCGACGAACTTCTTGTCGAGCGCTTCGACGCCCTTCGGCGCATAGCCTTCCAGCATGCCCTCGGTCTTGAGGAGGAGCAGCGAGGTCGCGGCAAGACCCCAGACGACGTCGGCCTGCGGATTGTCCTTTTCGGCCAAAAGCTTGGCGGTCATCACGCCGGTGGAATCGCGCACCCAGTTGATCTTGATATCGGGATGGGCCTTTTCGAAGGTCGCCTTGTAGCGGTCAAGGTCGACGGCCTCGACGGCGGTGTAGACCGTAAGCTGGGTTTCAGCGGCGGCAAGGGTCGGAAGCACGGCGGAAACGGCACCGGCAAGCATAAAAAGCGTGCGTTTGTTCATGATTGAAAATCTCCTCTGAAGGCCTGGAAAAATCCGGGAAGCGCGGCGGGCGATCTAGATGTCACCCTTCATGTGGTCGGCTTCAGGAGGCATTCTGGCAGGGGTTTTTGGTAAGTAAAATTTATTATTCTTATCGTTTGGAAGATAAAAACTATAATAAACCTGCCACTTGAACAGGCGTCTCAAAGCCCCTTGCTGCCGGAATCGGCACGCTCCGCAAGAAAAGCAGGCAACAAAAAAAGGGAGCCGCACGAAACGGCTCCCAGAAGGGGTGATCCCGCAGGGGATTGCTTCAGATCACCACGGCAAGGAGAAGGTCTTGACGTTGGTAAAGCTCTTCATCGCCTCGATGACGCCTTCCTTGTAGCCGTTGCCGCTGTCCTTGATGCCGCCGAACGGGCTCATCTCGATGCGGTAACCCGGCACTTCCCAGATGTTGACCGTACCGACCTTCAGCCCCGCGATGTATTTCTGCATGCGACGGAAATCGTTGGTGCAGACGCCGGAGGAAAGGCCGAAGGCAGTGGAGTTGGAGAGCGCGATCAGCGCGTCGTCATCGTCGGGTGCACGGACGATCGGGATGATCGGCGCAAAGGTCTCCTCCATGACGAGCTCGCTCGCATGGGAGACGCGGTCGACGACGATCGGCGGCAGCAGCGCGCCTTTGCGGCCGGGATTGTAGAGGATTTCCGCTCCCTCTTCCGCCGCCTGATGCACCCGGCGCTCGAAGACTTCGGCGGCCCTGGCGTGCACCACGGTGCCGAGCTCCGTCGCACGGTCCATGGGATCGCCGAATTTCAGCTTCTTCGCCCGCTCCAGCACCAGCGGCACGAAACGGTCGGCGACACGCTCCTGGCAGAGGATGCGCTTGACGGCCGTGCAGCGCTGGCCGGAATTTTTTGTCGCGCCGGCGACGGCGAGGTCGGCCGCCCTTGCGAGATCGTCGTCGGAGAGGTCGTTGAGGATGATCAGCGGGTCGTTGCCGCCGAGTTCGAGGATCTGGCGCTTGTAATGGGCGTGCGCAGCGATCAGCTTGCCGACGGGCACGCTGCCGGTGAAAGTGATCAAGTCGAAATTCGGATTGGTGATCATCTCCATACCGATATCGCCGGGCCAGCCGGTGACGACGGACAGCATTTCCGGCGGCAAACCAGCCTCATAGAGAATGTCGGCGAAGATGAGCGCCGTCATCGGCGTCAGCTCCGTCGGCTTCAGCACGACGCAGTTGTTGGTCGCGACGGCCGGGGCAACCTTGTGCGCCACCATGTTGAGCGGATGGTTGAAGGGTGTGATCGCCGAGATGGCGGTCAGCGGCTCGCGCGTTGTGAAAATCTTTCGCGCCTTGCCGTGCGGGGTGAGATCGCAGGAAAAAATCTCGCCATCGTCATGGATACACATCTGGCCGGACAGCGTCAGCACATCGAAGGCGCGGCCCACTTCGTAGAGCGAATCCTGCTTGGAAATGCCGAGTTCCCGCGTGATGAGATCGGAAATTTCCTCCTTGCGGGCGACGAGCAGCTCGGCCGCCTTCAGGAGAATGCGCTGGCGTTCGTAGCGCGTCAGCTTCGGCTGGTAGGCGGCCGCGATCTCGAAGGCCTTTCTGGCATGCTCGGCATTGCCGGCCGGAACGGTGCCGATGACGGCATCGTTCCAGGGGTAATGCACCTCGACCCGCCCTTCGGTATCGACCTTCTTGCCGGCGATCCGCATGGGCTCATGACGGATCGCGAATGTCGTTTCCACTTTGGTCATCGCCCCCTCCTCAATGCGCCGGCTGCGCGGCGGCGACGAGCGCGTAGTAGAAGGCGTCGAAATTGCGCAGCGTGCCGGCGGAAGAGAGTTCCGGCAGGGTGCGGTTGGCGATGAAGGGTACTTCCTGTTCCGTGAGGCCGCCATGCGAGCGCAGCGGTTCGTTGAGCGCGGCAAGATCGTGCCGGTGCTCGCTGGTGCCCAGCGTCTTGTTCTCCGAGGAAACGAGCACGATGTCGCCGATGCGGTCGTCCGGCAGCTCGAAGCGCACGCAGGCTTCCGGCCGCGACAGCACCACGTCGATGCCCTCGATCGCCTTCAGCCGCTCGATGATCTCCTCCTTGTCGGCCATTTCAGGCAGATAGGCGGTGGCGAAGGAGCCGAGCGCGCCGTGGTGCACGACATAGGGGTCGGTGATCGGCAGGATGACGCGGGCGGCATCCTTGCCGAGCCATTCGTCGAGCAGGTCCTGCACATAGACGACGTCGGGTGTGCCGTCCGTCTTGTGCTTCGGCTTCATGCCATGGTCGGCCGTGACGACGATCGCCGCGCCGAGCGCGTCGAGTTCGGTCAGGTACTTGTCGAACATCTCGTAGAAGGAATTGGCCTCCGGCACGCCCGGCGCATATTTGTGCTGCACGTAGTCGGTCGTGGTCAGGTACATGACGTCGGGGCGGAACTCCTTGAGGAGCTTCACGCCCGCGGCGAAGACGAATTCCGAGAGGTCGGCGGAATAGACCTCCGGCACCGGCAGGCCAAGCCAGGCCGAGGCGTTGTCGATGCCGTGTTCCGCCTTGGTAGACGTGTCGGACTTTTCCGAAGAGAAGCAGACGGCGCGGCCCTCGTCGAACTTCAGGCCATGGCCGAGCAGTGCGCGCAGCTTGTCCTTCGCCGTCACCACGGCGACCTTGGCGCCGGCATCATAAAAAGCCTTGAAGACGGTCGGCGCGCGCAGGAACCGCGGGTCGTTCATCATCACCTCTTTGCCGGTCGCGGGCTCATAGAGATAGTTGCCGCAGATACCGTGGATCGCCGGCGGGCGGCCGGTGGCGATGGAGAGATTGTTCGGGTTGGTGAAGCTCGGGATGACGCTGAGCGCGGTGCGCTCCGTACCTGTCTTGCGGATGCGCTTGAGCGTCGGCATCAGCCCGGCCTTGATGGCCTCGTCGAGATAGGCCGGCTCGCAGCCGTCGAGGCAGATGGCGATGGCCGGGACATTCGGCCAGGGATAGGTGCGGCGGTTGGCGGTGACGGTGATCTTGGACATCTGGTTCATCGGGGATTCCATTCTCGTTAGGCCGCCAGGCGGCTGCGTTCTTCAAGGGCGATGGCCGGCGGGGCGGCGCTGTCGACGCCCATTTCGGCAAGGGACGTGCGGGCGGCGTCCACCACACGGCGCATGACATGCTCGTCCATGCGGCCGATGCAGCCGACACGGAAACTGTCGACCACCGTCAGCTTGCCGGGATAGATGATGAAACCCTTCTCCTTCATCAGTTCATAGAAGCGGTCAAAAGCGAAGGCCGTGTGGGCCGGGCTGAAGAAGGTGACGATAATAGGCGAGAGCCATTGGTCGGCGAGCAGCGTCTCGAAGCCGGCCTCGCGCATGCCTGCTACCATGACGTCACGGTTGCGGGCATAGCGCGCGCCGCGGGCGGCAACCCCGCCTTCTTCGCGGTGGATGCGCAACGCCTCCAGGAACGCGGCGACGACATGGGTCGGCGGCGTGAAGCGCCACTGCCCGGTCTTGTTCATGTAGTCCCACTGGGCATGCATATCGAGGCTCAGCGAATGGCTGCGGCCCTTGGCGGCCTCAAGTTCGCTCTTGCGGGCGATGACGAAGCCGAAGCCCGGTACGCCCTCGATGCATTTGTTGGCCGAGGAGACGATCGCCTCGTAGCGGAAATCGGAAAGGCTGGCCGGCACCGCACCGAAGGCGCTCATGGAATCCACGAGAAGCTTGCGACCACGGGCGTAGACGGTGTCGGAGATTTCCTTCAGCGGGTTGAGGATGCCCGAACTGGTTTCGCAATGAACGACGACGACATGGCTGATGGCGGGGTCGGCATCCAGCGCCGCGGCGACTTCGACACCGCGCGGCGGCATGTAGTCACCCTTGTCGATGACGGCATGGTCGCGGCCGAGATAGGACAGCGTCTGGGCGATACGCTTGCCATAGGCGCCGTTGCTCAGCACCAGCACCTTGCCGTCCTTCGGCACGAAGCTGGCGAGCATCGCCTCCACCGAGAATGAGCCGCTGCCCTGCATCGGCACGCAGTCGAATTCGCCTGCCGTATCGCCGGCGATCTCAAGCAACTGGCGGCGCAGGTCCGCCGTCATGGCGCGGAAGTCGCCATCCCAGGAGCCCCAGTCCCGCAGCATGGCTTCCTTGACTTCGTATGCCGTCGTCAGCGGGCCGGGTGTCAGGAGATAGGGCTCGCCGAGCCGTGGCGTCTCCAGCGGTGCGATGGTTCTGTCAGAAGCGGTGTTGGGCATGGTCCGTCCTCGCATTTGGCTTTTCCGGATGTGACAATGCGGTGGAAACACATATCTGTAAAATCGTTCTTTTGTATCAATCCATCGATTAAATTTATGATTTTCAGGCAGCAGGGATCAGACGGCTTTCCAGGAGGTCTCCCGTCTCGCGCAGGCGCGGATAGGCCATGGTCGTGACCAGAGAATTGACCTCCTTCAGCGCACGCACGATCTCCAGATGCATGTCGCTGGACTGGATGCTCGCGCCTATGCCCTGGCGCAGCCGCTCCAGATGGCTCTTGCTGCTCTCCTCGACGAGACGGCGCACGTGCTCCTTCTGCCGCACCATCTCACGGGCAATGACCGGGTCCGGCGAGACAAGCAGATTGGCCGCAAGCCGGACATTCGAAAACACCGCAGCATGCAGCAGCGTCAGCTCGCGCCAGCCCTCCTGCGAGAAGGCACCCGCTCCGGCAAGCCGTTCCTCCGCCATCTGCAACAGGCTCTTCGCCACCACATCACCGGCATATTCAAGATGGATTGCCGCTTCGGTAAGCTCGATGCCGCGAGCAGACTGTTCCTCCGTCAGCACACCGCGGTTGACCGTAGCGATATAGAGCTTGATCTCGCTGTGAGCCCGGTGGATATCGCCATCGATGCGGCGGAGCGCCTTTACGGCTTCGGGCGTCGGTGCCTCGATCACCGTCATCACCGGCTCCAGCATACGGGTAATGAGGTTGCCCATGTACAACACCTCGCGCGCGGCAGCCGCCAAAGCCTGCGCCGGCTTGTCGATCAGCGCACGGTCCAGCGCGCTGGCATGGGCGGTAAAGTCGCCCTCCCGCGCCACCTCTGGCGTCAGCAGTCGAACCAGGCGCGCCATCGAGCCACAGGTGACGAGCCCGACGGCAACCAGCGCGGCATTGAACAGCACATGCAGGTTGACCAGTTTGCCGGCGACCGTCTCGCCTGGCAGCCATGCAAAGGGTACATCCAGTGAAAACAGCGTGAAGATCGCCGCGCTGAACAGCGCGCGGAAGAACAGGTTGCCGAGCGGCAGGCGCCGTCCCTCGACCGGCAGGCCGCGCGTCAGCCAGAGCGCAATGAGCCCGCCGCCGAGATTGACACCGAGGACAAGCGGTATGCCGACATCGATCGGCACGATGCCCCTGGCCGCGAAGGTGAGAATGAGAAGAATGGCAGCGACGCTGGAATGCAGCACCCAGGTGAAGAGCGCGGCAAGTATCATCACTGTCAGTCCGTCCTTGCCGATGAAGGCGATGGCGGAGGGCAGCAGCGGGCTTTGCGCCAGTGGCGCCGTCGCATGGCCGATCATCTGCAGCGACAGGAGCAGGAGGCCGATACCCAGCACGGCGCGACCGGCTTCAACAGTCTTGCGCTTGCGCGCCTTCAGATGCAGCAGCCCGCCGGCGGCAATGAGCAGCGGCGCAAGCCAATGAAGGTCGAAGGACAGGATCTTGACCACCAGCGCCGAGCCGAGATCCGCCCCGAGCAGCACCGCGAGCCCGACATCGAGCGCCAGCGCACCGCTGATGGCAAAGCCGGCCGCGAGCATGGCGACCGCCGTGGAGCTCTGCAGGCCGATGGCGACGAGACACCCATAAAGCGCCGCCCGCAGCCGGCTGCCGCCTCCACCGACACTGCGTGCCACGAGATCACCCGAGGCCGCCTCGACGCCGGTCTTCACCAGGCTGACGGCGTAGAGCAGAAGAACGGTGGCGGCGGCAAGTTCGAGGGCGACGGCCGGCAGACTCATGGGCGTGCTCCGCAAGAGAATGGAAATCCGAAAACTATCCGTCGCGGCTTTACATAAATCAAATCGTTCGTATTAATGAAAGCATAGATTCAATCTATCAATTGGGGTCGCCGCATGCGCTATGTCCAGCTTCGTGCCTTTCATAACGTTGCCATCCACGGCGGCTTTTCGCGTGCAGCGGAAGCACTGTTCCTGACCCAGCCGGCCGTTTCCGATCAGGTGCGCAAGCTGGAGGAGGAATACGACGTCCTGCTCTTCAACCGGAACAAGAAGCAGGTAACGCTGACCCAGGCCGGCCAGCAGCTTCTGGAAGTCACGCGGCGCATGTTCGACGTGGAACAGCAGGCGCTCGACCTGCTGTCGGAATCCCGCGCGCTCCGGGCGGGCAAGCTGCGCATCGTCGCGGATGCCGCCCACCATCTCCTGCACATCCTCGCGGCCTTCCGTCGAGCCTATCCGACCGTGCAGGTCTCGATCGACGCCGGCAACACCGAGACGGTCATCACCAGCCTGCACGCCTATGAGGCGGATATCGGCGTGCTCGGCGAGGTGCCGCAATCCAGCGACTTCGAGATCCTGAAGCTCAATTCGACGCCGATCATCGCCTTTGCCAGCCGCGACTATCCTCTCGCCGGCCAGAGGACCGTGACATTCCCGGAACTGGCGACGCATCCTCTCGTCATGCGCGAGCGCGGCTCCAAGACCCGCCAGAAGCTGGAGGCGATGGCCGCCGTCTGCGGCGTGTCGCTGACGCCGCTCATCGAGGCGGAAGGCCGGGAGGCGGTCCGTGAGATCGTGGCGGCGGGCGGCGGGGTCGGCTTCGTCTCCTCCGCCGAGTTCGGGCAGGATAACCGCCTCGTCCCGATACCCATCGACGCGCCTGAAATGCTGATGGACGAGGCCCTTATCTGTCTGCGCGAGCGTGCCAACGGCAAACTGGTCAACGCCTTCTTCGACATTGCAAGAAAGCTTGCGCCGGCCGCGGGATGACACCAGTCCCGCGAAAGGGTGGCCTCAGCGGGGCTTGAACTCCACCAGCAGCGACTTGAGTTCGATTTCGCGCACGCGACGCGCCGCCTCGTCCGGGCTGACCCAGGCAAGCCGCCGCTCGCCCTTTTCCTTGAATTTCGTGGCAAGCTCGGTGGCTTCGATCTGGAACACATCGACGATGCAGGGCGCCACGTCGCCGTCGTCGAGCAGTTTCAGATAGGTATAACTGCCGACCGGTTTCTTGTGGACTTTTCCCCGAATGCCCGCCTCCTGGAAGGCTTCGATCGCGGCCGCCTCATAGGGTTTCCTGTCCTTCATCGGCCAGCCCTTGGGAATGATCCAGCGGCCGGTATCGCGCGAGGTTACCACGAGGACTTCGATCCCGGGGCCTTCAGGCGCAATGCGGAAACACAGGGCAGCATATTGCTGGCGAAACGCCCCCGAAAACAGCTTTTCGGGGGTAGCCGCCAGCTTCTGCAGAAGGGTCTTGGGCCTGCGGCTCTTCTGCGCCTTGGTCTTCTTGGTCGTTTTCAGGGTTCTTGCCGCCAAAGCATCGGAAAATGGGGGCGAAACCTATGACGAGTTGCCCACCATGTCAAAGGCGCGCCCTCAGCCGACGACCATCTGGAACCAGGCATCAAGAAACCGGCTGCGCTTGATCATGTCCCGGAAGACCAGAAGCTCCGGCCCAAGCTCGATCTTCTGCAGCCCCTCGAAACCCGCAGGCTGCTGCGGGAGCGAAAAGCCTGCAGAGGAAAGTGCCGTCTGACCCTCCGGTGCCAGCAGCATGCGCAGCAGGATGCGGGCCTCGCGCAGGTTCGCAGCCCCCTTTGGCATCAGCACCGTCCACGGAACGGCGAGCACGTAGTCCTGCGGGACGAGAACCTCCATGCCCTCAGGCAGGTCGCCGCCGGATCGCAGGGCCGAGAGCGGCACGTTATAGGCAACGTCGAGATCACCAGCCTGCAACGCCTCCAGGAGATCGTCCGTCGTGTCATAGATCCTTGCCTTCGCCCCGCCGAGCGCCCGGATCAGCCGCCAATAGAGCGAGGTCCGGATCGAATCCTGCGAGGCGAGCAGATAGCCGATATCGTCAATGCCGACATTGACGACGCCGACGCGGCGGGCAAATCGACCGCTGTTCTGCTCGAGCGAGCGCACCAGTTCGATACGGGTGCGCGGCACGCGGTTCTCGAATGCCGCCTTGCGCACGACGATCACGGCAGGATCGGACCAGAAGCCAAAGACCTCGTTGCGCCACTGCACACCGGCCATCGCGCCGGCCGCCTCGTCGGGCACGGCATAACCCTCGTTGGCGATGGAAACGGCGACATCGGGCGAGGACAGGAAGGCGATGTCGAACGGCGCATCCTGCGGGCGGCGGGCGGCTGCAGCGATCTGCGCGGAGGAGAGCCGGCTGTAGACGAGCCGCGTGCCGGGCAGGTTCACCGAGAGCGAGACGATCAACGGCGCCATGCGCGCCTCGGAAACGACGCCGACCAGCCGCAGCGTGCGCTCCTGCGCCTGCGCGAAACCCGGCATCACCAAGGCCATGAGAAGGAGAAGGGCGCCGACGTTCCGCAACCGAAGGCCCTCAGGAAAAAGCCGCATCATTCCGTCCTTTCCCGAATGACCGGCAGAACGACCTCGACGACAAGCCCGCCGCCCTCACGGTCGGCCACCGCGATCGCGCCGCCAAAGGCAACCGCCACGTCCTTCGCAATCGCCAGGCCAAGGCCTGAGCCGGCAGACCGGTGATCGGCGCGCACGAAGCGCTGGAACACCCGGCCCTTGGCACTATCCGGTATGCCCGGCCCCCGATCCATGACCTGCAGCACGGCCTGCCCCTGCCGCTCGAAGAGCCGCATGAGCGTCGGGCCCGGCGCGTGGATGAAGGCATTCTCGACAATATTGCGTACCATTTCCCGCAGCACCACGGGTTCGGCCATGACGCGCAGGGCACTGCCCTCCATGTGAAGGGCAAGCGACTGCATCAGCCCGGCATAGGCACTCTCCGCCCGAAGCATCTGCAGCGCGTCCTGCACCGACTGCCCGACATCGACAGCCTCCCGCTCCTGCGTTTCAAGGCGGTGCAGCGTCGTCGCGTCGGAGAGCAGCTGGTTGGCCAGGAGGCCCGCCTCGCGCGCATTGTGGTGGATGCGCGTCAGGCGCCGCTTCACCCGCTCGCCGGCCGCCTCTTCCAGCGCCACCTCGGCCTGCGCCTGGATGGCTGCAAGCGGGGTCCTCAGCTGGTGGGCCGCGTCCGCCGTCACGCGCTTGACGCCGTCAAGCACCGAACCCAGCCGGTCCATGAAGTCGTTGAGTGCGGAAACGAGCGCCGAGACCTCGGCCGGAACTTCGGTCTCAATGCGGCTGAGATCGGACGGACGACGGGCCCTGAGATTGCTTTCGATGAGGCGCAGCGGCGAGAAGGCCGAGCGCACCGAGGCGAGGATGAGGCCGCAGGCAAGCAGCGCGATCGCCACCGCCGGCAGCATGCCGTTCAGCGTCAGCTGCCCTGCCAGCTCCCGGCGGGCCTCCCGCGTCTCGGCCACCTGGATGCCGATCCAGCCGCCCGTTCCGGTGACCGTGTCGGCGCGGTAGCGCTGCACGGCGGCGATGCGCACCGGCTCACCGCGATAGATAGCGTCGTGCAGGTGCAGCGTCTCGTTCGGGTTCGCGGGTATGTCGAGGCCGAGCGTCGGCGAGCCGGTCACCAGGCTGCCATCCGGTGCGGTGATCCGGTAGAAGACCCGGTTGAGACGGGACGTGCCGAGGATAGCGAAGGCCGAATAGGGAATGTCGACGGCGACGGCACCCTCCTCTATGGCGACCGTGTCGGCAATCGAGAGGGCCGAGGCCGTCAGCACCCGGTCGAACGCCTCGTCGGCGGCCCGCCGCGCATAGGCACGCACCGTCAGCGCCAGGACGCTGCCGATGACCAGGAAGAGGCAGGCAGTCGTGATCAGCAGCCGGCGCTCGATCGACAGTCGTGCCATCAGGTCACCGTGCCGGCCTTGCTGCGCAGCACGTAACCGGCGCCGCGATGCGTGACGATCTCCACGTCGCTCGATTCCAGCTTCTTTCGAACGCGCGAGACCAACAGTTCCACGGCATTGGGCGTGCCCACGTCGTCATGGCCGAAGAGTTTCATGTAGAGCCGGTCCTTGCTCACCGTACTGCCGGCGTGGGCCGCAAGCACCTCCAGCACCTCGAACTCGCGGCGCCCCAGTTCGAGCAGCCGCCCGGCGACCCGCGCCGCCCGGGCGGACATGTCCACTTCAAGCGTACCAATCCGGACAAGCGACTTGGCAAGGCCCTGGTGCCGCCGCGTGACGGCGCGCAGCCGCGCCTCCAGCTCGCCGAGATCGAACGGCTTGACGATATAGTCGTCGGCGCCGAGATCGAGCAGGCTGATCTTGTCGTCCAGCTGGTTGCGGGCGGTGATGACGAGCACGGGCGTCGGGGAGTTGCGGCCGCGCATATGCGCCATCACGTCGAAACCGCTGCGCCCCGGCAGGTTGATGTCGAGCACCACCACATCGAATTCGCCGTGGATGGCAAGCTCCTCGCCGGAGATACCGTCTTCGGCCAGCGTGACATGGTGGCCAGCCCGCGACAGTTTCGCGTCGATCGCCTCGGCGATGTCGATGGAATCTTCGATGACCAGGATGCGCATGATGCTGACAGGACTCTGACAGGAACTTTGGATTATTCCCTCATCCTATAGCAAGGGCTTTGCCGAACGCGAGACGGTAAAAACCTTCGGGAGGATAAAATGAAACGCTACAGCGCCATAGCGACCTGCATGATGCTGGTCGGCCTGCTGTCGGGCGGCGGCATGGCGGCCCGCGCCGAACCGTGCCAGCAGAGTTCCGGTCTGGACGAGGCCTATTGCGATGCCGATGGCGATCTCGTGGCAGACCTGCCGGCGGATCCGGCCAAGTGGCGCAATCCCGATACGCTCGTCTGGGCCTTCGCCCCCATCGAGGATCCGGCGGTCTATGCGCAACTGTTCCGGCCTTTCACACAGCACCTGTCGCACTGTCTCGATCGCCAGATCGTCTATTACCCCGTGCAGTCGAGCGCGGCCGAAATCAGCGCGATGCGCGCCGGTCGCCTGCATTTCGCGGGCTTCTCCACCGGCCCGACGGTGGAAGCCGTCAACAAGGCGGGGGCGGTTCCCTTCGCCGGCAAAGGCGAGAACGGGGCGTTGCGCGGCTATCATCTGGTCGCCATCGTGCGAGCGGATTCGCCCTACCAGACGCTCGCGGATCTCAAGGGCAAACGCGTCGCCCATGTTTCCGCGGCGTCGAACTCCGGCAATCTCGCGCCCCGCGCGCTCTTTCCCGTCGAAGGGCTGGTACCCGATACCGACTATAAGCCGATCCTCTCCGGCGCGCACGACAAGTCGGTGATGGGTGTGCTTTCCGGCGACTACGACATGGCGGCCGTCGCCTCCGACGTGCTCGAACGGCTGGAGGAGCGCGGCGCGGTGGATCGCCATGCCCTGCGGGTCCTCTATCAGAGCCCGCTGTTCCCGACATCGTCCTTCGCCCACGCTCATGACCTCGATCCAGCGCTGGCGAAGAAGCTGACGGCCTGTTTCTTCGCCTTCCGCTTCCCGCCGGAAATGACGGCAGCCTTCAACGGCGACGAACGGTTCCTGCCGCTCCGCTACGACACGGCCTGGCAGGCGGTCCGCGATGTCATCGCCGCG
Source organism: Shinella sp. HY16 (assembly GCF_028534175.1). Classification (NCBI taxonomy): domain Bacteria; kingdom Pseudomonadati; phylum Pseudomonadota; class Alphaproteobacteria; order Hyphomicrobiales; family Rhizobiaceae; genus Shinella; species Shinella sp. HY16. Next base: position 156,415 of record NZ_JAHYXL010000005.1, on the reverse strand, counting down.
GTCGGCGCCCTCCCGGACTGACACGCCCCCAACCCTTTTCGTTCCGAACGCAAAGTTGAGCCTATGACCCTGCAAATCCCTTTGCCGGAGGACCGTTTACGTCCTGAGCCGGCCTCGCCCTGGAGACGCTTCTCCTACCTCATCCGCGTCAACAGCGCGGATCCGACGCTGCTGCTCGGCCTCGCCCTGGTCGCTGTCTTCGCCTATCTCATCCTCGCGCCCGTCCTGCTTCTGCTCGCGGACGCCGTAACGGTGCATTTCGCCGATACCGCGCGCACCGGGCAGCAGCTCGGGACGTTCACGCTCTACTACCTCAACCGCGTCCTCCTCTCGCCCATCGCGCAGGATCTCTTCTGGTGGCCGCTCGCCAATACGGCGATCATCTCCGCCGGTGCCATCGCCATCGCTTTCCTCGTCGGCGGGCCAATCGGCTGGCTGCTCGCTCGCACCGACCTCATCGGCAAGAAGTGGCTCTCGACGGCCCTGCTTGTCCCCTACATGCTGCCGTCCTGGACCTTCGCGCTCGCCTGGCTGACCCTTTTCAAGAATCGCACGACGGGCGGGCTTCCCGGCTGGATGGAGACCTTCGGCGTCACCCCGCCGGATTGGCTGGCTTACGGCGCCCTGCCGATCGCAGTCATCCTCGCCCTGCACTATGCGCCCTTCGTCATCCTCCTCTTCGGCAATGCGCTGAAGCAGTTCGATACGCAGCTGGAGGATTCCGCCCGCAGTCTCGGTGCCAGCCCGCTCGACGTGGCGCGCAAGATCATCCTGCCGCTGATGCTGCCCTCGCTCATTTCGGCCGCCACGCTGATCTTCGCCAAGTGCCTCGGCGATTTCGGTGTCGCCTATGTGCTCGGCGTGCCGGTAGGCTTCGACGTGCTCGCGACCTCCCTGTTCCGGGCGATTTCGACCAGCCAGGCCGGTGCTTCCGCCGTGCTTGCCGGCGTCATCGTGCTGCTCGGCGTCTTCTCCATCCTCATCGATATGCGCCTGCTGAAGGAAGCAAAGCGCTTTGTCACCATCGGCTCCAAGGGCGCGATGGTGCGCGCCACGCCGCTCGGCAAGTGGCGGACGCCGGCCTTCCTCTGGGCGCTTGCCGTCTTCGCCTTCAGCGCCGGCATTCCGCTTCTCGCGCTGGCGCTGACGACGGTCATGCGGGTGCCGGGCGCTTTCAGCCTCGACAATTTCACGCTCGACTACTGGATCGGCACCGATCTCGGTACGACCGCGCTGCGCCAGGGCATTCTCCTGACGGGCGAATTCTGGCTGGCGTTGTGGAACACGGTGTGGATGGTGGGCCTTGCCGCTCTCGGCGCCGGCGTGCTCGGCCTCCTCGTCGGCTATGCCGTCGTGCGCTCGCCCGTCCGCTTCGTCTCCGTCGCGCTGCGGCAAATCACCTTCCTGCCCTATCTTGTGCCGGGCATCGCCTTTGCCGCCGCCTATCTCTCGATGTTCGCCGTCGCCCGCCCGCCGCTGCCGGCGCTCTACGGCACGCCGATCATCCTCGTGCTGGCGATCCTCGCGGACCAGATGCCCTTCGCCTCACGCGCCGGCATCGCCTCGATGATGCAGCTCGGCCGCGAGCCGGAGGAGGCCGGCCAGATCGTCGGCGCCGGCTGGCTGCGCCGCATGCGCTCCATCGTGCTGCCGATCCAGCGCGGCGCCCTCGTCTCGGCGATCCTCCTGCCCTTCATTTCCGGCATCAAGGGGCTCAGCCTCGTCGTCGTCCTTGCCGTTCCCGGCACGGACCTGCTCACCACCTACGCAATCCGCCTCGTCGACTACGGCTACAGCCAGGCTGCCAATGCGGTCGTCCTGATGCTCTGCGTCGTCGCCTTCACCGGCACGATGCTCGTCCAGAAGATCGGCCGGGCCAACCTCTCAGACGGCATGGGAAGCAAGTAATGTCCAGCATAACCTTGGAAAATATCCGCAAGACCTATGGCAGCGGCGGCCCCGCCGCCATCGGCGATCTGAGCATGGAAATCGGCAAGTCGGAATTCCTCTGCCTGCTCGGCCCTTCCGGCTGCGGCAAGACGACGACGCTGCGCATGATCGCCGGCCTCGAACACCCGACGGGCGGGCGCATCCTCGTCGACGGCGAACCGATCGTCTCCGTTGCCGACGGCGTCTTCACCGTGCCGGAAAAGCGCAATATGGGCCTCGTCTTCCAGAACTACGCCCTCTGGCCGCACATGACGATCCGCGAGAACGTCGCCTTCGGCCTGAAGCTGCGCAAGACGCCTGCCGCCGAGCGCGACGCCACCATCGACCGGGTGATGACCAAACTTGGCATCGCCCGCTATGCCTCCCGCTACCCAGCGGAGCTTTCCGGCGGCCAGCAGCAGCGCGTCGCGCTTGCCCGCATGCTGGCGCTGAACCCGTCCGTCATCCTGCTCGACGAACCGCTTTCCAACCTCGACGCCAAGCTGCGGCTGGAAATGCGCGCGGAACTGAAACGCATCCACGCGGAGGCCGGCTCCACCATCGTCTTCGTCACCCATGACCAGTGGGAAGCGATGACCCTGGCGACGACCATCGCCGTGATGAGCGAGGGCGAACTGCAGCAGGTCGGCACGCCCGACGACATCTACGAGCGCCCCGCAAACCGCTTCGTCGCGGAATTCGTCGGCAGCCTGCCGATCAACATCGTCGAGCGCGGCGAGGCGCAATCCGGCCCGCTGCATGGCTGGGTCGATCGGCTTCTCGCGCATTTCTCAGTCGATGGCATCCAGGTCGCCTCGGCCGGCATCCGGCCGGAGGCGGTGCGCCTTGGCGACCTCGACACGGCGGAGGCCGCGCGCTGCGCCGCCGGCCTGGGAACCATCGTCGACATCGTGCCCACTGGCGGCAGCTGGATTGTCGAGCTCGATGTCGATGGCAGCCGCTTCTTCGCCATCGCGACCGAAAACCCGCGCAAGGCCGCGGGCGAGACCACCCATTTCTGGGTCGAAAGGCAGCATCTGCACCTTTTCGACCGGGACAGGAATCGCATCGCCCTCTGACAGGGCATGCGCCATCAAGGCAACGGAGGAAATGATGCCTAAGACATTGATCAGCCTGTTCACGAGCGCATCCGTCCTGGCCATGGGCCTGACGGGCGCCATGGCCCAGGAGGCCAAGCAGATCGGCATTCCCGACAGCGACTATTCGCTGGAGGCGCTGATCGAGGCCGCCAAGAAGGAAGAGCCGATCACGGTCATCGACGCGACCGGCAAGATTGTCAGCATGGCCGAGAATTTCTCGGCGAAGTACGGCCTGAAGGCGACGGGCGTGAAGATGAGCGGCCAGGATCAGGAACAGATCATCGCCCGGGAAGCGGCCGCCGGCAACGTACGCACCGACGTCTTCAACATGAGCAACCTGCCGTCGGTGACCAGCCAGATCCTGCCGCAAGGCTTCGGCATCTCCTGGCTCGCGCCTGATCTCAAGGACAAGATCCCGGCCGCATACCAGAGCCCGGCGATCACCAGCAACAATCCCTGGGTCTTCGCCTACAACACCGACGTCAACGGCGAGACCTGCCCGGTCGACAATCTCTGGGCGCTGACGACGGAGGAGTGGAAGGGCCGCGTCGCCATTCCCGATCCGCTGCTGCGCAACGAGACGATGTTCTGGTTCAACCAGCTCGCGACACACGAAGACGCCGCGATGCGCGAGGCCTACAAGGCTCAGTTCGGCGAGGAGCTGACGACCGACGAGGCCAGCGCAACGGCCGAATGGGTCAAGCGTCTCGCCAGGAACCAGCCGAAGGTCACGCGCAGCGACACCGATGTCGGCCCGATCGTCGGCGCGAAGGAGGAAAAGCCACCGATCGGCTTCCTCTCCGTCGCGATCTTCCGCGACGCCAAGAAGGACGGCTACGGCATGGGCATCTGCAAGGAGATGAAGCCGTGGATCGGCCAGCTGACGCCGCGCGTCGCCGTCATCGCCGCCGGCACGAAGAGCCCGAACACAGCAAAGCTCTTCGCCCGCTTCATGATGACCGAGGAAGGCATGGCCCCGCAGCTCGGCGACGGCAAGATCTCGACGAATACGGACGCCAAGATGCCGGAGAGCGAAGTCTCCGGCATCGCGAACCATGTCGACAAGCTCTACGTCAACCACTCCGAAACGAGCCAGGACGATTTTGCCAAGCTGCAGGACTGGCAGGACTTCTGGCTGCAGCACTCCCGTTGATCTTTGCCCCGCGCGCTTCGGCGCGCGGGGTTCTTCCGCCCGGCTGCCGACCGCGCATCACATCCAACGAGCGCTCTCCAAGCCGGAGCTACGTCTCCTGCCGGAAGGCGATCTGGACGGCACGGTTCAGGGCAACAGGCAGAACGGACATATGGTTCTCGCCGGCATATTCCTCGAAACGGGCAACACCCGCAAGGCTCGCGGACGCCTCCCAACGCTCTACCATCGTCCGGGCCAGTTCCACCGTTCTGGTTTCAAGAGCACGGGCCTGTCTCTGCACCTCGTCGGGCCGGCCCTTGTGGAAGGGGGCGATGCACGTCTCGCTTTCATACTGCCCGGCCGAAAGATGCAGTTCGATGCCCGGGGGCACATGGGAACGCTCCAGAAACGCCTGCTCCGTCGCCAGAATGGCCGCATCCTCCCAGTAGATCGCCGGGCTTGCCGCGATCCAGCGCCGATACGCATGCGGCCTGGTAAAGAGCGCATGGAGCACGAACAGCCCCCCGAAGGAATGACCGAAAAGCGCCTGGCGAGACCGGTCGATCGGCACCTGCCGCTCGACCCAGGGCTTCACCTCGTCCTCGATCGCGGAGAGAAAGCCGTCGCCACCACCGGTCTTGACGTCAGGCGTATCGGGAAAGAACGGCGGATAGGTCCGGCCGGGCGGCGGGCTGAGATCCCAGGAACGGCGGAATGGATCGTAAGCATCGTCGGTGGGGTAGCCGATCGCCACGATCACACCGTCGCAGACGTTCGTGCCGCTCGGATAGGACATCTGCACCTTCTGCGCATCGACGGCCGTCGCAAAGCAGGCATTGCCGTCCGTCATGTAGAGCACCGGCCAGCCTTCAGGCGGAGCCGGTCTTGGCGGACGGTAGAGGAAGATCCGGTGCGGCTGGTCGCCCGAGCCGAGTTTCATATCCGTGAATGTCGCACCGGCAAGCGTGACGGGCGATCCTGTAACGTCGGACGATGAGTGGGACATGGTCTCTCCGGGCAGCCGAAAGGGCGATGCGAAATGCTGCCGTTGCCGCATAAAAGTTGACTGGAATTCCCCTGTTATATGATTCGTCACCCGGCAGACATGCCGTAAGGCGCCTCGCAAGCGCGGCAATCGGGCGACATCGCCACCCGATCACCCTGTGTTTATCGAGGCTGCACGACGGGCGGTCACTCCGGCCGCGGCCGGTTCGCATGCATCCGGTCCTCGATATCGCGGATGTGCTTATCAAGCTGCTCATCGCTCATGTAAGCGCTGAGGGAGCCGATCCGCTTGCCTCTGTAGAGATCATTGCCTTCGACAGCCTTGAGACGCGCCAGGAGATCGATGCGTTTCATGTCCCCTCCTTTTCGGTGATTTCAGATCAAGTGTTCAAGTCGCCTCGCAGCGGCGACAGAGCACCAGACGAGGACACGGAGCGAAAAGTCGGAACTGGCTGCGGCCAATGCGACAGGCGACGACACCGGCACTTTCCCAACGAACAGATTCCGACTTTTGATGTATTCATCCCGCCAAGGGATACAGAACAGCGCTCGCCGCTAGCCGAGGGCCAGGCTGGAAAAGAATTCCATCATACGATTGACGACGATGACTGCCGGCATTCAACGGTTCCAAACTCTTCTGCTTCGTCTGCTCTTCCAGGAAATGCAGACGATGGCGGTACCCGCAGCTCTACTGCTTCGGCATCACGGACAGGAAGAAGACACCGGCAAAGCGCGATGTCAACCGGTTTGCCCTGCCGGGCCGGAACGCAAAGCGATCTTCCGCCGGAGCGGCGCGCCGGACGCGTTCGCAAGGCGCCGGCAGGCACAAGGGTGGTCTCAGATATCCTTGGCAAGACGCAGTGCATCATAGATCGCCGCATGCGTGTTGCGGGCGGCGACCGCATCGCCGATCCGGAAGAGTTGATAGGCGCCGTCCGCATTGCGCGCGATGGTCTGCGGCGTGCCGGTAAGCAGCGCGTCATAGGAGACCTCGCCGAGGTTCCGCGAGCCGGGCTTCAGCTCGAAATAGAGTTCGTCCAGCGGAATGGTGCCGTGGTTGACCACGATCTGATCGACCACGCGCTCCCGGGCGACGCCGCCATAATCGCTGCCGACATGGGCGATGAGCTGGTTGCCGCTCCTTTCCGCCGCTTCCAGCCGGTAGGTGACGGTGAAGGTCGTGTCGAGCTTTTGCAATGCGCGCATATAGGGGACGAGGTTCATCGCCATGACCTCCGGCGCGAAAGCGCGATCCGGGGTCATGATCTCCACCTTGCCACCCGCCTTGGCGATGAGTTCGGCCGCCTGCAGCCCGGCATGGTCGCCGGCATCGTCGTAGACAAGGACGTTGGTGCCCGGTTTCACATCGCCCGAAATGATGTCCCAGGAGGAGACCACCAGCTCGTTGCCCTTCGAAAGGACATCCGTATGCGGAAGGCCGCCCGTCGCGACGATCACGACATCGGGTTTTTCGGCAAGGATCGTGTCCGCCTCGGCCCAGCTGTTGAAACGGAAGGTGACGCCATGTTTTTCGCACTGGCTCATACGCCAGTCGATGATGCTCATCATTTCGCGCCGGCGTTCGCTCTGTGCCGTCAGGCGGATCTGGCCGCCCGGATCGCTCGCCGCCTCGAACACCACCACCTCGTGGCCGCGTTCGGCGCAGACCCTTGCCGATTCGAGGCCGGCCGGGCCGGCTCCGGCGATCACAACCTTCCTGCGCACATCCGCCTTCGGGATCACATGCGGCATCGTCTCCTCGCGGCCGGTTGCCGCGTTGTGGATACAGAAGGCAAGGCCGCCCTGGTAGATGCGATCGAGACAGTAGTTCGCGCCGACGCAAGGGCGGATGTCGTCCTCGCGCTTTTCGATGATCTTGCGCACGATATGCGGGTCGGTCATGTGTGCGCGGGTCATGCCGATCATATCGACCTTGCCGGCGGCGATCGCATGCCGCGCCGTCGCAACATCCTGGATTTTTGCCGCATGGAAGGTCGGAAACCTGGTTGCGGCGCGGATATCACCGGCGAAATCCAGATGCGGCGCGCTTGCCATGCCCTGGATCGGGATGACGTCTGTCAGGCCCGGATCGGTATCGATATGGCCACGGATGACGTTCAGATAGTCGATGAGACCGCTTTCCTTGAGACAGCGGGAGATTTCAAGGCCCTCGGCCTTTCCGGTCCCGCCGGGAAGACATTCGTCGGCCGTGTAGCGCACGCCGAGAATGAAATCCTCCCCGACTCTTTCACGCATCGCCTTGAACACGTCGAAACAGAAACGCAGGCGGTTGTCGAGCGAACCACCATAGGGGCCGTCGAGCTCATTGGTCAGTGGCGATGTGAACTGGTCGATGAGATGGCCATAGGCTTCCAGCTCGACGCCGTCCATGCCGCCCGCCTTCATGCGCTCGGCTGCATCGGCGAAGTCCTTGATGATGCGCGCGATGTCCCAGTCTTCCAGCTTTTTCGGGAAGGCACGGTGCGCCGCCTCACGCTGGTGGGAGGGGGCGAGGACGGGCAGCCAGTCGCCCTTGTCCCAGCGTGTGCGGCGACCGAGATGGGTGAGCTGGATCATGATCGCAGCGCCGGCCTCGTGCACGGCATCGGTCATTTCCCGGATCCACGGTACGATCTCGTCCTTGTAGGCGAGCAGGTTGTTGAAAACCGGTGGACTGTCCTTCGAGACGGCAGCCGAGCCGGCCGTCATGGTCAGCGCCACGCCACCGCGCGCCCGCTCCACCGTATAGGCCCGATAACGGCCCTTGGGCATGCCGTCCTCCGGATAGGCCGGCTCGTGCGACGTGACGATGATGCGGTTGCGCAGGGTCAGATGCTTCAACTGATAGGGCTGAAGCAGAGGGTCGTTCGACATGCCACGGGCTCCGGACTGGGATCTTTTGCGAACGCTAAGAGAAAATGTACACTAGTGTCAATATCAGTGACACAATAGTCTATATAGAGAACATGAATGCACATTCTGCTTGTCGTGACATATGGGATTCGCTAGATGGTCGGCATGGAACAGGCGACGAGCGACAACGGCTGGCGTGGCTCCCCTGAAGGGTGGCTGGAAGCCGCCTATGACTGCCTGCTCGAATCCGGCGTGGAATCGGTCAAGATCCTGCCGCTCGCCAAGCGGCTCAATCTGTCCCGCACCAGCTTCTACTGGTTCTTCAAGGATCGGGAGGAGCTGCTGAGCGCATTGATCGCGCGCTGGCGGGAGAAGAACACGGGCAATCTCGTCAAGCAGTCCGAGGCCTATGCGGAAACGCTCGCCGAAGCGATGCTCAATGTCTTCGACTGCTGGCTGAACAAGGACCTGTTCGATTCCCAGTTCGAGTTCGCGGTGCGCAGCTGGGCGCTGCAATCGCCTGACATCCTGGCTGAGGTGCAGGCAGCAGACCAGACAAGGATAGAGGCGATCGGCCGTATGTTCGTGCGGTTCGGCTATGACGAGGGCCCGGCGGATGTTCGCGCGCGGACGACCTATCTCGTCCAGATCGGATACATCTCGATGCAGTCCACCGAGGACACCGCGCTGCGGATGAAGCGCATTCCCGACTACATCGCGATCTACACCGGAGAAACCCCGCAGAAACGGGAACTCGACCGCTTCTTCGCCCGGCATGGCTACAAGCCGGACTGAGGGCAGGAAAATTCCGCGAGCATGGCGGACCCGGCCTATTTCACTTTCAATCCGGGCAAATGCCGCCGCCTTAGGTGAGTGTTAACGAACTCCGTTCAATTTTACCGATCACGAGCGCGGTTCTCGCGCCGGCTGCCATGAAGGCGCGTTTTTTCCTGACATTTGCTGTGCCGAGCCCATGCGCGCAAGACGCGTGCCGTTCGGCAATGGAATACTGGGGGGTTTCCTTGAGCACACGTTTCAATCTCATGACCAAAATTCTTTTGGCCGCCTCGCTCGCCGTCATTGCGGCCTTCTGCGGCTTTTCGGTCTATATCGACAGCCTTCAGCGAAACACCCTCTCCAGGGAAGCAGCGGCCGAAATCGAATCCGCCGGCGAGCTGGCGGCTACCGGTATCGCCAACTGGCTGAATGCCCGCGTCATGCTGACCGAGCTCGCCGGCGCCGGCGTCACCCGGGCGGAGAATACCGAGGACATCCTCAAGGGTTTTGACAACGCGCTGCTCAGCCGCGAATTCGCCCTCGTCTATTTCGGCGGCGAGGACGGCACCATGACGCGCATTCCCGCCGCGACGATGCCGAAGGGGTATGACCCGCGCAAGCGTGGCTGGTACAAGGACACCGTCAGGCTCGACGCACCGGTGCTGACCGATCCCTATGTCGATTCCGCCTCGCAGAAGCTCGTGATCAGCGCCACCGCTCCGGTCAAGCGCGACGGCAAGCTGCTCGGCATCGCCGGCACCGACTTTCCCCTGCAGGGACTGCTCGGCATGATCGGCGAGGTTGATCTTGGCGGCATGGGTTCCGCCTTCCTCGTCAACAAGTCCGGCACGGTCCTCGTGCATCCCAACGGCGATCTCGTCGCCAAGCCGCTGACCGAGGTGTTCCCGCAGGAGACCCCGTCCATCGAGGCGGCCGGGCTGACGGAAACCGAACTCGACGGCAAGCGCGTCCTCGTACGCTTCGTGCAGGTCACCGGCCTGCCGGTGCTCGACAGCTGGTATCTCTGCCTGATCGTCGACCGCGACATGGCCTATGCCGGCATTTCCGAATTCCGCATCGCCGCCACCATCGCCACTGCCGTCGGCGTTCTCGCCATGATCGGCGTCCTTGCCCTTCTTCTGTCGAGCCTCGTCGTGCGGCCGGTGGTGCGCATGACCGGCATGATGAGCAAGCTGGCGCGCGGCGACGTTTCCGAGACCATCCCGGACGCCGGACGCACCGACGAGATCGGCCAGATGGCCGCCGCCGTCACCGTCTTCCGCGAAAACATCATCGAACGCGGGCGCCTTGCGCGTGCAGCGGAAGAGAACCAGGCGCTGAGCGAACAGGAACGCCGCGAGCGCGACGCGATCAAGGCACAGGAAGCAGAGACCGTCGCCCAGGCCGTCCAGACGGTCGCCGACGCGCTGGGCCGTCTTGCCGACGGTGACCTCGTTTCCCGCATCGACACGCCCTTCGCCGGCGACCTCGACCGCCTGCGCATCGACTTCAACAACTCCGTCACCCGTCTGCACCAGGCCATGTCGACGGTCGGCGAGAAGGCTCTGGCGATCGACGGCGGTGCCAACGAGATCCGCGGCTCCGCCGACGCGCTTGCCCGGCGGACCGAACAGCAGGCCGCCTCCGTGGAGGAAACCGCCGCCGCGCTGGAAGAGATCACCACGACGGTGAAGGATTCCACCCGCCGCGCGGAAGAAGTCGGCTCGCTCGTCTCGCGCACCCGCCAGGGCGCGGAAAAGTCTGGCGACGTCGTCCGCCGCGCCGTCTCGGCCATGCAGGGCATCGAAAAATCCTCGCACGAGATCTCCAACATCATCGGCGTCATCGACGACATCGCCTTCCAGACCAACCTTCTCGCGCTCAATGCCGGCGTCGAAGCGGCCCGGGCAGGCGAGGCGGGCAAGGGCTTTGCCGTCGTCGCACAGGAGGTGCGCGAGCTTGCCCAGCGCTCGGCCAACGCGGCCAAGGAGATCAAGGCGCTGATCACCGCCTCCGGTGAGCAGGTCCGCTCCGGCGTTTCCCTCGTCGACGAGACGGGCGCCGCGCTGGAAGCCATCGTGCGCGAGGTGCAGGAGATCAACGGCCATGTGAACGCCATCGTGCTTGCCGCCCGCGAGCAGTCGACGGGCCTGCAGGAGATCAACACTGCCGTCAACACGATGGACCAGGGCACGCAGCAGAATGCCGCCATGGTGGAGGAACAGACCGCCGCCAGCCACGGCCTTGCCGGCGAGGCAGCAGCACTCTCCGCGCTGCTCGCCCAGTTCCGCCTCGACAGGGCACGGAACGCGCCGCAGGCAAGCCGACAGGCCTACGCCGCCTGACGGGGCGTCATACCGATCCACGATCCTAGCCCCCTGCAGCCGCTGCAGGGGGTCTTTCTTGTCCGGTCAAGACCCATCCAATGAAGCGTGGGTAACCGCGTCCGCGACAAAGCAGTACCCGCAGCGGTGCGCGCGCGTGGCGGCGGCAGACCGCATGCCCCTTGTCTCGGCTAAACGAAAACCATCACGCCTGCATAGCCGATCGCGATCAGGACCAGCCCCACGACAAGCATCGGCATCAGGCTGCTGCCATCGGCGTCCCGTCCGCTGACATGCTCGCCGGAAAACACCAGGGGCTTGCGGGTTTCTTCCTTGTTCATGCACCTCTCCTTTTAATGTGGCAAACTATATACCACTTTAAAACGGCGCGCGACGTGACAATTTAACACCGCAGCAGAAGGAGCATTCGTGCCCCCTCGCTTGGGCGAGGCAGATGTCGATGCCGATTGAAATTGCCATGCTTTTGGACGACAAGAATGCATGACAAAATGGCACCCCGATCCCGGCCAGCTGCGACGGCCCGTCTATATCTCCCTCGCGGACCAGTTTACGGCGGCAATCAAAAGCGGCAAGCTTGTCAAGGACGACAAGCTGCCGGCGCACCGGGATCTCGCCTACGACCTGAAGATTTCGATCCAGACGGTGAGCAAGGCCTATGACGTGCTTGCCCGGCGCGGGCTGGTTTCGGGCGAGGTCGGTCGCGGCACCTATGTCAAGGCAGGCGGCGTCGCACCCCCCTCGCCCTACATTGCGGAGCGGCTGGCAAACGAGATCGACCTTTCGATCGTCACACCCATCTGCACCCCCTTTCACCTCAAGCAGATGAAAGACGCCCTGCACCTGATCGGCGACAGCCTCTCGCCTGCGGCGGCTTTATCCTTCCGGCCCAACACCATCTTCCCGCGGCACAACGAGGCGGCCGCCCGATGGCTCTCCACGCTCGGCGTCGAAACCACGCCGCGCAACCTGCTCGTGACGAACGGCGCCTCTTCGGCTTTCGCCGTCGCCCTCCTTTCGGCCGCAGGGCCTGGCGCGATCCTTGCCGCGGAAGAGATCTGCTATCACGTGATCCGGCCGCTCGCGGACTATCTCGGCATCCGGGTCCGCCCGATCGCCGCGGACGCCGACGGCATGGTGCCCGAAGCGCTGGAAGAGGCCTGCCTGCGGGACGAGGTGCGCGCGGTCACCCTCCAGCCCAATCTCGCCAACCCGACGGCTTCGCTGATGCCGGAAGGCCGGCGCCACGCCGTCGTCGAAACGGCCCGCAGACACGACGTCACGATCATCGAAAACGACGTGTTCGGCCCGCTCCTCTCCCGTCGCCCGCGCCCGATCGCGGCGCTGGCGCCCGAACGGACGGTTTACATCACGGGCTTCACAAAGGTCGCCCTCCCCGGCCTGCGCATCGGCTATGTCGCCGCGCCGGATCATCTCGCCGCCACGATCGCCAATCGGCATCTGATGGCAAACTGGATGACGACGCCCGTCATGGCCGAGATCGCCACACTGTGGCTGGGCGATGGTACGATGCAAGCACTGGTGGACTGGCAGCGCGAAGCCCTCGGCCAACGGCACCGCATCGTCTCCACGGCGCTGGAAGGCGCCGCCTACCGTGCGCATCCGGAAGGGCTCCATTTCTGGCTGCCGCTTCCGCCGGAGCACGACGAGCTCGCCTTCGTTTCCCAGGCGCGCACCCGAGGCGTGGCCGTCGCACCGAGCACGCCGTTCTCCCTGTCCGGCAACCCGGCAGGCGCCGTCCGGGTATCGGTCGGCGCAACCGAAGCGGACGAGTTGCGCGCGGGCCTCGACATCCTCGCCTCGTTGCTGCGCGCCGCACCCGACCGGAGCGTTCTGGCACTCTGAAGCCCCGCAATACGGTCGCAAAACAGCCAGGCGATTTTGCACGACACACGCAGGAAATTGACATGTGTCTTTTTCCCAGATTGACATGCATTTCCTCCCACGGCTGAATGCCCTGCACAAGACTATGGCGGAGCGTGCATGATCGAGGAGATCCAGCATCAATCAACCTTGGAGGCCCGTGCCACGGCCCGACGCATCGGCCTGATCGCGCTTGCCACGGACCATACGGTGGAAGCGGATTTCCGGCGCCTCGTCGCCAGCGACGGCATCGCCGTTCATGTAACGCGCGTCGGCTATGCGAACCCCACGACGCCGGAAAACCTCCGCGCGATGCATCCCCACCTTTCTGCTGCCGCCACCCTGCTTTTGCCGGACGAAGAGCTCGACGCCATCGTCTACGGCTGCACCTCGGCCTCGGTCATCATCGGCGAGGAGGCTGTCACAGCCGCCATCCGCGAGGGCAAGCCGGGCGCCACGGTCATCACGCCGGCCGGCGCCGCCGTCCTGGCGCTACGCGCCCTGAAAGCACGACGCATCAGCATCCTGACACCTTACATCCGCCAGACGGCCGAACCCATGCAGGCCTATTTCGAGGCGAACGGCTTTGGCGTCGATCGCCTCGCCTGCCTCGGCATGGAGGACGACCGCGACATGGCCCGCCTGCCGCAGGCCGAGATCATCCGGCTGGCGGCACACATCGCCGCGGCCGGTACCGAAGCTCTTTTCATCGCCTGCACGGCGCTGCGGGCGGCACAATGCGCCCCCGAGATCGAACGGCAAACCGGCCTGCCGGTCGTCACCAGCAATCTGGCGGCCGCCTGGGCCGGCCTGCGACAATGCGGTGTCGCGCCCGACCCCAGGGCCGCAAGCCGCCTGCTCGCGACCGCCTGACACTCCAGTTCCGCCAATCAGGATGCCTCCTCATGATCGAACTTCCCTTCGCCCTTTCCGAATACAGAGCCCGGCTCCAGGCCATCCGCGCGGAGATGGCGCAACGCAATCTCGATCTCCTCGTCGTCAACGATGTCGCCAACCAGCACTACATCACCGGTTATGACGGCTGGTCCTTCTATACGCCCCAGGTCGTGCTGGTACCGCTCGCCGACGAGGAACCCGTCTGGATCGGCCGCGCCATGGATGCCGCCGGCGGCCTGCTGACGGCCTGGATGAAACAGGAAAACATCGTCGGCTTCCCTGAGGACCATGTCCAGCGGGCCGACCGTCACCCGATGGACTGGATCGCTGCCTGGATCAGTCGGAAGGGCTGGGGCCGCGGCAATATCGGCATCGAGCTGGAAGCCTATTACTATTCGCCAAAGGCCCATGCCCGCCTCACAGCAGGCCTGCCGAACGCCACCTTCCACGATGCCGACCTGCTGGTGAACTGGATCCGCAGCGTCAAGTCACCGGCCGAGGTCGATTATCTGCGCAAGGCCTCGCGCCTTGCCGAGGCCGCGGTGCGCGCTGCCTATGACACCATTGCGCCCGGCGTGCGCGAATGCGATGCCATCGCCAAAATTCAGGCGGCGCAGGTTGCGGGCGCGCCGGACTTTGCCGGCGACATCACCGCCCTGCCCCCGACCATTCTCGCCGGCGAAAACGCCTCCGCGCCCCATGTCATGTGGAGCGACCGGCGTTTCGGAGAGAACGAGACCGTCGCGCTGGAACTTGCCGGTGTCGTGCGCCGCTATACGGCCGGCCTTGCACGAACCCTCCAGCTCGGCAAAATGCCGGTCAAGGTGAACGACACGAGCAAGGCGGTTCTCGAGGGCATGGAAGCCGTTCTTGCCAGCATCGGACCAGGCGTGACGGCCGAGGCGGTGGAAGCGAGCTGGCGCAAGGTGATCGAGCGCCACGGCCTCAAGAAGGAATCGCGCATCGGATACTCGATCGGCGTCGCCTATCCGCCGGATTGGGGCGAGCACACGATCAGCCTGCGCCCGGGTGACACGACCATTCTGAAGCCGGGCAACGTGCTGCACTCCATCCTCGGCATGTGGATGGACGGCTGGGGCATCGAGGTCAGCGAGACGATCCTCGTCACCGAAACCGGCTGCGAGACGCTGACCAACTTCCCCCGGGACATTCATGTCAAGGCCTGAACCCGACACGGCGGCAGTGGACGCGGCCCTCGCGCGCCGGATGATCGAAATCCGGCGCCATCTCCACCGCAATCCCGAGCTTTCCAATGCGGAGCGCGAGACGCAGGCCTATTTGAAGCACGCGCTGGAAGAGGTGGGCCTCGGCCCGGTCCGGCCGGTCGCCGGCTTCGGACTGGCCGTCGATATCGTGGGCACCGCTGGCCCCTCGAACCGCAAGGTCGTCATCCGCGCCGATATCGATGCGCTGCCGATCAAGGAAATGTCGGGCGAGCCGTTCACCTCCGAAAAGCCGGGCGTGATGCATGCCTGTGGCCATGACGCGCACGCAGCCATGGGCTATGCCGCCGCCGTCCTGCTGGACAGGCGCAGACAATCCTTCAGCGGCACCGTGCGGCTGATCTTCCAGCCCGCCGAGGAGGCGGAACCGCTCGGTGGACGGCGGGTCGTCGCGGAGGGTCTTCTCGACGATGTCGACGCAGCGATCGGCATCCATGTCGATCCCTATACGCCGACCGGCAGGATCGCGGTCGGCGCCGGTCCCTATACGCTCGCCTGCGATATTTTCGACATCGTCGTGACCGGAAACTCCGCACATGCCGCAAGGCCCTCCGACGGCATCGATGCCATCGCCGTCGCCTGCACGATGGTGACGGAGTTGCAGAAGATCGTCGCGCGGGAAATCGATCCCTACGATCCCCTGGTGATTTCCGTCACCGGCATCGAGGGCGGCGGCGCCTACAACGTGATCGCTGCCGAGGCCCGACTGAGGGGCACCATCCGCAGCGGCCACGAGGAAACCCGGCAAAAGGCCTGGCGCCGGCTGCGGCAGATCCTTGAAGGGGTGGCGGCGGCGCATGGCGCAACCGTCACGGTCGATCTGCAACGGGGTGAGCCGCCAGTCGTCAACGCACCGGAAATGGTCGAGATCGTCCGCCAGGCCGGCAGGGCGATCGTCGGAGCGGACAACGTGCTGTCAGCGCCCGGATGGACCGCCGCCGACGACTTCGCCTTCTACAGCGAGAAATGCCCGTCGGTCTATTTCCGCCTCGGCATTCGCAACGAGCAGGCCGGTGCCATATACCCCCTTCACCACCCGCAGTTCCGCATCGACGAGGCCGCCCTGCCACAGGGTGCCGCGGTGCTCTGCGCCACAGCCGAAACCTTCCTCAAGACGATGTAATAAGGAAGACGCAGGCCTGTCGTCCGGTCAGTCTTGCCGCGCCAAGGGCGGCGTGCCGTTTGCGCGCTCCGGCGGCATGCCCTCAGCACCGTTCATCTGACGGCATGCCGGCTTTCCGATCTGCAGCAAACAGCATACCGTCAAGCCGCAGGCACATGATCGGCGCCACAAAAGCACCTTGGCAGGGTGTCGGAATTCCTGCCTGCCGTTCGTCTTCATGCAGACATGCTATGGAGGACAACATGACGATCACCATAACAGCCTTTGCCCAATCGCCTGATCGCGGTCGGGGTCTTGCGCGTGACATGCGCCTTCGCTGGGCCCTCGAGGAGGTGGGCCAGCCCTACGCGGTCCGTCTCCTCACGTTCAAGGACATGAAGGAGCCGGCGCATCTCGCGCTTCAACCCTTCGGACAAATCCCGACCTATGAGGACGGCGATCTCGCCCTGTTCGAAACGGGAGGCATCGTATTCCATATCGCGGAGCGCCATGCTGGCCTGCTGCCGGAGGACGCCGACGCCCGGGCACGCGCGATCAGCTGGATGTTCGCCGCGCTGAACACGATCGAGCCGCCGATCCTCGACCGGGAAATGCCGACCTACACCGAGCGCGACAAACCCTGGTATGCGGAACGTCTGCCAATCCTGGAAAGCCGCATCCGCACACGGCTGGACGCGCTCTCCCGCCGGCTCGGCGATGCGGACTGGCTCGACGGCGCCTTCAGCGCCGGCGACCTTCTCATGGTGACCGTTCTGCGCCGGCTGGAGGGATCGGGCGTCCTTGAGGACTATCCGCGCCTCTCCGCCTACATCACCCGCGGCAAGGACCGCCCCGCCTACACGCGAGCCTTCGACGCACAACGGGCGGTATTCACCGCAGCCTCCGTATGATGGTGCTGGTTCCGTTCGCACCCGTTCATTTCACTCCTCTTCTCGGCTGGTTTCCAAGCCATGCCGATCTTGTGCAATGGGGCGGTCCCCTTCTGGAGTTTCCCCTGTCGCACGGTCAGCTCGAACGGATGCTGGCGGAAGGCAGATCCGATCCGCCGGCCCGGCTCTGCTGGACGGCAGTGTTCGACGGTGAGCTGGCGGGTCATGTCCAGCTGGCCTTCGACTGGCGCAACGGCAACGTCGTGCTCGGTCGCGTGGCCATCGCGCCGGAAATGCGCGGCCGGCGTCTTGCCGGCCGGATGATCGCGCTGGCGATCGACAAGGCCTTCGGCTTCCAGGCGATTGAACGGCTGGAACTGAACGTGTTCACCTGGAACACGCCGGCCATCCGCACCTATGAAGCGCTGGGCTTCACTCTGGAAGGGGTCCGCAGAGCATCCGCCCGCGTCGAGGGCGAGCGCTGGGACACCGCCATCATGAGCCTGTTGAGAACCGAACTCTCCAGGGCCACCGCGCCGCACGCAGGCGGTTAAGAAGAAGGCCCACACAGGCGACGACGCGTGGGCCGGCTTCTACAGTTTCGCCCTCGTCGAACGCGGCGTGGAGAGGAGGATGCTCGTTTCACTGCCCGTGATGCCCGGCACGAGGCGGATCTTGCGCAGGACGGCGTCGAACTCGGCAAGGCTCGAGGCGCTCAGTTCCACCAGCAGGTCCCAGCGGCCGTTCGTCGTGTGGATCTGCGAAATCTCCGCGAAGCCACCGAGCGTACGGATCACGCGGTCGGTTACATGGCCTTCGATCTCGATCGTCATCACGCCGCGAACGACATCTTCGAGGGCATCGGCGCGCAGCATCACCGTATAACCGAGAATCGTGCCGTCCTGCTCCATCCGCTCGATGCGTGCGCGCACGGTTGCCCGCGACGCCCCGGTTTCCAAAGCGAGATCCGAAACGCTCCGGCGCCCGTTGCCGCGCAGCAGCGTCACGATCTTCTGGTCGAGCTCGTCCATGCCAATCTGGCTCCTCGGCTTTCCATTATGGTCAATATGGCATTCCGAGATGCCAAAATTCAATATTCAATCTGCCGTTCAAGGCTTCTAGAATTTGGAAAACCAATAAGGAGTACGTCATGGAGTGCACGCTGATCGGCGCCCCCTTGCAAATCGGTGCAGGACAGCTTGGCTGCGAGATGGGGCCGAGCGCCCTTCGCATCGCCGGCCTTCGCACCGCGCTGGAGGAGCTTGGCCATACGGTGAAGGACACCGGCAACCTTACGCCCCGCGCCTTCGACGAGATGCCGCACCCGAACGCTGCCGTGCACCATCTCGGCGAGACGGTCGCCTGGGTGGAGGCGCTGTCTGCCGCCGCCTACGAGCACAGCAAGGCCGGCATGCCGATCTTCCTCGGTGGCGACCATGCGATCTCCGCCGGCACCGTTCCGGGTCTGGCACGCCGCGCCGCCGAACAGGGCCGGCCGCTCTTCGTGCTCTGGCTGGACGCCCACACTGATTTCCACAGCCTTGAGACCACCGCCAGCGGCAACCTGCACGGCACGCCCGTTGCCTACTATACCGGCCAGGCAGGCTTTGAAGGTTATTTCCCGCCGCTCGCCCATGCCATACCCCCGGAAAATGTCTGCATGATCGGCATTCGCAGCGTCGATCCCGCTGAACAGGTCGCGATCCGCAGGACCGGCATCACGGTCCACGACATGCGTGTCATCGACGAACACGGCGTCGCCGTCCTCGTGCGCACCTTCATCGAGCGGGTCCGGGCTGCAAACGGCCTCCTGCATGTGAGCTTCGACGTCGACTTCCTGGAGCCCGACATCGCACCGGCCGTCGGCACCACGGTGCCGGGCGGGGCGACGTTCCGCGAGGCGCACCTGATCATGGAAATGCTGCACGACAGCGACCTGGTGACGAGCCTCGACATCGTCGAACTCAATCCGTTCCTCGACGAACGCGGCAAGACTGCGAAGCTGCTCGTCGATCTTGTTGCCAGCCTGATGGGCAAGCGGGTGATGGATCGCCCGACGCTTGCAGGCTGAGCCCGGCTGTTCTTCTGGAGGGAAAATGAACACTGATCCGAAATTGAACGTGGTTCCGTTCGTCAGCGTGGACCACATGATGAAGCTGGTATTGAAGGTCGGCATCGACCGGTTCCTGACGGAGCTGGCGGCGACGATCGAGGAAGACTTCCGGCGTTGGCCGGTCTTCGACAAGACCCCGCGCGTCGCCTCCCATTCCGAGGAGGGCGTCATCGAACTGATGCCGACCAGCGACGGGACGCTCTATGGCTTCAAATATGTCAACGGCCATCCGAAGAACACGCGCGACGGCCGGCAGACCGTGACGGCCTTCGGCGTGCTGTCGGATGTCGGCAACGGCTATCCGATGCTGCTCACCGAGATGACGATCCTGACCGCGCTGCGTACCGCCGCGACCTCGGCGGTGGCGGCAAAATACCTGGCGCGGCCGAATTCTCGCACCATGGCCATCATCGGCAATGGCGCGCAGAGCGAATTCCAGGCGCGCGCATTCAAGTCGCTTCTCGGAATCGACAGGCTGCGCCTTTTCGATATCGACGCCTCGGCAACGCGCAAATGTGCCCAGAACCTTGCAGGCCTCGGCTTCACCATTGAGGAATGCCGATCGGTCGAAGAGGCCGTGGAGGGCGCCGACATCATCACCACCGTCACCGCCGACAAGCAGTATGCGACGATCCTTTCGGACAACCATGTCGGCCCCGGCGCGCACATCAATGCCGTCGGCGGCGACTGCCCCGGCAAGACCGAGCTCAGCAAGGACATTCTGCTGCGCTCCGACATCTTTGTCGAATATCCGCCGCAGACACGCATCGAAGGCGAGATCCAGCAGCTGCCGGCCGAGCACCCCGTTATCGAACTCTGGCAGGTCATGACCGGCGAGACCGAGGGCCGCAAAAGCGCCGACCAGATTACGCTGTTCGACAGCGTCGGCTTCGCCATCGAGGATTTCTCCGCGCTGCGCTACGTGCGGGAGAAGATCGCCGAGCACGGCATGTTCGTGGAACTCGACCTGCTCGCCGACCCCGACGAGCCGCGCGACCTCTACGGCATGCTGCTGCGCTGCGAGAAGAAGCTCAACGCAGCCTGATATGCGCTCTCACCCGGCTCGTGGATTGCCGAGCCGGGTGACAGCACCTCTCCTGGACGCAATATCCACGATTTGTTCCGGCCCGGGCGGGGCAGCACCTCTGGAAGCGATCAGGCCTTGGCACCGATACGCCCCCGCACCACCAAAAGCCCGACGATGGTCACGGATGCAAAGGCCGCGCCGGCAAGGAAGGTGGCTTCCGGCCCAAAAGCGTCCCACAGCGCACCCGCCAGCACGCTTGCTGCCAGCAGGGCGAGGCCGGTCACGAGATTGAACATTCCGAAGGCCGTACCGCGCAAATCCGCCGGCGCGACATCCGCGACAAGGGTTGCGAGCAGGCCCTGCGTGAAGCCCATGTGCAAGCCCCAGAGTACGACGCCGACGGCGAGCGACGCCATGCCGGTTGAAAACGCCAGCACGACATCGGCGAAAACAAGAAGAAGCAGGCCGGCGATGAGGATGCCGACACGGTTCATGCGATCGGAAAGCACCCCGACAGGATAGGCCGACAGCGAGTAGGCAAGGGCCATGAGCACCAGGACTGCCGGAACCATCGCAAGCGGCAAGTCGAGCGACTGCGCCCGCAGGATCAGGAAAGCCTCGCTGAAGCGCGACAGCGTGAACACAGCCGCGATGCCGACGATCCACCAATAGCTGGCGCCAAGCCGCGCCAGTTCGCTTCGCCGAAGGGGCATGCGCACAGGACGCGCACCGTCCTTCCGCTCCGGCTCCCGGACAAAGACCAGCAGCACGACGACGGAGAGGAGCGCCGGCACGACGGCCACCCAGAAGACTGTCGGAAAGTGGTCAGCCGTCAACCACATCAGCGCGATGGCAAGGAGCGGCCCCAGGAAAGCCCCGATCGTATCAAGCGACTGGCGCAGGCCGAAGCTGGCGCCGCGCAGTTCGGGCGGCGCGATGTCCGCCACCAGCGCGTCGCGCGGCGCACCGCGGATACCCTTGCCGATACGATCGATGAAGCGGGCGGCGACCATCCAGTCCAGCGTCGATGCCAAGGGAAAGATCGGCTTGGTGAGCGCGGCAAGGCCATAGCCGAGTACCGCGAGAAGCTTGCGCTTGCCGAGCCAGTCGCTCAGCGCACCGGAAAAGATCTTGGTGATCGAAGCCGTCGCCTCGGCGATGCCCTCGACAATGCCGACAGCCAGCGTCGAGGCGCCGAGAACCGTCACCATGTAGAGCGGCAGAAGCGCGTGGATCATCTCCGACGAGACGTCCATCAGCATCGACACGAAGCCGAGCGCCCATATGCCCGACGGAATGCCGCGCCAACCGGCTCCTTTACAGCTCGTCGCTGCCGCGTCCACCGGCGAACCCGCCTTGGCCGTGCCCATCACCGGTTCTCCTGCTGGGCATCGAAGACACGCTGCGCATAGCCGTCGAGCAGCGTCTCGCAGCCACGAAGGCGTGCTTCGGCCTCCGCGGCCAGCGGAGCGCCATAAAAGTCGAGCTTGCGAATCTTCTCGAACCAGCTCTGAAGCTTCTTCAGGTCGGCATCCTCTTCCTCAAGCTCGGCATAGGTAAATTTTTCGATGGCGATTTCCTTGGCGATCTCCACCTCGAACTCGGCGCAACGACCGAGGAATTCACGATACTGCTCGTCGCGATCGGCCTGGAAGCGGACGATGACCTTGTCCTCCTGCATCCGGTCGAGTGCTACGGTTTCCAGGATCACCGCGTCGCCGCCCATCGTGGCGATGTCGTTTTCCATCATCTTCAAGCGGCGCACGTGTTCGTCGGTCTTCGGCAGGAGGCAGACGCCGTTCTGGAGATAGACCGCTCCCATCCCCTTCAGCTTCCGCCACAGCGCCACCCGCTTTGCGGCCGGATCGGGCGGGACCTTGTAGGTCAGGAGAAGCCAGTGGAGAACAACCATGGCTTCTCTGTAATGTAACCATCGTAACAAATCAACTGCTGCGACAGGAGTATCGCTTCATCATCCACCTCCCCAAAACAGGAAACCGACGCGGTCCTGGCCTAGCGAAACGGCTCGATCGGCGCGGCCTCGCCGCGGGCGGCCAGTTCCGCCAGAAGAAGCGCACCGAGACCGGCGATGCAGAACCCCACGGACAAGGGGAGGGCTGTGCCGTCATAAAATCGGCCCATGCCGACGGCGAAGAGCGTGGCAACAAGACTTGATCCCGATGCGATCAGCGACGCACCAAGGCCCGCCACCTGCCCGAGGGGACGCATGGCCATGGCATTCAGGTTGCCGAAGAGCACCCCGATGGCAAAGAAAGCTCCAAAACCGAGCACCATCAGCATGGAAAGCGGCGGGCGACCACCCCAGAACATGCATGCGATCACCATCAGGAAACCGGCCGCGGAAAGCCCCGCGAAGCCGGCGCGCGCCATTCTATCCATGCCATAGCGGTGCACGAGCCTGGCATTGACGAAGGACGCGAGCCCTACCCCGGCGGCCAGCCCGGCGAAATAGAGCGGGAAGGCCTGCCTGATCCCATAGGCATCGAAGAACAGATCGGCCGCCGTGCTGAGATAGAGGAGCTGCGCCCCGAAGACGATCCCGGTCGCGATGAACAGCAGCACAACCCGCCGGCTGGACAGGATGCGACGGCTGTTCAAGACCAGCAAGCCCAGCCGAAACGGGATGCGCCGTGCCACCGGCAGGGTTTCCGGTTGACGAACGGCGAGCCAGAGGCCGAGCAGACCGGCGATCACCAGATAGGCGCCAAAAACGCTGCGCCAGCCGCCGAGAGCGATCAGGCCCTGCGCCAGAGCGGGGGCGAGCATCGGCACGAGAATGAAGAGGGTGAACATGAAGGACATGACGCGCGCCATAGCCTCCCCCGCGAACTGGTCACGGATCATCGCGCGCGTGGCGATCTTCGGACCGGCGACACCGATGCCCTGCAGGAACCGGCCCAGGATCACCATGTCCAGCGAGCCCGCCTGCATGGCGACAACGGTCCCGGCCCCGTAGACGCAGAGGCCCAGTAGCAGCGCCTTCTTCCGCCCGATCGCATCGGAGAGTGGCCCGAGCAGCAGCTCGCCGAAGGCCATGCCGAAAATGAACAGCGAGACGATGTGCTGGGTGGAAAGCGGGGGCGCCTGCCCGACATCCGCCCCGATCTCCCGCAACCCGGGCAACAGCGCGTCAATGCTGAGGGAGGTCAACGAGGTCAGGAGAGCATAGAGGAGGATGCGTTCGCGAAAGCTGATCAAGAACAGGCCTTGCGGAAAATGGAAACGATCACCCTGCCCAATAGCATGTTTCGCTTGCGGAACGTGCTACTCTCGGTGAAATTCCCGGCCTGCAAAATCCGCTAGCGGCGGGCGCAATGCCGGGCGGTCCTTTCGCTGCCCTAGCGGCAGAAACGTCAGGCAACGAGCAACCCCCATACGCGCAAAAATTGACGGCTTGTGAAGACCTCTTCCCTAGGATTGCCGCGGCATCCATCCAGCGGGGACGGCGATGAAATCGGTGGCGCGTGCTTTTGTCCTTTTCGCCTTCATGGCTTTGCTTACGCTCCATGTCGCCACCGGCTTCCTTGCGAGTTTCACCGAAAAGGTTCCCCGCGCTGTCACCGGCATCGATACGGTCATCCGGACCGGCCTCGTATCCTGGCTCGGCCACACCAACACCCTGGCCTTGCTGGCCTTCCTGACACTCCTGCTGCCGGCCGCCGTCTGCTTGCGCGCCCTACAGGCCGGCCGATCCGTTCACCCGGAACCGGTCATCATCAAACCGGCGCGCATGCAGCGCATGGTCGATCGAGCACCCAAATCCGACCTGCGTCCGCAGGACAGGCAGCTGCTGGCCAATATTCTCGAGGGAGTCGTCGGGCAAGTCGCGCGGGAACACGAGATGCTCAAGGCCAATGAACGGCCAAGCCCCTTCGTGCGGCTCGTGCCTCTGGTGCCGATCCCTCCGGATGGGCCGCCGCACAGCTGGTTCGGCGGCAACCCGTCGCTGCCCGAAGGCACCTCCTGGCCGATCCTCAGCGGTAAACCGGCGGCATTCCTGGCGCAGATCGACTGCGCCGCCCTTCCCGCCGACCTCTGGGGCGGCGCGGGGCCACGCAACGGCTGGCTTTCCTTCTTCCTCGGCTACGAGAACGGCTATCTTGCCGCAAGGATTCTCCACACCCGATCCTACGGCGCACCGGCGGAGCCGCCTTTCCCGATCGAGTTCGAGTGGTTGTCGCTGCATGAGGCTCCCGGCACGGACTGGACATCGCTGGTGCGAAAGGACGTTCCGAAATGGCCGGTTGCCGTGGTCCGGGTTCCCTCGACGGTGCAAGACCCGCGGGTGCGGACGAAACCCGGTTCCGACGACGAGAGCGATCCACGCTTCCTTCGATACCACACGGGTTTTGACCTGAACGAACCCGGCTGGAAGCCATTCGACGCCGCAAGCACGCTTCTCATGCTCGATACAGCCACGGCCCACGCCCGCGAGATGGCCGGGCGCCGGCGAAGGAACCTCGACAAGGCGACAAAGACGCTGGATCAGCTTGCCACCCAGCCCGAGCGCTTCGACAATCCCAACACAGCACGAAAGTGGGCGGAGGACGAGAAGGCCCGATCCGCGCGAAGCATGGCGGCGTGGGACGCCTGCCTTTCGCACGCCGGAGCGCTTCGGGCGGCGGCAGAACGCGAGATCGCGTCCGGATCTCGCCTGGAAGCATTGATCGACGACCTGATCACTACACTCGCGGAGATCACGATTCCGGACGGAAATGACGCACAGCCGACGAGCGCCTTCCCCACCCGGTGCCCGCCGGAAGCCGCCACCTGCTGGCTGACAAGCTGGGCGACGCTTGCGCAGCATCATGCAACCTTCCTCTACGCCGCCGATCCTGCTGCGCTTCCGCCGGCGTGGCGGAAAATGGTCGAGAAACAGGCGGCCCACGATGCGCAGCGCGAAATGGGATCAATGCGCGACGTGCCAGACGGCTATGTCCACGAATTCGCAATGGGACAGGACGTAACGCTGCTGCAACTGCCCACCAGCCGCCTGATGAACTGGATCTGGGGCGATACCTACGATCTCGTGCTCACCATCGGCAAAGCCGATCTCGACCGGGGTAATTTCGGCCGGGTAAAGGTGCAGATCACGAACTAGGATCATCGCTGCAAAACCGAAATCGGATCGCGCTCACTTCCGCCGGACATCGAGACCCAGGGCCTCGGCGATGACGATCGTCTGGTCGATCGTGATGATCGCCTCCTTGAGGCGAACGTTTTCCGGTTCGATCGCACTGAGGTCGCTGCCCCTGAGATCGCAGGCGGAAAAATCCACGCCATGCAGCCACGCGCCGGAGAGATCGACGTCCCGCAGCGAGCCGGCCTTGCAGGAGGCACCCGTGAGATCCGCCTCCCGCAGGCGAACGTCCGCGAAGAAGGCCCGATCGAGCACAGCGCCTGGCAGGCCGACGAAGGACCAGTCACCTCCCGAAACCTGCATCTGATCAAACTCGCAGCCATCGAACATGCTGCCGACGAACTTGCACTGCGTGAAACGGCTGTCGAAGAACTTGCAGGACAGGAAAGTGCAGTTCACGAAGGCGCTCGCCTGGTGCGAGGACGCATTGAAACGGGCCCTCCGAAAGATGCATGCGTCGAAGACGGCGCCTTCACTTTGCGCCTCGGTGAGGTCGAGATCGGCAAACAGCGTGTTCGCGTGACGCTCGCGTTCGATCTGCCGGCCATACCAGTCCGCCCCGGCAATGGTGATCTCCGTCTTCGGCGCTGCTTCGCCGTATCGCCGTTCAGCCATGGTCGTCCATCTGCGATCTGATCGAGGGTGCCTGTCCTGCGCTCGAAGCAAGCGCTTGCTCGGATCATGCCGGATGGCGACGGGAAAGACGAGGCGCGCAATGCCGTCTGTCCACGGTCCTGATGCCCGGAACGGGGACTGCGCCATTTACCCTGCGAATTTATGGCGGCCCTGCGCCGTTTCCCCTTCGCCCTCCCAAAAATGCAATCCCTTCAGGCAGATCATGACATTTCCCACAATCAAGCTTCCCGCCCGCCCCCTCACCTTGAAGCGCGGGGTGATTTCAACGCCGCTCGCCTACTACTTCTCCACGCCGATCCTCCTGGCAATCGCCGTCTTCATGGTGGTGACGGAGGCTCCGGGCATTCTGCGCGACTACACGATCAGCGAGAATCCGCTCGTCCTCGAAAACGGCGACATCAAGGGCAGTTGCACGACCCGCAAAGCCATCTTCACCACCTGCGAAGTCGATCTTTCCTACGAGCATGACGGTCAGCGCTATGACAAGGACGTCGAGGTGATGTTCGTCGACATGCACAGTGGCGACTACGAGACGGGCCTTGTGATTTCTGCGGATCGGCCGGATCTCGCCACGATCACCCTCGGGCTCGACATGCTGTGGAACAGGATCATCACACTTTCCGTCTTTGCCCTTCTGCTCGGCGGCGGCGCCTTGGCGATGATCTACCTTCTCTTCCGGATCTTGCGCGTTCGCGGCCAGTTGCAGCATCCAGCGCCCCTTACCCCGATTCCGGTCGAGATCACCGGCATGGACAAGAAGAACAATCGCCTCACGATCACCTATGCGGACAAGGTGAGCGAACGGAAGACCAAACGCGTGGCCTACACCCGTTTCGAGGCCGGACAGGAGCCGATCATCATCGGCGACGCAGGCAGCAATGCAGTCGCACTGGCTGTCTGGCACGGCGACACCTTCCTGCCGGTCCTGCTCGACGACAAGCTCGAGCGCATCGAGATGACACAGCAGGAACGGGCGGAGGCCCTTGCACCGCTCTATGCCGCGGCGACACAGGCCGGGCGGCACGCAGCACCATCCCTTGCTCCGGCGAAGACGGGGCCGTCGCTGCTGCGAAGGCTGGGCCTGTTCCTCCTCGTCATCCTGCTCATCATCGTCGGTATTTTCGGTTACTGGCTCTGGTACGTGACCAGCGCGCCCTCGCAGTTCAATTCTCCGGGGATGGACATCAACAACATGCTGCCGGAAGCCCTCAACCAGTGGGGCTGCGACCAGCTGCAAAAACGCTTCGCCGATGGCCCTGCACCCTTTGGATGCACGGCTGCGGACTATCAAAGCTGGAAATGAGAAAGCGGCGCACCGCACCGCAAACATAGAGGGAGACGCCGCAAGGGCGTCTCCCCATTATCGAGCCTTAGCCGTGTGCGCGTTCTGCGGCATCCCACTCGAATTGCAGGCCAGCGGTACCACCGAGGCCCTTCATGATGTCGAGGAAGGCCGGAACCGTCTCGGTCCGCTTCCAGTCGCGCTGCAATTCACACAGCAGCTGGACGACGGAGATCAGCTTGCCGCCGGCCTGCTCGATACGGCGCAGGGCCGCGTCATGAGCCGTGACAGAGGTGCCGCCAACGGCATCGACGACCACGTAGACCTCATAACCTTCCTTCAGCGCATCGAGCGCCGGGAAAGCCAGGCAGGCTTCCGTCCACAGGGCCGTCATGATCAGCTTCTTGCGGCCGGTCGCCTCGACGGCCTGGCGGAACTCGATGTCCTCCCAGGAGTTGATCGTCGTGCGATCATAAGTCGGGAAATCGGCAAGGACCGCCTGCAGCTGCGAGATCGGCGGCTTGTTGAGACCGGTCTTCACATTGACCGTGGTGTGCACGATCGGCAGCTTGTAGGCGACACCGGCCTTGGCGGTCGCAACGATGTTGCGCACCATCAGCGGGCGATCCATCGACGCGATCGAGTTCACCTGGACGGGCTGGTAGTCGATGACGACAAGGGTGGAGTTCTGCGGGGTCAGAAGGTGGTCTTCGGCCGGGTTGCGGATGACTTCACTGGTCATGGTCTTCACTCCTGGTTTGGCTGCCTGCCTGTGCAGGCGGTGGGTTCCAAGTTCCCCCGCAATCGGGCAATACCTGTCGGCTGCGGGACAATGATGGCCCCGCACGCGGCTGGCTTGCCGTTTGCAGCGAGAGAACGTCTTCGAAGGAGAACGGGCGGTGCCGGCATCCCGTACCGGCAGGTTCCATCCCGCTGAGGCTTGAAAACCCTGAGGTTTTCGTTGCTCGCCTCCGATGAGTGAAACCTATGCCTTTCTTCTGGAAACGATAATTCCCAGTTCCGTTGGATCACTTAACACCAGGAGTGCGAAACGTACTCAATCGACCTGCCAGTCAGGAACACCGGCAAAGGCATCGGCGAGAAAGTCCACCATCGCCCGGACCTTCGCCGGCGGGCGCCGGTCCGGCGGGTAGACGGCGAAGATGCCGGCCATGTCATAGGCTGGCTGGTCGAGCGGCAGAAGTTCCAGCCTCCCGGCCGCAACGTGGTCGGCGATGAGGAAATCGGGACCGTAGAGGATGCCCTGCCCGTTCAGCGCCGCCGCCACAAGGGCATCGCCATTGTTGGCGATGAAGTTTCCCCGGATCGGCACGCGCAGCTGGTTGCGGGTGCCGAAGATCCATTCCCGGGCACCTGTCGCATCGGAAAGCGAATAGCTGAGGCAATTGTAGTCGAGCAGGTCGCCGACGCGCCGTGGCCGCCCATGCGCATCGAGATAGGCGGGCGTCGCGGCAACGACCATCTTCGTCGGCGCAAGCCGGCGGGCGATCAGCCGGCTGTCGGCCAGCCGGCCGATACGCACTGTCATGTCCCAGCCTTCATCGATCAAATCGACATAGCGGTCGTTCAGGCCGAGATCGACGGTGACACCGGGATACATCGCGCTGAATTCAGGGACGAGCGGGGCGATATAGCGCACACCGAAGGAGATCGGCGCGCTGAGGCGCAGCGTACCGACGACGTCGATGCGCTGGGAGGAGACGGCCGCCTCGGTCTCCTCGATATCAGGCAGGATACGCAGGCAGAATTCGAGATATTGCCGTCCCGACTCGTTGAGCGAAAGCTTGCGCGTGGTGCGATGGAAGAGCTTGATTCCGAGCCGTTCCTCCAGCGCATCGACGTGTCTCGTCGCCATGGCCGGCGACATCTTCATCTGGCGTGCCGCGGCCGACAGGCTGCCCTGTTGCGCCGTGCGTACAAAGACCTGCATGCCGGTCAGGCGATCGAGCATCGATGGACCCCTTCTGTCGCGCCGCGGCCATCCAGCCTGCCGTCCTGCCGGTCTATCAGAGAAACCGGCCGGGCAGGAGGGTCTTGCGCAGGGCCAGCGACAGGGCCGTCGCAAGCAGCATGATCGCTCCGATCAGCAGAAAAGCGTCTGCGTAGCTCAACACATAGGCCTCGCGCTGGACGGTACGAGCAAGCAGGGCAGTAGCCTGCCCGACCGCTTCCTGCGGATTGGCGGCCCGCGGCAACACTGTTTGCGCCAGCGTCTCGATCCGCGCTGCCACGTCCGCATCGCCGCTTTCGACATGCAGGCCGATCAGGTTGGAATAGACCTGTTCCTGCACCCGCACCGTGGTCGTCACGAGCGCCAAGCCGATGGCGCTGCCGACCGTGCGCACGATATGCACCAGCGAAGCGATCCAGGGGATCTCCTGCAACGTGATGTCTTCGGTGATCAGCACCATGGTGGGGATCGCGACGAGCGGCCCGCCAACCGACTGGAGCAGAAGCGGCAGGAGGAATTCCTCGCTAGCCCACAGGCCGGTAATGTTGGCGGACAGGAGCAAACCCCCACCCATCAGCATGCCGCCGAGCGCCAGCAGATTGCGCGGATCGACCCGATAGCAGAGCCAGGCCACCACGGGTGCGAGGAGCAATTGCGGGATTGCCGTAGCAAGGAACAGGTCACTGCTTTCAAGCGCGCGATAGCCCTGGATGCGGATCAGATACTGCGGAACGATGAAGGCCGAGGACATGACGGCAATACGGCTTGCGAACATCATCATCAGGCCAAGGCCGATATTGCGCCGCCACAGGAGCCGCGGACTGACGACCGGGTTCGGATGTAGCAAGGCGTGCACGAAGAACGCGCCGATGAGAAACGCTCCGGCAAGCAAAAAGCCGACGATGAGACCGGATTGCAGCCAGTCGAGCCGGTTACCCTGATCGAGCGCGGCCACCAGCGCAGCCAGCCCGAGCGACAGGGCAAGCAGCCCGAAGCCGTCGAACTTGCGAAAGCGCATGTATTTGACCGGGTCGTGGGCAAGGCCATAACTGGCCGCAAAGACCGTCAGTGCGCCCGGGACGATGTTGAGCCAGAACAGGAACTCCCAGGAGAGGTGTTCGAGAATGAAGGCTTCGAGCGAAACCGAGAGGCTGGGCGTGGTGGCGGAAACCAGCGCATAGAACGACAGGCCGTAGAGCCGCTGGTGCTGCGGCAAGTGGCGCATGATCACAGCGTAGGCCATGGGGATCAGCACACCGGCACTCAACCCGCGCAGCGCCTGGAGGCTGAGCAGGATCGAAAGGTCGGGGCTCAACGGTGCCGCGAGGGAAAACACGGAAAACAGTGCCGCGCCGAGGATGACGCCGCGCGTCGGCGACAGGATCCCGCGCAGCCACACTGCCGCCGGGATCGCCGCCACCTCGGCGACGACGTAGGCTGTGGTGATCCACGAGGCCTCATCGAAGCTGAGGCCGAGGGCACCGCGGATATCCGCAAGGCCGATGTCGGTCAGCCGCGCGTTGAGGATCGATGTGAAGGTGCCGAGGAGGACGGCGCCGATGCCGACGAGCGTCCTGAGGCCGGGCCATTCTTTCCGGAGGGCCGGAACCGCTGCCGCTGTCATGATCTGTCCTTCCCGCCTACTTGATCGCGGGATCGTCGATCGCCGTGTCCGTATGGATTGTCGACAGGACCGACATGCCCGGCCGCAGCGCCTGCCGCAGGTCCTGCGGCACATCGACGAGTGCAATCCGCACGGCGATACGCTGGGCGACCTTGGTGAAATTACCGGTTGCATTGTCCGCCGGCAGCAGCGCGAATTCCGCACCAGTCGCGGGCGCAATCTGCTCCACACGGCCTTTCAGCTCCCGCCCCGGGAACATATCGACCTTGATCGTCGCGGCCTGGCCGACATGCACCCTGCCGAGCTGTGTTTCCTTGTAGTTCGCCACGACATGAACCTTGGGCAGCGGAACAATGGAAATGAAGCGAGTACCGACGGAAACATACTGGCCAGCGCGCACGCTGCTGACATTGACGACGCCATCGATGGGCGCAACGATCCTGGTATGGCCGAGCTCGATACGGGCGAGCGCGAGATCGGCCTTGCGGATCTCCAGCTCCGCCAGCGCCTGCTCCCGCTGCGTGCCCAACACGTTGAGCTGCTGGCGCTGCGCGTCCGCTTCGGCCTGTTTTTCCGCAAGCTGGGCCTCGAAGCGGCGATTTGCGGCAAGCGCGTCCTCCAGGCGCTGGCTGGTGGACCAGCCGTCCTCGACGGCGGCGGTCTGTCGGCCGTACTCACCCGCAGCCCGGTCGCGATCGGCGCTGATTGCAAGGATAGCGGCATCGGCCTGGGCGATGGTGCGGTGCTGCAGCACGATCCGACTGTCGACATTGCGGATGGCGACATCCGCAGCGGTAACCGAGGCCGTCGCGCGGCTGACCTTCGCGTCATATTCCGAAGCCTCGATCTCGCCGAGCAGCTGGCCGGCCCGGACCGCCTGGAAGTCGCTCACCGCGACCCCGCGCACACGGCCGGAAATCTGCGTGCTGATCGGCGTCGTGTCCGCCCGGAGATAGGCATTGTCCGTAGACTGGTTCGTGAAGCCCGCGACCCATTGCCCCCAGCCGAGCGGAATGACGGTGGCAAGCCCGATGCCGACGACGATGGCGGCCGAACGGGCAAGGGCAAGATAGCTGCGCCGGCGCGGCCGCTTCTGCCTCGCGCCCTTCGGCTGCGGATGGTGAGCGGTCGGCGCACGTACATCCGGGGCCGGCGCGGATTGCGGCCTGTTGTCCGGGACGACGAGACCTGTGACGATTGCGTTCATTGCCGTAACTCTCCTGGGTCCTTTGGACCGGATTTAGATATCGGCAAATATGGGCGCGGATACTCAATGAATGAAATGATGCTTTAGCATTTGATTCATGAACAAGATTCATTCTCTTGCCTGGATCAATCCTTACGATGGTAACGTTCCGCGCTTTCCACCAGCGCCTGCCGCAACCAGGCCACGGCGGGATGTGCGCCCATCGTCCGGTGCGACAGCATCGAGATCTCGAAGGGTGGCGCGTGGTAAGGTGGATCGCGCCACGCAAGATCGAGCGCGCGCACCGCGCGCAATACAAATTGCAGCGGCACGTAGGCGATCATGTCGGTTGCCGCCAAAAGGGCCGGAACGGCAAGGATGTGCGAGACGGTCGCGCCCACCGTGCGCGTCAGGCCCTCGGCGCCGAGCAGACCCTCGATGTAACGCGGATTGCTGGTGATGTAGGCCCGCTCCAGCCCACCCTGGTCGATCGTCGCATCCCCGGCCGGCTGAAGCTGGTCGGAAATCAGGATATCGACATGCGGAAAGGCCGCAAGCGCCTGGAGGCCGAAGGGGCCAGCCGCGGCGGGATGATCCCGGCGCATCAGCCACACGCTCTGATCGGAAAACAGCGGCTCGCTGACGAAACGGGACGGTGTCTTGCCGAAAACGCCGATGGCCACATGAAGGGCGCCGCGATCGAGTTCCTCCGTGATGTTGAGCTCACTCAACGGGCGCAGCCAGCAGCCGGCCTTCGGCGCATGGCAGCGGATGCGCGCCATCAGCTCGGGAATGACCGTCGCCGTGAGAAAATCCGAGGTCGAGATCGCGAAGGTGATGTCCGAGGTCTCGGGATTGAAGGTATTGCCCGCGAGGGCGCCCTCGATCTGCCGCAGGGCCGGCTTGAACGCCTGCGCAAGCTCCAGGGCACGGGGGGTCGGATACATGCCGTTCGGCCCGCGGATGAAGAGCTCGTCGCCAAGCGTCTCGCGCAGCCGGGCGAGTGCATGGCTAATGGCCGACTGGGTAAGGTGCAGGCGCTCGGCCGCCCGCGTGACGCCCCGCTCCTCCAGGACTGCGACGAAGACGCGAACAAGGTTAAGATCGGCGCTATGAATTTCGCGCATGCTTCCAATGCCCCAGCCTCATTTGATTAATGTAGCTTCCAGCACCACCTTCGACAAGCGCGATCCCTCGCCCCGTTCAAGGAAGAAACACGACATGGACGCAAAGACAGCATTTGCCGTTCCCGGCCGTCTGCCCCTACAATCGGTTGCCAGCCTGCAGGAGCGGTTCATCGCCGGATCGCTCCTCTATCTGGGGCTGATCGGGCTCCTGTGGCAATTCAGCGGCCTTTAGCCGGATCACCGGCGAGACTGGAAAGCGGAGGATGCCTGATGGATGACGACGTTCGCGACAACCCGGCCGAGTCGCGCTTCGAGCTGGCCGTCGGAGACGAGATGGCGGTCGCCTACTACCGCGAGGAGAATGGCCGGATCGTGCTCACCCACACCGAGGTTCCCCAGGCGCTATCAGGCCAAGGCATAGGCACGCGTCTTGCACGGGGTGTCTTCGAGACGTTGCGCGCCCGAAAGACGCGCATCATCGCAAAATGCCCCTTCATGGCCGCCTTCGCCGTCAAACACCCGGACTATGCCAGCCTGCTCGACGGATAATGTGGCAATCGACGCCGTAGTCGACTGGCCCCGCTCAGCCTCCCTTTTCCGTCAGATAGGCCCGGGCGATCTGCTGCATCCGGGCCTTTCCGAACTTCGATCCATGACCGCCGTGAACAGTATGGACGTCGAGCCGCGACAGGCGCTCCATGGTCACCCGGTAGGCCGCGACGTCGCATCCCGGCAGGTCATCCACGAGGTTGCCCTCGTAGATCGCGTCTCCGCTGAAAAACGTCCCCGTCTTCTCGTCGAGAAGGCCGAGCGAGCCGGGTGAATGGCCCGGTAGATGCAGGACCATGTAGCGGGCGTCGCCGGTGTCGATGACATCGTTTTCCTTGAGGATCGTGGCAAGCGCAGCGGGCGGGATCGCATAGGCCTCCGGCATGACGCCCGTGGGCGCGACCGCTGCGAGGGCGTCCGGTTGCGTGCGAAAATAGGGGGCGAGCGTATCGGTGTCGAGCATCTGCGCAAAGGCAGCAGCCTCAGCTTCGTGCCCCAGCCGGTTCTCGAATTCGTGGAACGAACCGACATGATCGACATGGATGTGGGTCGCGACCGCCAGCACAGGCTTGCCGGCCGGAATGTCCAGCGCGCCCGCGAGACTGGCGAGCCCCATGCCGAAATCGACGACAAGGTCGGCGTCCCGACCGACGAGATGAAACATGTTGGCCCGGAAAAAGCTGTGCACATGCGGCTCGCAGAGCCGCGTCAGCCTCTCGGAGATTGTCTCCTTCGAAAACCAGTCCTTATTGCGCACCCTCTCCTCCCTCAATGCAGCAGCTTGCCGAGAAAGCGCTGCGTGCGCTCATGCGTGGGCGCGGAGAACAGGCGGTCGGGCGTGTTGCGCTCGATGATCTGGCCGCCATCCATGAAAACCACTTCGCTCGCCACCTCGCGCGCGAAATTCATCTCGTGCGTGACGCAGACCATCGTCATTCCGTCGGCGGCGAGAGAAATCATCGTGTCCAGCACCTCCTTGACCATTTCGGGATCGAGTGCCGAGGTCGGCTCGTCGAACAGCATGATGCTCGGGTTCATGCAGAGTGCACGCGCAATGGCGACACGCTGCTGCTGGCCGCCGGATAGCTGACCGGGATATTTGTCGGCCTTTTCCGGAATGTGGACGCGCTCCAGATAGGTCATTGCGATTTCGGTCGCCTGTTTCTTCGACAGTTTGCGCACCCAGCGCTGGGCGACCGTGCAGTTTTCGAGAACCGTCAGATGCGGGAACAGGTTGAAGTGCTGGAAGACCATGCCGACATCGCTTCGAATGCGGTCGATGCGCTTGAGCTGGTTGGTAAGCTCGATGCCGTTGACGATGATCGAGCCTTCCTGATGAATCTCGAGACGGTTCATGCAGCGGATCAGCGTCGATTTGCCGGAGCCGGAGGGGCCGCAGATCACGATGCGTTCGCCCTTGTTCACCGTCAGGTCGATGCCCTTCAGGACCTGGAAAGCGCCGTACCATTTGTTGACGCCAGCCACTTCGATCGCGGCCCGGTGCAGAAGATCGGTCGTCGTTTGCGTGTTCATGTCCAACTCTCGGGTTGAAGCGGGATCAGCGATAGCCGCGCGAAAGCACATATTCGATACGGTTCTGCGCAAGCGTCAGCACCGAGACGATGACGAGATAATAGACGAGCGCCGCGCCGTACCATTCGAGGAAGCGGAAGCTCGTCGCGATGGCGAACTGGGAGACGGTCATCAGCTCCTTGAGCGAGATCACGGTCGCCAGCGACGTGGTCTTCAGGAGGGAGATGAACTCGTTCATCAGCGCGGGAACCGCGATCCGGAGCGCCTGCGGCATGGTGATGACCAGAAAGATCTGCCAGCGATGCATGCCGAGCGCCGCAGCCCCTTCCCGCTGGCCATGGCCGACGGCGGCAAAGGCACTGCGCAGGATTTCCGCCAGATAGGCGATCTGGATGAGCGACAACGCCAGGAACGCCGCGACGAAGGGCGTGAACCAGCCGGCGCGGAAAATCTCCGAAATCTGCGGCAGGCCGTTCCAGACGAAGAGCAACACCAGCAGGGCCGGCGCGCCGCGGAAGAGCCAGACATAGAGCGTCACCAGCCATCGGACCGCCGGCCGCGGCGAGCCCGCCATGGAACCGAGCCCCATGCCGAGCACGAGAGACACGGCCATGACGCAGAGGGAAAGGCCGATCGTCAGGAGCGCCCCCTTGAAAAGGGGGGCGCTGAATATCGCCTGCAGGAAGAGGTCGAGCTGGAACAACGCGAAACCGTCCTATCGTCAATTGACGTCGTGGGAAACGTCGGTCGCCGTTTCCGGCAGGTTCCATTTCTGAAGCAGTGCCTTCATCTCGCCGCTCGCCTGCAGGGCCTCGATCGCTTCCTTCAGCATCTGGCGGTCACCATCGCTCTTGCGGAGATAGATGCCGTAGTTTTCGCTCTGCTCGTAGGTGTAGGGAATGCTCAGGCGGCCCGGAACCTGCAGCATGCGATAGGCCGCCGTCGTATCCTGCGTGATGGTGGCCGTCGCACGCCCGACGAGGATCTGCTCGATGACACCGGATGCCGAGGGATAGGTCTGTGCCTGGATCGGCGCCTTGCCGCCGGCCTCAAGCTCCGCATTGAGATCGGCGACCATCTTTTCGTAGGACGTACCGGCCTCGATCGCCATCACCTTGCCGCTGACATCGGCCGGAACCTTCGTCTCCGTGTCGCTCGCCGCGGTGACCATCACGATATGCGAGCTGAAATAGGGGATGCCGTCGTATTTCTCGAGACGGGCCGGCGTGATCAGGATGCCGCTCGCGACGAGATCGCAGCGCTTCGAATCGAGCGAGGGGAGCAGCCCCTTGAAATCGCCGACGACATATTCGGCCTTGGCACCCCACTGCTTGGCGATCGCGTCCATGACGTCGATCTCGAAACCGACGAGGTCCTTGTCGCCGGGATTTTCATAATATTCCATCGGCGGGAATTCGCCGCTGGTGCAGATCTTCAGGACGCCACCCGATACGAAATCGGGTTTCTGCTCTGCGGCAAGACCATTGCCTGCGCCGAGAAGGGCGGCCAGCATCGTGCCGGCGAGAAGAGACGGTTTCATTCCCAGTCGTGCAGTTTTCATCATCGTGTTCCCTTGTTTTTGGCTTCTTGGATTGATGTTTTGTGAAGTCGTATACGAACATCCCATACAGACAAGCTAAATGTTTTCTCGAAATAAACGCAGAAAAACTAAACTATTTCGGTGAGGATCTGCCCGTACGCGTCGGTGTCGAAGGCCGGAAGGATCAGGGGTTCGACATGCCCGTCGCGGCGCGCGGTGAGGACGTATTGCATCATGGCTTCGTTGCTCGGCATTTCGAAAACCTGCACGAAATCATAGGGGCCCAGCAGGGCATAGAAGGCGATCGAGCGGCCACCGAGCGCGGCCACGCGATCCTCGCTGACCTTCCGGCGCTTGGCGCTGTCGGTGAGCTCGGTGAGCCCCTTCTGCGTCAGACGCATCAGGGAAACGTATTTCTGGTTCGCATGCACCTCGCTCATTTCGCGGACGGTCCAAGCTTCTGAAGCCCCTCGAGAACCGCAGCCGTATCGGTGAGCGCACCGAAAATGCCGTTCTCGACCGTGACCATGTGAAGGGCCGCCTCGTGGGCATATTGATCGCCGCTGGCGCAGGCATCGGAGATCGTCAGGCACTGGAAGTTGCGGTCGCAGGCCTCGCGCAGCGTGGTGTGCACACAGACATCCGTGGTGCATCCGGAAAACAGGAGATGGGTGATGCCCTGCGCGCGCAGGACATGTTCGAAATCCGTGTAGGTGAAGGCGCCGTTGCAGGTCTTGTCGACGATGATGTCTTCCGGACGCACATCGAGTTCGGGAACGATCTGGAAGCCCGGGCTGGAGCGCAGCAGCGCGGTCGTGCCCTCAAGACCGGAGCGCTTCCGGCGCCATTTTTCGTAAGGCGTCATGTCCGCGAGGTCCCCGCGATAACCCTGCCGCGTGTGGATGATCTGCACGCCGGCCTCCCGACAAGCGGCAATGAGCCGGTTGACTGCGGGAAGGATCGCTCGGAGCGGCGCCGGGTCGTAGCCCTGGCGGGCGAAATAGCCGGTCGTCGACAGGAAATCCTCCTGCAGGTCTATGACAATGAGCGCAGTCTTCTGCGCCTCCAGATTGCCGTCATAGGGAAAGTCGAATGGTTTGGCCGCAATCATGAACGTTCTCCTCTTTGTCGTTGGGATAGCACTCTTAACAGTTTGAAAAAATCAATTTATAATCACCAGTATCGTTCTGTTTTTCCAAACAACTAGCCGGGTCAAACAATGAGCCGTCTGCCGCCGTACCTGCAATATCTGCCGGCCTTCGAGGCGACCGCGCGCCTCGGCGGGGTCCGGCATGCCGCCGAGGAACTGAACCTCAGCCCCAGCGCGATCTCCCTGCAACTGAAGAAATTGGGTGAGGCGACGGGGATCGTGCTTTTTCAGAAAGCGGGCAGGAATGTCGCACTGACCCAGGCGGGCAAGGATTTCTCCCAGGCCGTCGCCATATCGCTCGGCCAGCTCGACACGGCGACGCGGGCCTCGCGAAAAATCACCGCCGGCGACCAGCCCGCCGCGCTGTCGGTCTCCGTGCCGACGGCGCTCGGCATCGCCTGGCTCACGGCCGCGATCGTCGATTTCGCCCAGTCGAACGGCATCGCCAGCCTGACGATCAACGAGGCGATCACCGCCGCTGACGTGGATTGGGACAAAAACGACCTCGCCATCGTCTACGACAACCCGCCATTTACCGGAAAATACTGGCGATCCCTCAGCGAAGTCAGGCTCTGTGCCGTCTGCGCGCCGACGCTGTTTCCCCGGCTGGAC
The DNA here is from genome assembly GCF_028534175.1 of Shinella sp. HY16. NCBI lineage: Bacteria > Pseudomonadati > Pseudomonadota > Alphaproteobacteria > Hyphomicrobiales > Rhizobiaceae > Shinella > Shinella sp. HY16. The sequence continues at coordinate 117,748 of NZ_JAHYXL010000005.1, read as the reverse complement.
CTGCGCAATCGCGACAGGAAGCTGAGTTCGGTCGCCCTGCTTCATGAAGACGACGGTGGCGAATGGGCAAAATGGTCCGTCGCCGCGCGGATAGGCCTCGAAGGCAACACGCGTGTGCGGGTGAATTCGGTGGCGCAGGCAATCGCCTCTGCCGTTCAAGGCCGCGGCGTGGCGCTGGTCTCCGATGTCCTGACGCGGAACTATCTGAGCGAAGGCCGTCTCATCCAGCCGTTTTCGACCACGATCAACGCAGCGCGGGAATATTACATCGTCTGCCCTGTGGACCGGGCGAACGACCCGGTCCTGCGCGCGCTTGCCGATCGCGTGATCGAGCAGTTGCGCCCCGGACGCGACCAGAATGCCTGATCGTCAAGCCCCGTTTGAGGACCGAAACCGATGACGCTGCCCCCCCTTCATGCCTTTCGCGTCTTCGAAAGCGTCGCACGGCTCGGCAATGTCGGCGCGGCGGCAGCGGAGCTGCATGTGACGCCAGGCGCGGTCAGCCAGCAGATCCGCGCGCTCCAGGTAGCACTCGGTGTCGACCTGTTTCAAAAACGCGGACGCCAACTGGCCCTGACCCCGAGCGGAAGCCAGCTCCAGCGCTCGGTGGCAAATGCGATGGACGCGATCCAGACCGGCGTGCGCCAGCTCTCGGCGCAAAGATACGGCGAGGCCAGCAGGCGAACCCTGACCATCTCCATCCCCCAGGTGCATGGCGTCGCCTGGCTTGCGACCCGGCTTTTCACCTTCATGGCCGACAGTCCGAATTTCCAGTTGAAGGTCGTCACATCCAGCCATTTTCCCGGCGTCGACTGGCGCAAGACCGACGTCGCGATCGTCTACGGGGCACCGCCATGGCCGGGTTTCTGGTGGCGTCTTCTGCACGGTATCCGCATGACGCCGGTGTGCAGCCCGCAGCTCCTGCGCGGACCGAACGCCATCCGCCAGCCCTCCGACCTTGCCTATCACCGGCTGCTCCATGAAGACGACGGTTCGCAGTGGCGGCGCTGGCAGGCGGAGGCCGGCATTGCCTATGCCGGGGAGGCGGACGTCTATTTCGACGACTTCGGCATCGTGCTTCAGGCTGCGCGCGACGGTTTCGGCGTCGCGCTCAGCGACGAAGTCGTTTCCGCCCGCGATCTCGACGAAGGCCGCCTCGTCCAGCCGCTGCAGCTCAGCGTGCCGGCCCTTCACAACTACTATTGCATCTGCCCGGAAGCGAAGCGGGAAACCGCCGAGGTCGGCTACTTCATCAACTGGCTGATCGAAGAGGCGACCATTCCCTGAAGGCGACCGCCGGGCTCGGGTCGCGGCTCAAAGCGCACCATCGACGATGACCATCGGCCGGCCTCGGGAACAAGCTTCGATGCGGGCATCGACGCGATAGATATCGCGCAACATTGCCGATGTTATCACCTCGGCGGTCGCGCCACTCGAGGCCATTTCACCATTGGCGATGACGATCGTGTTCGTGCAGTAGCGCAGGGCATGATTGAGATCATGCAACGCGATGAGCACGACCATGCCGGTGCGGCAGGCAAGATCGGCAACGAATTCCAAGACATCGATCTGCCGATGGAGATCGAGCGCCGAGGTCGGCTCGTCCATCAGCAGGACCTCGGGTTTGCGCACCAGCGCCTGGCCGAGCGAGACAAGCTGACGCTGGCCGCCGGACAGCGCATCGAGGCCGCGAAACGCAAGCTCTTCAATGCGCAACGCCTTCAAGATCGCATCGATCTCGAACAGCTCGTCGTCCTTCACACGCCAACCGCCACCCTGTTTTGCGGCAAGCAGCAACGACTCGTACACCGTCAGCACGGCATTCGAACCAGTATCCTGCGGCATGTAGCAGATCGAGCGATCCCCGCGGGCCGCATCGGAGAGCTGCACGACACCGGGACCGGAAACAAGGCCTGCGATGCGCTTGAAGAGGGTCGATTTTCCCGCCGCATTCGGGCCGATGACCGCGGTGGTGGTGCCGGACGCCAGCAGTTCGATCGCTACATTGGACAAAACCGTCGTGCGGCCATAGCTGGCGCCAAGGTCCTTCAGCACCAGGCTTACCATGCGCGCCTCCGGTTCGAGAAAATCAGGACGAAGAAGAAGGGAACGCCGACAAGCGCGGTGATGACCCCGATCGGCAGGATGGCACCGGGGATCAGTACCTTGCTGACGACTGATGTCGCCGACAGAAGAAGCGCACCGCAGATCACGGACCCGGGCAGAAAGAACCGCTGATCCTCGCCCACCACCATGCGCGCGATATGCGGGCCGACAAGGCCGACAAAGCCGATCGTGCCGACGAAGGAGACGGGAATGGCGGCGAGCAGACTGACGACGAGCATGGTGTGGAGACGCAGGCGCCGGACATTGACGCCCATGCTGGCCGCCTTGTCGTCGCCGAGCCGCAGCGCCGTCAGTGCCCAGGCATTGCGGATGAAGAGCGGCAGCGTCACGACCAGTATGGCCGCGGTGACGAACACCTTGTCCCAGGTCGCCTTCGTGAGGCTGCCCATGGTCCAGAACACGACGGCCGCGAGCGCCTGTTCGGAGGCGAGGTATTCGAGAAGCGACAGCGCGGCATTGAAGGTGAAGACGAGCGCGATGCCGAGCAGAACGATGGTCTCCACCGTCACGCCCCGCAACGTCGAGGCGAAATGAATGAAGAGCGCGGCCACCATCGCCATGATGAAGGCATTGACCGGCACCATGTATTGGGTCGCCCCCGGAAAGATGGCGACGCCGGCAACAAGCCCCAGCGCCGCACCGAAGCTGGCAGCGGCTGAAATGCCGAGGGTGAAGGGGCTGGCGAGCGGGTTCGACAGGATCGTCTGCATCTGCGCACCCGCAACCGAGAGCGACGCGCCAACCGTCACCGCCATCAACGCGATCGGCATGCGGATATCCCAGATGACGACACGCAGCTGGTCACCTGCCGTCTCCGGCGAGAAGAGCGCGGAAAGAACCTCGGAAACGCTGTAGTTCGCGGGCCCAAGCGCCATGTCGATGGCAATGCTGGCGGCAAGCGCAAGACCGAGGCCGGCAAGGATGAGGATACGCCGAAAGGCAAGGGCGCGATATTGATCGCGCCCCGTCGCCCTGGCTTCGGTCGCCGTGGCGGCCATCGACTACTCGCCCTTCAGCGAGACGAAGTATCCCGGCTTGTATTCAAGCGGCAGGAAGCGGGCGTGCAGCTCCTTGAAGGTCGCCTCCGGATCCAGGTCCTTGAAGAGATCGGGATGCAGCCACTTGGCGATCTGCTGGATGGCGACGAACTGGTAGGGGTTGTTGTAGAACTGGTGCCAGATGGCGTGCACATTGCCGTCCTTTACCGCCTTGACGCCCGTAAAGGCCGGACGCTTGGTCAGGTTTTCCAGCTTGCGGCGGGCTTCCGCCGTATCGGCGCCATACCCGACGCCGACCCAGTTGCCACCCGGCACATACCCTTCCCACATGCCGCCGGTGATGATCACCTGGTCGGGATTGGAGGCGATGATCTGCTCCGGGTTCACCGTGCCGAACGTGCCGGGGATGATCTCCCTGGCCATGTTCGTGCCGCCGGCGAGTTCGACCATCTTGCCGAAGTTCTCGTTGCCGAAGGACATGCAGCAATCGTCGGAGTAGCCCCCTGCCCGCTCGACGAAGACGACTGGCTTTGCCGGACCATTCTTTTCAAGGACGTCCGTGACCTTCCTGATCGCATCGGCCCGGAAGGTGATGAAATCCTCCGCAACCTTCTCCTTGCCCATCAGCGTGCCCATGATGCGCATGCTCGGCTCGGTGTTCTCCATCGGCTTCTCGCGGAAATCGACATAGACGAGCGGGATGCCGACCTTGGCAAGCTTCTCGATGTAGCCGGCTTCTTCCGTCGCGGTCTTGGCATCGACATTCATCAGGATGACGTCCGGCTTCAGGGCCACGGCCTGCTCGATATCGAACGTACCGTCCTTCATGCCGCCGAAGGTCGGCAGCTTGGCGATGTTGGGGTATTTCGCGAGGTAAGCGGCGTAGGATTCCGGATCAGCCTTCGGCAGGTCGTCGCGCCAGCCGACAACGTGCTGGAACGGGTTTTCCTTGTCGAGCGCGGCGAGGAAATAGATCTGCCGGCCTTCGCCGAGGATGACATGCTTGACCGGCACATTCACTTCGACGTCTCGCCCGGTAACGTCCTTGAGGACGACGGGATCGGCCATTGCCGGCAGCACGGTGGACACGAGGAGGCCGAGGGCAAACATCGCCGACTTGGCAGAAAAGCGCATGGGATTCATCTCCGGTGGAAACTGCCCGGCACATATTATTTTATGACTTTTATAGTCAAGTATTATCTTTTAGAAGCGTTCGAAGCTGAAATCGGGGAACGAAGCATGCAGAGCAACCGCACGACGGAGGGCACCAATTTCACCTTGCGGGATGAAATCAAGGCCTATTGGTCCGCGCGCGCTGCAACATTCGACCAGTCGCCCGGCCACGAGATCTTCTCCGAGGAGGAACGCGCCGCCTGGCATGCGCTCATCGAACGGCATCTCGGCCGTGGCGATGGCCGCGAGGCTCTCGACCTTGCGAGCGGAACCGGCGTGATCTCCCACCTGATGGATGACCTCGGCTATCGCGTAACCGGCATCGACTGGGCCGAACCCATGCTGGAACGCGCCCGCGCCAAGGCCGCAGCCCGCGGCCGTTCCATCCGTTTTCATCTCGGCGATGCGGAGAACACGCTTGAGGCCGATGGCAGCTACGACGTGATTGTCACGCGCCATCTTGTCTGGACCCTTGTCGATCCGGCCGCTTGTTTTGCAGAGTGGCTGCGTGTCCTCAAACCGGGCGGCAAGCTGCTGGTCATCGACGGTGATTTCGTCAATACGGGCCTCGCCGAGCGGCTTGTAAAACGGCTCGCCGCCTTTCTGGAGCGAGCAGGCACGACAGGAGTGCAGGCGCCCGCGGCCATGACCGGCACGCATGCAGACATCCTCTCCCGCGTCCATTTTTCCGGCGGTGCGCGGGTCGACGTCGTTTCACGCCTGCTTGCGGAAGCGGGTTTTTCAAGCGTGACGGCGGACAGGGATCTGCGGCAAATCCACAAGACGCAGGCAGCGCATTTCGGTTTCTTCAAGGCCATCGCGCGGGGCCTTCAACACCGTTATGCGATCGTAGCGCAAAAATGACATACCGAAACCAAACGCGGTTTCTTCGGCAACCCCGTCGTCGGATGCGAATTTTGCCAAGGGCCTTGGGGCGGCCCCTAATAGATCGCCTCAAGCCGCCTTGCGCGGCGCGCTGTTCATGAAGGCAAGTGTTTCATCGAAAGAGCGGATACCGGCATCCGAACCGAGACCGGTCGCCACGAGCGCGGCGCTTGCCTGCGCGAGGTTAGCGCGGTGACCAGGTCCATCTTGTGATGCAGGGCCGTGATGTAACCGGCATCGAAGGCGTCGCCGCAACCCATCGTATTCGACCACCTCGATTTCGAACACCCGCTCCCGGACGACAGTACTTGCGGCATCCATGAAGCAGACATCGTCGCCGCCGAGGGTAAAAAAACAATGTTTTACGCCACGCTCCAGGAAGAACCGCCCTGCGCCCTCGACATCGGGCGCGGCCGAGATCTGTCTGGCCTCTTCGATCCGGGGCGTGAAGTAATCGATATACGGGAACAGCGGCTCGATGAGACCGAGCGTCCCGTCATTCGCGCCGAGAAGATCGAAAATGGTGTGCGTACCAATCGTGACGATGAGCGAAGGCGCGCTAAGCTTGTGGACCAGAAGGCCGTTCAACGCACCGAGCCTGGCACCGCCGGCCGCGGCGGCAACTTCAAGGCGGTGAACACCGCTCTCTCCAGGCCCGATCTTGACACTGCGAGCCCGTCCGATGTCCTGTCGATAGCGGCCAGCGGCTTTCTCGACGCCGTCGGCGCCTCCACCGGCCCACTTTACGCGACAGACCTCCGGCGCGCGGCACAAGCGCTTGCCGGCTACGACATGCTCATCGCCATCGCCAAGGGCATCCGCGACCGCGGCAAGGCGTAGCGTGGCGACAAGACCCTGCTCGATGTCTGGCTCCCTGCCGCCGAGGCGGCATCCTCCGCCGTTGCCCGCAACCGCTCGAAACCGGACGTCTGGAACGCCGTCGAGACCGCTGCCGAAACCGGCGCCACGGCCAAGGCCACCATGGTCGCAACAAAGGGCCGCGCAGCGCGCCTTCGGGAGCGTTCCCTCGGCCATTCCGAGCACGGCGCGGTGTCCGCGACCCCACTCGTCAAGGCAATGGCCCGCCTGCAGTCCTGACGCGAACCTGCGCGCCAGAATCTGCGGAAAGTCGCAGAGAAGCGGCTAGGAACCTCAGCCGAGCACGCCTTCCACCGCCATAGCGGCGGCCAGCAACCGGTCGTCACCACACCGCGGAGCCGACACGAGGAGCCCGACGGGCAAGCCCCCGGCACCCGTGCCACACGGCAGCGACACCCCGCACCAATCGAGAAAATTGCCGACAAGCGTGTTGCGCAGCGTCTTGCCGTTGGTCTGGAAGAACAGGTCCTCATCATCGAGCAACGGCTGGATTTCCGGGGCGACATGAGGAAGCGTCGGGCTGAGCAGCAGGTCCTGCGGACCGAGCCTGGCTTCGAAGGCCGCTGTCAGTTTTTCTCGGGCCTCCAGCGTCTCGAGATAATCGGCGATGGTGATCTTCTCACCGAGCAGCGTGCGCTTGACGACACGGGGATCCATCTCCGCCGCCGCCGCACCCTTGATGCGCGCACGATGAAGGACGAAAGCTTCCGCCGTCACCAGCGCGCCGTGTTTCGCCATCAGTTCGAAAATTGCGGAAAACTCCGGGAAGGCCTCGCGCCGGATGCGCGCGCCGGCGCGCGAAAGCTGCGTGACGCCCGCCTCGAAAGCCGCGACGACCTCCGGTTCCGCACCGTCGAAGAACACGGTCTCGGGAATGACGAAGGAGAGGTCGGCAACATTCTGGTGCGGGACGGGGCCGGCAGCGGGCAGGCCCCGCATGGCAGCATCGATGAGGATCGCGTCCTGCACGGTGCGGCAGAGCGGACCAAGGGAATCGAGGCTTTTGGCCAGGGGGAACACACCCTCCATGGCGTAGCGCCCGCGGGACGCCTTGTAACCGACGATACCATTGAAGGCGGCGGGGATGCGCACCGAGCCGCCGGTATCCGTGCCGATGGAGACGGGCACGAGCCCAGCCGCGACCGCGACCCCGGAACCGGACGAGGAGCCGCCGGGAATGCGGTGCTCGCCAGCGGGCGAGGCCGGGTTGCGCGGCGTGCCGTAATGCGGATTGATACCGAGGCCGGAAAAGGCGAACTCGCTCATGTTCACCCGCCCGACGCTGACCATGCCGGCGCCCGCAAGAGCCTGCACCACGGCCGCATCGCGGCTTGCGGGCTCCGCGTCCCTCAGCACGCGGGAACCGGCGGTGGTCGGCAGGCCCGCGATATCGAAGAGGTCCTTCCAGGCAACCGGCACACCGTCGAGGACGCCGCGCGAGCGCCCTTCCCGCAGGCGCTGCCGTGCGGCCTCAGCTTCCGTTCTCGCCCGCTCCTCCAGGAGAAAGGTGAAGACCGCGGCATCCGGATGCGACCGGATGGCTGCAAGCGTCTCTTCCACAAGCGTAACGGGATCGAGCGCGCCCGATTGCAGAAGCACGGAAAGCTGGGCGATCGAGCGCGGCTCTGTCGTCATCGTCAAATGTCCTTTTCTGCGCGCCCGACGAGCTGCATCCAGCGGCGGACGAGATAGTTGTGTTCATCCATGGTCGTGTTCCAGACGGCGATACCGTTGGCACGCTGCCAGTAGGAGCCACCGCTGCGCACCGAGCCGCGTTTTACGCGGATCGTACCATCCGGACCAGGCAGGTCTTCCCGCGCGGCTAGCCCCTCATACCAGTAATCCCACTCGGCGGCGCTCATGTAGCGGCGCGAGCGCTCCGGGGTGGAGATGTAATAGCCCTGCCGGGCGACGACGGCGCCCGGCCAGCCGGAAATCCACCAGTTGAGATAGTCGTAGGCGACATCCAGCATGCGGCCGGAAAGGTGCCTCGACAGGCAGAGACCCCCATGCCAGGCACGGTAGCCTTCCGCAGGCGCCGCTTGTTCGACGGGAAAACCGCGGCCGTTCAGGATGCCGATGCCCGTCGACCACATGCTCTGGATATCGGTTTCATCCGCCACCATCAATCCCGCAGCGTCTTCCGCCGTGCGCCAGAAGCTGCGGAAGAAGCCCGCCTTGCGCCTTGTCTCCAGAATATCCATCAACGCGTCGATCTCTGCGACGGTCATGTTGCCGATATTGCCGAAGGTCATAAGGCCGGCGGCCTGCGCAGCGAGCGCGGCATCGAAAATACCGATCGCCGGTTCATCCACGAGGGCGGCACGGCCGCTCCAGCGTTCGTCGAGCAGCGCGGCCCAGCTGTTCATCGGCTGAAGGGGATCGAGGATGTCGCTGCGATAGCCAAAGCTGTCGAAATTGTGTGTCGTCGGCAGCATGGAGATGCGGCCGGTCGGCGTGTCGCCGAGGGCAAGGCTCGGCTGGACATAGAGTTTGCGCGCCGGCACATCGCCCTGGCCGAGACGGGCGCTCGGACCGATCTGGCCGGTTTTCGTGAGGTCGTTGATCTCGCCCCAGAGCGGAACGCGGGCAATCTCGATCGGCTGGATGGCACGCCAGTACCAGACGATATCGAGATTGTGGAAGCACTGGTCGTAGATGTCGTAGCTGTCCGGCTCCTGCGCGGCCTTGTGCTGGGTGACGATGAAATCGTTGTTGTCGAAACTGACCTCGATGCCGAGATCCGCTTCGGCCTTCACCCGCAACTCCTCCAGAAGCGAGATGGCGGTGCCGAGCACACGCAGCTTCGGCTTGCCGGCCAGGTGGAGTGCCGGCGCTGCGGGTTCCGGTTTCGGGGAATGCTTGTTCATCAAGGGCTCTGGGCGTTGCGAACCGGTGCGGCTGCCTCTGGCTGCGGACTGTCTGCGGCCCTCCCGACAAGCGCGAAGGCATTGAAGGACCGTTTCAACAGGTTCGGATCGAGACCGTCAACAATAAAGACGATGCGCGAGGAGCGCTCCCCCACCGGCCATGTTTCCATATGCACGGGCGGATGGACGAGATGCTGCACGCCATGCACCGCCACCGGGCGATCCTCGCCCTGAATATCGAGCATGCCCTTCACCCTCAGTACACGTTCTCCATGGCGGTTGAGCAGCATGGTGAGCCAGACACCGAAGCCCGTCCAGTCGATCGGAGTATCGACGGCGATCACGAAGGAGGAAATAGCCGCCTGGTGTACCGCGCCGTCCGCCGCCACCAACCCGGTTGGGGTATCGCAGTAGAAGCCGCTCGCCGATTGCAGCTTTGCCGCACGATGCGCCGTGTCATCCCCGAAGAGCGCATCGGCACCCGGTCCACCGACCGTTGCAATGTGGCGGACCGCATCCGGGTTGAGCTCGGCAAGGCGTGAAAGCAGACGCGCCAGACCACCATTACCATCGCAAAGATCCGCCTTGGTGACGACGATGTGGTCGGCGATGGCCGCCTGCCGGTTCGATTCGACATAGGTCTCCAGCTGGGCAAGGCCATTGACGGCATCGACCGTCGTCACAACGCTGCCAGCGCGAAAATGGTGGCGCAGAACGGGGTCGGATTTCAGCGTCGAAAGCACCGGGAAGGGGTCGGCCAGGCCGGTGCTCTCGATGACAACGCGGGTGAAGGGTGGCGCAAGGCCGCGTTCGCGCTTCGAATGGAGGTCACGCAACGCCTCGGCAAGCTCGCCGCGCACGGTACAGCATACGCAGCCCGATTGCAGCAGCACCATCGTCTCATCGATGCGCTCGACGAGGTAGTGGTCGAGGCCGACCTCACCGAATTCGTTGATCAGCACCGCGGTATTGGCGAGCGCGGGATCGGTGAGCAGGCGCTTCAGCAGCGTCGTCTTGCCCGAGCCGAGGAAGCCGGTGAGGAGATGGACGGGGGTGAAGGCAGGAATGTCAGCCATCGCTCCGCTCCATGCGGGTGATCAGCGAAGGATCGAGCGGATCGCAGGGACGACCGGCAAGGCGCTCGGCGGCCGGCCAGAGATGGCCGAGGTCGTCGATCATCTCGCTCTTGCCGGTGCGGGTGGCGAGGATAAAGGACGCACCCTGCCAGTCGGAAAGGCTCATCCCGAAAGCGGCGAGCACGCGATTGGCAGCCGCTACCCGCCGGGCGCGCTCGCGATGCCGATCGAGGCGCTCAAGATTGCGGGTGAAGACGCCGGGGCGCGCCGCGGCATCCGTCCAATGCTGGTCTCCGCCGATGATGCCGCATAGGGAGCACATGGGGTTTCGTCCTTTCTATCGCCGAGACGCACGGCCCCTCATCCGGCCTGCCAACCTCCTTCTCCCCACAAGCGGCGAGAAGGAGGCAGGATATGCCGGTTGCCTCAGGCATCACCGTTCCGTTGGGCACCTCCCCTCCCCGCTTGCGGGGAGGGGGTTAGAGTGAGGGGCAAACGCTCCGCGCGATCCCCGCAGTCATTTCTTGCGTGGAAACCGCTTGGCGAAGTCATCCGCGATCTCGTCCATCGTCACGAACTTCACACCCGGATGCTTGATCATATGGGCATAAAGCCGCTCCAGCATCATCAGCACCTGTGGCCGGCCGGCGACGTCCGGATGGATGGTCAGCGGGAACACCGCGTAATCCATCTCGCGATAGACCCAGTCGAACTGGTCGCGCCACATCTCCTCGATCTGCCGCGGATTGACGAAGCCGTGGCTGTTCGGGGATTTCTTGATGAACATCATCGGCGGCAGGTCGTCGAGATACCAGGAGGCCGGGATTTCGATGAGGTCGGTCTCATGGCCGCGCTTCAGCGGCACCATCCAGTCCGACGGCTTCCTGGAATAGTCGATCTTCGTCCAGCTGTCGCCGACGCGCACGTAGTAGGGCGTGAAGTCATTGTGCATCAACGAGTGGTCGTACTTGATGCCGCGCTCCAGCAGCAACTCGTTGGTGACATTGGAGAACTCCCACCACGGTGCGACATAGCCGGTCGGCCGCTTGCCCGAAAGTTTGGTGACCAGTTCGATGCTTTTGTCGAGCACCTCCGTCTCCTGCTCCCGCGTCATGGCGATGGGGTTTTCATGGGTATAGCCGTGAATGCCGATCTCGTGGCCGGCTTCGGCAACGGCTTGCATCTGCTCCGGGAACGTCTCGATCGAATGGCCGGGGATGAACCAGGTCGTCCTGATACCGAACCGCTCGAAGAGTTTCAGGAGCCGCAAGCTGCCCACCTCGCCGGCAAAGATGCCGCGCGAGATGTCGTCGGGCGAATCCTCACCGCCATAGGAGCCGATCCAGCCGGCCACCGCATCGACGTCGACGCCGAAACTGCACAAAATCTCTTTTGCCATTTTTATCTCCTTGGTTCCCTGAAAGAAGGATCACTGGGCCGGGATGACCGTCGCCTCGGCGGGGTTCCAGCTCAAAAGAACGGGGGTTCCGGCCGGGAACGCGCCCGGGCGGTACTTGTCGACATGGGCTTCCAGCGCGATAGCCCGGCCGTCCTGAAGCCGCGCCGTCAGGTGGGCGATATGACCGACGACCTCGGAGCGCTCGATGCGGGCATCGACGCGGTTCTTCACACCGGAAAGCGCGGCCTCGCTCGCCGTATGCAGCTCGATCGCCTCGGCAGGCACGACGAGATTGACGCGGCCCTTCTCGGCGAGCGCCCCGTTGGCACGGCCGCAAAGCGTGCCGATGCCCGTCGTCACCACCACGTCCTCACCCTCGCTGCCTGCAACCTCGCCCGAAAGCACGGTGTTGCGGCCGATGAACTGCGCGACGAAGGGCGTGTTCGGCCGGGTATAGAGCTGGTGCGGCGGGCTCACCTGCTCGACGCGGCCCTGGTTCATCACAACGATGCGGTCGGAGAGCGCCAAAGCCTCGGACTGGGCATGCGTGACGAAGATGAAGGTGACGCCGAGGCTCTTTTGCAGGAGCTTCAACTCATTCTGGATGGCCTTGCGGAGGTTCGCATCGAGCGCACCGAGCGGCTCGTCGAGCAGCAGGATGTCCGGCTCGACGACAAGGCCGCGGGCGAGCGCGATGCGCTGGCGCTGGCCGCCCGAGAGTTTTTCCGGCTTGCGCTCGGCGATGTCCTCGAGGCCGAGCGTTGCGAGGATGCGGTCGACCTTGGCCTCGCGTTCGCTCTTGGCGATACCCTTCACCTCCAGCCCGTAACCGACATTGCGGCGCACACTCATATGCGGAAAGAGCGCGTAGTTCTGAAAAATCATCGAGGTCGGGCGGCGCTGCGGCGGCACCTCGTTCATGCGCTCGCCGCGGATGCGCATCTCGCCGGAGGAAATGCCCTCGAAACCGGCGATCATGCGCAGCGTCGTCGTCTTGCCGCAGCCCGAGGGGCCGAGGAAGGCAATGAACTCGCCCTTCTGGACGGAAAGATTGAAGTCGATGACGGCGGGCGTTCCGTTGTCATAGACCTTGCCGACAGTGTTGAGTTCGAGGTCGAATAGCATCAGAAAATCTCCGGTCGCGGACCGGGGCCACGCGCGCCCCGGTCCTTCGTCTTGGGATCAGGCGTTGAGGAATTCGTCCCACTTCTGGATGAGGTGATCGTATTCTTCCGGCCACTGGTGCCAGTAGGCGACGTTCTTGGCGCGCTCTTCCAGCGAACCACCATCGCGCAGGTCCCCCTCCTTGATGCCGCGCTCTTCCGCACCGACCCAGGGCTTGCCCTCGTACCAGAAGGCGTATTTTTCAGGGGCCATGACGTCCTTGATGTTGGTCGAGGGCGAATAGTAGCCCTGTTCGGAGACGGTGATGCCGGGTTCACCCGAGAGCCAGTAATCAGCATAGGCGATGACAGCCTCCCGGTTGGTGGTGCCCGCGATCATCGACGGGCCGATTGCCCAGCCGCGATAGCCTTCCTTCGGCACGGCGTATTTGCAGGCCTTGCCCTGCGCCTTGACAGCCATGACAGCGGGTTGCCAGGCGTCGCAGACGACCATCTCACCCGAGGCCATTAGGTTGACCAGCTCGCCGAAATCACCCCAGAGCGCACGGAACTGGCCTTCCTTCTTCTTGGAGACGAGGAAGGCGGCGGCCTCGTCGATCTCGGCGGCGGTCGGATTGCCGGGGTTCTTCACATCCGAAAGGCCGAGCGTGTTCATCGCCATGATGGCCTGGCCGAAGGCGATGAGCGGGTCGGTGTTGAGACCCGACTTGCCCTTCCACTTCGCATCGAAGATCGCCGTCCAGGTATTGGCCTCCTCATCGGAGAGCACATCCGGGTTGTAGCCGATGGAATCGTAGTTGTAGACGGCGGGCACCATGTTGAGCACGGTCTGGCCCTCGTCCGCCCAGATCTGGCCGACGATCTGCGCGGCGCGGTCCCACTTGTCGCTCGCCGTGGTGAAGGTATCGCGGATGTTCGCCCAGTTCTTCAGCGAAGCCGCCGGGATCGTCTCCACATTGTCGGTCATGACGATGGAGGGCAGGCGCTCGGCGATGATCTCCCAGCAATCGTAGTCCTTCGAGCCCGAGAGGATCTTCGTCTGCGCATCCGGGAAGGTGGCGGCGGTACCGGACGTACCGCCAACGCCCGACGCCTTCTTGAACTCTTCGAGGATGCGTTCCTGCACCGTTACGGAAAGGCCGATGGTGCGGAGCTGCTGGCCGGCGAGGTCAGCGGCCTGCGCGAAGGCCATGCGGGAGGACAGGAACGGCGTGCCGCCACCCATCGCCAGCGCCATCACGCCTGCCGAGCGCTTGAGAAGCGAGCGGCGATTGATTTCCGACTTGAACATGTCTCTTCTCCAGTTGTTATCGTTCCCCGAGCCGCCCCGCGGCTCTCTTTTTGTTCGCAATTCCGGACGCAAAACCGCTGCACACGTTTGCTGGAATTGCTCAGTACCGGCCCACCAGAAGGCCGCCATCCACGACCAGCACCTGGCCGGTCATGTATCTCGCGCTGTCGGAGGCAAGGAACGCGGCGACATCGGCGATGTCCTCCCCGGTTCCAAGCCGCCCCATCGGAATGAACTCCGCCGCCTTTTCCGCTGCCGCCGGCCCGAGCGAATTTTCCTCGGACAGAAGCTGGGCGGTGCGGATGTAGCCGGGCGCAATGCCGTTCACCCGCACACCGTCGCGCGCCATCTCGACCGCGAGCCCCCGCACGAGGCCGACGACGCCGGATTTGGCCGCCGAATAGTGCACATGCTCGTCCCAGCCATAGGCGACACCCATGATGGAGGAGAGCGCGACGACCGCCCCGGATCGACGGGCACGCATTCCGGGCGCGGCGGCGCGCACGAGGCGGAAGATGCCCTTGAGGTCGATGTCGAAGGTGAGGTCCCACTTCTCGTCGGTGAGATCGGCAAGCTTCGTACGGTGCGCGATGCCGGCATTGGCGACAACGACGTCGATCCGCCCGTGCCGCGCCTCGACATCAGCAACGAGCGCATCGGTCGCCGCCGTTGAGCGCACGTCGTAGCAATGGAATTCCGCCGAGCCGCCGGCCGCAGAAATCGCCTCGACGACCGCGCGGCCTTCCGCCTCCAGAATATCGGTGACGACCACATGGTCGCCGAGCGCGCCAAACGCCTTCGCGGTGGCTGCGCCGATGCCGATGCCGGCCCCGGTGATGATGACGATGCGTTTCTTTTGGTTGGACATTGTTGTCTCCGGGTTCACAGCATGACGTCTCCGGAATTCGGCCCGAGCGTCTGCCCGACGAAGAGGCTGGCGGCAGGCGAGGCGAGGAAGGCGACCGTCTCGGCGACCTCCTCCGGCTCGCCGAAGCGACCGAGGGGAAGGCCGGCGCGTTTGGCGGCGCGCCAGTCTTCGGAAAGGCCCATGACCAGTGGCGTGTTGATCGGCCCCGGCGCGACGGCGTTCACCCGCACGCCGCGGGCGGAAATCTCGCGGGCGAGCGCCTTGGTCATGCCGATGATCGCGGCTTTCGCGCCGGAATAGTGCACCAGCTCCACGCCACCGATCTGGCCGAGCTGCGAGGCGACATTGATGATGACGCCTGTTCCGGCGGCAAGCATTGCCGGCAGCACGGCCTTGGTCATCAGGAAGGTGCCGCGCACATGCACGGCGAACATGCGGTCGAAATCGCCGACATCGAGATTTTCGAACAGGGCCTGATGGACGATGCCGGCATTGTTGACGAGCAGCGTGACATCGCCATGCGCCGCAACGGCGGCAAGATGGATGAGCGCGACATCCGCCTCGCCGGAGACGTCGCCCACAACGGCGACGGCCCGGCCGCCCGCCGCGCGGATCTCGCCCACGACAGCCTCGGCATGTTCGAGCGAGAGATCGTTGACGGTGACGGCATACCCATCCGCCGCAAGTTTTATCGCGATGGCGCGGCCGATGCCGGAGCCTGCGCCGGTGACGAGAGCAGCGCCCGCCATCACGCTTCCTCCTGGATCGCCATGCGCTTGGCACGGCGCACTGAAAGGCCCATCAGAACGGCATAGGTGCCGAGCAGCGCGAAGGAGAACAGCGTCGTCAACACGCCGAAGGCGAAGACGTTCGGATGCACTTCCACCGAGAAGGTGCCGTAGATGGCGAGCGGCAGCGTCAGGTCCCGGCCGGAGGCAAAGAGCGTGCGCGAAAACTCGTCATAGGAGAGCGTGAAGGCAAAGAGCATGGCCGAAAGCACGCCGGGGAAGATCAGCGGGAAGGTGATCTTGCGGAAGGTGCGTGCCGGAGTGACCCCGAGCGACCACGCGGCCTCCTCGACGCTCGGATCGAAGCGGTTGAAGATCGCCAGCATGACGAGGAAGGCGAAAGGGAAGGTGTAGACGACATGCAGCACGAAGGCCGTGCCCCACCAGTGGCGGTCGATACCGAGCGCGTTGGCGACCAGCGCCATGCCGAGGCCGACGAGCACGCCGGGCACCATCATGCCGAGCACGATGAGATAGAAGACGACGCCCGAGCCGCGAAACTTCTTGCGGAATGCCTGTGCGGCGGTAACGCCGAGCACGGTGGAGACGATCATCGTCATGACCGCGAGCGCCAGCGAGCGCACCAGTGCCTGGTCGATCGGCAGCGGCGCGATGCGCGACGGCGGCGTAAGGCCGAAGAGGTGCTTGTACCAGTAGGTCGACCATTCGATGATCGGGAACTGCGGCCCGCCCTCCGGCCCGGTCTGGAAGGAAAGGATGGCGAGCACCGCAAGCGGGCCGTAGAGGAAGACGATGAACAACGTCGTATAGAGGCCAAGGCCAAGCTTGATGCCAGCTGCGTTCATGGCTCAGAGCTCCTTCCTGAGATCGACGACCCGAAGCATGGCGGCAACGACCGCCCCCATCAGGATGGTCAGCACCACGCCGGCGACGGCGGCGAAGGCCCATTTCAGCGAACCGACCTGGGTGACGATGATGTTGCCGAGGAGGTTGACCTTGCGCCCGGAAAGGGCGGCCGACGTCGCGAATTCGCCGAGCACCATGACGGAGACGAAGATCGAGCCCACCACCACGCCCGGCATGGAGAGCGGCAGGATGATGGTTCGGAAAATCCGCCAGAAGCTCGCGCCGAGATCCTGCGCCGCCTCGATGACGGAGGGATCGATGCGACCGAGCATGAAGGCGATAGGCCCAACCATGAAGACGCAATAGATCTGCGTCATGCCGATGATGACCGAAAGTTCGGAGAAGAGCAGCACCTCGATCGGCTGGGTGACGATGCCGAGCTTCATCAGGATCATGTTGATCGCGCCCTCCTTGCCGAGCATCGGCCGCCAGGCGAGCACGCGGATGAGGAAGGAGGTCCAGAACGGAATGACGCAGAGCACCAACAGCGCCGTCGAGAGCGTCTTGTTCTTCACGAACAGTCCGACGAAGAGCGCCGCGGGATATCCGACGAGGAGCGTCGAGACGAGTACGATCAGCCAGATGCGGATCGTCGTCCAGAGCGCGCCGAGATAGGTGTCCGACGAGAAGAAGGTGACCCAGCTCTTCAGGGTCAGCGTCGGCTCGATCTTGAAGGTGGTCTGCGTCCAGAACGAGACGTAGACCATCATCAGGATAGGCGCGACGAGGAAGAGCAGCATCCACAGGACGCCGGGGGCGAGCAGCCAAATGGTGCGGTCCGGCTGCTTGCGGGCGGCGGATGCCGCCGTCTCGACCGGCGTGTCATGGCTGGTGGCGGCCATCGTCATCTCTCATTCTCCGGGTGGATGGGGGCTTCAAACGAAGACAAGCGCGTCCTCCCGTTTCCAGACGAGGGCGTAGCGAGCCTTTTCCTCGAAAACCTCGGGCGCGGCGTGGCTGAGATGGGTCTCCACCTCGAAGACGCGACCGTCGTCGAGCGTGAAGAAGGAGTTGATCGCCGCACCGGAATACTCGCTGGCGACGAAGCTCGCCTCGATGCGCACCTCGTCGCCAGCGGCCGCCGCATCTCTCGGGCGGATCGCAACCCGGTCGTAACGGATGGCGTAGGCCTGCTTGCCGGATTTCTGCCTGCTGCCGCCAAGTGCCAGGCGGCCGACCGCGCTCTCGAAGACATCCCCCGACACCGCGCCGGAAAAGATGTTGTAGCAGTTGAGGAAACGCGCGACGTCAGCCGAGGCCGGGCGGCTGTAGAGCGTGCCGGCATCGCTCGATTGCGCAATGCGGCCACGATCGAGCACCAGCACGGTGTCGCCCATGGCGAGCGCCTCGGTCTCGGACCCCGTGACATGCAGGAAGGTCACGCCGCAGCGCTCGCGGATCGTACGCAGTTCGCTGCGCATGCGTGTGCGCAGATTGGCATCGAGCGCGCCGAGCGGCTCGTCGAGCAACACCATGCTCGGCTCCGTCACCAGCGTGCGGGCGAGCGCGACGCGCTGCTTCTGTCCGCCGGAAATCTGCGTAACGGCACGGTCTTCCAGGCCTGAAAGCCCGACGAGGCCGATCATGTCGCGTACCCGCACGGCAACGACCTTCGCATCCGTCACCGGATCGACTGCACGGTTTTCAAGGCCGAAGGCGATATTTTCGGCAACGCTGAGGTGGGGAAAGAGCGCAAAGTTCTGGAAGACGAAGCCGATGCCGCGCTCATGTGGCGGAACACCGTCGATACGCCGGCCGGCAAAGAGGATTTCACCGCCATCCGGCTGCTCGAAACCGGCGATGACCCGCAGAAGCGTCGTCTTGCCGGAACCCGACGGTCCTAGCAGCGAGACGTAACTATCCTCGGCCAGCATCGCATCGACGCCTGCAAGCGCCGGCACGCCGGCAAACGCCTTGTGTACATTTTTCAGTTGGAGGACGGCTGACAACTCTGTTCCCACCAGTTCCCGCCAGGACCTTCCTGCAGGCAAGGCTCCGCCGTCCACCGGACGGGAAGCCGCGTCCGGAGAAGACAAAGAGCTTGCAGTCCCGCATCGGTCAGATGCGCGGCGCAGCGTCGATCCTGAGCATTTCGTTTTGTTCCACTGTCGACGCCTCTTGCGGACGTCTTGGTATCAAAAGCATGGCATGAATGATTTTTGTATTCAATAGACTTTTTAGAAATTTCTATCGCGCAACCATTTTCGCCTTCAGGCCACAGAAATCCAGCCACGACGACCTGACTTTCTCGCGCAGCCTCTTTCAACTCTCTGTCGATTTTTCGCGCATTGTGCGCAAAATCCATCGCATTCGCCGATAAAGTCGGCGATCACTCCACAAAGACGGCACAGCCATCATGAATGCGCCGCGACTTTCCATCGTCAACGATAAGCGAAAGCTATATTCAATCTTTGTATTCAATAATCATTTATGTTGTCCTTTCCTTGCGCCGGAGAATGCGTCAGAGTGCACCCCTCCACGAGGCCGACGGATACGGGATTCCATGACGGACGAGCAGGCAGCCACCGGCACCCAGCGGCGCTACGCGATCGCCGAGGACGTGCTGCGCAGCAATATCGAAACGGGCACGCTGCCACCCGGCCTGGTGCTCCTGGAAGGCCCGATCGCCGACATCCTGCAAACCTCGCGCGCGCCGGTGCAGCGCGCCTTGCAGACGCTGGAAGCGGAAGGATTGGTGCACCGCTTTTCCGGCCGCGGCTTTCTCGTCGGCCCGCCGGGCGCGGATGTCGAGCCGAACCGCACGGATATCAAGGCCCTCGGCCTCATCGTGCCGCGCCATGCCGACGAAGCCCTGCAAAGCCGCTCCTCCTGGGAGCGCATCTACAACCAGGTGGAAGCGGATGTGGCGGGCTGTGTGGTGTTCGGCCGCTACCGGATCATAGAGATGGAGCTCGCCAACCATTTCAACGTCAGCCGCACCGTGGTGCGCGACGTGCTGACGCGGCTGCGCGAGCGGGGACTCGTGCGCAAGAACCAGAGCTCGCACTGGATCGCCGGGCCGCTGACCGCCCAGACGGTGAAAGACCATTTCGTGCTGCGCACCATGCTGGAACCGCCGGCGATCCGCCTCGGTGCCCGCGCCGTCAGCCAGGCACGGCTGGAAACCCTTTTGAGGCGCCTGCGCACCGCCGAAGAGGCGAGCACCGCCGGGGCGCTGCGCGAGGTCGAGGCGATCCAGACCGAGTTCATCGAATGCTGCGTACTCGCCGCGCCGAACGAGCGGTTGAAGGACCTGGTGCGCAACAATCTCATGCCCGTCACCGCCACCGACCGCCTGCTGCGCCGTCTTGGCCTGCCCGGCGATCCCGCGATCATAACGGAACTGCGCCTCGTCGCAGAACTTCTGCTGCGCGGGGCGACGGAATCGGCGGTCTCCATGATGGAGACTCACCTGCAGGCTTCGCTGAACCGCACCATCGCCCAGATGAAGATCGTCGCGATCATTCCGGGGCCGGGGGTGACAGCCGCCTATCTGACGCCCGTTCTCGATTGAGCGCTGACGGTATCGTGCATCACTCGCTGGGCTGTGGGGCATATCGCCCCCTGGCCCGTCGGCCATTCCCCCCTCAAGGGGGTAAATTGGCAAGAGGCATGAACCTCGCGCAAATTGCAACGCCGGGAATGGACGAAACGGTGCCCCATCCGATCTCCTCTCTCGCGAGGGGGATGGCCGGCAGATCAGAGGGGAGTGCACCCAAAGCATCCGCCGCACCGCGGTCAAAGGCCGCGCCCCGTCAGGCAGTCCACGTCTCGTCCTGAGCGCGACGGCCGACCGCATAGCCCCGCCTCCTACGCCAGCGCTTGGCGCAGCTGCACAAGCCCCGCCTGTCGGACTTTCCGCGCCGCCAGCGCCTCCTCCATCGTCACCTTGACGAAGCGCGTCGGCGTGTGCGGCTGGAGTTGGCCGATGAAGTCCATGTCGGCGGAAATGACCGTGCCGACCATGAAATAGCCGCCGCCCGAGACGGCGTCGCGGTGCAGGATGATCGGCTCCGTGCCGCCTGGCACCTGGATCGAGCCGTAGGGATAGCAGCTATCGACGATGTTCGACGGGTCTGAACCCGCCCCGAACGGCTGGTCGCGCTCCACGAAATCGAGCTTGCGCCCGCCCTTGAAGCGATAGCCCATGCGGTCCGCCTCGTTCGCCACCTTCCATTCGTCGGCGAAGAAGTTTTCCTGCGATTGTTCGGTGACACGGTGCCAGTAAAGGCCCGGCAGCACGCGCAGCTCCGCCGGCACGCCGGGCTTGCGGCGTAGCGTTTCGGGCACGGTTTTGCCCTCGCTTGCAAGACTTCCCGCGCCGACCGGCAGTTCGTCGCCCGCCGCAAGCGGCCGGCCCTTGAAACCGCCGAGCGCCCCGATCGGATAGGTCGAGCGGCTGCCGAGCGCTTCCGGCACGTCGATGCCGCCGGAGACCGCAATGCAGATACGCGCGCCGGACTTCAGGAAATCGAAGGTTAGCGTCTGGCCCGCCTTCACCCTGAAGGCCGTCCAGCCGGGCTGGAGAACGCCGTCCACCTTAGCCGGCATGTCCGCGCCGGTCACGGCGACCAGCGCATCTTCGGAAAATTCCAGCTTGGGACCGATGAACACGGCCTCCAGCCCCGCCGCGCCCTCCTCGTTGCCGACCAGCAGGTTCGCCGCGCGCATCGCGAAACGATCCATCGCCCCGCCGACGGGAATGCCGAGGTGGAAATAGCCGGGCCGGCCGAGATCCTGGACGGTGGTCGCAAGACCGTGATGGAGTACCTTAATGGCCATGGAGCATGCCCTCCAGCTTGGCGTTGGTGCCGTCGATGTCCTTCTGGAAGTCCCTGAGGTCGAAACGCACCTCGCGGATGGGCGGGGCGAAACGGCCCTTGTCGACATCCTCCACCGCCTGGTCATAGGCGTCGCGGTCGATCGGCTTGAACTTCACGATGTCGCCGGGGCGGAAGAACACCATGAAATCGCGGAGATGACTGGTCGTCTGCGCCGGATCGAAGATCGGCATCGGCGTGATACCGAACATCTGGTAGCCGCCCGCCCCGCGCACCGAATAGATGCAGCCGAAGCAGCCGCCATGGCCGACCGTGAGGCGCGGCGTATCCGTGCGCGGCCTCAGATATTTCGGCACCTGGATCTGCCGCTGGCGCTCCACCATCTGGTACATGAAGGGCAGGCCCGCGACGAAGCCGACCATGGAGACGAACCAGGGCGAGCCGGAATGCGCGGCGACGAAATCCTCCACCGAGCCGTAGCCGTTGATGCGCGCGGCATAGTCGAGATCGGTGCCCGAGGGGTCCTGGTGGCGCTCGCGAAAGCGCATCAGCGTCTCATGCGTGAAGGGATCGTTGTAGAAGACGGGGATTTCGACGATGCGGGTGGTCAGGACAGGCTCGGCCTTTTCCGCCGCGCCCTCGATGGCCTTCACCTCGCGCAGGATGTCGTCGGGGTGGATGAGGTCGGGGTCGAATTTCACCTGGAAGGAGGCGTTTGCCGGGCAGATTTCCGTCACGCCCCTGATGGCGCTCTCGCGCACCCCCTTCGCCATGGACAGGCTCTTGAAGAAGGCTTCCAGCGACATCTCCTCGCTGCATTCGACGAACAGGTGCTCGTCGCCGCCAAATGTGTATCGGATGCTCATCAGGCAACCTCCGCAGTTGCGCCGGCCTTTGCGGCGAAATCGGTTTCAAGCCAATGTTCGAGGAAGCGGGTATCGAAGGCGCCGCGCGCGACGCTTTCATCCGTGGCGAGCGCCAGATGCAGCGGAATGGTCGTCGGAATGCCTTCGATGACGAGACCTTCCAGCGCACCCTTCAGCCGTGCAAGGCAGGCCTCGCGCGTCTCGCCCCAGACGATCAGCTTGCCGACGAGCGAATCGTAGAAGGGCGGGATCGTATAGCCCTCGTAGAGCATCGTATCGAAGCGGATGCCCTCGCCCTCGGGAACGACGAGCCTGGTGATCGTGCCCGGCGCGGGCAGGAAACCCTTCGCCGGGTCCTCGGCGTTGATGCGGCATTCGATGGCGTGGCCCTCGGCCGCAATATCGCCCTGGCCGATCGACAGCGGCGCGCCGCCGGCAATGCGGATCATCTCTTCCACGAGGTCGACGCCGGTGATCATCTCCGTCACGGGATGCTCGACCTGGATGCGCGTGTTCACCTCGATGAAGTAGAAATCGCGCGTCGTCTCGTCATAGAGATATTCCACCGTGCCCGCGCCGCGATAGCTGACCTCCCGCGCCAGCGCCACCGCACTGTCGCACAGCCGCTTGCGCACCTCGGCGGGAAGCAGGAAGGACGGCGCCTCCTCCCAGACCTTCTGGCGGCGGCGTTGCAGCGAGCACTCCCGCTCGAAGCAGTGGACGAAGTTTTCGCCGTCGCCGAGGATCTGCACCTCGACATGGCGGGCCTTGGTGATGACCTTTTCGAGATAGAGCCCGCCATCGCCGAAGGAGGCGAGCGCCTCAGCCGACGCCTGCGGAAAATGTCGTTCAAGATCGGCGAGATCGGCGGCAATGCGGATGCCGCGACCGCCCCCGCCCGCTGCCGCCTTGATCATGATGGGAAAGCCGGTTTTCTCAGCCACGGCCCGCGCTTCCTCAAGGGTCGCAAGCCGCCCGGCGCTGCCGGGCACCGTCGGCACGCCGGCTCTTGCCGCCACTTCGCGCGCGGCCACCTTGTCGCCGAGCAGGCGGATGGCATCGCCTTTCGGGCCAATGAAGATCAGCCCCGCGGCCTCCACCGCATCGGCGAAATCGGCATTTTCCGAGAGGAAACCGTAGCCCGGGTGCACCGCATCGACGCTGGCCGCCTTGGCAGCGTTCACCACCGCCTCGATGTTGAGATAGGATTTCTTCGGCGCCGGCGAACCGATATCGACCGCCTGGTCCGCCAGTTTCACCGCCAGCATGTCCGCATCGGCGGCGCTGTGCACCTGCACGGTGCGAATGCCGAGCGCCTTGGCCGCCTTGATGATGCGAACCGCGATCTCCCCGCGGTTGGCGACGAGGATCGAGCGGATCGTCATGCCTCTACCTCGGCAATCACCTGCCCCGCCATGACCGGCTCCTCGTTGTCGACGAGGAAGGTAATGTTCCTGCCTTCGACGCCCGCCGGCACTTCCTGGAACGTCTTCATCACCTCGATGAGCCCGATCGCATCACCGCTCGAAACGCTGTCGCCATCCGTCTTGAACGGCGGCACGTCCGGCGAGGGCGAACGGTAGAAAGTGCCCGGCAGGGGCGATCTGATCTCGATCTTGCTCATATTGTCTCTCTCCACTTGAACTCTTTGTTGTCACGCACTTGCCGGCGCAAACCGCTTTCGAACGTTTGCCGGAACTGCGTCAGCGCCCGGCCGCCGAGACCGGCGCGATGCGAATGCCGGCCCCCACCAGCGCCTCCCGCATGCGGCTAACAATCTCGAAGGCGCCGAGCGTATCGGAATGGAAGCAGATGGATTCGAAGTCGATGGCGATGTCGTTGCCCTGCACCGTGCGCACCCGGCCCTCCTGGCAGGCGCGCAGCACCTTCTTCGCGATGGTGGCGGGATCCGGCCGGCCGGCATCGCGGGTGAAGACGATGGAGCCGCTGTCATCGTAATCCCGGTCGGCATAGAACTCCCGCACGACCGGCTGACCCGCCTCCTGCGCCGCACGAAACGTCGCCGAGCCGCCCATGCAAAAGATGAAGGCGTTCGGCTCAACGGTGCGCATATACTGGACGAAAATCTGCGACAGTTCCGGATTGACCGCCATCTCCATGTAGAGCGCACCGTGCGGCTTGACATGTTGCAGGCGCACGCCGTGGCGATGGGCGAATTCCCTGATGGCCCCGACCTGGTAGACGATGTCGTTGACGAGTTCGCGCGCCGTGCCGGCGATCTTGCGCCGGCCAAAACCTTGCAGGTCGTTGTAGCCGGGATGCGCCCCGATGCCGACGCCGTGTTCGGCGGCAAGCCGCACCGTCTCGTCCATCAGGTTGGGATCGCCGGCATGGAAGCCCGCCGCAATATTGGCAGAGCTGATCAGCGGCATCAGCGCTGCGTCGTCTGTATCGCCGACGCGCCAGCGGCCAAAGGCCTCGCCCATGTCGCAATTGATATCGACGACCTCGCGCACTGCTCTACCCTCGCCTGCTGTTTTCCTCGAAAGAAACGCTAGGCGGTTTCAGGGCTTTTGAAAAATTCTATTTTTGCAGATACGAATTCTGAAAATCAGAACAATAAGCCTGCTTTTGTTGCAACGCAGAATCCAAAAAAAACAGTGAGATAACGCAGGAATGCCCAAAACTTTTCGACATCACGCCCAATTCTGCAGCGTGCATTCTGATTTTTCGATACCATGCCACGATAAACCAGAAGAGGAATTGCAGCCGTGACGATCAGCCTCCGCCAGATCCGCTACTTTGTCGCGACCGCCGAGCTCGGCCAGATCTCGCAGGCCGCGGTGGACCTCTCCATTTCGCAATCGGCGGTGACGACGGCGATCAAGGAGCTGGAACGCACGCTCGGCGCCAGCCTGTTCCTGCGCGCCCCGCACGGCATGGACCTGACGCCCGCCGGCCGCCAGTTCCTCTCGCATGCCTATGAGATCCTGAAGAAGGTCGACGAGGCGATGCATCTCAACGTCGTCAGCAGCGAGATCGAAGGTACGCTGACGGTCGCCGCGACCTATACCGTCATCGGCTATTTCCTTCCCCTCCATATCGAGCGCCTGCGCCGCCTCTTCCCGAGGCTCGAGATCCAGCTTTTCGAGTTGAACCGCGAATCCATCGAGGAGGGGCTGCTGAGCAATCGCTACGATATGTCGGTGCTGCTCACCTCGAACATTCTCAACCCGGCCCTGGTGACGGAAAAGGTTTTGAGCTCCACCCGCCGCCTCTGGCTCCCCGCCCAGCACCCGCTGCTGCAGATGGAAACCGTCGGCTTCAAGGAGATTGCCGAGGAACCCTACATCATGCTGACGGTGGACGAGGCCGCCCATTCCGCCCTGAAATACTGGAGCGCCACCCCCTACCAGCCGCGCGTCATCCTGCGCACGTCGTCCGTGGAAGCCGTGCGCTCTCTCGTCGCCAACGGCCAGGGCGTCGCCATCCTCTCCGACATGGTGCACCGCCCCTGGTCGCTGGAAGGCCGCCGCATCGAAACCGTCAACATCGCCGACCCCGTGCCCGCCATGGATGTCGGCCTCGCCTGGCGCCGCAACATGGAGCTCACCCCACCCATGCTCGCCTTCCGCTCCTATTTCCAGCAGGTGTTTCACCTGCCGGAACGGTAGTATTGCGGCAAACCTCGACACCGGAATTGAGTGACCGCCAAGCGGCTGCCTAAGGCTCCGCCTGCACCTTCACCTCGCCCCAGTTTTCATCCGCCTTTTGGATGTAGCCTTTGGTATCCTTGCTCCAGAGCGCTTTGATATCGTCGTTGTAGTTCAGGTAGAGCTTTCCATCGACGATACTGAAGGCCTGCGGTTCGGTGGGCGCCTTGTAACCTTTCGCGGTGCCATAGGCGCAGTAGCCGCCATATTGCGGGACATAACGCACGGGATCGCGCAGGAACGCCTCCCGGTTCGCCGCGGTGGAGAAATGGAAAATCGCCCCCTTGTAGGGAGCGGAGAATGCGCTCGCCCCCTTCACGGGGCCGCCTTCGGTGAAGTAGGCGACCGCATCATATCCATTGATCGCAACGCCTTCCTTCGAAAACACCTCTCCTGCCTTCGCCAATGCGGGCGACAGCACGGATGCAAGGCAGACGACGGTAGGAATGAGAACGCTGGCCTTCAACATGGGTGGTCCTTTCGTTGATTTCCGATTGTTGCCGGTTCCGGCAGCTGGAGGATAAGGCGCTTTGTGGTGCCTATTGTGCGCACCTCGACAGGGCGGCGAGCGCTTCGAGTTCGCGAATGCGGGCTTCCTTGTCCGTTGGGGCGACGAACAGCGAGAGATCGTCGTCGGGCGAACGGGAAACACACCAGAATGCCAGCGAAAACAACGCGGGTGTCATGGCGCTCGCCAAGGCGGGTTCCCGCCGCTTTCCCGGCATCTCGAGCTCCAGGCCTCCCCAGATCGTCAGGTCGCATCCATCGCCGACGCTACAGCGCAAGATCGCGCCTATGGATCGGCCCGGCGCACGCCGCACGGCCAGCGATACCTCCGCATCGACATGCAGGCGGATCGTCGAGGGGGCCATCACATGCGGCAGCGTGCCAAGACCGGTCGTTGCCTGAAGGGGAGCGTCGGGGCACGCGATCGAGAGCGACCTTTGCAATTGAATGAAGTGGGCAAGGCTCGGGTTCAGCGTCTGCCCCCACGGACTTGTCCCTTCCCCAAAAAGCCGGACGACACTGCGACCCGAATGGAATTGCGACTTCGATTGCAGCACAAGACGCTCCTTTGTCTCGATGCCGGAACGGCTGCCTGCCGCCCCGGCTCACTGCAACAGCTACGGTCCCGGACAGGAATTTGTTACAGGCCGGTGGGCATTTCCGGCAGACGATCGGCGCTATTTCGGAAACCCGACAGCCGTCAGGCCGGCATCCAGCATGTCGGCGCGCGCCTGGTGTCCGCCGCCATGGATGCACATGGTGCTGCTGCCCCTGAGGCAGCCGGGCGCGACCTCACAATCGATGCCGTCAAGGGTGATCCTTGTTCTTGCTTCATCCTCGCACAGCGCCCGTCGGCGCAGGATGGCCACACTCTTGTAGGCGTCGCCCTGATGACGCGTCGCGCCGATGGCTCGACCGGAAAGCGGAAAGGTCCGGTCAGCGGTGCCATGGAAATGGATCATCGGCGGGATCTCCGCCACGCAATCTTCCGGCCGCGGCAAGGGGTTCCAGAAGACGCCTGAAAACGTCACCATCGCCGCCGCCTTCTCCCCCTGCTGGCAGGCCGTGTACCACGCCATGGATGCACCGATGGAGAACCCGCCGATCACGATCTTGTTCGCCGTGAAGCCGTCGCGCGCCGAAAGGTCATCGAGAACCTCGGCAATGAAGGCTTGCTCATCCCGGCCCGTGCCCGTCCACGCTCCATTGGGAAAGGACCAGCCGCCCTTCGTTCCATCGACGGCGACATAGGCCAGATGGTGAGCGAGCGTGGTGGCCATAAGGGAGGCCTGCTGCATCTGCAGCTCTGCGGACCCCTTGAAGCCATGGAAATACACATAGGCGCCACGAACATCCCCGTCCTCGGGCATGGCGATCCTGTAGTTGCCGGAGGGAACCATCCGCACAACCGGCTCGGCACCAAGCGCGTCTGCGACACTGACAGAAGCCGCCATGACGAGAGCAAGGACAAGGAGGGAGCGGTGCAACATGATCACGGTTGTCTTTCGGCAGCAGCCTCGGCCAGAGCAAGCTCGGCCATGATTTCGTCTCCATGCTCCCCGACATGCGGTGGCGGGCGATCGAACCGAACCGGCGTTGCCGACATCTTCAAGGGGTTTCCGAGCAGACGCAGGATTCCACCGTCACCAGCCGGCATCTCGACCACCATGTCGCGCGCGACCGTGTGCGGGTCGGACAGAACCTGATCGATCGTCGCAACGCGTCCCGCGGGTATGCCCGCCGCGACAAGCCTGCGTTCCCAGGCCTCGGCCCCGTCCGCCTTCAGCGCATCCGAAAGGATGCCGTCAAGCGCGTCCATATGGACGACACGATCCCGGTTGCGGCGGAACCTTTCGTCTAGGGCGAGGTCGGGAAGGCCCAGCTCGACGCAGAAGCGGGCAAATTGCTGGTCGTTGCCGACCGCAATCGCAATCTCCCCATCGGCAGTCCCAAAGGTCTGGTAGGGCGCGATGTTCGGGTGCCGGTTGCCGATACGACCGGGCACCTTGCCCGACACGAGATGGTTGGTGGCCGCGTTGATCAGCCAGGCGACCTGCGCGTCATAGAGCGCCAAGTCGATACATTGGCCTTCGCCGGTCGCGTCGCGGTGGTGAAGCGCGGCAAGGATGCCGACCGCCGCGTACATGCCGCACATCACGTCGGCGATACCGAGGCCGACCTTCACCGGTCGCCCGCCAGCCGTATCGCTCTCTCCGGTGATGCTCATGATGCCGCCCATCGCCTGGATGAGGAAGTCGTAGCCGGTGCGATCGGAATAGGGACCAGTCTGGCCGAAACCCGAAATCGAACACCAGACGATGTCGGGTTTTATCCCCCGGATAATCTCGTAGCCGAGGCCACGCCTGTCGAGGTCGCCCGGCTTGTAGTTCTCGATGACCACGTCGGAAATGGCCGCAAGCCGCTTGACGAGGGCTACGCCCTCCGTTGTTGCAAGGTCTATGGCGATGGACCGCTTGTTGCGGTTGGCAGCAAGAAAATAGGCACTGAGATCGCTGTCTTCCCCATCGGCACCGGGCACGAAGGGAGGCCCCCAGCTTCGCGTGTCGTCGCCTGCCCCGGGACGCTCGACCTTGATGACATCCGCACCGAGATCCGCGAGGAGCTGGGTGCAGGTCGGCCCGGCAAGGATGCGGGAGAGATCGAGAACACGAAGCCCCGCAAGGCTGCCGGCCGTCTGGCTGCTGGACATGATGTTCACGCTCTCCACGGCAGGGTCTTGAACCAGCCAACGAGGTAGGCCGTCGCGATCAGGATGGTAAAACCGGCGATGTTGCCTGCGGCCTCCGCCAGCGGGCCACGCCCCGCGGCATCAAGAACGATGCCGATCCCCTGTGCCAGCACCATGCCCGTCACGAAGACGGCAAGCGATTGCTGCCCGATGACGCTGACCGCACGGACGATCGGCCCCTTGAGGCGCCGCCCCCTTTCCCCGACCACATGGACGGCGATGTAGGCAAGAGCGGAAAAATGGACAAAGCGCAGGAGGCCGAACTGCGTCTTGTCCGTCAGCGGCGCAAGGTCGACGGCAATCCGGCGCAGAAAGGGTTCGGCATCCAGAAGGATGTACCAGGCGAAAGGCACGGTGGCGACCACGCACAGAACGGCGAGCGCCAGCAGGCGCCGGCTTCTCCTCGGCGGTTGAATGCTGCCGCGCATGATGAAGAAGCCGGTGAAGAAGAGAAGCTGCCATCCGAACGGATTGAGAAACCACTGCCGATCGGACCAGGGCTCAGCCGAAAAGCGGGCATAGCCGAATTGCGCCAGAAGCCACAGGCCGACCATGGCGACGAATGGCAAGACACGATGTACCCGCTCGGCGAAAAGCATCACCGGCAGCAGAGCCAGGATGACGATATACATCGGCAGGATATCGAAATAGTTCGGCACGTAGCGCAGGGTCAGAAGGCCGGCGAGAAGCTGACCGGGATCCTTGATGAACGGGATCAGATTGAGCTGGCCGAGATAGGAGTTTCCGCTGGGCGCTGTGCCCACGGCCGTCATCAGGGCCACGACCACGATGAAGACGATCACATGTGCCCAATAGATCTGCCAGATGCGTTGTGCGGTGCGGGCAATCAACGCCGAGGCACCGTTGCGGTCGAACGTCGTGCCGAAGGCGATCGCCGAGGCCATGCCCGAAAGAAAGACGAACATCTCGGTGGCATCGGAAAAGCCGAAACGTGCAGGTATCCACAGCGCCCATCGGTCGTTGGGAATGTGTGCCAGAAGGATGATCAGCATGCCCACGCCACGAAAGAAATCGAGCCGCGGGTCGCGCTCTCGCTTGAGGGCGCGTCCGGTGGAGAACGCCCCCTTCGTCTCAGAACGCTCCGTCGTAGTCGGTGACGTCGAACTTGCAGGCGATGAGGGTGAAGTTTTGCCGTATGCCGGCAGCCTCAAGCTCGTCACGTAGCTCATCGGGATTCTCCACGGAAACGCCATGCCCCCCGAAACCGCGGGCGATGGTGGCAAAGTCGGTTTCGCCGAGCTTGACCCCGGCGGTTCGCAGGCCGGCGCCGGCCTGTTTCAGTTCGATCAAAGCGAGACTGCAATCCTGGAAGACGACGATCGTCAGCGGCAGGCCAAGATCGCGCACGGTGGCAAGCTCACCGATCCCCATTTCCAGGCCTCCATCGCCCATGACCGCAAAGACCCGGCGTGCCGGATCGGCAGTCCTTGCCCCGATTGCGAGCGGCAACGCCGCATTCATCGTGCAGAAACCGGCCGATTGCAGCAGCGTCAGCGGCCGCTTCGCCACCCATTTCTGCGACAGCAGGATGCGATGCGCACCGCTATCGACAGCGACAACGGAATCAGGGCCTGCAGCCGCATTCAACTGGTTGACGATGGCATGCGGTCCCCAGGATTTCCGCGTGGAGAAAAGCCGCAGCAGATAGGCCCTGACGCTGGCGGGCTCCCCGCCCGGCCAGGAGCCGCGGCTTTCAAGGCACAGGTTGAGCCCCTCAAGAAACGCGGCGGGTGCAGCAGCAATCCGCGTGCCGGCATGATGCATGCCATGGCTTGGAGCCGCCATGCCGATATCGACCAGGATCGACTGATCGCTGACGAAATCCAGCCAGCCGAGACGCATCTCGATCGGATCATAGCCTATCAGGAGGACAAGATCGGCCTTGCCGGCAAGATCGAGAAGAATGCGGTCCGCCAGCGGAGACAGGCCCGCACCACCGAGACAAAGCGGATGGTCTTCCGGGATCACGCCCTTTGCCTTGTAGGTCGTTATGACGGGCGCACCGATGCTTTCCGCAAGTCGTTGAAGCCCGTCTCCCGCCCCCCCACGCGCCGCCTCGAACCCAGCGATGATCAGCGGCCGCTCCGCCTTCCGGATCTTCTCCGCCAGCAAGCCCACGGACACATCCTTGCTCGCCACGGCCGGTGCCAGAAGGACAGGGGGAAGGACGACTGCCGTCCGCGGCGCAGCTGCGGCAGCAACCGACGGCGACAGATCGAGATGCACCGGCCCCTTCGGTTCCGCCGTGGCGATCGCGATGGCGCGCGCCACCGTCGAGGAGGCGCTTTCAGGCTCGATCTCGAAGGAGGCTTTGACCAGGGGACGCAGAAGCGCACCATGGTCGATGACCTGATGCGTGTAGCGCGCCCTGGTCGGCCGGTCGACAATCCCGGAGAGGACAATCAACGGAATACGCTCCTGGGCGGCATCGGCGATGCCGTTGACCGCGTTGGCAAGCCCCGGGCCCACCGTCGTGACCAGCAGCCCCGGATTGTCCGTCATGGCACTCGCACCGGCAGCCATGATCGCGGCCGCCGTCTCGTGTCGGGCGAGATGAAACGCAATACCGGCCAGGCCAAGGCCATCCAGGAGCGTGACGACCTCCCCGCCCGGCATGCCGAATGCATGGCGAACGCCATGGGCATGAAGTGTCGCGGCAACGACGTCCGCGACCCGGAGCGTCGAGTTCTTGTCGGGCATTTTGGATTCTCTACGGTTGCAGGCCGATGGACTGTTGCCGGTACACCTTCGGCAAGGTTCCTATCGCTCGACGGCGCGCACGACGAAGGCAACGACGATGCCGAACAGGACATGGCCGACCAGCGAAGCCCAGGTCAGCGTGATGAAGCCGAGGAACGGCGGGAAACCGGCAATGAGATACGCCATGACATAGAGCGCGAAGACCCAAAGCCCGATGCCAAAGCCGATGCCCGTGAGGAGGAGCGGCAGTTTCGGCAGAATCAGGCGCTGCAGCGGCCGGGCAATGAACAGATAGCCGATCGGATAGAAGACGATGCCGACGATGGCGTGGATGACCTCCGCAAGCAGCAGGTTGTTGAAGCCGAACACCGACTGAACAAGGGCCGCCGGCTGCAGAGGACCACCGACCCACAACGGCGTGATCAGGCGCGCCCAGATTTCCCAGGTGATGTCGGCAGCAAGTCCTGCAAAAAGGACTGTTCGCACAAGACCCGGTCGGATTTCCGGAAAGATGGCTGCCTTGTTCATTTCCATCATCGACATGACTGTTCTCCGTGTTGGGCGATGTGTTTCAGGCCGAAAGGCGCATGCCGACCGAACGCTCGATCGACTGGAAGAGCTGATCGTCCGCCTTCAGCCTCTGGCGGATCCGGCCGATCCTGGAGACGGTAGCCCCGTCGCCGCCCTTGCCGACGGCCTTTGCCAGGGCGAGGACGAAAAAATCACGCTGGGCATTGCTGCCGCCGATCTTCGGCAGGTTGGCGACCATGCGGTCGATGCTCTGGCGATCGGCCGGCGCATCGAGCCCGGCGAGGATGCGTGCCATCGGCACGCCGATTTCCGCGGCGACCCGCGCCTGGTCCCCCTTTCCCCACGCCTTGAAGTCGATTTCCGAAACCAGCTCCCGCACGCCGCGATGATCGCCGGCCGCAACCATGGCCGCCAGATTGTGAAGCGCCGCGAAGACCAGGGTCGTATCCCGGCGGCGCCCATGGGCGACCTCGGCCAGCTGCGC
The DNA here is from genome assembly GCF_028534175.1 of Shinella sp. HY16. Taxonomy (NCBI): domain Bacteria; kingdom Pseudomonadati; phylum Pseudomonadota; class Alphaproteobacteria; order Hyphomicrobiales; family Rhizobiaceae; genus Shinella; species Shinella sp. HY16. The sequence continues at coordinate 85,090 of NZ_JAHYXL010000005.1, read as the reverse complement.
CCAACGCTCCCCGACATGAACACCGGACTGCTCGAGACGCCACAGGAGGGACACCGCATTCGCCATATCGCGGAAGTCGTCGGTCGGCTGCGGCCGAACCTCGTCATCGTAGATTTGCAGCACACGCTCGTGATCACCACCCTCTAGATGCAGAAGGCCGAGATGCCAGGCCATGTGGAATGAAAAATTGTTGCAGCGCGACCAGGTGCTGCGGCTGTTTTCGAGCCAGTCGATGCCCGGCCGCGTGTCTCCCCGCATTTCGAACACATGGGACACGGCATGCAGCCCCCATGCGTCATCGGGTTGCAGCGCCACTGCCCGCCGGCCGACCCGCAACGCTTCGTCATAGCGCCCGTGTTCCTCCAGCGAAAAGGCATGGCAACCGAGAATGAACCCGGCCGCCTTGCTTGCCGGATCGAGGCGCAGGGCCGCACGGCTGCTGGCAGCAAGCATACCGGCCTGATCGCCCGCCATGAAACGGAGGGCGTGGGAAAGCTTGAACGGCAGGAACGTGGCCGGGCGCGTCTCGAAACCATCCTCGAGCATGTCCGCGGCGTGGCGGAACCAGCCCCGTGCCGCCGCCTCCAGGGCCTCCACGAGGGTCCGCTCATCCGTCGAGCCGCCCTTCTTCTTCGCCAGTGCCCTGCGCGCATCGGCAAGCGCCGTCTTTGTTGTCGGAAGCAGCTCCGAGCGGGCCAGGATGAGATTGGCAAACCCCTTCAATGCGTGGGACGGCACATGATCGGGATCCGCCAGGAGCACTTTCTGCAGTTCAGCAGCTGTATTCGGGCGATGCGCCGCAAGCCCGAATACAGCATTTTCGAAAGCTCTTTGCGCTTCGTGACTGTCTGTCGTGGTCACGAGACCGTATGAATCTATGCTCATCAAGTCACTCCGTAGAGAAGAGGCGGCCGCGCCCTCCTGATCCTCAAGAACGGCGACCGACAAATGCACCTACGTGGGCAACAAGAGCGCTGTTACAGCGCTTTTGTATTTTTTTGAAAGTGATGCGCCACTCGATACTGAAAACCATCTCCGATTGTACGATCGCCAGTCATTTCCCCGTCGCAGACATGCCAGCCACCTTCGACAGTGGCGTTCAGACCAGTGCAAGACAGATTGAGTGCCCTTTGTGCCTCGCCTTAAAGCGGAACACGCCGGCGCGACACGGAGGTGCCGGTGGTCCGCTACGTCGAATGGCTGTGTTGCGCTACCGGCGTTCCGTCGCAATCATGGCGATACGAAAGGCCGGAGGTTCGCCATGGCATGGATCGGCACAGTGCTTCTCCTGCTGACCTCCCTTGCCTTTCTGGGCTGGGGGCTTTGGAAACGTGGCGGCTTCTACGGCTTTCCGTTTCTCGCCGCCGCCATGTTCCTGACATTCGTCCTGCCGCAGATCCCTGGCCTCATCAACGACCGCTTCATGCCGCAGGACGGCGCCCTGACGCGCGCAATCTTCTTTTCCTGGTTGTGTCTTGTGATGTGCGCCATCGGCTGGGAGGTGGGGCGGCATTCGAAATTGGGCTGGGACGCCAACTTCAGCGAAAAGCGGCTGCTTGCCTGCTCCGCCGCGCTGTCGCTGATCGGCGCCTACTTCTTTCACAAGTTCGGCCAGCTCGACGATGAGCAGCGCCTCCGTGGTTTTCTCACCGGAACCGCCGTCGCATACCTCTTCTTCGCCAAGCTTCTAACCTACGGACTTGCAATCGCGCTGCTGTGTTTCGCACGCCGACGTTCGTCGATGGCGCTGTGGATCATTCTGTTCGACCTCGTGTTCTATTTTGATCGCATCGTGATCGCCGGGCGGCGTGGCGAGACCGCGGAACTCGCTTTGATGATAGCGCTCGCGCTCTGGTTTCACCGGGGATATGCCGTACCTCGGTATGTTGTGGCGTCGAGCCTGGTCTTCGCCGTTGTCGGCCTGCTCGCCGCCGGCGAATACCGTGCGGCGACCTACTATAGCGGGGCGCCGAACTGGCGTGCAGTCCTCGACATCAACCTTGCGGAAAACTGGAACAAGCTGATCAAGGAAGGCGGACCGGAATTCCGCAATCTGGCCTTCTCGCTTTCCTACGTCTCCGAAAACAACGCCTATGACTACGGTTCGACCCACTGGAACACGCTGGTTCATTCTTATGTGCCGGCCCAGCTCATCGGTTCGGCACGCAAGGAAGCACTCTATTTTCGAAACCCTGTGCGCTACGCGGTCGGCTACGAACCGGCACCAGGAACGACGCCAACGGGCATGATGGATGCCTTCGCCTCGTTTTCCTACTTCGGATGCTTGAAGTTCGCGCTGGTCGCCTTGCTGCTGGCAGGCATCTACTCGTGCGCCATGCAGGGCAACACGGCCATGCAGCTGCTCTACATGTTGTCCGCCATACCGGGCATGCTTGTCGTGACGCATTTCACGAACGAGATCGCCATCGCCTGGGTACACACTGCGCTCTTCATGATACCGGTGCTTCTGATCGCCCGGATCCCGGCTACACGCGCAACGCGCGATTGTCCTTCACCTGTTGTGGAAAAGCGCCACAGCCTTCATTTGCAGGGATAAAGTTACAGGAAAACTCGAAATACTACCAAGCTCTCGGTAGCTTTCTGAAGAGATATGGGGGGGATAACCGTATCTCGAAGGAAGCCGGCATCGGCTAAAGCTGCGCGAAGAAAACTTCCATAAGCTGCGCAATCCCGTGGGTTCCGGTTTTCTGGTAAATTCGGTGTATGTGCGCTTCGACAGTTCTTGGATGAATGCCAAGACGCTCAGCGATGGTCTTTGCCGAGCGCCCCTCCACCAGTTCCATGAGAATCTCATGCTGGCGCCGAGACAAAGTGGACAGGAGATTGTTGCTCACTCGCGCAGCAGCCACCCGCGACTGGTCAATTATATATAAGCATAGTCTTTTCCCATTTATTTCGAAGAATGGCCCGATCTGAGATGGGACATCTACTTCACTTATCCCTTTATTGTCCAATTCTTGAGCAATCGCCCTGAGAATTTCAGAGATTTTCTTCGCGACACCGACAGTAGCGATGGCTTTTTCTGGCTCCATGGCCAGAGCAATTTGTCGCGATTTCATCTATGACTCCCGTGTGATCGTCATCGACAGGATAAGGCATACTCAATAACGTGAACGGAGGCTTATTTATTCACCAAAGAGAGCAAAACATCCTGTTTGCGGTTCAGCGGCCCATTCGCAGAAATACGATAGCAGGAGGATGGTTTTACAACCAAAGGCAAACCGATCTTTGGAAGACTGCAAAATACCGGACCCAACTTCGATCACTCGGTATTTTATCGTTCGGCCTTGCGCGCCATCGCCATCAGCGTCCAGCCCCAGTCACGCCGTTCCAGAAGGTCGCGCCAACGATCACCGACCATCGTCTTCAGGACATTGTTCAGCCTCTGGCTTGCCAGGATGCGGCGCAGGCCCTTGTGGGCGACGGGAGTGGCGGAAACGAGCCGCTCGACGTCGAAGCAGGCTTCCAGCAGCTTTTGAAGCTCGTTTCGGTCCACCCAGTTGCGCAACTGCCCCGGTTGGGGCGGCGGGATATGGCAACGCTGGGTGAGAACGGCCCTGTTCTGTGTGGCAAGGAGCAGGATGCCGCCCGGTCTCAGCAACCGCATGATCCCGGCAATGAACGCCGGCTGGTCAGCAATATGCGAGAGAACTTCAAGGCTCACCACGACGTCATAGGCTTCCTCGGAAAGAGGCAGCGCAGCAAAATCGCCCGCGATGAACTTAATATGGGGCCACCTGAGCTGCGCGCGCCGCAGCACGTCATCCGACAGATCCGTGCCGGTGACCCGGCCGAAGCGCGCGAGATGCGGACAAAGCCATCCCGTGCCGCAACCGACTTCGATGATATCCAGATCGTCGCGACCAAGCGTGCCCAGCCAGTCCAGAACGATCTCAGCTTGACGGCGTGATATCTCGCCGACGCGCGCCTCGCGGTTTTCGGCGTTCCATGCATTCCAGAACGTGCGCTGGCTCTCGATCGTGTCCATGGGGCGAGCATGCGGGTGCCGCCGAAGGCGCACCATCTGTCCTTTCGGCGCAGCGCCTTGCACCATTGGTGGTAAGGCGGCTCCTCAGCCAAACCGGCGGCAAAACCGATGGAATACGAGGCTGGAGCGTCGAAGGTGGTGGCCGCATATGCCCTCCCTTCGGCCAAAAGGCGGAGTGTCTGGCGGAAACGAGGTAGAAAACCAGAGCGTGCAAACATCTTCCGGTACTTTACCAATTGCACCTTCCCCCTTTGCTGGAATTTTCAGCCCCTGGGGTCTCTCGCTATGCTTCATCGTCGGCCAAACACCGTGATGACGAAGGGTGAGCGCCGCAACAAGGGGGATCCGATGGTTTTCCTGCTGCTTGAAAGTTCAGCTTCCCTTGCCTTGAGTGCCTTTCTGATCGTTTTCCTGCGCCGGCTCGCAATTCCGCTGCACCTGATCGATCTGCCGGATCATCGCAAGATCCATGAGGGCGCCATTCCGCTTTGCGGCGGTATCGCGATCTTCCTGTCTTTTGCAGGGATTACCCTTCTGTCAGGCCCCTTGAGCCTCGGGCTCGGCTTCTGGGTTGCAATGGGCCTGATCACGATCCTCGGCGTCGCCGACGACCGGTTTACCTTGCCTGCCCGCACCCGCTTCCTGGCACAGGTGCTGATCGCGCTGGCCCTGATCACCACGGAAGGTCTTGGCCGGCTTTCCCTCGGCGATCTCCTGCCGCCGGAAGCGATCGGGGGCGCGGCAGGCCTTTTCATCCTCTCCGCCACATTCATCGTCGGGCTGGTCAACGCCTGGAACATGATGGACGGCATCGACGGTCTTGCGGGCGGCAGTGCCGTCGCCGCTTTGGTCTGGATCCTTCTCCTTGTGGTGCATCTCAACGAAGAGGGACTCGTCTTCCCGGTCATGGCGCTCATCGCGGCGATAATCGGCTTCCTGATCTTCAATGCACGGAGCCCGTGGCGGCCGAAGGCCGCCGTCTATCTCGGCGATGCCGGCAGCACCACCCTGGGAGCGATCATCGCCTATCTCGTCCTGCGCCTTTCCGGCGGGACGGACGACCTGCCTTTTCCGGTTCTTCTGTGGCTGGTCATCATCCCCGTCACCGACACGCTCAGCCTGATGGTGCGCCGCATGCTGGACCATCGCAGCCCGATGTCAGCCGACCGCCGGCATCTGCACCACCTGTTGATCGATACCGGCCTTTCGCCGGCCGCGGCAAGCTACACCATCATCGTGGTGTCGTTCCTGTGCGGCGGCGTCGGCTATCTCGGTCTGGTCGCCGGCGTGCCGGCGTCGGTGATGACGATCGGTCTCTTTTTCGTCGCTTTCGCCCACACGGCCTTCGTACTGGCCGTCGAAGCCTCGGTTCGCCATCGCCTCCACCGCATCGTGCGGCCCTCGATCAATCTGCATCCGTGAAAGGCGGGAAAGCGCCCATGTCGATTTCCGTGCTGATCATGACGCTAAACGAGGAGCGGAACCTGCCCGCTTGCCTTGCCTCGCTGAATTGGTGTGACGACATCGTGGTGCTCGATTCCTACAGCACCGACCGGACGGTGGATATCGCACGTGCTGCGGGCGCGCGCGTCTACCAGCGGGTACACGACACGGAATCCGGACAGCGCACCTATGGCTTGAAGGAAATCGCGTACAAATACCCCTGGGTCTACACGCCTGATGCCGACGAGATCACACCGCCGGACCTGCGCGACGAGATGCTGGCGATCGCCCGCGATCCGACGCGGCCGGAGACCTCCTACCGCATCCGCTACAAGAACATGTTCATGGGGCGCTGGATCAAACACAGCAGCCTCTATCCGACCTGGATCACCCGCCTCGTTCGGCCGGACTGCGTACGCTACGAGCGGGAGGCGCATTCGCGCTGCTTTTCAGACGGTCCGGAAGGGCGTCTCAACGCACATTTCATCCACTACAGCTTCAACAAGGGCATGACGGCCTGGTACGAGAAACACAATCGCTACTCCTCCTCCGAGGCACGCGAGACGGTCGTCAGCCTGCGCGAAAAGCATGTTCCCTGGCGCGACGTGCTGAGCCGTGTTCCGGAAACGCGCAGGCGCGCCCTGAAGGAACTCGCCATGCGGCTGCCCTTCCGCCCCGCCGCACGCTTCCTTTACATGTATGTCCTGCGCGGCGGCTTCCTCGATGGGCGGGAAGGCTACCACTACTGCCGTCTGCTTGCGGCCTACGAATACATGATCGTCATCAAGACCGAGGAACTGCGACGACGCGAAAGTGGCCTGCCGGTCTGATCAGGGCCAGGGGAGGCCTCCCGTCTCCCAAGGCCGCCGTCAGGAGTAGGAAGGACGAGGCTCCGGCTCCTGACGGTCGCACCTTTTGGACACGATGAGCTGGTGCAGTCGTTTCACATCGAGGAGACCGTTCGCCCATGAAGTCCCGCTACGATGATCCTCGTTTCGACGACGTAGCCTCCGCTTCGCCGCTCCTCGGCGGGCCGACCTTCGCACTTCGTTTCCGGCTGCTGCGGCTCGCCTGGCTCATCACCTGGCGCTGCCTTGCAGCCTGGACACCCCCGCCGCTCCACCGCTGGCGCAATCGGCTGCTGCGTCTCTTCGGCGCGAAGCTGGACCCGACGGCCATCGTGCACGGCACGACCTTCATCTGGTGGCCTGGCAACCTCACCATGGGACCGAACGCCTCGATGGGGCCAGGTGTGATCTGCTACAATATCGCCCCGGTGACACTGGAGGCGCTGGCCATCGTCTCCCAGCGCGCGCATCTGTGTACCGGCACGCACGACATTCACCGGGCGGCCTTTCCTCTGGTGTCACGGCCGATCGTGCTGCGGCGCAGGTGCTGGATCGCGGCCGAAGCCTTCGTCGGCCCGGGAACGGTGGTGGGCGAAGGAGCCGTGCTCGGCGCACGAGGCGTGGCGGTAAAGCCGCTTGTGCCCTGGACCGTCTATATTGGAAACCCGGCCCGCGCCGTTGCCGGCCGCCGGCATGAAGACGATGCGCAATAGTCACGCCGCGGCGTGCGGATGGGGCGGCGCATAGGCTTCGTAGAGGCCGGTCGTCAGGCGCGCGATGCGCGGCCAGGTATAGTTCTCGAAGACCAGATGGCGCCCTCGTCTTCCCATCCTTTCCGCTGCACCGGAATTCTCAAGGATCTCGATCATGCCATGGGCAATTTCCGCCGGCTCCAGCGTCGTGACCACGCCGGCACCGGCAATCGCCACCTCCGGAAAATGGCAGGCGTGAGTGATGACGACGGGCGTGCCGCAGGCAAGCGCCTCGGTAATCGCAATGCTGAACCCCTCCTGCCGGCTCGGCAGGCAGAAGCACGCAGCGGCGACAAGCGCCTGGAGCTTCGTCTCGCCGTAGAGCGGCCCAACCATCAGGACACGCCTCTCCAGCCCGAAGCGTCGCACAAGCGTGCGAAAATCATCTTCCGCCCCGCCATCCGGCCCTGCGACGACCAGATCGACGTCGGGACATTCCTGCGCAACTTGGCGGAAAGCGTGGGCCAGCAGGTCCAATCCCTTCTTGTAATGCAGCCGCGAGAGGAAGAGCACGTAGCGTCGGCCGTTCGGACGGGAGATCAAGTCGAGGAACGGCTCCGGCGACGGGAGCTGTTCGAATTCCTCGACAAAGACGCCATTGGGAATGATCTCGGCCGGTGCACGCAGGCCCACCGGCTGCATCAGGTCGACCTCGTCCCGGTTTAGCGCATGGATGAACGCGGCGTTGTCGAGCATTCGGCGGCAGCCAAGCGCCAGCGCCAGCCGTTTCTTCCAGCGTTTCTGGGAAAGGCTCCACGTATCGAGCATGCCGGCGGGACAGACACAGTAGGGAATGCCAAGCCGGCGCGCCATGGCTGCGGCGGCGACGAGAATGGGCTCCCAGACACCATGCAGATGCAGCTGGTCTGCATCCGTGAGCACGCGGGCAAGCACACCCCGTGCCCTGCGGCAGAGGATCTCCTCGACACGCCCCGGCAGAGGAAGCAGATGCCAGCTGATCCGGTCGAAGCCGGGGATGAGCCGGCCGAGCGCCACCATACGGGTGACGACCTCCCGATCCGCCTGGCTGACGACCTGGACGTCGTGGCCGAGGTCGGCCTGCGCGGCCGCAAGCCGCATCACCACCGCCTGCGGACCGCCCTTGTCCGGATCCATCGAGGTGATGACGTGCACGATCTTCATGGCACGACGCCATGCCGCACATGCAGACGGGTAAGCACGTCGAGAAGGCGACGGCCATATTTTTCGACCGTGTTGTCCCGGGCGGTTCGCCGGGCATTTTGCGACATGCTTGCCCTGATGTCCTCGTTGTCGGCGAGATGCCGGATGGCGTCTGCGATCGCCTGGGGATCGCGCTCGGGCACGATGAGCCCCTCCACGCCGTCACGCACGACACTGCCCGTGCTGTAGGTGGTGACGACAGGGAGACCCGAGGCCAGTGCCTCGTAGACGACCGTCGCCGAGCCTTCGCAGAGCGAGGGTAGCAGAAAGACGTCCGCCCAATGGTACTCGGCGGCAATCTGCTGACGTGGCACGATGCCTCTCAACTCGACAGAGCGGCCCATCCTGCGGCGAATGTAGGGCGGCAAGCGGTCGGGACCGACCATGCGGATACGGGCAGCGGCGCCGAGGCGTTCGGCGGCCTGGAGCACATAGGGCGAGCCCTTGCGCAACCCGACTTCACCGACGGTGAGAACGCGGAGCGGCCCGGGCGTACGCCCCGCCGGGCCATACCGCTCCTCGGCATCGACGCCATAGGGAACGACGACGCAGCGCTCGGCCGGACCGCCCTCCGCCACGACATGGTCGCGGACGAATCCCGAGGGGCAGACGATGCAGTCCGCAATCCGCCATTCGGCTCGTTCGCGCTCGGCGAGCGTATCGGCGAACGGATTCTGCTTCGGCGGTCCGGCCCAGTCCGGAAAGTGCAGCATCTCCTCCGCAAGGATGGCTTCCAGCACGGTGCGCGGCGCGACCATCTGCTCGACGGCAGTCCACATGCCCAGACGTTTGGCCGCCTGCATCTGCTCCAGCGCATCGCCGCTGTAGGCGTAGAGGCCGGCCGCATCGTGAAAACCACGGCTGGCGACGAGTGTTGAAAAATGGCTGCCTGCCCAGACGGCGTGCGAGATTTCCTCGATATCGTTTTCCACGCGCAGACGGCGGAGGCCGGATCTGAGGCCGAACAGCGGGAAATCCGTGATGAGTTCGGCGGGAACGCCACTCGGAACGCGCCCGGTCAGGCGCCGTACCGCCCTTGGCAGAAGGCCGGGCGGCAGCTTTCGCAGCAGAGCGGGCCAACTCTTCGTACCACAGATATCGGTAAAGAAGTGGCCGAGCTGACCTTCCCGCGCCAGGATCCGGGGCACGGCATAATGCATACGGGCGCCGAGTTGACTGACGACGATCGTCTCGTTCACGACGGCTCCTCCTCCAGGATGCGGGATCGGGCAGGAAGCGTGCCCTCCTCGGCCAGCGCGTGAAAGAGCTTGCGCCAGGTGATGAGGGCACGGTCATAGGCGTAGTCCGCCTCAAGCACGGCCCGCGCCTTTACACCCATTGCCGCCACACGCTCCGGCGTGGCGGCAAGCGCCTCTATTACGCCGGCCAGTCGTTCAGGATCGCCGATGGCAGCCGTGACGCCGCAGCCTTGCGCGTCGATGACAGCCGCGACGCTACCCTTGGGATCGCCGATGAAGAGCGTCGGGCGGCCGGCAGCGAGAATGCCGTAGAACTTGCTCGGAATGATGCAATGTTCGAGATGGGGGAGCAGAGAGACGACATGTATGTCCGGCACGCCAAGGCTTTCGGCGATACGCTCCGCCGGCTGCAGGGGCTTGAAGGCCACATTCGCAAGGCCGCGCTGCTGCACGGCAGCCATCACCGAGCCAAGCTTGTAACCGCCGCCGACCATCAGGAAAGCAATATCCGCCCTGTCCTGCAGAAGGGTCGCAGCGTCGATCAGGGTGGCAAATTCGTGCGCCCTGCCGAAATTCCCGGAATAGCCGACGACGAATTTTTCGCCATAGTTCCAGGCAGCCCGCAGAGCATTTCTCTCCCTTGCGACCGGGCGGATCTCGGTGGCATCCGACCAGTGGTGCAATACCTTGATGCGGTCTGCCGGCACGCCGCGCTGGCGCAGGAAATCCGCCATCCTCTCGGTCGGGCATATGCTCAGCCGCGACCGGACGATCGACCGGTCACGCAAATACGCGGCAAGCCGGCCGAGGATTGGCGCCTTGCGAAACAGGCCGAGCTCGACGGCGGTTTCGGGGAAGAGGTCCATGATCCAGTTGATCATCTGGCCACCGCGCAGACGCACCGGTAGTCCGCAGGCGAGCGAGATCAGCGGCGGATCCGTACAGACGACGACCATGTCGCCGCGTCTGGCATGGTGGAGCAGCCAGAGGAAAGCCGTGAGATGGAAGGAAAGGTAGTCCACAGCCCGCCCCGGCAGCGTGTGGCGGCCAAAACGGCTCGTTGCGAGCCTAAAGACATTGACGCCGGATACCGTTTCATCAGCAGCAAGGACGCTCTGCGGATCGTCATGACGGCTGCGGCTGGCGATAACCGTAACCTCCGTCCCGTATCGCGCCAGCCCGAAGGCGAGGGCGGAGACCATCCTGCTCGTCGCCGACTGGTCGGGATGGAAGTATCGATTGACGAAAATGACCCGCACGACCGCACTCCGTCTCAATTCCAGAGGCTACGATCCTGCCAGCCGCACCGCATCCGGCAAGCTCTCCAAAGGCGCTATGGCGCATCGCGCTGCCCTATCCGTCCTACGCCTTCCGCAGGAGGAGTATAGACCTTCGGCTTGCCGGCAGCGGGTTTCACCTTATCGGAGGAGGAGAAACGCATCGCACTGCTCGAACGGTCACCTTGTGATCCCCCGCCCGCTCGCTGACTCTCGCAGAATGAGAGGGGGCGCGAGCCATGACCGACAAGAAAGCCCTGATCATCGGCGTAACCGGCCAGGACGGCTCCTATCTGACGGAGCTGCTCCTCGAGAAGGGTTACCATGTGCACGGCCTGAAGCGCCGGTCCTCGTCGTTCAACACCGCCCGGGTCGATCATCTCTATGTCGATCCGCGCACGCCCGGCGTGCGCTTCCAGATGCATTTCGGCGATCTCACCGACGCGACAAACCTTTGCCGGGTCGTCCAGGAGGTCCAGCCGGACGAGATCTACAATCTGGGTGCACAGAGCCACGTCCAGGTGAGCTTCGAGACACCGGAATACACGGCGAACACGGACGCGCTCGGCACCCTTCGGATCCTCGAGGCAATGCGTATCCTCAAGCTCGGCGCAGATTGCCGCTACTACCAGGCCTCGACCTCGGAACTCTTCGGCGGACTGGGGGAAACGGCGCAAAGGGAGGACACGCCCTTCCATCCGCGCAGCCCCTATGCCGCGGCGAAGCTCTACGCCTACTGGATGACAGTCAACTATCGCGAGGCCTACGGGTTTCACGCCTCGAACGGCATCCTGTTCAACCATGAGAGCCCCCGGCGGGGCGAAACCTTCGTGACGCGCAAGATCACGCGCGCCGTGGCAGCGATCGAATGGGGCATGCAGGACAAGCTCTATCTCGGCAATCTCGAAGCCAAGCGCGACTGGGGTCACGCCAAGGACTATGTGGAGGGCATGTGGCGCATCCTGCAGCAGGATACGCCCGACGACTATGTGCTGGCCACCGGGGAGGTCCACACCGTCCGCGAATTCGTGGAATGCGCCTTCGACGTCGTCGGGCGGACCATCGTGTGGGAGGGGCGCGGGGTCGATGAGGTCGGTTACGACCGCAAGACCGGCGAGCGCCTCATCGAGATCGACCCCAGATACTTCCGGCCCGCCGAGGTGGATTTCCTGCTCGGCGACCCAGGCAAGGCCTGGGCCCGGCTCGGCTGGAGCCCGACGGTTTCCTTCGGCAATCTCGTTTCGGAGATGGTGATGTCGGATGTGAACATCATGATGAGGGAGAAGGGCCGCAATGACCTCCATGGATGAAAGTCCCTATGATCTGCGCGGAAAACGCGTCTGGGTGGTCGGTCATCGCGGGATGGTGGGCTCTGCGCTCGTGCGCCGCCTTCAGGGCGAAGCCTGCGATCTACAGACCGTGCCGCGCAGCGAAGTCGATCTGACGTCCCAGGCCGACACGGCGAACTGGATGCGCAAGGCGAGGCCGGAGGCAGTGTTCATCGCCGCCGCGAAGGTTGGCGGCATCAGCGCCAACGCCCGCTATCCTGCTGAATTCCTTGTCGAGAACCTGCTCATCCTCGTCAATGTCATCAAGGCGGCCTCCGAGCTGGGCGTCGAGAAGCTGATGTGCCTCGGTTCAAGCTGCATCTATCCAAAACATGCCGAGCAGCCGATCCGCGAGGAGGCCCTTCTGACGGGAAGCCTTGAGCCCACCAACGAGGCCTATGCGATCGCCAAGATCGCCGGCATGAAGCTTGCCGCCGCCTATGCGGAAGAGTATGGCCACCGCTTCATCTCCGTCATGCCGACCAATCTCTACGGACGAAACGACAATTTCGACCTAGATCACTCCCATGTCATCCCAGCTCTGATCCGAAAGATGCATGAGGCAAAGATCGCCCATCGCGACAGCGTCGTCGTCTGGGGCACCGGCACGCCCCGGCGCGAATTCCTGCATGTCGACGACCTTGCCGATGCCTGCGTCTTCCTGATGAAGCAGTACGAGAGCCCGAAACCGATCAACATCGGCTCCGGCGAGGAAATCACGATCGGTGAACTTGCCTTCCTCATCGCCGACATCGTCAATTTTCGCGGCCATATCGTTTTCGACAGCCTGAAACCGGATGGCGCACCCAGAAAGCTGCTCGACTGCTCGCGCCTTCGCGCGCTCGGATGGGCACCAAGCATTGGCCTGAGAGCCGGTATCGAAGAACTGTACGATCGATGGAAGAAGATGAGCCGCAGCGTGCATGGACGGCATGACTATCCCTAGCGTGCAACTGATTGTTACGCCAGCCGAAGATACAACCCATGATTAAAAGTAACACTATTTACAATAAGCAATTGTGATAATTACGTATTTTCCGAATCTGTTCGGGTCGCTTTTTAATGAGGTATAGTAGAAAGTGGAAAAATACGAGAAGACGACTGCCGCCGATAGGCGGGGAAACCGCATTTGTCACACTCAGTTTTGACGTTGCAACCGTTTTAGGAGTGTGACCCGGCGACCAAACATTCGCAACCGTAAGCGTGATGTACCAGGAGTTTCGCTGTGACTGAAGTTAGGGGAATAATCGGGTCCGGCACCGGAAAAGGTTTGAACGGGACAATCCCGTCCTCCCCTTTTCCATCGTCCGTAAACGTGAAACCGTCGCTCTACCGCGCACCGGTTCTCGACATCATCGACGAGCGGGCACTTGACCGCGAGTGTCTGTCGCAGAGCCTCGTATCGCACGGTCTCAACATGACGATCGTGCTGTTCAGCTCCATCGAAGCATGGATGGCGAAATATTCCGGAGACTCGAGCGGCCTCCTGATCAGCCTTGGAAGCCATGACTTCACCGAGTCTGGCATCGAAGAGAGCATTCGCATGCTCGTTACGAAATTTCCCGAGCTGCCGGTCATCATCCTGTCCGACAATCACGACCTTCGCCAGGTCCTCACGGCGCTCGATCTCGGCATCAAGGGGTTCATTCCGTCGGCAGTCGGCATCGCCGTCTGCGTCAAGGCGATCTCGCTTGCCCTTTCGGGCGGCATCTTCATCTCCACCGAGAGCCTGCCGGAGCTGCGCCGCCTGATGTCCGTTGCCGACCAGCAGGAGCGTAAGCGGGCGGAGGTGTTCACCAGCCGCGAGGAGGAGGTCATCTCCATGCTCAAGCTGGGCAAGGCCAACAAGATCATCGCCTACGAACTCGCGCTCAGGGAGAGCACAGTCAAGGTGCATATCCGCAACATCATGAAGAAGCTGAAGGTCCACAACCGGACGGAGGTCATCTTCAAGCTCAACGAGCTGTTCAGCTGAGGCCTACCTCTATCGGCCAGTCCATCACGCCCAAGGGTTTGGATGGCGCGCTACCCCTGCGGTGGTAGGTCTAGGGAACCGAGGGGGGACTGACCAATGGCCGGGTTCATCCAGAATTTCGACAATTCGAACAGGTTACGCGATCTCGCGCATTCGATGATCCCCGGCGGCGCCCACACCTATGCCAAGGGCGACGACCAATATCCGGTGCTCTCCCCCGGCTTCATCGTCAACGGCTACGGCTGCCATGTCTGGGACGTGGATGGCAACGGCTACATCGAATACGGCATGGGCAACCGGGCCGTCGGCCTCGGCCATGCCTATCGCCACGTGCTCGATGCGGTCATGCGACAGCTCGAATTCGGCTGCAATTTCACGCGGCCCTCGCACATCGAGGTCGAATGTGCCTCGACCTTCCTCGACATGATCCCGACAGCCGACATGGTGAAGTTCTGCAAGGACGGATCGGATGCGACCTCCGGTGCGGTGCGGCTTGCCCGCGCGGTGACGGGGCGGGATCTCGTCGCGCGGTGCAGCGACCATCCGTTCTTCTCGACGGACGACTGGTTCATCGGCACGACCGAGATGAATGCCGGCATCCCCAAAGCGGTCAGCAGCCTGACACTGGGCTTTCGCTACGATGACCTCGACGATGCACGTGCACTTTTCGCCCGCCATCCCGGCGCCATCGCCGCGCTCATCCTGGAGGCCTCGCGCGGCGAGGATCCTGCACCGGGCTATCTCCAGAACCTGAAAGACCTTTGCCATGACAACGGCGCACTGTTCATCCTCGACGAGATGATCACCGGGCTTCGCTGGGCCCGTGGCGGCGCACAGGCGCAGTATGCCGTGCGGCCGGACCTTTCGTGTTTCGGCAAGGCGCTGGGCAACGGTTTCGCCATCTCCGCTCTCGCCGGCGAGCGGGAATACATGGTCCTCGGCGGCATCGAGCAGGTGGAGAAGCCGCGGGTCTTCCTGCTGTCGACGACCCATGGTGCCGAGACCCATGCCATGGCGGCGGCAATCGCGACGATGCATGTCTATGCGCAGGAGCCCGTCATAGAGCATCTACGCAGCCAGGGGCTGCGGCTGAAGGCAGGGATCGACCAGATCATCACCCGGCACGGCCTGGAACGCCACGTCAATGTCGCCGGGCACCCGGCCTGTCTGTCCTACGGAACACGGGATGCGACGGGAAAACCCTCACAGCTGTTCCGCACCCTGCTCCTTCAGGAAACGATCCGCCGCGGCGTGCTCGCCCCCTCGCTCGTCGTGAGCTACTCGCACGGCGACGACGATATAGACCAGACCATCGATGCCTTCGACGGCGCGCTCCACATCTACCGGATGGCACTCGAAGACGGCGTGGAGCGCCACCTTGTGGGTCGGCCCTCCGAGGTCGTCTTTCGCCGCTACAACAGCGCTGCGCACAAGGCCTGATCCGCCGAAAGGGGTACGGTGACGCGACGACTGCACCGTTCCGGCAGGGGAGGCCGTCTTTGTCCTCAATCGTGGTCACCGCCCCCCACGCCTACCATCCCCGAACGTCAGATGGGGGTTTTCGACATGAAAGTGCTTGTGACTGGACACCAGGGCTATATCGGCGCCGTGATGGTGCCTTTCCTCTTGCGCGCCGGACACGACGTGCATGGCTACGATGCCAGGCTCTACCGGCATTGCACCTACGCGCCGGGTGGCGCGATAGTCGATGTTCCCTCCGTGCTCAAGGACGTGCGCGACATCTCGCCCCGTGACCTCGACGGCTTCGACGCAGTGATCCATCTTGCCGCCCTCTCGAACGACCCGCTCAGCAATCTCGATCCCGAGGTCACCTACGACATCAACCACAGGGGCAGCGTGCGGGTTGCGCGTGCAGCGAAACAGGCAGGCGTTTCCCGCCTCCTCCTTGCTTCTTCCTGCAGCAACTACGGCCTTGCCGGCGCTGATCTCGTCAATGAGGACGCACCGCTCAATCCCGTCTCCGCCTACGGCATCTCCAAGGTGCGGGCCGAGGCCGATATCGCCGAACTTGCGGACGCCCGGTTCTGTCCGGTCTTCCTGCGGCCTGCGACGGCCTACGGTCTGTCGCCGATGCTGCGCTTCGATATCGTGCTCAACAATCTCGTCGCCTGGGCCGTGACGCAGCGCCTCATCCTCTTGAAGTCGGACGGCACGCCCTGGCGGCCGATCGTGCACATCGAGGATATTTCCCGGGCCTTCCTTGCGGCCCTGGAGGCGCCGGCAAAGAGCGTTTTCAACGAGGCTTTCAACGTCGGCCAGACGGCACACAACTACCAGATCCGCGAGATCGCCGACGTCGTCGCGCGGATCGTGCCGGGGTGCCGGCTGGAATATGCCCAGGAAGCCGGACCGGACGCACGCTCCTATCGCGTCGATTTCGGCAAGATCGCGCGTGTTCTGCCGGCGTTCCAGCCGCAATGGGACGTGGTGGCCGGCGCGCGCCAGCTTTATGCGGCCTATAGCAGCGCCGGGCTGAGCCTCACAGAATTCGAAGGTCCGCGCTACCAGCGTATCAGCCAGATCCGCCAGCTCCTCGAAACCGGCGCAATCGATCCGGACCTGCGCTGGCGCCCGGCGGTACCCAACCCGGCCGCCATGCGGGAAATCCACATTTGAGGCATCGGCATGGGTGAGGCCACACCATTTCTCCCCGGAGCCTTGCCGGGCGACACGGCCGATCCGGGCCGCGCGCTTTTTGCGCTCGTCGCCCGGCTCTTTCCGATCTGCCGCAGCATCACCGGCGAAGGGGTGCGCAAAACCCTCTCCATCCTGTCCGAACATATCGATATCGCGGTGCGCGAAGTGCGGACGGGCACGCAGGTCTTTGATTGGATCGTGCCGCAGGAATGGACCGTGCGCGGCGCGGTTCTGCGCACCGCCAGTGGCCGAACCATCGTGGATTTCGCCAGCTCGAACCTCCATCTCGTGAACTACAGCGAGCCGGTGTCGCGCCGCCTGTCGCTGGAGGAGCTGAGGCCGCATCTCCACACGCTGCCGGATCAGCCGGACCTCATTCCCTACCGCACCAGCTACTACGCCCGTGACTGGGGGTTCTGCATGGCCCATCGCGACTACCTGGCCCTACCCGACGAGGAGTACGAGGTCATCATCGACACGGAACTTGCCGACGGGACGCTGACCTATGGTGAAGTCTTCCTGCCAGGCGAAACGGATCGCGAGGTCCTGTTCTCCGCCCATATCTGCCATCCCTCTCTGGCGAACGACAATTGCTCGGGTCTCGCCGTGCTCACCCGTCTGGCGCAAACGCTGGCGCAGCGGCGCAATCGTTTCGGCTACCGCTTTCTCTTCGCGCCGGGCACCATAGGCTCACTCTGCTGGCTGGCGGCAAATGAAGGGGCTGCACATCGCATCGACCATGGCCTGGTGGTCTCCTGCATCGGCGACGGCGGCGGTCCGGTCTACAAGCGCAGCCGCCGTGGCAATGCCGTTATCGACCGGGTGATCGATGCCGTGCGCTGCGACGGGCAGCGGGTGGCAACGGTGGATTTCAGTCCCTTCGGCTATGACGAACGCCAGTTCTGCTCGCCGGGCTTCAATCTTCCGGTGGGTCTGCTGCAACGAAGCGCCTTCGGTACCTTCCCGGAATATCATACCTCGGCCGACAACCTGGACTTGGTGCAACCGCAATACCTGGCATCCTCCTTCCGGATGATCCTCGATATCGTGGAGGTTCTCGAGGGGGACTGGTTGCCACTGAACCTCTCTCCGAAAGGCGAGCCGCAGCTCGGGCGGCGCGGGCTCTATTCGACGACGGGCGGGCACAAGGTAACCTCGGATGTTACGATGGGCTACCTCTGGGTCCTCAATCTGGCGGATGGCACCCATACGCTTCTGGATATCGCCCGCCGGTCCGGCCTCTCCTTCCGCGACATCGCCGAGGCCGCCGCCCGGCTGAAGGCCTGCGGGCTGCTTGGCGTTGCGGGCGGATCACCCTGAAAGCAGCGGCCAGTTTCTGTCCTTGTCCGAGACGACGGACGGTGCCGCAGGCCAGTCGATACCGAGCGCCGGATCATCATACCGGATGCCACGGCCTGCCGTCGGCTCATAGCGGGCCGATATTAGGTAGCCGACTGCGACATCCTCGGTGAGTGACAGGAAACCGTGCGCAAACCCCTTGGGAATATAGAGTTGCCGCATGTTTTGTTCGGTAAGCTCTGCTGCCGTCCAGCGGAGATAGGTGCGAGATTGCGGCCGCAGGTCGACCGCAACATCCCAGATCGCCCCCTTGAGACAGGACACCAGCTTCACCTCGCCATGCGGCTCATCCTGGAAATGAAGGCCACGGAGCGTGTGTCTTTCTCGCGAGCGGGAAAGGCTGTGCTGCACGAAATGGCGTTCGAGTCCGTGATGCTCCATCTCATCGATGGAGAAGGTTCGCGCAAAGGAACCGCGCTCGTCCGCAATGGGGCACGACTCGATCAACCATACACCTTCGAGATCAGTTTGGGCGAACAACATGGCACCCTTCCTCCCTGGAGTCCGCTATCCTGCCGCGCGCCGTCGTGCTGCCAAGTGCTTCTTCCGACGTATTCTGGCCGGCCGGTGAGCGTATAGTTAAGGAAAGCTTACCACACGTTCGAAATGCTACGCCTTTCAGACAGGGGGCGTGTTCGCATAGCAGTATCGAAACTGCCGTACCACTCGCCTAATCTGACAGTGGGCCAAGAGACGATTTCAATTTGGAAGGCTGCCCTCGTTCAGCTTTTCGTTCCCATTCTGTCGAATCTTTCTGTGGAGACGGTAGATGAGCTCTCAGAGTAGTCCTTCATTTTCGTATGTTTCTGAGATTTCCTTGAAGCCGAACTGCCGTCTATGCGGAACGGCACTGAACCATACTGTCGTTGATCTCGGTATGTCTCCACCTTGCGAGAGTTTTCGCCAGGAAAATGAACTTGGTCGTATGGAGGAATACTACCCGCTCCATGTCCGGGTTTGCGAAGAATGCATGCTCGTCCAACTGGAGGAGTATGTCAGCCGCGAAAGCATCTTTGAGGAGTATGCCTATTTCTCGTCCTACTCCACGAGCTGGGTGGAACACGCAAAACGCTATTGCGGAGCGATGATCGAACGGTTCGGCCTTGGTGGCGACAGCTTCGTGGTGGAGATCGCCAGCAATGACGGCTACCTGCTCCAGCATTTCGTCACGCGCGGCATTCCCGTGCTCGGCATCGAACCCGCCGCCAATGTGGCGAAGGCCGCCATTGCGAGAAACGTGCCGACGAGAATCGCCTTCTTCGGACAGCGGCTCGCCGACGACATGGTCGCAGCCGGCCAGCAGGCGGATCTGATCGCCGCCAACAACGTTCTGGCACAGGTGCCGGACCTCAATGACTTCCTTGCCGGCATGAGGCGCATCCTCAAGTCGCATGGAGCTATCACATTGGAATTTCCCCATGTCGCGACGCTTCTGGCACACAACCAGTTCGACACGATCTATCACGAGCATTTTTCCTACTTCTCCCTGCTCACGGTACAGATAGCTGCGCGGCTGCACGGGCTTGAGGTTTTCGACGTGGAGGAATTGCCGACGCATGGCGGTTCGCTGCGGATCTATCTCGGCCATGCCGGCGCACATAGCGTGATCAGTCCCCGTGTCGCCGACCTCCTGGGGCAGGAACGGCGCGCAGGGCTCCATACGGTAGAGGCGTACACATCGTTTGCGGCCAGAGCCCGCAAGGCCAAGCGCAATCTTCTCTATTTCCTCATCGGCGTGAAGGAGCGCGGCGGGCGCATCTGCGGCTATGGCGCGCCCGGCAAGGGCAACACGCTGCTCAATTATTGCGGCATCGGCACGGATTTCCTCGACTTCACCGTGGACCGCAATCCTTACAAGCACGGCCGGTTCACGCCAGGCATGCACATTCCCATCCTGCCCGTGGAAGCGATCGACCAGCACAGGCCGGACTACATTCTCATCCTGCCGTGGAACCTGAAGGACGAGATCGTCGCACAGATGCGCCATGTCGGCGACTGGGGCGCGAAGTTCATCATCCCCATCCCCGATGTCAGCATCATCGATCCCGCGGAGGCCTGGTCATGAAAGTCGTGCTTTTCTGCGGTGGCCGGGGTACGCGCATCCGGGAATATTCCGAGAGCATTCCGAAGCCCATGATCCCGCTCGGCACCCAGCCGATCCTGCGTCATGTCATGCAGTACTACGCTTCCTATGGACATGACGATTTCACCCTCTGCCTTGGCTACAAGGCGGATGTCATCAAGGGATTTTTCCTGAATTGCCGCCCGCAAACCTTTTCGGACTGCGTGGTGTCCGGCGAGGGGCGGGTCGAACTTCTTGGCGAGGCCCAGGAGCAATGGCGCGTGGCGCTGATAGACACAGGCATCTGGCGTAATATCGGTGAGCGCCTGTGGGCCGTGCGCAACCATGTCATGAGTGAGCGAATGTTCCTCGCCAACTACAGCGACGGCCTGACCGATGTTGATCTTGACGACATGGTCGCCCGCTTCGAGGCCAGCGGCAAGATCGCCTGCTTCCTCGCGGTCAGGCCGCCGCTGACCTATCATCTTGCCGACATCGATCCGGCGGGCCGGGTTGTCGAGTTCCGTTCGTCGGACACGTCGGAAATCTGGATCAACGGCGGCTATTTCCTGATGCGCCGCGAGATCTTCGACTACATGCGCGAGGGCGAGGAGCTGGTGCTCGAGCCCTTCGCGCGGCTGATCAAGGACGACATGCTGATGGCCTACAAGCACGAGGGCTTCTGGCGGTCGATGGATACGCTGCGCGACTGGCAGATGCTGGAGGAAATGGTCGAGCGCGGCGAGATGCCGTGGGTGCGCCAGGTGGCGGCCGGCCGGGTCTCCAGCCTTCGAATGGCAGGCCGCTCATGAAAACGCTGTCGATGGCCGCTGCCGGGCTCCCGTTGAAGGTCCTCTGCCTCGGCGCACATGCCGATGACATCGAGATCGGCGCAGGCGGCACGATCCTCGGCCTCATCGCAGCCGGCGTGAGGCTCGACGTCCATTGGTGCGTGATGAGCGCAACACCCGAACGAGCACTGGAAACCCGCCGTTCGGCAGCTGCCTTTCTCGAGGGCGCTGCCTGCGCGGCCGTGGAGGTCTGCGGCTTCGAAGACAGCTACTTTCCGAGCCAGAGCCGGGAGATAAAACAGTTCCTGCTGGCATTGCGCGAGCGCGTGGAGCCCGATGTCATCTTCACGCACAGCCGTTTCGACGCGCACCAGGATCATCAGGAGCTGAACAAACTGACCACAAACGTCTTCCGCGACCACTTCGTGCTGGAATACGAAATCCCGAAATGGGACGGCGACTTCGTCGAGCGCAATACCTATGTGCCGCTGCTGCCAGGAATGATCGAACGCAAGATCGAGCTGCTCATGGAGCATTTTTCGACGCAGAGATCGAAGGATTGGTTTCACGAGGACGTGTTTCGAGGCGTTGCCCGGGTGCGCGGAATGGAATGCCGCTCGCCTTCGCTCTTCGCAGAGGCATTCACAGTGAGAAAATTAGCGCTTGTTTAGGTGGATTCACCGACATGAAACGTTAACGCTAATAAAGCGGAACGAGGAATAAGCGGAACCAGACCAAGGCTCGTATTTCGAACCAGTAGTTAGTGAGGGGTGCCATGGCGAAAGACGAAACATTTTTGGAGAGGCAGTCAATCGACATCTTTCGATCGCGGAACTCGCTCGGCGTCGAGCGGCGAGAGGCCGTGAGCGAGCGAGTTGACTATCCGCCGCAGACCTACGCGGCAAACGACTACCTGGCGATTTTCGACAAGCGGAACCTCGACCGGGAATGCCTCGCAAACAGCCTCATTTCCCATCAGATCGGCATCAGCATCTTCACCTTCTCGGGCATCGCCAGCTGGCAGCAATGCAAGACGACGCTCGGCACCCTCAGGGTTGCGGTGATCAACATCGGCAGCAACGATATCAGCGACATCTCGATTCGGCAGGAAATCACCCAGCTCGTGACGACGCTGGAGCCGGTACCGGTCGTGGTGCTCTCCAACAGCCAGGCGCTGGACCATGTGCTGCAGGCCATCGATCTCGGTGTGCATGGCTTCATTCCAAGCTCCGTCGATGTCGATGTGTGTATCGAGGCGATCGGGCTGGCGATTGCCGGCGGGCAGTTCGTGCCGGCAAGCAGCGTACTCGCGATGCGCGGTCTCGTGGGTGGCTTCGTCGCCCGCAAGGCGATCCGCTCCGCCTTCACCGTGCGCCAGACGGCCGTCGCCGAGGCGTTGCGCCGTGGCAAGGCGAACAAGATGATCGCACGGGAACTCAATCTCTGCGAAAGCACCGTCAAGGTGCATATCCGGAACATCATGAAAAAGCTCGGCGCCACGAACCGCACCGAGGTCGCGTGCAAGGTCGGCGAACTCTTGCCTGACGCCGAGCATCATCTCGGCCGGGCCTAGAGCGCCCCGCAACAGGAATAGTGTCATGATCGTGTCGGGGAGCCCTGGCGTCTCCGAGGAACTTGCTGTTTCTCGGGCGGTGTCGCTTGTCTTGCAGCGCAAATGGCTGATCCTCTCCTTTCTGGCGGCGGGCATATTCAGCTCGACGGTCGGCTATCTGGACCAGCCGTCGCGCTACTTCGCCGAGGCGGTGCTGGCGCTGGATGTGCGCAAGTTCCAGGCGCTGCCGACCGAATCCGTCGTCTCGCCCCTGCCGCAGGAAAGCCCCGCGCTGCGGACCGAGATCGACATCATCAGTTCGCGATCGATGGGCGAAAAGGTCCTGGCACAACTCCAGAAGGCTGGCGTCGACGTCGCCAAGGGTCTTGGCCTGACGGGAGAGACCGGTGCTGGTTCCGCGGCGGCAACGACGGCTGAGCCGAGGTCCCACGCGACCATTGACGATCGCATCCTGGTCGATCAGCTGCTCTCCGGCGTGCGGGTCGCGAACGATGGCCGCTCCTATACGATCTACATCTCGTTCAGCGGCGCCAACCCGGAGTTTCCCGCCATCGTCGCCAATGCCTATGCGGAGGCCTACATCGACTATCAGGTCGACGTGCAGACGACCGCGACACGGCATGTCAGCGACTGGCTCGGCACCCGTCTCGTGAGCCTGCGCAGCGAACTCGAACGATCCGAACATGCGGCGACCGAGTTCCGCGAAAAATCCGGCATCGTCAAATCGGGCGGAACGACCCTGCTTTCGCAGCAGATCGCCGGGCTGAATACGGAACTGGCAAAGCTCAGGGCGCAGGTCGCAGGGGCAAGCGCCCGACTGGAAACCGCACTCGACGTTTCCAAGGCCGAAAGCGGCCTCGCCCTGTCAGAGGTCCTGAACTCACCGGCAATCCAGCAATTGCGCACCGAGGAGGCCCGGCTCAAACGCTCGCTTGCGACGATCAGCGAGAGCGGCGCGGTCAAGAACCCGCAGATCCCCGAGCTCAAATCCCAGCTTGAAACGATCCAGGCGCAGATCGAGGTGGAGGTGGCCCAGATCGTCGAGAGCCTGCGCAACGAGATCGAGGTCTCCAAGCGTCAGCAGGCCGGTCTGGAAGCCAGCCTCCGGCAGATGCAGACCGAGATGTCCACCGCGAACGAGGCAATCGTCCAGGCCGACCAGCTGGATCGCGAAGCGAGTGCGAACCGCGCAATCTACGAGAGCTATCTTGCCCGCTACAAGCAGACGATCGAGCAGGACGGCATCGCGATGGCGGAAGCACGCATCATCTCCAAGGCGATGCCGTCGTC
Source organism: Shinella sp. HY16 (assembly GCF_028534175.1). Taxonomy (NCBI): domain Bacteria; kingdom Pseudomonadati; phylum Pseudomonadota; class Alphaproteobacteria; order Hyphomicrobiales; family Rhizobiaceae; genus Shinella; species Shinella sp. HY16. The sequence continues at coordinate 61,344 of NZ_JAHYXL010000005.1, read as the reverse complement.
CGTGCGGGCAAGCCCCGATGCATCGACGTGGCTGCTCGCCGGGATCGTCTTCGGCCTCGCCGGCGGGCTGCTCGTTGCCGTGCTTCTGGAAGTGCGCTCCGCCTTCCTGCGCCGGTCGACCGCCTATGAAGGGCATAGCGGCGTGCCGATCGTCGGGCGCATTCCGGAACTGTCGCAGCATCAGCGCGCCGGCATGGCCAAGCTGATTTGCCAGGGCCATACGCCCTTCGCCCACGCGGTGGCAGATCTGCAGGGGCGCCTGCGGCTTTCTGCCCGCGCCGGCAACGCCCTGACGGTGTCGGTGACATCCGCGGGCCCTCGTGAAGGCAAGACCTTCATCGCCTCCTGTCTTGCCCGATCGCTGGCGGCAACGGGGCTACGGACCGTCTTGCTCGACGCAAACCTTCTGGCCCCCGCCGTAGCGCGGGAGTTTTCCGTCCAGCCCGGCCGCACCGTCGTTGACCTCGTTGCCGCGCGCGATAGCGTCCTACTTGACGATGTCCTGCGCCATGACGCGGTATCCGGCATCGATCTCGTCTGCGCCGGCGTGGCGGAAGGTCCCGTCGAGCATATCCTCGGCCACGAGGCCTTCGCCCGGCTGCTTTCTACGCTCAAGCAGACCTATGACGCGGTCGTCATCGATTCCGTCTCGGTGGGGAGCGGATCGGGAGCGCTGCTCGTCTCGGCCCTCGTCGACGCAACCATCTTCGTCATACCGGCCGGCGGTGATTCCCTGCAGGCGATGAACGGCCTGCGCAAGGCCGCGGCGGCAGGCGTCGTTGTAGACGGGCTCGTCATCAACGAGGCCTCGCGCGGCACCTTGAACCGTCGGGCGAGCACCACCGCGGATCTCCAGGCTGCAAACGAAGGCAGAAAACGCAGCGATGCGGCCGTAGACATGCCGTCCATCGCCGGAATGTGAGGCTTGAAACAGATGCTGAAGGCGCAAGAGGCCATTCCCACTGCCGCCGGCCGTCGGCGAGGCGCAACCCGTCTGGCTGCGGTTCTTGGCGCACTGCTGCTCGTCGTTTCGAACGGGCCGGACACGGCGATCGGCGCCGAATATCCGGTGGGAAATGGCGACGTGCTGCGTATCACCGTCTATGGCGATACGGGGCTGAGCGGCTCCTTTCCGGTCGGTGCGGATGGCACGATCGGTTATCCGCTGCTGGGCAATCTCCCCGTGACGGGAAAGAGCATCGAGCAGGTCCGCGCCACCATTGATGACGGGCTGAAGGTGCACATCGCCAACCTCTCCGTCGCCGTGGTGGTGGAGAACTATGCGCCCGTCTACATCGTCGGCGAGGTGCAGAAACCAGGCAAATACGAATTTCACCCGGGCATGATCGCGCTCGAACTGTTCGCACTCGGCGGCGGACAAAAGGAGGCGCTGGCGGAAGGTGAAAGTGGCTCTACACGCCTTGCCGGCCTCAGGCAGGAATATGCCGATCTCGGTGTACAGCTTCTCGCCCAGGACGTGAAACGGGCACGCCTGGAAGCGGAACTCAACGGACGGCCTTTCGCCTATCTGGCGAATGACGATATCGGAACACCCGATGCCCGCGTCGTCCAGCAGGTCGTGGAAGCGGAGCGCACGCTGTTCGAGATGCGGCGCACATCGCTCGATGCCGAGCTGAACAGCCTGGCGCGGCAGAAGGTTGGTTATGTCGAGGAGATCGACACGCTGGAAAAGAGCGGCAAGCTGCGCGACGGTGAGCTTGCCCTGCTCAATGAGGACGTCAAGGTGGCAAGTGCGATGGTGGAGCGCGGCCTCACCTCGAAAACCCAGCTACGCGAGAAGCAACGGGAAATATCCGCCACCAACCGCGATGTCCTGGAGTTCGGTTCGTTCCTCGCGCGGGCACGCCAGAACCTGACGCTGATCGACAGCCGCCTCGTATCGCTTCGCGGCCAGCGTCGCAGTGAGGCCGCAGCGGATCTGCGCGAGGTGAACATCGACATCCTGCGTCTGCGCCGAAAGATGGCCTACAACATTCAGGCCATGGCGGAGGCCGGCATCGCTCTGCAGAAGAAGGACGGCAGCCGGCAGGTCGCCTTCCGCTTCTCCGCCATCCGGATGCTTGACGGCAACTATCAGGAAGTCGAAGTCGGCCAGACCGACCCGATCCTGGCAGGCGATATCCTTCGCGTGAGCATCATCCTCGACGAGGCAAACATCGCCCGGCGATGAGCCTGGACACAAACCGCTTCCAATACCTGGAAAGGACACCACACGCTGCCTCGACGGGCTGTGCGGCGGCGTTTCAGACTGGATAATCCTGCGTCGGACTTAGACAAAGTGCCGGTGGGCCAACCCAATCGATTTCGAAGGAAAACCGTAACGGCGATCTGCTCAAGGCCTGTAGCCGATCGCCCTAACCTGGCTGATCCCTGTCATAAGTCGTCCGTAGACGGTGCAGATGCGGTTCATGACGCTCTTGCCGACAACCGGGCCGACAAGCCACCAGTAGCGCGGCCAGCGGTGATGAACGGGCACCGCGCTGATTTCCGTAAAACCTGCGCGCTTCAGCAGATTGCCGAGGTTGCCGGGCGACCATGTGAACAGGTGGAAGTTCGGATCGTCCTCACGGTAGCGCATCTTGAAGGACTCGCTCGGCGTCACGAGCACGATCCTGCCTCCCGCACGGAGCCTGGTGAGCATCAACCGCACCGTACTCAGCGGGTCATCGACATGTTCGAGCGCATGATGGGAAATGATGACGTCGGCCCAGCCTTCCTCGATCTTCTCGAGACTGTCGAAAACCTGGATGCCGTTCTTGCGTGCCACCGCTGCGGCTGCCTCGTTGATCTCGACGCCAGCCCTGTCCCTGACGTTGAGACCGGAAAGAATGTAGCCGCCACCACAGCCGAAATCGATCACGCGATCCGAAGGGCCGACAAACCTCTCGAACTTCAGGCGATCGAAATAGGCCGCGTAGCGCTGGTGCTCGAACGTTTTGTCGAAATAGGACTTGTCGTAGTGGGTGTTCTTTTCGGCAACGGCTGCTGCATCGGAAACAGTCATCTTCTCCCCCATGAGGCAAGGCCGGACAGGCCGAACGCCCGCAACAAACACTATATTGGGCCGTTCCGGCGGTGTTAACGCGCCTGTATGGGGTAGAACCTCCACCGAACGTATAGGCGGCCTACCCCTGTGCACAGGCATCGCAGGCAACTTGTCCCAATCGGCGCTAGCGCAACGCCCGGGCGAGGAGCGAACGCACACGCGGCATCATATCGCGGCGCCGGAGGAGATAACCGAGAGGAGGTACGAGAGCCGTGAAGGGGGAGAGTTGAAAGGCGATCCTCAGCAATCGCAGGGCCTCCGCATTCCCCTGCAGGGCATGGGACACTGCCGACCAGTAGGCACGCTGGGCGATGCCGCGCCTGGCGCGCTTGCGCAGCGCTTCGGCCCCGTCCAGCCAGCGGCCCTCGTGGTGGAAAAAACTCTCCGCCGCCGCGGCCGTGTGGAGGACGTGCAGGCTTTGGTGCGTCCAAAGGTCTGTCGAACGGTTCGCGGCGTGGGTACGGATTCCGGCCTGCACGCAATCGAGCGCGGCGACGGAGCCGTGCATGGCGAGCCGCAACCAGACCTCATAGTCGTCGCTGTGCGGAAGAGAGGTGCGATAGTGGCCGGTGCGCTGCTGCACGCTGGTACGCACGAGAATGGAAGGACCTGGTATCTGAAAGACGCCGAGATCGCAGAACCGTTCGATGAAGGCGCGGCCGGACATCAGCTCCACCGGAGGGAAAAGCGGCTGCACCCTGATCTCGGGCAACGGCGCATCGTCACGGATCGCAACGGCCTGCCCATAGCAGAAGGCAAGCGAACGGTCCTTCTCCATGGCCGCAATTGCCCTCCGGAGTGCGCCAGGCACAAGAACGTCGTCGGCAAAGAGCAGAAGGAAATAGTCGGCACGCGCCCAGTCTATGCCGGCGTTGAAGGAAGCATGGGGACCGAGGTTTTCCGGGCGAAGCAGCAGCTCAACCCGTGGGTCCGCAGCGGCGAGGCGTCGGGCGATCGCCACGCTGTCGTCGGTCGAGGCGTTGTCCACGACAAGGACGCGCACCACGGCTCCGTCCTGCGCCAATGCGCTTTTCACACAGGCTTCGAGATACCGGCCGTAATTGTAGTTGGGAATGACGATATCGACGCTCGTCATAGCCTAGGCCCCTGCGGCGAGGAGCCGCCGCAGCCGTTCGATACGACTGCGGCCAAGGCGCGCCGCGATCTGTATTTCCGTCAGAAAGGGATGGTGGGCAAGATGCAGCCCGGCCAGCCAGCCAATAGCGGCAAGAACAGCGGCCGTGGCGAAGGACGGGAGGTCCGATCGCGGCTGCTCGTTCAGGACGAGAAGCGTCAGCGGGCCTGCAAGGGCGAAAGCCGTGACGATGGCGCTCGGCACAAACGCCGCAACGAGGGCGCGCAGGGAAAAGCGGACATGACGGTGTACGAAGAAAAAGCCCACCGCCGTCTGAACCGGCAGGGCGATGAACTGGCTGAGCGCCATGGCGATCACACCGTGGAGACTGGCTGCACAGAGGACGGACGCGGCGAAGACGCGCGAAATCAGGCTGGCAAGGAAGGCGTCGCGGTTCTGGCCAAGCGCCAGGAGAAGCGGCCCCGTGACGATTGCCGGCGCCCAGAAGACGGCGGAAAGGCCGAGGAGCCGCACGACCGGAATGGCCTCCTCCCATTGATGGCCGAGCACGATCCGGACAATCTGCGGCGCGAGAAGGCAAACCATGATGGCGGCCGGCCAATAGAGCACCGAAAGATAGGCCAGCACACGAAGATAGGTTTTCTCGATGTCATACCCCTCCCGGATGCTGTTTGCGAGTGCCGGAAAGGCCATGCTGTAGAAGGCGGACATGATGATACGGTCCGGCACGCCGCAAAGAGCGTTCGAGCGGTTGTAGAGCGCGACGGCGGTCATGGAGGTGAGCCGGCCAAGGATCAGTTGCGGAACGGTTTCCTGGATACGCTCCACCACCAGCGCCGCGCCCTTGAACGAGCCGAAAGTCAGGACCTCCCGCCAGCGCGAAAGGCCTGGGCGAAGGAACGTCCGGGCCGGCACGGGCGAGAGCGCGACGGAGAGACCAGCGAGCATCATCGCACCCGCCAGGAGGCCCCAGGCAAAACTGATCGCACCGAAGCCGAGGGCAGCAAGGAGAATGGTCGTCAGTCCGTTGACGAGAGAGACGGCAGTGCGGATCACCGCAAGTGCGCCAAAGCTCATGTTCCGGCGCAGGATGGCGATGACCGGCTGGGCAACGGCCTCTGCAAAGCCCGCGACGGCAGCGAGCAGCAGAAAGAAGGAGAGATCGGGCGTGCCATAGAAACCGGCGACAAGTCCGGAGGCAAGACCGAGACCGAGGGCGACGGCGGCGCTGCAGAGCACCTGGAGCGTCAGAGATGTGCCCACAGCCTCGCGGTCGATGGCATGGCGCTGGATGAGGAATTCCGCCGTCACGAATTCACGCGTCGAGAAGGCGACCACGGCGATGGCCAGCCCCGTGACCGCCTCGCCGATCTCGCCGGGCGTGAGCAGCCGCGCCACAGTCGCAAGGACCGCGAAATTGACGAGCAGGCCGAGGTATTGCTCCAGCGATGCCATAATGTATGCGCGGCGAACCATACGGATCACGCTTTCCGGCGCCGGCGGGCGGGCGGCGCTACGTTTTCACAACGGCACCCCGTGCCGGTTCATTCAACAATCACGGGCGGCATGAGCGCACGCCCGGCACGCGCAGCCGTCCGTTGAGCCTGGCGCGGTCGACCGTCAGGCCAATCGCTCCTTCAATACGCCCGACAGGAGAAGCTCTCCCTGCCGGGAAAGCTCGCCGCGGATGGCGGCGTTGTGCTGTTCGATTTCCTTGCGGGCGCCGTCGAGGTCGGTGAGTGCGGTGCGTACCTGCCCGATCAGGACCTCGACGTCGAAATCCTCGATATGCTGGCAGAAGGCCGAACGGCCGAACGCCGCCATCAGCTCATCGTTCTTCTGTGCATATCCGAGCGAGAAGGCCGGCCGGCCCGTCTTTAGGGCGCAGAGCAGGTTGTGGTAGCGGGAAACAATGGCGATATCGACCTTCTTGAGTTCCTCCATCACCTGATCCAGCGAGGCCGTGCGTGCCACCGAGACAAAGGCGTGGCTCACTCCAGAAGGACGCGGTGCAAGCCCGTGGAAGATATCGTCCAGTGCGGTTTCGTCCGCCTTGTCCCCCATGAAAAGATGTACCCGCCGCCCATCGTCGAGAAGCCGGCCGATGACCGCCGAGAGCTTCGCGATATAGCTGCGGTAGATTGCTTCCCCGTCGGCCTGCCCGCGTTTCCAGCCACGATAGTGCATGACCCCGACGCCGACGGCGGCATGGGCCGGCCGGCGATCCACGACGGGATCATGGGTCGGGGCACGCAATCCGAAGGCAAGGTCGGGAAAGCGAAGATCGCGAGACACGTCCACGCCGAGATCCCTGACATAATGGAGCGAGAAATCATCGCGGTAGGAGCGGTATTCCGCCATCTGCACGGCCGCCTTCAGGAACCGGCGGCTGAGCGCGTTGTGGATCGGCCCCGCGCCGATGCTCACGAAGGCGATGCGGATGCCGCGCAGGCGGGCGGCGAAGCACCACCAGAAAAGGATGAAAGGCCAGCCGAACGGCGTCTCCTGGAAATCGTCAAGAATGCCCGTGCCGGGGATGACGAGGACCTCGGCCCCGGCAAGCGCCTGGAAAATGGCAACCATGCTTCCGAGCCGGGAAGGCACGCGCCAGAGCCTGGCGCCGGTCGATCGCGTAACCCGGTCCGCCGACGGCTTCTGCCCCCGGATGCTGACGACGTCGAGCGCAAAATCGTCATGAACCTTTGCCGGATTGGAGCAGATACACAGCAGCTTCGCCTCAGGGCGTGCCTGGCGCAGGAAACGCACCATGGCTTCCAGCGAGCCGTCATTGCCGGAATTTCCGGAGCCGAACTGTCCCAGCAGGCCGATTTTCATCCGTAGGTCCCATCCGGAGCGCGATAGCGGCAGGATTATCGCGCCCGGGCAGAGAGTGGAAAACGCCCTCCTTCGTACCGCAGCCTCATCCGGAAGAGGTAGATCGGCGGGGCGTTGTCGCGAAGGAGGGCTATGGCGGTTCGAACGGGCGGATTCCAATGTCTCCGCCGTGCGACGACAAAGAATGCAGGGGGTTGGCCATGAAGCTCGCCTATTTCGTTCTCCCGCATCTCGGCGGTACCTACACCGTTTTCACGCAGCTTCGCAGGGGGCTCGCGCCGTACGACATCGAGCTCCGCTGGCTCGGGCTTTGCCACAAGACAGGCAACATCGATCCAGCTCTTGCAGATGCCGCAGATCTGGGCGCCGGGATCGACACCGAGGCTTTCACGGATGACCGGGAAACAGCCCGCCGTCTTACCGATGCCATTCTGGCAGGGGGGTTCGATGGGGTCATTGTCAATGTCCTCAGCGATCGCCTCCAGACGAACATCGTGCGTTACCTGCCGCCCGAAATCCTGCGTTTCATGGTCGTGCACAACATCACGCCCGGCACCTATGCCGCGGCCGGCGCCATCGCACCGCATGTGCACGCAACCATCTGCGTGTGCCGCCGTGCCCGGGATGATCTCGTCGAGCGCCATGGTTTTCCCGCCGGCCGCACCTTTGTCATTCCGAACGCCGTTTCGCTGAGCGATTTTCCGTTGCAGGACCGCGCATCACGGTTCGAGGGAGAAGGCCTTCGCCTCCTGTTCCTAGGTCGGATCGAGGATGCCTCGAAGGGGGTGCTGTGGCTGCCGGAGATTTTCGCGCGATCCCCCGGCACCGCGCGGCTGACGATCGCAGGCGATGGTCCGGACCTCCCCCGCCTCCGATCGGCCCTGCCCGCCTCGCCGCGAGTCGAGTTTCTGGGATCGGTCGGCCTCCAGGCCGTGCCGGCGCTGATGGCACGCCATGACATCCTTCTCATGCCGTCACGCTATGAGGGGCTACCCATGACCCTGCTGGAGGCCATGGCAGCAGGCTGCGTGCCGATCGCCTCCGCCCTTCGCGGCGTCACGGACATGGTCGTCGACGACGGTCACGACGGTCTTCTGTTTCCCATCGGAGACCGGAGGAAGGCCGCCGACCTCGTCTACGCCCTCGATGGCGATCGCCTGCGCCTTGCAGAATTGTCCGCTGGCGCCCGGCGCAAGGTGGCGCGAAGCTTCACCGTGGAGCGCATGGCGATGCGGTATGCCGAGGCACTGCGCAAGACTGCATCGAATCCTCCGCCGATCGCCCCATCCCTCCCCATCGAGAACTGGTCGTTGCCGCCCGGCCTGCGCCCGGGCTTGCGGACCTACCTTCCCGCTCCGGTGAAAAACTGGCTGCGCCTCGTCCGTGAGCGACTGTGACCGATATCCTCCTCGAAAGGATCCGCCATGCATCTCCTCCGTCTTGCCCTCGGCGCCGGCCTGCTTGCCGGCCTCCTGCTTCCGGCCAGTACAGTCGATGCGGAGAATGTGCGGTTTCCACTGCGCCTCGCGCCGAACGGCCTCCATCTCGAAGACCAGACGGGAAAACCGTTTCTCATCACGGGAGATTCGGCCTGGTCGATGATCGCGGACCTCTCGCCGGAAGAGGCGCAATCCTACATCGCCGACCGGAAGGCGCGCGGCTTCAACACCCTGCTGGTCTCACTCATAGAGCACGAATTCGCCCGGAACGCGCCCAACAACATCGAGGGCGTCGCACCCTTTCTCGAACCGGGCAACTTCACCAGGCCGAATGACCGCTATTTCGCGGCGGCCGAACGTATGCTCGATATCGCGCTGAGCGCCGACATGCTCGTTCTTCTGGCGCCCGCCTATCTTGGTGCCAATGGCGGCCCGCAGGGTTGGTACGGTGAAGTGGCAGCGGCCGGTCCAGCGGCGCTGCAAGCCTATGGCCGCTATGTCGGTGCGCGTTTTGCCCGTTATCCGAACATCATCTGGGTTCAGGGCGGTGACTATGATCCACCCGACAAACGCCTCGTGGAAGCCCTGGCCTCAGGCATCGAGACGGGCAATCCCCGTGCCCTCCAGACCGTGCACGGGGATCGCGACTCGACGACGAGCCTTTACTGGCAGGGTGCAGACTGGCTGAAGCTCGACACCGTCTACACCTATGGCGATGTGGCCGCGGCGGTTCTGGCACGCCATCGCTCCGGGCCGCGCCGACCGTTTTTCCTCATCGAATCCCGCTACGAAAATGAACATGGCGTCGGCGCGTCGGAAATCCGCAAGATCGCCTATGGCGCGCTGCTGTCGGGCGCAAGCGGTCAGATCTATGGCAACAATCCCGTCTGGCATTTTGGCGGACCCGGCCTCTATGACGCCCCGGCGGGCTGGCGGCAGGCGCTCGCGAGCGACGGCGCGCAAAGCATCGGCCATCTTGCCGCATTTTTCGAACGCCTAGACTGGTGGAAACTGCAGCCTGCCGACCGGGGCTTCGCCCTCAAAGCCAAGGGATTGCCCACAGCGACCGCGATCTCGGCCCTTGCAGACGACGCATCGTTCGCCGTGGCCTATCTCTATGATGCGGTCTCCGTGGAGGTCGATGCGCCAGGGCTTACGGTCCCGGATCCGGTCGCCGAATGGTACGACCCGTCTACCGGCGCGCTCAGCCGATCCGTCCCGCTGGACAAGGACACGGGTATCCACCGGCTGCAGGCGCCGTCCTCACAGAACGCCTCCGGCTCCAGCGACTGGCTTCTTCTAATAAGGAATGGTGCTTCACGCTGACAGGACCAACCCGCACTACTGGCCGGCGATACCCATTTCGATCTCGCTGTCGCTCCAGCCTTCGCGCCGATAGCGATGGAAGAGATCTGCAAGCGTTGCAACGCTTTTGCCTGTCTTTTCGACTGTCGTGTCCGCCGTGCCTTGCGTGGGGGCGGGTACGATCTTTCGTTCCTTCACCTTTTCCATGAGAGATCCCTTCCGGAGAGGACAGTTGGACCTGACAGTCGCGCAGGGCGTGAGGGAGACCCGGAGGACGAGGACAGGGGGCGCCTCGGGGTCTCCCCCACCGTGTCGGCAAGGATGGGGATCAGGGGCTGCCGGCACGGTTCCGCCCAGCCGATGCGTCTGGCAGGGGGCCAGATCACTGACCAGGCCCCATCGTAGAACTCTCATGCATCGAGGCAACGTGGCTGAAAGGTCCCGGCCCTAGCCAAATGGTTTACAGGGGAGGATTCGCGATACCCTGGGAGACTCTGTCCGGAATAGAACCGTTCTGGAGCGTCTGGCGATGGGAAGCAGGGCGATTGCGGCAGGAGTCCCGGTTGTGCTCGCCGGTAGCCTGCCATTTCCGTAAAAAACCAAGACCCCTGTTTCCCATTGAAAGCGGCCACGCGTGCCCGCGCGGTCAAGCCCACGTCAGCGGCGGCAGGGTGACAGTCGGCTTCCGTTGAAGAATGAATGCAATAGCGCGTGGGGCCGGTTTCGTCCGCTATAGACACCGGCCGCACAGGCTGTTTCACAGAGGTGCTCCCGGCGCAGCCTCCCGGTAGGCCACCATTGCCGTGACAACCACAGCGACGACATTTGATGCGGCGCTGACTGCGATGGGAATGAAGTAACTCTGGCTGAAGTCGTAGATGAAGCCCGCCGCGCTCGGCCCAGCGAGCGTGCCTATGGCAACGCTGGTATAGAGAACGCCGATGATGCGGCCGGCTTGGCGCGCGCCAAACAGATCGGCAACGACAGCTGGCAGGATTGCTACCCAGCCGCCATAGAAGAGGCCGAAAATGAGCGCGAACAGAAGGAGCAGACCGAAAGAAGCAGCAACGGACCAGATCGCGAGAGAGGAAGCCATGCCGATATACATGGCGATCAGGAACGTCTCCCTGCCCATCCGGTCCGCTATGCCGCCCAGGAAGAAGCGGCCGACCGTGCTGCCGATGCCGATGGCACCAAGCAGCCACACTGCAACCGCCGCCGAAACGCCATGGTCGATCGCATAGGGCACCAGATGAACGAAGGGGACGAACACCCCAAACGCACCAAAGAGCGATGCGAGATACAGCGCATGGAAGCGCCGCGTCCGGACGGCTTGCCCCACGGACATATCGTGGCCCGATTGCGGCGAACCGGCATTTCGGATGCTATCGGCACCATCGGGCGATAGTCCACGACGTGCCGGCTCGTCTTCCATCACGAACGCCGCCAACACGCCGAGAACGATCGCAATGACACCCAGCGTCGTGTACGCGCTGCGCCAGCCGAAGCCCGAGATCAGCCACGTCGCAAACGGCGGCAGCGCGAGAGTACCAATCCCGATGCCGCTGACCGCAAAGCCGGAGGCAAGACCACGGCGACTGACGAACCAGCGCTGCACGGCCCCAAGCGTCGGCACATAGGCGCTGCCGACGCCCACTCCAATGCCGATGCTGTAGGCTGCGTAGACCTGTAGAATGGTCTGCGCCCGCCCGGCCATGAGCAGGCCCAGTCCAACAAGCATCATTCCGATTGCGGAAAGAACCTTCACACCGTACCGATCTGCGAGCGGAGCGGAAACGACACCGAGCGCGAAATAGAGGAAGCCCGCCAACGAAAAGACCAGGGATACCGATCCACGGGATGCTCCGAACTCCTCTTGAAGCGGCTGAAGAAATGAGCTGAACGTATAGGCGCTTCCGAAGCCGACGAAGGTTATGACAAAGGCTGCAGCGACGACGAACCAGCCGTAGAAGAGCACGAAAGACTGTTTTGGGGAGATCACGAGAGCCCTCCGCCGGCTGCGCCGCGCAGAAGCCCGTGGAGAGGCCGATGCCTCGGCGCAATCTCAAACCGACCACGGATCGCGCCTTTGCGCATTTCGGGCCATGCGAAACCAGGCATACCGGGGAGGCATGCTGCCGCTTCGTCGAACATGCTCATCACGCTGCTCCTGCGACGTGACTTTCGGCCAGCCCGTCATCGAGATCCGGGCGACGGCGATGCCATTCCGTCCAGCCCTGAAACGCCGCGCCGAGCGCCAGAAGCGAGCTCTCATCGAATGCGGCGGCGATCAGCTGAAGGCCGATTGGCATGCCGTCCGCCGAGACCCCTCCGGGGAACGCAAGTGTCGGGTGCCCACTCATGTTGAAAGGGCAAGTGTAGCGTTGCAGCTTGGCGATCAGTTCGGGTTGCTCGCCAAGTGTCGCGATCGTCTTCAGCGTGAGCGGTGCAAATGGGTGGATGGGGGTCAGCACAGCGTCGACCGAAGACAGCAGAGCTTCGACCTGCCCGCGGAAGGCGGCTCGGCGGAGCAGTATGCGTTGATAGTCCATCCCTGAAACGGCCATCCCGGCCTCGACGACGGATGACAAAATGGGGCCGTATTGTTCCTTGTGGAGCGCATAGGCCGCCTCATGGACGATAGCCGCCTCGACGGCACAATTCGGCGTCCAGTCAAGGACGATCTGGCGGACATCCGGAAAAGAGACGTCAACGATCTCGACTCCGAGATCCGAGAAGACCGCACACGCTTCGGCCAGTGCAGCCTTTGTCCCGACATCGACGTCGTCACCATTCCAGTTTCGGTCGATGCCAATGCGCTTGCCGCGCACGTCTGCGAACGTGTCGGCCATATAGTCGAAAACCGGGCGAGAGCTTGTCGTCGGGTCATCGACATCGTGCCCGGCAATTGCTTTGAAAATGGCTGCTACACCCACGACACTTCGGGCAATTGGGCCGATATGGTCCAGCGACGGCGCGAGGTCGAACGTCCCATGGCGGCTGACGCGGCCCCAGGTCGGCTTGAGGCCGCTGACGCCGTTGGCTGCACAGGGCCAGCGGATCGACCCGCCGGTATCGGAGGCAATCGCCCCGAAGCATAGGCCGGCTGCGGTGGCGGCTGCCGATCCACCGGAGGAGATGCCTGCCCAATACGCGCTGTTCCAGGGATTGCACACCGGCGGTATCGACGGATGGTAGTCGGAATACGCCCCCTCGGTGAGCTGGGTCTTGCCGATCAGCACTGCGCCTGCTTCCGTCAATTTCCGCACGACGGTCGCATCGTGTGTCGGAACAAAATCTCCATGGATCACAGTGCCGCCGGCAGTTGCCGCGCCCTCGGTCCAGCACAAGTCCTTTACTGCGATGGGAACGCCGTGGAGCGGCCCCCGGTGCACGCCCTCCCGGATCTCCCGATCGGCCGCTTCCGCCTGACGGAGCGCCCGGTCGTCCAGGACCCGGGCATATGTCCTCAATCTGCCGTCCAAGCGTTGAATGCGCGCCAGAAGCGCTTCCGTGACCTCCCTCGAGGTGACCACCCGCCGGGCGATGAGTTCCCCAACCTCCGTCAGATCACAGAATTCCACCTTGAAAGACATATGCCTAAGCCCTTTCTCCAATTGCGCGCCCGGAGGCGCACCATCTCTATGATTTAGAATTTATAGCGTACAGGCCAGCTCGATTGCTGAATTGACACCCTACAGTAGCCAGAGTTATGTTGTCTTTCGTATACAGGCAAACCAGAATATTTAACGCATACGAGTTATATAATCTAAGCTATGATGAACCGTTTACCGCCGCTGAATGCGCTCAAAGCGTTCGAGGCTGCTGCTCGCCACCTCTCAATCAAGCACGCGGCGGAGGAACTGTGCGTGACGCCGGGAGCGGTCAGCCAGATGATCAAGGTTCTGGAAGAACACCTGCGGGTGAGGCTTTTTGAGCGGGTGACACGGGGAATCTATCTGACCGACGCGGGGCATGACTATTTGCCTTCGATACGCAATGCATTCCGCCAAATCGCAGACGCATCCGAGCGGATCGCAGCTCAGCGGGACTCCGGGCTGCTCACCGTCAGCGCCACGCCCTTCTTCGCGTCGGCCTGGCTCGTTCCGCGGTTGTCATCCTTTCGAGAGATCCAACCCGACATTGATCTCCAGATCGTCACCAGCAACGCACTCGTCGACTTCTCTCGTTCGGAAGTGGATGTCGCGATCCGGCACGGGCTGGGCCGCTATCCCGGGCTTCGCAGCGATCGTATCGTCACCGTTGAGGTGGCAGCGGTGGCGACGCCTGGACTGGTCGAGCGGCTGGGGCTTCCTGGCCGACCATCGGACCTCGCGCACTGGCCGCAGGTCCACGATGCCGAACGGAAGGGCTGGAACCTGTGGTTTGAAACGCACGGTGTGCCCGAGCGGATGGCAGCGCGCGGCCCGTCCTTCGATGACAGCGGGCTCCTGCTAAAGGCGATCCTTGCTGGCCAGGGTGCAGGGCTTCTGCCGGCAGCTCTGGTTGAAGACGAACTGCGAGATGGCCGCTTGGTCCAATTGTCTCCTGCCGTGAATATGGAGGATTTTGCCTACTACCTCATCTGCCCCGACAACAAGCAACAACAGCCGAAGATTTCGGCGTTCAGGGACTGGATCTTGAACGCATAATCAAAAGGGACCGGGTTCTCTTATAGATCATCGACAGCACCGTCGACGTGATGCGATCATGCAGATAGCCGCACAGGGGGCGAGGGTCGCAGTACGCTTTGCGAGGTCGCCGCTGGGCACGGCATCACTGCCGCCAGATGCTCGAACAATCCGTTGCCAGTACATGCCGCCGAAACCGGGAAGCCCGCCGCGCCAAAGGCCTGACCTCAGAGCAAATTCGCCTCCGAGAACGCCTCCACGCCGGCATGCAGCGTTTCCCGGTCGCCATGTTCGACACCATGCAGAATGTCGAGCAAGGGAAAGGTGAGCCGGTAGAAACGCATACGGTCACGGAATCCCTCTCCCATTTGAAAACGGTTCAGCATCGTATCGACAAAGGCATCGCCGAGCCCCGCGGCCAGGCTGGCATAGTCATAGGCCTCATCACCCAGATCGCACCCGGAGAAATCGATCACACCGGAGAGGCGGCCTTCATGGATGAGAATGTTCCCTGTCCCGAAATCCCCATGCAGGACAGAGCGCGGCAGTGCATCGCAAACGGCCAGAAAATCGTCGAACGCCCGACGCAAGCGGCTGACTGCCCTCGGGGCCAATAGGGGGAAGGCAAGCGCTTCGCACCGCGAACGCAAGTCATCCCACTCCATCGAAGGCAATGCCCCTGCAAGATCGGGCAGAAGGGCGGCTGGAACCGCGTGCAGGGCACGCAGGAAACCGCCAAGATCCGCGGCCAGCCCACGCTGCTGTTCGTCGGTCAAAACCCGCAGGGTCGAAAGCGGTTCACCCTGAATTCGGGGATGGACTGAAAACACCCTCTGTCCGCTCCGACACACCCTCAGGGCCGGTATCGGCGCCGGAAGCAATGGCTTGAGCACCGCAAGCACGCGCGCCTCGCGCTCAAGTTCGTTTTCCGCTGTCGCATGGCGCGGTAGCCGAACGAGTTCACCCCCGACGTCGTAGACGAGATTGTTCTGCCCCGCCCCAAGCAGAGTGGCCGGCGTGCCCGCCGGCATGCCGAGAGTTTCGGTGATCTCAGACAGAAACAGCGCGTCGAGGGCGTGATGCGCGGGCAGCCCGCCATCGGTCCGGTTGCCCAATGGATTTTCCCGGCTGGCGGGTTTTTCCACACAGGCCGGACGTGTGGTCTCTTTCTCGATCTCATCCATTGGAGGCTGTATGAGCGGAAATCGAAACGGATGCAAATCGGACGGTCGCATCGCTTCTGGCGCCGCCGATGATCGCACTGTCCCACCGATGGAGAGGCGTAGCTGGGCACCGCTGTTTACCGCGAAGCTGGGATGCCGCGGCAATCACAAAGCATGCAGTGGCAGCAATGGGCACCTACCGACGGTTGACGTGAAATGCCCCCTGAACGCCTCTTGCCCCTTTGTGCGATAGCTTCTATCCGGATGCGCCCGGTGGGAAAAATCAAAAAAAGAATACCTGCCTGATGGAGGGATGTCGAAATCGGCCGGGTCGGCGGCGTCTTTGGCCTGTCGCAACACAAATGAGGAAAAATTTTATGCTTTTTCAAGTTACGGCGCTTTACGCGCTGCCGCTTGCCGCCCTGTATGTTGTCCTGTGGTTCCGTGTGACAACGACCCGTTCGAACCTCAAGGTTTCCATCGGCGATGCGGGCAACACCGGCCTGCACGAGAAGATCAGACAGCACGGTAACTTCGTCGAATGGGTGTCGATCGTGCTGATCCTGATGATCATCGCCGAAGGCAACAAGGCCGATGCGATCTGGTTGCATGTTTCGGGTGCGTTGCTTCTGATCGGGCGGCTGGTCCACCCCTTCGGGCTCACTGCAGCCAATCCAGCGCACCCTCTGCGCATCATCGGCAATACGGCCAGCCTGCTTGCCACGCTGAACGCCATGGTCTGCCTTGTTTTCACGTCCTTCGGCCTCTGAGGAGAGTTCCATGCAGTACATGCTTCTGATCTATACATCGCCCGACGCCGAACCTGTTTACGGCACACCGGAATTCCAGGCCATGATGCAGGGGTTCTCCGACTTCAACGACCGAGCCAACGCCGATGGCGTTTTGCGCGGCGGGGAAGCGTTGCAGGGGATCGAAACGGCGACATCGCTGCGCCTGCGCGGCGGCAAGGTCGAGACCATGGATGGTCCTTTCGCCGAGACCCGCGAGCATCTGGGCGGCTACTACATACTCGACGTCCCCGATCTGGACGCCGCGCTGCGCTACGCGGCGCTGCTGCCGGTCGCCGCCTGGGGCACGATCGAGGTCCGGCCGCTGATGTCCTACAACCCCGCCAATCTCTGATGGCAGGAGCCGCCCCCCACGCCATGACTGTCACGCGCGCCCTATCCGTGGTGATGCGTGAGGACCGGGGGCGGCTCATGGCAGCGCTTGTCGCGCGCCTCGGCGATTTTCAGCGCGCCGAGGATGCGCTGCAGGAGGCCGGAATTTCCGCGCTCCTCCATTGGGGGCGATCTGGCGTGCCGGAATCGCCACGCGCCTGGCTGCTGAAGGTGGCCGGGCGCAAGGCTCTGGATCGCTTGCGGGCAGAAGGGCGCGGCGCAAAGCGCGAAGCGGCGCTGGCGCAGCTCACCATCCTCGATACCGACGAGGTGACAGAGGATATTCCCGACGAAAGGCTGCGGCTGATTTTCACCTGCTGCCACCCGGCACTGGAAGAAAAAACGCGCGTGGCCCTGACATTGCGAACCGTGTGCGGGCTGACCACCGAGGAGATCGCGCGGGTGTTTCTGGATACGGCGCCGACCATGGGCCAGCGGCTCAGCCGCGCCAGGTCGAAGATCGCGATGGCGGGCATCCCCTTCGCAGTACCGGGGCCTGAGGATTGGGACGACCGCCTGCAAACGGTTCTGACCACGATCTACCTGATCTTCACTATCGGCTATACGACCGGCCCGGACGAGCCGCGCAACCTCTGCGCCGAGGCGATCTTTCTCTGCCGTCTGCTCCTGATCCTGCGTCCGGATCAGGCCGAGATCGAAGGCGCCCTTGCACTGATGTTGCTGACCGACGCCCGACGCGCCGCTAGGATCGGCACCGATGGCGCAAGCGTGCCGCCCGGCGAACAGGACCGGGCCTTGTGGAACAGGCAAAGCCTCGATGAAGGGCGGGCTCTTCTCCACACATCCCTGTTGCGCCGGCGCGCCGGCCCGTTTCAGATCAAGGCTGCGATCAGCGCCTGCCAGATGGCCGATCCGGGGCCGGATTGGCCACAGATCCTGCAGCTCTACACGGTTCTCATGACCATGGAGCCGACTGCGGTGGTGCGGCTGAACCATGCCGTGGCCCTGGCCGAGACCGGCCTTGTCGAAACCGCTCAGGCAGAAATCGCGGCGCTGCGACCTGAGCTCGACGGCTTCCAGCCCTTCCATGCCGCAGCGACCCTTGTCTATGCGCGTGCCGGCGCCCGGGACGAGGCGCGCCGCAACGGGCTGGCCGCTATCGAAGGGGCAGAGCGAGAGGCAGACCGGCTGTTGCTGCGCAAATTGCTGGAAGGGCTAGAATTGGCGGACCGCCGTCCCAACCCTGCCATCTGAATGAAGCGCAACAATTAGCTGTTCGGTCAGCTTCCCCCTGCAATCATGCGTCCACACAAAGGCCCACCACACTCATTCACGCCCGGGAACCGTACGCTGCAGAGACGTCCGCTGATCGAATTCCCCGAAATGGCGTCCGCGCTCCTTCATGCTGTCAGTGCGTGCCTCGACTGTCTTGCTGTGCCGCCGTGCGATCGAGTTGATCAACAGATTGAGGATAACCGTGAGGCTGGCCGACGAATCCCAGAACGTCTCCACATAGGTTTCGCCCTGCAACACCAGCTCGGTATACTCGTAGGCCCAGTTGGAGAACTTGTCGGTGACGATGACAAGCGGCATGCCGGCATCGCGCGCCTTCTCGGCAAGCAGGACCCCTTTGCGGGCATAGGAATGCGTATCGACCAGAACCAGGCAATGGCTGTCCCCGGACATATCAAGAATTTCAGCGGAAACACCCGCGTGATCTTCGGCAAAGCGGACCTTCGGGCGGACATATTGCAGCCGGCTGGCAAAATCGATGGCAAGACCACGGGAAGCCTGGAAGCCGACAACGCTCACGAACTGCGGATCCGCGATGGCCTCGACACAGTATCGCCAGCGAGGCAGCGTCGTCAGCTTGTAGGCTTCCGTGACGGCCTCCAATTCCCGCTGGAGGCTCTTCTCCAGCGTCTGCTCGTTGAGCGGATCAAGCTGCAGGCGCTTGAACACATTGCCCATGCCCGCGGCTTCCGCCCCCGCCGCCGGCTTGAGCGCTTCCTTGAAGTCCTTGAGGTTCGCGTAACCCAGCTGGCGAATGAAGCGGATGACGGTCATCTCGCTGAGACCGAGCGCGGCGGCGAGCGAGGCCCCGGTCTCGTATGGCAGGCGGTCCCAGTTGTCGCGGAAATGCGACGCGATCATGCGGCCGGAGCGTGACCACCCCGTGTCCTCGCTGGCAAGCCCACGTTCGAGAAAGGTGTTCAGGTCCATTTCCTGGCCACGCTTGCCGGAGGGCTTGTCACTGTCGGCCGCCATGCTCTTCTCCCGGTCGGTACTCCGGACACGCCCGCGCCGGCTCCGTTTTTCTTTACATACGTGGTACGGAATCGCGGAGCAACGCGGTATATTCGCTTTGCGGTTGATCGAGAACGCGGGCTGTCTCACCCATCTCCACCAAGCGCGCCGACCGGAAGACCGCGATGCGATCACAGAGTTTGCGAACGACATGGAGATCGTGCGAGATGTAGATCACCGTGAGGTCGCGCTCCTGGCGCAGGCGGACGAGCAGGCGGATGATTTGCGCCTGGATCGTCACATCAAGTGCCGAGGTGATCTCATCGGCAACCAGAACCTCCGGCTGGAGAATCAAGGCCCGGGCGATGCCAATGCGCTGGCACTGGCCTCCGGAAAGCTGCTTTGGGCGGCGCTGAGCGAAATCTTCCGGCAATTCCACTTGCCGCATCATATCGAGCGCGCGGCGGCGCGCCTCCGCAGCATCGGCAAGGCCATGGCGACGCAGCGGCTCGGCAATGGTATCGATCACCGCCATGGCCGGGTTCAGGGAATCGAACGGGTTCTGGAAGACCATCTGCACACGGCGGCGATAAGCGGAAAGGGCCGCCCCTTTCAGACGATGAACATCCTGCCCGTCGAACAGCACCTGCCCCTGCGCCGGTGCGACCAGGCGCATCAACACCTTTGCCGCGGTGCTCTTGCCGGAGCCGCTTTCGCCCACGATACCGAAACACTCCCCACGACGAATGTCGAGCGAGACGTCCGAGAGCGCCTGGATCGTACCGCTGCGCCTGCGCATTACGCCGCCGGGACGATAGGTGACGCCGAGATCGCGGATGGAAAACAACGGCGCAGCGGTGGTCGCCGGTGGCGTGACCGGCGTCAGGTCAAGGCGGCTTGGCTGCGATGCAATGAGCAACCGGGTATAGTCGTGGCGAGGGGCCTGCAGGACGTCGCGCGTCAGCCCGGCCTCGACGACCTCGCCCTGCCGCATCACCACGACACGGTGGCATATGTCCGCCACCACCGCGAGATCGTGCGAGACCAGGATTACCGCCAGGCCGAGACGACGGTTCAGGTCGCGCAGCACGTCAAGGATACGGGCCTGGACGGTGACGTCGAGTGCGGTCGTCGGCTCGTCGGCAAGCAGGATGCGCGGCGCACAGGCGATCGCTCCGCCAATCATCACCCGCTGCTTCATGCCGCCGGACAATTCATGCGGATAGGCCCGCAGACGCTTTTCCGGCTCGTTGATTTCCACGGCGCGCAGAATATCAAGGGCACGCGCCTCCACATTGCCGGCCGCGCCATGCAGGATGATGGGTTCGGCGACATGATGGCCAACCGTCTTCAATGGATCGAGATGCGAGGCCGGGTTCTGGAAGATCATCGACATCTTCCGTCCCCGTAGCCCGCGCATCTCCTCGGCCGTGCTGGCAAGCAGATCCCGGCCTTCGAACAGGACACGGCCGGAAACCTTGGCATTTTGAGGCAGAAGCCCAAGCAGGGCCCGGCAGGTCAAGGACTTGCCGGAACCGCTTTCACCGACGATGCCGAGCACCTCGCCCGTCATCAGCGTGAAGCCCACATTGCGCACGACCGGCAACGCACCGAAGGAAACGCCGAGCGCCTCGACGGAAAGAAGCGGAGTGGATTCGTCGATCATGATTTCAACATCCTTCCAAGCCCATCGCTGACAAGAACGAAACCGAAGCCCATGAGGATCGCTGCAAGGCCGGGGAACAGGCAGATCCACCAGGCATCCACGACATAGGGCTGGCCTTCCGCGATCATCGCTCCCCATTCCGGCGTCGGCGGCTGCACGCCGAGGCCAAGGAAGCCGAGGCTGGCGCCGGCCAGAACGATCATCACGATATCCGTGGTGGCGTAGACAAGCACAACCGGCAGGGTCGAAGGCATGATGTGGCGCAGCAGGATCACCGGCGTCGAATAGCCGAGAACCCTGGCGGCCTGCACATAGTCCTTTTCCCGCAGGACCGCCGTCTGCGCACGCACAAGCCGCGCGTAGGATACCCAGCCGACCAGTGCCAGCGCGATGAAATAGTTCGTCAGCCCGGGCCCCATGATGCCGACGATGGCGATTACCAGCACGAAGAACGGAAAGGCGACCGTCACATCGATAAGGCGTGAGAGAACTGCATCCGTCCAGCCGCCGAAGTAACCGGCTGCCAGGCCGGCAAGTGCCCCGAGCACCAGCGGCGCGGCAACGCCGGCGACACCCATCCAAAGGTCGATGCGGGCCGCATAGATGGTGCGGCTCAGGACATCTCGGCCGAGATGATCCGTTCCGAAGGGATGCTGGGCGGACGGGGCGGCGAGCAAGGCCTCGAAATCGATCGCATTCGGGTCGAACGGAGAGACATGCGGCGCTGCAAGTGCAAGGACGAACAGCACGAGCAGCACGAGAACACCGGCGATGAACTCGAGCGCACCCTTGCGCGCAAGGAAAGCGGCTGCCGTCATAGCTTGACCCTCGGATCGATCAGCGAGGACAGCACGTCGACCAGAAGCGTGATCGACACCGTCAGCAGCGCATAGACGATAGTAAGGCCCTGGATCACGGAGAAATCCCGGCCGAGCACGGAGGTAACCATCAATGTGCCGATGCCTGGAACGGCGTAGACGATCTCGACCACCACCGCTCCACCGATCAGATAGGCCAGCATGACACCCAGCAGATTGAGGGTCGGGATCAGCGAGTTCATCAACACGTGGCGCACAAAATTCACGCCCTCCGGCAAGCCCTTCGAGCGCCCGGCGATGACATAATCGGCTTCCATTTCCTGGATCAGGGTCGCCCGGAGGCTGCGCAGCAGCAGCGGCACGAGCCAGAGCGCCGTGCTCACCGCGGGAAGAAAGAGGTGGCGCAGATGCCCGACGAAGCCTTCGCCGTAACCGCTGACCGGAAACCAGCCCAGTTCCACGCCAAAGTAACGCGACATCATCAGCGCCAGCCAGAAAACTGGGAAGGTCATGCCTGCAACAGCGCCGAAGCGAATGACCTGGTCGATCCAGCGGCCATGGTTGCGGGCGGCCAGAACAGCAAGCATGAGCGTCAGCGGAATGCTGATCGCCATCACATAGCCGACCAGGAACAGGGTGGGCGGCAGGAACTGCCAGATGAGGCCGATTACCGGCTTCTGGAAACGAAGAGAATAACCGAGGTCTCCCATCAGCAGATTGCCGAGATAGGTGAAATACTGCTCGGCCAAGCCGTCGTTCAGGCCAAGCTGGTCACGGAGCTGCGCCACGGCCTCCTCGCTCGCCCGGTCGCCGAGCAGCAGCCGCGCCGGATCTCCCGGCGACAGATGCACGAGGAGGAAGCTGACAAGGCTGATGCCGATCATTACCGGGATGATCGAAACCAGCCGTTTCACGAGAACGGCAAGGAAGGCCATTGGGGGTCTCCATCGGGACGTCGCCACACGATCGGCGCAGCCGGCGCGGTCCGCGCCGGCTGCCGGACCAGATCATTTCGCCAGAACGGCATCCTCGAGCGACCATTGCAGGGATGGGCTCAGCCGCAAGCCATCAACCGCCTTGGCATAAGCATTGGCATAGGGCGGATAGTAGAGCGGGATCTGTGCGACCTCCTCGGTCGAGATCTTCTGGATCTCGTGATAGAGCGCGCCGCGCCGCGCCGGATCAAGCTCACGAACCGCCTCTTCCGTCAGCGCATTTACCTTCGGATTGTCGTAGTGCGTGTGAAAGCTGTGTGTGCCGCACGTTCCGCAGACGGCCCATCGCACCGCAAGATCCGGATCCGAGGTTTCATTGTACCACCAGCTCGGCGCGAGATCGTAGTCGCCGGCCGGTATGCGTTCCCACCAGACTCCGCGATCGACCTTCTCGATCTTCGTCTTGAGGCCGATTGCTGCCCATTGCGCCTGCAGGAGGGTCGCCAGCTTTTCCGCATCCGCATTGGCGGAGATCAGCATGGTCAGCTCCTTGCCGTCATAACCTCCTTCGGACAACAGCGTCTGCGCCAGCACCGGATCGTAGGCGATGCCGGGCAGATCCTTCGCGTGATAATCGAGCGCAGCCGGCAGGGTCGTGTTGGCCGGCATGCCGTTGCCGGCCGTCATCGCCTTGGCGATGGCCGGGACATTGAGCGCATGGGCCGCCGCCTGGCGAACCTTGATGTTGTCGAACGGCGGGCGACGCTCGTTGAGCAACGTCATATAGATGACAGTCGAGGGCTCCAGCGCCATCAGCAGACTATCCCGCGCCTTGACGGCTTCGAGCTGCGCCCACGGAACGTCACGCATCGCATCGAGCTCTCCGGACATCAGCATGGACACGCGGGTGTTGGAGTTTTCCACCTCGATCAGTTCGGCGCCATCGTTCTTCGGATACCCTTCGCGCCAGTAGTTCGGATTGGGTTCCAGCACCAGCCGGTCGTTCGGCCGCCACTCGCGGACCTGGTAGGGCCCTGATGTCACCGGCTTTTCGCTGAAGGCCATCTCCCCCCGCGCTTCCACGTCGGCCTTTGAAACGATGCCCGCATTGAACACTTCGAGATTGTCGAGGATCGGCGCAAAGCGATGCTTCAACCGCACTTTGACTGCGGCATCGCCCTGAACGCGCACGCTTTCGACGGCGGCGAGCGTCGCGGCATAGACCGATTTTTCATCCTTTAAGGCGCGGGTCAGGCTGAAGGCGACATCTTCGGCGGTGATCAGTCTGCCATCGGAGAATTTTGCCGCGCGTAGCGTGAAGACGAGCTCCAGTCCGTCCTCGGAAATCGTCCACGCGCTGGCCAGGCCCGGCTGCACCTTGCCGGCCTCATCCTTGCGCAGCAGGCGTGCATAGAGCTGACCGAAGGCCTCGATGTTTCCTGCCGCCGTCGAACGGATTGGATCGAGCGTGGTCGTCCGATAGGGCGACCCGATGCGGATAAGGCTTTCGGCCGAAACCGGCTGGGACAGCAGCGCGCCGGCAAAGGCGCAAGCCAGGAAGATGGATCTTCGTTTCATGTGACTTTCCCCTTTTTTGAGCGGCCCTCCCGGCCGAGCAAATTAATTCTGGTATATTTGTAACTATTATGTCAATCGATGTTATAAAAATATATCAGCGAAGGAGATGGCTATGGGAACACAAGGGGTGAAACTGCGCGGCCGCGCACTGGGGCTTCAATTTCCGGGGCGAACCGGCCCGTGGAACGCGATCACGGACGTCCCGGGCGTCGCCGTCGGCTATACGACATTGATTAGCGGCGACGGACCGCTCACCGTTGGCGAGGGCCCGGTGCGCACGGGCGTCACCGCCATTCTCCCTCGGGGCCAGACCAGAGAAATGCGACCGGTCTGGGCAGGCCTTCATGCGCTGAACGGCAACGGCGAGATGACGGGAAGCCACTGGATACGCCACGCGGGCCACTTTTGCGGCCCGATCTGCCTGACCAACACCCACAGCGTCGGCGCCGTACACGCAGCCGCGACCAAATGGATGATCCGCCAGCACGCCGATGACTTCCTTTCCGATCACGTATGGGCCATGCCCGTGGTGGCCGAGACCTATGACGGGGTATTGAACGACATCAACGGTCAGCACGTGCGTGAGGAGCATGTGTTCCAGGCACTCGACGCCGCAGCCTCGACGCCGCTCGCCGAAGGCAATGTCGGCGGCGGGACGGGCATGATCGCCTATGAATTCAAAGGGGGTACCGGCACGGCTTCGCAGACGGTGCGGCTCGGCGACACGAACTATACCGTTGGCGTCCTCGTCCAGGCGAACTACGGTCTGCGTGACTGGTTGACGGTGCTCGGCGTTCCGGTCGGGCGCCACCTTCAGGACGACCGGATGTACGATAGCGAACAGGGGTCCATCATCGTCGTCATCGCAACGGATATTCCGCTCCTGCCCAATCAGCTGGAACGGCTCGCCCAACGCGGCGGCATCGGGATCTCCCGCAGCGGCAGTCCGGGCGGCAATGGATCCGGCGACATCTTCCTCGCCTTCAGCACCGCCAACAGCTTCACCCGCAGGGAACTTGCCTCTGCCCTGCGCCCGATGACCTCGATCCCGGATGATTGGCTCGATCCCGTCTATCTCGCCACGGTCAATGCCGTGGACGAAGCCGTGATCAACGCCATGCTGGCGGCAGAGGACATGAGCTGCGTGAAAGCGCGCAAAAACCCCGTATGCAAGGCGATCAACCCGCGCCGCCTCCTGGAGTGCATGGGAAAATAGGCGATTTTCTCTCGAACCCGAAGAGAGGCGACAACGATATTGTGCAGTCGGTTCACGCCATACTCTTGGCAGGGTGCCGGATTGGCGTCATTGGAGCGGCAGGCGGCGCCCCTCGGGCAAATACCCGACTGAAGCCGTCAGACCCGGCCAAGGTGCCAGGAAGCAGCCTCCTGGCGACGCCGGCAAAGGCGCGCGTAGGAGCCCTCGGCCGCAAGCAGCGCATCGTGCCTGCCGCGCTCGACGATGCGCCCATCCATGAGCACGAGAATCTCGTCTGCGGCCTGAATGGTCGACAGCTTGTGAGCAACGACAATCAGCGTCTTTCTGGCCGTCAGGCAGGCGAGTGCTTCCTGGATTGCACGCTCGTTGCTCGGATCTATCGCCGCTGTCGCTTCGTCGAGAAGAACGATCGGGGCATCTTTCAGGATTGCCCGGGCGATCGAAATCCGCTGTCGCTCGCCACCAGAGAGCGTCGCCCCGCCTTCACCGACACGCGTACCGTACCCGCCCGGCAGCGCCAGGATGAACTCATGCGCCCGCGCAGCCTGTGCTGCGGCCACGACATCGGCCATGACCGCGCCGGGGCGGCCGAACGCAATATTGTCGAACAGCGTGCCGGCAAAGAGATAGACGTCCTGGAACACAACCGAAACAAGGCCGTTCAGCCGTTCTTCGGCAATGTCGCGAACGTCGACGCCGCCAATGCGGACCCTCCCCTGATCCACATCCCAGAACCGCGGCAGGAGGTTAAGCACCGTGCTCTTTCCCGCGCCGGACGGGCCAACGATCGCCGTCATCGACCGCTCGGGAACCGTGAAGCCGACATCCCGCAACACCGAACGGTCCGGTCCATACCCGAAGGAGACCGCCTCGAACGTGATGGCGAAACCGTCAGGCTCCCGCGGCACTTGCGGTTGCGGCAGCGGAACGGCCGTCATGATCCGATCGATGCGCGCCAGCGACGCATCGGCGATCCGCGCGAGTTCCATGACCGCTGCTAGCCCCAGGAGCGGCTGGTAGAGGGAGAAGACCAGCGCCAGGGAGGCGATCAACGTCGCAGTATCGATCGCGCCGTTCTCATGCCGCAAAGCCGCAGCCACCATGACAACCGGCACGCCCAGCATGATGACGATGGAGAACAAGGTCAGCGGCGTTGTGAGACGCACCACGAGCCGGATGGATATGTCGCGAAAATCCCTGAGGGCGGCTGCAAAACCTTCCTCGCCCCTTGCAATGCGGTTGAAGGCACGAATGACGGCAATACCCTGCGCATATTCGATCATCCGCGCGCTGGCCGCCGCCTGCAGGTCCTGACGCTGCAAACCCAGCTGCGACAGTTCGCGGCTTGCCCATAGAAACAACGGCACAGACACAAGGAGAAGAGTGAGCGCGGACAATCCGACCGCCCAATCCCTCAAGACGAGAAAGCCGAGAACCATGACCGGCAGGGCGAAAGCTTGTGCGATGCGCGGAAGCGCCTCCGAGAGAAAACCCTCCAGCATCTGCATATCGGAGGTCAACGCCGTCACCGTATCGCCGCGGTGACGCGACAGGTGAAAGCCCATAGGCAGGCATCTCAGGCGTGCGAGGAGCGACAGACGAAGTCGTCCGGCAAGCGCATAGCTGGAAAGCCAGCTCCGGGAAGCCGCGAGGTAGCCGAACAGGAGCTGCCCGGCAAGCGACGCCGTCATGATGAGCGCAACCTGACCGATCCGCCGCCAATCGAGGCTGCGCCCTTCCGCAATGCCCGAAACGACCCAAACAACAGCGCCGAATGCGATGCCGAGACACAGGGACTGCGCGATACGGAACAGGATGCCAAGCAGGATTCCGCCACCAAGCGGCCCGGCCAGCTCCCACAGGCGGGCAAGGCTTCCGAGGTCCGACCGATCGACGCGAGGGTTGCGGGGCTGCATCATCGTATCCTCTGCGGCTGCAGGCCCGCCTGCCCGCGCGTATAGTCGTCCCAGAGCCGGGAATAGAGGCCGCCGCCAGCGACCAGGTCCTCATGCCGCCCGCGCTCCACGATCCGCCCGGCATCGACCACGAGGATCTGGTCGGCACCGGCAATGGTGTGCAGGCGATGCGCGACAACGATCAGGGTACGCCCCGCGGAAAGCACGGAAAGTGCCTGCTGGATGGCCGCTTCGTTGTCAGGGTCAGCGAAGGCCGTCGCCTCATCGAGAACGATGATTGGCGCATCCTTGAGGATCGCCCGGGCAATCGCGATGCGCTGCCGTTCGCCGCCGGACAGTGCAACACCCCCTCCCCCGATGCAGGTGGCATAGCTCTCCGGCAACCCGCTTATGAAATCATGCGCCTGCGCCGATCGCGCCGCAGCCTCCACCTCCTCGTCGGTAGCGTCCGGCTTTCCGAAGCGGATGTTCGCAGCAATCGTGTCGGAGAAGAGGAATGTCGACTGAAAGACGAACGCGACCGTGTCCATCAGCTGGTCCAGACCGATATCGCGCACATCAACCCCGCCAATAGCGATGCCGCCGGACTGCACATCCCAGAAGCGTGGAATGAGGCTTGCAATTGTGCTTTTTCCAGCTCCCGAGGGCCCGACGATCGCCGTCACGGTTCCGGCGCGGGCCCGGAAACCGACATCGCGTAGCACAGGCTCTCCGCCATAGCCGAAACAGACCTTCTCGAAGCGGACATCGTGGGAAGCCAGCTCAAGCTTTTCCCTGTTGTCATGCTGCGGCTTCGCAGCCAGCAGCGCCGCAACCAGCGAGGAGCCCATACTGACATGGGCGAGGTTGTGGAACTGGTCGAACAGCTTGAGAAGCGGCTGGCTGTAGCTCGCGCCAAGAATGATGAAGAGCAGCAGCGTCGCAAGCGTGATCTCGCCGAGATGGAGCAGCACCAGTCCGAACGGCAGGATGAAGACGATGTTGGTCAGGACCAGACTGGCAAAAGTTCCCCCGAGCGGCAGATAGTCACGCGCCCATCGCGTCTCCAGCACCACATAGTCGCGCACGGCCGCACTCGCTTCGGCAAGGCTCTCGTCGCTGCGGTTGAACACCTTCACCACGGCCATGCCGGCGAGAAATTCGACGATCGCCGCGTTCATGCGCGAGGCCGCCGCCTGATAGGCCGGCGCGTTGCGCGCACTGCTGCGCATGGCGGCACCAAGCAGCCAGAAGGAGACCGGCGTGACGAAGATCGCGGCAAGCGCGAGCCGCCAGTCGAGCACGAGCAGCCAAACCGAAACCGCGAGCCACGCGGCGAGCGAGCTGACGCCCTCCGGCAGACCATGGGCGATGATGCCCTCCAGCTTCTCCGGCTCGTCGATTACGAGCTTCTTGGCATCACCACTCGGCCAGTCGGAGAAGTAGCCGAGCGGCAGGCGCACCATGTGCCGGGCCATGGCGTGCCGCAACCGGTGGATGGTATCGAAGGCGACGACATGTGAAAGACCAAGCGCCAGCCCCATCATCAGGCTACCAAGCAGGATCGCGCCAAAAGCAAGAACGGCATTTTTGACAGCGAAGCGCCAGACGAGGCCGCCTGCAACCGCCGCGTCGATGATGCGATAGACGGTCCAGACCGGGACCAGCTGCAGGAAAACGGAAAGCGTGGCCAGAGCGACGGCGCCCGCCAATGCCTTGCGCGACCCATCCAAAAACGGAAGCACAAGCCGCAGACTGGCAAAATAGTCGGGTGCGGGCATCGCCTGCGCCGCCTCTTGGTCGGTGGATATGGACATGGCACATGTGGAGAACAGGCTTGCGGATATGCATTGGCCGCCCCGCCGGGGCGGCCAGCGCGCGGCAGCTCAGAAGCGAAGGGTGATTCCCGCTCCGAAGGTACGGCCCCGTGCATAGGAGACGCCGAAGACGGTCGAGGTGCCCGAAGGATCCATTCCGAAGCGGTCCTTGATGGTCATGTACTGCTTGCCGATGAGATTGTCCCCGAAGAGGTAGGCTTCCCCGCCACCCCAATCGACGCCGAGGCGGGCGGAGACGACATGCGCCGGCTCGAGCTCCCCGGTGTTGGACGCATCGGTATAGCGCTTGCCCGTGTAGTTGTAGGCAAGGCGTGCATTGAACATCGTCTCGGCAAGGGCGCCCTCGAAACCGAGTTCGCTGCCCTCCGCCTGGTATTGAACGGCAGCGCGCGCCGTCCAGCGCGGAACCGTCGGCAACCAATTGCCGCTCACGAGGCGATCCTGCGCCGCCGTCACCTCGGCGGGCACGTTGCGCACTTCGCTGAAGGTGTAGCCAAGCCCACCGGAAAGCGTCCAGTTGCCGGTGACGTCATAGTCGCCGTCCAGTTCGAAGCCGTAGCTGCGGGCATCGAGATTGAAGGTGCGGCCGGTGAACGTCATATAATCCCAGGTCTGCATCTGCTCCTTCGACATGTCGTTGAAGAAGAGAGCAGCGTTCAGCTTCAACCGGTTGTCGAGCCAGGCGGACTTGGCCCCGACCTCATAGCTCATGATCGAAGAGGAATCGTAGGGATTGCGCGGAACGCCGGCCCACATCAGCGAATTCTCGACGGCATAACCGCCGCTCTTGAACCCGCGCGAGACGCTGGCATAGGTGGTCAGCTCGTCGGACCATTCGTAGCTGAGCGCCGCGCGGCCTGTCGCAAAGCCGTAGCTTTGTTCGCCATCCTCGTGAAACTCCTTCACGGCGCCGGCGGTGCCATCGCTGAAGAACGAACCGTCGAACGTCTTCTTCTCATGGGTCGCGCGCGCGCCGACCGACAGGTTGAACCGCTCCAGTACCGGATAGGTGATCTCGCCGAAGATGGCCTGGCCGGTCGTCGTCTGGTCATAGAAATATTCTCCCGTCGCCGACGGCCCGAAATACCACATTTCTACGGGGCGATGACGGTGCGCCCTGTCCTGGTAGAGAGACACGCCGGCGAGCCAGCCGATATCGGAGTCCGGCAACGACGAAAGGCGGAATTCCTGCGAAAGCCGGGTATCGCGCTTCGTCCAGCCGATGAAATTGGTATCAGGATCGAGGAAATCCTCCAGCGGAAGGCCGCTGAAATCATGGGCGATGAAGGCATCCGGGTAATTGTAGACGTTACGGTTCTTCAGCTTCGTGAAACTCGTCTGTGCAGTAAAGGTCATCGTCTCGAAATCGTGTTCGAGGCGGGAGTTGATGGTAGCCAGCTGCGTATCGTCGATCGTGTGGTTCTGTGCCGCAAGTTTTGCCTCGCCCGGGCGCAGGGCGATGTAGGTCGTCGGGGTCATGTCACTGTCCTCGCCCTGCAGGCTCAACAGCCAGCGTGTGTCTTCGGTCGGCGTGAACAGCAGCGATGCGCGGCCGACCCAGTTGTCTTCCGCGCCGAGATCGTCGCCGGCGATGTTGTCGATATAGCCGTCGATCGACGAACGGCGAAGGGCGATGCGTCCGGCCAGCACGTCGGGAATGAGCGAACCGTTCAGCATCGTCTCGGTGCGGTAGATGCCGTCATTGCCGAACTCGCCACGCACCGAACCGTGGAAATCGTGCGTCGGCTCCGCCGGGATCAGATTGATTGCGCCCCCCGAAGTGTTGCGCCCGAACAGCGTGTTCTGCGGCCCCTTCAGGATTTCGACGCGGTCGAGGTCGAGATAGGAGGAGGAGAAGGATCCGCCAAGCGGCAATGGAGCGCCGTCGATAAAGGTGAGAACGGAACTGTCATCCGGGCTGAGCGGTGTGAGGATGGGCGCGACGCCCCGCATGACGATGAAGCCATTGGAGCGATCGCCGAAGGTGCCGACACTGGCACCCGACACGTCGCGCATCACCGCCTGGCCGTCGAGCGCACGCTTTTCCTCGAGCGATTCTGCGGTTTCGACATCGAGCGACGCCGGCACGTTGCGAATGTCCTCCTTGCGCTTGCGGGCGGTGACCGTGATGGTTTCGAGCACGGTCGCGCCGTCATCCGCCTCCTGGGCATGGGCGGCATTCTGTGCGGGCAAGGCGAGGCAACCGGCAAGCACGGTTGTGGCGAGAAGAAGCGGGCGGTGATGGGCTGTCATGTTCACGGAAGTGGCAACCTTTCTGTCGTTGAAGCGGAAAGCCCGTCGGGTCGGCCTCGTGCGGTGCGCAACGCGACACCGGCGGCGGCAAGGCACAGGGCCATGGAAAGCCAAAGGAAGCTCTCCAGCCCGAGCGCCGTGACGAGAGAACCCGAGATCGAAGCGGCAAGGATCGAGAGCGAAAGATCGACGGAAGCGAGTGCCGCCGCGCGGCTGGCGCAGCGCGGCCCGTCGCTGACGGCCAGCGAAAGCGCCTTGAACGGCGCGATGAAGGCATAGCCGAGCGAGAGGAAGATGAGGGTCAGCGTGATGGCGAAGGCGGGGCTGCGCAGCGTTTCGTGGGTCAGCGCCGCCAGGGCGAAGAACACCGCAGCGACGAGACCCATCACGCCGATGGCGCGCAGAGCGCCGATCCTCAGCAGGAACCAGCCGCCGACAAGTGCAGAGCCGAGGCCCAGCACGTTACTGCCGAAGGCACCGAAGAAACCGGCCTGGCTGGCCGATACGCCATAGTCCACCTGAAGGATCGGCAGATAGCCCGCAATCATGCCCAATCCCATCTTGGAGAGAAGCGATATGCAGAGCAGCCGCCGGACAGCCGGATTGCGCAGGAAGGCACCGGTCGAGCCGCCTTCGCCTGATCCTGTTCCATCGATTGAAACGGCGCGCGACGGCCGGGCGGCCGGCAAGGCCAGAATGGGAAGGGCCGCCACCGCCGTGGCGAGGGCGATCAGGACGACGACGGTGCTCCATGCCAGCCCGCCGGCCAGCATCGCACCGAGACCAAGGACGACGCCGCCGACCGTAAAGCCCACCGTCTGCCATATGCTGGCATGGCGACGGTCGCCTCCCCCCAGCGTTGCGACGGTGTAACCGTCGAGGCCGGTCGTGCCGGTGGAGAGGATGACGAAGAGCACGGCGGCGATCGTCATGATGCTTGCAATCTGGCCAGCCGGTTCCACGAGACCGAAGGCCAGCACGGCAGGAACCGCCGTGGCAGCGCACGCGGCCAGGACGATCTTGAAGCGTCGCGCATCGCCACGGGCATAACGATCGATGGCCGGGGCCCACAACGCCCGCAGGGCGTAGGGCAGATAGACCAGCGCCAGCAGGCTGATGGTCGTCGCCGAATGACCGACCTCGCGCAACTGCGCCGGCAGAAGATAGAACACATAGGACATGGGGATGGCCGTCGCCGTATAGAAGGCGGCGGCCCCCAGAAAGGCCCGGGACATACCGGATCGCGCTTCGTCCTGCATCTGCACTTTCAGCACCCGTTGTTTGATTTACGGGTGCTTCCTTAGCAGCGAGGAGCTTTTGCGCGTCGGGACAAGACTATTGCGGATCAGGCAGATTTCGTCTGCTCGGTGCTGGGAGGATGGCCGAACTGCCGGCGATACGCGCTGGTGAAGTTCGCAGGCGTGGCAAACCCGCAGCGATAGGCGATGACGGAGAGCGGAAGCCGGCCGTCACGTACCAGCACTCGGGCGTGGTCAAGCAGGCTGTTGCGGACATAGGTGGTGATGGACAGCCCGAACGTCGCCTTGAAGGCCCGTCGCAGGGTGCTTTCGTTGGTCGCGAGGAGCGATGCGATTTCCGGGATCGAGGGCAGATCCGCGATGTTGGCGTCGAGATAGTCCCGCAAGGCATGGGCGCGCTCGCGCTGCCGGCGATCGGCCTGGCCCACCGCCGGCTCCGCGCCGAGCGCCCTGCCAAGCTCGACGACCGCAGCAAGGCCGAGGCTCGTCATGTGCAACCCGGCAAGGTAGCCGTCCTGCGGCGCCTGGAACATCTGCTGCAGGACCGAGCGCAGCGCACCGGCCTTGGCCAGGTGTCGCGAAACGAGATCGTTGCCGTCAAGAAGCGCCATCATTTCGCAGGGTACATCCACCGCATCGAAGAAATTCGCGCCGATGTAGAGCGCGGCCATGGCGATGCAGATGTTCTCCGGCTGGCTTTCCAGAAAGTCCAGTTCACGGGAGGAACCATAGACAAGGGTCTCGCCGCCCGATCTCAGGGCAAGGGAGTGGCCGTCTATCCGGCTCGTCCAACTGCCCTCGAAAGCATGACTGATGCAGATGCCCGGCGCGAACTGGCCCGTCGCCTCAAGCGGTGCGGTCGTGGTCAGTCGGCAATCGATATATTGCAAATACGGGGATAGTGCGCGCGTGCGATGCCGGCCTGTCGCAAAAACCAGCGGCTCGCTATCCGCAGGCGAATAAAGCACGTCGGCAAGCGATATGTCGCCGGCTTCCATCATCGCGACGGTGTCTTCCCTGTAGGGTGACCAATGACCCATCCTGCCTCGACACCCTTCGTACTGTCTCTTTCGCCTGCCGTCTGGGTGCGCGCCTTGGAAAGACAAGCCCGCCGAACAACCGGCATTGGCAATATGCGGGCAGTTTGAAGCCTTCCCCGCTCTCTCTATAGGGGACCACCATAAATATGAGTATATAAATCATGTTTATGGTGGTCAAGGCACCAACCGTCTTGACGCCAAGAAGATGCATGGATAGCGTGCGCGCCGATGGTTCCCCGCCCGATAACTCGACGGGGATTAATAGGGAACACGGTGAGGCCCCGTCAGGGACCAAGGCCGTGGCTGCCCCCGCAACTGTAAGCGGATTGCCGTCTATCCTTGTGGCGCGAGAGCGCCATGCCACTGCGGGCCACCATCCGCGGGAAGGCAGATGGGCGACAGATATCCGTGAGCCAGGAGACCTGCCATCAAGCATAGTTTTCCGTGGCCGGGGATGGTCAGCAGGATGACGGTTCACCGATGGCTTGTCATATCATCCGGTCGCCTCATTTTCTGCCTGCCCCGTTCGCTAGCGAGGTGGGTGGGTGCAATCAGCAACAGGTATTTCGGAGAGCCGGCGCCGCGGTCGTGCGATCGTGGTTCTGGCCAAGGCGGCTTTCGCTGCAGCTCCGCACCAGGAGATGGCAAGAATTGCCGACATCGTGGCCGCCTTTGCAGGCGTCGGTCGCGTTATTTCCGCGTTTTCGGAACAGGGTCGCCCGTCGCTCCGTGACGCACTTCATGATCTGCTGGACGGGCAATACGATGCCATCACGATCTTGCCGCTCGTGTTGCCGATGGAACCGAGCTTCCACATCTGGCTGACAAAATCACTCAAGCGCTGGCAGCATGAATCCAACCGGCCATGGCCGCCGGTGGCGATAGCGCGGGACGTTGCGCGCAGCACACTGATGCCTGCCGTCCTCTCGGAACTGTTGGCCGAGGGGCCGGACGCACCTGTTCCCGTTCCGCCCGAGGCCGTGACCGAAGGTTCGCTCGTGCCGGCGCAGAAGCGACGCGTGCTGGTCTGCGAAGGCGGCCCGTGCAACTCGGCAGGCGCGGATGTGCTCTGGGGGCATCTGCGTAACGAGCAGGAACGGCTGAAGCTGCGCGTGACGGGCGAAGGCACGATGTCCGCCAAGTCCACTTGCCTTGGTCCTTGCAATCTTGCGCCCGTCGTCCAGGTCTGGCCTGAAGGCACCTACTATGGCGGCGTCAACGAGGCCGCCCTCGACCACATTATTTCCGAGCACCTTCTCGAAGGCCGTGTTGCCAGCGAACACGCCTATGAACCAAACGGACGCAAGCAGCGCCTCCGCGCCAGCTGTCCTCAATCCAACCCGATGGGAGAATAAGATGGGATACGTTCCGCGTGCTGCGATAGCAGCGCTCGTGGTTGCCTGCACTGGGCTGATGAGTGCGGCTTTTGCCGCGGATATGGCGCCGGCGGACGAGCAGGTGTTGCGCCTTGTCACCGCCAACATGCCGCGCTCACTCGATCCCATCAATATCGATGCACAACGGATCATCAACAACGGCTTCGCCGAACCACTGGTTCACGCCAGCCTCGACGGTGCATCGCTCATCCCCGCGCTTGCCAAGAGCTGGGCGATGGTCGAGCCTACGATTTGGCGCATCGAGCTTCAGCCAAATGCCAAATTCTGGAGTGGCGCAGCAGTCGATGCGGCGGCCGTTCAGGCGTCTTTCGAGCGTCACCAGGCAAAAAACACCCGCGCCGGTTCGCTTCTCAAGGGAGCAACCTTCAAGGCAGTCGGGCCAACAACGCTTGAGATCCGCACACAGGCGGCGGATCCCGCCTTCCTGTTCAAGACCGTCACAATCGGCATCCACAACGCTGCCAAGGCTGATGAACTCGGCGACAAGTATGCGATGGAAGCCGACCTTTCGGGCTACTTCAAGCCGACCCAATTCGTGCCCGGCGAATTGGTCGTCGCTCAGCCTTTCGACGGATACTGGGGTGAGAAGCCGAAGCTGAAGCGCCTCGAGGCACGCTTTGTCGTCGATCCCCAGACCCGGTATCTCGCCCTGCAATCCGGCGAAGCGGATATGGACGCCAACGTCCAGTTCGAGCAGCGCCGGTCCTACATCCGAAGCAAGAAGTTTCAGTTTCCGGCCGTCAATCAGACCAACTGGAACATCTGGATGAACTACCGCAACCCGTTGCTGCAGGATGCGAAGCTCCGCGAAGCCTTGAGCCTCGGTGTAGACCGGAAGGAAATCGTGGACGGGGTCATGGCTCCCTTCGCCACCTATTCCACCGGGCATTTTCCGGCCGGCCTGCCCTATGCCATCAAGACACAGCAAGCATCCGATGTCGAAAAGGCGAACGTTCTTCTCGACCAGCTTGGCTGGAAGCCGGGCGCTGACGGTATCCGCGTGAAGGACGGCAAGCGTCTGGAATTTTCTGTTCTGACCTATGGTTGGTGGCAAACTGTCGCTATCGCCTTGGAGGCGCAATGGCGCAAGATCGGCGTGGCGACCAAGCTGCAAGTGGTCGAGCCCACGGCTTCGAACCAGATCATGCTCGACGGAGCCTTCGATATTGCCACCTATTGTTCATGTGGCGCTGCGACCGGCGACCTTCATGGGCAGCTTGCGAGCTTTTACCGTTCGGACGCCGTTCAGAACTGGCAGAAATATGCAAATCCGCAGGTCGACGCGCTCATCGACCAGTTGCGAACCGAACTCGAGCCGGAAAAACGCTTCGAACTCTCTCGCCAGATCCAGGACAGGGTCATGCAGGACCATGCATTGCTTTACGTAGCAAACTCCGAGCTGATTGCTATTGCGCAGGGTGTAAAAGTCGGAGGGGTAGATCCTGAGCGCCCGCGCGATATCACACCTTCGATGTTCATCAAGGCTGAGTAGGGTTCGTGCTGGCTTATGCCGTAAAGCGGGCATTTGCCGGCCTCTCGGTTCTGCTCGGGATTACCGTCGTCATCTTCTTGATGCTGCGCTTCATCCCGGGCGACCCCGCGACGGCCGTGCTGCTCACCATGGTCGAGCCCGGTCTCGATTCCGCACAAATCACACAGGGCGACATTCAGCAGATGCGGGAGCAGATGGGGCTGAACGACCCGTTGCCTGAACAATATGTCAAATGGCTCGGCCGTGTCGTATCGGGCAATCTTGGCACTTCCCTGCGCAGCCGCCAGCCGATCGTCGACGAGCTCTCCGTTCGTCTCCCGGCAACGTTGGCCCTTGCTGGAACGTCGCTGCTCGTGATGTTCGTAATCGCTCTTCCAAGCGGCATCCTCGGCGGTCTTTATGCCGGCAGGCCGGTGGATCACGTCACCCGGTTTCTCAGCCTGATCGGCGAGTCGATGCCGAGCTTTTTTCTCGGCGTCCTGCTCATCTACCTGTTTACGATCGAGCTGGGCTGGCTACCGGCACTGGGCTGGCAAAGGCCGGAAAGCATCATTCTGCCGGCCCTGACGCTCGGAACCGGCATTGCCGCTGCAACCTCACGGCTGTTACGGGCAAGCCTTCTCGATACCCTGTCGCAGCCATACATGCTGATGGCCGAGGCGAAGGGTATGCCGCGCGGCATACTCCTGTTTCGCCACGCTCTGCGGCCGGCGCTGATCCCGGTCCTCACCTCCGCGTCCCTGGTTGCGGGCGGATTGCTTGGCGGTGCGGCCGTGGTCGAGACTGTTTTCGCCTGGCCCGGGATCGGGCGCTACGTCATCGAGGCGATCAGCGGCCGCGACTACCCCGTCGTCCAGGGGTTCACTCTCATCATGGCCACCATGTTCGTCATCATCAATTTCACGGTCGACATGCTCTATCGCTTCCTCGACCCTCGCGTGCGAGTGGAGGAGGGAAACCATGGCTGATCGCGTTCTTCGCCGCTTTGTAATCAACCTGAAGCGGGATCCTCTTGGCCTGTTGCTTTTGCTCGTCATGGTCGGGATTGTCGCGATGGTGCTGGCCGCTCCTCTGTTGAGCAAGGCAAGTCCGATCGATACGAACTTCCGCGATGTGCTGCTGCCGCCAAGCGCCACCCACCTGCTGGGTACGGACGATTTCGGGCGGGATGTTTTCACCCGCCTGCTCTACGGCGGCCGGACGTCGCTCATGGTCGGTGCGATCGCCGTCATCATTGTCATGACGATTGGCGTCTCGGTGGGCATCACAGCCGGCTACTTCGGCGGCGTGGTCGATCTCGTACTGACCAAACTCATCGACGTGCTGCTGGCCTTTCCGCGCCTGGTTCTCGCCATCGCCGTCGCAGCCTTGATGGGGGGCGGGATTGTGCCTCTGGTCATTGCCGTCTCGGCGGTGGCTTGGCCTGCCTACGCGCGGATCATCCGTGGATTCACGCTGCAGATATCCCGGGAAGGTTATGTCGCCGCTGCTCGCTGCATGGGTACACCCACCTGGAAGATCCTGTTTCGGCATATCGCTATCAACCTGGTCGGTCCAATCCTCGTCCTCGGCATGCTCGATATCGGAAACATGATCCTTGCCGTTTCCGCTCTCTCCTTTCTCGGCCTTGGCGTGCCTCCTCCCGCTCCGGAATGGGGCGCGATGCTCAATGACGGTAGGGCGAGCATGGAGATCGCACCCTGGCTGGTTCTGGCTCCGGGGATAGCGCTCTTCCTCGTGGTGCTCTCGGTCAACTACTTTGGCGACGTCGTGCGGGATAGTGTCGAAAGCCGCACCGTTCATGGCCCGCGCAGCTGGATCGTATGGCCGACATTTCGATCCCGGCCTAGGGAACCTTTCCCTGTTCAACCGGATCATGCTCTGCCTACACCGGTACTCAGCCTAGCCAATGTACGGGTGGAGGTGGCCGACCGACGTTCGCCATTTTTCGGCCGCTGCATTCTGGATAACGTCAGCCTTCACGTAGAGCCCGGCGAGTGCGTCGGCCTCATCGGCGAAAGCGGCTCCGGCAAAAGTACGCTCGCGACGCTGGCCCTTGGGTTGACCCGCCCGCCGCTGGCTCTGACAGATGGCGATGTAACCCTACTCGGAAAAAACACCGCCGGCTGGTCGTGGGACGACTGGCAAAACGTGCGCGGGAGGACGGTGACGCTGGTCAATCAGGATCCGCTGTCTGCCCTCAATCCGGTCTTGCGCATCGGCGACCAGATTCGGGAGGTTGTGCAAGTCCACATGGCGCCTTCACGTGTCGAACTTGAACGACGACTGCGGGAAGTGCTCGATGAAGTCCATCTGCCACATCGCGTCATCGACCAATTTCCCCACGAACTGAGCGGCGGCATGCGCCAGCGCGTCGTGATCGCCATGGCGGTCGTCAACCGGCCACGCCTGCTCATTGCCGACGAACCGACCACGGCGCTCGATGTATCGACTCAGGTTCGCATCCTAGACCTTATGCGCGAACTCCAGTCTCTCTATGGTCTCGGATTGCTGTTCATCTCCCACGACCTGCGGGTCGTATCACGGGTAGCCGACCGGGTCGTGATCATGCGCGAGGGGCAAATGGTCGAAACGGGGCTCGCCAACAAGATTTTCACCCGGCCGAGCCACGCCTATACCCGGGAGCTACTGGCCGCCGTACCCGGCCGCCAACTGCAGCCACTTCGCGCCTATGGAACGTGACCCATGCTGACCATCGAACGCCTTTCCAAGAGCTATGGGAAACAGCAAATTCTCACCGAGGTATCCTTCAAGGTCGGCGCCGGCGAGATCGTTGGACTGGTCGGGCAATCCGGCTCCGGCAAGAGCACCATCGCAAAATGCATCCTGGGGCTGGAACGCCCCGATGCCGGTCAGATGAGCTGGCGCGGCCGCTCCCTTGCAGAACGCACCGTTCGCCGGACCGCATCGCGCGAAATCCAGGCTGTTTTCCAGGATCCACGGTCCAGCCTCAATCCACGCTGGACCGTGCGCCAACTGCTCAGCGAACCCCTCGACAATTGGACGCCGAGTGAGGAAGGTTCAGCTCGCGGCGCGCGCCTGACGGCCCTGCTCGATCGCGTGACGTTAAGCGGCAATCTACTGGATCGTTATCCTCACGAACTCAGCACCGGCCAATGCCAGCGGCTCTGCGTGGCACGCGCTCTGGCACCGGATCCCGCCTTGCTCGTCCTCGATGAGCCGCTGTCTGCGCTCGATGTTTCGGTACAGGCTCGGCTGATCGAACTGTTGATGGAACTCCATCGGTCCGCAGGCATCGGATATCTGCTGATCACCCATGATTTCGCGGTGGCTGGAGACCTATGCGAGAAAATTGTCGTCTTGAATGAAGGACGAGTGGTGGAAACGGGACATGCCGCAAGCATCCTTGTCCATCCGACGCACACCTACACCCAGGGCTTGCTCCGCGATGTTCTGCCACCGCCATACACGCAGCACGAACCGAAATAGTGGAAGCAAAAATTCGGCTGATGGAGAAAGGGCGCTGAAGAGTTTCAGCCAGATTTTCATTGTGGCGAAGCTATGCTTTAGAACCCATCGGGTATCAATGGATCGAGAGCGACTGGACGTTGTGGTCGGTATCTGCCCCAACAGCCACATTGGCGGGGTAGACGATGACTGGGACACTTGGCAAGGATTTGCGGTTGCGTGCCCTGAAGACTACGGATGGCGGGGAGCCGGCCCGCCAGGCAGTGGCACGTTTCCTGACGGGCGCCTGAAAGCCAGGTAGCGGATAGTATGCGCCTTCCAGCCTGCGGAAGGCGCAAGGGCACCTGCCTTGTCAGACATCCGGGATCATGTTGTAGCTTCGGATCATGCTGTTGTAGTCACCCTGCAGCTTGGAAAGCTGAGCCTCGATGGCCTGTTGGTCCGGATTGCCCGCAAGCAATCTCCGGAAATCCTTCAGGCCGACCAGAAAAGTGTTGAAGCCACTGGACGACGCAAACCATTTGGGCGTGTTGCCGAGCTTCGTTCTGGTGTCAGGGTGTGCCTTGGCAAAGGCGTCGGCCTTGTCGAGAGCGGCCTGATAGGCCTGCTCGACCTTCTCTATCGACTGCGTATCCAGTTGACCTGTCGCGGCAAGATTGCTGATGCCGTCGATGGCACGCCGGGCGGAAAGGGAAACGTTGAGCGTGTGCCAGCCGAAATTCTCCGTTCCGAATGCCTGCTCAATAGCGACAAGTCGCTTCTCGCGCAGTGTATGGTTGCGCTCTGAAACGATCTCCCTGAGCTTGTCCTCCGCATCAAAAAGCGTCGTGAAGAGCGGCATGATCTGCTCATTGAGCGCCCCGCCCTTCTTCATGTGGTCATCAATGTTGTCCTTGCGGCTGTAATAGAGATCAACCTCATTCATGACGGGAATGAGCTGCTCCAGCGTATCGGCAAAAATCTTGCCCGGATCATCCAGCCCCGCGTCGGCCGGGGTCATGGTGATGGCGCCCCTGAGAGCGGCAATACACTCACGCGATATAGAGTTGTTCTGTTCATACACCTGGATTTTGAAGCTGGCGGCAATTCTTGTCGCCCCGGGTGTTGCCGCAAGGTGCGGATATTCGTTCACATAGGTCTGGGCATGATCGCGCAACGGGCTGGCCACGTCGTTGAGGCAGCCGATGACCGGCTGCAGCTTGTCCTCCAACTGCGTGTCCTGCTCCTTCAATGCCACTTCACCATCGCCGAGCAAGGATGCGCTCGAGACCCCGACTTTCATCTCCTGCGGCAGCCATGCGTTGAACCCTCCCGTCGCGTAAGCTCCGACAAAAGCACCGAGCGCTCCCAGGATGACAATACTTGTGACTTTTTTCATTTCGAACCCTGTATGCAACAATCATCGGCACCACTACCGACGCATAAATGGCATGCCCTCTCGGGCAAGCCATTGTTGATGAGAACTACTGCCGGTGCCGGCAGGCACCTTGTTTGACTCCGTACCTTCCATAATTCTCGCAAAAGGCAAGACCGTTTCCCGATCAAGTCCCCAGTTCCTGAGTATACTTTCCAAGGAACGCCTCGATCGTGTAGGTCTCGACGTCGAGCATCTTGGTTTCGATCAGCAAAGGGCTACCGAACATTCCCACCAATGCCCGAGCGGTTTCCTTGGCTCGGCCAGGCGGTATCCTTTCAAGAAACGCCTGAGCATCCTTGAGATGCAGCACATAGGTGGATTGGCAGTTCACGGTGTAGCCTTTGATCTCTTCCCATGGAGCACGAAAGCGTCCGGAAAAGCCGTCAACAGTGACACCATGTGCAGACGAGATCACCCTTGGTGCTGGATTGCGCAGACTGGTGATCGCAAACCGCAAAAGATAGAGTGTGAGCGCTAGACCCGCGAGCCCCAGGGGATAGAAGATCGCTGGAACCCGCAGTGGCCCAAAAACCGAGCTCGGATCGGGACCACTTATCAGAACGACAACCAGAGCAGTAAGCAGCGCGGCGACACCAAGACCTCCCAGCATGAGCTTTTGCTTTTTCTGGTAGAGTTTCAGTTCAGATTCCATTTATGTTCACGGCTTAACTGAGCTGTTTATCTGTTGTCATCTTCGTATGCAGCCAAAAAACTGCCGAGCGGGGCGAAGAATTACTCGTCAAAGCCGCTTTGTTCCGCTGAAATCGTTTTGCAAGTGCCACTGTCCTTCTCGCCAACCATGCGCTTGTCGCGAATGACAACGCCCTTTGCGAGATCGATT
The DNA here is from genome assembly GCF_028534175.1 of Shinella sp. HY16. Taxonomy (NCBI): domain Bacteria; kingdom Pseudomonadati; phylum Pseudomonadota; class Alphaproteobacteria; order Hyphomicrobiales; family Rhizobiaceae; genus Shinella; species Shinella sp. HY16. Next base: position 19,324 of record NZ_JAHYXL010000005.1, on the reverse strand, counting down.
TCCCATGCAACAGCCCCCTCATTCAGGCTGGCTTTTCCATCGGCAAACGTACCCTCCGCGGTTCTCTGGCTTCCAGAAGCCGGGACATAGACGCCGAATGTCCTGGCGGATTCGTCGAGAGCGAAATTGAACACCTGAGGTTCTCCCGTCGGGTCCGCAAACTCACAGGTCAGGTATGTCGGCGCGGCGAAGGCGCCGGAACCTGAAACAAGCATGATAACGCCGGCAAATACGCTTCTTGTCATTACTCTCAATTCTTGATCCTCAATCGTTTTGTTTCTGGCTTGTTTTGACTTACACTCTTGCGCCTCTCAAACCGGGCGTTCTGAAGCTCAAAATCTTCAGAACGCCCGGTTCTGCCATTTGCTAGTGGCAGGGCGCAATATTGCCTTCTAGGGAGATTCGCCATTCACCGTTTCTCAAGGCATGGCCTTTCCAGAAAATTGGGCGCGTCGTTGCCTGTACCGGGAGAGGTAGGCCACAGACAATGGCCGGATCAGGGCGTCAGTTCATAAGTAACCCAGTTCGCCGCCTTTGCGACGTCGTCATACAGTCGGCGCGCTGTCGCATTGTCCTGCGCTGTTACCCAACTCAGCATCGCCCAGTCGCGCGCGCGGGACGTTTCGTTCAGCGCCTCGAGAAGCAGACGCCCGATACCCCGACTGCGCTGTGACGGGTCCACGAAAAGATCGTCCAAGAACCCGGCATCCCGCCCAAGCAACGGTCTCGGCTGTGGCCAGTAATGTGCAAAGCCGACGACGAGTTCACCCGTCACGGCCACAAGCCCTTCGAGCGGGTGCGCCGGGTCACGCAGCCAGGCCCATGTCCGGTCGAGAACATCTTCCGTCATCGGCACCCTGTAGAAGGCCGCATAGGCCCGATAGAGCTTTCTCCAGGCCGCTTCATCCATCGGCGCCACCGCGCGGATTTCAACCGGTTCTGATGTAACTGCGCTCACGGTTTGGCACTTTGGGTTGGTCTGTTCGGTCATCGATAAGTCTTCCTGTCTCTGTCAACACGGCGTTTACGCCGGAATTTTCCAGAGCGTCTTACCAAGATTGGATGGGATAGATCCCACCAATTTGAAGAATCGAGCCAGACCAATTTCGCGCTCATCCAGTCCGGCAATCTCCCTCCGTGCGGAGCAAATGCCGTAGTCCTCACCCTGCAACGGGCGTGGCGAATTGCCTGGCGAAGCCGGATGCAGCAGAATGGAAATAACCGATTTGCCGCATGACTGCCTCCATGCGGTGATGTTGGAAAGGCCATCGGCGGGGACCATTCCCAACTGGCGGAAGAACGGTCGACGGCGGCCCCAACCGAACGCCGGGATCGGCGGCGTAAAGATGAAATCCGCCCCGGCGCCTTGTCAGCGTCTAGAGATGGAGAGCCACCACCAAGCCTGTGGCGCCATCTCGCTTACCTGCACTCACATAGCCAATCGGCTGAAAAGTATTTTAGAAGTTGTAGCCTTCGGAAATATCCCTCTGCAGCGCCGCGTTGGCGGCCTTGGCATCCCCGGCAACGATCGCGTCGTAAACATCCTTATGGTTCTGCGCCGAGCTGTAGAAAAGCGTCTTGTTGGGCACCGAGTGACGGACTGACGGGCCGATATGCATCCACAGCGGCTCCAGAAGCTGGCCGATGAAGGACAGCCGGCTCATTTCGGCAATCAGCATGTGGAAGTGGTAGTTGGCTTCGAGAAAAAGATCGAGATCGTCAACTTCCGCCGAGCGACAAATATCGGCGACGTGGGCTTTCAACTTTTCAAGCTCTTCATCCGTTCGGTTGACCACGGCCAGTTCGAGCGCGGCGCTTTCGAGGATCGAGCGCAGGGTGCGGATATCCTGCAATTGTTTGGTGGTGAAGATCGGCACCATCATCGTTCTGTTGGGCGTCGAGACGACACTTCCGACACTTTCCAGCCGCTGGAGTGCATCGCGAACCGGCATCAGACTGGTGCCGAGGCTTTTTGCCAGTCCGCGCAGGGGAAGCTTCTGTCCGGGGGTGAAACGTCCCATCATGAGGTTGCGCTTCAGCATCTCGTAAATCTGCTCGTGCAGCATGTCCCGCGATACTGGAGACAGTTCCGGCGCGTTCGCCCCACCGAAGGGTGCTTCACCACGTGTCAAATAGGCTCTCCCTGTGTGCGTGGCCCGTCATAACATCAAACACACGGCTTGACACGAAAAACATGGCAGGGCATGGTATTTTTGTTATAACACTAGACGGAAATTCAACTCGCTCTCCTCGACCGGAAGCAGCCCGGCCATGAGGGTCCGCCCGACAAGCTTCACCCGTGCGGTGACGACGTGTTGGTGCACCCGGGCCGATTCTGTCGAGTTCACCCCCGCCTCATCCGGCGACGTGACCGTACCGGGTCGATTCCGGCGCGTTCCAGGATGCGACGGGGCGTGTTGTCGCCATCGCCGGAGGCGGGCGCCTGTCGCGCCGCCTCCGGTTTTCCGAACGGTCATCTGCAAGGATACCAGCACAAACATGCAAGCGGCGGCGGCCTCGTGTCGCCGCCAGGGCTCCGCCATTGCGGCCAAGCCCCAAGGAGGAACAGACTATGAGCGGCAAGCTCTCCAATTCCCTCGCCCATGCGGACATCACGACGACCCTGCATCCCTATACGGATGCCCGCGCTCACGAGCGCCAGGGCCCGATGATCGTCGACCACGGCAAGGGCATCTACATCTATGACGACGCCGGCAAGGAATATATCGAAGGCCTCGCAGGCCTCTGGTCGGTCGCCATCGGCTTCGACGAACCCCGCCTGGTGAAGGCTGCGGCCGATCAGATGGCCAAGCTGCCCTACTACCACACCTTCAGCCACAAGTCGCACGAGCCCTCTATCCGGCTGTCGGAGAAGATCATCGAGATGACGCCGGAGCCCCTCACCCGCGTCTTCTTCACCAGCTCCGGCTCGGAAGCCAACGACACCATGATCAAGATGGTGTGGTACATGAACAACGCGCTTGGCCGGCCGCAGAAAAAGAAGTTCCTGGCGCGCACCCGCGGCTATCACGGCATCACCATCGCCGCCGGCAGCTTGACGGGCCTGCCGAACAACCATCGCGATTTCGACCTGCCGGCGATTCCGGTCCGCCACCTGACCTGCCCGCACCACTATCGCTTCGGCCTCCCGGGCGAGACCGAGGCGGAGTTCGCCGCACGCCTGATCGCCGAAGCGGAAGCCGTCATTCTCGAGGAAGGCCCGGAGACCATAGCCGCCTTCATCGGCGAGCCGCTGATGGCGGCGGGCGGTGTCATGCCGCCGCCGGCCGGCTACTGGAAGGGCATCGAAGCGCTGTGCCGCAAGTATGATATCCTGCTCGTCGCCGACGAAGTGATCTGCGGCTTCGGCCGCCTCGGCAAAACCTTCGGCTGTGAATATTACGGCTTCACGCCGGATATCATGGTCATGTCCAAGCAGCTGACCTCATCCTACATGCCGCTTGCCGCCATCGTCTTCACCGAAGCGGTCTATAATGCGATTGCCGACAACACGGCAAAGATCGGTACCTTCGGCCACGGCTTCACCGCCTCGGGCCATCCGGTCGCAACTGCCGTCGGCCTGGAAAACCTCAAGATTATCGAAGAGCGCGATCTCGTCGGCAACGCTGCCCGCGTTGGTGCCATCTTCCAGACGCGTCTGGCTGAGCTCGCCGATCATCCACTGGTCGGCGAAGTGCGCGGCGCCGGTCTTATCGCCGGCATCGAGATGGTGGCGGACAAGGAAACGCGCCGCCCCTTCGCTGCTGCCGGCAAAGCAGGCGCACGTGCCTTTGCGGCCGGGCATGACCACGGCCTTGTCGTGCGCGCGATCGGCGACGTCGTCGCGCTCTGCCCGCCGCTCATCATCAACGAGGAGCAGGTGAACGAGACCGTGAACCGCCTGCGCAAGGCCCTCGACGACACCGCACACTGGTGCGCCACCGAAGGTCTGAATTGAACAAAAAAGGGGTGCCGTCTCATCTACGGCGCCCTTTTTCATGCGATCCGCAACACCTGGAGAGCCCTTCCATGAAGACCTATTCAATCGCGCTCGTTCCCGGCGACGGCATCGGCACGGCAGTCACCGAGGCCGCCTGGGCGGTTCTCGAAAAGGCCGCCGCCCGCGATTTCAAGCTCTTGGGCACGACCTTCCCGTGGTCGTGCGCCTTTTACGAGGAAAACGGCATGATGATGCCGGAGGGCGGTATCGAGACGTTGCGCGCCTTCGACGCCATCCTGCTCGGTGCGGTCGGCTGGCCGGCCAAGGTTCCCGATTCCGTTTCACTGCATGGTTTGCTGCTGCCGATCCGCAAGGCTTTCGTGCAATATGCCAATATACGTCCGCATCGCCTGTTGCCGGGCGTCGAAGGCCCGCTGCGTGCGGAGGGCTTCGACATCCTCTGCATCCGCGAAAATACGGAAGGGGAATATTCAGGCGCAGGCGGGCGCGTCCACCAGGGCACGATGGACGAAGTGGCTGTGGAAACCTCCATCTTTACACGCGCGGGCGTTGAGCGCATCTTGCGCTTCGGCTTCGAACAGGCGCGTGCACGGCGAGGCAGGCTCGCCTCCGTCACCAAGTCCAATGCGCAGAAATATTCAATGGTATTCTGGGATGAGATCACCCAGCAGCTTGCAGCCGAGTATCCCGATATCGAGGTCACCAGCTACCACATCGACGCCATGGCCGCGCGCATGGTGATGGCGCCGGAAAGCCTCGACGTGGTCGTCGCCTCCAACCTGTTTGGCGATATCCTGACCGATCTCGGTGCGGCGATCCAGGGGGGTCTCGGCTTTGCCGCTTCCGCCAACATCAACCCTGATCGCAGCGCACCCTCCATGTTCGAGCCCGTACACGGCTCCGCGCCGGATATCGCCCATCTCGGCATAGCCAATCCCATCGCCGCCGTCTGGTCCGGTGCAATGATGCTGGATCACCTCGGCGAGCACGGCGCCGCCGGCCGCGTCATGGCCGCCATCGAGCGCACCACAGCACAGGGCATCGGCGTCAGCCCCGGCAAGGACAAGACGGAGACAATTACGGCCGCCATCCTCGCCGCAACCGACTAGAGTTTGCCAGGAAAAGTGGAACCCGGTTTTCCCGAAAAGACAGACGAAAACAAAGAACGCCAAAGTCAGTCAGCTTCGGTATGAAGCTGACTGACTTCAGAGCATGAGGAGATGGGCGCTTCCGTCTCGATGGGCGGAAGCAGTTCAGATCGGCGTGGGGAAGCGGCAGCCAAGTTTGCTCGCCCAAGGCAGGATATCATCGACGATCGTATCAATCAGTCCCACGCCGCTCTCAAGCTGGTCACGCTTGCGCGCGAGCGAACGGTCTCCCGGAATACGCACGGGGTCGTGCCCCGGAGCGACCGCACTTGCCCTGCATAGCGCGGCCAACCGCCCCATCTCGCGCTCGAATGATGCGCGGCCGGAAAAATGGGCGGGATCGATAGCCTGCACGAAGACACCATTCGCCTCGCTGTCACCGCTCTGTGAAGTCCGGCCAAACCCGCCCAATGCACCGGAAAGCGCCTCGGTAAGAAGGGCCAGGCTGAAGCCCTTGTAGCCCTGTTCCGTGCCGCCGATGGGCAGAATGCCACCGCCTCTTTCGACGAACTCGGCGGGATCGCCGGTAATCCTGCCATCCTGCGAAATGATCAGGGGAACCGGCAGCGTCTGCCCCAGTCGGTAGCTGCGGTTCAGCGGCCCCAGCGCGGACATCGCCGCGGTGGTGTCTATCAGAATGGGATCCCGATCGGTGGGAATGCCGGCGGCGATCGGATTGCAGGAGAATACGCGGCTCACTCCGCCATGCGGCACCACGACTGCTTCCGTTGGCGTACTGGCGGTGATCATCACCATGATGCCGCGTCGGGTTGCCCGCTCCAGATAGCTCGCAAGACAGGCGATATGCTGTGCCCGGCGGACAACCAGGGTCCCAGTCCCTTCGGTCGTCGCCATGTCGCAGGCGCGGTCCACCGCCTTTGCCGTGATCCACGGTCCGGGAAGGAATGCGGCATCCCAGACCTCGCTGTTTCGGGATGCGCTGACGACGGTGTGATCGCCCTCTCGCCGTGTCTCGCCACTGAGCAGCCATTCGACATTCGTCGGCAGGCGCTGCATGCCATGGGTCGAATAACCCAGAAGGTCGGCTTCGAGAAACAGCGAGCCGACCGTCTGTGCGCACTCGGGCGCAAGGCCTGCGCATTCGAGCAGCCGCGCGGAGAAATCCATCAGGTCCGTGTAACGGTATCTTTGCATGAGTGCTCCCCTTTGCGGCTGCGTCTTGGTGCGCTCCTAGTGGAGGATCTGGCTGAGGAAGAGCCTGGTGCGCTCGTGCTGCGGGTTGTCGAAGAACTCGGCCGGCGAGTTCTGCTCGACGATCTGGCCCTGGTCCATGAAGATCACCCGGTTGGCGACCTGACGGGCAAAGCCCATTTCGTGCGTCACGCACAGCATGGTCATGCCTTCCTCGGCCAGCGAGACCATGGTGTCGAGCACTTCCTTGACCATTTCCGGATCGAGCGCCGACGTCGGCTCGTCGAACAGCATGATCTTCGGCTTCATGCACAGCGAACGGGCGATCGCCACGCGCTGCTGCTGGCCGCCGGAGAGCTGCCCGGGATACTTGTTTGCCTGTTCCGGGATCTTGACGCGTTCAAGATAGTGCATCGCCGCCGCCTCGGCTTCCTTCTTCGGCATCTTGCGTACCCAGATCGGGGCGAGCGTGCAGTTTTCGAGGATCGTCAGATGCGGGAAAAGGTTGAAGTGCTGGAACACCATGCCGACCTCGCGGCGCACCTCGTCGATTTTCTTCAGGTCATCGTTGAGTTCAATACCGTCGACGACAATCCTGCCCTTCTGGTGTTCTTCCAGGCGGTTGATGCAGCGGATCATCGTCGACTTGCCGGAACCCGAGGGCCCGCAGATGACGATGCGTTCGCCCTTCATCACCTTGAGGTCGATATCCCTGAGAACGTGGTACTCCCCGTACCACTTGTGCATCTTCTCGATATCGATAGCGACATCCGTCGCGGACACCTGCATCCGCATGGTGTCCGCGTGAAGATCGTCGGCACGTATGATGTTTTCGCCCGCCATTCGAGCATCCTCCTGCATTGCTACGCCACGCCGCAGCGGCGGCGCGATTGATCTGAATTGCGTCGTCCTAAAGGGCGGCCAGAACCTCATCGCAGACCTGCAAAAGCTCATCCGCATCGGCGATGGAGAAGGGCAGCGGTGGCCTGATCTTCAGGACATGGCCGAGCGGCCCCGACGCGCTGATGAGCACGCGGCGGCGGCGCAGGGCATTGACGAGATCGCTTGCGGTGCGGGGGGATGGGACGCCTTCCGGGTCGAGAACATCGACGCCGAGGAAAAGACCCTGCCCGCGGACATCACCGATGGCCGCATGACGCTTCGCCAGCGCCTCGAACCCGGCTTTCATATGCCCACCGACCTTCGATGCGTTCGCCTGCAGGTCCTCGTCCCGGAGAATGTCGAGAACGGCAGTGGCCGCGGCGCAAGCAACGGGGTTGCCACCGAAGGTGTTGAAGTAGCGCGCTTCGCGGGCGAAACGCTCCAACACCTCCTCGCGCGCGACGACACCGGCGATGGGGTAGCCGTTGCCCATGGGTTTTCCCATTGTAACGAGGTCAGGCACCAGCCCGTGACGCTGGAAGCCCCACATATGCGAGCCCATGCGGCCGAAACCCGCCTGCACCTCGTCGGCGATGAAGAGGCCACCCGCTGCGCGGATCGCCGCGACTGCTCCCGCAAGGAAGCCGGCCGGTTCGGCAAAGACACCATCACTGGAGAAGATCGTATCGACCAGCAGGGCGGCAGGACGGATGCCATGACGTTGCATGTCGGCAATGGCGGCCTGGACCTCGCGCTCGAAGAACCTGCCAACCTCTTCCGGCGAAGCGGCAAGGCGTGGATCCGGGGCCGTGACGGTGCGCACGTCCACCGCCAGCGGCACGTTCGGGCCGAGAGAGGGCGACATGGCGGCGATTGCGTGGCTGATGCCGTGATAGGCATTGGCGGTGACGATGAAGCCGGTGCCACCCGTATGGTTGCGCGCGATACGCAGAGCGAGGTCGTTGGCTTCGCTACCGGTGCAAGTCAGCATCAGGCGATTGGTGTCGGCGGGGAAATGGCCAAGCAACCGCTCGGCATAGCCGACAATGCTTTCGTCGAGATAACGCGTGTGCACGTTGAGCTTTGCCGCCTGCTCGGCGATGGCGGCAACGACGCGCGGGTGGCAATGGCCGACACAGGGAACATTGTTATAGGCATCGAGGTAGGCATTGCCGGCGGCATCGTAGAGACGAACGCCGCTCGCCCAGTCGAAATGGACAGGCTCCTCGTAAAACATGCGGTAGGGCTGACCAAGGACGCGCTGGCGACGTTCCACCAGATCGCGCGTGCGCTCATCCAGGGTTCCGGCGTTCCGGCTGTCGAACGCGTTGATCATCACGGGTAAGCTCATGGCATGCACCTTCGCTGCTAGAGGGTGTTCCTGAACGGATTTTGCGGCAGGGCCGAAAGCCGCTCCAGCCGCATCCAGGACACGGGATTGTTCTTCATGATGTAGGAGCGGTTGGCTGGATCGCGGGTCGCAAGGAGCTCCGTGACCACGACGTTGATGACGCAGCGCGCGATCATGAATTCCGGTAGCAGCGAGATCTCCAGACCCTTCAAGGGCAAAACCCGACGATAGGCTTCGACGACATCGCAGGCGTTGCGCAGATCATTCTCGCCACCCTGAACCTGGAGCAAGGCGGCACCCGCAAGGTCCACGAGCCTCGGCGCATAGACGAGGTCACCGAAATCAAGGAAGCCGGACAGGCGGTCCTTCGCCTCGCTGGCGACGAGAATGTTCTGGCCGTTCATGTCGCTGTGAACGGCCTGCGCGGGCAGTGCGGCCATGTGCGGTCCCGCGACGGTTTCAAAGCGGTCGAGCATCGCTTCGACAAGCGGCCGACGATCCTCGTCGATCAATGCCAGGAAGGGGCGCAGGCGCGCAATGTTCTTGACGTCCCAAATGAGGTCACGCTGACGCAAATAGGGATGAACGAAGCTTTCAAGCGCCGCATCCAGGCTGGCAACCGCTTCTCCAACAGCACGACGCAGCATTCTTGTCGGCGTGTCGATGATGGAGAACGGCGTACCTTCGATATAGGTCAGCAACCGGAGATGGCGACCATCCTCGATGCCGAGGAAAACGGAGCTCTCGCCGTTCAGGGCAGGCAGGACACGCGGCGCTGCGACATCCATGGCGGCGTGTTCGATGTGCCGAAGCGCGGCGCTCTCAAGCAGGGTGCCATCCGGGCTCTCCTGCGGGTCCGAGACCTTGAGTGTGAAGGCCAAGCCCTCGGGCGTCCGGATTCGGAAATTCTGGGTGCGCTCGCCACCAAGCTCACTGGCCTGGCCAGTCACGCCGAAATAGCGCCATACGACACCTTCGGCTTCGGCGGCATCGAACCGTGCGGTCATTCGCCGGCCTCCTGGAAGGAGTCCGCCAGAATGCCGAAACAGTTGACGACATCTGAAACGACGGCCTTGCGGGCCGTGGCGGCATCATTCGTCGCAATGGCCGCAAATGCCGTTTCGTGGTCGGGAATGGCATCGGTCAGCTTGCCGGGCTCGGCCTTGGCCAGACGTACCGAAGGCCCCATGCGCAACCAGAGCGGTTCGATCATGTCGCGCAGGATCGGCGAGTTGCTCATATCCGCGATATGCAGGTGGAAGCGTGCATTGGCGCGCAGAAACCGGCTGGTGTCGTTTGTGTGCGCGGCCTCTACCATGGCGTCGAAATGGATGCGCAGACCTGCAAGGCTTTCCGGTGTCGCAGCCCTCGCGGCGCGAGCGGCTGAAAGCCCTTCGAGGGCAACGCGGATATCACGGATTTCCGTGAGCTCCGCGATGGTCAACCGCGGAACGACGAAGGTACGTTCGAGACGCAACGCACCGAGACTTTCAAGCTTCTGGAGCGCATCTCGGACAGGGACGACGCTCGTGCCGAGGGCCGCGGCCAGGTTTCTCAGAACCAGCCGGTCACCGGGACGGAACTCCCCGATGATCAGCTTTTCCTTGATCTGCTGATAGATCTGCTCATTGAGCGTATCCTGGACGAGCGTCTTGTAGGTCTGCATGGAGCCCCCGTCCGCCAGCACTGTTTCGTTGCTGCCCATCCTCAACGCTTCTCATTGGCGAACTCCCGCTCAAGCCGGCGGGAATGGATCGAAAGAATGAAGCAGAAGATGAAGAAGGCACCGCCGACGACGAGGTAGGCTTCGCGATAGAAGCCGAGCCATGCGCCGTCGGCAATCGCCCCGCGCGCTCCGCCAAGCACGTCGATAAGGCCGATGATGCTGATCAGCGTCGTATCCTTGATCGACTCGATGAAGGTATTGATGATCGCCGGCAGCGCAATCCGGAAGGCCTGCGGCAGCACGATGAGGCGGGAGATCAGGCGATTGGAAAGGCCAAGGCTGTGACCGGCCTCCGACTGGCCACGCGGCACGGCCTCGAGACCACCGCGGATCGCTTCGGCAAGATAGGCGGCCTGGAACAGGATCAATGCGACCTGCGCGCGCAGAATGTTGTCGATGAGATTGCCGCCCGGCAACAAGAAGGGCAGCATGGTCGAAGCGATGAACAGCACCGCAATCAGCGGCAGGCCACGCACGATTTCCACATAGAGCGAGCAGAAGCGGCGGATGACGGTGGCCTTCGAGTGGCGGCCGAGCACGATGAGGACCGACAGCGGAAGTGCCAGGACGATACCGAAGGCAGACAGGCCGACGGTAAGCGGCAGGCCACCCCAGCGACTGGTGGAAACCGCAGGCAGGCCGAAAATGCCGCCGCCCATCAGGACCAGGCTGATGACCATGACAGCGACCCAGGCAAGCGCCAGGGCCGGCTTCCAGAAACGCCGGAAGCCACTGAGTATGAGGATCGCGAGCACCAGCACGACAGCGAGCGTCGGCCGCCAATACTGGTCGGCCGGATAGCTGCCGAAGAGGATGATGTGATAGCGCTCATGCAGGAAGGCCCAGCAGGCACCTGCAGCCGCACGGCAGGTCTCCGGCGAAGCCTGCCCGAAGACGGCATCGGTGACGGCCCATCCGTAGAAACGCAAGAAGAGGTAAACAAGGCTGCCGGTGATCGCCACTGTCAGCACAGCATGCGACCAAGGATGGAAGTAGGGGCGCAGCCAGCCGGCGAGCCCGCCGCTGGAAGGGCGCGGGAGTGCCGCGGTAATTTCACTCATGACTTCACCAGTTGCGCGCGCTTCTCCAGCCAGCGGATGACCGCCGAGGTCACAAGGCTGAGCGACAGATAGATCAGAAGATAGATGGATACGGTCTCGATGGCCCGGCCGGTCTGGTTCAGGGCGGTGTTGCCGACGGAAACCAGGTCCGGATAACCGATGAGAACGGCCAGCGTCGTGTTCTTGATGGCATTGAGATACTGGTTGGCAAGCGGCGGCAGCATGAGACGCAGCGCCTGCGGGGCCAGCACGAGATAGAGCGTCAGGAGAGGTCCAAGGCCCAGCGAATGGGCTGCTTCCGATTGCCCCTTGGGCAGCGCTGCCAGGCTACCGCGGACGATCTCGGCAATAAAGCCCGACGTATAGAAGGAAAGTCCGGCAAGCATCGCCATATATTCCGGCGTCATGCCCATGCCGCCGCGAAAGTTGAAGCCCGTGAGCGCAGGTTTCTGGATTTCGCCCCAACCAAGCGCATAGATGGCGACACCGACAAGCGCCACGATCGAAAGGAACAGCCCCGTCGTGGCCGATCGCGGGAAGTGACCCGTCTCGTTGCGACGACGCACCATGATGCGCCAGAAAAGGAAGCCGCAGACAAGAGCGAGCACTGTGATGGTGGCAAGAACCGGGCCGGCATCCCCGACCAGGACCGTCGGAATGTAAAGGCCGCGGCTGGAAATAAAGACCGATTCCCCAAGGGTCCAGGCCTGGCGCGGCGGCGGCAGTACACGCACGGCCGTTGCGCAGACGACAAGGATCAACAGGAGCGGCGTGTTGCGCGTCACCTCGATATAGGCTTTTGCAAGCACGCGGAGCTGTGGATGGGCGGTACGCCCCGCAAGGCCGATCAGAAGTCCAAGCACGGTGGACAGCACGATGGCGGCGGAGGCCAGCTTGATGGTGTTGAGCAAACCAACGAGCAGTGCCCGGAAATAGCTGTCGCCGGAGCCGAAGGAAATCAGCGACTCGCCGATCGGGAACGACGTGGCGTTCCAAAGGAAGCCATAGTCGATGCCGATGCCGCGGGCGGCGAGGTTGGACGCGAGATTGTGCGACAGCCACGCAAGAACTGCGATGGCTGCCGCGACAAACAGCGCGTTTTGAAGGCGCTCGCTACGCATCAACGCAACGGTGCTGCATACATGAGGCCACCCTTCGTCCACAGGTCGTTGAGACCGCGATCGAGCTTGAGGGGCGAAGCCTTGCCGAGATTGCGTTCGAAGCTCTCGCCATAGTTGCCAACGGCCGTGACGATCTTGACGACCCAGTCCTCGGACAGGCCCAGGTCCTTGCCGTTGCCGGGCGTCGTGCCGAGGATCTGCTTGACTTCCGGGTCGGGTGAGTTCTTGGCAAGATCGGCGACATTCGCCTGCGTGATGCCGAGCCGCTCGGATTCGACGAGAGCGAACATGACCCAGCGTGCGACGAGGAAGAGTTCTTCATCACCGCTCTTCACAGCCGGTGCATAGGGCTCCAGCGTGATGAAGTTCGGGAAGATGATGTAGTCATCGACATTGCCGTTGCCGGCGCGTGAACCGGCGAGGTTGCCGTAGTTGCCACCGAAGGCATCGCAACGACCACCAAAGAAGGCCGCGTCGAGCTGTTCCCAGGCGCTGAGAACGAGCGGCGTATAGTTCAGGCCCCGCGACTTGAAGAAGTTCTCGGTGTTCACCTCAAAGGTCGATCCCTGCAGGATGCAGACAGTCGCGTCCGCAAGCTGGTCCGGGCTATCGACGCCGAGGGACTTCGGCACCATGAAGGTGTAGCCGTCGAAGTAGTTCGGCGATGCGAAGCGCGCGCTCTGGGCGCCTTCACGGTTGAGCGTCGTCGTCGTGTCGTGGGCCAGCACATCGATTTCGCCGGAAGACAGCAGAACGAAACGCTCCGAGTAGGATGTCTGGCGGTAGGTCACCTTGGAGGCATCGCCGAGAATGGCCGCCGCCATCGACTTGCAGTAGTCAATGTCGATGCCGGCGAGTTCACCATTGGCAGCCGGTGCGGAGAAGCCCGGAACGGCCTGGCCGACGCCGCAGACAAGATTGCCGCGGGCTTTGATGGCATCGAGTGCCGCACCCGCCTGTGCGGAGCCGGCGAAGGACATCGCCCCCATGAGCGCGGTGGCGCAGGCTAGAACTCCCAGTTTCAATGAAGTCGCAAGTTTCACGTGTTTCCCCTTTTTCATGCGCGTTCAGGTGAGACCCGCTGGCACCATTACCGGCGGGTTGCTTGGTTCGGCGAGCTGTCAGGCAGCCGATTGGGTGATGCAGACGTATTTGAGCTCGAGGAACTCCTCGATCCCGTATTTCGAGCCTTCGCGGCCGATGCCCGATTCCTTGACACCGCCAAAGGGTGCGACCTCGTTCGACACCAGGCCCTCGTTGACCCCGACAATGCCGGACTCAATCTGCTCGGCGACGCGCCACATGCGGTCGAGATCGCGCGTGAAGATGTAGGCGGCAAGGCCAGAGGAAGTGGCGTTTGCGGCCTTGATGACGCTCTTCTCATCAGAGAAGCGCTGCACGGGAGCAACCGGACCAAACGTCTCCTCGCTCTCGAAAAGCATGCTGGCGTCGACATTTGTCAGCACGGTCGGTTCAAAAAAGGTCTGGCCCAGTCCATGACGCTTGCCGCCGGTTGCGATCTTGGCCCCCTTGTCGAGGGCGTCCGCGACGTGGCGCTCCACCTTGGTGAGGGCCGCCTCATTGATCAGCGGACCCTGCTGCACACCATCGACAAAACCACCACCGACCTTGAGGGCACCGACCGCCACCGAAAGGCGCGCGACGAAGGCATCATGGATTTTCTCATGCACATAGATGCGGTTCGGGCAGATGCAGGTCTGCCCGGTATTGCGGAACTTCGCATTGATGACCCCCTGCACGGCGACATCGAGGTCGGCATCCTCGAACACGATGAGCGGGGCGTTTCCACCGAGCTCCATCGCCACCTTCTTCACCGTGCTCGCCGACTGCTCCATGAGCAGCTTGCCGACCCGCGTGGAGCCCGTGAAACTGATCTTGCGCACGACCGGATTGGAGGTCATTTCGCCGCCGATAGACGTCGCATCCCCCGTGACGATGTTGAAGATGCCCTTCGGCATACCGGCACGTTCAGCGAGTTCGGCCAGAGCCAGCGCAGAGTAAGGCGTGAATTCGGAGGGTTTCACCACGACCGAGCAGCCTGCTGCAAAGGCCGGCGCGCATTTGCGGGTGATCATCGCGGAAGGGAAGTTCCAAGGCGTGATGGCGGCGACGACACCGATCGGCTGCTTCAGCACCATGATACGGGACTGGGCCCTGGGCGCAGGAATAAGGTCGCCATAAGCGCGCTTGGCTTCCTCGGAAAACCACTCGGCAAACGACGCGGCGTAGCGGATTTCGGCTTCACTCTCGGCAAGCGGCTTGCCCTGCTCGGCTGTCATGATAGCAGCAAGGTCGGATAGGTTGGCGAGCATGAGATCGAACCAGCGTCGCAAGACCGCAGCCCGATCCTTCGCCGCAAGGGCTGCCCAATCCTGCCTGGCCTCCTCCGCCAGCGCGATGGCCCGGCGAGCCTCGGCGGCGCCCATGTTCGGCACGGTGCCAATCTCAAGCGCGGTTGCAGGATCGATCACCGCGATCGTGCTGCCATTGTCGGCCGCTACCCATTGCCCCCCGACATAACCATGCTGCCTGACCAGCGACGGGTCCGCCAGACGACTGAAAAGCGGATGGCGCGAGATCTGATGCACGGTCATGGCATGGCTTCCTGTAAAGTTTCTCTGTCGAGTGTTATAACAAACGACAAATAACGCATAGTCAAGCCCGGTTCGTCGCGCGAAGGGATGTCGATTGCAAAAAAGTGTGTGCCTCTTTTCGACTGTTCATTCCCAAATGAACGGAAATCGGCCCGCGGTAGCCCCCGTGACGACAAAGAGACGCTCCTCGGCCCCCCTATCGGCGGCTTCTGAAATGACCGGGCATTCTGCTCGCCATAGGTCGAGCGCAGACACGATGTATCGATGGCTCAGAAAAATGCACATACCGGCGAATGGCTAGGCGCCAGGCTGTTGAGCGCAAGGCACTTTGTCCATAGCCTTCCAAGGTGAAAGTGACGCAGAACTAC
Source organism: Shinella sp. HY16 (assembly GCF_028534175.1). NCBI lineage: Bacteria > Pseudomonadati > Pseudomonadota > Alphaproteobacteria > Hyphomicrobiales > Rhizobiaceae > Shinella > Shinella sp. HY16. Next base: position 3,939 of record NZ_JAHYXL010000005.1, on the reverse strand, counting down.
AGGGCAATTCCACAACAACCAGCCAAGCCATCGTGCGGTTAGATGGCTAATTCCCGGCAAAACATCACAACATGTCCAATACCCATAACGCTGGATAAGATTGCCTTATCGGTCATTCCTCTCATTAGAGAGAAAACTGCGAAAATCGGCAACGCGGAGAAGGGAAAATGCCCTCAGCTACCTTCGCTCCGCTCTGCAAATCCTCTCCTGCTTCAGCCAACATCTCGTTGCCTTCCTCGCTTGGCACACGGCAGCGGTCTCTAACGGGGTGCTCCAGGCGCCCGGCTCACCCTCTGAGCGCGCTTCAAAAACGGTGGAGTTTCAAACGTCCATAGAACGGAGGAAATCCCTCATTCAGCCGGTACGCCTTCCCTCCCCGCCATTTGCCCGCAAAGCCGCCATCAACATCGGCCCGAGGCCAAATTCGCCGCGAGCGGCTTTTCGTGTGAGGTCGCGCAAGTAGCCCCCAGGCGAGTTGATATGACCGGCCCGCTCGAGGATACAGGCTACCGCAACCGCTGCATTCTCCGGCCCCATAGTTTCACAAGCTTCTTGGTAGGCAGAAGGGCTGACCCCCAACATCGAGCGCGCGGTGACGGCGGCCGTCAACAGGTCGCGCCAGTGCGTGATGCAACCGCCGGGCGCATAATTGCCGATCTCGGGGCAGGCCTTCAGCACCATTGCCAAAGGGAAAGCTCTGGTCGGTTCGACAGCCTTGCGTGTTTTCTGTCTCGACATATTGCCCTGCTCTTTTTCGGAGCTAGGTTCAAGTTCATGGATGGATTCGGGTTTTGAATTCTGTATGTGCTGGCCATTTTGGATAGCATTGCCGCTTGATTTTTCTGTTTTCAGTTGTGTTTCCAACAGATTGACGATCTCTTCGCGCAGCAGTTCCATTTCTTCCAGCACGATATCGACTTGATCCCGTCGTGGCAGGCGTGGAAGACGCGCGATCAGCGCGAGATAGAGGTCTTCGATCGCGGACCAGTCGCCATCGGCCCCCTCCTCCATTGCTGCCGAAATCAGCTTGCGAACATCGCGCCGGCACAGCGTCAGGGCCTCCTTGGCACGTTTGAAGCGCAGCTTTTCCTCAGCCACTTTCTGGGCGAGACCCGCGAACTCCGTTGCTCGGGCAACGAGCGGCGCGAGGCTGAAGCCAAAAGCTTCCTCGATCTCCCCTCCCCTGTTGCGATGGGCATATCGTTTGCCGTTCGGGCTGTCGCGGCGCTGAATCAATCCGGCATCGACCAAAGCCGCCAGATGCCGGCGCAACGTCGTTCCGGCAATGCCATGCGCGCGAATCGCAAGCTGAGCATTCGAGGGAAAAACCACCAGGCCACGTTCGTCGGAAAGGTCCCCTTCGGGATAAAAGCTCAGCAGTGCATGAAGCACCGCCAGCGACCGGTCCTGAACACCGAAAACGTCCTTGGCTTCGCAGACGTCCCGAAAGACTTTCCACTTGTCGACTGTCTTGTTCGGATTGTGGTCGGCCGTCTCCAGCTGACCTTTCACCAAAGCAAGCGTCATCGGCCGCCGCCCAAAAGGCGTCGTCACATTTCCATTCCGCATTTTCCTTCACCTCTCTTCAGGCAAAAGAAATCCGCTCACCAAAACGGTGCCAAAGACTCTTGACTAGGATTCGTGGAAATGCGATTCTTGATCTTGCTAGAAATCAGGAGAAGGCTTCCACGGCTTTGGTCGTTTGGGGGCCTTTTTCTTTTACGGTTCAAGCTCCTCGTTTTCCTTCAGGAATTCCTCGTAAAGCCGGTCCAGCTGCTTCTCGACGAAAGCACCGAACTTCGGCACGGCAGCCTTGTTGAAATTCAGGGTAAGCTGGCCGTCGGTCTCCGTGACCTTCACCGCCTTCGAGCCGTCCGCACGCCACTCCCCGCTTCTGGGCTTCGGTTTTGCCGCCCGCAGCTGCTCGAAGAGGTGCTCGAAGCGGCTGTCAGAAGACAGCGCCCTGAATTCATCGGCATGAATGAGTTTCAACGCCCTGGCTTTCTTCAGGGCGTTGTCGAGCAGATCCGCCACTTCGGCCCATCGCGTACGGCCAAAGCTCGGCGCCGGGCCGATCGCCTCGATCAACACATCGGGAAGCCGGCTCGCCAGCGCGATCATCCGCGACAGAGCGGCCTTGTCCACGCCGAGCGACGACATGATGATATCGCGCGAAAAGCCGCGGCGTTCGAGGCGAAGGGCAAAGAACGTCCGCTCGATATAGGAAAGATCAGTGCGAGCATTGTTTTCCTGACCTTGGCTCACGACCAGCTGCTCATCCGTGAGTGGCCGGATGACTGCCTTGATCGTTCCACCGATCGCCCGAATGGCGGCGAGCCGCCGGTGGCCGTAGGCGACCTGATAGCGCCCCTCGGTATCCGGGTGAGGGCGAACCAAAATCGGAACCTGCTGGCCGTGTTCACGGATCTGTTCGATCAGGCTGTTCAGCCCTTCGGTGTCGATCTCAAGCCTGTCCGGCACGAAGGAGCTGTCGATGAGCGCGGGATCCAGCTCTACGATGGTCTGGCCATGTGAAAGCTGTCTCTCGAGGTCGGCCGCACGTTGTGCCTTTTCCGAAATGCTGCCCAGGGACTGGGAAAAGGCACCGACAGGGCCGGAGCGTCGCAAGGGGCGATCGAGATTGGCCAGTGGTCGGATATCGGCAAGCGAGCCGGTTTCGGCACTGCTGCCGGCCGCTCCATCCGTATCTGCACCGAAGATGTTCTTTCTGGCCATTGTTTACTTCCGTCCCCAGGTCTGTTTGACGAGTTCCTCGATCTCGGTGTTCACTGCCGTCAGGGATTCGAGAGCGCGGTCATAGGTTCCGCGCGTGAACTGCGCTCGATCGATCTCGTAGAGGGTCTGCTTGGTAAGGCCCGCGTCGGAAATCGCGGTCGACTTCAGCATCGCGTTGGAAAGAACACGGTTGCCGAAAATCGAACGCATGAAGCCGGCCATCTGAGCCTGCGGCCCATCGTTCGGCTCGAAGCGGGTGACGAGATACCGCATCCAATCGTAGTTCATCGTACCGCCCGCGTTTTCCACAACCTGCAACAGGTCACCGGTCATCTGCAGGAACTGGCTCATCGACATGACGTCGAGCATCTGCGGATGCACGGTGATCAGAACGGCCGTCGCGGCGCAAAGGGCGGACAAGGTGAGAAAACCGAGCTGCGGCGGGCAGTCGATCACCACGACGTCATAGGCGCTTTCGATATCCGCAAGGCATTCCCCGATGCGCGCGAAGAACATGGAGTTCGTATCGGTGCGCGCCATCAGTGCCTTTGGCGTCTCATGTTCGAATTCCATGAGCTCGAGATTGCCGGGAATGATGTGGAGGTTGGGCGTGTAGGTCGCCCGGACGATCTCGGTCACGTCCCGGCGGGTGTCATCATAGCGGATGGCGCCATAAAGCGTTTCGTTGTCGCCGACATCCAACTCCGGCTGGTGACCAAACAGCGCCGACAGGGAAGCCTGCGGATCGAGATCGATCGCCAACGTGCGATAGCCGCGAAGGGCGAGGAACTGCGCGAGATGGGCGGAGGTCGTGGTCTTGCCGCTGCCCCCCTTGAAGTTCATCACGGAGATGACCTGCAGCTTCTCGCCGTCACGCCGATGCCGGATATATTTGCGCGGCCCCTTCCCGCCCTCGTCGAGCAGCTTGCGCAAAGCCTCGATGTCGTCGACGGAATAGGTACGGCGCCCGTTGGAGGATGGCTCCGGCCCATGCCCTTCCGCCACAATCTGGCGGAGATACCCCTGGTGGATGCCGATGAATTCCGCAGCCTCGGCCGACGAGAACTGCCGGATGCTCTTCCGGGCCGTCGGCGGAAAGGTTCGCTGCTGATGCGCCTGGAGCTGGCGCATCAGCTCCTCTGCATCAGAGGCAATTAGCGAGCGCAGGTTTCCGCTCTGATCGGTCGCGGCTTGTTTCAACAT
>NZ_JAHYXL010000004.1:0-326807 GCF_028534175.1 Shinella sp. HY16 | reverse complement strand
GGATTCTCCAAGGGCTGTGTGCGACGGCTTGGCCATCGGCAGTCTCCGTTCATTCCCCGATCCGCGGCCCCTCATGGTCCGGCAGACCGGCTTGCCTATAGTTTCTCCGATTCTCACCCCCGGGGATATGCGGGGGCGAAGAAATCTACAGAGGCTTTCGGCAGTTACGGCGAAAATCACAATCTTCGCCCGGTTCCGTAAGAGACGGTGGGGCAGGTTCCGAGTCGCGTCAAGCGTTTTTTGGTTAACGACGCCCTGGCGGGTGAGGGCCGGAATCCCGCGGAATCAGGACTCTGGCGGTTCCCGGCGGCGCGTCATCCACCGGATTCTGACTCCGTCCCGCGCAAGGTCGGAGGCGCTTTGCGCCGGGCCGCAGCCGAATCGTCGGCCACGCCTGCCGATTCTCGTTCCCACCTTGCTCAAGGGCTCCGTTGACAGCTGTCAACCGCGCGATCCATCAGCATCATGAATCGATGCGTAGCCATCGATTCCAAAAATGCGTTGGACGGGATTCGCCCTACCGGCGAGACTCGCCCCATGGACGAGACGAGGTCAAGCCATTTCGAACGCCGGGACGCGACCCGCAACATGCAGCGCTTCTACCGTCTGACGGTAACGCGGGATCTTTTCGGCACCGTGCTCTTGGTACGCGAATGGGGACGCATCGGCGTCTATGCCCGCGAGCGCAGGGAGGCGAAGGAGAATCTTGCCGGCGCCTGCCGGGATGCGGACCGGCTGGCGGTGCAGAAACAGCGGCGGGGCTACAGGCTGATCGAGGCCGATGGCGGGCGTTGACAGCTGTCAACACACCGGCTGCCGGGCGAGGTGAGGCGTGGACGAGATGCCGGCCCCGATACGCGGCGTTGACGATGCCGGTAGTGGCGTTCCGCCATTCGCCGACCCGCCGATTTGACATTCCGGAACCCTACGCACGTACAGCAACACCCGCCAACGCGCTCCAGCATTCGCCCGCGCATCGCAGCGATGACCAGCGGGGCCGCATCCTTCTTCCTGTCCTGTGCCGGCAGCTCCAGCCCCTCGGCAAGAGCGCTTCCTTGTCGGAGGCATAGGGGCGCGGGACACCATTTGATTGCCAGCTGTCAACTCGGCACGGCCCCGATGGGAGCAGTACGCCAGGCTGGCAGGCGCGTCCGATGGTGTAAAACGCCAGCACCATGGTCGGATCGACCATTCCGGCAGACCCGCCCGACCGCCATGTCGCAGAGGGCGCCAAACCGCGATGTGCCGCTCGGGCCCGCAGCCGCCCGGGACAGCCGCGTGGCACTCCTTGCCGCAACGCAGAGCAAGCAATGGAGGAAAACAGGCGCGGCAATGGATGGCACTCCGGGAACGGCGCAGAATGCCGGCATGCAAGGGTACCGAAAAAGCGGAATCCCGCTCTCTGCGCCAGGAAAAGCGGAATTCCGCTTTTTTGTAAGCCCGTTCCATGGTATGCGAAAATCCGCTTGTTTTGCAGCAAAGAGCGTCTTTCCGCATGAAATCCTCCGTCGCCGAAAATCTGGGCGCGCAGCTTCGCCGCACTCGCAAGAGCCGCGACCTCACCCAGCCGGCGCTGGCGGCGCGGCTGGGGCGGGATCGGGCGCGCATTTCGGAGCTGGAGCGCGACCTCATCCAGGGACGTCTCGGGCGCGACCGGCTGGCGCTGCTCCTGGAGATCTGCGATGCGCTCGACCTTTCGCCCGTGCTGGTGCCGGCCGAACGGCTGGCGGCGGTGCAGGCCCTGCTGGCGCCCACCGGACCGAAAGAAGACGCCGCGCGCCCGGACGGCACCGCCTTCGACGACGTCTTCATCGACCTTGCCGACGGAGAAGCGTAATGGTGCGCGCGGCGGTGCTCGGGGTGCACCTCCTTGATCCTGCGGGCCGGCCCCGGCGGGTCGGCATCCTGTCGCGCGACGGGGAGGGGGCGACGGCCTTTATCGTCGACGAGGCCTATCTGCGCGATCCGGCCCGGCCGGTGCTGAGCCTCGGCTGGCAGGTGCCGGGCGACGAGGCGGCGACGCGCGGCCGGCTTGCCGCACGCGGCGACAAGATCGGCCTCAACGGTCACCTGCCGCCGTGGTTTGCCGGTCTCCTGCCCGAGGGCGCGCTGCGCGACCTCGTGCTCGCCGAGATGGGCCCGGGCCGGCACGATCAGTTCGATCTCCTGACGCGACTCGGCGGCGACCTGCCGGGTGCCGTGCTGGTGACGTCAGAGACGGCGCCGCCCGAGACCGCCGGTCCCCTCCATCTCGAACGGTTCGCCGGGCTCGACCTGCCGCAGCCGGAAGGACTGGTCAAATTCTCACTGGCCGGTGTGCAGCTGAAATTCTCCGCCGCCCCCGCCGGTGCCCGGCTGACCGTGCCGGCGCGGGGCGGAGAGGGACGGGCGATCCTCAAGGTGCCCACGGCGCGCTATCCCGGCCTGCCGGAGGCCGAATTCGCCGCCATGACGCTCTGCCGGATGATCGGCGTGACGACGGCCGGTTGCCGGCTCGTGCCGGTGGGGGAGATCGACGGCCTGTCTGCCGGCCTGCTTTCGGGTGGCGCGATGGCGCTCGCCGTCGACCGGTTCGACCGGCCGGGGGAGGGGGAGCGCCTGCACATGGAGGATGCCGGCCAGGTCGTCGGTGCCGTCGGCGAGCGCAAATACACGATGGCGACCTACGAGACTATCCTCAACATGATCCGCCGCTTCAGCACCGACTGGCGTGCCGACGTGCTGGAGGGCATCCGCCGCATTGTCGCCGACGTGCTCATCGGCAATGGCGACAATCATTTGAAGAACTGGTCCTTCCTGTTTCCGGGAGGCGGGGCGGTGCGGCTGTCGCCGGCCTACGACATCGTGCCGACCGTGCTCTTTGCGCCCGACGACCAGCTGGCGCTGCGCTTCGTCGGCACCCACGGCTTTTCCGCCGTCACCCTGCGCCGCTTTCGCCGCGTCGCGGACTTCCTCGGGCTCGATCCGGACTGGATCGAGCGGGAGGTGCGCGACACCGTGCTGATGGCACTCGATCTGTGGCCCGAAGCGCTGAGGGCGCATCTTGGCGCACCGCAGGCGGACCGCCTGATTGCGCGGCTCGAGACGCTGGCGCTGGTTGAGGAAGCGCGGGGTTGACCCTCCTCCCCTCTCCTCCCCGCGGCAGGGGAGGGGAGGGCGCGCTCAGAGCAGTTCCGCTTTTCCCTGACAAACTCTAGCCGTGCGCACGCACCTGCGCGGCGGGGAGGCTGGCGGCGATTGCGCGGGCGACGAGCACGGCGTGCTCCGTCACCTGCGGCAGGCCCATCAGCTCGCCGAACGTGCCGCGCGCCAGCGGGCCGGCAACGAAGAGCGTGCCGGAAGGCCGGCCGCTGGCGGCAACGCTGCGGCTTTGCTCATCGACCAGCAGGCCGAGACCCACCGGGTCCGCCCGCACATGGCCCGCGGCGGCAAGACCGGAGAGATAGGGCTGGCTTTCCAGCACCGCCTCGTGGCCCGGCCCCGTCGTCACCACCACCGCATCGAAACGGCCATCTTCGAAGCCTCCGCCGTGCCGCAGGCGCAGGCGCAGGCGCAGGCGCACGGCAAGGCCGCCCGCAGCGTCGTGTTCGGCTGCCGCGATCGAGCCGGCGCGAAAGGCGAGCGTTCCCTCGGCAAGGCGCTGCTCCAGCACCGCTTCCACCTGCGGGGCGATGCGGAAGCGGTGCGCATCCCAATAGGGCCGCAGGAAGCGCAGGAGCCGTCGCTGCTCGGCGAGGGGCAGCGCGCGCCAGATCGTACCGCCCTCCGCCCGCACCCGGTCGATGACCGCATGCCAGCCGACGTCCTGCGCTCCGGCCTCGGCGACGGTCTGGCGGATCCGGCGGAGCAGGGCGCGCGCCGAGCGGGCGGGCGGGGCGGTGAAATTGCCGAACGGCGCAGGCGCGGCAAGATCGTGCCCGCGGGCACGCAGGCCCCGGCGCGAGACGGCGGTGATGAGGCCGCGATGCCCGCGGGCATCGAGCGCGGCGATCACATCCGCCGCGGTGAGGCCGGCACCGACGACAAGAACCCGGTCGAGCGCCCCGATGCGCCGGAGCGCGCCGGGCACGGTGGCATCAGGGATGTAGCCCGGATGTCCGGCAAGGGCATGCGCCAGCACGGCCGGGGCGCGCGGCGCCGGGTGGGTCGTGGCGATGACGACGGTGTCGGCGAAGAGCACCGTGCCGTCGGCGGCCGCGATGCGCCAGTCGCCGCCCTCCTGCCGGGTCACCGCAGCGACGCGGCCGCGATGGTGCTCCACCGCCCCGCTGGCGAGGAGCGGTGCGAGCTGGTTGGCGACGTAGCGGCCGAAGGCCGAGCGACGGGTGAAGACATGGCCGTCCGCCGTCTCGGCATCGGGGTCCGTCGCAAGATAGCCGGTCACCCGCAGCCAGCGGGCGAAATGCTCGCCATCCTCCGGCAAAAGCGACATGCGCGCGGCCGGCACATTGATGCGGTTGACCGGTTCGTCCGTGTCATAGGCAAGGCCTCCACCGAGCCGGGCGCGGGGCTCGAACACGACGATGCGCGCCGCATGCGCCGGCAGCGCGCGCGCCAGGTGGTAGGCGACCGCCGCGCCGCTGAAGCCGCCGCCGACGATCGCCACGACCGGGAGGAAGGATGAGGTGCTCATGTGCGTCTTTCAGTGGAGGGCTGCGGGGGAAAGCCCGGGGGAGGGGAGAGGGGACGGCAGGTGCCCCGTTGCCCGGCCCGCACCGGCCGCCCGCGTTTTCAGAAGTTCGAGGAAATCATAGCCGGCGGTCCAACGGCCGAAACCGCTGGCGATGTTGATATGGCCGGCATGGCCGATATCGACGAGGTCGCTGCCCCAGGCGCGCGCCGTCTGGCGCAGCCGCTCGGCCGGCATGTAGGGATCGTTGAGGCTGCCGACGACGAGCGAGGGAAAGGGCAGCGGGCGCACCGGCATGGCGCCGAACCGGATGATGCAGGGATGCAGCCCTTCGGTCGTCTCCAGATCGCAAGGCGCCACGAGCAGCGCGCCACGGATGCGCCCGGCGAGCCGGCTTTCGGCAAAATGCGCCGCGAGGATGCAGCCGAGGCTGTGGCCGACCAGCCAGACGTCGTTGCCCACCATCTCCACCACCCGTTCCAGCCGGACGAGCCAGTCCCGCTGCTCCGGGCAGGACCAGTCGTGCTGCTCGACCACGCGGCTTTCCAGGTTGTCGCGCGCCCAATGGCGCTGCCAATGCGCCGCCGGCGAGCCATTGAGACCCGGCAGGATGAGCGTATCGACGGGAATATCGAGCGACGGCATGGTGGCCTCCAGACGATCGGGATGCCCTGCGGCATCGATACCGGGGAGGATAACGCGTTCGGCCGGCGAGTATAGGAATTCTATCTTTTATATGGACTAATTTTCGAAAAGCCTTTTCGCCCGAAACGGGAAGCATAACCTGCAACACTCGAAGCCCACGCCCCGCCAAGGGCGGCCATCGGCGATAGAGGCCGTGGCCCTTGCCCGCGCGGGCGGCGCCGGTTTCAGGACACCAGGCGTCTGGCCGTGATGGCCTCGATCTCTTCATGGACAAGGATGCTGGAGACGGCCTTGAGCAGCGGCTGGGGCCTGCCGAGCAGGAAGCCCTGGGCTTCCGTGCAGCCCGCCTGGCGGATCGCTTCCAGCTGGGCCGGGGTCTCGATACCCTCGGCCGTCGTCGTCATGCCCAGCTCGCCTGCAAGCGCCGCGATGGCCGAGACGATGGCGGCGCTGTCGGGGCGGACCGTGATGTCGTTGACGAAGGAACGGTCGATCTTGACCTTGTCCAGCGGGGCCAGCCGCAGGTGGCTGAGGCTCGAATATCCCGTGCCGAAATCATCGAGGACGATGCGCACGCCGAGCGCCTTCAGGCTCTTCACCGCGGCAAGGGTCCGGTTGTCGTCGTCGAACAGGGCGGTCTCGGTGATCTCCAGCTCGAGCCGCGCCGGATCGAGGCCGGTCTCGGCCAGCACATCCCGGACGATCGCGACCATGTCGCCGAAGGCGAGCTGCACCGGCGACAGGTTGACGGCAATGCGCGGCGCGCCCGGCAGATGCACGGCATCCCGGCACGCTTGCCGCAAGGCCCAGGCGCCGATCTCGACGATCAGCCGGGTCTCCTCTGCCAGCGGGATGAACTCCCCCGGAGACACGGAACCGCGCTCGGGATGCTGCCAGCGCAGCAGGGCCTCGAAGCCGCTGAGCGTGCGGGAGGCCAGCTGGTAGATCGGCTGGTAGGCGAGCTCGAACTGCTCCTCGGCAATCGCCCGTCGAAGGTCCGCCTCGAGTGCGATGCGGCCATGCAGCTGCTCGTCCATTTCCTCCGTGAAGAAGCAGAACGTGCCGCGCCCGCGGGACTTGGACTGGTAGAGCGCCACATCCGCCTGCTTCAGCAGCGTGTCGGCATCCCCGCCCGCACCCTCGGCAATGGCGATGCCGATGCTCGTCGATATGGCGATCGCCCGGCCCTCGATGGAGAACGGCTGGCTGAGCACATCGACGATGCGGGCGCTCAGCACTTCGGCGGATTGCGGCTGGTCGTGCCCGGTGCACAGGATCGCGAACTCATCGCCGCCGAGGCGCGCGACGGTGTCGGTCTTGCGCACACAGGCGGACAGGCGCCGCGCGACGTCCCGCAGCAGCTGGTCGCCGACCGGGTGGCCGAGCGTGTCGTTGATGTCCTTGAAACGGTCGAGATCGAGGAACAGCAGCGCGGCCTGCCCACCCCTGGTGCCGATCTGCTGCAGGACATCGGCAATCTGCGTGCGGAAGGCCAGCCGGTTCTGCAGGCCGGTCAGGTCATCGTGATGGGCAAGGAAGCGGATGCGGCTTTCCTGGCGGGTGAGGGCAATGTTCTGCCGCTGTGCCTCCTCGACCGCGGCATTGGCGCGGGCATTGGCCGCGGCGAGCTCCGCGTGGGCCGCCTTCAGCGCGGTGATGTCCGTGCGGATGCCGACGCGGCCGCCATCGGCCGTCCGCCGCTCGCTCGCCAGCACCCAGACGCCGTTCGGCAGCATGCTCTCGATCGCGCCGCTGTCCCCGCTGTGCCAGGCGACAAGATCGCCGATGAAGGTATCGATGTCCCCCGTAAGCTGCGGATACTGGCCCCTTTCGGCGCCCTGGCGAACGATATCCTCGAAACGCGCGCCTGCCTCGATGAAGGGGGCGCTCAGCGCGTAGAGGTCGCGGTAGCGCTGGTTGCAGGTCACCAGCCGGTCGTTCTCGTCCCACATCACGAAGCCATCGGACATCGCCGCGATCGCATTGTCGAGGACGGCAGAGGCGCGCTCACGCTCCGCGCCGACCTTTTCCCTCTGGCGGATGGCGACCAGGATCGCCGCCGCGAAGGCGAGCACGAACAGCGCGACGATCCCGGCGCCGAGAACGATGCCGTCGCGCGCGCTGCGCCAGTCGGAGAGCAGAACCGCGTTCTGTGCGCTGAGCACCACCCTGATGTCACCATAGAGCGACTGCCGGGCGACCGTCAGCACGCCATCGTCCGCACCGGTCTCGGTGGCCGGGAAGGCCACGCCGTTCACCGCCCCCTGCCGATGGACAGCGCCATGGGATTTGCCGATCAGCAGCTCGTCATGCGGCTGCGAGGCGATGACCCTGCCATCGGCGCGCTCCAGGAAGATCCGCGTACCGCGCCCGAGATTGGTCTCCGACACCAGCTTCATCAGGGTCTGCAACGGCACTTCGGCGACCGGAACGATGCCGATCCATCCGGGGATCGGGCGCGCGACATAGAGCGACCAGTCGCCGGTGACGGGATTGTGCACCGGGCCGATCAGGGTTGTCGGATTACGGCCCACCAGCGCGACATCGGTCGGCAGCGGATGGCGCACCGTCATCGATTGCCCGGACGCCACCACGCTGCCATCCGGCGCAACCAGCAGGAGATCGCGAAAGGCCATCGTCTGGAAGCTGATGCCGCTCAGCAGCTGGCCGGCCGGCCCGGCCTGGCCCGGGGCGATCTTCGCCGCCTTGAACAAGGCCGGGAGGCTCGCCAGCGCGCCGTCGACCTGAAGCAACTGCCGCTCGAGCGCGTTCTCCACCGCCTTGGCGGACCCTTCCAGCGATTGCCGCGCGGCCTGCCAGGCAGCCCGTTCCGCCTTTTCCACGACATGCACGGTGCCAAGCGCGATGATCGTCAGGATGGCGGCCGTGCCGGCGCAGACCACGAGCTGAAGGCGTTTCATCACGGCAGGATACCCCGGCATTTCTGGTTGGTCATGGGCTTTGGGGCTCGTTTGCAAGGACGGGTTTGAGATAGGTGTTCCAGGTCTGCTCGCAGCTCTTTCCGCATCGCTTGAACCAGCGCGGCAGTACGACGTCGAGCAGCAGGCGCTGCCGCCGCACCTCGTCCTCCGGCGATGTCGGCACGATGGTCATCGCCGCCTGGGTTTCGCCGGAACAGTCAGGCGCGCCGGCATTGCAGGCGAGCCCACGCTCCGTGTCCGCCTCGGCCTGGGCCCAGATCCGCTGTTCGAGCTGGCGCACACCCTGCGCGACCGTGCTGCGCACATCGACGGGCAGGTTGTCCCAATAGGGCCGGTTGACGCCGAAGATCGATACGCCCCAGCTCAGCGCCATGGCATGCACATAGGATGTGACCTCCGGCAGCCCGATCTCGTAGCCGCTCAGCGTGCCGGTGATCGCGCAGTCGACGAGGTCATCGCGAAGGCTCGGCACGATATCGGCAAAGGGTATGCTCACCGGCACGGCACCGAGCGCCGTCACCAGTTCCGATTGCGCGACGGAAGACGTCCGGATCCGCCGGCCGGCGAGGTCGTCGAGACCGGTGAACGCGTCGACGCAGAACAGCACCTGCGCGGGATAGGCGTAGACGCCGAGAAGCCGGATGTCGTAGCGCTGGTCCAGCACCATTTCCAGGTGCGGCCGGTAGGCGCCGACCGTCCGGCGCAGCATCGCCACGTTGGGGTTCAGCGTCGGCAGGTCGATCGCGCTCAGTTCCGGCTCGTCCCCGGCGGTGGCGCTCAGCAGCACGGTCCCGAAGGAGACGACGCCAAGCCGCAAGAGCTGAAGCATTTCCTGGGCACGCAGCCCGCCGGCATCCAGCGGGCGGATCGCCGCGCTGATCCGGCCCTGCGACAGCGGCCCGATTTCCGTTTCCCAGAACGGCTGCTCGATCTTGGTGAACTGCGTGACGCCTGCAAGACCGCCGATGACCTGCAACCGGACCTGATCGCCTGAAGATTGCTGGGCGGAGGCACCGCCGGCACAGCCAAGCAGCGCAGCAAACAGGGTGCACGCCAGCCATGCGCCGGTAAAGCGGCCTGCCGCTGCACGCCCGCACCCTCGTCCGCTCATTCGTTACCCCCGGCTTACTCTTCTCCCAGCGTGAAATCTTCCGTCATAGAAGTTAACGGACCCTGTGTCCGAACTGCGAAATATGACATCTTGAGTTGCATCGATACGCCCGCGTTTTCCGGGATGCTCCGCAGTCTGGCTTGCCCGCTGCGATTTCGTCGAATAGGGCGGGATCGATATCCGGCCCCTCTTGAACCGGCCGCTTCCGGACGCCAGATAGGCGCTCGGACCGCAAGGAGACTGATGCTTGAACACGACCTGCCCCGTTCTCACGCCCGCAGAGAAACATTATGTCGAGATACAGGAGCGGGTGGAGAAGGCCATGATGGCCGCAATCCACGCGGCGCTGAAGACCGCGATCGAACAGGCTGCCGAGGAATTGAAGGCCGTCGGCCTCGACGAGCCGCCGCCGGCCTACGACTATTTTGTCGCCCACGCGCAGCAGCAGCTGTTCCTGCACCTGTGCGGCGCGGACCCCGAGACCTTCGAGGGCGGCGATCCCGACATCGCCACCTTCGTCATCCGCAACGGCCAGAACATCCGCGACCACTACTGGGCCAAGGACAGGCCGGCGTCCGACGACGCCGAAGGCTGACCGGATCCCCCGCCGAGATCAGGCGGCCATAAGCTCGAAGCGGTGCATCTCGTCGTCGAGGCCGCGATAGGTCCATGCCAATGCCGTGAAGAAGGCGTGGGCCGCGTCGTTCTCGTGATCGACGAAGGCCATCCAGCCGGCGGCCGGCGGATGGCCGTCCCAGCCGACGACCGCGGCAAGCGCCCGGCGGCCCAGGCCCGTGCCACGCACGGCGGGGCGCACCGCGATATCCGTTATCCCGTGGAGCCCGCCTGGCTCGGGACTCCACACACAACCGACGAGCGCAGCGGGTGCACCGTCCTCGACACCGACGAGCTGGACGCCGTCCGTTGCGTGCAGGACGTGATCGAGCCATGCCTCGTCGAGCGGACCGAGTTCCTCGTTGAGGCGTTCGTCCTCGAACCAGTGCTGGATCCATGGCCAATCCTGCGGGGTGATCCGTCTCAACTGCATGCGCGTCCTGTGCTCCCTGACCGATGCCCCGAAGATGGGAGCGCCGGACCGGAAATTCCATGGGGCCGGGTGAGGGCGATCGCCGGTGTCGGATGGAGTGCGCGGGGCCCCTCTGCCCGGCCGGCCATCTCCGCAGACCCCACGCGATCGCCCCCGGCGGGGAAATGCCGCGCTCCTTTCGAGAGCGCGGCCTCCCGGCCTTACTTCACCTGCGTGACCGTCAGCTTGCCATTGACCCGCTCTGCGACGAACTCGACCTTTGCGCCGGCCTTGAGCTTCTCCATGAGCGCCGCGTCGGCGACCTGGAAGACCATGGTCATGGCGGGCATTTCGAGGTTCTTCAGCTCCTCGTGGACGAGCGTGACCTTCTTGGCCTTCTCGTCCACCTTCTTGACGGTGCCGCTCGTGAATTCCTGCGCGAAGGCGCCGGAGGCGGCCGCAAGGACGAGCGCTGCGGAAAGAGCGATTTTTGCGATGAATTTCATGACGTTCTCCTTTCTTCTCACTTCTTGGCGACGGTGATGTCGCCGTGCATGCCGGCGTCGTAGTGCCCCGGCACGAGGCAGGCGATCTTGAAGACGCCGTCATTGGTGAACTTCCAGACGACCTCGCCGGCCTTGCCGGGGGCAAGGCGGATGGCATTGGGATCCTCGTGTTCCATTTCCGGGAACTTCTCCATGACCGCCTTGTGCTTCATGACCTCCTTCTCCTCGTCGAGCACGAATTCATGGTCGAGCTCGCCGGAATTCTTGATCGCGAAGACGATCGTCTGGCCCTTGCGGACCTTGAAGGTGCTCGGCGTGAAGATCATCTTGCCGTCGTCGGTCTCCTTCATCGTCACGCGGATGGTCTGGGTGGCCTCGGCCTTCTTGCCGGGTTCGCCGACGGCCATGGCGCCGTGGCCGGCATCGGCAAGGGCGCTCGTCGAAAAGCCCGCTGCGAGCAGCAGCGCGGTCAGTGCGGTCTTCATCATTTCATATCCTTCGTTTCGAGGGGGTTGGCTCAGCCGTGCCTGGCGTGGCCGGGGGTAATCGTGGTCTTCGCGTCCTTGGCCTTGGTCGTTTCGGGCAAGGCGCCCGTCCACTCCCAGGCCTGCGTGCCGGGCGGGTTTTCGTACCAGCCCGGATCGCTGTAATCGCCCGCCGAGATACCCTCGCGGACCTTCACGACCGAGAACATGCCACCCATTTCGATCGGGCCATGCGGGCCCCAGCCGTTCATCATGGGGATCGTGTTCTCCGGTATCTCCATCGACATTGCGCCCATATCCGCCATGCCGGCGGTGCCCATGGGCATGTATTCGGGACGGAACTGTCTGATCTTCTTGGCGACCTCCTTCTTGTCGACGCCGATGAATGTCGGGACGTCGTGCCCCATGGCGTTCATGGTGTGGTGCGACTTGTGGCAATGGATCGCCCAGTCGCCGACATATTTCGCGTCGAACTCGTAGGCCCGCATCGCCCCGACGGGGATGTCGATGCTGACCTCCGGCCAGCGTGCTTCCGGTCGGACCCAGCCGCCGTCCGTGCACGTCACCTCGAAATCGTAGCCGTGCATGTGGACCGGGTGGTTCGTCATCGTCAGGTTGCCGACACGCACGCGGACCTTGTCGTTCTTGGAGACCACCAGGGGGTCGATCCCCGGGAAGACACGGCTGTTCCAGGCCCACAGGTTGAAGTCGGTCATCTCCATGATGCGCGGGACATAGGCGCCGGGCTCGATGTCGAAGGCGTTCAGGAGGAACACAAAATCCCGGTCGACGGGCATGAAGGCCGGGTCCTTCGGATGCACGACGAAGAAGCCCATCATGCCCATCGCCATCTGGACCATCTCGTCCGAATGCGGGTGGTACATGAAGGTGCCGGACTTGATGAGGTCGAACTCGTAGACAAAGGTCTTTCCGACCGGGATATGCGGCTGCGAGAGCCCGCCGACGCCGTCCATGCCCGAGGGCAGGATCATGCCGTGCCAGTGGATCGTCGTGTGCTCCGGCAGCTTGTTCGTCACGAAGATGCGCACGCGGTCGCCCTCGACCGCCTCGATGGTCGGGCCCGGCGACTGGCCGTTATAGCCCCAGAGATAGGCCGTCATGCCCTCCGCCATCTCGCGCTCGACAGGCTCGGCGATCAGGTGGAACTCCTTGACGCCATTGTTCATGCGGTAGGGGAGCGTCCAGCCGTTGAGCGTGACGACAGGCGTGTAGTCCGGGCCAGTGGTGGGACGCACCGGGAACTGGGTGGCCGCGCTATCCATGACCGCCGCCTCGGGCAGGCCCATATTGGAGGTCTGGGCCCAGGCGGTGGACGAGACGAGCGCCGCGCCTGCAGCGCCAGCCCCGAGAAACTGTCTTCTGTTGAACATCGTCGTTTCCTTTCTCAATGGCCGGCGCTTTCGGCTTCTTCAGCCGGTGCCGCGCCGCCTTCCGCCGCCGCCGAACCGGTGCTGCCGCCGTAAAGCACGGGAGCAAGGTTCGCTTCGGCGAGCCAGAAGTCGCGCTTGGCGTTGACGGCAAGGAGGGTGGAATCGATCTTCTCGCGGCTGTCCGCGATCAGCTCGAAGGTGCTGGTGATCATGCCGTTGTAAGTCATCATGGATTGCTCCTCGATGGCCGTGCGCAGCGGCAGGACGCTGTTGCGGTAGTGGCGGGCGATGTCGTAGGTCGACCGGTAGGCCACATAGGCCGAGCGCGCCTCGGAACGGACGTTGACCGCCTTTTCCGCGAGCTGGTTGGCTGCCCGCATATAGGCGAGTTCGCCCTTGCGCATGCGGGCCTGGCCGGAATCGAAGATCGGGATGGTGAATTCCAGCCCCGCCGTCTTGGAAATGCTCCGGCGGATCTTGCCGTCCTCGCGCTCACGCTCCTGTTCCAGCGTGCCGACCAGCTCGATATCCGTAACGAGGCGGGTGGCGTCGGTGAGCTTGTAGGACTGGGCCGTCGCCGAAAGCTCCAGCCGGGCGACCCGCAGGTCCATGCGCTTGTGGATGGCCTCGGCCTCGATATCGTCCTGCTTGGCCAGCGCCTTGGGAAGCGACGGCAGGCGATTGGGGATCTGGAACTCGATGTCCGAGCCCGACAGGCCCATCAGCCGGACCAGCTCTTCCTTGGCGAGCTTCGCGGCGAGCCGCGCCTTGGCGGTCTCTCCCGTCAGCTCGGCATAGAAGACGTGCTCGCGGGCCTGGTCCGCCTTGGGCATCGACCCGGCCTCGCCGATCTTCGTGGCGAGTTCGGAAGCCGCGTCGGCGGCCACCTTGGCCTGGTTGAGATAGGTGACGTTCTCCCAGGCGGAGACGGCGTTGATCCAGGCACGGCGGGTTTCCGCCGCCAGCGAGACCGTCTCGACCGCAGCGTTCAGCTGCGCCTGCCGGAAGCGCGTTTCGGCCAGCTTGATGTCCCGGTCGTAGGTGGCGAGCGCAAGGATGTTCGCCGCGATGGCCCCCTCCAGAACCCGGTAGGCCTCAAGCCCCGGCGTGCCGATGCCGGAGAGCCCGACGGAAACTGTCGGCAGCACGGAAAGCTGGGTCTGCCAGGCGTCGGCGGCGCTGTCGCCAAGATCGGCATAGGCCGCCTGCAGGCCCTTGTTGTTGAGGAGCGCGACCTGGACGGCGGTCTCGACGTCGATCGACTTCCTGGCCATCAGCGCCTTCACGCGTTGACGGGTCTCTTCGGCCTGCTGGCGGTTCTGCACCCAGACGGTCTGCTTGCCCGTGGCTTCCGCGCTTTTGGCCGAAGCGTCGGAAAAGCCCGCCGTCTTCGCCGAATAGCCGGTGCTGGCGCAGCCGGTGGCGAACAGGGGAAGCACAAGCGAGGCGACCAGCTTCATCTTCAGCGATACCATCATGCACCGCCCTTCGGTGCCTGATCGTTGTTGAGGCCACGCCACGGCTTGGGATCGACGGGCATGCGATGGGAATAGGCGCCGATGGGGCTCTGATAGGCAAGGGGAGCCGCTACGGCGGTGTCAGGATCATGGGACGAAGCGACGACTTCGGGCAGCGTGGATGCACATCCGCTCGCGACAAGCGGAATGGCAGCCACCAGGAACATGAGTTTCATGGTGAAAATCCGAGAAATAGATGACGAAGGCGCCGGCGCGCGTTGCCGCGCACGGGCACTGCAACACCCTCAAGGGGTCTGCGGGATCTCAGATATTGGGCGGCAGGTGCAGACGGGGTGCAAGGCCGACGAGATCGTTGTCGTCGATGAACGCAAGCACGGGGTCAAGACGCGGATGGGCCAGCGCGGCGCTGTCGCAGTCGATGGCCGCGACGCCGCAATAATCCTGGCAGCAGTCCGGCTTGGTGTCCTTCGCGCCCGCCTGCCGCTCACCGCCGCCGTGGTGATCCTCGTCCGCGACGGCGGCGTGGTCGGTGCCATGATCGGCTTCGATCTGGGAAGCTGCGGCCGGCGTCTGCGGATGCATGGCGGCATTTGCCGAGGACAGGCTGTAGCCCGCCAGCGATACGACGATCACCAGTCGAAAAATCAGCGTTGCCGCTGCAGAGGCGAATCGAAGCATGCCGCTCATGATCCCGTAAATCACCGGAGCCTTGAAGATTGTCAACCGGCCCCGCTCTCAAACTGCACGCCCCCCGTCGAAAGACAGACGGGCAGCACGCGGGGCGGCCAGGAGGAAGGCGGTTCGTTTGAGCATCGTCCAGGTCCTCGTTCACGGCTGCGACATGCAGCACGGGAAGGCTAGGGCGACGATTTTTCCCTCACCTCTCGCAAACCTTACAAATTTGTAAGGGAGCGGCAGCGGGTATCAGCTCTTCCAGAAAAGCGGCGTCAGCACCACGAGCACCGTCAGCACCTCGAGGCGGCCGAGCAGCATCATCACCGAGAGCAGGTAGAGGGCGGGGTCGGAGATGGTCGAGAAATTGCCGGCCGGGCCGATGATGGCGCCGATGCCCGGGCCGACATTCGAGAGCGCGGTGATGACGGCCGACGTCGAGGTCAGCACGTCGTAGCCGAAGGCCGACATGGCGAGGCTGCCGGCGGCCCAGAGCATCAGATAGGTGGTGAAGAACAGGACGACGGCGCGCTGCAGTTCGGGATCCACCGTCATCCTGCCGTAGCGCACCGCATGGATGCCGTTCGGATAGATCAGCTTGTAGAGGCCAGTGCGGATCATGTTGAAGAGAATGATGAAGCGGTAGGCCTTGATGCCGCCCGCCGTCGAGCCTGAGCAGCCGCCCATGAAGGTCATGAAGAACGCCATGGCGACGACGAAGGGCCCCCAGAGCGTATAGTCCTCGCTGGCAAAGCCCGTCGTCGAGAGGATCGTCGAGACCGTGAAGAAGGAATGGGCGAGCGCAGCGTGGAAGGGCACGCCGCTGTTCAGTCGGTGATAGACGGCGATCGCCACCGAGAAGGCGACGAGATAGGCGAGGAAGACGCCGATCTGCGGGTCGCGCAGCGCGTCGAGCCGGCCGCGCACCATGAAGACGATCAGGATCGAGAACGGGAGGCTGCACACCGTCATGAAGAACGTGCCGGCCCACAGCAGCGGGAGGCTGTTGAAATAGCCGAAGGAAGCGTCATGGGTGGAGAACCCGCCGGTCGCCACCGTCGCCATGGCATGGTTGAGCGCATCGAAGCGGCTCATGCCGAGCACGGCATAGGTGAGCGTGCAGGCGAGCGTGATCAGCACGTAGACGAGCACGAAGGCGCGGGTGAAGCTGGCGATGCGGGCGAACGGCTTGTCGTTCGTGTCGGAGGATTCCATCTTGAAGAAGGAGATGCCGCCGACCCTGAGATAGGGCATGACGAAAAGGCCGAGCGCGACGATGCCGATGCCGCCCAGCCAGTGCAGCAGCGAGCGCCACATCAGGATGCCCGGCGGAGCGTGGTCCAGCCCGGCAATGACGGTCGAGCCGGTCGTGGTGATCGCCGAGACCGATTCGAACAGCGCCTTGGCGAGGTCCATGTCGAGCGAGGACAACATGAAGGGCACCGCGCCGACGAGCGAGAAGACCAGCCAGAGCAGGTTGACGAGCAGAAAGCCCATCTTCTTGTTGAAGGGCGGCGGGCCGGAGCGGGTCGCTGCGGCCGCAAGCAGAGAAACGCCGCCGACGAGCACCGCCGACAGCACGAAGACCTGCCAGTCCCGATGGCCGTAATAAATGTCGACCATGGCGGGCACGAGCATGGCGGCGGCAAGATACAGCCCGCAGATCGCCGAGATGTTGATGGCGGACCGGTAGATCGTGGCGTTCAAGGAAGATGGTCCCTCATCAAGGCATGGCCGCCCGCGCCCTCCGGCGGCTGCCGCAGGCTTTCAGGTTCCTCTCCCTACACCGGAAGACCGCCGCCCGGAAGCGCCTTCCGGCGGATCGGCGGCAGTCGCGGCAGCGGACTGGGCTCAGTCGAGTACGGCCATGCGCAGTTCGGCCTCACGGCCGAGCTGCGTCATCCATTCGGTATATTGCGGGCGGTTCTTGATCTGGCGGCCGTAGTGGCGGCCGAGCGCAGCGTTGAGTTCGCCCTTGCGGCCGAGCTGGGCATCGGCAAAGCCGATCATCTGCGAGTTCGGCCACGCCTGCGGGCGAATGGCGACGAGGCGGGTGAAAAGATCCTCGGCTGCCTCGCCGGGGTTGGCCTGCGCCATCAGGGTCAGCATGGCGGCCGTCGAGCGCGACACGCCCATATGGCAATGGACCAGGAGGTGGCTCGGTCCCTGGCTGTCCTGCCGTGCCTGGAAATCCGAGCCGAACTGCAGGATCGCCTCGACATGGTCCGGCCGGGGCATCACCTGGTCCGGCAGGGCGGCGATGATGTCATGGAAACGCAGCGTCGTGCGGTGGTGCCGGGCATAGGTCGCAAAGGCCTCGAGCTCGGGCAGATCGGGATCGACGATGGACAGGACGTGGGTCACCTTGCGCTCACGCTGGGCCGGCAGTTCATCGATCCCGCAAACCGTCAGTTCCGGGGTAAAAATCACATCCATGGTCTATCCTTCCAATCCTGCTGCTTCGGCCCATCGCCACGTCAACGCTGGCGCCAAACGAGGGCGAAAGCATGTCGCGCGCCGCCTGCTTCTACGACAGGCAGGCGGGCGCCGATAGGGCAAAATCCGGGGGCCTCGCGCTGACAATCAGGCGCCTGCCCCGTTGGCGGCGGCGAGCGTCTCCTGGCGCCGGCGGTGGGCCTCGATCGCCGCAGCCTCGGCCTGGCCCTCGCCGCTGTGGCCACCGACCTGCACGGTGGGGGAGGCGAACTGGATGCCGTTCTGCTTGAAGTCGAGCTTGATGCGATTCATGATCTCGCGGCGGATCATGAACTGCTCGCCCGGCTTGGTGGTGAAGCCGACACGCACGACGATGGCATATTCGCCGAAATCGGAAACACCCTTCATCTTCAGCGGTTCGAGCAGGATATCCTTGTATTCCGGCTTTTCGGCGATCTCCGCGCCGATGCGCTTGATGACCTTGCGCAGCTTTTCAAGATCCGTGTCGTAGGTGACGGAGAGGTTGAACTTGATGACCGACCAGTCACGGCTCATGTTCTGCACCGCGCCGAGCTCGCCGAAGGGGACGGTGGTGAGCGGACCGCGGTGGTGGCGCAGCTTGACCGAGCGCAGCGAGAAGCTCTCGACGACACCCTTGTACTTTCCGGTCTCGATATATTCGCCGATGCGGAAGGCGTCGTCCCAGAGATAGAAGATGCCCGAGATCAGGTCCTTGACGATGGTCTGGGCGCCAAAGCCGATGGCGACGCCCGCAACGCCCGCGCCGGCGATCAGCGGGCCGATATCGACGCCGAGGCTGGTCAGCACCATCATCACGGCGACGGCGGCGAGCGTCACGGCGAGGATGTTGCGCAGGATCGGCAGCAGCGTGCGGATGCGGGCGTTGCGGCCGCGCTCCTCGTCGGAAACGCGGCGGTCGAGCGGGCCGTCGGCCATGCGCACGGCGATCTCCGCCTTGAGGAACTGCCAGGCGATATCGGCGACCAGCAGCACGGCGATCGCCTGGGTGATGGCATGGGCGACGCGGCTGACCAGCGTTTCCCCGGCGCCCATCATGCCGGCGGCATCGACACCGGCGGCGGCGGCCACCAGCCATGCGCACAGGATGATGACGACGCCGCGCGCACCGCGTTCGCCGATGACGAAGTACATACCTGTCGGGCGATCCACCTCATCGCCACCATGCAGGCGCGCGACGATCGCCGTCGTCAGACGCAGGAGCGGGGGCAATACGAACGCCACGATGCCGGCCCAAAACAGAAGATGCAGCCCGGCCGTCCAGACGACAAGCAGCAGGATGACTGCCACCGTCGCCAGCCAGGACCAGATCTTGCGGGTGGTGTCCGTCTGATCGGCCCGGCGCGGGCGCGACCAGACCGCCTCGATGGCGATGGTGAAGAGACCGAGGTCGAAGGCCAACATGACGAGCAGCATCGAGCCCTGGGAGAAGCCGAACACCCGCATCGATTCCAGCACGACCCAGCCGACGGCGAAGAAGCGCAGCGCGCGCTGCAGCCGCGTGAACCAGTAGTGCGCCTGCTCCGGCGTGATGCGACGTACAGGAGAGGGCTCCTCGGCCGACACAACGACAGCGTCGGCATCCGGCATGGTTTCGGTGGCGGCCGGCATGGCGAAAGCGGCCGCGCCGTCGCCTTCCGGCAGCGTGACCGCCGGCGTTTCGGCAATGAGGGCCGCTTCACCCGGCACGGCCGGTATCTCGCCCTCGGCCGGCACCGTTTCGACGACAGGCGCCGGACGGCGGGCGGGTTGTTCGAGCAGCCAGACGACATAGGCGCCGATGAGGCTGCCGAAGCGGGCAAGGATGGCGGCAATGGCGAGGATGAGCGCGGTGCGCTGGAGGAGCGGCGGCCAGGCGACCATGGCGAGCGGCAGCAGCGCGCCGACGGCGAAGCTGATGGCCTGCCCGCCGACATGCAGCCCCATCGGCACCACGCCCACCGGATCGGGCCGTGGCCCCGCCTCCGCGCGGCGCCAGTGCCGGCCGGACAGGTGGTTGAACAGCCGCTCGAAGCCAATGGCGAGCAGGGGCACAAGCATCAGCAGCGTGAGGAGGCGCAGGGCGCCGATCTGGGTGACTTCGGCGCGCAGCCGCGACAGGGCGGTGCTGGCGCCGCCGCCAAGCTCCATGCTGCCCCGCATGATGGTGTCGATGCGGCGCTGGACCACGTCGAGCCTGTCGGCGACATAGCCTGACTGCATCATCGACCCCATGCCGCCGGCCGGCGCTTCGTCCGCCTTGGTCTCGTCCTTGCGGGTCGCTTCCAGCCAAGCGGCAACATCGGGATCGGCAAGCAGGCGCGATATCTCGCGCAGCTTGTCCTGCGGCGCCGTGTCGGCATCTTGCGCCAGCGCAGGCTGGGCAAGGCCGGCGAGAAGGAGGATCATCGCCCCGAAGAGCATCCTGCAGGGCAAGAGATCGCGGATTGCAGTCACCATAGATGTCATGATCTCCCCTTGATGGACGGCGCCACTGCCTGGAGCCGCCGGCACCCTTCGAGTGTCCAAAGGAATATTAGTACATGCCGCGCAGAACGGCCATCGCCGGTTTCAATTCTCGGCCACACTTTTGCCACCGAACAGCAGGCTGCAAAACCGCTGCACATCGCCGCGGAAAATGGTCTAGCTTGGGGCCGCCCTCCCGCTCGGGAGGGCAACGGAAAATCCAGAGGGACGGGTAGATTTCAAAATGGCAGACAGACTGAAGAACAAGACCGCGATCATTTCAGGCGGCGCGACGGGCATGGGCGGCGCCTCCTCGAAACTCTTTGCCGCCGAAGGGGCGCGCGTGGCGATCATCGACCGCAATGCGGAGGCGGCGGAGGCTACGGTCGCGGCCATTCGCGCCGCAGGCGGCGAAGCCGCCTTCTGGACGGCGGATGTTTCCGACGAGGACGCCGTCAACGCGGCGGTCAGGGGTGTCGAGGCGACCTATGGTCCGGCCAATGTTCTCTTCAACCATGCCGGCACGATCGTCATCAAGCCGTTCCTCGAAACGACGCTGGCGGAGTGGGAGTGGCTGCATGCGGTCAATGTCCGCTCGATGTTCCTGATGACCCGCGCCGTCCTGCCCGGCATGATCTCGACAGGCGAGGGCGCCATCGTCTGCACCTCCTCGATCTCGGCCGTCGCAGCAACACCGATGGAGGTGCTGTACGACACGACCAAGGGAGCGGTGCACCAGTTTGCACGGGCGATCGCCGTGGAGTTCCGCGACCGCAACATCCGGTGCAACGCCGTCTGCCCGGGCTTCATCCGCACGCCGCACGGCCTGCGCGAGATCGAGGACCTGCAGGCGCTGGGCGTCGATGTTTCCGATGCGGCCCTTGCCGCGCAGCAGGGGCGTATCGGCGAGCCGGAGGACGTCGCGCGCGCCGCGCTCTACCTCGCCAGCGACGAGTCCCGCTTCATCACGGGCACCCATCTCTTCGTGGACAACGGCTTTACCGCCGTCTGAAGGATAAGGTCGGTGGAGGGGCGGGACCTGCTCCCGCTCTTTGGTCGATCCGAAAACCGGTACCGTGCCTATGGCTTGCCGGAATAGAGGTCCGCATAGGTCTGACGCAGCACGTTCTTCTGCACCTTGCCCATCGTGTTGCGGGGCAGGTCGTCGACGAAGAGCACGCGTTTGGGCTGCTTGTAGCGCGCCAGCCGGTCCTTCAGCCCGTCGAGCACCGCCCGTTCGTCGATGGTCGCGCCCTTCTGGCGCACCACGACGGCCGTCACGCCCTCGCCGAAATCGGGGTGGGGAACACCGATGACCGCGCTTTCGACGACGCCGGGCATGCCGTCGATCTCGGTTTCCACTTCCTTGGGATAGATGTTGTAGCCGCCGGAAATGACGAGGTCCTTGCCGCGCCCGACGATGTGCACATAACCCCGCGCATCGATCAGGCCGAGATCGCCGGTGATGAAGAACCCGTCCGTGCGGAACTCTGCCGCGGTCTTCTCCGGCATGCGCCAGTAGCCCTTGAAGACGTTCGGTCCCTTCACCTCGATCATGCCGGTCTCGCCATCCGGCAGCGGTGTGCCGGTTTCCGGCTCGGTGACGCGCAGCGAAACGCCCGGCAGCGGGAAGCCCACGGTGCCGGCAATGCGCTCGCCGTCATAGGGGTTGGAGGTGTTCATGTTGGTCTCGGTCATGCCGTAGCGCTCGAGGATGGCGTGGCCGGTCTTTTCCGAAAAACTGCGATGCGTCTCGGCAAGAAGGGGCGCCGAGCCGGACACGAAGAGCCGCATGCCGGCCGTCGCCGCCGGCGTCAGGCCGGCATGCTGCACGAGGCGGACATAGAAGGTCGGCACGCCCATCATCACGGTGGCGTCCGCCATCAGGCGCAGCGCCTCGTCGGCATCGAACTTCGGCAGGAGATACATCGACGCGCCTGACAGCAGCGTGACGTTCGAGGCGACGAACAGGCCGTGCGTGTGAAAGATCGGCAGGGCATGGATCAGCCGGTCGGCGCTGGTGAAGCGCCAGTGGTCGCGAAGGGCGAGCGCGTTGGACAGGAGATTGTTATGCGTCAGCATCGCGCCCTTGGAGCGGCCGGTCGTGCCCGACGTATAGAGGATCGCCGCAAGGTCATCCGCACCGCGCCCGATATCGGCGAATTCGGGCGTCTCCGTGCGGGCAAGCTCCAGCAGCGAGCCGCCGCCCTTGTCATCCAGCGTTTCGACGGCCGCGCCGTACTTGCCGGCGACGGGGCTCACGCCGTCGCGGGCGCCCGGCGAGACGACGACCAGTCTCGGCTCGGCATCGCCGATGAAATAGTCGAGTTCCGCCAATGTGTAGGCGGTGTTGAGCGGCAGGTAGACGGCACCGGCCCTGACGCAGGCGAGATAGAGCATCAGCGCCTCGGCGCTCTTTTCCACCTGCACGGCGACCCGATCCCCCGGCCGGACGCCGCGCGTGGCAAGAGCACCCGCCAGCTGCCCCGAAAGGGCAATCATGTCGCCATAGGTCCATCGACGCCCGTCGCCGGTCTCGATGAAGGCCGCCTCCGGCCGTGCCTCCGCCCGGATTGCGTCGAAGAGGTGGTTGCTCATGGGCTCGTTTCCCTCGTAGTGCCGATACTGTCCCGCGCTGCCCGCGCCGGGGTTCCCCTCACCGTGCAGGCCGCGCGGGCACACTAGCCTTGTGGAGCTCCGCGCGACAACTCGAATTCCCTGCAGGCCGGTTCAGGGCGAAGGCGCCTTCAGCGGCCCGAGGGCGCTCAGATGCTTGCGCATCGCCTCGGCGGCCTTGCCGTTCCTTCCGTCCAGCACCAGTTCGAGGATGTGCACATGTTCGGCACAGCGCTGGCGGGCCTGTTCGCGGTCCACCCGCTGCTGGTATTCGATGAGCCGGCGCAGCCGGTCGACACGCCTCAGGCTTTCGATGAAGAAGGCGTTGCGGCTGCATTCGGCGATCGCCTCGTGCATCTCGCTGTTCGTCTCGAACAGGCGAACCGCCGAGATTTCCAGGATCTCCCCCGCCACGAAGCGCCGCTGCTGTTCGAGATGCCGCTCCAGCACCGGGCGATTGAGCACAAAACCCGGCTCCAGCAATGCGGCCGGCTCGATCGCCTGACGAAAGCTGTAGCTCTGCCGGTAGGTTTCCATCGAGGTCAACACCGGCAGGAAACGCCAGCCGTGCCCCGGCAGCCGCTCCGCCCAGCCCTCCTCCGACATGCGCCGGAGCAGGGCCTGCAGGCGCGGGCGCGTGATGCCGTAGCGGCGCAGGAGCTCGTTTTCACTCGCCCGGTCGGGAATTTCGCCGGCCAGCCGGTCGCGCGCGATGGCGAGATAGACCTCCTCTCCGCCGTCGGGCGCCGGCTCGCTGGCGGCAAGGGCCCTTGCGGCGGAGGGATCGGCCACCTTGAAGCCGCCGCGCTCGGCCGCAGCCAAAACGCCGGCCTGCTGCAGTTCGCGCAATGCGGTGCGGATCGGCGAGCGCGAGACCAGGAAGCGCTCCGCAAGGCTGCGCTCGGTCAGCGGCTCGCCCGGCGCCAACCGTTCGGCATGCACGAGCCGGGCGATCTCACGGGCGAGGGGGCTGGATATCTGGGTCATGGATGCTCCTGGATGGCCCGGTCTTGTCGCACGTTCCACAGCCTTCGCCAAGCGCTGGTCCTTTGCGCTTGCATAGTACCATGATTCAGACTATTGGACTTTTGTCATTTCGAAATACCATGAGAAGGCGGCCGGCGGAAACGGCGCGGCCAGATTGATTGATTGCCTACGGATTGTCGTATATACGCGCTTAATACCATCCAGGGGTCGATCATGAACGAACTTCATCGCTCGCTGGCGGACAAGATCGTCCGCCATATCAGGACATCGGCCATGGAACGGGGACAGCACCTGACAGAAGCCAGCTTCCAGTCCCTGTTCGGCACGTCGCGCCAGCCGATCCGCTCGGCGCTCGGCATTCTGGCGGACCAGGGCATTGTCGAGCAGGTGCCCAACAAGGGCTTCTATCTGCGCGATCCCGACCGCATCGCCGCCGACCCGCTGCCCGCCGCCAACGATACGTCGGACGAGGCGACCTATCTGCGCATTGCCGATGACCGCCTGTCGCGCCGCCTGCCGGACCGGGTGAGCGAGACCGACCTGATGCGGCGCTACGGCGTGTCGCGGCTGGGGCTGCGACGCATCCTGACGCGCATCTCCGGCGAGGGCTGGATCGAGCGCAACGAGGGCCGGGGCTGGACCTTCGCGGTGCTGATCGATTCCGTCGAGGCCTACCGGGAATGTTACGACCTGCGTCAGGTGATTGAGGTGCACGGCATCCGCTCACCCGAGTTCCGCGCCGATCCCGTCATCCTCGCGGACCTGCGCCGCCGGCAGGAGATCGTCGCCGACGGTGGCTGGCAGCGGCTGAGCCAGATGGAGCTGTTCGAGGCGAATTCGTCGTTTCACGAAGGCCTCGCCGCGCTCTCCGGCAATCGTTTCCTGATCAACACGGTGCAGAAGCTCAACCAGCTTCGCCGCCTGATCGAATACCGCCAGACGCTGAACGCCGAGCAGGTGCGTGGCCAGAATGCCGAGCATCTTGCGATCCTCGATGCGCTTGATGTCGGCGACACCGCGAAGGCGGCGGATCTGATGCACGACCACCTCGGCAAGGCCAAGCTGCGCAAGGCCCGCGCCGAAATGTTTTCCGGTGGCCCCGCTGGCGGGCCGGACAAGGGAGATGACACATGACACGCGTACTTATACCCGCAGGCGCGCTGGGTCTGGGTTATGACCGCGCGGCGCTGGAGCGCGGCGTCGCCAACCAGCCCGACATCATCGCCATCGACGGCGGCTCGACGGACAGCGGCCCGTCCTATCTCGGGCGCGGCGTCTCGAAATATTCGCGCGCCTCAACCAAGGTGGAATGGCGCGAGTTGATGCAGGCGCGGGCGAAGGCCGGCGTTCCGCTCGTCATCGGCACCGCCGGCACCTGCGGCGCGGATGATGCGGTGGACTGGCTCTTCGACATCACCCGCGAGATCGCCCTGGAGGAGGGCATGCAGGTCAAGGTCGCCACGCTGAAATCCGGCCAGCCGAAGGAGCGGGTGAAAGCCGCGCTCGGCGACGGCCGTCTGCACGCGCTGCCGGCCGCACCCGATGTTAACGAGGCCATCGTCGACGACTGCACCAACATCGTCGCCCTCGCCGGCGTCGAGCAGGTCGCGGCGGCGCTCGCCACCGGGGCGGATATCGTCATTGCCGGGCGCACCACGGACACCGCCATCATCGCGGCGCTGCCGGTCGTTCGCGGCGACCATGCCGGCGCCGCATGGCACGGCGCCAAGGTCGGCGAATGCGGGGCGCTCGCCACCACGCAGCCGAATTCCGGCGTGATCCAGATCGACTTCGACGCCTCCGGCTTCACCATCGAGCCGATGGCGGCAGACGCCGCCGCGACGCCCTATACCGTCTCCGCCCATATGCTCTACGAGAATTCCGATCCGTTCATCCTGCACGAGCCGGGCGGCCATCTCGACGTCACGCGGTCCGAATACGAGGCGCTCGACGGGCGCCGGGTGCGTGTCGAGGGCTCGAAATGGGTGCCGGGGCGCTACACGGTCAAGCTGGAGGGCGCCCGCATCGTCGGCTACCAGACCGTCGGCCTCGCCGTGGTGCGCGAGCGCCGTTATGTCCAGCATGTGCGCGAATGGGCGGCGGATATCGAGGCCAAGGTGCGCGACAAGATCGTCGCCCGCATGGGTCTCGCCCCCGATACCTTCAGCGTCGAGATCCGGCTGATCGGCATGGATGCGACGCTCGGCGCGCTGGAGAACCGTCACGACATTCCCGTCGAGGTCGGCATTCTCGGCATTCTCACCTGCCCGACCGCCGAACAGGCGGCCGAGGCCGGCAAGATCCTCAACCCCTATCTCCTGCATCATCCCCTGACCGAGGACGAGCCGATGCCGACCTTCGCCTTTCCCTTCTCGCCCGCCGAAATGCAGCGCGGCGCGCTCTACGAGTTCTGCCTCAACCATGTGATGGAGCTGGACGACCCGCTCGCCGCCTTCGTGCTCGAAACCCATGAGGTGGGACATGCCTGAACTGGGAAGCCTCGTCAGCAAGGTACGCTCCAAGAATGCCGGGCCGTTCTGGTTGACGATCGACGTCTTCTGCGACGATCCGGCGACCTATGCCCGGGTGCGTGACGGGCTGAAGGATGCCACCGTGGCGCGGCTCTTCGGCGTCGAGCAGCAGTTGCTCAAGCGTTTCGACATTCCCGCGCTCAACGTCGTGAAATTCTCCGTGCCGCGCCCCGTCGTCCAGGGCACGCGCGCCGACCGCGACATGCACGGTGCCGGTTGGGCCTGCCTCCTGGAGGAACTGCAGGTCGACTGACCGGTCCCGAACGCACCTTTCCCGATCCCGTCCCTCGCCATCGGCGGGGGACACGCCGGCCACCGCGACGCCTTCTCCCCGTCCCCCGGCAAAACAATGTTGACAAGCGGCCAGATTGTCGTAAGTGTATTAATACGACAACGGCAAGGAGGCCGATGTCTGTGTTGCCGGCTCGGCAGCACCAGGGCTTTCAGCCCGGACTTATTGGGAGGAAATTATGATCAAAGCAGTTTTTGCCGCCGCAGTGGCGTTTTCGCTTTCGGCCGCAGCGCCGGCCTTTGCCGATCCGGCCGTGGTGATGGCGCCGGGCGGTGCCGGTGGCGGGTATGACGCCATGGCGCGCCTGCCGTTCGACGCGATGTCGAAGGAAGGCATCTTCGCCGACGGCGCGACCTTCACCAACAAGGGCGGTGCCGGCGGCACGATCGGTCTTGCCGAATTTGTCGGCGCGAACCGCGGCAACGACAATGCAGTCATGTCGATGGGCGTCATCATGGTCGGGGGCATCCTGCTCAACTCCTCGCCCGTCACGCTCGATGACGTGACGCCGCTGGTGCGCCTCACCAACGATACGGGTGTCGTCGCCGTCGCGACCGATTCCCCGATCAAGACGGTGGACGATCTCGTCAAGGCGATGAAGGAAAACCTCGGCGCCGTGTCGATCGGCGGCGGCTCGGCCGGCGGCGTCGACCACATCGTGATGGCGCTGATCGCCAAGGAAAGCGGCCTGGAGCCGGCCAAGCTGAACTACATCCCCTATGACAGCGGTGCGGAAGCCGTGACCGCGCTCGGCGGCGGTGCCGTGACGGTCGCCGTCTCGGGCGTCTCGGAGTTCAAGCCGATGGCCGATGCCGGCCGCATCCGCATCATCGCGGTCACCTCCGAAGGCCGCGTCAACGGCATCGATGCGCCGAGCCTGAAGGAAGCCGGCCTCAACGTGGTCGTCGGCAACTGGCGCGGCATCGTCGGTGCGCCCGACATGTCTGCGGACGGCCGCAAGATGTGGCTCGACCGCTTTGCCAAGATGCATGAAAGCGCTGCCTGGAAGGACATTCTCGCCAAGCAGGGCTGGGAAGACGCCTACCTCGCCGGAGACGATTTCGTCGCGTTTCTCAACGACGAAAAGACCCGCATCGGCGCCATCCTGAAGGAAGCCGGCCTCGTCAAGTAAGCCGCGGCGCTTTTCGAAAGGATGTCTGACATGACGGAACGCCCCTATTGGCTTGCGGCGGGAACGGTCGGCTGGGGAGCCATCGTTTTCTGGAAGGCCGCGGAACTGCCCCAGTTCGACCAGTACGCCCATGTCGGCCCGGGCTTCATGCCCTCGGCCATCGGGATCGGCCTGGTCCTCATGGGCCTGCTGCTGACACTGCAGATCTACCGGGGCGTTCCGTTCGAGGAACAGGATGCCGAGGACGTCAGTGAGGACCACGCGGTCAACTACACCGCGCTCTGCCTTGCCGCGGCGGCCTGCGCCCTGCCGATGCTGACGATGAAGCCGCTCGGCTTCGTCATCACCTGCACCGGCTGTTTCGTGCTGGTGGCCGCGGCCTTCAAGTCGCGCCGCTGGCATCTCGACCTGGTGCTCGGCCTCGGCTTCTCGCTGTTGTGCTGGTGGCTCTTCCGCAAGCTGGGTGTCCAGCTTGGCGGTCTTCTTCCGATGATGGGGGTGTAGGATGGATGCGATCACCGGCTTGATGAACGGTTTTTCCGTCGCCCTTCAGCCACAGAACCTGATGTGGGCCTTCGTCGGCACCTTCATGGGCACCGCCATCGGTGTCCTGCCCGGCATCGGCCCGGCGCTGACCATCGCGCTGCTGTTGCCCGTCACCGTCTATATCGAACCGACCGCGGCCTTCATCATGTTCGCCGGCATCTTCTACGGCGCCATGTATGGCGGCTCCACCACCTCGATCCTGCTCAACACGCCCGGCGAGAGCGGCGCGATGATGACCGCGCTCGAGGGCAACAAGATGGCCCGCCAGGGTCGCGGCGCGGCGGCGCTCTGCACGGCCGCGATCGGCTCCTTCGTCGCCGGCACCATCGGCACGCTGGGCATCACCTTCCTGGCGCCGCCCATCGCCGAGCTCGCCTTCATCTTCAAGCCGCAGGACTATTTCGCCCTGATGCTGCTCGCGTTCCTCTCCGTCTCGGTCGTGATGGGAACGTCCAAGGTGCGCGGCTTCATCGCGCTCCTGCTCGGCCTGTCGCTCGGCGTCGTCGGCATCGACAAGCAGACCGGCCTGCAGAGGCTGACCTTCGGCGTGCCCGACCTCATGGACGGCGTCGAGATGACGGTCGTGCTCGTCTCGCTCTTCGCCATCGGCGAGACGCTCTATGTCGCCAGCCGCTTCGGCCTGCAGAAGCCCAACCTCAATCCGCTCGCCGGCGGCATCTGGATGACGAAGGAAGACTGGAAGCGCTCCTGGAAGCCGTGGCTGCGCGGCACTTTCTTCGGCTTTCCCATCGGCGCGCTGCCGGCCGGCGGCGCAGAAATCCCGACCTTCCTCTCGTATACGGTCGAGCGCAAGCTGACCAAGCATCCGGAAGAGTTCGGCAACGGCGCCATCGAGGGCGTGGCGGGTCCGGAGGCTGCGAACAACGCCGCCGCTGCGGGCGTGCTGGTGCCGCTCCTGACGCTCGGGCTGCCGACGTCGGCCACCGCGGCGATCCTGCTCGCCGCCTTCCAGAACTACGGGCTGCAGCCGGGGCCGATGCTGTTTATCAACTCCGCCGATCTCGTCTGGGGCCTCATCGCTTCGCTCTATGTCGGCAACCTGATGCTGCTGATCCTCAACCTGCCGCTGGCGGGGCTCTGGGTACGGCTGCTCTTCATCCCGCGTCCCTATCTCTATGCCGGCATCCTCATCTTCTCGCTGGTCGGCATCTGGGGCGTATCCAACTCCTGGGTGGACCTTGCCATGATGTTCGGCGTCGGCCTGCTCGGCTACACGATGCGTGTCTATGACTTCCCGATCGCGCCGGTGCTGATCGGTCTCATTCTGGGGCCGATGGCGGAGGTGCAGATGCGCCGGGCGCTCGCCGTGGGGCAGGGGGATCCGATGGTCTTCGTCTCCACCCCGCTCTCGGCCGTGCTCGTCGCCATCTCCGCCCTGATCCTCATCGTGCCGGCAATGCTGCACTGGCGGCGCACCCGCAAGATCGACATGCCCGACAAAACCGCCGGCGCCTGACGCCGCCCACCACCGATGCCAATGCCCGACCGGCCGCACCCCTGCGGCCGGATGGGAAAACGCAACCCTCAGGGAGCCCACCATGGCTGAAACGCTTTACTTCCGAGCCGAAGACCTGACCCGCTACGCCACCGAGATGTTCCTCTCCGTCGGCATGAGCAAGGCCGATGCGGCGCTGATCGCGGGCGACCTCGTCAAGGCGAACCTGCGCGGCGTCGACAGCCATGGCGTCAGCCGCATCCCGATGTATCTGGAGCGGCTGAAGCGCGGCCTCGTCAATCCGCGCCCCGACGTGAAGGTGACGAAGGTGGCCGGCGCCGTCGCCGCGGTCGACGGCGACAACGGCATGGGCTTCGTCGCCTCCAACATCGCCATGAACGCCGCCTGCGACATTGCCGGCGAGATGGGCATCGGCCTTGCCGGCGTGAACCGCTCGACGCATTTCGGCATGGGAGCGTGTTATGCGCTGCGCGCCATCGAGCGCGGTTTCATCTCGATGATCTTCACCAATTCCTCGCCCGCCATTCCGATGTGGGGCGGGCGCACCACCTTCCTCGGCGCAAGCCCCATCGCCGCCGGCATTCCGGGCGGCAAGCACCCGCCCTATGTCATGGACATGGCGATGACGGTCATCGCGCGCGGAAAAATCCGGCTCGCTGCCATGAAGGGCGACCCCATCGCCGAGGGCCTGGCGCTCGATGTCGACGGCAACCCCACCACGGACGCCGCCAAGGCCTTCGAGGGCGTCTGCCTGCCCTTCGGCGGCGTCAAGGGTTCGGTGCTTGCGACACTGATGGACCTGATGTCCGGTGTCCTCACCGGCGCGAATTTCGGCGGCGACGTGAAGAGCCTCTATTTCGACCATTCCGAGCCGCAGAATGTCGGCCACCTGTTCTTCGCCATCAAGCCGGACCTCTTCCTGTCGCTCGATGATTTTGGCGCGCGCATGGACGAGTTCTACGAGCGCATCAAGGTGCTGCCGCGCGCGGCCGGCGTCGACGAGATCATGATGCCGGGCGAGCCCGAGCAGCGCCGCGAGGACGAACGCCGCCGCACCGGCATCCCCGTCACCGGCAATGTCGTCGCGGATCTCATCGCCGAGGGTGAAGGCCCCGGCGTCGCCTTCCCGGAAGGCAGCGCGGCCCCTTTCGAGGCAGCCTGATGAACCGCCTCTCCGCCCACATCGGCTACCTCTATGGCGACCTGCCGCTTGCCGAACGGCCGGCGGCGGCGGCACGCGACGGCTTCACCGCCGTCGAGCATCCCGAGCCCTTTGCCGTGCCGGCGAAGGAGATGCGCGCCCGCCTTGCCGATCTCGACCTCACCTTCTCACAGGTCACGTCGGGCATGGGCGATGCAGCCGCGGGCGAAAAGGGCCTTGCCGCCCTTGCCGGCCGCGAGGCTGCGTTCCGCGCCGGCTTCGACCGGGCGCTTGCCTATGCGCTGGAGATCGGCTGCCCCTTCGTCCATCCCATGGCGGGAGTGCCGAAGGGCGGCGTTCTGGATGCAGCCGAGACCTACAGGCTCAACCTCTCCTGGGCGCTGAACCAGGTGGAGGGCAGCGGCGTGCGGGTGCTCGTCGAGGCGATCACCATTCCCGGCTACCATATGGGCAGCCTTGCCCTTGCGGCAGAGTTGCAGGACCAGTTCCACGGCCGTTTCGCCCTGCTGTTCGACACCTACCATGCCACCGTTCTCGGTGAGGACCCGCGCCTCTGGATCACGCGGAATGCCGACCGCATCGGCCATGTCCATATCGCCGACCACCCCGGCCGCCACGAGCCGGGAACCGGCACGCTCGCCTTCGAGCCCATGCTCGCCGCCCTCACGGCAGCCGGTTACGCCGGTGCAATCGGCTTCGAATATATCCCCTCCGCCGCGACATCCGCCAGCACGTCCTTCCTTCCCGGCTGGAAGCGGCTCCTTTCCGAAAAGGTTTCCCCATGACCGCGATCACCTCCGTCAATCCCGCCACCGGAAAGCCCATCCGCAGCTTCGACCTGCAGGACGATGCCGCCGTGGACGCTGCGCTGGAGGCAGCAGCCCGCGCACAGCGCGCCTGGCGGCGCGTCCCGGTCGGCGAGCGCGTGGCGCTGCTCACCCGCATGGCCGCGGCGCTGCGCGCCGGCAAGGCGCGGTACGCCGAGATGATCGTGCGCGAAATGGGCAAGCCCATCGCCGAGGCCGAGGCCGAGATCGAGAAATGCGCCTACAACTGCGATTTCTACGCCGAGCATGCGCCGGTCTATCTCGCCGACGAGCCCGTTGCCTCCAATGCCAGCGAGAGCGTCGTCGCCTTCGAACCGCTCGGCGTGGTGCTGGCGATCATGCCGTGGAACTATCCGTTCTGGCAGTATTTCCGCTTCGTCGCCCCGGCGCTTGCCGCCGGCAACGGCGCGATCCTCAAGCACGCCAACAACGTGCCGGAATGCGCGCTTGCCGTGCAGGAGGTGATGGACGCCGCCGGCACCCCGGCCGGGCTGACGGCGACGTTGCTCGTCGATACGGCCAAGGTCGCCGGCCTCATTGCCGACCCGCGCATCGCGGCCGTGACGCTGACGGGCTCGACCGAGGTCGGCGCCATCGTCGCTTCGCAGGCCGGCAAGGCGCTGAAGAAGCAGGTGCTGGAACTCGGCGGCTCCGACCCGTTCATCGTGCTCGCCGATGCCGATCTGGAGGCCGCCGCCGAGACCGCCGTCAAGGCGCGTTACATCAATGTCGGCCAGTCCTGCGTCAACGCGAAGCGCTTCATCGTGGAGGAGGCCGTCGCTGATCGCTTCACCGCGCTCTTCGTCGAAAAGGCCGCCGCGTTGAAGATCGGCGATCCGATGGAGCACGACACGAAAATCGGCCCGATGGCGCGCGAAAACCTGCGCACCGGTCTGCACGATCAGGTCAAGCGCTCGCTTGCCGAGGGGGCCGTGCTGAAACTCGGCGGCGAGCCACTCGAAGGCGATGGCTTCTACTATCCACCGACCGTGCTCGACCACGTCAGGCCAGGCATGACGGCCTTCCGCGAGGAAACGTTTGGCCCGGTTGCCGCCATCATCCGCGCGAAGGACGCGGACGAGGCCGTCGCCATGGCCAATGACAGCGAATACGGCCTCGGCGCTGCACTCTGGGCGGGCGATGCTGCCCGCGGACGAGAACTCGCCGCCCGCATCGATGCCGGCGCCGTCTTCGTCAACGGCATGACCGCCTCCGACCCGCGCTACCCCTTCGGCGGCATCAAGCGCTCCGGCTACGGGCGTGAACTCGGCGTCTATGGCATCCGCGAATTCGTCAACATCAAGACCGTCTGGATCGGTCCTTCCAAGTGAGGTCCCCAATGTCCGAACCCGCTATCCTGCGCCCGCACGAGCTGAAGACCAACGACCGCGGCGGCGGCGCGCGCACCACGCCGCTCGTCACCCGGCGCTGCGGCTCCACCAGCATGATCAACGGCATCACGGCCTTCGATCCCGGCGCCGCCATCGGCCTGCATTTCCACAATTGCGAGGAAAGCGTCATGGTGATCGAGGGTGAGGCGATCGCCGAGATCGATGGCGTGCAGCACCATCTTTCCACCAACGACACGACCTGGATTCCCGCCAACGTGCCGCACCGCTTCATCAACGCGTCGGACAAGCCGATGCGCATCTTCTGGACCTACGCCACGGTCGATGCCACCCGCACCATGGTCGCATCCGGCGAGAGCCGGTCGATCGATGCCGAACACGGCCATGCAGCGAAATGAAGGAGAACCCCATGTCCCCCGTCGTTGAGGTGGCGGAGATCAGGGTCACCGATCCCGCCGGCTTCGAGGCCGCCGTTGCGGCGGCGCGGCCCTTTTTTCTCGCTGCCGAAGGTTGTCTCGATCTCGCCTTACACCGCGTCGTCGAGACGCCGGAGACCTACCGGCTGCTCGTGACATGGCGCAGCATCGAGGACCATATGGTCACGTTCCGCGCTTCCGACGGTTTCCAGAGATGGCGGGGACTCGCTTCGCCCTATTTCGCAGCGCCGCCGGTCGTCACCCATTCGGCGGCCGTGGCTCTCTGACGGGCGGGGCATGGCGCGCACCCTCCTTTTCCGGCGCGGGATGACCGTGCTGATCGCGGCAGCTGGCGTTGCAGTCTTCCTCGCCCTGCATCTGCCCCTGCCGTTCCTGTTCGGGCCGATGGCCGCCTCGCTGGTGGCGGCGCTGTTCGGCGCGCCGCTGGCAGGGCTGGGGCAGGTGTCGATTGCCGCGCGCTCCGTGCTCGGCATTGCCATCGGAACCTCCGTCACCCCGGCGCTGATCGCCGAACTGCCCTCGATGGTCGCCTCCCTGGCACTGGTGCCGGTCTATATCGTCGTGATCGGGCTGATCGGCGTGCCCTTCTTCCGGCGCGTCTGCGGCTTCGTTCCGGTAACGGCCTTTTATGCCGCCATGCCCGGCGGGGCGGCGGACATGACGATCTTCGGACAGGAGGCCGGGGCGAATGTCCGGCAATTGTCGCTGGTCCACGTCACGCGGCTGATGGTCATCATGGTCGTTGCGCCCATCATCCTCGTCAACATCTACGGCGTCGGCCTCACGCATCCGGTCGGCCCGCCGGCCTCCGACCTGCCGGTTCCGGAAATGCTGATCATGGCGGTCGCCGCTCTCGTCGGCTGGAAGGGCGGCGAGCGGATCGGCCTTTTCGGCGCGGCGATCCTCGGGCCGCTCCTCGTCTCCGCCGTCCTGTCGCTCGCCGGCATCCTGCATCTGCGTCCGCCGCGCGAGGCGCTTCTGGCCGCACAATTCCTCATCGGCATGGGCATCGGCGTCAGCTATGTCGGCGTGACGCTGCGCGAACTGCGCAACACCGTCACCGGCGGGGCTGCCTTCGTGCTGATCCTCGCCGCGCTCGCCGGCGCGGTGACGGAACTCGTGACGCTGACCGGCCTTGCCCCGCCCGTCGAAGGCTTCCTTGCCTTCATTCCCGGCGGGCAGGCGGAAATGTCGATGCTGGCGCTGGTCTCCGGCGCGGACCTGAGCTTCGTCGTCGTGCACCACCTCACGCGCATCCTGGTGGTCATCCTCGGCGCGCCGATCCTGTTCCGCCTCATGCGCCGGGCTCAGCCGCCCGGCTGAGGCGACCGCAGCCGTGCCAGCGCCGCAACGATCGCCCGCCCGGCGACCTCCACGTCCTCGGCGGAAATGTCGATATGGGTGACCATGCGGACGCGGCTCTCGCCCTCGACATTGACGCGGATCCCCGCACCGAACAGTGCCTCGGCCAAGGTGCGCGCGGGAACGCCTGTCCCCGAAAGGTCGAGAAACAGGATGTTGGTGACATCGCCCTCGGGCTGCAGGCCAAGGCCGGGCACGACGCCGAGCAACGTGGCAAGCCGGCGGGCATTGGCGTGATCCTCCGCCATGCGCGCGACATTGTGATCGAGCGCATAGAGTCCCGCAGCGGCGAGAATGCCGGATTGCCGCATGGCGCCACCGAGCCGGTGCTTCCAGATCAACGCCTCTTCGATGAAGCCTTCCGGCCCCGCCAGAACCGCACCGACCGGGCATCCCAAACCCTTGGAAAGATCGATCCAGACGCTGTCGCACGGCGCGGCGAAGCGGGCCGCCGGAAGGCCGGTGGCGACGGCGGCGTTGAGCAGCCGCGCACCGTCCATGTGCAGCGCGAGCCCCTTTTCCTGCGCCAGTGCCTTCAGGGCAAGGATCGTCGCCTCGGGCCAGATGCGCCCGCCGCCGCGATTGGTGGTCTGCTCGATGGCGATGACCCGGCTGCGCGGCGAACGGTGGCGCGGCACCCGCAACCGGCGTGCGACGTCCTCCACGGAAAAGAGGCCCGTCGCCGTCTCGATCGGGCGGAACTGCGCCCCGGAAAGCGCCGCTGCGCCCGCCCCTTCCGAACCGAAGACATGGGCGTTTTCCGCACAGACGATCTCGTCCCCCGCCCGGCAATGGACGAGGAAGGCGATCTGGTTCGCCATCGTTCCTGAAGGCAGGAACAGCGCCTTCTCTTGCCCCAGCAGCTCGGCCACCCGTGCCTCCAGCGCCAGCGTCGTCGGGTCCTCGCCCCGCTGCTCATCCCCCACGACCGCCGCCGCAATGGCCTGGCGCATGCCTTCGCCGGGGCGCGTGGCGGTGTCGGCGGCAAGATCGATGAGGGGGGAAGGGGGGGACATGAACGCTATCCTTGAATGCGAGGCGGCAACCGGCGCGCCGACGGCGCACCGGAGCGATCCTATCCGGAAGGAGACGGTTGCCACAACACGCAGCCGCACCTGATGAGGAGGCCACTTCCTACCTCCACGCCCTGGAAGGGTAGCACAACGGCACCGCAGGAACGGAGATCCCGGCTCGGCCTGCCCGGAAGGGCGGCGCTGGCGACAATCGCGCCGAGACGCGGAAAGGCAAGAAGCTTGCCTTTCCGTTCAGAAAAAGGGTCCGGTCCGGCGCAGGATCTGCCGCGACCGCCCCAGGGCGCGCCGATTACATCAGCATCAGCTTGTCGTTCAGCGCCATCCAGCCGCCGGGCTCCTTGATCAGGGCGGCAGTGTCGTGCTTGCCGAAGATGCGGGTGAAGCTGCGTTTTGTGAAGATCTCGTAGAACATCGCCGAGGCCGGGCCGACGGGCCCGCCGCGGCCACCGAAAGCACCGGCGATAACGGTTTCCTGATACGCGCGCCAGTGAACCTCCATCGCGGTGCGCGCGACGAGCTTGCTCAGCGTCACCTTGATGCCGAGCTTGGCGACGGTGGTGGCCACGCTGGTGGCGAGGCCGACCGCCGGGATCGGAATGGCGGCACCGGCAAGACCGACGCCGCGCACGCCGATCTTAGCCACCTTCGCCTTGAGCATGGCATCGACCCAGCGCGTCACCGTCTCGCTCTTCTTGAAGCCCTTGCCGGCGGCCTTGATGCCGATGAGATGCGCAGCCGTGGTGCCGACGGCGCTGCCCTCCTTCAGGATGCTACCGACATCGACCGCCGTCACGCCCGAGGCAAGGCCCCCGGCGAGACTGACCGCGCTGCCGCCGAGCCCCTTGAAGGTGCGCCCGGTGAAATACTTGCGCGTCTTCGGCGACATGCCGTCATGTCCGTTGGCCAGGAAGGCCGGGTTCGGGATGACCCTCTCATCCGCATCCTCCGCGCCGTAGACCTCGCGCAGGAAATGCACGACCGCCACGATGCTCGATGCGGTGTCGTCCATATCCGCGATCGATTCCACGACACACCAGCACACGTCTTCCGCGTCGCCCTTGTCGAGCGCGCCAAAATTGATACCACCCGGCACGACCTGTCCCCCTTTGAAAAACCAGAGACCGGCCCGTGTGCAGCCCTTGCTCGCCGTGCCGTTCTACCCCTTGTCCCCACTACGTTACGCGGCGTCGCTTGCTTACGCCATCACTAAAATGCCGACGCAGACGCTACTGCAAACTCCGCACAATTGACAGTGGCAAGTCACGGCCCAACCGCACTTTTCGCGTTCAGGCACACCGCCGGACGACCAGCACCGTGATGTCGTCGAACTGTGCCGCGCCGCCGGCAAAGGCACGCGCCTTCGCCAAAACGGCACCGGCAAGATCGGCCGAGGAAGCGCCGCGATTGCCGGCGATCTCGGCAAGGATGGCCTCCGTACCGAACTGGGCCTGATCCGCGTTCTGCATGTCCGAAAGACCATCGGAGGTGAGGAACAGGCAGTCGCCCGCAGCAAGGGTCAGCTCATGATCGGCAAAGGTCAGCGCCTCGATGACCCCGAGCGCCGGATCGGGCGGCGTGGAGACCTCCGACACGGCCGCCGCGCCTGTCAGGATGGGATAGACATGCCCGGCATTGCAATAGGCGAGGCGACCGGTCGCAACCTCCAGCAGGGCGAAGAACAGCGTAACGAAGCGGGAATTCGGATTGTTCTTGCAAAGCTCGTCGTTGACGAGGGCGACGATCTCGGAAGGCTGCGGCACCCGGCCGGCTATGGCGTGGAACTGCAGCGTCCCCGCCCGCAGGAGACTGCGCGTGCGCGCCATGAAGAGCGCGGCCGAAGCACCCTTGCCCGCCACATCGCCAATCGCCAGCGCGACGAGGCCCGGCGCGACCTCGAACACGTCGTAGAGATCGCCGCCGATTTCAAGGGCAGGATCGACGCTCGCAAAGATGTCGAGCCTTGCCGGATCGACGGGAAATTCGGTGGGCAGCATGGATTGCTGGCACAGCCAGGCTTCCGCCAGTTCGCGCTCCAGCCGGTCGAGCTGGCGCTGGTTGATGTCGCGCAGGAACTTGCGTTCCAGCACGGCCCTGACGCGGGCAGCAAGCAGCGCGGGATTGAAAGGCTTCGGCAGATAGTCCTCGGCGCCCAGCTCGACGCAACGCACCACCGTCTCGATCTCCGATGCGGCGGAGATCATCACGACGGGCGTCTTCTGAAGCCAGCCTTCGTCACGCATGGCCTGCAGCGCATCGACACCGTTCATGCGCGGCATCATCACGTCGAGCAGCACGAGATCGAAGGGCTCGCTGCGGATCCTGTCGAGCGCCTCGAGGCCGTCGGCCGCCTGGTGCACATCGACGAGACCCTGCCGCCGCAGCCGGCGCGCCAGCACGTCCCTATTGTCCTCGATATCGTCGACGATGAGGATTCTTGCCTGGGAGAAATCCAAAGAGGGCCTCGTGGCTGCGATGCGGATGAAGGGCGGCGCCTGGGTGTCAGGTTACGCCAATCGCGCGGCGTTTCAAGGCGGCGGATGGAATTGCCATACCGTGCCCGGCCTTACCGCCCGTTGATCGAGAGCATGCCCG
Organism: Shinella sp. HY16; assembly: GCF_028534175.1. Classification (NCBI taxonomy): domain Bacteria; kingdom Pseudomonadati; phylum Pseudomonadota; class Alphaproteobacteria; order Hyphomicrobiales; family Rhizobiaceae; genus Shinella; species Shinella sp. HY16. Next base: position 288,656 of record NZ_JAHYXL010000004.1, on the reverse strand, counting down.
TCACGGGATCGATCGCCGTGTTGAAGATCACCGCCTCGCTGGAGGAATCGGTTTCCAGAAGCGCGTTGATCTGGAAGCGCAGCACCCGCTCGACCTGGTTTTCCGGCACGACCAGCACGACGGAAAGCTCGCGGAAGCGTGGCTCGAACCGGCGGATGACATCCTCCAGTCCCTTGCGGAACTGTTCCTGCTGGGCGGGCGAGGCGAGGTGCTGGCTTTGCACTTCCGGCAGGCCGTAGGTCAGGATCGACTGGCGCAGCTCCGTCAGCCGCGCGTCCTCCGGCAGGCGGCCCGGCCGGGTGTTGAACAGGATTTCCAGGTCGCGCCGGACCGATTCGTGCAGTTCCTGCATGGCGCGGTCGGCGCTGCGATCGGTCTCGATGCTGTCGCCCTGCAGCAGCCGGTCGAAGAGCGGAAGCCGGGGAGGGGCCTTGTTGGGAAGCCGGGCCATGCGTTCTCCTTTGCCTTACCGCGACCGCATCGCCTGGACTTCAGTGCGCATCCGGAACCCCGAGACGACCTGGTCGAACTGGAAATGCGGCTGGAGATGCAGCACGCAGTTCATGACGCCCGGGCGCCCGCTCACCTCGCTCATCTCCAGCCGCGCCCCGGCCAGCGGATAGCGCGCCTTCAGCTCGGGGCCGGCATCGGTGTTGCCGATCGTGTAGTTGCGCAACCAGTCTTCGAGATACCGTTCGAGGTCCTGCGGCGTCGTATAGGCGCCGACCCGGTCGCGCGCCATGATCTTCACATAATGGGCGAAGCGGCTCATGCACATGACATAGTGCAGCATGGAGGACAGCCGGCCATTGACCTGCATGGGCAGGTCGCCGTCATTCGGGGCGGCATAGAGCGATTGCGCGCCGAGGAAGACGACGGACCGATCGAAATTGCGCGGGGTAAGCGCGATGAAGCCGAGCCCTTCGAGAATCTTCTGCTTCTTGTCGGTAAGCTCCACCTCCAGCGGCCGCCGGTAGGCGATGGCCTCGCCGGTGGAAAAATTTGCCGCCGGCAGATGGTCGACCACACCACCGAGATCGCCCTCCGGACCGCGCGTGCCGCACATGTCGGCAAACCAGCCCCAGTCACGGAAGGCGCGGATGGCAATGACGCCGAAGGCGAAGGCGGCATTGCCCCAGAGCCAGGAATCGACCCCCGCGCCACCCTCGCTGTAGCGGAAGCCGTCCTGGCGGGAGGCGCTGTCGCGGTATCGGTCGCGCAGCAGGACACGCGGCATGGCGATGCCGAGGAAACGGCTGTCCTCGAGGTCGCGCAGCCGGCGCCAGCGATGGTATTCGCCGAGCTGGAAGCCTGCATCGAGACGTTGTGCATAGGAAAGGTCGGCGAAGGTGGTGACGCCGAAGAGCTCCGGCGCGGCACCAAGGATGCAGGGAGAGAAGGCCGCAGCGGCGACCTGCGCAAGCCCGGTGAGCGTGCCGACATCGTCCTGCCCGCCGGGGGCACGGTGGCGCACCGCATGATCGCACAGAAGCAGACCGTAGGGCACGCCGCCCGGCATGCCGTATTCTTCGCTGTAGACCTTGGCGAACAGCGTGCTCTGGTCGAACTCGATGGCACGGTCGAAGTCCCGCGACAGCTCCGCCCAGGTCGCGTTGAAGAGCTTGACGCGGACCTTGTCGTCGTTGCCGGTTTCCGAAAGCAGGAGATCGACACCGCGCCAGGAGGCTTCCAGCGCCTTGAAATCAGGAGTGTGAATGATGGCGTCGATCTGGTCGCCGAGGAGCGGATCGATCGCCGCGATATCGCGGGTCAGCACCGCGCGCCAGCGGTCGCCGCCCTTGCGCGGGCCGAACCAGAGACGGAGGCATTCGGCAGGGTCCTCGCAGTCGAGGAACCGGTCGAGTGCCGCGGCAGGAGCATCCCCGCCGCGGCCCAGGACAGCGTCGACGATCCGAAGCCGCAGGCCGGCTTCGCCCGTCGCACCATCGCCGCCGGAGGCGTGTCCCGCAGCGATGGCGTCGTCTTCGTGCATCCGGGCGTCAGCCCATCTGCGGAATGCGGGCGACGAGGCGCATGGAGGCGGTCAGCTCTTCCATCTGCAACCACGGACGCAGGTACGCGACGGCGTTGTAGGCGCCCGGCGAACCCGGGATTTCCTTCACCGTGACCTGGGCTTCGGCCAGCGGATACTGCGCCTTCATCTCGGCGCTCGCATCCGGATTGCCGTTGACGAAGTTACGGATCCAGTTGTTGAGCCAGGTCTCGCAATCGCTGACCTCGAGGAAGGAGCCGATCTTGTCGCGGCCCATGACCTTGAGATAGTGCGAGAAGCGCGACGTCGCCATGATGTAGGGCAGGCGGGCGGAGATGGCGGCATTGGCCGTCGCGTCCGGCTTGTCGTACTTCTTCGGGCGCTGGGTCGTCTGTGCACCGAAGAACACGGCATAGTCGGTGCTCTTGTAGTGGCAGAGCGGCAGGAAGCCGAGCTTGGAAAGTTCGGCTTCGCGGCGGTCGGTGATACCGATTTCCGTCGGGCACTGCTGGTCGGCATCGCCGTCGTCGCTGGTGAAGGTGAAGGTCGGAAGGTTCTCCACCTTGCCGCCGCCTTCCGCACCGCGGATGGCCACGCACCAGCCGTACTTGGCGAAGGCCGAGGTCAGGCGTTCACCCAGCGCGTAGGATGCATTCATCCAGGTGAAGTCTTGCGACTGCATCTTGGTGACGACGCCGTTGGCATCGATCGGGGCTTCCTCGAACTTGAACTCCTCGATCTGCTTGCCCTGCGAACCGTAGGGCACGCGGGCGAGCACGCGCGGCATGGTGAGCGTGACGAAGCGGCTGTCGTCGCTGTCACGGAAGCTGCGCCACTTGATGTATTCCGAGCTGTCGAAGATCTTTTCGAGGTCGCGCGGTTTGGAAAGCTCGGTGAAGCTTTCGAGGCCGAACATCTTCGGGCTGGCGGCCGAGATGAAGGGCGCGAAGGACGCAGCGGCGACATTCGACATGCCCTGCAGCACTTCGAGGTCTTCCGTGCCGCTGCCGAATTCGAAGTCGCCGATCAGCGCGCCGTAGGGTTCGCCGCCGGGCGTGCCGAATTCGTTTTCATAGAGCTTCTTGAAAATCTGGCTCTGGTCGAATTCGACGGCCTTGGTGAGGTCCTTGTGCAGCTCCTTCTTCGTCATGTTGAGCATGCGGATCTTCAGCGTCGAGCTGGTTTCCGAGTTCTTGACGAGATAGTTCAGACCGCGCCAGGTGCCTTCCAGCTTCTGGAACTCATCATTATGCATGATCGCGGTGAGCTGCTTGGAAAGCTTCTCGTCGATGGCCGCGATCGCCTTGTTGAAGGTCTGCGTCAGGTTCTTGCTGAACGTCACCGTGCCGGAAAGGGCTTCGGAGGTCAGCGTGCGCAGGAGGTCCTGGATCTCGTCGGGCTCGGCGGTCTTGGTGACCTGGATGGCCTGGTCGAGAAGGCTCAGGGAGCCGGTCTCTTCGGCGACAGCGGCGCTGCCGGCTGCTTGGGTCTCGGCGCTCATGCCCTTACTCCTTCTCTGCGCCAAGCTCGCCCGCCAGGGCCGTCAGCTTGTCGGTGTTCTGCAGGACTTCTTCCAGGAGGCTTTCCAGCTCTTCCGAGCGATCGACCTTCGACATCAGGTCGCGCAGCTTGTTGCGCACGGCCAGCAACTTGCGCAGCGGCTCGACCTGGTCGACGATGGCGCCGGGCTCGAAATCGTCGATCGACTTGAACTTCAGCGCGACCGGCAGCAGGGAATCGTCACCCGCCAGCGTGTTCTCCACCTTGAATTCCGCGCCGGGCGTCATGCGCTGCATGACGTCGTCGAAATTGTCGCGGTCGATCTGGATGAACTTGCGGTCACGCAGCGGCTTCTGCGGCTCGTAGGGCTTGCCCGAAAAGTCGCCGATCACGCCGACGACGAACGGCAGTTCCTTGCGGACCTGCGCGCCTTCCGTCTCCACGTCATAGGTGATGTGAACGCGCGGTGCACGCACTCTCTTCAGTTTCTGTTGAACGCTTTCTGCCATGACGGCCCCCTCTTCAAGCGGTGGATTTTCTGCGACTCGTTATCAATAACCCTGTTCGGCCGGCTCCGGCGGCTTGATGCCCGCCGCCAGCAAGATGCGCTGCAGATGGGACGGGTCCTCGACCAGCTCCAGCAGCAGTTCGGGCAGGCTCATGCGCGCACGCCTGACGGCGTCATCGAGCGTGTACGACATGGGCGAATGGGGCTCCGTCTTGCGGAAATAGGCGGCGATGCGGGACAGTTCCGCCAGCGCCTCCTCACGAGACTGATAGCCTTCGATCTTCCGCACGACGACGGTGGTTTCCCCCGCCGCGCGCATGCCGGCCTCGCCCTCGTCTGCCGGACCGTCGGCGGCGATGTCCTCGCTGCCGGAAGAGTAGTTTGCAACTGCCAGCTTGTCAGCGGCGAAATGGGCGATCGAGCGGGAGATCTCCTCCAGAAGCTCGCGCAGCGCCGAAACGGGCGGGGCATCGACGCCTGCCACCGCGTCGAAGGCCGCCGACATCTCGGCAAGGGCGGCAAGCGCCTCCGCGATTCCGGTCTGGGTTTCGGCGAAGAAGGAGGCGGGCGTATCGGCCACGCTCTCCATGAATTGCTCCATGGTCACCGCGCCGTTGTCGATCCGCTCCTGCCGGCGATTGGAATCGGTGACCTTGGCAAGGTCCGTCGCCTGCTCGTAGTTCCACAGCGAGTAGCTGCCCTGCGAACCGCGGGTGATGGACACGAGGCGGATCGGCTGGATGAGCGTACCGACCGCGCCGGAGCCGTTGAGGCCGGCGACGGCGGATACTTTTCCTTCCACACCGTCTTCGTCAAGCTCGGGAAAACACGTCTCCCAGAAACCCGCGACGAGGCCGGTCATCACCTTCAGGCCATCGCGCAGGCCCATGAACCCGTCCTGCCGCAACAGGGCTTCGATCAGCCATGCGGCGATTTCGAGATCCTTGCCATGCGTGCCGAGAATCTCCGCCGCCGTTTCGGCGACCGTATCCCATTCCTCGGGCGGTGCGCCGCCGAGTTCGACAGCGGCCCGCTCGGCCGAGCGGGCGGCGTTACGGGCGTCCTTGGTGCGGTAGTAGAGCGAGGTGGGGGAGCTGTCGGAACGCGGATCGGTCCCGGCAGGCGCCTCTTCCGAGATCGGCTGGAGCAGAGCATCGACATCGATAACCTGCGGCAGAGCCATGGGTCTAGATCCTCCCCTCGCGGGCTGATTGCGGAATAGCCGGCGCATGCCGCTTCCGCCGCACTTCAATTGGATACCGCTACACGCGGGGCTGGCAGAGAATGCTTAGCCCCAAATACTTAATTGATCTTGAAGCGAATCTCCCGATTCTGGAGCTTCGCCCCGAGCCTGTTGTTCCACAAACGTCACACGTTTTTGTGAAGCCTGGCTCACGATCCATTCGTTCCTACCGGCCGCTCGCCCGGCAACCAGCCGTTGCCGCCATTGGCAATGCTGACCGCCCGGACGATCGCCGTCTCGAAGCGATCGACGAGCGTCGCCGCATCGCCATTGGTGATCGACAAGAGGATGGACGCCCCCGCGCCGATCGGCCCCAGGCGCGGATCGGCCTCCGCATCCGGCATGCCCTCCGGCGCAAGGCTGCCGCCGGACCAGAACACCGAGAGCGCGGCATAGGCCGCCGCTCCCGTGAACTTGGCCGATTCGGCGCATTCCATGCAAGAGCGGCGACGGGCGTCGCTCGGCTCGTAGACCCAGGCCGCCGTGCGGTCGAGGCACAGCATTTCCAGCTCGGTCGGCACCGGAATGTTGGTTCTGGCCACCACATGCGCCCACCAGATCGCCTCGCGGATGGGCAATGCAAAGGCGACGAACCGCACGGCGTCCCCAATGTTTTCCGCCTCGACGAGCAGCGCGAGGAAGCCTTGCGGTGACAGGTCGGGCAAAAGGAAGGGGCGAGCCTCGGCAGACAGGTCCGCCCGGCTGCAGATCTCCTGCGCCGTCTGGGCCGTCACCTTGCGGAACGCTTCCGTCTGGATCTTCACCGTCTGCCCTTCGTTCTTGCCGGTTCCGGATGGCGGAGCGCCTGCTCCCCACCGGAGCCGGCCTAGTTGATCTTCACGATGCCGCCCTTGAGGATGGCCATGCCATCGCCCGCGACGTTGACGACCGGTCCCTTGACATCCGTCTTGGCGGAACCCTCGATGGAAAGGGTGACGCCCTTGATGGTGATGCCGGCCTGCGTGATCTCCACCGTGCTGGCGCCGCATTTCAGCGTGATGCCCTGCATCGCCTCAAGCGTGATCTTGCCGGCGCTGGCCTTCGTCGTCTGGTTGCCCTTGGACAGCGTCAGGCTGTCGTCGCCCATGGTGAGCGCCACGGTACGGCCACCCTTCTTGAGCGTCAGGTCGTCATTGCCGGTGGACAGCGTGACGGTGCGGTTGCCCTTGTCGATGTCGAGCGTCTCGTTGCCCGTCTCGATCTTTTCCGTCCGGTTGCCCTTCTTGATCGTCAGGGTCTCGTTGCCCTCGGTGATCTCGGTGGTGCGGTCGTTCTTGATCGTGCGCTTCTGGTCGTGCCCGACATCCAGCGTGTCGTCGTTCTCGACTTCCCGCAGGAAATCCTTCTCCGCATGGAAGGTGATCTTTTCTTCGCCCTTCTTGTCCTCGAAGGAGAGCTCGTTGGCATTTGCCGTCTGGCCGGACTTGCTGCTGCGGGTCAGAAGCCCGCTCTTCGTCATGTTGGCGGGCAGCGCCCAGGGCGGCATGTTGTCGGCATTGTAGACAGCGCCCGTCACCAGCGGCCGGTCCGGATCGCCGTCGAGAAACTGCACCACCACCTCCATGCCGATGCGCGGCACGAAGACGGAGCCCCAGTTGCTGCCGGCGAGCGACTGCGCCACGCGCACGAAGCAGGAGCTCTTCTCGTTCTTCTTGCCGTAGCGGTCCCAATGGAACTGCACGCGGATGCGGCCATATTTGTCGGTGTGGATCTCATCGCCGGACGGGCCGACGACAAGGGCGGTCTGCGGCCCCTGAACCACGGGCTTCGGCGTCGGCAGCGGATTGCGCGCGATGCGCGTCGCCGGCATGGAGGAGAAACGGTTGCGGTAGTAGGGTTTGACCTCGGTGCCGGGCCGCATGGTGAAATGCGCGCGATCAAGGGCCTCGTGATGCACTTCCGTCAAGACGAGGCGGCGGTTTTCCGCAGAGACGGGATGCCCCTTCAGCGTGAAGGCATGGCCGCTCGTGAAGCTGGCGCAGGTGCCGCCACCGCTCGCCGTCTCGAAGCCGGCCTCGGCCGCGTCGATGGCGGCGGTGGCATACCGCTTCAGCGTATCGGCTTTCACAGACGTGCCAGGGAAGCGGAAATGCTCCCATTTCTTGCTCGAGGCGGGCTGCTGGTTCGTCTTGCGTTCGCCCTCGATGTTGTCGGCGGGCTTCTCGAAGTCGTAGTCCTCGATATGCCATTCGGCGTCCGTGAGGCTCGCGCCCGTGTCGAAGGTGTGGATGCTGTCGACCGCCTCTTCCTGCGCCTGGCGGTATTCGACGGTGTCCTGCAGGCAATCGGCATAGGCGGACGCGTTGTCTGCCAGCACCAGCTTGTGCTCGCCGTCCTTGTGCTTGAAGAAATAGAAGATGCCCTCCTCGGAAAGGAGGCGCTGGAAGAAGTCGAAGTCCGTCTCGCCGAACTGGACCCGGTATTCACAGGTCTCGTAGCTGGCGCTCAGCTTCTTCTCGAAGGGCACGTCGCTGTCGCCGAGCAACTGCTCGATGATGGCGACTGCGGTCTTCTCCTGGAAGACCTTGTGATCGGAGGTGCGCTTGAGCAGCCACAGGCTGGGCGAGACGACAAGCGTATAGAGCCGGTATTCGTTGCGCGTGAAGGCACCGGCCGAGAAGGCGGTGACGATGCCGTTGACATAGCGGCGCTTGCCGCCGGGACGCGCCATGGAGAGGGTCACGCTCTTGCCGAGCAGATCCTTCGGATCGATCGAGGCGCGCGTGGAAAGGGCGCTGACGGTGAATTCGAAGAGGCTGGAGATGCCTTCCGTGCCGCGCGCTTCCGTGGCGACGAAGACGTCTTTCCCGAGAGGTGTCTCCAGGGTGATCCAGCGGTCCTCTTGAACTAGGGTCGTCGCCATGGGGTCTTGCTGCCCGAAAGATGCGCGCGAGGCACGCATCGCCGTCTTGTGTCATGGGTCGGAGGCGGCAGGGCCGGACGCTCCGTCGAAGCTCGCGGCGCGACCCCGCCTCTTGCGGTAAGCCGCGCCGTGAAGGCCTGTGGCTGGCGTCAGCCGCTCTTGGTCGTGGACAGGTCGTAGTTGACCGTGACCGGGGTGCCGCCCTTGTTCTTGTCGTCGTAGGGCACGAACTTGAATTCGATCTTGGTGAAGTTGATCGAGAGCGATTCCGTCGGACGGTCACCGCCCGAGGAGACGCTGTAGCCCGAGATGAGCGCGTTGGTCAGCGTGTATTCGACATAGGTGTTGCCCGGGTTGCCCGTGCTGACCAGGTGGATTTCCACCTTCTTGCCGGTGGTGCCCGTCACCGATTCGGTGAACAGCTTCGGCGAGGCGCCGTCGAGCGTCTTGGTGACGACGACTTCACTGATGCTCGGCTCGCTGGCCTCGCGGTTCGTGCTTGCGCCCGCCGGCGTGGAAATGCCGCGGCCGACGCCGAACTGCAGGGACGACACGTCGATCCACTTCTTGTGGGTGTCGTGCGTCGCTTCCCCTTCGATGCCTTCGTATTTCAGGTAGATTGCCATAGTTTGCTCCCTTGGTATCCTGATGGAGATGTCGTCGATGGATCGGGACGATCACGGCCCGCCCCGCATTGGCTTCATTGCGCTGCCACGAATTCCGTCGGCTGTTCCGGCTGCGCGACCGTATCGCCCGAAGGTTGCGCGTGGAATTCGAACTGGCCGTTTTCATCGAGCACGGCCTTCAGTCCGCCGATCTGTCCGCCCTCCGCCATGACGGCGAGAACATGGGACGACAGCCTCGGCAGGAGCCCACGCGAAAGAATGTACTCGATGTTTCGGGCGCCGCTTTCCACTTCCGTGCAGCGGCTGGCGATCTCCTCGACGAGCGTGTCGTCCCAGCTCAGGACCGCGTTGTAGTTTTCCGCGAAACGCTTGCGGATACGGCCGAGCTGCAGGGTGACGATCTGGCGGATGACGTCGTCGGCGAGCGGAAAATACGGAACCACGGAGCAGCGGCCGAGGAAGGCCGGCTTGAAGCTCTTCAGCAGTTCCGGGCGGATCGCCTCCGTCAGCTCGGTCAGGTCCGGCCGCTTGGCGGGGTCCGCATAGAGCTTGTGGATGAGGTCGGTGCCGGCGTTCGAGGTCATGATGATGACCGTGTTCTTGAAGTCGATGTCGCGGCCTTCGCCGTCGCGCAGCATGCCCTTGTCGAACACCTGGTAGAAGACGTCCTGCACGCCGGGATGGGCCTTTTCCATCTCGTCGAAGAGGATGACCGAATAGGGCCGCCGGCGCACGGCCTCCGTCAGCACGCCGCCTTCGCCGTAGCCGACATAACCGGGAGGCGAGCCGACGAGCATGGAAACCTTATGCTCTTCCTTGAATTCCGACATGTTGATGACGGTGAGGTTCTGCTCGCCGCCATAGAGCAGGTCGGCAAGCGCCAGCGCCGTTTCGGTCTTGCCGACGCCCGAGGTGCCGACCATCAGGAACACGCCGATCGGCTTTCTCGGATCGAGCAGCTTTGCGCGCGACGTGCGGATGGTTTCGGCAATCGCCTCCAGCGCATGGGACTGGCCGATGACGCGCTCGCGCAGCTTGTCGTTGAGGCCGAGGATCGTCTTGATCTCGTTGGAGACCATGCGTCCGACCGGAATGCCGGTCCAGTTGCCGACCACTTCGGCGATCGCCTGGCTATCGACCGTCACCCGCATCAGCGGCGTCTCGCCCTGCAGCGCTTCCAGCTCCCCGGTGAGGACGGAAAGCTCCGCCTTCATCTCCTCGGTGGTCTTCTCGCCCGGCTCGGCTTCGTCCGGAGCGGTCAGGGCATCGTGCAGCGCGCGGATGCGCGAGACGAGGTCCTGCTCGCGCTTCCACTGGTCTTCCAGCTTTTCCAGTTCCTCGGCAACGCGCACGCGCTCCTCTTCGAGGTCCGCGATGCGCCCGGCATGGTCCGCGCCGATCTTCGTTTCACGCGCCAGTACGCCGAGATCGACGTCGATCATGTCCAGCCGGCGGCGGCGGTCCTCGACGGCCGCGGGCACGGCATTGCTGGCGATGGCGACGCGGCCGCAGGCCGTGTCGAGCAGGCTCACCGCCTTGTCGGGCAGCTGGCGGCTCGGAATGTAGCGGCGCGACAGCCGGACGGCATCCTCCACGGCCTCGGCAAGGACGCGCACGCCGTGGTGGCGTTCCAGCGTCGGAATGAGACCGCGCATCATGGCGATGGCCGCAACGTCGTCCGGCTCCTCCACCTTGACCACCTGGAAGCGGCGGGTCAGCGCGGGATCGCGCTCGAAATACTTCTTGTACTCCGCCCAGGTCGTGGCGGCGATGGTGCGCATCTCGCCGCGGGCGAGCGCCGGCTTCAGGAGGTTTGCCGCATCGTTCTGGCCGGCAGCGCCACCGGCGCCGATCAGCGTATGGGCCTCGTCGATGAACATGATGATCGGCTTGGCGGAAGCCTTGACCTCCTCGATCACCTTCTTCAGCCGGTTCTCGAACTCGCCCTTCATACCCGCCCCCGCCTGCAACAGGCCGAGATCGAGCGACAGGAGTTCGACATCCTTGAGGGCAGACGGCACCTCGCCGGCGGCGATCTTCAGCGCAAAACCTTCCACGACCGCCGTCTTGCCGACGCCGGCCTCACCGGTCAGGATCGGGTTGTTCTGGCGGCGGCGGGTGAGGATGTCGACGATCTGGCGCGTCTCGGAATCGCGGCCGAGCACGGGATCGATCTTGCCTTCGCGCGCCCGCGCCGTGAGGTTGATCGTGTACTGGTCGAGCGCCGAACCGCCGGCCGGGCCGGCCGGGGACGAGGTGGAGGCCTCGCCGGAGGCTGCCGTCTTGCCGCTGGCGGCGGCCGACTGGCCGGCCTCGCTGCTGCCCGAGACGATCTTCAGAAGACTGGTCTTCAGCGTTTCCGCATTGATCCGCGCGAAGAGCGGAGAGGCATCGCGCGCCAGTGCGGAGAGGGCGTCGTCGCCGAGCAGGCTGACGATGAGATAGCCGCTGCGGATCGAGCTGTCGCCATATTGCAAGGAGCCGTAGATCCAGGCCTCGCGCACCCACTTGACCACATTGGGGGTGAGGGCCGGCGAGCGGCTGTTGCCGGTCTTCAACCGGTCGAGCACCTTGGTGAGATCGGCCGCGAGCCGGCCCGTGTCGATCTCGAAATGGCGCAGGATGGCCGCGACGTCGTTGTCCGTCGCCTCCACCAGCTTCGTCAGCCAGTGCTCGATCTCGACATTGTAGTGGGTTCTGGACAGCGTCAGCCCGACAGCACCTTCGAGCGACGAGCGGCAATGTGCATTCAGTCGCCCTACCAGCGATTGCAGATCCACGTTCAGCAAAGCAGCCCCCCAGCTTTTGCCACGCCAAAACCCGGTATAACCGTGCTTCAGCGTAAAAGGATGATTAGAATCAATTCTCGTAAGGCAAAACGATTACCAACTCTAAAACCTAGTACGCGTAAAAGTCTACCGTCGTTTGTTTCTCACCCGGAGAGTGCGGCGTCCACATTCGGGTAGATTGGAAACAACCTTAAGAAACCACTCATTTCGAAGACCAGGCGGATGCGGCTGTTGAGGCCGGCCAGCGCCATGCCGCCGCCTGCCGCGCGGATCTTCTTGGCCGCGGAGAGGAAGGCGGAAAGCCCGGTGCTGCTGATATAGTCGAGATTTGTCAGGTCGATGACGAGGTTGACGTCGCCCCGGTCGATGACCGCGGAAAGATGCCTGTCGAAGACGGGAGAGGTCTGGCTGTCGATCCTGCCGCTGGGAGAAACGACGAGCTTGCCTCCCTGCCGGGCCTCGGCGATGTTCATGATGATATTGACCTCGGGCTTCCTGTTGATCACTCTGGCGCTTCGCCGGGACGGCGTCGGATGCGGGCGATGATTTCAGAAAGTTGCGCGACTTGCCAGAACGTTTTTTGACACTTTTCGGTGTGCCGGCGTGATGCGGGAAGGCCCTGTCTCCGATGCCGCGCTGATCGCGCATCTGCGCGCGTCCCTCTTGCCGCAACGGTTTCCGGTGCGCCGCGAGGCCGAGCTGGAAGGCGGTGCGGGCGATGCGGGCGATGCCGTCTCCTTTTACGACCATCATTGGCCGGCGCCGTCGCTGCTCGCCGCCAGCGCCGTGCGGGTAGCGGGTGGCGACATCGCCGCGGCGCTGCGCGCGGCAGGCATCCGGCAGCTTTTGCGCGCCCTTGTCGCCAAGACGGCGAGTGCGCAGGAGGCGCTGGCGGCCCTGGCGGAGCGGATCGACACGGCCGGCCTCGATATCGGCCTCCTCGTCCTCGACGTCGTCACCGGCACGGCATCGGGGGCGGCCTGCGGCAGGGCATCGGCGGTTCTCGCCCGGTCGGAACAGGCCGGTACGGCGGTTCTGCAGGCTGGCGACATCGCGTGGCTGACGGCCGGCGACGTCGCCGCTCCTCCGGCCGCGGTCGCCACACCGCTGGACGGCATCGCCGCGCTGGTGCACGAGCGGATCGGCCGAGGCCGCTCCGGCGCGGCCTGCGCGCTGCTCGTCAAGGCACGCGGCCGCCTTGCGCAGGAAGCGGCCTTCTCCCTCGGCAACACCCATGGCGACATCCAGGTCGCGGCGGAGAAGGTGCGGCGCTTTCTGGAGACGCACGGCGCCGGCGAGGCCGATGTCACCGGCATCGACGTGGCACTCGACGAGATCCTTACCAACATCGTGAACTACGGCTTCGAGGACGGCGGAGCCCACGAAATCGTCCTCGCCCTGTCGATCGCGTCGAACCTGCTGACGATCGAGGTGCAGGACGACGGGCGCCCTTTCGATCCGCTCGGCATTCCCGAGCCCGACCTGGAGGCGGACCTGGAAAGCCGACAGATCGGCGGCCTCGGCATGCATTTCGTGCGCACGCTGCTTGACAGGGTTTCCTACAGCCGCCGTAATGGCTGGAACGTGTTGAAACTGGAAAAACACCTCGTCGCAGAGGCGGAGAAGGCATCGTGAACGCCGCACGCATGGGAGACATGGTCAAGCAGGATGCGCCGCATTGCCATGCGCCGATCCACCCGGCCGCGCTTGTACCGACGCCGGTGCCCCATCCCGCCCTGCCGCTTGCCATCATCGGCGGCCTGCCGACCGTGATGATCGGCAACATGCCCGCCGCAAGGATGACGGACATGACGATCCTCTGCTCGCTGCCCAGCTGCGTGCCCGGTGGACCGGGCATGATCTCCAAGGGCTCCTCCACCGTTCTGATCGGCGGCCTGCCGGCCGCAAGGGTCAACGACCTGACGCTGCACGCCGTCTGCGTCGCGCCGATCCCCAGTCCCGTCGGAAAGATCCTGCCGCCCGGTTGCCCGACCGTGATGATCGGCGGCTGACGTGCGGATAACCCATTTCGAGACGTTGCGGCCGGTCTGTCCGGTTTGCCGGCTGAACGGGCTGGAAGGCCGGCTGAAGCTCACCACGATCGAGGCCGAGACCGGGGAGGACGTTCAGAGCGGCATCCTCTCCTGCGCGCTGTGCGGCTCGGAATTCCCCATCCTCGACGGCATGCCGGTCATCGTGCCGGAGGTGCGCCGCTTCGTGCAGGACAACCTCTTCTACCTCGTGGCCCGCACCGACCTGACGCCCGCCGTCGAAAGCCTGCTGGGCGACGCCGCGGGGCCTGGCAGCGGTCTCGAATCGATCCGCCAGCACGTCTCCTCCTACGCCTGGGACCATTGGGGAGATCACGATCCCGCCGCCTTCACCCCGGTGCCGGGCGGCGGCGTGCCCGGCGCGGTGTCGCGCAACCTCGCCCAGGCCCTCGACATGCTGGACGGGGACCTGCCGGAGGGCCCCGTGCTCGACATCGGCTGCGCGGCCGGCCGCACCGTGACGGACGCGGCGGAGCGGCTCGGCCGCGACGTGCTCGGCATCGACCTCTCCGTGCCGCTGGCGCGCTGCGGCCGACAGGCGGTGGTCGGCGGCCGCATCGACTACGGCCTGCGCCGCGTCGGCCTCGTGTACGACCGGCGGTCCTACGCCCTCCGCCACCGGGCCGAAGGGCGCGGTGACGTGTGGCTCTGCGATGCGCTCGCGCTGCCGTTTTCCGCCGGCACCTTCGCGCTTGCCATCGGCATGAACGTCGTCGATTGTATGCGCGATCCGCGGGCAGGGCTCATCGAAATCAGCCGCGTGCTTGCCGACCACGGCAGCGCGGTGCTGTCCGTGCCCTTCGACTGGGCGGGTCAGGTGACGCCGGTGGAAGCCTGGCTGGGCGGCCACTCGCAGCGCTCCGGCCATGCCGGCAGCCCGGAGGCCATTCTGGACCTCCTCCTGTCCGACGGGCCGCTTGCCGCCGATACGCTCCGACGCACCGGGGCCCCTGCCGAAGTGCCCTGGCACGTCCGGTTGCACGATCGCTCCTGCATGTATTATTCCGCTTATCTGGTGGTCGCGCGCAAGACGGTGGGGTAACATCCCCGCGTGCCAGCGATTCCGTGATTCTTTCGGTCAGACGGAAGATCCGGATCGTCAGCGGGGGTGGACAATGCGATTGCGACTCGTACTCAAGGGGCCGGAGCGGCTGATGGCCGGTCTGCGGGAGAAGACCGTCGAGACGGGTGCCGTCGTCATCGGGCGCTCGGCCGAGGCCGACTGGGTGCTTGCCGATCCCGAACGCATCGTTTCCAAGCGTCATTGCCGCATCGAACGGCAGGCCGGCGGCTTTCTTCTCACCGACATCTCCACCAACGGCGTCCTGGTCAACGGCGTGCCGCTGGGGCGCGAAGCCTCCCGCATGCTGGTCGACAGGGATGTGCTGACGCTCGGCGATGCCGTCATCGCGATTGCGATCGAGACGGAAGCGCCGCTCGTCACGGCCAATGCCGGCCAGGCCGTTCCCTCCGCCGGCGCCGACGATCCCTTCGCCGAAGGCCCCTTCGGTTTCGACGACCTTGCCGAGCAGGCCGTGGAGTCCGCCATCTTGCCGGATGCGACGCCGGAGAATGCTAGAGACAAGGTTGCGGTCCTACAGGATTGGTGGATTCCCGATGCGGCAAGCCGGCATGGCGAGCCAAATCCTGTGGATATCTCCGGGGGCATGGGCAATGCCTCGAATGCAAATACCAATGCGGCGGGCGAGACGGTAGCCTCGTCCGATGCGGAAGCGAATCTCGTTGCGGCAGCCGTAGGGCTGGATGCGGCGGCGTTCGCGAGGGCTGTTGAAGCGGCGATGTCGGTCTTGTCTGTGGACGAAAAGCGTAGGTTTGAGGGGCGGTTGCGGGATCTTCTTCGCAAGGAGAAGGCAGGTTGACGACTGGACTCTATCCGGTGCGGTGGTGGCTGGCCGGGTTGTGCGCGGCGCTCGCGCGCCCTTTCGCCTTCCTGTGCCTGGGTCTGGTGGCCTTTTCCCTCGCCGGCTGTGGTGCCTTCGGTGCGAAGAAGCCGCCGCCGAC
Organism: Shinella sp. HY16; assembly: GCF_028534175.1. NCBI lineage: Bacteria > Pseudomonadati > Pseudomonadota > Alphaproteobacteria > Hyphomicrobiales > Rhizobiaceae > Shinella > Shinella sp. HY16. The sequence goes on along the minus strand of NZ_JAHYXL010000004.1, from coordinate 273,061 downwards.
GGAGATCGAGATCAAGCCGGCGCCGGTCGATGCCAGTCTCGACGTCATCGCGGTCGCCTCACCCCTCGTCAATCCGGGGCCGGACGGGCTGCCGCAACCGGTGGTGATGCGGCTCTACCAGCTGAACGGCGAGACGGCATTCGCCAATGCCAGCTTCCGCCAGCTCTGGGAAGCGGATGCCGAAACGCTGGGGCCCACCATGCTGGGCAAGACGGAACTTTATTTCGCACCCGGTGAGGTGCAGCGGGTCAAGGCGAACCTGATCGAGGGAACCACGATTATTGCCGTGGTGGTCGGGTTTCGCAATTTCGAGGAGGCCAAGTGGCGGGCCATGGTCGGGCTCCAGGGGGACAAGAAGTTCAAGCTCAAGGCGGAGCTGAAGACGCTGTCCATCGAACTGGGGCCGCAGGACTGAGCAAGTCGTGGCGTAGCGGCAAGGCCGGTGCGACGCGGGCAGAGCCCGCGCCGCCGGCGTAAGGAAGGGTGTGGATGTCGTTCGATGACAAGGTGATCTGGTCGGAGGGGATGTTTATCCGTGCCCAGCACTTCCAGCAGGAAGCGCGCCATGTCGAGCGCCAGCTGAGAGCCCGGACCAAAGCGCTCGTTCCCTATGGCTGGGGCTTGACCGAGCTGCGCCTCAACCGCGAACTCCTGTCGATCGGCCAGTTCGCCGTCGAGCGCGCGGCCGGCGTGTTTCCCGACGGCACGCCATTCTCCCTGCCCGACGGCGGCGTACGCCTGCCGCCGCTTATGCTCGGCGAGAGCGTCCGCAACGCCGTGATCTACCTCACCCTGCCGCTGACGGAGCCGGGCGGACGCGAGGTGGCGGACGCCGATGCCGAGCTGACCACGCGCTACACGCTCGCCGAGGTCGATGTGGCCGATGCCAACAGCTCCGATCTCTCCGCCGCGCCGATCAATGTCGGCAAGCTGCGCCTGCGCTACGGGCTAGAGACGAGCGACCGCAGCGGCCTCGTCGGCATCGGGCTCGCGCGCATCGTCGAGGTGCGCAGCGACAATTCCGTGGTGCTCGACGAAAGCTACGTGCCGCCGGCGATGGACTGCTCCGTCTCGCCGATCCTCTCCGGCCTTTTGACGGAAATCGTCGGCCTCACCAACCATCGCGGCGAAGCGATCGCCTCGCGCCTTGCCGGCACCAATGTGGGAACGGCCGCCGAAATCACCGACCTGATGATGCTGCAGACGATCAACCGCTGGCAGCCCGTCTTCACCCATATGGCCTCGGCGGCCTTCGTGCATCCCGAGCGGCTGTTCGTGGCGATGATCGGGCTCGCCGGCGAGCTTGCCACCTTCACCGCCGCCGGCCACCGGCCGCGCCCCTTCCCGGTCTACGATCACGAGCGCCTGCAGCTCTCCTTCGCGCCCGTCGCGGCGGCGGTGCGCCAGGCGCTCAACGCCGTTCTGGAGCGCAGCGCCATCACCATCCCGCTCATCGAGCATCGCTACGGCATCCGCGTCGCGGATGTGCCGGACCGCTCGATCTACGGCAAATATTCCTTCATCCTGGCCGCCAAGGCCGACATGCCGGCCGATGCGCTGGTGCGCCGCCTCGTCGGCCAGATCAAGATCGGCGCAGCCGAGCAGATCACCGAACTCGTCAATGCGGCGCTTCCGGGCGTCATGCTGCGCGCCCTGCCGGTCGCCCCGCGCCAGATCCCCTACCACACGGGGAAAGCCTATTTCGAGCTCGACCGCTCCAGCCCCAACTGGAAGCAGATCGCGGCCGGCACCGGGCTTGCCATCCACGTGGCCGGCGATTTCCCGGCGCTCGAGCTCGACCTTTGGGCCGTGAAGGACTGAGGAGGCGGGCGTGAACGATCCATTTGCCGATTTCCCGAACGCCGACGACACGATCCGCAGGCCGCTCGGCGGCGTTCAGGCACGCCCGGTGTCCGGCTTCGGCCAGGAGAGCCTGCCGCGCGGTGGTTTTTCCGGCGATGGCGGCTTCTTCGCCGCCCGTCCCGTCGCTGGCCAGAAGGACGATCTCGATTTCGGGCTGGATGCCCTGCCGGTCGAGCGCGCGCGCCATCGCGGCGACCCCGCCATCGAAAAGGCCTTCGACCTTGCCGCGGTGAACCCGCTGGTCGGCGCCGCCTCGCCGCTGCTCTGGCTTGCCGGCCGGCTCAACGAAAGCGCCGCGCCCGACGACATCGCCGAGTTCCGCCGCCGCGTGCTGGAGGAGATCCGCAATTTCGAGACGGCCGCCATGGCGCGCGACACGCCCGACCGGCTGGTGCGCGTCTCGCGCTATGCGCTGTGCGCCGTCATCGACGACATCATCCTCAACACCCGCTGGGGCGCGACGACCGGCTGGGCGAGCCAGAGCCTCGTCTCCATCCTCTACAACGAGACCTGGGGCGGCGAGCGCTTCTACGACCTGCTCCAGCAGCTCCTGCAGCAGCCCGAGCAGAACATCGACGTGCTGGAGCTGATGGCGATCTGCCTGTCCATCGGCTTCAGCGGCAAGTACCGCGTCATGGATGGCGGGCAGGGGCAGTTCGCGCGGCTCAGGCAGGATCTCTACCGCGTCATCCGCCGGGTACGCGGCCCCTATGAGCGCAATCTCTCCCAGGTCTGGCAAAGTGCCGCCGCACCGCACCGCGCCCCGCGCAGCATGGCAGCGCCCTGGGCGGCGGCGCTCGTGCTGCTGGCGCTGCTCGCAGTCATCTGGGCCTTCTCGTCCATCAGCCTGCGCTCCAGCATGGAGGAGACCGCGACGCAGATCAGCGCGCTCGTTCCCGCCATTCCGCTTCTCGTCGAGCGCGCCGGCATCCCGACCATCCCGGATCCCGTGCCGCCGGTGCGCAAGACGCAGATCGAGCGCCTGTCGGAGGCGCTGGCCGCCGAGATCGCCGATGGCCGGGTCGAGGTGGCGAGCATCGGCGACAAGGTCGCGATCCGCATGCTGAAGGCCTCCTTCCCCTCCGGCGGCACCGACCTGTCGCTGGCCGAGGAACCGCTGATCACCAAGATCGGCGACGCGCTGGATGGCGAGAGCGGCGCCATCGTCGTCGTCGGCCATACCGACAACGTGCCCGTCGGCGCGGGAAGCCCGCTCGGCGACAACATGGCGGTTTCGCTCGCCCGGGCGCGCTCGGCGGCGCAGATGCTGCAACGTCATGTCGATGACGCTGCGCGTGTCACCTTCGAGGGCCGCGGCGCCAACGACCCGATCCTGCCGAACACGACGCGGGAGAACCGCGCGCGCAACCGGCGCGTCGAATTCCAGATCCCGGCGGAAAAGACGCCATGAGGCCATGGCTGCTCATCACCTGGTTTCTCGGACTTGCGGCGGCGCTTGCCGCGGGCTGGTTTCTGGCCAAGCAGCCGCCCGTCGACAATCCCGACCTGAAGCTCCTGCTGCCGCTGCTGCCCGTCGTGGTCTGGGCGTTGCTGCCGGTGGTCTTCTCCCGCCTCTTCCTGAAGCGCGGCACGCCCGAGACGCCGGCGCTGCGCGACCTGCGCCGGCAGGTTTCCGCCTTCCTCGCCGATCGCGGCCTCAAGGGTGCGCGCGGGCGCTACTCGGTGCCGTTCTTCCTCGTCGTCGGCCCGGCGGGCAGCGGCAAGACCTGCCTGCTCGAAAGCACCGAGATGCGCCTCGGCATGCCGAAGACGATCGGCCCGGCCAACTGGTGGGTCGGCCCGGAGGCCGTGTTCGTCGAGGCGCAGGTTTCCGAGGATGCCGGCGAACTGTTCCGCCTGCTGCGCGCCGTGCGGCCGAAGCTGCCCGTCAACGGCATCCTCCTCGTCGTCAGTCCGGCGGATCTTGTCCTGGCCGACCAGATCGAGCAGCGCATGACCGCCGAAACCATCGCCACCTGGTTCCGCCAGGCCGACGAGACGCTCGACCAGACGCTTCCGGCCTATGCGCTCCTGTCACGCACCGATCTCGTGCCCGGCTTCCAGGAGATTTTCGAGCGCATCGAGCCGGCCGACCGGGCACAGCCCTGGGGCTTTGCCCTGGCGCATGACAGAAAAGAGACGAAAACCGTCGAGGCGCTGCACGCGGAGATCGACGCCGGCTTCGGCGACATCGTCGAGACCATGCGCCGCCGCCATATCGAACTCCTGTCGAAGGAGGCCGATGCGATCCGCTGCGTGCATATCCACGGTTTTTCCGCGCAGATCGCGGCGATCCAGCGCATCATCATGCCTGTTGTCGATGCGATGATGCCGATGGGCAACGGCGCCTGGCGGGGCGTTCTCCTGCGCGGCATCTTCATGACCAGCGCGCGCCAGGAGATGCTGTCCATCGACGCCCTGCTGCCGGAACTGTCGCGCCGCTTCGCCATGCCCCGCAGCGGCATGCTGCCGCCCGATCTCGGCGGCGACGAGGAACTGAACCACGGCTATTTCATCAGCGGCGCCGTGAAGAAGGCCATCCTCCCGGAAGCCGGCCTCGTGCTGAAGGAGCGCCAGCGCGCGGCCGCGCCCGCCCTCTACTGGCTGCCGCTCGCCCTTGCCCTCCTCGTCTGTGCGGCCGGCGGCTACGCCCTGTTCTCGACCTTCGACCACGAGATCGGCCTGCGGCGCCAGGTGCAGGAGGCGATCGGCGATGCCGCGCCGCTCACCGGACCCACGCGCCGGGAGGACCTGCCGCGCACGCTTGCCGCGCTGGAGCGGCTCGATGCGGTGAGCCTCGTGCTGGCCGCGCAGAAGCCCGTGCCGCGCTACGCCTTCTGGCTCGACAAGCGCGGCATGCTGAAGGACGGTCTTGCAGAGGCGAAGCGGGCGCTGCACGTCAATGCGCTCGCGCCGCAGGTCGCCGCCTGGCTCGAGGCCGACCTCGTCGAAGACGGGAACGACACGGCAGCACTCAATGCGCTGATCGCCCTGGCTGAAACGGCCGGCGATCCGGCCTCGCCGGCATTGCGCGCATGGCTCGAGAACCGCGCCCCGGCGGTTGCCGGCGGTCATCCCGAAAAATTCGTCGCCGAGGCGCTGGAGGCGATCCGCCAGGCCGGCGGCCTTGCCGTCGACCGCGCCTATGTCGAGGCCGCACGCCGACGCATCGCCTACCGGGAAAGCCTGACGTGAGCGTGGGTGCGCGACTCAGGAAGCGTTTGCGGGTGCTGCGCCGCCCGGGCGTCATCCTGACGCTCGTCGTGCTGTTTCTAGCACTCGTCGTCTGGTTCATCGGCCCGCTCATCGCTTTTGGCGACATGCGCCCGCTGGGATCGTCCAGCGCCCGTCTTGCCATGCTCCTCCTGCTGGCGCTCGTCTGGGGCGGCGTCGGTTTCCTGATGCGCACCAAGCGGTCCAGCGAAGAGGCCGCGCTGCTTGCGGCCCTGCGCAAGCAGGAAGAGGAAGCGACCGCAAAATCCGACAGGGCCACGGCAGAGGCCGAAGCCGAGATATCCGCGTTCCGCGACGCGGCCGGCCGGGCGATGGGCCTGCTCAGGCGGGGCCATGGCGATCTCTTCGTCAGCGCGCGCTACGCACTGCCCTGGTACATGGTGCTCGGCGCCGACGGCGCGGGCAAGACGTCGCTGGTGCGCGCCAGCGGCCTGACGCTGCCGTTCGAGGGCGACGGCACGGTGGAGACCCCTTCCGCCCGTTTCCACATCAGCGACCAGGCACTGCTGGTGGAGTTTTCCGGCCGGCTCACCGGCAGCGAGGAGCCGCAGGCACGCCAGCTCTGGCTCAAGGCGCTGCAGCACATCCGCAGCCTGCGGTCGCGCCAGCCGGTCAACGGCATCCTCGTTGCGATCAGTGTCGACGAGCTGCTGGCCATGCTGCCGGAAGAGGCGGTCGCCTATGCCACGGCCATTCGCCAGCGGCTCGACGAGGCGGTGCAGCGCCTGCGCGCCAACGCGCCGGTCTACATCGTCGTGACGAAGCTCGACCGGATCGTCGGCTTCGAGGAGCTTTTCGAGGACCTGACGACCGAAGAGCGTGCGGCCGCCTTTGGCCTGCCGATCGCGCCGGATCTCGGCGGCGATGCGCGCGGACCGGCAGAAGCCCTCGACAAGGGGTTTGCCGGCCTCGTCGAGCGGATCATGCAGCGCCAGTTCGTCTGCCTGCAGGAAGAGCCCGACGAGATGCGCCGCCGCCGGGCCTTCGAGTTTCCCGCACAGTTCGCGCTGCTGCGTGAGCGCATCCAGCCGTTCGTGCAGCAGCTTGCCACCCAGCACCGCTTCGGCACCGCCACGAACATGCGCGGCGTCTTCTTCGTCTCCTGCCGGCAGGACGGCGACAATGTCGATGCGCTGGCCGGCTCGCTCGCGCCGGTCTTCGGGCGCAGCGCGGCGGCGCTGTCGCTGGCACCCGATCCGGGCATGCGGCGCGTGCGGCCCTTCTTCCTCTACGGGCTCTTCCGCAAGGCCATCTTGCCGGAGGCCGATCTTGGCGGGCTGACGCGGCCGGCGCTCGCGGCGGCGCGGTTCAAGGATCTGGCGATCAACGCCGTCCTCTGCCTTGCCGCCTTCGCCGCGCTCGCCTTCTGGTGGTTCGGCTTTTCCGACGGGCGCGCCTATGTCGCCGGCGTCACCGGCCAGACCACCGCGGCCCGCGGCGAGATCGCCGAGGCCGTGCCGGGCGGCACGCTCTCCATGCGCTTCGAGCCGGTCCTGGCGGTGCTCGACCGGCTTGCCGCGCTCAGCGAGGCCGAACCGCGCGGCGCGACCTTCGGCCTCTACAGCCCCGATCCTGTGCAGGGCGAGGCGCGCAAGGCCTATGACAAGGCGCTTGCCAACCTGTTCTTTCCCTTCGTCTGGCAATATCTGCGTCAGGGCCTCGAGAACCCCGCCACACCCGCGGCACTGCGCTTCACCCAGCTGAAGTTCTACCTGATGCTGACCGGCGAGCGTCCGCCGGGCCGCGAGACAGCAGCACTGCTCGGCCCGGACTTTGCCGCCAACTGGATGCTCTACGACCGCAGCGACGCGGTGGACCGGCGCATTGCCGAGCATTTCTCCGAACTCGCGTCCGTTGCGATCCCGGCGCCGGCGGCCGATGTCGCGCTGATCGAGAAGGCGAGGGCGGACATCACCAATTACAGCCTCGCCCGGCTTGCCTACGACCAGGCGCTGACGCTGCCCGACGTTGCGGCGATGGCCATGTGGCGGCCGGTCGACCATATGGGGCTTTCCGGTCCCGAGGCGCTGGCGCGGGTGAGCGGGGCAAGCTTCTTCGACGGTATCGAGGGCATCTACACGAAGAACGGCCTCGGCGTGATGATGCGCGCTTCGGCAGAGGCCGCGAGCACGCTTGCCGACGATCTCTGGGTGATGGGCCGGCCCGATACCGCGCTCGACCGCGAGCGCGAGACCGGCCGCATCCGTGACGGCCTCGCCGATCTCTACCGTGTCACCTACATGAGCCGCTGGGACAGCCTGATCGCCGACCTCGGCATTTCCGGCGAGACCGACGCACGCCGTCTTGCCGATGCGGTGGCCATCGTCGCCGGCAACCCTTCGCCGGCCAAGGAGCTTTTCGTCGCCATCGCCACGGAGGTGGATCTCCAGGACCTGTCGACGACGGCGGCAAGCGCCGTCGAGGCACTGGCGGCCGAGCGGCTTTCGCAGGTGACGAAGACCGTGCGGGCGCCGCGCCGCGTCGTCAACGTGCCGCAATCGGTCAGCGATCATTTCAGGGCCTTCCGTCTCGCGGTCGTGCCGGCGGCGGAGGGACAGCAGTCGCAAGTCGACGACATGCTCGCCGCGCTCGAACCGCTCTATCGCCAGCTGAACCACGTGGCAGCCGGCGGCGACGTGCTGGAGCTCGGCGCCGAACCGCAGACGATCCTCAGCCAGCTCACCGACCGCAACGGCAAGCTCCCGGCAAACCTGCAGCCCTTCTTCGCCCGCATCCTCACCCAGGTGGGCGCGGTGACGGGCGGCAGTTCGCGTGAGCGGCTGAAGGAGATCTGGACCTCGACCATCCTGCCGCTGTGCACCGCCACGACTGTCGGCCGCTACCCCTTCGACCGGGAGAGCATCAACGACGCCTCGCTCGACGACTTTTCCCGGCTGCTCGGTCCGCAAGGCGCGATCGCCGGTTTCCGCGACACCTATCTGAAGCCCTATATCGACCGGACGACGAAGCCCTGGCGCTGGAAAAGCGGCCAGCAATTCGGCCTCGGTTTCCCCGATGAGGTCCTCGCCGCCTTCGAAAAGGCCGACGACATCACGACCGTCTTCTTTGCCGGGCAGGAGAAGCCGAATGTCGACTTCACCGTGGAAGTCGGCAAGCTGGACATGACGGCCCGCGCCTTCCTCATCGATATCGGCGGCAAGGTGGCGAGCTACACGCACGGACCGCCGGCAGGCACGCAATATCTCTGGCCGCCGGAGAACCTGGTGGCGGGCGCGTCCATGTCCATGACGCCCGAGGTTGCCGGCCAGCGAAACATCCTGACGGAACAGGGCGCCTGGGCGCTCTTCCGCCTTTTCGACCAGGGCCGCAAGATCGAGAAGAACCCGACGGACGTCGTCACCTACCAGTTCCGCCTCGGCAGCCGCGCCGTGCTGATGCGCCTCACCGCCCCCGCCACGCGCAACCCCTTCGCGCGCGACGTCCTCTCCCCGTTCGCGTGCCCGACGCTATGAGACACCGTCCGCCTTTCCTTGACAGCATGAAACGGAGTGCGCCAATGTCCGCACAACCATCGCGATATGCCCGTTTCCAATCGCCAAGGGGCCTCCATGTCGGATGATCTGCTTGTCCACTACAACCGCGAACTGCTGAGCATCCGCCGGGCTGCGGCGGCCTTTGCGGCCGAAAACCCGCGCATCGCGGGCCGGCTGCGCCTGTCCGAGGACGCGATCGAGGATCCGCATGTCGGCCGGCTCATCGAGGCTTTCGCCTATCTCACCGCCCGCGTGCGGCAGAAGATGGACGACGATTTCCCTGAGCTGACCAATGCCATGCTCGGCATCCTCTATCCGCATTTCGACCGGCCGATCCCGTCCATGTCGATCCTCCAGCTCGATCCGAAGGCGGAGCTGGCAGAGCCCTATCCCGTCCCGTCGGGCACGCTGCTCGACACCGAGCCGGTCGATGGCGAGCGCTGCCGGTTCAGTACCTGCTCGGATGTCACGCTGCATCCGATCGTCGTGCGTGCGGCCACGCTCACCGGCCGCCCGATCACCGCGCCGGAAACGCCGCAGGCGCACAATGCGGCGGGCTGCCTGCGCCTGACGTTGGAAATGGCGGGTGAGGACCAGAGTTTTTCGAGCTACAATCCCGGGCGCCTGCGCTTCTTCCTGCGGGGCCAGCCGCAGCTCGTCTATCCGCTCTACGAACTCCTGCTCAACGACGTGGTCGCGATCGCCTTTGCCGAAGGCGCCAGCGACCGCAGCCCGGCAATGCTGGATGCCGACGCTCTTTCACCGGGCGGCTTCGGCCCGCACGAGAGCATGCTGCCCTATCCGCAGGCCTCGCATCCGGCCTACCGGCTTCTGACCGAGTATTTCGCCTTCCCCGAAAAATTCCTGTTCGTCGATCTCGAATTCCCGGAGGCCGGGCGCCTTGCCGGCAAGGGGCGTACGCTCGACGTCTTCCTCTATCTCAACCGTGCCGCGCCCAGCCTGGAGCGCTCGTTGACGGCGGCCGCCTTCGCGCTCGGCTGCACGCCGATCGTCAACCTGTTCCCCCAGACCGCCGAGCCGGTCAAGCTCGACAGGACGGTCACCGAATACCGCGTCGTGCCGGACAGCCGGCGGCTGAATGCGCTGGAGGTCTACAGCATCGAGGCCGTTGCCACCGTGAATGCCGAGGGGGACGCGAGGACGCTGTCGCCGTTCTACGGCATCCGCCACGGCGTCGATGCCGACGAGGTCCGCGGCGAGGAGAAGGCGGCAGCCTGGTGGCTCTCGCACCGCCGGCCGGCCGAGGAGGAGAACCCGGGCAGCGAGGTCTTCCTGTCGCTCTCCGATCCCGAATTCAACCCGAAGAGCCTTGCCGACGACGTCCTGTCGGTGGAAACGCTCTGCCTCAACCGCAACCGGCCGGAGCGGCTGCCCTTCGGCGGCGGCCAGCCGCAATTGCGGATGGTCGAGCCGGTGCCGATGGTGAAGGGCATGCGGCTGCTGACGGTGCCGACCGCGACGATCCGCCCGCATTACGGCCAGGGCGGGCGCTGGCGGCTTATCTCGCATCTGGCGCTCAACCATCTCTCGCTCGTCTCCGATGGCGGGGTGGAGGCGCTGAAGGAAATCCTGCTGCTCTACGATTTCCGCAACTCCGCCGAAACGCGGGCATTGATCGACGGCATCACGGCGCTCTCCTCGCAAAGCGGCACGGCGCGGGTGCGCAGCTTCGGCCAGAGCGCCTTCTGCCGCGGCGTCGACGTGACGATGACCTTCGAGGAAGGCAATTTCTCCGGTAACGGCGTATTCCTCATGGCGAGCATCATCGAGCGTTTCCTCGGCCTCTATGCGAGCGTCAATTCATTCTCACGGCTCACCGCCCTCGTTCGGGGGCGAAGCGGAAAGCTGAAGACATGGCCGGCACGGGCAGGCGATCGAATTCTTCTCTAGTCGCCCGCGCCTTCGACGGGCCGCAGGCGTTCGAACTCTTCCAGATGATCCGCATCCTGGAAGCGCTTGGCGCGGAGGAGGGGCACGACACCGCGCACCGGCCGGTCGATCCGGTCGGGCAGGGGGTGGACCCCGAGCGGGCGGCCGTGAAGATCCGTTCGTCGGTGCCGCTCGGCTTCGCCTCGGCGGAGGTGCTTTCCGTGCGCCGACCGCGCAGCGGCGGACCTGTCGAGATGACGCAGACGCTGGTCGGCCTGACCGGCCCCTCGGGCGTGCTGCCGCATGCCATGAGCGAGCTCGTGCAGATGAGCGTGCGCGAACGCAATTTTGCCCTGCGCGAGTTCTTCGACGTCTTCAACAACCGGCTTTCTGGCTTGCTCTACAATGCCTGGGCCAAGTATCGCCCGGCGATCGAGCGCGAGCGGGCGGCGCAGCTTTCGACCGCCGCCCCCATCGACCACGCGCTGAAATCCCTTGTCGGCCTCGGCCTGCCGGCGATGACCGACCGCACCCGGGTGGGCGACCACACCTTCGTCTTCTTCGGCGGGCTTCTTGCCCGGCAGGGCCGCTCGGCGGTGGCAATCGAGCAGGCGCTCGCCGGCGCGCTCGGGCACACGCTGCGCGTCGAGCAGTTCGCCGGCGAATGGTATCCGATCGCCCCGTCCGACCGCACGCAACTGCCCGACCGCACCCGGCCGCGTGGCGCCTTCGCGTGCCTCGGCGACGATGCGGTGATCGGTACGAAGACCTTCGACATCCAGTCCACGGTCACGCTGCGCGTGGAGGGGCTGGACTATCCGGCCTTCCGATCGCTGCTGCCGGACGGCAGCCGGGCACGGCTACTCACCGACCTTGCCGCCAGCGCGCTCGGCGCCGACAAGATGTTCAACATCCGCCTGGAGCTGAAACCCGACCATGTGCCGGCGCTGCGGCTCGGCGGGCAGCGCGAGGACACCAAAGCGAGCAGGCTCGGCTGGAACACCTGGCTCCAGCCGGCACGCCCGCGCCAGCAGCCGGCCGCCGTCCAGTTCCGCCCGCCGCCGCATCTGCGCTGAAAGACGTTCCCGGCAGAGCTGCGCAGCGGTTTTGCGGAAAAACAGAAGACTGGCGCACCTGTCGTTCCCGCGCCGCCCGCGTATCCCTATTGATATTGCTCGAGCATAGGATTTCATCATGAATGACTGGACCCACGGCTACGTTTCCGACATCGAATATCTCCCCGGCTTCTATATCGAGCAGACGCCGGCGCATCTGGACGTGGCCTGTCTCCTGCGTGGCATCGAGCCGCCGGTGGAGGAGGGGGCGCCCTTCGCCTATTGCGAACTGGGATGCGGGGTCGGCGAAACGGCGCTGACGATCGCCGCAGCCAACCCGCAGGCCGACGTCTGGGGTTTCGATTTCAATCCGGCGCATATCGCACGCGGGCGCTCGCTCGCCGCGGCCGGTTCCGTCGGCAATATCCGCCTGGAGGAGGCCTCCTTCGAGGATCTGGCCCATGGCCGGCAACCGGGCCTGCCGATGTTCGACTATATCACGCTGCATGGCGTCTGGAGCTGGGTCAGCGCGGAGAACCGCCGCCATATCGTCGATTTCGCCGCCCGTCATCTGAAGCCCGGCGGGCTCCTCTATGTCACCTACAATGCTCTGCCGCGCTGGACCGCTTCCATGCCGATGCAGCGCCTCGTCAGCCTCGCCGCCGCGCATGACAGCGAGCGCAGCGACCGGCGCGTGCTGCGGGCGCTGGACATGGCTCGCGCCTTCTCCGAGGCCGGCGCCGACCTGATCCCGGCGGAAATGCTCGACCGGCTGGACAAGGAGCGGGCGGAGGGAACCGCCTATCTCAGCCACGAATATCTCAATGCACACTGGTCGCCCTGCTACCAGATCGACGTGGCGCAGGATCTGGCGGCGGCCAAGCTGTCCTTCGTCGCCGCAGCCAATCTCTTCGAGAACTATCCGGACCTCTGCACGACCGACGCCCAGCGGCGTCTCATCGAGGGCTTCCCCGCCGCCCATGCGGAAACCGCGCGGGACTTCTTCCTTGCCCGCAGCTTCCGGCGCGACATCTATATGCGCGGGCCCCGGCCGATCGCCGCCCGGCGGCTGGAAAAGCGGCTGGCGGCCCGCAGGCTCGCCCTCGTCGTGCCACCCTCCGCGATCAAGCTTTCCGTGAAGGTGCCGGTCGGCGAGGCAACGCTGAACGAGAGCTTCTACGGCCCGGCCCTTGCCGCCCTCGCCGAAGGCCCCATGACGATCGGCGCGCTCAGGAGCCTGCCGGAGGCGGACGGCTCGTCCGCCACGGAGCGTGAGGTACTGGGCATGCTGATCGGCTCCCGCCAGGTGATGGCCCTGCCGAATGCGGTGACGGAGGAGAGCGTCGCAGCGGTGCGGCGCTACAACCGCGCCCATCTCAGGATCTGCTCCGACGAGGGCCGCGCCGTCTGCGCGCTCGCGGCGGCGGGGATCGGCTCCGGCATCACGGTGCGCCTGTTCGAAATGCTGGCCTACGAAGTGCTGCTCGACGGCGTCGAGGCGGAGGCCGGCGCGGTGACGGCGGCCATCCACGCCCTGCTGGCGGCGCGCGGCGACCGGCTGCGCAACGAGGGCGTCCCGATCGAGGACGAGGGGGAGGCGCTGCGTGTCATCCGGGAAAATGTCGACCTGATCCTGACCGTCGCCCTGCCGATGTGGCGGCGCATCGGCGCGATCTAGGCCGATGGGCGCACCGCCCCCGGTCAGCGAAGCCGTCCTGCGCGGGCAGGGTCCCGTGCGGGTCTACCGCGCGCAGATCGGGGCGGCGCCCGTCATCGTCAAGCGTCTCGTCGGGGACGGGGATGCCGTGGCGCTCCGGCGTTTCGAGCGCGAGCGGCGGATCGCCCGGCTGCTGGTACATCCCTCGCTGCCGCAGCTCGTGGCGGAGGGCGAGGACTGGATTGCCTTCAAGATGCTGGGGAAGGCGCTTTGCGAACCCGATGTGGCGGCGCGCTACGCGGATCCGGCCGCCCTCCGCCCGCTGCTCGCCAGGCTTGCCGCTGCGCTTGCCTTCGCCCATGCGCGCGGTGTCGTCCACCGCGACGTGAAGCCGGCGCACGTGCTCTTCGACGGCGGAACGCCGGTGCTCATCGATTTCGGCATTGCCGGTACGCCCGGCGATGACCTGCAGCGAGCGGAACTGTCCGGTTCGCCCGCCTGGATGGCGCCGGAACAGCTTGCCGGCGAACCGGCCGGTCCGGCGGCCGACATCTGGCCGCTCGCGGCGCTCGGCCTGTTCCTGCTGACGGGGGAAAAGCCCTATGAAGGCGAGGCGGAGGCGGTGCTGCGCCGCCGGCGGGCGGGCGAGCCGCCGGCTTTCGTCGTCTCCGCGGCCCTGGAACGGGAGGACCCCGCTCTGCTCGGCGTGCTGATGGCGGGAATCGGTGCGGCGGACCGGCCGACGGCGGCGGAGTTCCTGCGGATACTAGAGGGCACCTGCCCCTCACCCTGACCCTCTCCCGGCAAGCGGAAGAGGGGACTTGCCCTACAAATCGTCGTGAGCGGGAAAAACGGCGGCGGCATCTTCCCTTCGCCTTGCTTGCAGGGAGAAGCTGCCGGCAGGCGGATGAGGGGCGCTCCGCCCCTCCATCCTCAGGCGATGACCAGATTGACTGCCGGGTGCAGCTTCTTCAGGTTCGGCAGGGACTTGGACTGCCACGGGATCTGCGTGCTGCCTTTGACCATGAGGCCGATGCCCGGCTGCTTGCGCACGTCGATGGTGAATTTGGCGAGCAGGTTGATGCCGGAGCTGTTGAGGAATTCCAGCCCCGACAGATCGAGCGTGATGGTTTCCGGCTTCTCGGTCAGCACCTGCTGCATCAGTTCCAGGATCGGGGCATAGGCCTCCGTGCCGGAAAGGCGCATCGTGCCCTCGTAATGGATCGCAGAACCCTCGCTCCAGACACGGTATTCGTTCGTCTTGATTTCCATTTTGTACAATAAACTCCCGGTATGTCTGCTCAAACGATGTCGAGGGCGGCGTAGGTGTCGAGGCGCATCGCGTCCGGTACTGCCGCTGGTTGGAAACGCCAGCCGAGACGCGCGCCATAGTCGCTCATTAGGGTGAGCAGGCCAAGTCCCGAGCCGCTCGAATTCATGTTCTCCGCATTTTCTTCGATGCGTTCGATGAGGAGTTCACCCGGGTCACGGGTCGTCAGTTCGGCAAGGAGCGCCTGGAACCTGCCGGCCGTCTCCTGGGTGACGAGATTGCTGATGCGGATCTCGAAGCAGCTGCCGTCGAGCGAGGCCTCCAGCGTGATGCCGTCGCCATGGCGGAACTTCACCGCATTCTCGAGCAGTTCGTTGGCGAGATAGCCGATGCTGTGGCGCGCCTCGTTATAATCGCCGCCCTCGTCCCGCCGCCGCAGGGCGAAGAAGTCGCCGAGGAATTCCGACGTAACGCCGCAATGCTGCCAGGCAAGGTCGAGCGGCCCGTCGGCAAGACGGATGCGGTTCTTCAGCGCCCCGGCGCCGTTGGTGAATTCCACCTGTCCGAATGTGGCTTCCATGACGTTACCTGTGTTTCATGACGACGAGCGTGATGTCGTCGTGGATCTTCTGGGTGCCGATATGTGCCATGAGGTCGGCAATGATGCCGTCCTTGATCGCGTCGGCGTCCTTGCGGCGATGGCGCTTGGCGCTCTCGCACAGCCGATCGAAGCCGAAGAGTTCGCCCGCCGGGCTTTCCGCCTCGGTCACGCCGTCCGTGTGCAACACGATGACGTCGCCGGAATCGAACGGGAATTCATGCGTGTCGACGAAGGGTCCGATGTCGCTTTCCAGGCCGATCGGGAAACCGAGATCGACCGTGTCGATGCGCTCGACCTCATCGTTGTCGCGCAGGACCAGCACCTCCTCGTGCTGGCCGGACAGCGTGATCTTGCGATCCTCGTAGTCGAGGAAGGCAAGCGAGAGGTGCTTGTCGGTCTTGGTGCGCTGGATGTTCTTGAAGACGGCGCGGTTCAGCACTTCAAGGAATTCGCGCGGATCCTCGTCGCCCTGCTCCTGAAGGGCGCGCGCAACCGACTGTACCATCAGCATGAGCACGCCGCTTTCGAGGCCGTGGCCCGTCACGTCGCCGATGCCGACCTTCATGCGGCCCTGATCGTGCAGCACGTCGAAATAGTCGCCGCCCACCTCGTCGGCCGGCTCCATGTAGCCGGAGACGTCGATGCCCTTGATCTCGTCCAGCTCGTCGCGTTTCGGCAGCACCATCATCTGGATGTGCCGGGCGACATCGAGCTCGGCGCCGAGGCGCAGGTTCTCGCTCTTCAGCTTGGCATTCAGCGCGCTGATCTCGCCATTGGCCGTTTCGAGCGCCTTGGTGCGCTCGGCAACAAGGTTTTCAAGGTTTTCCGTGTGGTAGCTGATCTCCTCCGCCATGCGGTTGAAGGCGACGCCCACGGCGGCCACCTCGTCGCGCGCGGGAATGGCGACACGCACGGAATAGTCCTTGTTCTGGAGGCGCTGGGCAGCATCCGCCAGCGCCCGCAGACCGGCGGTAATGCGGCCGGAAATCGCGAAGACGGCGCTGAGAACGACGAGCAGTGACAGGATGACGGTCCCGACCTGCCAGGTCACGACCTGGCGCGTCTCGGCCGAAATGCCGTCCTTGGCCGCGATCAGCGAGGCATAGATCTCCCGCTCGGGCACCATGAAGCCGAGCGACATGACCTCGCGGGTGACGGGCACCTTGCCGGTATAGAGGTTTTCCGCGTTGAGCTGCTTGAGGAGCACGACATAGGGCACGTCCTCGCCGTTTTCCTTCAGCGTCAGCGTGGTAAGCACGGTCTCCGGGCTGGATGGCATGGCGAGCCCGGCAATGGCCGCCTGGCTGCTGTGCGCAAGCCGCCGGTCGAAGCCGCTCTCGTTGTTGATCTTGACACCCAGCGTCTTCTCGCCGTCCTCGGTGACGGCAAGCACGTTGCCGTTCGACATCGAGAGGAAGGCGAAGCCCGTCTCGGCGATCTTCACGCTCTTGACGATGTCGGCGAGCTGGTCGAGCGTCAGGTCGACGCCGACGATGCCGTTGAGGTCCTTGCGGTCGGGCGTCGTCAGCGGCTGGAAGAAGCTGACGATGATCTTTCCGGTAATGCCGTCGAGATAGGGAGACAGCATGGTGATGGGACTGTCGACCGGGCGCTCCGACGGTTTCGCCAGCCAGGTTTCCCAGGTCTCGTAGAGGCCGGGGAAATAGAAATCCCACCAGTTCGTCTCGTTGTGGCCGGGATAGACCTTGTCGAAGACGGAGCCCTGGTCGTTGTAGGGCGTCGACCGCAGGATCGGGTTGGCGCGCGGGCCGATATAGTACATCTGCAGCTTCGGCGGGCCGGCGGACAGGAAGCTCGGGCCGACAAGGTTGAAGGCGGCGCTTTCGCGCACGGTCTTCATCGCATCCGGCGTCGGCTGCTTGTTCTCGTCGAGCAGATAGCCCCAGACGGTGACGGCGGAAGCCTCGCCCGGCTGGTTCTGCCACCAGTTGCCGGCCTCGTTATAGGCGAGCGGGGTGGTCACGCCGTCGGTTTGCAGCTGCTGGCCGAGCTTGTCGGAAAGCGCGGGATTGTCAATGAACGTCTGCATCGATCCCGCAAGGCCGCTCACCTCGGAATGGTAGCGGTCGAGCAGCAGGTCCGTGCGCTCGACGGTCGTCGCGATATAGTTCTGCAGGTATTCGATATTCGCCTTTTCGAGACCGCGACCGACCTCGTCCATGGCGTTGGTGGAAAGGCGGTTGACGTTCCACAGCGCAATGCCGCCGGCGACCAGGAGGTCCACCAGCACGGCGCCGCCGACGACGAGCACGAATTTCGCGCGGAACGAGGTCAGCGAAAAGCCCCAGAGCGAGGGCGGCGTTTCGGCAAAATCGCTCATTGCGGCTTGCGTCCCGACGCGACCCAGACGGGCCAGCCGGCATACCCGCCGGGGTGAAGGGCGGCGGCGATATGATCCTCGAAACCGCGGCGGAACTTCTCCACGAAGGCCGCGTCGTCACCGCGCTTCTCGCACATGCCGCCGGCGAACATTTCCTCCCAGGCCATGACCATGTCGGCGAAGGCCTGCGCGTCGCCGTCCCGGTTGGTCACCATGAAGCTTTCGATGCGGATGTCCTCGAGGCCGGCGCGCTGCAGGGCCTGGTAGCTCTTCGGGCCGAATTCGAGATCCATATCGAAATCGGCAAAGAGCTTCGACAGCTGGTCATAGGTCCACTGGATCGACGGACCGCGCGGCTCGCCGAGGCACTGGGAGATCTTCTCGTTGGTGACGTAGACGCGCCCGCCGGGCTTGCAGATGCGCACCAGCTCCTCGACGATCATCTCGGGCTTGTTGAAGATCTGCAGCGCATGGCGGCAGGAGACGAAGTCGAACTGGCCGTCCTCCAGCAGCATTTCGGCCGCATCGCCATAGATGTATTCGATGCCGCCGATATCGAATTCGCTGGCGACCTGGCGCGCATAGGCAAGGCTCGACTTCGAATGGTCGAGCGCCACGATGCGCGACGGGGAGAATTCCTTGGCGACCAGCACGGCGAAATCGCCGATGCCGCAGCAGATGTCCGCCATGGTCATGCCCGGGGCGAGGCCGTGACGCGGCAGGATGGAGCGCTCGTGTTTCCAGGTCAGCTTGGTTTGCGTGCGCAGCACCGGCACAAAGCCGCCCTCTTCCAGGAAGGCCTGGCCCGGGTAGAACTCGCTGTCATATTCCTCGACGAGGATGCGCGGGTTCTTGGCCGTCAGCGCGCCGAACTTCTTCGTCGACCAGCCGATGACGCTCGACGTGACGATGGAGATCTTGAGCTCCGGCCGCTCCTCGGCCGCCTTCAGCAGCGCGCCGGCCAGCGCGTGGAACGCCACGTTGTTGAGGCGCACGAGGCGCTTGACGTTGACGTAGAAGGTGCCGCGGATCGACGCGATCGATTTTTCGATGAGGCGGACGCATGCCTCCATCTCGGCAGCGCGCTCGGGGCGCATCGAGCCGGACAGCGCGAACTCCTGATTGTTTTCGTCAAAGGAGACCTTGTAGGTCTGGACAAGCGAATCGGCGATCATGCGACAGTTGCCTCCAGCGTGAGTTCGGCAATGAGACGGATGGCATCTCCGTCGGCGGGTTCGATGGAAAAGCGGGCGGCATAGTCGACGGCCAGCTCCAGGAGGCCGATATTCGGCTGCAGGGGGCCTTCTGTGAAGAGGGCACTGTGATACCGCGCGGCGACGTCGCCTTCGTTCAGGACATCGACGGCCTGCCGATAGAAACCGGCCGTTTGCGCATCGGCCGGGATGGTCAGGATGATGCGGTCGCTGGCGCCCTTGCGGGAAACCGCGCAGACGAAGCTGCCGGTCGGCGCGTGCAGGCGATAGACCGTTTCCAGAAGCTCGTTGAGGGCCGAAGAGAACAGGTTGGAATAGAGCAGCGAGTCGCTTCGATTGTGGCTGATCATGCGGGCGAAATAGGTCGACAGCCGGTCGCAATAGGCCCAGTTGGACGCAAAGCCACCCATGTCCATGTCGAACTCCAGAAGCAGGACATGATCGTCCGCTCCCGTCTGCACTGCTCGAAGATCCATTCGCCCCAGCCTCATGATGTCGTAAGCGGGAGCGGCGGCCGCGCGCTTACCTATCTTTCGGGAAATTCCTAGACTATGTAATGTCCGAAGTGCGGGCGATGCGCGGGGGCTGCCAGCGGAGACCGGCACGCGCGATATGATATCGGTAGTTGCGCCGCCCCCTCCGAACGTGTGAGGAGCTTTCCATACAATCATGAAGGATTCGTCAAACTTGTCTGCCGCTTCTTCAGTACCTTTCACGGATGGCGACGCCGCGGAACTCGCCCGGCTGCGCCTCGATTTTGCACAACTGGAGGCAGAATACGACGATCTGAAGCTGCTCTACGAGGCCATGATCGAACATGGCGAGGCCGTCGAGGACCAACTGGCCGAGCAGAACCTGCTCCTGGAGCGCACGCAGGCGCGGCTCGACGAGGAGCTGAACGATGCCGGCCGCTACGTCTTCTCCATCCTGCCCGACAAGCGCACCGAAGCGCCCGCGACCGACTGGCTGCTGGTGCCCTCCACCGAGCTCGGCGGCGATTCCTTCGGCTACCACCGCATCGACGACGATCATTTCGCCATCTACCTGCTGGATGTCTGCGGCCACGGCGTCGGCGCCGCGCTGCTCTCCGTCACCGTCATCAACGTGCTGCGCGCTTCCGCACTGACGGGCGCGGATTTCCGTGATCCGTCCACGGTGCTGAAGGCGCTCAACAACACGTTTCCGATGGAAAAACAGAACAATATGTTCTTCACCATCTGGTACGGCGTCTACAAGGCGAGCACCGGCGAACTGCGCTATGCGACCGGCGGCCATCCGCCATCGATCCTCCTGCGCGGGCCGGGCCGCCCCGCGGGCACACCCTCCCGCGAACTGCTCATCACCGTTGGTGGCGTGGCGATCGGCGCGCTGCCCGACATGGACTATGACAGCGACGTCACCCAAATCTTCCCGGGCGACAGGCTGCTCGTCATCAGCGATGGAACATTTGAGGTGGATGGGCCCGACGAGGAGATGCTGAGCGTCGAGGCGCTCGCCGAACACGCCGAAGCCCATGCCAGCGGTCCGAAGGACATCCTCGCCTGGGTGAAATCCTTCAATGGCACCGGGCCGCTGCCGGACGATTTCTCCCTGCTGGAGATTCGCTTCTAGGCGGCTTGCCATCACGCGATCGTGTTCGCGACGAGGTCGCAGATCGCCCTCATCTGCCTGCCGGCACCTTCTCCCCGCAAGCGGGGCGACGGGAATGGGCAGATCCGGTTTCCCGGGATTCACAACCCAGCACAGGACAGGTCCTCTCTCCCCGCCTGCGGGGAGAGGGTTAGGGTGAGGGGCCATGGCAGAGGGCGACGCCCGCGCTTCGCTCCATGATTTGCCGATTGCCGGTCAGCGGAATTCCGCTATCTTTCCATCATCGTAACGCCGGTTCGGCGGGCGCAGGGGAGGACGGCGATGCGTGCGTTCGTGAAAGGCGGCCTTGCCGCGCTGTTGATGTCGGCCCTTGCTGGCGGTGCTTTCGCTGCCGAGGCCGGCCCGGCAGACCTTGCCATCGCCCAAAGCCTTGCCACCATGCTGCAATCGGCGCGTGCGGTCATTTCCACCAACCAGGAGCGCATCAACGACCCCGCGCTGGGCGACAAGGGTCTTTCGGGCGCGGCCGTACTGGAAAAGGCCATCGCCAACTACCGCCAGGCCACCGGCCGGGATCCGAACACCATCGATCCCGCCTCCTATGAAGGACGGCTCATCCGGGCGCAGATGGACGCGGTGGTCGAGGTGATGGACTCCAACCAGGAGACGATCAACGCCAAGGGCAAGGGCTTCAAGGGGTTCATACCCGCCACCTTCACGCGTCTCGTCAACGAGGCCTTCGAGGCGCGTGCCGGCAAGGAGGCAAGCATGAAATTCACCGCGCCCCCCGTGCTGATCCGCAACCGCAAGGCCCGGCCGGACGCCTTCGAGGCCGCGGCGATCCGCGACTATCTCGAAAAGGCCGACTGGCCGAAGGGCCAGATCTATTCGGCCATGGTTTTCGAGGAGGGGCAGGAGAGGGCGCGCGTCATGGTGCCAGAGTACTACGTGCCCTCCTGTCTGACCTGTCACGGCGATCCGGCCGGCGAACTGGACGTGACCGGCTATCCGAAGGAGGGCGCCCATGAGGGCGATCTCGGCGGGGTGATCAGCATCGGGCTCATCCCGCAATGAGCCGTTCGCCCGCGTCGTTCCTCTCGCTGCGGCGCCTGTCGATCCGGGTGCGGCTTGTCCTCCTGGCGGCGGTGCTGCTGTTTGCGACCATCGGCAGCAGCCTCTTTACCCGCAGCGAACTCTCCGAAGCCCTCGAATCGGGCGAGGAAGCCAATCGCATCGCCGAGATCATCGTCCTGTCGGACGACGTGCGCGCCGCCTTCAACAGCCTGCGCTACTGGCAGGCCGACCTTTCCGTCAGCCTGCTGACGCTGGCCGAGACCCGTGCCGGCGAGGCCCGCACGCGCCTTGGCGAACGGCTCGACCGGCTTGCGGAACACCGGCCGGCCGAGGCCGAGGCGATCCGTCAGGAGGTCGCCCGCTTCGACGACCTCGCAACCCAGGCCGTCGATGCCTATACCGACGACCAGCGCGTCATCGGCAACACCCACTTCGCCGAGGCGCGGCGCTACGGCATCAGCGTGGACGAGCAGCTGACGGCCCTCCAGGGCGTGCTTTCACGCCAGGCCACGGCAGCGCGGGCGAACATCCTGCGGCAGTTCGAGCGGGCAGCCAATGTCGCCTCTCTGCTCTCGATCGCCGCCGTCGTCATCGGCGCGGTGCTGACCATCGTCATCCTCGGCTCGATCCTCAAACCGCTCGGCGAAATCGTTGCGGCCGTGCGCGGCCTGACGGCGGGCGATGCGGATGTCGCCGTGCCTGCGGCGGCCGCCGACGAACTCGGCAAGGTGAGCGCGGCCCTGCAGCTTCTGAAGGAAGGGCAGGCGGAGCGGGCGCGACTGACGCAGGAGGCCGAGCATCAACGCCGGACACTCGTCGATGCCATCGAGAGCATCGCGGAAGGTTTCACCCTTTATGGACCCGACGAGCGGCTGCTGATCGTCAACCAGCGCTTTCGCGACATGCATCCCGTGCACGACGCCATGGTGGCCGGCACCTCGACCTTCCGCGATGTCATCGAGGCGGGTGGGCGCCACGTCGTCGAACTCGACAAACCGTTCGACGAATGGTTCGCCACCCGGCTCGCCTCGCACGACCACAGCGCCACCCGCGTCACCCCCTTCCGGGACGGGCGCTGGATGCAGATCAGTGAGCGCCGCACCCACGAAGGCGGCTTCACCATCGTCTATGTCGACATCACCGAGCTGCGCCAGCGCCAGCAGGAGCTGGAGCTGGCCCGTGACGAGGCGCAGCGCGCCACGCAGGTGAAGTCCGAATTCCTCGCCAACATGAGCCACGAGCTGCGCACGCCGCTGAATGCCATCATCGGCTACGCGCAGATCCTGCAGGAGGACGCGGAGGATACCGGCCAGACCGATTTCCTGCCCGACCTCAAGAAGATCGAGAGTGCCGGCAACCACCTGCTCGGCCTCATCAACGGCATCCTTGACCTGTCGAAGATCGAGGCGGGACGCATGGAGGTCTATCGCGAGCGCTTCGATATCGGCGCCCTGACGCAGGACGTCGCGGCGCTGATCCGGCCGTTGGCCGCCAAGAACGACAATACCTTTGCCGTGGAGTGCCCGGCCGATATCGGCACGATCGAGACCGACATCACCAAGGTCAAGCAGACCCTGCTCAACCTTCTCAGCAACGCCTGCAAATTCACCGAAAAGGGCACTGTCACGCTCACCGTCGCGCGGCAGGGCAAGGGTGCCGGCCGGCTCCTGTCGCTGACCGTCCGCGACACCGGCATCGGCATGAACGAGGAACAGCTGGGCCGCCTCTTCCAGGCGTTTTCCCAGGCCGACAGCTCAACCTCGCGCAAGTTCGGCGGCACCGGCCTCGGCCTTGCCATCAGCCGCAGCTTCGCCCAGATGCTCGGCGGCGACCTAACGGTGGAAAGCCGGCCGGGCGAAGGCTCGCGCTTCACCTTCATCCTGCCCGATCCTCAGGAGAACACGGCGGACGATGCGGAAGACGGCGAAGGCCTCCTCGGCGAGGAGGCGGGTCTTGCCGCAAGGCCGGAGCAGGCAGAGCGGCCCGCCGTGCTCGTCGTCGACGACGACGAGGCGTCGATGAACATCATCGGCTCGCATCTCAAGCGCGACGGCTACCGGGTGCTCTACGCCGGCACGGGCGAGCAGGCGCTGGACATGGCGCGCAAGCACCGTCCCGCCGCCATCACGCTCGACATCCTGATGCCGCAGATGGATGGCTGGTCCGTGCTCGTCGCGCTGAAATCCGATCCGGAACTGGCCGCCATCCCCGTCGTCATCGTCTCCATCAGCAACGAGAAGGCACTCGGCTTCACGCTCGGCGCCGCCGCCATGCTGGCAAAGCCCGTCGATCGCGGCGAGCTCAGCGATTTCATCGCGCGTCTGACCGGCGGCAGCCAGGGCGGCACGGTGCTGGTGGTGGAAGACGACCCGGCGACGCGTCTGCTCATGCAGCGCACCGTCGAACGGCTCGGACGCAGCGTGGCGCTGACGGAGAACGGGCGTCAGGGCATGGCGTGGCTGGCCGCCAACCCGCCGCCGGTCGCCATCCTCCTCGATTTGCAGATGCCGGAAATGAACGGCTTCGAATTCCTCGCCGCCCTGCGCGAGCGGGAGGAATGGGATACGGTGCCGGTCCTCGTCGTCACCGCCAAGCATCTCAGCAATGCCGAACGGGACCTGCTCAGCGCCCGGGCGACGCAGATCATCGGCAAGGGCAAGGGTGCGCATGTCGAACTCACGCAGGCGCTGCGCGAGGTCATCGTCACACGCACGCGAAAAACCGATCGGGAATTGACGCCATGACCAAGATCCTGCTGGTCGAAGACAACGAGATGAACCGCGACATGCTCTCCCGCCGGCTGGAGCGGAAAGGCTACGAGGTGATCCTCGCCGAAGATGGCGAACAGGCCGTGGTGCGGGCGGGAACGGATGCGCCGGACCTCGTGCTGATGGATATCGGCCTGCCCGGCATCGACGGCTGCGAGGCGACGCGCCGCATCCGCAGCGGCCCGGCCGGTACGGGCCTGCCCATCATTGCGCTCACCGCCCATGCCATGAGCGTCGATGAGGCGCGGGCGCGCGAAGCCGGCTGCGACGACTTCGACACCAAGCCGGTGGACCTGCCACGCCTGCTCGGCAAGATGGAGCGGCTGCTGTCCGGACACGGGTAGGGCTTTTGCTCAGGCGAGGCGATAGGGGATCGTCTCGCGGATATCGGGATCGACCTGCAGGCGGCCGCGGATCGGCGGGACCGCCCGGCTCGGACAGTTGCCACGTTCGCACAGCCGGCAGGAAATGCCGATCGGCTCGAAGCGGGAGCGCTCGCCGATATCAAGGTCGTCCGCATAGACAAACTGGTCGGCATAGGAGACCTCGCAGCCGAAGGCGAGCACATAGCCCGTGCGCGTGGCGGCAAAACCGCCGGTGCCCTTGAAGGTCTGCGTTGCAAGACAGAGATAGCGTACCCCGTCGGGCGTCTCGGCAAGCTGGCGGATGATGCCCTGCGGCACCTCGAAGGCCCGGTGGGCGTTCCACAGCGGACAGGCCGCGCCGAAGCGGGCGAATTGCAGCTTCGTCGCGCTGTGCCGCTTGGTGATGTTGCCGGCACGGTCGATCCTCGCGAAGAAGATCGGCACGCCCTTGTTGCCCGGCCGCTGCAGTGTCGAGAGCCGGTGGCAGACCTGCTCCAGCGAGGCCTCGAAACGGGCGGACAACAATTCGATATCGTGGCGCAGCGCCTGGGCGGCGGCAAGGAAATCGCTGTACGGCATGACGAGAGCGCCGGCGAAATAGTTGTGCAGCCCGATGCGACAGATGTCCCTTGCTTCGTCCGTGCGAAAATTCGCCCGCTGGACGATCTCCTCGATCTCCCGCGCCGCATGGAGCTGGGAGATCTGGTGGGCAAGCTGGAAGACCTGCGTCGGGTTCGCCGAGAGCCGGTTGAGGGTCAGGGTCTTCCGGTCGCGGTCATAGTGGCGCAGCGGGCTGTCATTGGTCTCCGCGAAAACGACCGAGACGCCGAACTGCTCCCCAAGATGGCGCACGAGGGCGGACCTGCGGTCGAAGCCCGCACCGTAAAGGCCGGCCGCCAGCGTTTCGGCGAGAACATCGAGCGCGTGCACGTAGTTGTCGACGAAATGGAAGAAGTCGCGCACCTCCTCATAGGGTGTGGCGCCGAGGCCGGGGGCGTTCTCGCGGTCGTGGTCGAGGCTCGCCAGCTGTTCGCTCTTGCGGCGATAGGCCTGGTGGGCGAGCACGAGCGCATGGGCCAGCGCCGGCGCGTTCTGCGAAATCAGCTTGAGTTCCTGGAGGGAAGGGCTGAAACTCTCGAAGATCGGATCGGCGAGCGCCTCGCTGAGCGCCGAGAGCAGCCGGTCCGTCTCCCCGCGTGACAGTTCGCTGATGTCGAGGTTGAACTTGTCGGCGAGCTGCAGCAGCACGGCGGCCGAGACGGAGCGCTGGTTGTTCTCGATCTGGTTGAGGTAGCTGGTAGAAATGCCGATGCGCTTGGCGAACTGGCTCTGCGTCTGCTGGCTCGCCACGCGCAGCTCGCGCACCTTAAGGCCGATGAACAGTTTTCCGAGCGCCATGTTCGCAATTTCGCAAGTTTCAGTTTGCAGATTTATAATTCCACATTTGCGCCCGATCAAGGGTTCAGCAAATCCATGCAAACCGGTATGAGTATCGATACGACACCAGTGGGAGCCTTCATGCGCGACATCCTTGAACAACTCGAACAACGCCGCAGCGAGGCAAGGCTCGGCGGCGGCCAGAAGCGCATCGACGCCCAACACGGCAAGGGCAAGCTGACGGCGCGCGAGCGCATCGAGGTGCTGCTCGACGAGGGCTCCTTCGAGGAATACGACATGTACGTCACCCACCGGGCCGTCGATTTCGGCATGGCGGGACAGACCTTCGCGGGCGACGGCGTCGTCACCGGCTGGGGCACGATCAACGGCCGCCAGGTCTATGTCTTCAGCCAGGATTTCACGGTCCTCGGCGGTTCGCTGTCGGAAACCCATGCCCAGAAGATCTGCAAGATCATGGATATGGCGGTGCGCAACGGCGCCCCGGTCATCGGCCTCAACGACAGCGGCGGCGCGCGCATCCAGGAAGGCGTCGCCTCGCTTGCCGGCTATGCCGAGGTCTTCCGCCGCAATGCGGAGGCTTCCGGCGTCATCCCGCAGATTTCCGTCATCATGGGCCCCTGCGCGGGCGGGGCCGTCTATTCGCCGGCCATGACCGATTTCATCTTCATGGTGCGCGACACGTCCTACATGTTCGTGACCGGCCCGGACGTGGTGAAGACCGTGACGAACGAGATCGTCACCGCCGAGGAACTCGGCGGCGCCGGCACCCATACGAAGAAATCCTCGGTCGCCGACGCGGCCTATGAGAACGACATCGAGACGCTGGAGAATGTCCGGCTGCTCTTCGATTTCCTGCCGCTCAACAACCGGGAGAAGCCGCCGGTCCGTCCGTTCCACGACGATCCCGCACGCCTCGAGATGCGCCTCGACAGCCTCGTGCCCGAAAGCTCGACCAAGCCTTACGACATGAAGGAGCTGATCCTGGCGCTGGCCGACGAGGGCGACTTCTTCGAATTGCAGGAGGCCTTCGCCCGCAACATCATCACCGGCTTCATCCGGCTGGAAGGCCAGACGGTCGGCGTCGTCGCCAACCAGCCGATGGTGCTGGCCGGTTGCCTCGACATCGATTCCGCCCGCAAGGCCGCGAAATTCGTGCGCTTCTGCGATGCCTTCTCGATCCCGCTCCTGACCCTTGTCGACGTGCCCGGCTTCCTGCCCGGCACCGCACAGGAATATAACGGCATCATCAAGCACGGCGCCAAGCTGCTCTTCGCCTACAGTCAGGCGACCGTCCCGATGGTGACGCTGATCACCCGCAAGGCCTATGGCGGGGCCTATGACGTCATGGCCTCCAAGCATATCGGCGCCGACGTCAATTATGCCTGGCCCACCGCCGAGATCGCCGTCATGGGCGCCAAGGGTGCGACCGAAATCCTCTATCGCTCGGAACTCGGCGATGCGGAAAAGATCGCCGCCCGCACGAAGGAATACGAGGCGCGCTTCGCCAACCCCTTCGTCGCCGCCGAGCGCGGCTTCATCGACGAGGTGATCATGCCGCATTCCTCGCGCCGGCGCATCGCGCGGGCCTTCGCATCGCTGAAGAACAAGCAGGTGGAGACGCGCTGGAAGAAGCACGACACGATACCGCTTTGACGAGGACGGGGAGGATGGAACGGCCGGAACTGACGCCGGAGGAGGCGCGCAAGGATCACTGGCACATGCTGCGTTTCATGATGCTGCATGCGCTCGTCGGCGGCCTGATCGGCGCGGCGACGGCCGCCGCCGTCATTCTCCTCGACATCGGCGGCATCGGCACGCGCATCGCCCGTGCGGCGGACCCGGTGATGCCGGTCCTCCTGCTTGTCGTGCCCTTCGCCTCGCTGTTCGGCGGGGCCGCGACGGCCTCGGCCATCCTGCTGATGCCCTATGAGAAGAAATACAAAGATTAAGAGACCGGGACCGGAAGACACCTGATGTTCAAGAAAATCCTGATTGCCAATCGTGGCGAGATCGCCTGCCGCGTCATCAAGACCGCCCGCAGGCTCGGCATCCCCACCGTCGCGGTCTATTCCGATGCCGACCGCAACGCGCTGCATGTGACGATGGCCGACGAGGCCGTGCATATCGGGCCGGCGCCGTCGGCGCAGTCCTACATCGTCATCGACCGCATCCTCGACGCCATCCGCAAGACCGGCGCGGACGCCGTGCATCCCGGCTACGGCTTCCTGTCGGAAAACGCCGCCTTTGCCGAAGCCTTGGAGAAGGAGGGCGTCGCCTTCATCGGCCCGCCGGTCGGTGCCATCCAGGCGATGGGCGACAAGATCACCTCGAAGAAGCTGGCGGCGGAGGCCGGCGTCAGCACGGTGCCCGGCCATATGGGCCTGATCGAGGATGCCGACGAGGCGGTGACGATCGCCTCGCGCATCGGCTACCCCGTGATGATCAAGGCGTCTGCCGGCGGCGGCGGCAAGGGCATGCGCATCGCCTGGAACGACGCGGAGGCGCGCGAGGGCTTCCAGTCCTCCCGGAACGAGGCGAAAAGCTCGTTCGGCGACGACCGCATTTTCATCGAGAAGTTCGTCACGCAGCCGCGCCATATCGAGATCCAGGTGCTGGGCGACAAACACGGCAGCACGCTCTATCTCGGCGAGCGCGAATGCTCGATCCAGAGACGCAACCAGAAGGTCATCGAGGAGGCGCCGTCGCCCTTCCTCGACGCGGCAACGCGCAAGGCCATGGGCGAGCAAGCCGTGGCGCTGGCAAAGGCCGTCGGCTATCACTCCGCGGGTACGGTGGAGTTCATCGTCGACGGGAACCGCAATTTCTACTTCCTCGAAATGAACACGCGCCTGCAGGTCGAGCATCCCGTGACGGAGCTCATCACCGGCATCGACCTCGTCGAGCAGATGATCCGCGTCGCCGCCGGCGAAAAGCTCACTTTCGGCCAGGACGACGTAAAGCTGAACGGCTGGGCGATCGAAAGCCGCCTCTATGCCGAGGACCCTTACCGCAACTTCCTGCCGTCGATTGGCCGCCTCACGCGCTACCGCCCGCCGGCCGAGGGCAAGGCGGCCGACGGCACCGTCGTGCGCAACGATACCGGCGTCTACGAGGGCGGCGAGATCTCGATGTATTACGACCCGATGGTCGCCAAGCTCTGCGCCTGGGCGCCGGGGGAAGGAGCCGAGGCCCGGCTTGCGGCGGTGGACGCCATGGCCCGCGCGCTCGACGGTTTCGAGGTGGAGGGCGTCGGTCACAATCTGCCGTTCCTGTCGGCCGTCATGCAGCAGCCGCGGTTCCGCGAGGGGCGGCTGACGACCGCCTATATCGCGGAGGAATTCCCGGACGGCTTCCACGGCGTCGAGCCGGACGGCGAGGCCGCACGGGTGCTTGCCGCCGTCGCCGCCTCGGTCAGCCAGGTGATGCAGGCGCGCGCCGTGCAGATTTCCGGCACGATCGGCAACCACCGCCGCGTTCTCGGCAAGGACTGGGTGGTGCGCTTCGGCGAGACCGAGCTTGCCCTGACGCTGGAAACCGGCGTGGAGGGCGCCAGCGTGCGCTTTGCCGACGGCACCGTGCTGCCCGTTGCCGGCAGCTTCGTGCCGGGTTCCACGCACGCCACCTTCACCATCGCCGGAGAGACGGTCGGCATGAAGGTCGATCTCGTCGGCCCGGCCATCCGCCTGCGCTGGCGCGGCATCGATATCAAGGCGCATGTCCGCTCGGGCCGGGTCGCGGCGCTGGCACGGCTGATGCCGAAGAAGCAGCCGCCGGACACCTCGAAGATGCTGCTCTGCCCGATGCCGGGCGTCATCACCTCCGTGAGCGCCAAGGCGGGCGATACCGTCGAGGCGGGCCAGGCGCTCGCCGTCGTCGAGGCGATGAAGATGGAAAACATCCTGCGCGCGGAAAAACGCGCGATCGTCAAGCGCGTTGCCGTCGAGCCCGGCGCGAGCCTTGCGGTCGACGAGCTGATCATGGAGTTCGAATGATGGCAGACGAGCTTGACCGCAGCCGGCAGGAGGGCGCCCGATGAGTGAAAAGACGATCGCCGACTGGGAGGCGCTGGCCGAGAAGGAGCTGAAGGCCTCGCCGGAAACGCTGACGTGGCAGACGCCCGAGGGCATTGCCGTCAAGCCGCTCTATACCGCCGCCGACATCGAGGGCATCGAGCACCTCGCCTCGCTGCCCGGCTTTGCGCCCTTCGTGCGCGGGCCGCGCGCGACCATGTATGCGGGGCGGCCGTGGACCATCCGGCAATATGCCGGCTTCTCCACCGCCGAGGCCTCGAACGCCTTCTACCGGAAGAATCTGGCCGCCGGGCAGCAGGGCGTGTCGGTCGCCTTCGACCTCGCCACCCATCGCGGCTATGACAGCGACCATCCGCGCGTCGTTGGCGATGTCGGCAAGGCGGGCGTCGCCATTGACAGCGTCGAGGACATGAAGATCCTGTTCGACGGCATCCCGCTGGAAAAGATCTCCGTGTCGATGACGATGAACGGCGCCGTCATCCCCATCCTCGCCAGCTTCATCGTGGCGGGCGAGGAGCAGGGCGTCCCGCGCGAAAAGCTGTCGGGGACTATCCAGAACGACATCCTCAAGGAGTTCATGGTCCGCAACACCTACATCTACCCGCCGGCTCCCTCCATGCGGATCATCGCCGACATCATCGAATATACCGCGCGGCAGATGCCGAAGTTCAACTCCATCTCGATCTCCGGCTATCACATGCAGGAGGCCGGGGCGACGCTGGTGCAGGAACTGGCCTTCACGCTGGCGGACGGGCGCGAATATGTCCGTGCCGCGCTTGCCAAGGGGCTCGACGTCGACGATTTCGCCGGGCGCCTCTCCTTCTTCTTCGCCATCGGCATGAACTTCTTCATGGAGGCTGCCAAGCTGCGCGCGGCGCGTCTCCTGTGGACGCGCATCATGCAGGAATTCGAGCCGAAGAAGCCGTCCTCGCTGATGCTGCGCACCCATTGCCAGACCTCCGGCGTCTCGCTGCAGGAGCAGGACCCCTACAACAACGTCATCCGCACCGCCTATGAGGCGCTGTCGGCCGCGCTCGGCGGCACCCAGTCGCTGCACACCAATGCGCTCGACGAGGCGATCGCGCTGCCGACGGAGTTTTCCGCCCGCATCGCCCGCAACACCCAGCTCATCCTGCAGAACGAGACGGGCGTGACGAAGGTCGTCGATCCGCTCGCCGGCTCCTATTATGTCGAGAGCCTCACCAACGAACTGGCGGAAAAGGCCTGGGCGCTGATCGAGGACGTCGAGGCGATGGGCGGCATGACGAAGGCCGTCGATGCCGGCTTGCCGAAGCGGCTGATCGAGGAGGCGGCGACGCGCCGGCAGGCAGCGGTCGACAAGGGCGAAGAGGTGATCGTCGGCGTCAACAGGTTCCGCCTGGAGGACGAGGCGCCGATCGACACGCTGGAGATCGACAACACCGCCGTCCGCTCGTCACAGATCAAGCGACTCGAAGCGATCCGGCGCCGGCGGGATTCCGCTGCCGTCACGGCCGCGCTCGCGCGCCTTGAGGAGGTCGCCCGCACCGGCGAGGGCAACATCCTGGACGCGGCCGTCGACTGTGCCCGCGCCAGAGCCACCGTGGGCGAGATCTCCGATGCCATGCGTGCGGTCTTCGGCAACCATGTCGCCGAGCCCAAGGTCGTGCGCAACATCTATGGCAAGGCCTATGAGGGCGAGCCGGAACTGTCGGTCCTGACCGAACGTCTCGACGGCGTCGCCACCAAGCTCGGGCGCAAGCCGCGCGTCATGGTCGCAAAACTCGGGCAGGACGGCCACGACCGCGGCGCCAAGGTGATCGCCTCGGCCTTCGGCGACCTCGGCTTCGATGTTCTGGCGGGGCCGTTGTTCCAGACACCGGAGGAGGCGGCCGCCATGGCCGCCGCGAAGGAGGTCGACGTCATCGGCGTCTCCTCGCTCGCCGCCGGCCACAAGACATTGATGCCGCAGCTTGCCGAGGCCCTGAAGACGACGGGCGGCGAGGACATCATCGTCGTCTGCGGCGGGGTCATCCCGCGGCAGGACTACTCCTATCTGATGGACAACGGCGTGGCCGCCGTCTTCGGCCCGGGCACCAACGTGCTCGATGCCGCCCGGACGGTGCTCGACCTGATCGAAGGCCGCCGCAGGAACCAGTGAGGTCAGCATGCTGAAGCGCGTCAACCATATCGCCATCGCCGTCCCGGATCTGGCAGCGGCGGCCAGCCGCTACCGCGATCTCGGCGTCACCACGACCGAGCCGCAGGAGTTGCCGGAACACGGTGTGCGCATCGTCTTCGTGGAGTTCGAGAACACCAAGATCGAGCTTCTGGAGCCGCTGGGGCCGAATTCGCCCATCGCCGCTTTTCTGGAGCGCCAGCCGGCGGGTGGCATCCACCATGTCTGCTTCGACGTGGACGACATTTCGGCGGCCATCGGCACGGCGACGGCGAACGGCATCCGCCTGCTCGGCGGCGGCGAGCCGAAGATCGGCGCACACGGCAATCCCGTCGTCTTCGCCCATCCCAAGGATTTCCAGGGCACGCTCGTCGAGTTCGAGGAGAACTGACGGGAGGCCACCCTACGCCTCCATCTCGCCCGCGCTGCGCCGGAAGACGGCCGGGGATTTCCCGGTCCACTTGCGGAAGGCGCGGTAGAAGGCGCTCGGCTCGGAAAAGCCGAGGTCGGCGGCAAGCTGCGTGACATTGGCATGGCCGTCCGCAAGCGCCTCCATGGCGAGCGCGCGGCGCAGGTCATCCTTGATCTCCCGATAGGTCTGCCCCTCCAGCTTCAGCCGCCGCCGCAGGCTCGGCGCGGGGATGCGCATGCGTCCGGCCAGCTCCTCGAAGCCCGGCCAGGCCTGCGGCGCGAGGCCGCCGAGACGCTGGCGGATGGCGGCCGACAGGCCCATGTCATGTCGGTAGCGCACGAGGAGATTGCCCGGCGCGTGGCGGAGGAATTCCCTCAGCGCGCGCTCGTCGCGGATGGTCGGCAGGTTCAGGAATTCCGCATCGAAGACCAGCCGCGTCTCCGGCTGGTCGAAGCGCACCGGCGCGCCGAAGAACAGGCGGTAGTCGGTGCCGGCCGGCGGCGCGCTGCAGCGGAAATCGACCCAGCGGATCGGTAGCCGCCGTCCGATCAGCCAGCAATTGACCCCGTGCACGATGATCCAGAAGGTACGGTAGGCGAAGGCCGAGCGCGGCCCGCCCGCATCCCTCAGCACGATCTGCGCCAGCCCCTCCTCGACGACCAGCGTGCCGCGGGGGTCGTCGAGCACGACCTTGAGGAACCGCAGGGCCCGCCGTAGTGCATGTTCCAGCGTCGCCGTCGAGAGGATGGCCTGACAGAGCAGCGCGAAGGAGCCGGCACGCATGGGCCGCGCGCCTTCGCCGAAGAACTCGTCGTCCATGGTGCGGGCCACCGCGTGCCAGAAGGCACCGTATCGCTCAGCCGGAATGGGGCCGGTGATGACCGGCGGAAGGCCCGCTTCGGCGAGAAGCGGCGCGGCCTCCACCCCCTGCCGCCGCAGGCATTCGAGCGTGTCGTCCATGAAACAGGGCGCGATCATGCGGCGTTCCATGCGGCCTGCCCTCCATCTCTATGGCAAAAGCGATCACGAAATCTGAAACCTTCGGTCATTGCATACCATATTTCTCCGCCGCATCATCCCCTCTCACAAGAAGGGGAGCCGGGTGGCATGGGGCCGAGGCGCCGCGTCTTCGCCGCCTGACAGGGCGGCCGGCGGGGCAGGGAGCCCGAACCACCCGCCGGACACAGTCCGACATCATCAAGACCGAATGCCTGGCGGGTGTCTTCACGCGCCGGATGGCGTTCTGCGCCGATCGTGGGCAGCGCAGCAAAGCCTCAACCATCGCCCGCAGCCAAACTGGGAGCGCATCCATGAAAAAATTCTTCTTGTCGTCGGTGGTCCTGACGTCTCTGGTCCTGTCCGGCGGCAGTGCCTTCGCCGACATCGTCATCGGCGTCGCCGGCCCCATCACCGGCCCGAACGCTGCCTTCGGCGCGCAGTTCGTCAAGGGCGCCGAGCAGGCGGCCGCCAACATCAACGCCGCTGGCGGTGTGCTCGGCGAACAGGTGAAGATCGTCATCGGCGACGACGTCTCGGATCCGAAGCAGGGCATCTCGGTTGCCAACAAGTTCGTCGCCGACGGCGTCCACTATGTCGTCGGCCATTTCAACTCCGGCGTCTCGATCCCGGCCTCGGAGGTCTATGCAGAAAACGGCGTGCTGCAGATCACGCCTGCCTCGACCAACCCGCAATTCACCGAGCGCGGCCTGTGGAACACCTTCCGCACCTGCGGGCGCGACGACCAGCAGGGCAAGGTGGCGGCGGCCTATATCGCGGCCAATTTCAAGGACGCGAAGATCGCGATCGTCCATGACAAGACACCCTACGGCCAGGGCCTCGTCGACGTCGCAAAGCAGGAGCTGAACGGCGCAGGCATCACCGAGGTCCTCTATGAAGGCATCACCGGCGGCGAGAAGGATTTCTCCGCGCTGATCGCCAAGATGAAGGCGGCCGGCGTCACGCTGATCTATTTCGGCGGCCTGCACACCGAGGCCGGCCTGATCATGCGCCAATCGGCCGACCAGGGGCTGAAGGCGACGCTGTTCTCCGGCGACGGCATGGTCTCCAGCGAACTGGCGCAGATCGCGGGCGACGCCGTCGTCGGCACGCTGAACACCTTCGCCCCCGACCCGCGCCGCAACCCGGCGGCCAAGGACGTGGTCGAGGCCTTCCGCACCGCCGGCTTCGAACCGGAGGCCTATACGCTCTATTCCTACATCGCCGTGCAGATCATCGCGTCCGCCATCGAGAAGACGGGCTCGGCCGAGGATGCGCAGAAGGTCGCCGAGACCATCAAGTCCGGCGGACCCTGGGCGACGGCGCTGGGCGAGATCGGCTACGACGCCAAGGGCGACATCAACCGGCCGGACTATGTCATCTACGAATGGCGCAAGGGCGAGGACGGCAAACCGACCTATTTCGAGAAATAGGTCGCAGGCCATCGCTTGGGAACAGGGCGGCCGCGGCGGGGAGACCTGCCGCGGCCGTTCGCGTCACAGCGTCGGCAACACCGCGCGGATATGGTCGGCAAAGGCGCTCGTCGCGGGCGACGGGTCGCCGTCGGCAAAGGCGATCAGCATGCCGAGATGCGGCAGATGCGGCAGCGGCGCGTTGAGGATATGGAGGTCGGGCGGCACGGCCTCCTGCGTCATGACGCAGATGGCAAGGCCGGAGCGGGCAAGGCCGATAAGACCGGCAAGGCTGTTGCTGGCATAGGAGATCTTGTAGCGAAGCCCCGCCCGCGCCATCGCCTCGCAGGCCGCGCGGTGGTCCATCGCATTGGAGGCCGGCAGCGCCAGCGGCACCGTATCGCCGAAATCATGCGCCTCCAGCGTCGGTTTGCTGCCGACCCAGACCAGCGGCTCGGTCCGCACGATATTGTCCACATCGGCAAGATTGGGCGTCGAGACCAGCGCCAGGTCGACCTTGCGCGACGGCAGAAGGGCGCGCAGCTCGGCGGTCGGGGCGGAGAGCACCTTGATCTCGACATCCGGATAACGCGTGCCGAAGCTTTTCAGGAGCATGGGAAAGAACGACAGAAGGTAGTCTTCCGGGCTGCCGAAGACGATGGAGCCGTGCAGGCCCTTTTGGGAAAAGGCGGACACGGCCTCGTCGTGCATTTTCAGGATACGCTCGGCATAGGCAAGGAAGCGCTCGCCGCTTCCCGTCAGCCGGACGCCGCTGCCGCTGCGGTGCAGGAGGCTCTGCCCCAGCATCTCTTCCAGCCGCTGCATCTGCATCGTCACGGCCGATTGCGTGCGGCCGACCTGCACGGCCGTGGCGCTCAGCGAACCGGAATGGGCGGCGTTGACGAAGGTGATGAGCAGGCGAAGATCCAGCGGCACCAGCATATCAGTTTTCCTTATATCGGAATCCAAATACTATCAATTTTACAGAGACCCTGCCAGCCGGTATCGCTTTTGAAACGGCATCGGAGGCTCACATGTCACGCAACCAGGACCCCGCCTTCTGGGCGGCCGCACGCAAGCACCTCATCCGCTACGGCGGCAGCTTCGACCCCGCCATCATCGAGCGGGCCGAGGGTTGCTTCGTCTTCGATGCGGACGAGCGCCCCATTCTCGATTTCACCTCCGGCCAGATGAGCGCGCTCGTCGGTCATTCCCATCCGCACATCGTCGCCACTGTCCAGCGCCAGATGGGTGCCGTGGCGCATCTCTTCAGCGGCATGCTGTCGCGGCCCGTCGTGAACCTTGCCGAGCGGCTGGCGGCACTGGCGCCGGGGCTCGACCGGGTCATGCTGCTGTCGACCGGCGCGGAATCCAACGAAGCGGCCATCCGCATGGCCAAGCTGGTCACCGGCAGGCACGAGATCGTCGCCTTCTCCAAGAGCTGGCACGGCATGACGGGCGCCGCGAGCTCGGCCACCTACAGCGCCGGCCGCAAGGGTTACGGCCCCGCCATGGTGGGCTCGCTCACCATTCCCGCGCCGAATACCTTCCGCCCGCGCTTCCGCCATGCGGATGGCAGCCTCGACTGGAAGACCGAACTCGACGACGCTTTCGGGCTGATCGACAGCCAGTCGGTCGGCAGTCTTGCCGCCTTCATCGCCGAGCCGATCCTGTCGAGCGGCGGCATGCTGGAACTGCCGCTCGGCTATCTGGCCGCACTGAAGGAAAAGTGCCGCGAGCGCGGCATGCTGCTCATCCTTGACGAGGCCCAGACCGGCATCGGCCGCACGGGCACCATGTTCGCCTTCCAGCGCGACGGCGTGACTCCCGATATCCTGACGCTTTCCAAGACGATCGGTGCCGGCCTGCCTTTGGCGGCCGTCATGACGACGGCGGAGATCGAGGACATCGCCCATGAGAAGGGCTACCTCTTCTACACGACCCATGTCTCCGATCCGCTGCCGGCAGCCGTGGGCCTCGCCGTGCTCGACATCGTGGAGGAGGAAGGGCTCGTCGCGCGCGCCGGCCGGCTTGGCGCGCGGCTGTTCGAGGGCCTGTCGCAGCTCAAGCAGCGCTTCGACTGTGTCGGCGACGTGCGCGGCCGCGGTCTGATGCTCGGCGTCGAGATCGTCAATCCGGACCGCAGCGCCGACCACGAGCTCGGCAGTCGCATCGCCGCGGAAGCCTTCCGCCGCGGGCTCAGCATGAACATCGTCAAGCTGCCCGGCATGGGCGGCGTGTTCCGCATCGCGCCGCCGCTGACGATTTCCGAGGAGGAGATCGACATCGGCCTGCGCATCATCGCCCAATCCATCGAGGCCGCCTCCGTTTCCGGTGCCCGTGCGCCGGGCATCGCGGCCGAGTAGGGAGAAAGAACGGATGCGCGACGCGACCCTTGCCGGCGAAAGCCTTTCCACCGGGCCGGACGAGACCCCCGACACCATCCGCGTCCTCGTCGCCAAGCTCGGCCTCGACGGCCATGACCGGGGTGCCAAGGTGGTGGCGCGCATCCTGCGCGATGCCGGCATGGAGGTCGTTTATACCGGCCTCTACAAGACACCGAAGGACGTCGTGCAGGCGGCGATCCAGGAGGATGTCGACGTCATCGGCGTCAGCCTGCTCTCCGGCTCGCATGTCCCGCTGTTCCGGGAACTCGGCCGCTGCCTGCGCGAGGAGGGGGCCGGGCACATCCTCGTCGTCGCCGGCGGGGTCATTCCCGAGCAGGACTATCCCGCTCTGCTGGAGGGCGGCGTCGATGCCATCGTTCCCCAGGAGGCCCGTTCCGACCTGATCGTCACGACGATCACCGATCTCGTCACGGCACGTGGCCGGATATGACGGTCGTCACCCATTCCGCAAAACCGCGGCGGGCGACCTATGTCCCCTCGGCCGACCTGGTGAAGGACGTGCTGGCGGGCCGGGCCATCGCCATCGCCCGGATGATTTCGCGCGCGGAGGAGGGCTATCCCGAAGCCGCCGCGGCGCTCGCGGAACTCTACCGGCTTGGCGGTAGCGCCCATATCATCGGCATTACCGGCGTTCCGGGCGCGGGCAAATCGACCCTCGTTTCGGCGCTGATCAAGGCCTATGCCGCCGAAGGCCACAAGGTCGGCGTCATCGCCGTCGATCCAAGCAGCCCCTATTCCGGCGGAGCGATCCTCGGCGACCGCGTGCGCATGAGCGAGACGGCGGCGGCCGGCGGCGCCTTCGTGCGCAGCATGGCGACCCGCGGCCATCTCGGCGGGCTGACGCGCGCCACGCTCCAGGCGGTCGACGTGCTGGATGCGGCGGGCTACGACCCCGTCATCATCGAGACCGTGGGCGTCGGGCAGGACGAGGTGGAGGTGGTCACGGCCGCGCATACCGTCGTCGTGCTCTCCGCCCCGGGCCTCGGCGACGACATCCAGGCGATCAAGGCCGGCATTCTCGAGATCGCCGACATCCATGCCGTCAGCAAATGCGACAAGCCGGAGGCGGCCGCGACGGTCTCGGCGCTGCGCGGCATGCTGGCGCTCGGCGGGGACCACCACGATTCCCGTTGGACATCGCCGGTCCTGCCCGTCAGCTCGATTTCCGGCGAACGCGTCGGCGAATTGAAGGACGCCATCGACGCGCACTGGGCGCATCTCAACGAGAGCGGCGAACGGGCCGAGCGCCAGCACGCCATGGGCCGCACGCGCATCCTCGGCACGGCCCGCCATCTCTTTCAGCAGAAATTCCAGCAAGCACCCGAAACGCTCGAACGGCAGATCCGGGCGGTGGCGGAACGGCGGATGGACCCTTCCGTCGTCGCCCGCGCCCTTCTGGGTTGGGAGGAAACCCCATGAACAACGCCCATCTCTTCTCTGCGCCCGCCATCGACGCCGTCCGCGAAAGCCAGGCGGAATGGGAGGAGGGCGCCCTTGCCGCCTTCCTGAAGAACCGGCCGGAGGAAAAGGACGTCTACGAGACGGAAAGCGGCATCCCGCTGAAGCGCATCTATACGGCCGCCGACGTTGCCGACATTCCGGCCGAGGAGCTCGGCTTTCCCGGCGCCTATCCCTTCACCCGCGGCGTCTACCCGACGATGTATCGCGGCCGCCCCTGGACGATCCGTCAGGTCGCCGGCTTCGGCAATCCCGAGGCGACGAACCAGCGCTACAAGTACATGATCCAGACCGGCCAGACCGGCCTCTCCACCGACTTCGACCTGCCGACGCTGCTGGGGCTTGATTCCGACGACCCGATGGCCTTCGGCGAGGTCGGCCGCGTCGGCGTCGCCATCGACACGATGGACGATATCGACCGGCTGTTCGACGGCATCGACCTAGAAAAGATCTCCGTCTCGCTGACGATCAACCCCTCGGCCTGGGTGGTCTATGCCATGTTCGTCGCGGTGGCGGAGCAGCGCGGCTGCGACCTGCACAAGCTGACCGGCACGCTGCAGGCCGATCCGCTGAAGGAATATGTCGCCCAGAAGGAGTGGATCTATCCCGTCCGCCCCGCCGTGCGGCTGCTGCGCGACCTCATCATGTACAGCGCCAAGGCGACGCCGAAGATCAATCCGGTCAGCCTCAGCGGCTACCATCTCTCCGATGTCGGCGGCAATGCACTGCAGGAGATCGCCTTCACCATGGCTTTCACCATCGCCTATTGCGAGGAGGTGACGAAGGCAGGCATGGATATCGACGATTTCGCGCCGCGCCTGTCGTTCTTCTTCATCAGCCACCAGGATTTCTTCGAGCAGATCTGCAAGTTCCGCGCCGCGCGGCGCGTCTATGCGAAGATCATGGCGGAGCGTTTCAAGGCCCGGAAGCCGGAATCCATGCGCCTGCGCGTCCATGTGCAGACGGCCGCGATGAGCCTCACCAAGGTCGAGCACCACAACAACCTGATGCGCACCGCCATCCAGGCGCTTGGCGCGGTGCTCGGCGGCTGCCAGAGCATGCACACCAACGGCCTCGACGAGGCCTTCGCCATCCCCACCGAGGAGGCGATGAAACTTGCCATCCGCACCCAGCAGATCATCCGCGAGGAGATCAACGTCACTTCGGTGATCGACCCGCTCGGCGGCTCCTACTTCATCGAGCGGCTGACCAAGGACATGGAGACCGAGATCTGGAAGATGCTCGACGAGGTGGAAGAGCGTGGCGGCGCGGTTAAACTGGTGGAAGAAGGCTGGTTCCAGCAGAAGCTCGCCGATTCCGCCTATGCCACCTTCAAGAAGATCGATTCCGGGGAGAAGATTTCCGTCGGCGTCAACAAGTTCGCCGACGAGGCGAGCAGCACGGCGGATGTCCATATCCACCCCTATGACGATCATTGCACGCAGCTTCAGGTCGATCGCCTGAAGATCGTCCGGGCCAACCGGGACGATGCGCGCATCAAGGTCCTGATGCAGGAACTCGTCGAGCAGGCCCGTTCGGAGGACATGAACCTGCTGCCGAAGACCATCGAACTGGTCAAGGCGAAGGCGACGCTCGGCGAGATCTGCACCGCGCTGCGCGGTGTCTGGGGCGCCTATTCCGAACCGATGATCGTGTGAGGCGGGGCGATGAACGACACTGTCCTCATCACCCTCGAAGGGCCGATCGCCTGGATCACGCTCAACCGGCCGGAGCGGCTGAACGCCATGAACCGGCCGCTCGTCGACGGGCTGATCGCAGCGCTTTCCGCCGCCGAGGCGAACGACGATATCCGCGCGGTCATCCTCAATGGCGCCGGCCGGGCCTTCTGCTCGGGCGACGATCTCAAGGACCTCGATGCACAGACCGCGTCGAAGGCCGAGACCGAGGACTGGGTGGAGGCCATCCAGGCCGTCACGCTCCATGTCATGCGCTCGCGCAAGATCGTGATCGCTGCCGTGCATGGCTGGTGTGTCGGCGGCGCGCTGGAATGGGCGATCAACTGCGATTTCCGGCTCTTTGCCGAGAACACCCGCTGGTTCTTCCCCGAAGTCGGCTACGGCCTGTTCGTGACGGGCGGCGTAACCGCGCTCCTGACGAAACAGGTCGGCCCGCAGGTCACCAAGGAACTGCTCATCCTCGGCGAACGCCACGATGCGCAAAAGGCGCTGGAGACCGGCATCGCCTGGAAGGTCGTGCCCGACGATACGCTGCTCGACGAAGCCAGGCGCCTCGCTCTTGCGATCGCCGACCGTCCGGCGGGTGCGGTGGCGGATGTCAAGCGCGCCATCAATGACGGCTTTCATTCCTCTCTCGAAGACGCGATGGCGCAGGAGACGGTGGCCACGGTTCGCGGCTTTCTCTCTCCTGCGGCGCAGGCAAAGGCAAAAGGGTTCTGACCGTGTCCATCCTCCCCGCCTTCTCTTCCCTTTCGGCCATCCCGGGCCTTCACGACGATGCGATCGAAGAGCGTGTCCTGCCGAAGATCCTCGTAGCGCAGGCCGAACGTTTCGGCTCCCGTCCCTTCATCGATATCTGCGGCCGCACGGCGAGCTTCGAGGAGATGCTGACCCTCACCTGCCGGCTTTCCGGCGGCCTTCGCCGGCTGGGCGTCGGCCGCGCCGACCGGGTGGCGATGCTGTTGCCGAACTGCCTCGAACTCGTCGCCACCTGGTTCGCCGCCTCCAGCCTCGGCGCGATCGAGGTGCCGAACAATCCGGGGCTGAAGGGCGACCTGCTCTGCCACAACCTCAACAATTGCGGGGCGGAGGTGCTGGTCGCCGATGCGAGCGTCCTGCCGGAACTCGCCATCGTGCAGGACCGGCTGCCGGCGCTCCGCACGCTCATCCTCGTCGGCGCCGATCCCGCGGCAGCGCGCGCGGCGGGGATCCGGATCGACCGCATCCTGCATTTCGAGGAATGCCTCGCGCCACCCGCCGGCCTCGACCTTTCGGCCGTGCACTACAGCGATCCGATGGCGATCCTCTATACGTCGGGTACGACGGGCCCGGCCAAGGGCGCGCTGATGTCGCACCACCATTGTTACGCCTGGGCGGCGGCGATGGCCGCCAATCTGGGCTACAACACGGATGACAGCTACTTTTCCGCCCTGCCGCTGTTCCACACCGATGCGCAGATGTTCGGCGTCTATCTGCCGCTGATCTACGGCACACGAACAACGCTCGCCGACGGGTTCAGCGCCTCGCGCTTCTGGGCGCAGGTGCGCGACAGCGGTGCGACGGCGACGAACCTTCTCGGCGCCATGGCCGTCATCCTCATGCGCGCGCCGCAGGAAGGGCACGACGGCGACAACCCCGTGCGGGTCTGCCAGTGCATTCCCATGGTGCCGGACAAGGCGGCGTTCGAGGACCGCTTCGGCATGCGCCTTGTCACGGGCTACGGCCAGACGGAGACCAGTTTCGTGACGCTCGACACCGTGGACGACACGCGGCCCGGTTCCTGCGGCCGGGCGCATCCCGACTGGGAGGTGGCCGTTGTCGACGACAAGGACCGCCCGCTGCCGCCCGGCAGCATCGGCGAGATCGTCTCGCGCCCCAAGAAGAGCTGGAGCATGTTTTCCGGCTATTATCGCGCCGAGGCCAAGACGGTCGAGACGCTGCGCAATCTCTGGTATCATTCCGGTGATGCCGGCGTGATGGACGCGGATGGCTGGCTCTACTTCAAGCACCGGCTGAACGAGGCGATCCGCCGCCGCGGCGAGAACATCTCCGCCTACGAGGTGGAGATGCTGGCCGAACAGCATCCCGACATCGTCGAAAGCGCCGCCTTCGGCATCGCCTCCGAATTCACCGAGGAGGACATCATGGTGGTGGCCTTCCGCCGTGCCGGCTCAACGGTCGATGCGGCCGGCCTGCTCGAGCATTTCAGGACCAGCGCACCACGCCACATGGTGCCGCGCTATATCGAGATCACCGATGCGCCGCTGCCCCGCACGCCAACGGAAAAAGTGGCGCGCAGCGTGCTGCGCCAGCGCGGTCTCGGGCCGGCGACCTTCGATCGCGGCGCGCGCTAGGCGGCATGAACGGGGCCGGTCACGGATAGAGGGAGATTTCACACATTCGCTTGAAGAATGCGGGGAACAAATTGCAGTCGATTGCGTTCCGGCGTACACTATACGCGGGAGATTCGACACTCCCGGCTAACGACCGCGGGAGGGTTCCATGGGAACCACTGGCAGCGACGTTTTCGACCTGTTTTCAAAGGTATACGCGAGTACAGCACAAGAAGAATTGAGCCTTCAGGAATACCTGTTGGCCTGCCGCGACGACAAGAGCCTCTACGCCACGGCGCCGGAGCGCATGGTGGCGGCGATCGGCGCGCCG
Source organism: Shinella sp. HY16 (assembly GCF_028534175.1). NCBI lineage: Bacteria > Pseudomonadati > Pseudomonadota > Alphaproteobacteria > Hyphomicrobiales > Rhizobiaceae > Shinella > Shinella sp. HY16. The sequence goes on along the minus strand of NZ_JAHYXL010000004.1, from coordinate 230,011 downwards.
ACCCTCGTCGATACCAGTGCGGACGAGCGTTTCGGCCGGGTTTTTGCCAACCGTACCATCAAGATATACCCCGCCTTTGCCGATTTCTTCGGCATGGAAGACACGATCGAACGCATCGTCGGCTATTTCCGCTATGCCGCCCAGGGACTGGAGGAGCGCAAGCAGATCCTCTACCTTCTGGGGCCGGTCGGGGGCGGTAAGTCCTCGCTCGCCGAGCGCCTCAAGAAGCTGATGGAAGAGCAGCCGATCTATACGCTCGCCATCGACGGCAAGATCAGCCCGGTCTTCGAATCGCCGCTCGGCCTGTTTTCCCGCGAGCGCATGGGCGAACTGCTGGAAGACAAATACGGCATCGCCCAGCGCCGGCTCACCGGCCTCATTTCGCCCTGGGCGACCAAGCGGCTGGACGAGATCGGCGGCGACATCTCCAGGTTCAGCGTCGTCAAGCTGATGCCCTCGCGGCTGCGGCAGATCGCCATCGCCAAGACGGAGCCGGGCGACGAGACCAACCAGGACGTGTCCGCGCTCGTCGGCAAGGTGGATATCCGGCAGCTCGAGAATTTCAGCCAGGCCGATCCCGACGCCTATTCCTACAGCGGCGGCCTCAACCGCACGACACAGGGGCTGCTCGAATTCGTCGAGATGTTCAAGGCGCCGATCAAGGTGCTGCATCCGCTTTTGACCGCAACACAGGAGGGCAGCTACAACGGCACGGAGAATTTCGGCGCCTTCCCCTACCAGGGCATCGTTCTCGCCCATTCCAACGAGTCCGAATGGCTGCAGTTCAAACACAACAAGAACAACGAGGCCTTCCTCGACCGCATCCTCGTCGTGAAAGTACCCTATTGCCTGCGCGTCACCGAGGAGCGGCTGATCTACGAAAAACTGCTGCGCGAGAGCGAGCTGGCCGATAGCCCCTGTGCGCCGGAAGTGCTGGAAAACCTCAGCCGATTCACCGTCGCCACGCGCCTTTCCCCGCACGAGAACTCGCCGACCTACACGAAGATGCGGGTCTATGACGGCGAGAACCTGAAGGACACCGACCCCAAGGCGAAATCGCTGCAGGAATACCGCGATGCCGCCGGCATCGACGAGGGCATGACGGGCATCAGCACGCGTTTCGCCTTCAAGGTGCTGTCGGAAACCTTCAACTACGACACCAAGGAGGTGGCGGCCGATTCCGTGCACCTCATGTACATCCTCGAACAGGCGATCCGGCGCGAGCAGTTTCCCAAGGAGGTCGAGGCAAACTATCTCGACTTCATCCGCTCCGAGCTTGCCGCCCGCTATGCCGAGTTCATCGGCCACGAGATCCAGAAGGCCTATCTGGAATCCTACAGCGAATACGGCCAGAACCTCTTCGACCGCTACATCGCCTATGCCGATGCCTGGCTGGAAGACCAGGACTTCAAGGATCCCGACACGGGCCAGATCCTCAACCGCGAGATCCTCGACAGCGAGCTGTCGCAGATCGAAAAGCCGGCCGGCATCGCCAATCCCAAGGACTTCCGCAACGAGGTCGTGAAGTTCACCTTGCGCGCCCGCGCCCGCAACAACGGGCGCAACCCTGCCTGGACGAGCTACGAGAAACTGCGGGAAGTCATCGAGAAGCGCATGTTCGGACAGGTCGAGGATCTCCTGCCCGTCATCAGCTTCGGCTCGAAGAAGGACAGCACGACCGAGAAGCAGCACGCCGAATTCGTCCAGCGCATGACGGCGCGCGGTTATACGAGCCGCCAGGTCCGCCGGCTCGTCGACTGGTACATGCGCGTGAACAAGGCCGGCTGACCATGCCGAAGCGGGGGATTGGCGTATGCCTCATTTCATCGACCGCCGGCTCAATCCCAAGGACCGGAGCCTCGGCAATCGGCAGCGTTTCCTCAAGCGCGTGCATGACGAACTGAAGCGCACGATCCGCGACCAGGTGAAGTCCGACAAGATCGCCGACGTGGACGCGGCCCATGGCGTGCCGATCCCACGGCGCGGCGCGGACGAGCCGAGCTTCCGCCACTCCGGCGTCAGCGGTGAACGCCATCATGTGCTGCCCGGCAACCAGACCTTCTCGCCGGGTGACAAGATCCGCAAGCCCGAGGCGGGCGCCGGTGGCGGGGGCAACGGACGCGGCCCGGGGCGCGGCGAGGCGGCGGACGACTTCCTCTTCATCCTGTCCCGCGAAGAGGTGCTGGACCTCTTCTTCGAAGATCTGGAGCTTCCGGACCTCGTGAAGCTCAACCTCCGGGAAACCGTCACCTACAAGCCGCACCGCGCCGGGCTGACGACGTCAGGCACGCCCACCAACATCAATGTCGGGCGCACCATGCGCAACAGCTTCGGGCGCCGCATGGCGCTGCGCCGCCCGAGCGAACGGGAATGCCGGGTGCTTGCCGACGAGATCGCCGAACTGGAAGCAGAGGAGCGGTTGTCGCTGCCGCAGCGCAACCGGCTCACGCAGCTGCGCCAGGAGCTGGAGGTGCTGGAGCGCCGGCGTCGACGCATCGCCTATGTCGACCCGGTCGACGTGCGGTTCAATCGCTACGAGCGCAAACCGCAGCCCAATGCGAGCGCGGTGATGTTCTGCCTGATGGATGTCTCCGCCTCGATGGGCGAACGCGAGAAGGATCTGGCAAAACGCTTCTTCGTTCTGCTGCATCTCTTCCTCAAGCGCCGCTACGAGCGGATCGACATCGTCTTCATCCGCCACACGGACGAGGCGCACGAGGTGGACGAGGAGACCTTCTTCTTCAGCAAGCAGAGCGGGGGAACGGTCGTCTCCACCGCGCTGGAGGAGATGCAGCGCATCATCATGGACCGCTATCCTTCCAACATCTGGAACATCTACGCCGCACAAGCCTCGGACGGCGACAATGCCAATGGCGATTCCGAGCGTTGCGCCTCGCTGCTGCGCGACGAGCTGATGCGGCTTTGCCAGTATTATGCCTATGTCGAGATCATCGACGAGCGCGAAAGCGAGATTTTCGGCACCACCGACAACGGCACGTCGCTGTGGCGCGCCTATCGCACCGTCGACGGAGCGGTACCGAACTTCCAGATGACGCGCATTTCCCGACCCGCCGACATCTACCCCGTCTTCCGCAAGCTCTTCGCCCGGCATCAACCCCGCGCCGCGCGCGTCTGAGGGGAGCATAGGGATGGCGAAGCGACCGGCCTCTTCCCTGCTGTTCGACGGTTCCGAATGGAACTTCGCGACCCTGTCGCGGGCCTATGACGCGATCGAGACGATCGCCCTCGGCGAAATGGGGCTCGACGTCTACCCGAACCAGATCGAGGTCATCTCATCCGAACAGATGCTGGACGCCTATTCCTCGGTCGGCATGCCGCTGATGTATCAGCACTGGTCCTTCGGCAAACGCTTCGTCTTCGAAAGCCATCTCTACCGCAAGGGCTACCGCGGGCTCGCCTATGAACTCGTCATCAATTCCAATCCCTGCATCACCTATCTCATGGAAGAGAACACCATGCCGATGCAGGCGCTCGTCACCGCCCATGCCTCCTTCGGCCACAACCATTTCTTCAAGAACAACTACCTGTTCCGCCAGTGGACGGATGCGAGCGCCATCCTCGGCTACATGGATTTCGCCAAGAAATACGTCGCCAGATGCGAGGAGCGGCACGGCACGGCGGCGGTGGAGGAGATCCTCGACGCGGCACATGCCCTGATGGACCAGGGCGTCTTCCACTATCGCCGCCCGCCGCGGCTATCCTCGGAGAAGGTGACCGAGCGGGCGCGTGAGCGGCTGGAATACGAGGAACAGACCTATAGCGACCTCTGGCGCACCCTGCCCACCACCAACGGCCATGCCGGCATCGAGGCGGCCGAGCAGGAGGCGCTGGAGCGCAAGCAGGCGCTGAACCTGCCGGAAGAGAACCTGCTCTACTTCCTGGAAAAACACAGCCTGATCCTCGAACCCTGGCAGCGTGAGATCCTGCGCATCGTGCGTGTCATCGCCCAGTATTTCTATCCGCAGGGCCAGACCAAGGTGATGAACGAGGGCTGCGCCACCTTCGTGCACTATTTCATCATCAACCGGCTGTTCGACCAGGGCAGGATGAGCGAGGGCGCGATGCTGGAGCTGCTGGCGAGCCACGCCAATGTGGTGTTCCAGCCGGATTTCGACGATCCGCGCTTTTCGGGTCTCAATCCCTATGCACTCGGTTTTGCGATGATGCAGGACATCGAGCGCATCTGCACCCGGCCGACCGACGAGGACCGGGACTGGTTTCCCACCATCGCCGGCAATGGCGACTGGCGGGCGACATTGCTCGACGCCTGGGAAAACCACCGCGACGAATCCTTCATCCTGCAATATCTCAGCCCGACGCTGATGCGCCACTTCCGCCTGTTCCACCTCACCGACCGTGCCGACGAACGGTTCTGCGAGGTCGCCTCCATCCACGACGAGCGGGGCTACTCCGCCGTGCGCGCCGCACTCGCCCGCAACTACGATCCCGGCGTCAACCGGCCGGACATCCAGGTGGTCGATGTCGACCTCCTGGGCGACCGGCAGCTTCGGCTGCGCCACCGCGTGAAGAGCGGCATCCTGCTGAACGAGACCGACCGTGACGCGACCCTCGCCCATGTGCGCCGGCTGTGGGGCTACAATGTCAGCCTGTCCGGTGTGGATGCGCAGACGGGGGCCTCCCTCTACGAGTGCTCGGCGACGGGAGACTAGCAGTGCGGGCCCGACCTGTCAGGCCAGACCCGCAGCGTCACCCTTGCGTCGGCGCGCTCTTCTGCCGCGCGGGCACCGGCGGGACGGAATCGGTGCAATACTGATCGTAGAGGCTGCGATATTTCTCCGCCGCGCCGAAATCGCTGTAGCGGGGGAGCGCCGTCATGTCCGTCTTGTTGAGCACGACGCCGACGATCTTCGCCTCGATGCGGCTTTCGGCGGCAAGCAGGTCGCGCACCAGCGGCGAGGGGGTCTTGCCCCATTCCACCACGAAGAGGAAGCCGTCGGCCAGCGGCTCGAAGGTCTTCACGTCGACGACAGGGGCGAGCGGCGCGAGATCGACGATGACGTAGTCGAAGGTCTGGCGCAGCTCGTCGAAGAGCCGCTTCATGCCGGCGGAGGCCATCAGCTCGTTGGGGTGGTGGACCTCGCCGCCGCGCATGCGGCCGCCGGCCGGCAGGACGGCAAGCTTGCTGCGGCGGTCGACCTTGATGGCCTGGTTCCAGGCGGCCTGCCCGAGCAGCACCTCAACGAGGCCCGCCTGCGGGGCGGGGTTCAGCATGCCGGTCAGGCTCGGCCGGCGCAGGTCCGCGTCGATCAGCAGCGTGCGCTTGCCACTGGCGGCGAGCAGCGCGGCGAAGTTGATCGCGACGGTGGACTTGCCCTCCTGCGGCAGGGCGGAGACGATGCCGATCACGCGGCTTTCCCGTCCATGCAGCATCATGTCGCTGGCGAGCCGGGCATGACGCAGGGTCTCGGCAAAAGCCGAGCCCGGCGCGTCGAGCACGATGCGCGTCATGCGCTCGAAGGGAATGACGTCGCCTTCGTCCGCACCGCCGTCCTCAGGCCGGGCGGGCTGCGCGCGCTCCTTGCGGGCGCCGACCAGCGGCAGGTATCCGAGCGGGCGCAGTCCCAGCACGGCGCGGATGTCGTTACCGACCCGGAAGGAGCGCTCGCGCATTTCCTGCAGGAAGGTCAGCGCACCGCCGCCCATCAGGCCGAGCACCAGCGACAGGCCTATCGTCAGCGTCCTGCTCGGACTGGAGGCCGCCGTCGGCACGCCGGCGTCGGAAATCACCCGTGCCTTGGCGATGGGGAAGGATTGCTGCTGTGTCGCCTGCTCGTAGCGGGCGAGATAGGCGTCCGACAGCGTCTTCAGCGCCGTGGCCTTCTGTTCCAGTGTGCGCAGCTGCACAGAGGAACGGTTCGCTTCGGCATTGCTGCCGGCGACCTTCTCGATGCTTTCGCGCAGCGAAATCTCCCGCGAGCGGGCGACGTCGTAGTCGTTTCGGTAGCTCGCCGTCAGCTGCTGCAGTTCCTGGTAGATCTGCCGGGCAAGATCTTCCTTCTCGGCCCGGAGTGCCGTCGCCTGGGGATGGTCGGCGCCGAAGGAACGGGTGATCTCCCCCTCGCGCTTGACGACGGCGTTGTAGCGGCCGCGCAGGTCCTGCACGATGGAATTGTCACCCTGCCGCGCCGGGATGGTCGCATTGGCGACCGCCCTTTCCGGCCCCTGCTCGACGATGGCGCGAAACTGGTTGTAGCGGGCGGAAGCGCTTGCCGCATCCGCCTGCGCCACGATGAGCTGGCTGTTGAGGTCGGCAAGCTGCTGCTCCGACATGAGCTCTCCGCGCGCAGCGGTCAGGCCGTTCTCGTTGCGGTAGCGCTCGACCTCCAGCGCGGCTGCCTGCGAGCGCTGCTGGATATCGGCAAGCCGTTCCTGCAGCCAGGCACTGGCCTGTTCGCTGGCATGGACATTGGCGCTGAGCTGCTCGGCAAAGAAGGCCTCGGCATAGGCTTTTGCAATGGTCGCCGAAAGCTGCGGGTCGGGGGAGCGGAAGGACACCGCGACGACGGAGCTGCGCGCGACACGCTCGACGCCGAGGCCCTGCTGCAGCATCGCTGCCGCCTTCTGCCGCCGGCCCTCTGCTTCCGCCTCTGCCGAGGGGGCGGCCCCACCAGAGCCCAGGGAGGCAAGCGACTTGACCCAGCCCTTCGCGAGCGAGACAGGCGATTGCGGCGGGTTGAGGATCGTCTCGTTCTGCGAAAGATCGAGATCATCGACCACGCGCAGCGCCAGCCGGCCCGATTTCAGAATCTCGATGGCGCTCGCAAGGCGCGTGTCCGCCTGCTGGCTGCTTTGCGGCGTGGTCTCGGCCTCCTCGGCATACCGCGACAGGTCGTCGTCGAGCAGGATCTGGGTCATCGCCGTATAGAGCGGCGTCGCGAAAACGAGATAGAGGACACCAAGCGCCAGCGCCACGACGACGGAGAGCGCGATCAGCCGCGCCCGCCGCATGAGGATCGTCATCAGGCGGTTGAGATCGATGAAGCTGTCGGACGTATCCGGCTCCCTGCGGAAAAGACTGCCGTACGGCACGGTGCGGTGGTGCATGGGGCTCCGTTCTGCCTTTCGGCTCATGGGTCGCTGCTTTGCCCTGGGAGGCCCCCGGGCCGGCAAGCCCGGCCCGGGGTCTCGCGTCAGGCGGCACGCACGCCGCCGCCGTGGGCCATGACGAGATCACGCAGGGGCTCGACGAGCGCGCCACCGAGCTCCGGCCGGGCCAGCGCGAAGGCGACATTCGCCTCGATGAAGCCCTGCTTCGAACCGCAATCATAGGTCCGCCCCTCGTAGAGATGGGCATGGAAGGGCTGCGTGGCGGAGAGCTTCAGCATGCTGTCGGTCAACTGGATCTCGTTGCCGGCGCCGCGCTGCTGGCGGGCGAGATGGCCGAACACTTCCGGCTGGAGGATGTAACGCCCGTTGAGGAAGAGATTGGACGGTGCCGTGCCCGGCGCGGGCTTCTCGACCATGTGGGTGACGGCAAAGCCATGGCGCACGCCCAAGCCCCTGCCGACGATGCCGTATTGCGAGGTCTCCTCGGGCGCGCATTGTTCGACGCCAACCACATTGCCGCCGACCTCGCCATAAAGGTCCATCAGGCCGGAAAGGCAGCCGCGCGGGCCGAAGGATACCATGTCCGGCAGGAGCAGCGCGAAGGGTTCGTCGCCGATGAGGTCACGCGCACACCAGACCGCATGGCCAAGGCCGAGCGGGGCCTGCTGGCGGGTGAAGCTCACCGCACCCGCCGCCGGCAGCAGCCGGCCGAGTTCGCTGACCGCGGCGTCCTTGCCGGAGCGCTCCAGCGAGGAGATCAGCTCCGGCGTGTCGTCGAAATGGTCCTCGATGACCTGCTTGTTGCGGCTGGTGACGAAGACGACGTGCTCGATGCCGGCCTCGCGTGCCTCGTCGAGCGCATATTGCACGACCGGGCGATCGACGATGGTCAGCATTTCCTTCGGCATGGCCTTGGTGGCCGGCAGGAAACGGGTGCCGTTGCCGGCAACCGGGATGACGGCCTTGCGGACGGTCTTGGTTCGCTCCATGGCATTATCCTTTGTTCTCAAGCGGCAGATCCTCCGCTGTCGTTGGGGAGAGGTCCGCGCGGGGCGCGGCCGTCCTCGGATGGGCCGACAGCGCCATCAGGCGGCGCCACCGGGCGGCGATCGGCATCGAAAGATGCCGGAGCGCGACGGGATCGCCCAGCGCCACCCTGAGGGCGGGTCCGAGCGAACGGTTCTTCAGATGCTGGATCAGCGCGAGGAAGGACCGCGTTTCCTCGAGGTTGCGCGTGCGCCGGCGCTGGGCGTCCGCGGCCGCGCCGCGAAGCGGGAAACGGGCGAGAAACCGCCGGTCGCCGGCCAGCATCGCATCGACATGGTCAAGGCGCAGCACGCGCGAGATCGAGCCCTCGCGGATGCGGTAGACATAACCCGCCTCGGGCACGACGGCAGAGGTTCCGCCCGCGGCGAGCACGGAGGCGAGCAGGAGATAATCCTCGCCGATGCGCAACGCCTCGTCGAAGGCCAAGTCCTTGTCCTCCAGGAAGGAGCGGCGGAAGACCGGCTTCATGTAGCCGAAATTGTGCGTAGCGTGAAAAATCCGGTTGGCGTCGATGAAGACGGGCAGCGTCAGGGCCAGCATGGCAGCGAGCAGCGCCGGGGCGAACATCCGCTCCCTGCGGCCATCGGCATGCAGCACGTCGAGATTGTCCACGACGACCGCCGCATCCTTCGCCTCGGCCATGGCGATCATGCGGCAAAGGCGATCCGGCTGCAGCGTGTCGTCGGCGTCGAGCACCGCAATCCAGCGGCCTCGCGCGGCCGCAAAACCCGCATTGCGCGCACCACCCGGACCGCGGTTGCGATCGAGCGGCAGAAGTGTCAGCCCCGGCGTGCCGAGCGCGGCGACGGTCGCACGGGTCGCGTCGGAGGAACAATCGTCGACAACGATGATCTCCACCGTCACGCCCTCCTGCGCGGCGGCGCTGCCGATCGCATCGCCGATCGTATCGGCCGCATTGTAGGCGGCGATCACGACGGAGACATCGGGGATGGTATCAGACAGAAGAGTCCCGTTCATCGCGCCGCGGCCTCCAGCTGCCCGTAGGGTTCGATGGCGCGGGCGCCAAAAAGGCCGCCGACCACGCCGGCATGCAGCAGGCCGCGCAGGAGGAAGCGGTTGCGTGGTACCGGCAGGAGGACGAAGGCCGTTGCCGCCGCAAGGCACATGGCGGCTTTCGCGGCGGCCAGCCCCGCGGCGGCGGTCCGACCCGCGCCGCGACCGGCAAGAAGCCGGCCATGGGTCTGGCCCATGCGCAGCCGGCGCTGCGCCAGCCAGGAAAATCGGGCGCGGGCGGGCGGCACCGGCTCGTTGACCCAGGCCTCATCGGCAAAGGCGATGCGCCCGCCGGCGGCGTACACCTGCATGAAGAAGGCGGTGTCCTCGCCGCCACTGCGGCCGAGCGCATGGTCGAACCGGCGGCCGGCGATGGCCGGGGCGGCAAGGCGCAAGAGCACGTTGCAGGTATAGCCGGTGCGGATCTCCCCCTTCACCCAGACGGGGCGGGTGGAATGGAAATCGCCGCGCCGCATCCAGCCGGGGGCGTCCGGCCCATATTGCGCCCTGACCGGGCCGAGGACCACATCCGCGGCGCCCGTCGCCGCCGCGGCAAGCAGGTTTTCAAGCCATTGCGGCTCCACCGTCTCGTCATCGTCGACGAAGGCGAGGAAATCGGCTTCGGCTTCGTCCAGGCAGGCATTGCGGGCGAGCGAAATGTTGCCGGCCGGGCAGTGCACATAGGAAAGCGCCATCGGCAAGCCTGCCCGCGCGGCCTCGACGCGTGCGTGGGCGCTCGGCTCGACATCATTGTCGGCGACGATGATACGCAGTGCAACGCCCGACGGCACCGTCAACGCCACGAGCGAGGCAAGCGTCTCGCCGAGCGCTTTCGCCCGCCGGAAGGTGCAGACTGCGATATCGACACGGAGGGGAGCGGGGGCCGTCATGCGGGCACCCGGTGCTGGCGGAAATCGAGAAGCTCGCGCCAGAAGCCGGCAGACCAGGCGAAATGCATGATCATGGCCGAGACGGCGGCGAGCGGACCATAGGGATTGCGCTGGCCGAGCGCCATCCAGGCGCCATAGCCGAGGCAGGCCGCCGCCCACAGTGCGAAGGGCACGGCGGCGATCCAGGTGATGGCCGCCAGGAACGCCCCGACCGCCACCGGCGCCACCATCAGCGGCAGAAGCTGGCGCAGGCTCGGGCGGGCGCGGTGCTTGAGGAAATTGCGTGCCCGCCCGCGGCCATAACGGAAATATTGCCTGAACAGCGGCCCGGCGCTGGCGCGTGGATAGTAGACCATCGCGGTGCGTGCGGTCATCCAGATCCGGTAGCCGGCAGCCAGCAGGCGATAGTCGTATTCGGCATCCTCGTTGGCGGTGAAGCTCTCGTCATAACCGCCGACCGTGCGGAAGGCGGAAATGCGCATCAGCGCGTGGTGGCCGTGCTCGGCCCAGTGGCTTTCCGCACCGGCGCGATGCTTGGCGCCGCCATTGCCGAGCACCGAGTTCTGCGCGACGGCGGTGGCTTTCTGGAAGGTGCCGAAGCCGACGGTCTGCATGGCGACCACGACGGAATCGGCTCCGGTCGAAAGCGCTTCCTCGAGGAGCACGCGGCAATAGTCCGCGGGATAGGTGCCGTGCGCATCGATGCGGATCAGGTAGTCGTGGTCCATGCCGAAGGTCTCGACGGCAAGATTCACGGCGGCGCTCTGGATACGCTTGGGATTATCGAGGAGAGTGAGGTTCGGCACGCTCGCCGCAAGCCGGGCGGCAATGTCCCGCGTGCCGTCCTTGCTGCCGCCGTCGGCAACGACGAGCGTGGCGTTGAGCTCGGCGAGCGCCGGCTCGAGCTGCCGCACCAGCGGCTCCAGGTAACGCGCCTCGTTGAGGCACGGGATCACGATCAGGCACCGCACGGATGTCACGGGATCAATGGTCATGGCAATCCACCTTGCTTGCGAGAAGGGAAGGAACAGGCGTGGGTTCCGCCGTCGGCGCTTGAAGCGCGGCAAGGCGCTGGACGAGCCCGGCGCAATCGGCCCGGTCATGGATCCAGGGCTTCGGCCCGAGCCTGGCGAGCGCGGCCTGCAGCGTTCGGTAGCCGTCATCGTCGAAGGCGGAGAAACGCGTCACCAGCGTTTCGAGGCGCGCATCGCGCAGGGCAATGCCGATGCCGCGCCGGCCGGCAAGCCGCGCCGTCTCCGTTCCGCCCAGAACGATAGGCACGGCGCCATGGCGGCATCCTTCGTAGAGCCGGTTGGGCAGCAGCCAGGCGGAGTTCAGCCCCTCCTCGAAGAAGTCGATCGCCCAGGCAAGGTCGACCCCGCGATAGATGGTGGCGAGGTCCTCCGGATTGCGGTAGGCGCCTTCGAAACGGATGAAGGGTTCGCGCGCCACGAGGCCGTCGAAATCCTCGAACTCCGACCGGGCGGGGCGGCCGCGCAGAACCACCTCGAACCGGCCTTCCATGCGCCGCGTGAAGGCGGCAAGCAGATCGAGCGACTTGCGGCAACGGATCGCGCCGAACCAGCCGATGCGCCAGGGCTCGCCCGGCGGCTTTTTTGCCCGCAGGCGCAGCTCGTCCGCCGGGCCGTCCAGCTCCAGCACGCGGTTTTCAACGAGATGGACAGGCGCCCTGATGCCGGAAAGCGGCTGGAAATAATGCTCCACAAAGGCTGGCGAGCTGGTGAGGAGGAGACCGGCGTTGCGGGCGAAATGGCGCTCTGCCGCGCGCAGGCCACGGCTCGTCACGCCGCTGCCGGTCAGCAGCCGGTGGATGTCGAGGCATTCATAGGCGACAGGCACAGCGCCGCCGAAGATCGCCTGCGCCCGGCCTGCCAGCGCCAGCATTTCGAGATTGCGCGCGAGGATGACATCTGGCCGCGCCAGCCCAGCCAGCCGGCGGCGCAGCGTGACACCGGCGCGGGCGACGGCGGCAAGGCGCTGGGCGAAGCGGGCGTCCCGGGTCGTGCCGAGCTCCAGGGGAACGACACCCTCCACCGCCGCCAGCCGATTCCCGCCACGCCGGAAGCCGGCCAGCACGACCTCCGCCCCGCCCGCCTGCAGCATCAGCACGCGGCGGCGCACCGCAGGGTCGGAAAGATCGTGAACGAGATAGAGCACGCGAAGCATAGGCCGTGTCCCGGTCAGTTCAGCAGGCAGGCGACGGAGCCGGCGAAGGGACAGGCATCGCCCTCGACGGTGAAGGCGACGCGCTCCACCTCCAGCTTTGTCGGGCCGGCGAAGGCGAAGCGGCCCATCCAGCCGGTCAGCGTGTCGCTGCCCCAGAGCGAGAGGAACACCTTCTGGGCATTCTCCGGCAGCGCCGCCGGGTCGGTCACCTCGTGCACGAGGGCGCCGTTGACATAGTAGCGGAGCCGGTCCTTCTGCCAGACGAAGGCATAGTCGTTGAAGCCGGCATCCGCCGGGCCGGGGAGTGGCACCAGCTTCTCGTTGCCGCCCTTGCCGGCGACATACTGGTTGAGCTGCACGCGCGACGTGTCCTTGCCGAGCACCTCGAAATCGATCTCGTCGTGCTGTTTCTTGTCGGCCGGGCCGATATAGGTGAAGAAGGCCGAGTTGAGGCCGGAGCCGGTCGCCGTCTTCATGCGCACCTCATAGGTGCCGTAGCCGTAGCGCTTGCGGGTCTGCACCTCGCCGCAGGCGTAATTTCGTTCGCCGGCCGGCGCCGCATCGAAGGAGAGCAGCAACTTGCCGTCCCGGACCGCGACCCGGTCCTTCGACCAGGTGCAGTTCTGGTGCGCACCGTTGTTCCAGCCGTCGGAGACGTACCAGAAGCCTGTGTCGAGCGTATCGAACTCCTCGACGAAGGAGGGTCCGCCGGCCCCCTCCTGGGCGGCGAGCGGGGCGGCTGCGGCGAGTGCCGTCAGGAACGCGCCGGTGCGAAGGACGGTGTTCAAGGAAGCGGTCATTCGGGTTACCTCCGTTGAGCGACGGAACCGTTCGGCTCCATCGGCGGGGTTTGGCGCCGGCCCGTGGACGCCCGTGGGCTGCCCAGCCGGCGGCCGGTGAGGATGGCGTGCAGCGATGGTGTAAAGCGCCGCGCCGCGGCATGGCTGACAACGAGGATGGCCAGCGCGAGGATGGGGCTTGCGGCGTAGAAGAGCGGGTAGTCGTCCACGCTGCCGAAGCGGTTCCAGACCATCCAGAACAGGATGAGCAGCGGATAGTGCGCGCAGAAGATCCAGAAGCTGAGGCCGCCGAGCTTCGCCAGCGCCGCGCCCGGCGCCGTGCGCACCAGGAGCGCAGAAAGTGCCCAGGCGCCGAAGATGCCGGCGATCGCCGTCAGGCTGCGCAGCATGTCCAGCCAGGCCGGGAACACCGGGCCGAAGGCAAAGAGGGCGAGCGACAGCGCCACGGCCATGGCGAGCACGGCAAGGACGAGCGGAACGGCAAAGCGGTCGAGGCGGCGGATGTCGAAGCGGTGCAGCGCGGCGCAGACACCGAAGCTGAAGCCGAACAGGATGGATTTCTTCAGGAAGATGCCGTTCGGCAGCGGCAGCACCGCATAGGCCAGCATCAACGTCAGCACGGTGCGCGGATAACGCAGCACGGCAATGGCGATGAGCGGCGAGAGGAGAAGGCAGAGCAGCAGGTCCCGCAGGAAATAGAGCGGGACATTGACCGGCCAGGTCTCGATGGCGAAGGCAAGGTTCATCCATTCGCGCGGCGTGGCGCTCAGGACGTCCGGCAGGTAGCCGAAGCCGATGCCGCGCGCCTGGGCCGCCAGCACGAGAAGAAGGAAGGCCGTGTTCCACAGGAGGAACGGCACAAGGATCGTCGAGGCCTTGCTGCGCAACGTCCTTGGATAATCGAAACCCGCAAACCCGCGCTGGAAGAGCAGATAGCCGGAAATCGCGCTGAGGCAGGGGACGCCGATCCGGAACAGGCTGTCACCGAGGAAGACGCGCAACCAGTCGATCCCGCCAAACTGCCCGGCATAGGGGCTGGTCGCGGGATCATAGGGCACATGCACGAAGATGATGCCGCTGATCAGCACGATGCGCATCAGGTTGATGCGCTGTGAAACGGTCGCGTCGATATCCACGGTGTCCGTCACCCCTCTGGTGTGCCGCTCCCCCAAGCGGCCGTTCAAACAAGAGCAGACTCGAGCCTACGAAGCGGAGTCTGGGTGACGGGACGGAAAAAAATATGGCGACGCAACAAATTCGCGTGATGAGAAGGTTGCATTGCAACATAGCGACAGGTTCGGCACCGCGTACGGAAAGGGAATGCCAGCCGCCGTCCGGCAAGACCAAGCACCGCGGCATCAATTCTTTGAAGTCTATTCGAATATACTGATCTTCCTGCAATTATGGGGTGCAGGAGCTCACGAAGTTTTTTTCGAAGACTATGCGCAATCGGTCTGGCGGGAGGCCGATTGCGGCAGGCCGGGGCCGAAATGCGGCGGGCTCAGGGCAAAGCGGGCGATGTCTTGGGGCGGCGTGCGAGATCGATGAGCTTGCGCAGCAGGGGTCGCTCCGTCAGGAGGACCAGCCCGCCGTAGAGCACGCCGCCAAGCGCAATACCGGCGACAAGCTGCAGGGTGGCCGGCAGCCGCTGGGCGAGGTAGTGCTCAAGGGCATAGCGCACGGCAAGCGCCATCAGCGCAGCCATCAGCATCGGGCGCACCGCGCGATAGAAGCCGGAGAGGAACGGCGCGCCATCGGCGCTGAACACCAGCCGGGAATAGCCGACCAGCACCAGCGCATTGACGATGCAGAGTGCCGTCATCGCCGCGATCAACGTGCCCTCATAGGCGCCATAGGCGACGGCGGCGGTGGTGGCGACGGCCCGGCCGACTGCCCAGCGGAAAAGCGCGCCGCCATGGCCGGCGCCTTTCAGATAGGGGATGAACGTGCTGCAAGGCGTCAGGATGCCCTTTGACAGCGCGAGCAGGCCGAGCACCGGCCAGGCGGCTGCCCATTGCGGGCCGAACAGCAGGAGCATGGCGGGTTCGGCAAGCGCCCACAGGCCGAACATCATCGGCGCGAGCAGCAGGGTCGTCACCTGCATGCTGAGCATCAGCGCCTGCGAACGGCGTTCGCGATCGTGCATCATCGCGCTGAAGGCGGGAAAGAGCACGCCCATGACGGCCGACAGCACCACCTGGTTGGGAATACTGGAAAAGCGGTTTGCCGCGGAATAGGCCCCGGCTTCCGCCAGTCCCAGGAAGCGCGAGATGACGACCATCGGCGACTGGAAGGTGACGAAATTGGCGATCTCCGAGCCCATCAGCCCGAGGCTGAAGCGCGCGAGCCGCGTCACCTCGCCGAGACGGAAGGTGAGGCGCGGCAGGTAGCGCGAGACGAAGAACAGGCCGGCAAGCCGGATAACGCCCGCCACGAAAAGCTGGACGACCAGTGCGACGACGCCGAAGCCGGCGAGCGCCAGCACGACCGCGGCGATCGCCGCCAGCGATTCGGACACCATGCTCCAAAGCGCATCCTGGCTGAACTGCATGCGCCGGGCGACGAGGGCATAGGCGACGTCGCCGGCAAGCTGCAACGGAACGAGCAGGCTCATCAGGCGCAGGAGCGGGGCGGCATCGGCTGCACCGAGCCAGCCGGCCAATGGCTCGGCCCAGAAAAACAACCCCGCCGCCATCAGGAAGGCGAATGCCAGATTGGCCCAGAACACCGAGTGAATCGTCTCCTCGTCTTCCCGCGGCTCGAGGATGAGAGCCGAGGCGAGACCCGCCCCGCCGATCATCGCCAGGAACTGCACGAGGGCGAGCGCGACGGCCACCGCGCCGAACTCCTCGGGCGAAAGCAGCCGGGCGAGAATGGGCACCGTGACAAATTTAAGCCCGAATGTGCTTGTCTTGGATAGGACGCTCCAGCCGACGTTTCGCGTCACCGACTTCGCGTTCACCTGCTGGGACATGGCGGATACCTGCTCGAAAAAGGAGCCCTGGCGACGACGAAATGCCTGCGCCGGAAACGGCCGCGCCCCCGTGGGAGGAGACCATGCGAAACTCTTTCTAGAGAAACCACAGGGACGAAAAGATGGCGAAGCTGACAGTTATCATCCCCTTCTATCAGAAGGAGCCGGGCATCCTGGAGCGTGCGCTCAGATCTGTTTTTGCCCAGAATTTCAACGACTTCGACGTTATCGTCGTTGACGACGAATCGCCGTATCCGGCCGATGGCGACATCATTGCGCTTTTACCGGAAGATCAGGCGCGCGTGCGCATCCTGCGCCAGGAAAATGCCGGGCCGGGCGGGGCGCGCAACACCGGGCTCGACCATGTCTCCCCGGAAACCGAGCTCGTCGCCTTCCTTGATTCGGACGACACCTTCGCCCCCGGCCATCTCGCGCGCGCCCATGCGGCGATGACCCGGTACGGGGCCGATTGCTACTTCGCCTCCATCACGGGGGGCGATGCCTTCTACTATCATTTCGGCGTCGCCGATCTTGCGGAAAGCGAGACCGTGGTGCGGCTCGAGGAGGATCCGCTCCTCCTCGAAATCCCCGGCCTGACGCAGGTCATGCTGAAGAACTGGAGCTTCCTGCACCTCTCCTCGATGGTCATCGGCCGGCCGCTGATCGAGCAGGTGCGCTTCGATGCGGCGCTGCGGCTTGCTGCGGAAGACGTGCTGTTCTTCTGCGATTGCGTGCTGGCGGCCGGACGCGTCGTGCTCGGCGCGGAGGCGGGGGCCGTACGCGGCGAGGGAATCAACATCTTCCACGGCGTCGACAACGATTCCCCGCAATTCCTGCGCCAGCAGTTCAACACCTGGCTGGCGCTCGACCGGCTGGAGACGCGCTTCACCGAACGGCCGGCGGAGGTCGCCTCGCTGCGCGCCTACAAGCAGACAGCCCGGCGCCAGGCGCTCTGGGGGCAGGCGCGGCGCGTCAAGCGGCGCAAGCTGCCCCAGCTCGACATGCTCGCCCGCTGGGCGCTGCGCGATCCGCGGTTGATCACCAGCGCCTTCGCGCTTGCCGTCGGCAAGGTCTCCCGCTGATCCCTTTTCGCGCCGGGCAGCACGCCCGGTCCTTTTGCGACCCGCTTTTCCAAGGAGATGGACATGAAGCCCTATTACTGGGAATCGCAGCATGGCAATTTCGGCGACGACCTCAATCTCTGGCTCTGGGACTTCCTGCTGCCGGGCTTTCGCGCGGTCCATCCGGACGTGCTGCTCGTCGGCGTCGGCACCGTGCTGAACAGGGCCTTGCTGCCCGAGGCAGGGCGCAAGCTCGTCGTCGGCAGCGGCTTCGGCTACGGCGCGCTGCCGGACATGCGGGATGAAGGCGTCTGGGACATCCGCTGCGTGCGCGGGCCGCTGACGGCGCAGAAGGTGGGTGTGCCGGAGGCGCTGGGCATCATCGACCCGGCGGTGCTGGTAGCCGACATGCCGGAGTTTTCAAACCTGCCGAAGCGTCATGGCTGCAGCTTCGTGCCCCATTGGGAATCGGCGGTGGCGGGCCTGTGGCCCACCGTCTGCACCACGGCCGGCCTCACCTATATCGATCCGCGCGGCGAGGCGAAGGCCGTGATCCGGGCGATCGCGCAGTCTGAGCGGATCGTCGCGGAATCCATGCATGGCGCGATCCTCGCCGACGCCTTCCGCGTGCCCTGGGTGGCCGTCAGCACGTCGGACAGCATCAACGGCTTCAAATGGCGCGACTGGGCCGCAACGGTAGGGGTCGAGCACCGGCCGCGGCGCGTGCCGATCTCCAGCCGCGCGGAGGCCATCGTCAAGGGCGCCCGCTTCTGGGGCGTCGATTACGAGGGGCGCAGCGTCGCGCGGCCCGCGCCCGGCCAGGCCGGGGATGTCGCGGTGGCCGAGGCCGCAAGGCCGGCATCCGGCGCGAGCCTTCGCCTTGCGGCCAAGCAGGTGCTCGCCGCCCCCTCGACACTGGCGCTCTGGCAGGCGAGCCGCGCCGAGCCGCAGCTCAGCGCCGACACCCGCCTCGCGGCGCGCAAGGCACAGCTCTACGATGTGCTGGAAGACGTGCGGCGCGACTACCTGTAAAGCCGGCGATGCCGGGCCGGCCCCGTCAGGCCGGCTCGGCGGGAGAGGCGGGCAAAAGGTAGCGCGGGCCTGCCGGCGCCGGCGGCTGTGGGCGCAAACGCCGGTAGGCGGCCTCCGCCTTATCGCGCAGGATGCCGCCGGCAATGGCCGGCAGGGTGGCAGGATTGCCGAAGGCATAGGCGAGCGCCGCACCGACGCCCCGCTCCCGCCTGCTGTCGAGGAAATGACGCAGGGCATGACGGTCGCCGATCTGGCGGCAGTGCCGGCGCATGACGCCGAGCGCCTCCGGGGAAACACCGCCCGCCGCAAGGATCGACCGCTCCGCTGCATGCAGCGCCGCCAGATCCTCCGTGCGGTGCCGGCCACTGAGCGAGTTCTCACGCACCAGCGCGCCGTAGCCACAGCTCTCGATCACCGTATAGCGCGCGCCGTTTGCCAGCGCCCGCACATAGAGCTCGTAGTCCTCGCCCAGCCGCATCTCCTCGCGGTAGCGCAGCCCGTACGCATCGAGAAAGGCGCGGCGCATGAGCGGCTTCAGGAAACCGAGTTCTCCGCGCGGCGCGCCGCGGCGGGAGATGTTGCCCTCCACGAAGGCCTTGAGATCGAGCCGGCGCGGGCGGGGCGCGAACTGCGCCGGCTGGCGGAGCGGCTCGGTCTCGGCCATGAAGGCGATGTTGTCAGCGATGAAATCCCAGTCCGGGCAGGCGAGCATCTGGCGGAAACGGCCGGGAAAGAAGATGTCGTCCGCATCGAGAATGGCGATCAGCGGCGCGCGGGACACCGCAATCGCCCGGTTGCGGGCCGCCGAGGGTCCGCGGTTTTGGACGAAACCCAGGATATCCAGCCGGCCGCTCGCATCGTTCGCGGCGGCGGCCGCCGCCATGGTGCGGTCGTCCGAGCCGTCGTCGACCACCACGACTTCGGCCACTTCCGGCTGCGCAAGAGCCGAGCCGACGGCCTTCCCGATCGTCTTTTCTGCATTCTTCGCGGCAATGATGACGCAGACCGTTTCTTCCCGGGCCATGAGCACTCCCCGTCACGCGTTGGACCATGGCGCGGTACCTGCCCGCGCTGCAATGCAGCATGAAAGGGGAAAAGGGCACAAAAACGACCCGCAGGGGCAATGCGGGGGTCAGGGTTTGGAGTGGCCGGGCTCGTTCATCGAAACGGGAACCTTGCTCTTGGCCGCGTCGCGGGATTTGTCGGCATCCGGCGTGCCGGGGTCGGTTCCCTGCCGGCGCTCCCGCGCCGTCCGCCAGACGAGAAAGAGCGTGGTGAGGAAGTAGCCGATCTGGATGAGGATGGCGCAGAGGAACGTCTGCCAGGCGGTTGTGGCGAGCGAACCGGTGGACAGATAGCTCACCACGGCGAAGGCGACGAGCGCGATGGCCATGCTGAGGAAGAAGCGCGGCGCATAGGCCATGCTGTCCCGCCACTTTTTGTCCGGTACGCGTTTCATCGTTGGATTCGCCTTCTCCTCGCAGGCCGCCCGGCACTATAATGTGCCGCTTCAAGAGGTGCAATCAAAGGTCAGAACCCGCAGGCGCCTGCACCGGTTCCACCCTAGCCCGGCGACCTTGCGCTTCCGTTAAACCAAACCGCCTGCGATTCGCCGCCTTGTTTTCGCCCCAATCAAGCCCGGTTGCGCGCCGCATGCGGGTTATCGCACCTCCAGCCTATCCGCGGAGTTGCGAAGGCCATGCCGATGGATCAAATTTTGTTACGGTTTCAGTGCCTTTTTATCGGAAACTGTGCGTTGCAAAAGCAATATTGCACCGCAAAATAAACGGCGTTCCGCGTGTATACTTTGAGAGAATTTCAACCTGTGAAAGTCGATTATCGGAATCGCTTCGTACTTATCTGGCATGATTTTTATCAAAATAAGTGATTATGAAGAATCCTACTGAATATCTGAGACATAAAAAACGGAAATATCCGGGCGCATCACGAAAATAGACCGAACCATCTTCGGAAGGACTTCAATTTAGCACATAACGTATTTCTTAAATTCACTGCGTCCGCAACTAACACCGACTTCACGTTTCAAAAAACAAACTGTGACCACACAGTCCGCATTGGATGACGGGGCGCGTCCGAAGGGACCGACCCTATCGCAAATCCAAGTGGAGCCCTCTCTATGAAGTCCGCGACACGATCGGCCAGTTCGCCGTATTTCAGTTCGTTTGCAACCGGCGCCCCGCCGGTGGGAGGAATATCGAAACGAAGCTTCGACATCCTCGTGGCGCTTGGCGCCTTCATCCTCATCAGCCCCATCTTCCTGATGATCATGGCGCTGGTGAAGTTTTCCGACGGCGGCAGTGTCTTCTACGGCCATCGCCGTATCGGCTACAACGGCACGACCTTCCGCTGCCTAAAGTTCCGCACGATGGCGGAAAATGGCGACGCCATCCTGCAGCAATACCTGAAGGACAACCCGGCCGCCTATGAGGAGTGGCGCAACGCGCGCAAGCTGCAGCACGATCCGCGCGTGACCGTCGTCGGCACCGTGCTGCGCAAGCTCAGCCTCGACGAGCTGCCACAGCTCTTCAACATCCTGCGCGGCGAGATGAGCCTCGTCGGGCCACGTCCGGTGGTGGAAGACGAACTGGAGCTCTACGAGGCCTCCGCCATCTACTATCTCCAGACCCGCCCCGGCCTCACGGGCCTCTGGCAGGTCAGCGGGCGCAACGACGTGTCCTATGCGGCGCGCGTCGCCTTCGATACGCACTATGTGTGCAACTGGTCACTGGTGAGCGATCTCATGATCGTCGCCCGCACCATCCCGGCCGTCTGCCTTTCGCGCGGCAGCTATTGATCCGGCAGCAACGCCCGCGG
Source organism: Shinella sp. HY16 (assembly GCF_028534175.1). Classification (NCBI taxonomy): domain Bacteria; kingdom Pseudomonadati; phylum Pseudomonadota; class Alphaproteobacteria; order Hyphomicrobiales; family Rhizobiaceae; genus Shinella; species Shinella sp. HY16. The sequence continues at coordinate 209,082 of NZ_JAHYXL010000004.1, read as the reverse complement.
CCCCGGCTGCGGAGCGCCGGAAGACAGGGGTTCTCATGAACACGAAGACACCGAACGTGGCTTTCGCCGCGGCCGCGTTTCCCATGAAGGCACGCACGGCGCTGTGCCTTGCTTTTCTCGTCCTTGCCGGTCCGGCGGGTGCACAGGCCGGTGAATACCGGCTCGGCGTGATGGACAAGCTGCGCATCCGCGTTGCCGAATGGCAGACCGCCGAAGGGGCGATCCGCGACTGGAGCGCCGTCAGTGGCGACTACAGCATCGGAGCGGACGGGGCGGTTTCCGTGCCCTTCATCGGCCCGTTGCCGGCAGACGGCCGCACGACCGGCGAGCTTGCCGAGGAGATCGGCCAGAAGATGCAGGTGCTGTTCGGCCTGCGCGACCGTCCGTCCGCCTCGGTGGAGATCGCCGAATACCGACCGGTCTATCTCGCCGGCGAGGTGCAGACACCCGGCGCCTATCCCTATGCACCGGGGCTGACGGTGCTGAAGGCCGTCAGCTTCGGCGGGGGCCTGCGCCGCGCCGATGCCAGCCAGCGCTTCACGCGGGATTTCCTGCGCTCCGAAGGCGAGGCCGCCGTCTTTCTTTCCGAACGCAACCGCCTGCTGGTCCGCCGCGCCCGCATCCAGGCGGAAATGAACAACGCCAAGGGCATCGCCATGCCGAAGGAGCTCGGCGAGGCCGAGGAGGCGCGCGCCCTGATGGAAAGCGAGACGGCGCTGATGGTCTCGCGGGAGAAGCGCCAACGCCTGCAATTGACGGCGCTCGCCGACCTAAAATCCCTGCTCAGCACCGAGATCGAGGCGCTCGGCAAGAAATCGCAGACCCAGACGCGGCAGCTCGAGCTCGTCCAGGCCGATCTCGACAAGGTCGACACACTCGCCGAAAAGGGCCTGGCGATCAGCTCCCGGCGGCTGGCGCTGGAACAGCGCACGGCCGACCTGCAAGCCGCCCTGCTCGACATCGACACCGCCTCGCTGAAGGCCAAGCAGGACATCAACAAGGCCACGCAGGACGAGACCAACCTCACGAACGACTGGGACGCGCAGCTTGCCCAGGAGTTGCAGAACACCGAGCAGGAACTCGACACGCTGGCCCTGAAACTCGGTACGAGCCGCAGCCTGATGTCGGAGGCGCTGATGCAATCGGCCGATGCGGCCGCCTTCAAGGACGGGCTCTCCTCCGCCAACATCGCCTATTCGATCCTGCGCACGGTGAAGGGCAAGGCCGAAGAGATCAGCGCCACCGAGACGACGACGGTCCTGCCGGGCGACATCGTCAAGGTGGGACTGAGCCTGAAGACGCAGTGAGCCGGCCATGCGGATCGCCAAGGCAAGCCTGATCGAGCCGGGGGCCAACACGGCCTATGCCGCGACGGCCGTCGCGCTGTCCTTCTTCGTCTTCGCCTATTCCTTCCGCTTCGGTCAGGTGTCGATCCTCGCCTACTACGCGCTGTGGCTGCCACTGGTCGTCGTCGACTACCGGCGGGTGCTCGGGAACTATGCGCGCTACGGCTGGATCTTCGCCTTCGCCATTTTCGCCTGCCTTTCCGTCTTCTGGTCGCAGGCGCCAGGCGTCACGACCCGGGCGGGCGTGCAATATCTTTCCCATGTCGTCTGCGCGCTGATCGCCATGCGCGTCGTCGACACGCGCACGCTGGTGCGCGGCGGCCTTGCCGGCACGGCGCTCGTCTTGTGTTACTCGCTCGTCTTCGGCGTCTACCATCTCGATCCGCTCGACGGCACCTACAGCTTCGTCGGCGCCTTCGCCTCCAAGAACCAGCTTGGCTTCTATGCCTCGCTCGCCGTGCTCTTCGCCTTCGCCGCGCTCTTCCTCGGGGGTGAGCGCGGGGCGTGGAAGCTCGTCGCCCTTGTCTGCGTGGCGGTGGCGCTCTACTGCCTGAAAGCCTCGCAATCGGCGACCTCCGTGCTGACGACCGCCGCCGTCGCGGGCCTCTGCCTCGGGCTGAAGGCGCTGGAATGGCTGGCGCCGGCACACCGCAAGATCCTGTTTCTCGTGCTCGCCGTCTTCGCCGCGCTCGTGCTCCTCGCCGGAGCCTATGGCGGGGGCTATGCGCTGGTGCTCGGCGCCTTCGGCAAGGATGCGACGCTGACAGGGCGCACCTATCTCTGGCAGCAGGGCATCGAGACGGCCGCGGCCGCACCCTTCGTCGGCATCGGCTACCAGGCCTTCTGGGTGCAGGGTTTTGCCGAGGCCGAGCGGCTGTGGGCCGCCTTCTTCATCGGCACCCGCTCGGGCTTCCACTTCCACAACACCTTCATCGCCGCGACGGTGGAGACCGGTCTGATCGGCTGCCTGCTCCTGTCGATGGTGCTGCTCGTCGCGCTCGCCGGCCATCTCCACCGGCTACTCTCTGCCGCCCACGACCTGGAGGCGCTGGTTCTCTTCACCGTGGCGGCGCTTTTGGCGGTGCGCACCTTCGTCGAGATCGACATCCTCAATCCCTACCATGTCGGCTCGTTCCTGCTCTATTTCGCCGCCGGCAAGCTGGCCGATGCCCGCCGCGCCCGAAGGCGGCAGCCGGTGTATCGCGTCAGGCTGCCGCTGCGCCCAGAAGGGGCCATCCGCCCATGACGGAGGAAACACGGCCGGTGACAACGCTCTACGGCATCCAGTACTTGCGAGCGCTCGCCGCGCTTGCGGTCGTCTTCTTCCATGCCGGCGAGCGCAGCGGCCATGCGCTGGCGATCGGCGCGGCGGGGGTCGACGTCTTCTTCGTCATCAGCGGCTTCATCATGTGGGTGATCGTCGCGCGGCGCCCGGTCTCGCCCGGCCGTTTCCTTGCCGAGCGCCTGCGCCGCATCGTGCCCGTCTATTGGCTCGCGACCGGGGCCATGGTGGCAGGCGCGCTGCTCGGCCTCTTCCCCAATCTCGCGCTGACGGCACAGCACCTCCTCGCCTCGCTGTTCTTCGTGCCCTTGCCCTCGCCGAGCAGCGGCGAGATCTGGCCGCTGCTCGTCCAGGGCTGGACGCTCAACTACGAGCTCTTCTTCTATGCCGTCTTCGCCGCCTGCCTGTTGCTGCCGGCACGCATGAGGCTTGCCGCCGTTGCCGCGATCTTCCTCGGCCTTGTCACGCTCGGCCTCACGGTGACAAGCGACACCCCGCTCTTCGTCACCTATACGCGGCCGATCATCCTGGAATTCGTCGCGGGCATGCTGATCGGCCGGCTGTGGCTAACCGGGCGCGTGCGAGGCAAGGGGCTAGGCCTCGCGCTCGTTACGCTGTCGCTCGCCGGCTTCGCCGTGATCGGCCTCCTGCGGCTGCCCTTCGACGAATGGACCTGCGGGCCGCTCGCGGCCATGCTGGTCTACGGCACGGCGGCGCTGGAGCGGGAGGGCGGCGTGCCGCGTCTGAGGCTTCCCGCGCTTCTCGGCGATGCATCCTATTCGATCTATCTCTGGCACACCTTCGCCATCTCGGTCGCGGCGAAGGCGGGCGTCACGCTCGGCCTGGCGCCGCCGCTCGTCTTCATCGCCGCGGTCCTCGCCGGCGTCCTTTCCGGCCTTGCCGGCTATCGGCTCATCGAGCGCCCACTGCTACGCGGGTTTTCCGGAAAGCGCCGCACGGACGCTGCCCGGCGGGTGGTTGCAGCCGATGGCTAAGCTCTCGTGTCCCGTCAGGCCCGGAGCACGGGGAATGTGAGCTCCACCACCGTCCCCTTTCCTTGTATCGAGAGGATGCGGGCGTCGCCGCCACTCTGGCGCACGAAGCCGTAGACCACGGCAAGGCCGAGGCCGGCGCCGCCTTCCTCGTCGCGCGTGGTGAAATAGGGCTCGAAGGCCTTGTCGGCAGCTTCCGGCGACATGCCGATGCCCTCGTCGGCCACCGAAACCACGACGCCGGCTCCCCCGCCGAGGGAGCGGATGAGGATCGTTCCCCCCGACGGCATGGCAGCGGCGGCGTTGAGGCAGAGATTGAGCACGGACTGCTCGAACAGCGCCGCATCGAGCAGCACCGTCGGCAGGCCATCGGCAATGTCGAAGACGAGCCGGCACCTCTCCCCGACGGCGATCTCCAGCACGTCCGCCATGCCGCGCAGCAGCGCACCGATTTCCACCGCGCCGGGATGGATCGGCTGCTGGCTGCCGATGGAAAGCATGCTGCCGGCCAGCGACCGGCCCCGGTCGGCGGCCTTGCGGATGCGGGCGAGGTGGCGCTTCTGCCGGTCGTTGAAGCCGGTCTCGCGCTCCAGGAGGCCGAGGCTGCCGGTGATGATGCCGATCATGTTGCCGACCTCGTGGCTCACCTGGTGCGTCATGCGCATGATGCCGTCGAGACGCTGGATCTTGGCGGTCTCCGCCTCCTGCCGGTCGATGTCGGTGACGTCGCGCGCCAAAAGCACGATACCGCCATCCGGCTGGCGCGACAGCGAGACCTCCGTCACCCGCCCTGCCTCGGAGCGATGGCGCAGCACGGAGCGATCGCCGAGCGCGCCCGCCTCGCCCTCCGCCGGTAGCAGCGCCGGGTCGATCTCGGGGATCGGCGCGACGAACTTGCGCACCGGCAGTTTGCGCGCCGAGCCCGACCAGCCGACCAGTTCGATGACGCGGCGGTTCATGGTGATCGGCTTGCCGCGCGGATCGAACAGCGCGATGCCCTCGTTCATGGTGCGGAAGGTGGAGCGGATGGTGCGTGCGGCGGCCTCGGCGGTGCGCCGCAGCCGCGAGACGCGCTCGACGCTTTCCCGGAAGGCCCGGAAGGCCTCCAGCAACCGCACCAGCTCGGTCTCCGTGCCGTCGTAGCGCGGCGCGTCGACATCCTTGCGCCCTTCCGCCAGCGCATTCATGCCGTTGGACAGCGCAACGATGCCGCGCGAGACGCGCATGACGGAGCGGATGGAGAAGATCGCCATGACGAGCACGAGCAGCGCCGCGAAGGCGACGATGACGAGCAGGCGGCTCAGCGCGGCGGATGTCGAGGCGAGATCGTCGTTCAGGCTGCGCGCGACCGCCTCGCTCTGGGTTTCGGTGGCGTGCGAAAGATCGCGGGACACGGAATGCAGCCGCGAGACGGCGGCGCGGATGGAAAACATTTCGAGGAGATAGCGCGTCTGCGCCTCGAAGATGCGCTCGTAGGGCGCGAATTCGGCAGCGGAAATCCGCACGTCCGGCGCTGCACGCGCAATGCGCGGCGCGGTTTCGGCCACATAGCGGCGGCGCAGTTCCCCGAGCTGGAACAGGCTGTCGGAATTGGACGCCGACTGCACGATGGCGTTCAGCCGCCGGCGGAAATCGGCATCCGCGATGCCGCTGCCGGTAGCGATCTCGCCGAGCGCCGCGGCGGCCTCGGCCTTGTGCTGCTGGGCGCTGTCCGCATCGCCGGCAAGCGCCGTGGTCTGCGTGCGGATCGTTTCGAGAAGCTCGACGATGCGGGTGCTGGCAAAACCCTTCATCCCGGCCGGGCCGCTATCCGGTGCCATGGCGTGCAGCAGCGCATCGACCTGCGCGACCACCGAGTGGCTTTCGCTGGAAACCCGGTAGGGCGAGGTGGCGTTCATCAGGAAGGGCGCGCTGGAGACGAGATCGGAGACCTGTCGCGAGACCAGCGAGGCCTTGGCGAGGCTGGAAAAGGCCTGCAGGCCATAGGTCGCCATCTCCTCGCGCGCCCGCTGCAAGCCATAAATGGCGATGGTCGACAGGCTGACGACGAGCACGCAGATGAAGACGATCGCAAAGGGCAGGCGGAAGGCGATCGAGGACAGGAAGGGGCGGTTGATCACGGCGAAAGCTCGGTGTCGTCGGTGTCGAGCACATAACCCTTGCCGCGCCGCGTCTTGACATGGCGCGGCAGGTCCGGATTGCGCTCGATCTTGCGGCGCAGGCGCAGCACCAGCACGTCGACGTTGCGGTCAATGTAGCGGTCGCTTTCCGCGCCGAGACGGTCGAGGATATGCGCCCGGCTGACCGGGATGTTCGGCGTCTCGGCGAGGATTTCCAGCAGGGCGAATTCGGCGCCGGTCAGCGACTTTCCGGGATCGGTGCGGCAGACGGCGCGGCGGCGCGCCAGATCCACCGACCAGTCGCCGAGCTTCAGGGAAGCCGGTTCGTGCTCACGCTCGCCGTCCCGCTCGGGCTTCAGCGTGGGGATCGTCCGCCGCAGCACGGCCTTGATGCGCGCCGTCAGCTCGATGGGCTCGAAGGGCTTGACGACATAGTCGTCCGCCGCCGTCTCCAGCCCCAGCACCCGGTCGGCGGGGCTGCCCGCCGCCGTCACCATGACGATGCCGATACTGGTCTGCGCGCGCAGGCGCTGGGCGAAGGCCCTGCCGGAAATGCCGGGCAGGTTATGGTCGATGAGCACGAGATGCACGCTCTCGCGCGCCAGCACGCCCGCCGCCACCTCCGCCGATGGTGCGGTCACCGGTATCCAGCCCTCCGCCTCCACCAGATCGGAGATGAGCTCCGCCATGTCGGGATCGTCCTCGACGATCAGAATCCGTACCCTCTCGTTCAACACATGTCCGTCCTCCCGCGCCCATCATAGTAAGGCCCGGATGATTGTTCAAAGCAGCTCGCATTATGCGGCTTTGTCACATTTGTAACCTTTGTCATTTTTGACAGGGCGCACCGGCCGGGGATTGTAAGAACGGTAACCATTCTTCGATTGCGGTGCGCGGCGGATATGCCATCCTGAACGCGGAGATTGGAACGTCCGGCAGTGGAGAGGGCGTTCCAAATGGGAGGAACATCGTGAGAGGCATCAGCGCTTTCGGCGCGGGCGTGGCCCTGTGGCTGGCGACCGCCACGGCCGGCATGACGGCCCCTTCACTCACCGTCCTGTGCGGTGTGGACGAGGTGTGGTGTGCCGCCATGCAGAAAGCTTACGAGGCGGAGACCGGCCTTGAGATCGCGATGACGCGCCGGAGCACCGGCGACATCCTCAACCAGATCCGCGCGGAAAAGGACGCGCCCACCATAGACGTCTGGTGGGGCGGCACGGGCGACACACATCTGCAGGCCGGTTCGGAAAACCTGCTCGAGCCCTACCAGCCGGCGCATGAGCGCGACATGCTGCCCTGGGCGCAGAACTTCTTCGCCATGTCCGGCGGCCGCTCGGCCGGCATCTATGCCGGGGCGCTGGGCTTTGCCTACAATGCCGACCTGCTGCGCGCGGCGAAGCTGCCGGCGCCGACCTGCTGGAAGGACCTGGCGGACATCGCCTATCGCGGCCGTATCCAGAGCGGCAATCCGAACTCCTCCGGCACTGCGTTCACGACACTGGCGACGCTGGTGCAGCTCTTCGGCGAGGACGAGGCCTTCCGCTATCTCGCCGCGCTCAACCGCAACATCGAGCGCTACACGGCGTCTGGCTCCGCCCCGGTCAAGGCTGCGGCGCGGGGCGAGGTGCTGATCGGCATTTCCTTCATGCACGATGCGGTCACGCAGAAACAGGCGGGGTCCCCGCTGGTCATCGTCGCGCCCTGCGAAGGTACGGGCTACGAGATCGGCGCCGTCAGCATCGTCAGGGGCGCGCGCCATGTCGAAGCGGCAAAACGCTTCGTCGATTTCGCGCTGAGCCCGGAAGGCCAGGCGACGGGTGCCGCGGCCGGCCAGAACCAGGTACCTTCGAATTCCATGGCGAGCCTGCCGCTCGCCGCGCCCGACATCTCGCTGATCAAGATGGTGGACTACGACTTCGCCACCTTCGGCACGCCCGAAGAACGACATCGGCTGCTCAAACGGTTCGACGCGGTGCTCTCCGCAACGAACTGATCGAGGACCGGAAACAGACCCAAATCGACAAGAACGCGAACGAGCCGCCCGCGGGCAGCCCGATGGCCCCGGCATGTCCGTTCACGCCAGGATTCAAACCAAGGCAACAGGAGGATGCCCCAATGAAGACCAAGACCCTTTCCCTCATGCTTTTCGCCGGAACGGCGCTTGCCGCCCTGCCGGCGCAGGCGGCCGGCGACCTCAACCTCATCTGCTCGGCCGACGTCGTCATCTGCGAGCAGATGAAGGGCGATTTCGAGAAGGCGCACAGCGACATCAAGGTGAACATGGTGCGCCTGTCCTCGGGCGAGACCTATGCCAAGGTGCGCGCCGAGGCCCGCAACCCGAAGACCGACATCTGGTGGGGCGGCACCGGCGATCCGCATCTCCAGGCCGCCTCGGAAAACCTGACGCTGGAATACAAGTCGCCGAAGCTCGACGAACTCAACGACTGGGCGAAGAAACAGGCCGAAAGCGCTGGCTACAAGACGGTCGGCATCTATGCCGGTGCGCTCGGCTGGGGCTACAACACCGAGATTTTCAAGGCGAAGGGTTTCAAGGAGCCGGTCTGCTGGGCCGATCTCCTGGCACCGGAGCTGAAGGGCGAAATCCAGATCGCCAACCCCAACTCCTCCGGCACCGCCTATACGGCGCTCGCCTCCCTCGTGCAGATCATGGGCGAGGACCCGGCCTTTGACTACCTGAAGAAGCTCAACGACAACATCTCGCAATACACCAAGTCCGGCTCGGCACCCGTCAAGGCGGCAGCCCGCGGCGAGACGGCGCTCGGCATCGTCTTCGTGCATGACGCGGTGACGCAGACGGCCGAAGGCTTCCCGGTCAAGTCGATCACGCCCTGCGAGGGCACCGGCTACGAGATCGGCTCCATGTCGATCGTCAAGGGCGCGCGCAACCTCGACAACGCCAAGGTCTGGTACGACTGGGCGCTGACCCCGGAAGTCCAGTCGCGCATGAAGGATGCGAAATCCTTCCAGCTGCCGTCCAACAAGAGCGCCGAAATCCCGAAGGAGGCACCGCGCTTCGAGGACATCAAGCTGATCGACTACGACTTCAAGACCTATGGCGACCCGGCCAAGCGCAAGGCGCTGCTGGAGCGCTGGGACCGCGAAGTCGGCGCGGCCGCCAACTGACGGCCTGATGGACGGCGCCCGTCTCCTCCGGGCGCCGTCTTCCCGAAACGACAAATCACAGCGAGGTCGGCCATGAGACATGGCAATCGCAGGCTGGACGTGGTCCTGATCCTGGGCGTGGTCGCTTTGACCCTACTGCCCTGGTACCGGATCGACGGCGGCTTCTACGGGTTCGGTTGGCTGGCCGGGTTCCCTCTTTCCACCGAGGCCGCGCCTGGCCTTGTGCAGATCGCCGTGCATGGCCGCCTGTGGCTGGCCGGTAGCGCGCTTCTTCTTCTTCTCGCGGTCGCCGCGCGCAGCATGGCGGATCCGATGCGCCGTGGTGCAGCCCTCGCCTTTCTGGGCGCGCTCGGCATCCTCTTCCTGTCGCTGCAGGGCCTTGCCATCGGCTTTTCCGGCTGGACATGGACGGTGAGCGAAAGCCTGTTCGGCGCGCTTTCGGACGGCCAGCCCTCGATGGGCGCCGGGGCCGTGCTCTCGGCCGTCGTCTTCGTGCTTCTCTTCGCCTTCGGCCTTGCCGAGCGCGGCGTGATGAAGGGCGATGCCTTCGTCGTCAGCGCCATCTCGCTGCTCGTCTTCCTCGTCGCGGTCTTCGTCTTCTATCCGATCGGCAGCATGTTCGCCGGCTCGGTGCAGGATTTCGACGGCTCGTTCAATCCGGACGGCTTCATCCGCAACATGCAGGATCCCGGCATCTGGAGCCTCAGCTGCGTCATCGGTGACGGGCGCTGCGGCGTCGCCTGGCGCACTCTGTGGCTCGCCATCATGACGGGCCTCGGCTCGACGCTGCTCGGCCTTGCCTTCGCGCTGGTCGCCACCCGCACGCGCTTTCCCTACAAGAAGGGCCTGCGGCTCCTTACCATCCTGCCGATCATCACGCCGCCCTTCGTCATCGGCCTGGCGCTGACGCTGCTCTTCGGCCGCGCGGGCGTCGTCACACAGGGGCTTTCCGATCTCTTCGGCATCGAGCCCGGCCGCTGGCTCTACGGCCTCACCGGCATCTGGATCGCACAGGTCCTCTCCTTCACGCCGATCGCCTTCCTCGTCCTGATCGGTGTCGTCGAGGGTGTCAGCCCGTCGATGGAGGAGGCCTCCACGACACTGCGCGCCGATCGCTGGCGCACCTTCCGGCGCGTCTCGCTGCCCCTGATGAAGCCGGGCCTCGCCAATGCCTTCCTCATCGGCTTCATCGAGAGCATGGCCGATTTCGGCAATCCGCTGGTGCTCGGCGGCAGCCACGGCGTGCTCTCGACGGAGATCTTCTTCGCCGTGGTCGGCTCGCAGAACGACCCATCGCGCGCCGCCGTGCTCGCCACGGTCCTGCTCGTCTTCACGCTCTCGGCCTTCCTCGCCCAGCGCTTCTGGCTGTCGGGCAAGAACTTCGCCACCGTGACGGGTAAGGGCGACAGCGGGGCGCATATCGCGCTGCCGCGCGGGGTGTCGCTCGGCGTGCATGCCATCGTCATTCCCTGGGGCCTGTTCACGCTGGTCGTCTACGGCATGATCCTCGTCGGCGGCTTCGTGAAGACCTGGGGCCTCGACAACTCGCTGACGCTCGACCACTACGCCAAGGCCTTCTCCATCGGCTTCGACGGCGGCATCGCCTGGACGGGCGTTGCCTGGAACTCGTTCTGGACGACGATGGAGATCGCGCTGATCTCCGCACCGCTGACGGCCATCGTCGGCCTTCTGACGGCCTACATCATCGTGCGCCAGAAATTCACCGGCAAGAACGTCTTCGAGTTCGCGCTGATGATGAGCTTTGCCATTCCCGGCACGGTCATCGGCGTCAGCTACATCATGGCCTTCAACCTGCCCCCGCTGGAGATGACCGGCTCGGCACTGATCCTCATCGCCTGCTTCGTCTTCCGCAACATGCCGGTCGGCGTGCGCGGCGGGATTGCGGCGATGAGCCAGCTCGACAAGAGCCTGGACGAGGCCTCGCTGACGCTGCGTGCCGGCAGCTTCCGCACCATCCGCAAGGTCATCCTGCCGCTCCTGCGGCCCGCCATCACCGCCGCGCTCGTCTATTCCTTCGTGCGCGCCATCACCTCGATCAGCGCCGTCATCTTCCTCGTCAGCGCCGAATACAACATGGCGACCTCCTATATCGTCGGCCTCGTCGAGAACGGCGAGTACGGCGTGGCGATCGCCTATTCCTCCATGCTGATCGTCGTGATGATCACGGTCATCACCGGCTTCCAGCTTCTCGTGGGCGAACGGCGCCTGCGCCGTGAGAACCGCGTCGCCGGCCTTGCCCCCTCTCGTCAGGAGAAAATCGCATGATCAACCAGAAAGCCGGCTCCGTCACGTTCGAGAACGTGAAGAAGACCTTCGGCGCCTTCACCGCCATTCCCGACCTCTCGCTCACCATCGAGCCCGGCACGCTCGTCACCCTGCTCGGCCCTTCCGGCTGCGGCAAGACGACGACGCTGCGCATGCTCGCCGGGCTGGAACATCCGACGGCCGGGCGCATCCTCATCGGGGGCAAGGACGTCACCATGCTGCCGGCCAACGAGCGCGACGTCTCGATGGTCTTCCAGTCCTATGCGCTCTTTCCGCATATGAGTTCGCTCGACAACGTCGCCTATGGCCTCGAATCCTCCGGCCTCTCGCGCAAGGAGGCGCGGGAGAAGGCGGAGGAGGGGCTGGCACTCGTCGGCCTCGCCGGCATGGGCGGACGCCTGCCGGCCGAACTTTCCGGCGGCCAGCAGCAACGTGTCGCCGTCGCCCGCGCGCTGGTGCTGGAACCGCAGGTGCTTCTGCTCGACGAGCCGCTCTCCAACCTCGACGCGCGCCTGCGCCGGCGGGTGCGCACGGAGATCCGCGAACTTCAGCAGCGCCTCGGCTTCACCGCCGTCTATGTCACGCATGATCAGGACGAGGCGCTCGCCGTCTCCGACCGCATCATCGTCATGAAGGATGGCGAGATCGCGCAGTCCGGCGCCCCGCGCGATCTCTACGAGTTCCCCGCCTCCGCCTTCATCGCCGATTTCATGGGCGAGGCGAATGTCATCGCCTGCGAGGTCCTGGGCATCGACGGCACGGAGGCCGACATCCGCATCGGCAACCTGAAGCACCGCGTGCCGGCCGGCCGGGCGAAGCCGGGCGCTGCCAGTCTTGCCGTGCGCCCCGGCGCGGTAACGCTCGCCGAAGGCCGCGGCGAGGGGCTGGCCGGGCGCATCCTGCATTCGGCCTATCTCGGCGACCATGTCGAATACGAGGTGGAGACCGATGTCGGCACGCTCTTCATCGTCGACCATGCCATCGACCGCATCCTGCCCGCTGCCTCCGACGCCACGCTCGGCTTCAAGGGCCGCGGCATCGCCCTCATCAGCAACTAGAGCAAGTCCACTTTTCTTCGAATCGCGGAAACGCTCTATCTTTTTGTTTTTACGCAATTCCGGACGCAAAACCGCTTCGCACTTTTGCTGGAATTGCTTACCCAAGGAAAACAGCATGACGTCGCAAGAGACGGACCTAGACAGACGCTTCGTCCTCGCCAAGGCCATCGCCCAGGAGGCGGGAGCCATGGCACTCGATTATTTCAACCGTCGCGACAGCCTGGTGATCGAGACAAAGCGCGACCCGCAGGATGTCGTCTCCATCGCCGACCGCACCGTGGAAAAGCTGATCCGCGAGCGGGTCGAGGCGACGTTCCCCGGGGACGGCTTCCTCGGCGAGGAGTTCGGCCACACGGCCGGCAGCTCCGGCTACACCTGGGTGGTCGATCCCATCGACGGCACCGCGCCTTTCGTCAGCGGCATGCCGACCTGGTGCGTCTCGATCGCCGTGCTGCACCACAATGAGCCCGTCATCGGCGTCATCGGCGCGCCCTGCCACAACGAGCTCTATGCCGCCGCCGCCGGCCGGGGCGCCAAGCTCAACGGCAAGGTCCTGACGCTGGATCCCACCCGCAACGTGCGCAACGCCATGACCGGCATCGGCGCCAACAGCCATGTGACGCCGGACGCCATGGCCGACATCATCCGCCGGCTGCTGCAGGCAGGCGGCACCTTCATCCGCAACGGCTCCGGTGCGCTGATGCTCGCCTATGTCGCGGCCGGCCGGCTCGTCGGCTACTACGAGCCCTACATGCACGCCTGGGATTGCCTTGCCGGCTATTGCCTCGTGAAGGAGGCCGGCGGCTGGCATCATCCCTTCCCGGTGGAGGGCGAGCAATTGACCAGGGGCGGGCCGGTCGTCGCCGCCGGCCCGGGCGCCCGCGCCGACCTCGAAAGGCTGGCCGGGCTCACCTAGCAGGCCGGCTTCTCCCATCAATGCACGGCTGTGCAATATTATATTGACAAGCACCGACCCTCAATGATTGACTGCACCCAATGACCAATCGGGATGGGAGGAAACATTCCTGGTTTGGTCAAATTCGGTGCGGTGGCCGGCGAAAGCGGGCAGGGGAGGAAACATTGCACGGCTTTGCGAACACTGTCGGAAAAACGTGCCGCAGCGCACAAGGCGGGCTTCATGGCCGCCTCTGATGCGACTGTAGCGCCGGCGCCCGTTGGCGGCGCGCGCTGGCGCTACCGGTTGCGGCTGGCGCTGCGCGAGCCGACGACTGTCATCGCCGTCCTGATGGCGGCGCTGTTCGCCTATCTCATCGTCGTGCCGATCCTGTCGATCCTTGCGGACGCGGCGACCGTGCAGTTCGGTGACGAGCGGCGCACGGCAGGCGAAACGGGCAGCTTCACCGCCTACTACCTCTACCGCGCCTTCGCTTCGCCGGTCGCGCACGATCTCTTCTGGGAACCGCTCCTCAACACGCTGAAGGTCGCCTTCGGCGCCATTGCCATCTCGCTGTCGGTGGGCGGTATTCTCGCCTGGCTGATCGCGCGCACCGACATGTTCGGCCGCCGCTGGTTCGCCACCGCCCTCATCGTGCCCTACATGCTGCCAGCCTGGACCTTCGCGCTCGCCTGGACCACGCTGTTCAAGAACCGCACCGTCGGCGGCCAGCCGGGCTGGTTCGAGGCGGTGGGCCTGACGCCGCCGGACTGGCTCGCCTATGGCCAGGTGCCGATCACCATCATCCTCGCACTGCACTATACCCCTTTCGTCATCCTGCTGTTCGGCTCGGCGTTGCGCCGCTTCGACAGCCAGCTGGAGGACAGCGCGCGCATTCTCGGTGCGCCGGGCCGGGTGGTCGCCCTGCAGATCATCTTGCCGCTGATGCGCCCCGCGCTGCTGTCGGCCGTGCTGCTCATCTTTGCCAAATGCCTCGGCGAGTTCGGCGTGCCCTATGTGCTCGGCCTGCCGGTGAAGTTCGACGTGCTGGCGACCTCGCTCTACCGGTCCATCGGCTCGCGCCAGACGGGTGTGGCCGGCGTGCTCGCCGGCGCCATCATGCTGATCGGCGTGCTGGCCATCATGATCGATGCGCATCTCGCCCGTGAGGCGCGCCGCTTCGTCACCGTCGGCTCCAAGGGCGCGATGAACCGGCTGTCGCGGCTGAAATCCTGGCGCTGGCCGGCCAGCGGCTTTGCCGCCGCCATCTTCGTCGTCTCGGTCGGCATGCCCCTCCTGACGCTGGCGCTTTCGACGGTCATGCACCAGCCCGGCAGCTTCGCCCTGTCGAACTTCACGCTCGACTACTGGATCGGCCAGGACCTGCCGACGGTCGCCATGCGCACCGGCATACTGCTCAGCCCCGATCTCTGGCAGGCGGCGTGGAACACGATTTCGATCGTCGGTATCGCCTCCATCTGCTCGGGCATCCTCGGCGTGCTGACGGGCTATGTCGTGGTGCGCACCACCATCCGGCCGCTGGCGATCTTCCTGCGGCAGGTCACCTTCATGCCCTATCTGGTGCCCGGCATCGCCTTTGCCGCGGCCTATCTCTCGCTTTTCGCCGTGCAGCGCGGGCCGATCCCCGGCCTCTACGGCACGACGCTGATCCTCATCCTCGCGCTGATGGCGGACCAGATGCCCTATGCATCCCGCGCCGGCATTTCGGCCATGATGCAGCTCGGCAAGGATCCGGAGGAGGCAGCGCAGATCGTCGGCGCCGGCTGGTTCCGCCGCATGACATCAATCGTCATCCCGATCCAGAAGGGCTCGCTCGTCACCGGCATCCTCCTGCCCTTCATCTCGGGCATCAAGGGGCTCAGCCTCTTCGTCATCCTCGCCGTGCCCGCCACGGACGTGCTGACGACCTTCTCGCTGCGCCTCGTGGACTACAACTATACCCAGGCCGCCAATGCCGTGGTGCTGATCATCGCCGGCCTTGCCTATGGCGGCACGGTGCTCGCCCAGCGGCTCACCCGCACCAACCTTGCCGAGGGACTTGGAAACTGATGCCCGATATCGTTCTCAGCCATGTGCAGAAATCCTACGGCGCCGGCTCGCCCAACGCGGTGAGCGACCTCGACCTCCACATCGGGGACGGCGAGTTCATGTGCCTGCTCGGGCCCTCCGGCTGCGGCAAGACGACGACGCTGCGTATGATCGCGGGGCTGGAGAACCTGACCGACGGCGAGATCGGCGTCGGCGGGAAGATCGTCGACAGCCCGGCGCGCGGTGCCTTCATCGGCCCGGAAAAGCGCGGCATGGGCCTCGTCTTCCAGTCCTATGCGCTCTGGCCGCATCTCACCATCGAGCGCAACACGGATTTCGGCCTGCGCCTGCGCAAGATGCCGAAGGCCGAGCGCGAGGCGCGCGTCACCGAGGTCATGAAGGCGCTGGATATCGAGAAGTACCGGCACCGCTATCCCTCGCAGCTCTCCGGCGGCCAGCAGCAGCGTGTGGCGCTCGCCCGCATGCTGGCGGTCAATCCCGGCGTGCTGCTGCTCGACGAGCCGCTGTCCAACCTTGACGCGCGCCTGAGGCTCGAAATGCGCGCCGAACTGAAGCGCATCCACGCCGCCTTCCGCACCACCATCGTCTTCGTCACGCACGACCAGTGGGAGGCGATGACGCTCGCCACCTCCATCGCCGTCATGAACGAGGGCCGGTTGCAGCAGCTCGGCACGCCCAACGACATCTACGACCGGCCGGCGAACCGCTTCGTCGCCGAATTCGTCGGCAGTCCACCGATCAACATTCTCGAAACCGCGACCGGCCATACGCTGGATCGCGCCGCATCGCATTGGCTCGCCGGTCGGCTCGGCGAGAGCGCGGGGGTCGGCTCGGTGGGCTTTCGGCCCGAGGCCCTGCAGATCGCGCGCTCGGAGGCTGCCGTTCCCGGCGACAGCTTCCGCCATGCGGCCGAGGTTACCGGCATCCTGCCGACCGGCGGAAGCTGGATCATCGAACTGAAGGTCGACGGCCGCGCCCTTTTCGCCACCACCACCGAATGCCCGGTGCTGAAGGGCGGCGAGCGGGTCTTCGTCCATGCGCGGCCGACGGCCATGCACGTCTTCGACGCGGCGGGCCTGAGGCTCGCCGGCGCCGACGACACGCTGGCGCAGGCCGCCTGAACCGAAACGGAAACTGAAACCCGCGCCATCCGATGGGAAGAGACGGATGGGGCGAAGCTGGAGGAGGAGAGCATGCGGAAATACGGTTTACTGGCGGGTGTCGCCCTTGTGCTCGGCATGGCCGGCGGGGCGCTGGCGGAAGAGTTCAATCTCGACGCCCTCATCGAGGCGGCAAAGAAGGAGCCGCCGCTGTCGGTCTATGACAGCACCGGCAAGATCGTCGACATGGTCGAGGCGTTCAACGCCAAATACGGGTTGAAGGCGGAGGGCGCCAAATCCAAGGCGACCGCGCAGCTCGAGACGATCATCCGCGAATCCCAGTCGGGCAACATCCAGACGGACGTGTCCTTCATCTCCGACCCCTCGGCGGTGGTCGGCCAGCTGATGCCCGCCGGCTTTGTGGAAAACTGGGTGCCGCCGGATCTCGCCAAGGACATCTCGCCCGAGGCGCACAACCCGCTGCTCGTCGTTTCGAGCCCCAACTTCCTCGCCTACAACACCAAGCTCTACGACAAGTGCCCGATCACCAACATCTGGCAGCTCACCGAGGCGGAGTGGAAGGGCAAGGTCGCGATGCAGGACCCGCTCGGCAAGCCGTCCTACACCGACTGGTTCAACCAGATGCGCAGCCGCATCGACGACAAGATCGCCGCCGCCTACGAAAAGCAGTACGGCAAGAAGCTGGAAAGCGACCTCGGCAGCGCGACGCAAGCCTTCGTGGCGGCGCTGGCGGCCAACGGCCCGCTGCTGACGGATTCGGATTCCGCCGCCGCCGAGGCCGTCGCCGCGCCCGGCCAGAGCGAGCCCTTCATCGGCCTCGTCTCCTCCGCCAAGTTCCGCGACAATGCGGGCAAGGGCTTCACGCTCGGCCTTTGCGCCGGGGTGGATCCAATCATCGGTTTCGCCAACCCGACGGTCGGCGTCATCGTCAAGGGCTCGGACAGCCCGAACACGGCGAAGCTCTTCGTCCACTACGCCATGACGGCCGAGGGCATCGCACCGCAGACCGACGACGGCAAGATGTCGAGCAATCGCAGCGTGGGCCTGCCCGCCGACGAGCCGTCGGGCATCGGCAAACATCTTGAAACGCTGCTGATCTACGACCCCGCGACGGGCCTCGAAGACTGGGACAGCCGGCAGGACTGGCAGGATTTCTGGCGCGTCCACTACAAGCGCTGAGCGAAAGACGGGCGGGCCGGTCCGCGGCCCGCCTGCCGCCTTTGCAGCGGGACTGACGAACCGAAAACGACGAACAGGGCAGGAAAGACAGGGCGCATGAGCATTGACGACGGGGCGATCGATCGCCGGGAGGCCTTCCTGCACGACCTGGTCCACGAGGCGGCGGATCTCGCCCGCGCGGGCTTTGCCCGGCAGACGGGGCAGGCGATCAGCATGAAGGGCCCGCAGGATTACCTGACGGAAACCGACGGGCAGGTGGAGGATCATCTGCGCGCCCGGATTTCCGACGCCTTCCCCGAGGACGGCTTCCTCGGCGAGGAGGGCGGCGGCGAGCCGGGCCGCCAGGCTTGGGTGGTCGATCCCATCGACGGCACGGCCAATTTCGCCCGCGCGATCCCGCATTTCTGCGTCGCCATCGCCTTCATCGCGGACGGCGAGGTGCAGCTCGGCGCCATCGTCAACCCCGTGCTGGACGAGGTCTATTTCGCCCGCGTCGGTCGCGGGGCTACCCTCAACGGCAAGCCGATCCACGTTTCCGCCACGACCGACATCACCGCAACCTCCTTCGAGATGGGCTGGTCGAACCGCCGGCCGCTCTCCCGCTATATCGGCGCGCTCAACGCGCTCTATGAGGCGGGCAGCAATGTCCGGCGCGGCGCCTGCGGAGCGCTGGGGCTCGCCTATGTTGCGGACGGGCGCAGCGATGGCTATGCGGAGCTGCACATGAATTCCTGGGATTGCCTTGCCGGTCTCCTCCTCGTGCGCGAGGCCGGCGGGGTGACGGGGCCGTTCCTGTCGCTCGGCGGGCTGACCGCCGGCGCAGCCGTGCTGGCCGCCGCGCCGGGCGTCGCCGCCACCCTGTCGGAGGCGACAGGCATTCCCCTTCTCGCCGGGCCGGACCTTCTGGCCGCAGCGGAAGAAGAGCATCGGAGAACCGCATGACCGAAAAGAAAACCCGCCATTACGATCGCCCGTCGATCAGCCGCGTCTACGAAAACCTGCCGGGCTTCGGCGTCGATCTGTTCGTCGGCGGCCGCGAGGGAGCATCGGACGTACCGCTGCTGCGCGAGAACGGCATTTCCACCGTGCTCAACTGTGCGGTCAATCTCGACTTCAACTATGTCGCGGCGCCCGACGAGGTCTCGCATGACAGCCACGTCGGCTACGGCCCGGCACCCATCCGCTACTACAAGCTCGGCATCGTCGACGGTCCCGGCAATCCCGACACGATGTTCCTCGCCGGTTACTACCAGCTGCTCGGCGCGCTGCAGCAGATACTTCCAGAAAAGCCGAGCTACCCGATGCGCGAGCGCGGCAACGTGCTGGTCAACTGCCGGGCCGGGCGTTCCCGCTCGGTGATCCTCGCCGCGCTGCTGCTGCACCTGCAGATCCCCGGCGAATTCCCGACGCTCGCCTCCGCCGTCGACCATGTGCGGGTGAAGCGCGCGCTGCACCCCGACGAATGGCACGAGACGCCGAAGCCCATGCTGGTCGCCGCCGCCGAAAGCGCCGCCGGCTGGGTGCGCCTCGTCGAGGCCGACCGTGCCCGCGCTGCCGCCCCCGCAAGGGCCACCGCATGATCCGCATCGCCGTCATTGCCGATCCGCATGTGCATGATTGTGCCTGGATACCGGACGGTTCGGGCCTGCCCGGCGCCATCCGCAGCTTCGCCGAGACCGCCGCCTCGACCCGCGTCTTCAACGAGAGCATCCCCGCCTTCCGCGCGGCGCTGGACCGCGTCGCCGCGTCAGGCGCGAAGATCGTGCTCCTCGTCGGCGACCTCACCGACGACGGCCAGCGGCCGAATATCCGCGCCGCGCTTGCCCTTGTTGCGGAGTATCGGGAGCGCCATGGCATCCGCGTGCTGATGACCCCCGGCAACCACGATTTCTATGCCCTTGCCGGCCGGCCGCAGGACAAGAGCTTCCTCATGACCGACGGCACGCCGCTGCTCCTGCGCAGCGCCGATTGCCCGGAGGCGGCAACGCTCGGCACGGCGGAGGCGCTTGCCATGCTCTCCGGCCTCGGCTTCACGCCGGAAGCCGGCGATCTCCACTGGGAAAGCCCCTTCGGCACCGACCCCCCCTGGTCGGCCCGCAGTTACGAAGCGGTGAGCCCGGACGGCGGCACGCGCTGCCGGATGATCGATTCCTCCTATCTCGTCGAGCCGGTGGAGGACCTCTGGGTGCTCGCCATCGACGCCAATGTCTGCGTGCCGCGCGACGGGGCGGACGATCTTGCCGATCCTGCCCAGTTCCACGATCCGACTGACGGCGGCTGGCGGGCGGTGCTCGCGCATCGCGCCCATCTTTTCGCCTGGATGGCGGACGTGGCGGCGCGGGCGAAGGCGAAGGGCAAGCGGCTCGTCGCCTTCTCGCATTATCCGGCGCTCGATCCGCTCGGCGGCGTGTCGAGCGAGGAGGTCGCGCTGTTCGGCGCCACCGGCCTTGCCCGCCGCGCGCCGACGGCCGCGGTGGCCGATGCGTTTGCCGCCACCGGCGTTTCCCTGCATTTTTCCGGCCATCTTCATGTCAACGACACGGCGCGGCACGAGACGGTCGCCGGGCGCTTCGTCAATATCGCGGTTCCCTCGCCGGTCGGCTACGGACCGGGCCTGAAGATCGTCGATCTCCATGCCGATCGCAGCGAGATCCGCACGCTCTCGCTGCGGCAGGTGCCCGGCCACGACGCAGCCTTTGCGGCCTATCGCGCCGAGGCGGCGCGGGAGGGGGCGGAGGAGCCTGCCGCCAGCTCGGCGGCCGATCATGGCGCCTTCCTCAGCCGCCACCTCGTCAATCTCGTGCACGGGCGCTATCTCGCGCGCGAATGGCCGCGCGAGATGGTGGAGTTCGCGCGCACGGCGACGGTCGCCGATCTTCTTGAAGCGCTTGGGTTCGACCGCGCCGGCGCGCCGACCTTCGGCCTCGGCGCGCTCGTCGAGGACTGGTATCGGCTGCGCAAGGCGGGTGAACTCAGCCATGCGGACATCGCGACCGACCGGCTGGCTTTCTATCGGGACCTCTGCGCAAGGGCGCCGCATATCGAGGGCGACGGCCTGCCGGCCCGCTTCGCCACGCTGCTGCGCATGATGCGCGCCTATCTCGAACGCCCGCCGAACCGGGATTTCTCCCTCAGCCTGCCCGACCTTGCCGTCAGGGCACTTTAGAGTTTGTCAGGGAAAAGTGGGAACGGTTTTCCCGAAGAGACAAACGAACACAAAGAAACCTAGAACCTGTCAGGTTCAGAATGAACCTGACAGGTTCTAGGGCCGTACGCTCTTGCGCCAGGCGACCTGCGTCGGCAGGCGCTTGGGCGGGGCGGGCTCGGCCTCGTCCTTCTCGATGATGGCGACGATATGGTCGGCGATCGCGCCAATCGGCTGGCGGAAGGTGGTGAGGTTGTAGCCGATCCAGCCCGCCTGCGGGATATCGTCGAAGCCGACGACGCAGAGCGCCTCGGGGATGTCGAGGCGGAATTCCAGCCGGGCCACATCCATGAAGCCGAGCGCCAGCAGGTCGGTGACGCAGAACACGCCGTCCGGCCGGCTGGAGGCCCCGAGCAGCTGGCGGGCGCCCTCCGCGCCGGTCGCGTAGCTGGTCGGCCCGGCACGGCTGACCTGGGCTTCAAGCCCGAGCTCGGCGGCAGCGGCGACGAAGGACTGTTCGCGCGTCACGATGCTCGGCGTGCCGGCCGTCGAGCTGACCACGGCAAGGTGCCGGCAGCCGGCGCGGTGCAGCATGAGGCAGGCTTCGCGCGCAGCGCTCTCGTTGTCCACCAGCACGATCTCCGGCCCCTCGATCGGGTCGTCGCGGTTGATGAGGATCACACGCTGGCCGTTCTCGATGCAGGTCTCGATCAGCGAGACAGGCGGGGCGCCTGACACCACCACCGTGGCGTCCGCCCGGTAGTTCAGCGTCTGGCGCAGGGCCGCCTCGACATTGTCCGGCTGGCCGGCGGTATTCAGCACCATCACCACCTTGCCGATCGCCTGCAGCTTGCGCGTGGTGACCTCCACCACATTGGAGTGGAAAGGCGCCTGAAGTTCCGCCACGATCATGCAGACGATGCCGGACCGGTGATGGATCAGCCCGCGCGCCAGATGGTTGACGTGGTATCCGAGTTTTTCCGCCGCCGCGAGCACCTTGGCACGCGTTGCCGGCGAAACGCTGGCCCCGTCGGTGAAGGTGCGCGAGACGGCCGAGCGCGAGACGCCCGCGAGCTCGGCCACGCGAATGGCGCTGACCGAGGCCTTTTTCGGCCTGGATCTGGGTGTCGACACGTCTTCCTGCCTCCGGTGGCGTCTACGCCTACTTGCGCATATTCTTCGCCCTGTGCAAAGCGGCGCCGGGGCAGATTTCTCCGGAAAAACCGGAAATCATGCGGAGCATTCCCGCACTTTCATGCCAGGACCCTCACAGGTTTTCGCACGGCTGTGCAAAGAGCGCTCACGCCGGCGTCATGCGCGTCGACACGATGGTCCGCCGCTTCCCGCAGTCGGAAGGCTCGGCCAGCGGAAAGACGGAAGGCAAGCCGCATCAAATCCTGTATGAAGGCAAAATAATTGCACTCAACGGGGGATTCCATGGATATCGACCGGGCGCGCACCTTCCTCGAGATCGTCCATACCGGCAGCTTCCTGAAGGCTTCCGAGCGGCTGCACATCACCCAGACGACGGTGAGTGCGCGCATCCGCACGCTGGAGGAGGCGCTGGGGCGCAAGCTTTTCGTGCGCACGCGCAACGGAGCCGCATTGACCGCTGCCGGCCGCGAATTCGAGCGTTTCGCGCAATCCTTCGTCCAGGTCTGGGAGCGGGCACGCCAGCAGCTCACCGTGCCACCGGGTCGAACCTCGGTCGTGGCGGTGGGCGGCGAGATGAGCCTGTGGAACCCGCTGATGCTCGACTGGCTGGTCTGGATGAAGGGCAATTGTCCTGCCATCGCCATCCATGCCGCCGTCGGCATGCCCGACCAGCTGCTCGAGCAGCTGCGCACCGGCGTGCTCGATGTCGCCGTGCTCTACGCGCCGAAGCTGATGCCGGGCTTCAAGGTCGAGCTGATGGAGGAGGAACGGCTCGTGCTGGTGCGCAGGGTTGCCAGCTCGGGAGAGAGCGGTCTGCCGGACTATGTGCATGTCGACTGGGGGCCGCAATTTGCCGGGCAGGGCGGTTTCGGGCCGGCGGGGTTTGCCGAACCGGCGCTGAAGGTGGATTTCGGTCCGCTCGCCCTCCACTATATTCTGCGCACGGGCGGCATGGGCTATTTCCGCAAGGGAACCGTCGCGCCCCATCTGGCAGCGGGCGACCTTGAGCGGGTGGAAGATGCCCCCGAATTCCCCTATCCGGCCTATGCCGTCTATCCGGAAACGGCCGAGGCCCGGCAGGATGTGCAGGAGGCCCTGCGCGGCCTGCGGCAGGTCTCTCCCTGACGTTACGGGAGACGGCGCTGCAACGCGATTTTCCGCCGCCCGCAACAGGCATGCGGTAACGGAATGTCACCCGGACAAGATTTTGTTGTTGCCGGCGGCAAGAGGAGAATTTCCTGCCTATGTTAACCGGCGAATCGCCGCCAATATCGGCAGCAAACGCTGACCGCAGGAGACAAAGATGCTGATCGCGAATCCCACCCGGCGCTCGTTCTTGCAGGCCGGGGCCGTCCTTCTCGCCTCGACGGCGCTGCCGGCCATCGCACGTGCCGAAAGTGCGCCTGCCGGCGGCCGGCTGGTGGTGGCGGCCGATTCCGAACCGAAGAACCTCAACCCCGCGATCGTCGCCTCCAACGGCGTGTTCTTCGTCGCCAGCAAGGTCGTCGAGCCGCTGGCGGAAGCCGCCTTTGCGGGTGAGGACGGGCTGTCGCCCCGCCTTGCGACGGGCTGGGAGGGGTCGGAAGACGGCCTTTCGGTCACCTTCCGCCTGCGCGAGGGTGTGACTTGGCACGACGGCAAACCCTTCACATCAGCCGATGTCGCCTTTTCGGCCCTGGAGGTCTGGAAACCGCTGCAGAATCTCGGCCGCATCGTCTTCGCCCATCTCGAGGCCGTCGAAACGCCGGACGCCGCCACTGCCATCTTCCGCTTTTCCAAGCCCACACCGCTGCAGCTCATCCGCAATGCCCTGCCGGTCGTCAGCAGCGTCATCCCGAAACATCTCTACGAGGGCACGGATATCGCGACAAATCCGGCGAACACCCGGCTCGTCGGCACCGGCCCCTTCCGCTTCGCCGAATACAAGCCGGGCGAATATTACCGCCTGACACGGAACGAGGCCTATTGGGACAAGGACCAGCCGAAGCTCGACGAGATCATCTTCCGCGTGCTGCCGGACCGCGCCGGAGCCGGTGCGGCGCTGGAGGCGGAGGAAATCCAGCTTGCCGCCTTCTCCGCCGTTCCGCTCGCCGATCTCGACCGCATTTCCAAGGTGCCGGGCCTTGCGGTCATCACGAAGGGCTACGAGGCGCTGACCTACCAGCTCGTCGTGGAGATCAACCACCGCCGCAAGGAACTCGCCGACCTCAGGGTGCGCCAGGCGATCGCCCACGCCATCGACAAAAAGTTCGTCGTCGACACGATCTTTCTCGGCTATGCCGAAGCCTCAACCGGCCCGGTGCCGAAGAACGCGCCGCAATTTTACGAAGCCGACGTGCCAGCCTATGCCTTCGACATCGCGAAGGCCAATGCCCTGCTCGACGCGGCTGGCTATGCGAAGGGCGAAACCGGCACGCGCTTCACGCTGAAGCTGCGCCCGGCGCCCTATTTCAACGAGACGCGACAGTTCGGCGACTATCTCCGCCAGGCACTCGCCGAAATCGGCATCGATGCGGAGCTGGTGAACGCGGATTCGGCCGCCCACCAGAAAGCCGTCTATACCGACCACGATTTCGACCTTGCCGTCGCCCCACCGGTCTTCCGCGGCGATCCGGCGATCTCCACGACCATTCTCGTGCAGTCGGGCATTCCGGCCGGCGTCGGCTTCTCCAACCAGGGCGGTTATGCCAACACCGAGCTCGACGCCGTCATTGCAAAGGCGGCAGAGACGATCGACACGACAGCCCGCACCGACCTCTACCGCCAGTTCCAGAAGCTGGTCGCCGCCGACCTGCCGCTGATCAACGTCGCCGAATGGGGCTTCATCACGGTGGCGCGCGACAGCGTGCTCAACGTCGCCAGCAATCCGCGCTGGGCGGTGTCGAACTGGGCCGATACCGCGCTCAAGGCGTGACGGGCGTTGCCGTGAACAGCTCTCACCTTCTCGGGGTAAATGGCAATCGCATAGGATACCAGCCCCCCCCTCTGCCCTGCCGGGCATCTCCCCCACAAGGGCAGAGATCAGCAAGAAGCAAGAGCCTCGCTCAAACCGCAGCGTGGAAGATGGGCGAGACGGCGCTCCATTCGGTCTCCCTCCCTGTGGGGGAGATGCCCGGCAGGGCAGAGGGGAGTGGTTCCCGCACCACGCCCCCCACCCGGCGCACCCCATGACCCGTGCCCTCCGCCTCACCGCACGCCGCGCTCTCAGCAGCATTCCGGTGCTGATGATCGTCATCGTCATGACCTTTCTGCTGCTGGAGACCGCGGCGGGGGATGCGGTCGATGCCTACCTGCTTTCCATCGGCGGCGGGGACGCGGCGATCGCGCAGTCGCTGCGGCAGGCCTATGGGCTCGACCAGTCCATGCCGGCCCGGCTGTGGCTCTATCTCTCCTCGCTCGCCCGGTTCGATCTCGGCTGGTCCGTCGCCTTCGACCGGCCGGTTCTCGGGCTGATCGTCGAGCGCCTGCCGAACACGCTGCTTTTGATGGGAAGCGCCACCGCACTCGCCTTCGCCTTCGGCTCGACGCTCGGCATTCTCGCCGGCGCGCGGCCGGGCAACCTGCGCGACCGGCTGCTTTCCACCGCCTCGCTTGTCGTCTATGCCATACCGGGCTTCTGGCTCGGCCTGGTGCTCGCCATCGTCTTTGCCGTGCAGCTGCGCTGGCTGCCGACCTCGGGCATCGAGACGATCGCCTCCGGCCGCACGGGCCTTTCCCGCGCCGCCGACATCGCGGCCCATCTCGTCCTGCCCGTCGGCACGCTGGCGCTCCTCTACACCGCCCTGTTCCTGCGCGTCATGCGCGCCGGCATGGCCGGCATCTGGCGGCTGGATTTCGTGCTCTTCGCCCGGGCCAAGGGGCTTTCGCGCCCTCGCATCGTCCTGCGCCATGTGGCGCGCAATGCGCTCCTGCCGCTCGTCACCATGCTTGGCCTGCAGGCCGCCGCCATGCTCGGCGGCAGCGTCGTCATCGAGAGCATCTTTGCCATTCCTGGTTTCGGGCGCCTGGCGCAGGAGGCCGTAAGTGGGCGCGACGCGGCGCTGCTCTGCGGCATCATCGTCACGAGCGCCGTGCTGGTCATCCTCGTCAACCTCCTCGTCGACATCGTCTATGCCGCGCTCGATCCGCGTGTCGGCGCCGCGGAGCGCGGCGCATGATCCTCGTCCGCACCGTCCTGCGCCAGCCTGAAGCCGCGACCGGCCTTGTGCTCCTCGCCGTGCTTGCGCTTCTCGCGCTGCTGGCGCCCGTTCTCTTCCCCGGTGATCCGCTGAAGATCGCCGGCCGGGCGCTGACCGTGCCCTTCACCGATCCCGCCTTTCCGCTCGGCACCGACCGGCTCGGCCGCGACGTGCTGGCCGGCATCGTGCACGGCGCGCGCACCTCGCTCTTCGTCGGCCTTGCGGCGGCGCTCGCGGCGCTGGCAATCGGCCTTTCGGTGGGGCTTGCAGCGGGCTTTGCCGGGGGGATTGCAGACGAGGCGCTGATGCGCGTGGTCGATGCCTTCCAGATCGTGCCGAGCTTCCTTCTGGCGCTCGCCTTCGTCAGCGTCGTCGGGCCTTCGGTGCCGGTCGTGGTGCTGGCCATCGCGCTCGGCGCCTGGGCGGATCCTGCGCGGCTCACCCGTGCCGAGGTGCTGTCCGCGCGCGAGCGGGACTATGTCGCCGCCGCGCGTGTTGCCGGCATGCACCCGGTGGAGATCGCCCTGCGCGAGATCCTGCCCAATGTGCTGCCGCCGGTGCTGGCGCTCTCGGCCATCATCGTCGCCGCCGCCATCCTGACGGAGGCGGCGCTCTCCTTCCTCGGCCTCGGCGATCCGAATGCCGTCACCTGGGGCTCGATGATCGCCGAGGGGCGCAACGTCCTGCGCTCCGCGCCCTTCCTGTCGATCTTTCCCGGCCTCGCTTTGGTCGCGACGGTGATCGGCGTCTACCTGTTCGGCGAGGGGCTGACCAATGCGCTGGCGGGGGAGGGGAGAACAAACGTCAATGAAGGAAAGAAGCTTCGAAGCCGCGGCAAATCCTCCTCTTTGCCCGGCAGGGCAGAGAGGGATGACAGCGCTGGCAATAGCCGTCCTGCCGAACAGGGAGAGGAGGGCGTGCTCTGCCGGGTGAAAAACCTCTCCGTCACCTATCGCGGCCAGGAGACGCCGGCGCTGAGGGATCTCGACCTTCCGATCCGCGTCGGCGAGCGGCTGGCGATCATCGGCGAGAGCGGCTCGGGCAAGAGCACCTTTGCGCGGGCACTGGCCGGGCTCCTGCCCGATGGGGCCGAGATGGAGGGCAGGGTGCACTGGACGGGAAGCGCCGCGCCGCGTGCCGGCCGCGATCTCGGTTACGTGCTGCAGGACCCCTCCGCCAGCCTCAACCCGGTGCTGACGATCGGCGAACAGGTGGCCGAAGGCGCCCGCCGGCATCTCGGCCTTTCCTGGCCCGAGGCGCGCGCCCGCGCACTCGACATGCTGGAGCGGGTGCATCTTCCCGAGCCGAAAAAGCTGCTCGACGCCTATCCGCACCAGCTCTCGGGCGGCCAGCGCCAGCGCGTGGCGATCGCCGCCGCACTCGCCGCCCGCCCGGGGCTGCTCATTGCCGACGAGCCGACCAGCGCGCTCGACATGGTGGCGCAGGCGGAGATCGTCGCGCTGCTCGACGAACTGGTGCGCGCGGCGGGGATGACACTCGTCTTCATCACCCACGACATCGCGCTGACCGCCGGCTTTGCCGATCGGGTGGCGATCTTCAAGGACGGGGCGCTCGTCGAAACCGGTCCCGCGGCCGCCGTGCTTGCCGCCCCGCACGCGACCTATACGAAGCAGCTGGTCGCCAGCCACCGCGATCTCGCCTCCACGCCGCTGGTCGGGGAGATCAGCGCATGAGCCTCCTCGTCGCGGACAATCTCAGCAAGCGCTTTTCCTACGGCGGCCGAACCGTGGCGGCGCTGAACGATGTCTCGCTCAGCCTTGCCGCAGGGGAAACCCTCGGCCTTGCCGGCGCCTCCGGCAGCGGCAAGTCCACGCTGGCGCGCATCCTCACCCGGCTCTTGCCGGCCGATGGCGGCAGCGTGCGCTTTGCCGGCGAGGACTGGCTCGGCCTGTCGGGCGCGGACCTGCGCCACCGCCGCGCCCGCATGCAGATGGTGTTCCAGGACGTCGCCGGCGCCTTCAATCCGCGCGCCACCGTGGCCGCCGCGCTCGACGATCCCCTGCGCATCCACGCCGTGGTGCCGAAGGCCGAGCGGCCGCGCGAGATCGCGGCCCTGCTCGAACGGGTCGGCGTGCCCGCCGCCTATGCCGGCCGCGCGGTCCGCGACCTCTCCGGCGGCCAGCGCCAGCGCGTCGCCATCGCCCGCGCCATCGCCACACGCCCGGCGTTGATCGTGCTTGACGAAGCGGTCTCGGCGCTCGACGTCTCGGTGCGCGAACGTATCCTGATGCTGCTCGCCACGTTGCAGGAAGAACGCGGCATCGCCTATCTCTTCGTCTCGCACGACCTGGCCGTGCTGCGCGCGCTCTCCCACCGCATCGCCGTGATGGAGGGCGGACGCATCGTCGAATGCGGGCCGGCGGGCCGCGTCATCGCCGGCCCGCAATCGCCCGCCGCCCGCGCCCTCATCCGCGCCGTGCCGCGCCTCCTCCCCCCGGAAAGCAAGGAAAGCCCCGATGGCCGCTGACCGCTGGAACGCCCTCAACGATGTGCCCGATTTCCCGGCCGGCCGCCTCGGACCGCTCGCCGAGCGGATCGCCCGCATCCTGAAGACCCGCAACGACATCCTGCTCTTCCAGACGGAGGCCGTCGTGGCACTGGAGGCGGTGGCGAGCAGCATCGCGCGGCCGGGGCTGACGGCGCTCAACATTGTCACCAGCCCCTTCGGCGCCTGGTTCGGCGACTGGCTGCGGCGCGGCGGGGCGGAGGTCGTCACGCTTTCGGCCGAAGCCGCCCGACCCATCGACGTCGAGAGCGTGAAGGCTGCCTTCCACACCCATCCCGAAGTGAAGGCCGTCATCCTCTGCCATGCCGAATCGGCGAACGGCGTACTCAACCCGCTGGCGGAGATCGCCGCCGCCGCCCGCGCACGCGGCATCGTGACGATCGTCGACGCCGTCGCCTCGGTGGCTGGGCATGCGCTCGATGTCGACGCGCTTGGCATCGATATTGCCGTGATCGGCCCGCAGAAATCGCTGGCCGGGCCGGCCGGGGTCTGCGCACTGTCAGTGAGCCGGGCTGCCTGGGCGCTGATTTCCGCGGAGGGCGGAGTACGGAACTCGACGCTCTCCCTGCTCGATCGCCGGGACTGGCTCGACAGCGGGCGCGGTGCACTGCCCGGTACGGCGGCACCGCTGGAGTTCTTCGCCCTCGAGGCCGCGCTCGACCGCTTCGAGGCCGAAGGAGCCGACGCCGTGCTCGCCCGCCATGCCCGGGCGGCAGCCGCGACGCGTGACGGCCTCCTGGCACTCGGCGCCCATCCCTGGGCGGACCCGGGCCGGGCGTCCCATCTCGTCACCACCGCGGCGCTGCCAGAGACTGTTGATCCCGACCTGTTCCTTGCCGCCGCCGCGCCGCTCGACATGGAGCTTTCCGCCGGCATCGGCCCGGGCGCCGGACGGCTGGTACGGCTCAACCATACCGGCCGCCGCGCGCGCTTCGATATCGTGCTCGGCAATGTGCTCGCCTATGGCATCGCCCTTCAGAAATGCGGCGCCCCGGCGGATCTTGCGGCCGCCGCCGCGGCGGTCGCCGCCCATTACGGCGCGGACTGAAGCCGGTCGAGGAAATCGAGTACCGTGCGATTGAAGAGGTCCGGCCGCTGCAACGGGGCGAAATGGCTGACGCCGGGCAGCACCCTAAGCGTGGCACCGGGAATGGTGTGGGCCAGATAGGCGGCGTGTTCCTGCCGGATGAATTCGTCCCCTTCGCCGATGACGATGGCGACCGGCACCCGGATGGCGGCGAGCTGCGCGGCGCTGTAGTCCGGCTCGCTCTGCATCATGCGCGAGACATCGGCCACGAAGCCGTCGAAATCATCGGGCGTCGCCGACAGGGCCGCATAGTCGAGACGGTGGCGATTAAAGCAACGGTCCAGCACCGGCGTCGGTTCCAGATCGCGCGCGCCGCCCGGGTCCATGTTGCAGGCGAAGAAGAACACGCCCTCGACCCGTTCGGGATGCCGGTCGGCAAGGATGAGCGCTGTTACGGCGCCGTCGCTCCAGCCGACGAGGCCCGCCGTTTGAAGACCGAGATGATCCATGACCGCAAGCACGTCCTCTGCCATGCGGACATAGCCGAACGGCCCGGCATCGCGCGTGCTGCGGCCATGCCCGTGACTGTCGATGACGAGCACCGTGCGGCCCGCCGCCATCAGCGCCGGTACCTGATGGCCCCAGTTGCCGGCATGGCCGAGCCCGCCATGCAGCAGCGCGACGGCCGGGCCGGCCCCATGCATGCTGAACCAGATTCGCGCGCCGTCGCGCGCGACAAAACCCTGCCGGCCACCTGCCGGAAGCGGCGGCGCGCCCTCCGCCTCGAAAATTTTCAGATCGTCGTCGTTCACCTGCATGGGCTTCTCCCTGGCTTTTCTGGAAGACGGCCGAGCCTGGCGCCTCCCGACAAGCCTGCGCAAAAATCGGGCAGACGGTGCCGTCGCAAGAAGCAACGCAGCATTTGCATAGCTGCATTGCACAATAAATGTTTCCCATTTGGTCAAAAAAGCCGCATAGTGCCCTCAGTTGATGCACACAGCGGTTTTCCTCCCAGTGCCGCTGCATCAGCTGTTCCCCTCTGGAGGTTTTATGACCTTCACACTTCATGGGCCGCGGTTTCCGCTGGCCCATTTTTTTTGCCCGCAGCGCAGCTTGATTTTCCCGGCCATTCGGAGGCATCTGCCGAAGACCCTGACGCTGACACGGTGGGATATGAAACCGGGCGCACTGAACGTACTGGTCATCGACGAGAACCGCATTCGCGCCGCCATCATCGAGGAGGGGCTGCGCGATGCCGGCTATGCCGTCACCGTCGTCGAGGAGATGCAGGGCCTCGCCCGCCGCATCGCCGACCTCAACCCCGACGTCATCGTCATCGACCTGGAAAACCCCAATCGCGACATGCTGGAGAGCATTTTCCAGCTCACCCGCGCGGTCAAACGTCCCATCGCCATGTTCGTCGACAAGTCCGACGAGGCCTCCATCGAGGCGGCGGTGGAGGCGGGCGTCTCTGCCTATATCGTCGACGGGCTGAAGCAGGAGCGCGTGCGGCCGATCCTCAAGATGGCGATCAGCCGCTTCAACGCCTTCTCCCGCCTCAACCGCGAACTGGAGGAGACGCGCAGCGAACTGGAGAACCGCAAGGTGATCGATCGCGCCAAGGGGCTCCTGATGCGCTCGCGCGGGCTTTCCGAGGAGGCGGCCTATGCGCTGCTGCGCCGCACGGCGATGAACCAGAACCGCAAGATCGCCGAGATCGCGCAAAGCCTCGTCACGGCGGCGAGCCTGCTCGATCCGGGAGCGCCCGATCCTGGAGCAAAGGAATGACGATGCGCCACGCCATCACCGCCGGCTTCGTGCCGCTGCTCGACAGTGCGCTGCTCGTCGCCGCCCGGGAAAAGGGTTTTGCCGAAGCGCAGTCGATCGACCTGACGCTGGTGCGCGAGCGTTCCTGGGCGAGCATCCGCGACCGCCTCGCCGTCCGCCAGTTCGACGTCGCCCATATTCTCGGCCCCATGCCGATCGCCTGCAATCTCGGCCTCTCCGCCCCGGCGCCCAAAATGATCGTGCCCATGGCGCTCGGCCTCGGCGGCAATGCCGTCACCGTTTCCGCCGCGCTGTGGCAGGCGATGGCCGGGGCCGGCGCGACGGACGATCTCGACGCACGCCGGAACGGCGCGGCGCTCCGGAAAGTGATCGACGGGCGCGGGGGCGAGCCGCTGCGTTTCGGCGTCGTGCATCCCTATTCCGGGCACAATTACGAACTGCGCTACTGGCTGGCGGCGAGCGGCGTCGATCCGGACCGCGACATCGAAATCCTCGTCCTGCCGCCGCCGGATATGGGCGATGCGCTCGCCGAGGGCCTGATCGACGGCTATTGCGCCGGCGAACCGTGGAACACCTTTGGGGTTTTGAAACGCGGCGCGCATCTCGCCACCGTCAAGGCGGCGATCTGGAAATCCAGCCCGGAAAAGGTGCTCGGCGTCAACGCGCGCTGGGGCGAGGCGAACCCGGAGGCGCTGGCCGCGCTGCTCGTCGCGCTGCACCACGCCTCGCTCTGGTGCGGTGATGCGCGCAACCACGCGGAACTCGCCCGGCTGCTGGCGCTGCCCGCCTATGTCGGGCGCGCGGCGGACCTGCTGCTGCCGGCGCTCTCCGGCAACCTGCCGGTCGGCGGCGACGTGGTGCGCCCGGTCGGCGATTTCTTCGTGCCGCATGCCAAGGCCGCCACCTTCCCGTGGAAGAGCCATGCGCTGTGGTTCTACACCCAGATGGTCCGCTGGCGGCAGGTGGCGCATACGGAGGCGAACCGTGAGATCGCCGCGGAGACCTATCGCCCGGATGTCTACCGCGCCGCGCTGAAGGCGCTCGGCATCGCCATGCCCTCCGCGAGCGCCAAGGTCGAGGGCGCGCTGACCGTGGAAACCCCCGTCGGCTCCTCCGGCGCGCTGACGCTCGGCCCGGACGGCTTCTTCGATGGCGGCCGTTTCGACCCCGACGCCGTTGACGGCTATATCGCAGCGCAATCGCGCTAAAGTCCGTCAGCTTCATACTGAACCTGACGGACTTTAGCGTTCTTTGTTTTCGTTTGTCTTTTCGGGAAAACCGGGTTCCACTTTTCCCTGACAAACTCTCGCGCCTATTTTATACGCACTGCACAAAATTTGACGCCGCTCGTGCCGACGACACATGCGCGCCGTCAACCTGCTGCTTCGGAGATGGTTGTAAATCAAAGGCTTGCCGAACTGGCACGCCGATTGCTTTATTCTCCGTAGGCCCTCGGGCCACGATATCGGCGTCCAACGACGGGCGCCACCAGCAAAGCCGCTGATCGGGTTTTTTGCGCACACGGCCTCCCTCCGTGCCGCGCGGGAAAGACCTGACCAGCGGCTTTTTGTTTTTCAACCCCCAAGATGGAGCGGCACGACCTTGTCGGGCCCCGGAGAAGCCATGTCCAAGCCCCAGCAGCCCCTGTCCCCACGCGAACCCGCCATCGCCTTGTGGATGTCCACCTTCGCCTTCACCATCTGTTTCGCCGTCTGGACGATCTTTGCCATCATCGGCATCCGCATCAAGGAAGACCTCGGGCTCTCCGAAGCCCAGTTCGGTTTGCTCGTCGGCACGCCTATCCTCACTGGGTCGCTGGTGCGCATCCTGCTCGGCGTCTGGACGCCGCGTTTTGGCGGCCGCCTCGTCTATACGCTGACCATGCTGGCCGCGGCGTTTTCGACGCTACTGCTCTCGCACGCCGCCACCTTCCCGCAGATGCTGCTTGCCGGCCTCGGCGTCGGCCTTGCCGGCGGGTCCTTCGCGGTCGGTGTCGCCTATGTTTCGCCGTTCTTTCCGGCGGAAAAGCAGGGCACGGTGCTCGGCATCTTCGGCGCCGGCAATGTCGGCGCGGCGCTGACCAAATTCGTCGCGCCCTTCGTGCTCGTCGCCGCCGGCTGGCAGATGGTGGCGGAAATCTGGGCGGCGGCGCTGATCCTCACCGCCTGCCTGTTCTGGTTCACCACCAGCGACGATCCGGCCTTCCGCAGCCGCCGCGCCGGCACGGCGCCGAAGCGCAGCCTCATGCAGGAATTCGCACCCCTGAAGAAGGCGCAGGTCTGG
Organism: Shinella sp. HY16; assembly: GCF_028534175.1. Taxonomy (NCBI): domain Bacteria; kingdom Pseudomonadati; phylum Pseudomonadota; class Alphaproteobacteria; order Hyphomicrobiales; family Rhizobiaceae; genus Shinella; species Shinella sp. HY16. Next base: position 175,486 of record NZ_JAHYXL010000004.1, on the reverse strand, counting down.
CGCTTCTCGCTCTATTATTTCTTCGCCTTCGGCGGCTTCGTGGCGCTCGCACTCTGGCTGCCGCGCTATCTCGTCGGCGTCTACGGTTTCGATATCGCCACCGCCGGCATGGTCGCCGCCGCCTATTCCATCCCCGGCAGCATTTTTCGCGCGCTCGGCGGCATGCTGTCCGATCGCAAGGGCGCCCGCGCCGTCATGTACTGGATGTTCGGCGTTTCCGCGGTCGCGACGCTTATCCTCGCGCTGCCGTCCGGCGTCACGCCCGCCGTCTTCATCGTCACCGTCTTCGTGCTCGGCTTCGTCATGAGCCTCGGCAAGGCGGCGGTCTACAAGCACATCCCGGCCTATTACCCCGACAATGTCGGCGCGGTCGGCGGGGTGGTCGGCATGGTCGGCGGGCTCGGCGGCTTCGTGCTGCCCATCGCCTTCGGCCTGCTGAAGGACGCGACCGGCCTGTGGTCGAGCTGTTTCCTGCTGCTCTTCGCCGTCGTCGCCGTCTCGCTTGTCTGGATGCACCTCTCCATCCGCCAGATGGAGCGCCCCTCCGTCTCCCCCGTTGCCGCGTAAGGAAATCCCATGACCGAGAAACTCGTCATCGTCGGCAACGGCATGGCCCCCGGGCGCATGCTGGAGCACCTCCTCGAAAAGGCCCCCGGCCGCTATGAGGTCACCATCTTCAACGCCGAGCCGCGGGTGAACTACGATCGCATCATGCTCTCGCCGGTGCTTTCGGGCGAGAAGGACTACGAAGAGATCATCATCCACGGCGACGGCTGGTACATCAAACACGGCATCACGCTCTACAAGGGCCACCGCATCGTCGCCATCGACCGCGCCGCAAAAACCGTCACCTCCGATCACGGCGTCACCGAACGCTACGACAAGCTGGTCATCGCCACCGGCTCCGTGCCCTTCATCCTGCCGGTGCCGGGCCATGACATGCGCGGCGTCATCACCTATCGCGATCTCGACGACGTGCAGGCCATGCTGCTCGCCGCCCAGTCGCGCGAAAAGGCCGTGGTCATCGGCGGCGGCTTGCTCGGCCTCGAAGCCGCCGCGGGCCTTGCCGGCCGCGGCATGGATGTGACGGTCCTCCACGTCATGCCCACCCTGATGGACCGCCAGCTCGACCCCGCCGCGGGTTATCTGCTGCAAAGGGAGCTGGAAGGGCGCGGCATCAAGATCCTCTGCAAGGCGAACACCAAGGCCATCGTCGGCAACGGCAAGGTCGAGGGTATCGAACTGGACGACGGCCGCGTCATTCCCGCAACGCTCGTCGTCATGGCCGTCGGCATCCGCCCCAGCGTCGGCCTCGCCAAGGAGGCCGGCCTCGCCGTCAACCGCGGCATCGTCGTCGATCACGGCATGTTGACCTCCGACGGCAGCATTTTCGCGCTCGGCGAATGTGCGGAGGTGGGCGGCATGGTCTATGGCCTCGTCGCCCCGCTCTACGAGATGGCCCGCGTCGCCGCTGCGCATCTGGCTGGCGAGCACGCGGCCGCCTTCGTGCATTCCGATACGCCGACCAAATTGAAGGTGACAGGCATCGAGCTTTTCTCGCTCGGCGATTTCGCCGACGGCGACGACCGGGAGGAAATCGTGCTGCGCGACGCCTCGGCCGGCGTCTACAAGCGGCTGGTGCTGAAGGACAACCGCATCATCGGCACGGTGCTTTATGGCGAGACCGCCGACGGCGCCTGGTTCAACGACCTCAAGAAGAAGCAGACCGACATTTCCGAGATGCGCGAGACGCTGATCTTCGGCCAGGCCTATCAGGGGGGCGCTCCGCTGGACCCTATGGCGGCCGTTGCAGCCTTGCCGGATGATGCGGAAATCTGCGGCTGCAACGGCGTCTGCAAGGGAAAAATCGTCTCGACCATCACGGAAAAGGGCCTGACCGCGCTCGACGAGGTGCGCGCCCATACCAAGGCGTCGGCCTCCTGCGGTTCCTGCACCGGCCTCGTCGAGCAGTTGATGACGCTGACGCTCGGCGACAGCTACAACCCCGCGGCCGTTCAGCCGATGTGCGGCTGCACCGATCTCGGCCATGACGACGTGCGCCGCCTGATCAAGGCGAAGGGGCTGAAGACCATTCCCGCCGTGCTGCAGGAACTGGAATGGAAGACCTCCTGCGGCTGCGCCAAATGCCGCCCGGCGCTCAACTATTACCTCGTCTGCGATTTTCCGGACGAATATGCCGACGACTACCAGTCGCGCTTCATCAACGAGCGCGTGCACGCCAACATCCAGAAGGACGGCACCTATTCGGTCGTGCCGCGCATGTGGGGCGGCGTCACCAATGCCGGCGAGTTGCGCGCCATCGCCGATGTCGTCGACAAGTTCGAGATCCCCCTGGTGAAGGTGACGGGCGGCCAGCGCATCGACCTGCTCGGCATCGAGAAGGAGGACCTGCCCGCGGTCTGGGCCGATCTCGGCAAGGCCGGCTTCATCTCCGGCCAGGCCTATGCCAAGGGCCTGCGCACCGTCAAAACCTGCGTCGGTTCCGACTGGTGCCGCTTCGGCACGCAGGATTCCACCGGGCTCGGCATCCGCATCGAAAAGTTCATGTGGGGCTCCTGGACGCCGGCCAAGCTGAAGCTCGCCGTGTCCGGCTGTCCGCGCAACTGCGCCGAGGCGACCTGCAAGGATATCGGCGTCATCTGCGTTGATAGCGGCTTCGAGATCCATTTCGCCGGCGCGGCGGGCCTCGACATCAAGGGCACGGAGGTTTTGGGCCTCGTGAAGACCGAGGACGAGGCGCTGGAGCATATCGTGGCGCTGACGCAGATGTACCGTGAGCAGGCGCGTTACCTGGAACGCATCTACAAATGGGCCAAGCGCATCGGCCTCGACGAGATCCGTCGCCAGATCCTCGGCGATACCGACAAGCGCAAGGCTTTTTACGACCGCTTCGTCTTCTCCCAAAAATTCGCGCAGGTCGATCCGTGGTCGGAGCGGGTTTCTGGCAAGGACAAACATGAATTCAGGCCGATGGCGACCATCGGCTACGGCGAGGCCGCCGAATGAGGAGCATGGACATGATCTGGTTTCCCATCGGCAACATCGCCGACATCCCCCTGCGCGGCGCGCGCTGCGTGAAGACGCCCGAAGGCAAGATCGCCGTGTTCCGCACCGCGGAAAACGAGGTTTTCGCCATCGACGACCATTGCCCGCACAAGGGCGGCCCGCTCTCGCAGGGCATCGTGCATGCGAAAGCCGTCACCTGCCCGCTGCACAACTGGGTGATCTCGCTGGAGACCGGCAAGGCGCTCGGCGCGGACGAGGGGGCCGTCAGGACCCTTCCGCTGCGCAACGAGGACGGGGCGCTGTTCATCGCGCTCGAACGGCTGATGGCGGCAGCGGAGTAGGCGATGACAGGAGCCAGTCTCGCCCCTCATCCGGCTGCCGCCACCTTCTCCCCGTCGAGACGGGGAGACGGCTGTTGGAGCACCGGCATTGCCACACCCTTCTTCTCCCCGCTTGCGGGGAGAAGGTCCCGGCAGGGGGATGAGGGGCGTGCGTCGCTCCCGGTAGGAGCCGCCCATGTCCGTTGAAACAAAGACCACCTGCCCCTATTGCGGCGTCGGCTGCGGGGTCATTGCAACGGTGGCCGACGACGGCGCCGTCTCCGTCAAGGGCGATCCCGACCATCCCGCGAACCACGGCCGGCTCTGCTCGAAAGGCTCGGCGCTCGCCGAAACGATCAACCTCGACGGCCGCCTCCTCCATCCCGAAATCGGCGGACGGCCATCGACATGGGATGCGGCGCTCGACCGCGTCGCCGAGAAATTCACCGCGGCCATCGCCGAGCACGGCCCCGATTCCGTCGCCTTCTACGTCTCTGGCCAGTTGCTGACGGAAGACTACTACGTCGCCAACAAGCTGATGAAGGGCTTTGTCGGCTCGGCCAATATCGACACCAATTCTCGGCTCTGCATGTCCTCCTCCGTCGCCGGCCATCGCCGCGCTTTCGGGGCGGATACGGTGCCGGGCACCTACGCGGACCTGGAGCTCGCCGACCTCGTCGTCCTCACCGGCTCGAACCTCGCCTGGTGCCATCCCGTGCTCTACCAGCGGCTGGCGGCGGCAAAGGCGAAGCGGCCGGGCCTCAAGGTGGTGGTCATCGATCCGCGCCGCACCATGACGGCCGATATCGCCGACCTGCATCTTGCCATCCGGCCGGATACGGATGTGGCGCTCTTCTCCGGCCTGTTCTCCCATCTCGTGCAGAACGGCGCGGTGGACCAGAATTTCGTCGCGGCGCATACGTCAGGCTTTGCCGACACCTTCGCCGCGGCCCTTTCCTTCAACGACGTGCTGGAGAGAACCGGCCTGCCCGCCATGCAGCTTCGCGAATTCTACCGGCTGTTCACGACGACGGAAAAGGTGGTGACCTGCTACAGCCAGGGCGTCAACCAGTCCTCGTCGGGCACCGACAAGGTCAACGCCATCCTCAATTGCCACCTCGCCACCTGCCGGATCGGCCGGCCGGGCATGGGGCCGTTTTCGCTGACCGGCCAGCCGAACGCCATGGGCGGGCGCGAGGTCGGCGGGCTCGCCAACATGCTCGCCGCCCATATGGCGATCGAGAGCACCGAGGACCGCGACCGGGTGCGGCGCTTCTGGAATGCGCCGCACATCGCCGACAAGCCGGGGCTGAAGGCGGTCGATCTCTTCCAGGCGGTGGCGGCGGGGCGCATCAAGGCGCTGTGGATCATGGCGACGAACCCCGTCGTCTCGATGCCGGACGCCGACGCCGTCGCGGCGGCGCTAAAAACCTGTCCCTTCGTCGTCGTCTCCGACATCCTGCGCGAGACGGACACGGCGCGCCACGCCCATGTGCTGCTGCCCTCGCTCGGCTGGGGCGAGAAGACCGGCACGGTGACCAATTCCGAACGCCGCATCTCCCGCCAGCGCGATTTCATGGCCGCGCCCGGCGCGGCGCGGGCGGACTGGTGGCAGCTTGCCGCGGTCGCCCGGCGCATGGGCTTTGCGAAAGCCTTCGCTTACGAAACACCGGCCGCGATCTTCGCCGAGCACGCCGCGCTCTCCGCCTTCGAGAACCACGGCAGCCGTGATTTCGACATCGGCGCCCATGCCGGCATCGAGGGGCCGGCCTATGAGGCGCTTGTCCCCTTCCAATGGCCGCAGCCCCTCGGAAGCGGGCCAGCGGAAACCCGCTTCTTTGCCGATGGCGGCTTCTATCACCGGGACGGCAAGGCCCGCTTCATCGCGGTCGCGCCCGCCGCCACGGACCGCACGGACGCCACCTATCCCTTCACGCTCAACACCGGCCGCATCCGCGACCAGTGGCACACCATGACGCGCACGGGCAAAAGCGCCCGCCTCTGCGCCCATATCGCCGAGCCCTTTGCCGAACTCCATCCGCGCGACGCGCTGGAGATCGGCGTCGTGCCAGCCGGCCTCGTCGAGATCGAAAGCCCGTTGGGCAGGGCGGTGGTGCGCGCCCTCGTCACCGATCGCCAGGCGCGCGGCAGCCTTTTCGCGCCGATGCACTGGAACGACCAGTTCGCCGCGAAGGCCCGCATCGACGTCCTCGTGCCGCCGGTGACCGACAGGATCTCCGGCCAGCCGGCTTCGAAAAATGTCGCCGTCGCCGCCCGCCCGTTCAAGGCGGCGCTGTATGGCTTTGCCGTGTCGCGGGCGAAACCCGAAGGGTTCGATGCCGCCTATTGGGCGCTGGCCAGGGCCGAGGGCGGCTGGCGGCTGGAGCTTGCCTTCGAAACCCCGGTGGACGACTGGGCCGAATGGTGCCGCCGCAGCTTTGTCGTTCCCCCCGGTATCGAGCCGCTCGGTTACGCCGACCGGCAGACCGGCGAAATCCGGCTCGCCTTCTTCGACGGGCCACGCCTGCTGGCCGCCTTCTTCCTGGCAAAGGAGCCGGTGGCGGTGGCGCGCAACTGGGCGATCGCAGAACTCTCCGCCGAACACACGAACCTGCGCAAGCGTTTCTCCCTCGTCGCCGGGCGGCCGGGGGCGGACAAGCCGGATCCCGGCGCCACCGTCTGCGCCTGTTTCGGCGTCGGCGTCAACCAGATCGTGGCCGCAGTGCGCGGAGGGTGCCACAGCGTCGAGGCGGTCGGCACGGCGCTGAATGCCGGCACGAACTGCGGCTCCTGCCGCGGCGAAATCCGCGGCATCATCGACGGATGCCTTGCCGCGGCGGCGGAGTAGCGCCGGAAGGCTTAGCGGGGGCAAGGCGGTAGCTTGTGAAATGCAAGCGTCGCCACGCTCCCCTTCTCCCCGCGGAGGAGAAGGGAAGGCGGCATCGTCCTGCCCCATGTGCCCCGTCAGAACCCCGCCGCCGTCTGCAACTGAAGATTCTCCTTCAGCAGGACCTCGATGCGGATGCGCTCCTGCGAGGCCAAGAGTTCGCGGTGGTCGGCGCGGGCGCGCATGATGCGCAGTGCGCTGCGCACGGCATGGCCGGGATCCTGGGCGATCACGGCGTCGATGCGCTCGTCGAGCAGCGCCTGTTCGCTGAACGGCGTGTGTTCGTGCGCGACGACAGTGAGGGGGCGGGCGCCTTGCGCGTTCCAGACGGCGGTCAGCGGCACGCGGGCTTCCGAACTCAGCACGTAGACGGCGATGGTATCGGGATTGTGCTGCAAGGTGCGCTGGATGATGAGGTCGGCGCGTTTTTCGTCGGCATAGGTCTCCAGCGACGGCAGGCTTTGCAGGTGCGGGAACTGGGCGTTGATGATGCTGTCGAAGCCGAGGCGGCGCTGGATGCTGTCGAGCGCCATCATGGTTTCGGCGACGACCATGATCTTTCCCGGCCGCGCGCCGATGAAACGGCCGGCGATCTTGCCCGCCGTCGCGCCGGCGGCAAAATTGTCGATGCCGACATAGTCGGCGCTTTCCAGCCGCTCCTGACCGGAGAGGAACTGCACGACCTTGACGTCGCGCTCGACGAGTCGCACCAGCGCGTCGCGCACCTGGGGCGATTCCGGCGCCATGACGGCAACGCCGTCCACCGCGTCGTGGTCGATGACCGTCAGATATTTGGCGACATGGTGCGGGTCGCTCATCGGGATCCGCACGGCCTCGACCTCGATCGAATCGGCGCGCAGCGCCTCCTTGGCCTCGCCGACGCGGGCGATGAGTTCCGTCAGGTACTGGTCGCCGGAGGTCGGCAGCACGAAGCGGAAGCGATAGGTCTTGTTGCGCGCCAGCGCGACGGCCGCGGGATTGCGCACGAAGCCGATGCGCTCGATCGCCTCGGCCACCCGCTTTGCCGCCTTGGGACTGACATTCGGGCGCTCGTTGAGGACGCGGTCGACGGTCGCGAGGCTGACGCCTGCGGCTTCTGCCAGGTCTTTTGCGGTTGGCCGCATTCTCCGCTCTCTTTCATGATGCCGGCGCGATGCCGGGCACGACGGCGTAATCCCTGATGCGATTTCTCTAACAAAGCCAAGCGAAAAGCAAGAATTGAAGTGCGCACCTCAAAAATCGCTTGCATTGAGGTGCGCACCTCAATATGACTCCTGACGCGGCTTGCAGGAGGAAAATGCGTGCCGCAGAGGCGGCGCGGAGGAGACAGGCCCGCCGGGAAGTCATTCCGCGTCATGTGCCCGCAACGGGCGTTTTCAGCCTTCCGATGGCTCGGGAGGCGAGGGAGGAGGGTCCCGCCATGAAATTTCGCAACGTAAAAACATTGGCCGCTTTCGGTGCGCTTCTGGCCGCCGGCGTCGCAACGACCGGTCAGGCGAGCGCCAAGGACTTGACGCTGTGCTGGGCCGCCTGGGATCCGGCGAACGCGCTCGTCGAGCTCAGCAAGGATTTCGAGGCCAAGAGCGGCGTCACCATGAAATTCGAGTTCGTGCCGTGGCCGAATTTTGCCGACCGCATGCTCAACGAGCTGAATTCCGGCGGCAAGCTTTGCGACCTGATGATCGGCGACAGCCAGTGGATCGGCGGCGCTGCGGAGAACGGCCAATATGTCAAGCTCAACGATTTCTTCGACAAGGAAGGGATCAAGATGAGCGACTTCATCCCGGCGACCGTCGTCGGTTATGCCGAATGGCCGAAAAACTCGCCGAACTACTGGGCGCTGCCGGCCTTCGGCGACGTCGTCGGCTGGAGCTACCGCAAGGACTGGTTCGCCCGTCCGGAATTGCAGGCCGAGTTCAAGGAGAAATACGGCCGCGACCTGGCCGTGCCGAAAACGTTCGGCGAATTGAAGGACATCGCGCAGTTCTTCCAGAAGCGCGAGATCGACGGCAAGACCGTCTATGGCGCGGCGATCTATACGGAGCGCGGCTCCGAGGGCATCACCATGGGCGTCATGGATGTGCTCTACAGTTTCGGCTTCAAATACGAAAACCCGGAAAAGCCCTATGAGCTGGAGGGCTACGTCAACTCCGCCGAGGCGGTGAAGGGGCTGGAGTTCTACAAGGAACTCTACGATTGTTGCACGCCGCCCGGCCATTCCGACGCCTATATGTCGGAGGACATCGACGCCTACAAATCGGGCCAGGTCGCGCTGCACATGAACTTCGCCTTCACCTGGCCGGGCATCCATGCCGACGCCAATGTCGGCGGCGAAAAGTCGGGTTATTTCCCGAACCCGGCCGGGCCTGACGGTGTCGCCTATGCCCAGCTCGGCGGCCAGGGCATCTCGGTCGTCTCCTCCTCGGAAAAGCAGGAGGATGCGCTCGCCTATATCAAGTGGTTCGCACAGCCGGACATCCAGCAGAAATGGTGGGAGATGGGCGGTTACTCGGCGCTCTTGAAGGTGGTCGAGGACCCGAAGTTCGCCACCAGCCAGCCCTATGCGCAGACCTTCCTCGATTCCATGGCGATCGTGCAGGATTTCTGGGCGGAGCCGGCCTATGCCTCGCTGCTCCAGGCGGCGCAGAAACGCTTCCACGACTATGTCGTCGCCGGCCAGGGTTCGTCCAAGGATGCGCTCGATGGTCTGGTCAAGGACTGGACGCAGGTGTTTGACGACGAAGGCAAGTACTGACGCCATCGGGTGGTCGCTCGCCTAGGGATGGAAACGCTGCCCCATCCCCTTCTCCCCGGCGGGGGGAAGGTGCCGGCAGGCGGATGAGGGGAGATCGACGGCGTCAAAAATCGGAGTGATCCGTCGGCGCCCCCCTCATCCGACCCTTCGGGCCACCTTCTCCCCGCGGGGGAGAAGGGAGAGCGGCACCGTATTGCATCACCGCCGATCGCCTTCATACTCCGCCCTGTACCCGCGCCTCCCAGCGGGCCACGGCGCGGCCGGAGCCGGGAATGTTCCCCCGGCTCTGTCGCCGCTCAGTCGAAAAATATTAGGGGAATACCCATGCTGAAATCCTCCGTGGACCGGGTCGCCAAGGCGACACCGCATTCCATCGCCAGACGCATGCACGGCCTGTCCGACCGCGCGCTCGCCTGGCTCTTCGTCGCCCCGTCGATCGTGCTCCTGCTGGCGGTCAACATCTTCCCGCTCATCTGGACCATCCGGCTGAGTTTCACCAATTTCCGCGTCAACCGGCCGAATGCCGAGGTCGAGTTCGTCGGCCTGAAGAACTACCTGAACATCCTGTCGGACCGCGACATCTGGCTGACCATGCAGGCGACGGCGCATTTCCTGATCTGGACCATCGTCTTGCAGGTGCTGATCGGTTTCGCGCTCGCCTATCTCATCAACAAGAAGTTCCGCGGCAACGACCTCTGGACGACGATCATCGTGCTGCCGATGATGCTGAGCCCGGCCGTGGTCGGCAATTTCTGGACCTTTTTGTACCAGCCGCAGATCGGCCTGTTCAATTACGCGGTCGGATTCCTCACCGGCGCGGACCCCTCCAGCTTCTCGATGATCGGCGACGTCAAACTGGCGCCCTGGGCGATCATCATCGTCGATACCTGGATGTGGACGCCCTTCGTCATGCTGATCTGCCTTGCGGGCCTGCGCTCCATTCCCGGCAGCATCTATGAGGCCGCCGAATGCGACCGCGCCAGCAAGTGGCGGCAGTTCTGGACGATCACCATCCCGCTCGTCCTGCCCTTCCTGATGCTCGCCGTGCTCTTCCGCGGCATCGAGAACTTCAAGATGTTCGACCTCGTCGTGCAACTGACAGGCGGCGGCCCGGGCTCGGTCACCGAGCTCACCTCGATCAACCTCAAGCGCGAGGCCTTCGAGAAGTGGCGCACCGGCTACGCCTCGGCCTATGCCGTCATCCTCTTCGTCACGGTCTTCGGCCTCGCCTCGATCTATGTCAAAGCGCTCAACAAGGTGAAACAACGATGAGCAGCTATTCCGTCACCGAGCCGTCGCGCCGGCAGAAATGGGTCGCGGGCATCCTGGTCGTCGGCTATGCGCTGATCACCATCCTGCCCTTGGTCTGGATCATCGGCACCAGCTTCAAGACCCCGTCCGACGCCATCGCCTATCCGCCGAAAACCTTCTTCACGCCGACGGTCGAGGGTTACGTCAACGTCTTCACCACGCGCACCCGGCTTTCGCCTGAACAGTTGCAGGCGCTGGGCGAGCCCACCACCTGGTACGACAAGCTGGTGCGCAAGGACGGGCTCGTCATTTCCGGCCCCTCGCGTTTTGCCGAACGGTTCACCAATTCCGTCATCATCGGCTTCGGCTCGACGGTGCTGTGTATCGTGCTCGGCACGGCCGCGGCCTATGCCTTCTCGCGCTTCAAGGTGCCGCTGAAGGACGATCTCCTCTTCTTCATCCTCTCCACCCGCATGATGCCGCCCATCGCCGTCGCCATCCCGATCTTCCTGATGTTCCGCTCGCTCGGCCTCAGCGACACCCATGCCGGCATGATCCTGCTCTATACGGCGGTGAACCTGTCGCTCTCCGTCTGGCTGCTGAAAGGCTTCATCGACGAGATCCCCGTCGAATATGAGGAGGCGGCGCTGATCGACGGCTACACCCGCTTCCAGGCCTTCTACAAGGTCGTGCTGCCGCAGGCGGCGACGGGCATCGCCTCCACCGCGATCTTCTGCCTGATCTTCGCCTGGAACGAATACGCCTTCGCCGTGCTGTTGACATCTGGCAACGCCCAGACGGCCCCGCCCTTCATTCCCACCATCATCGGCGTCAGCGGCCAGGATTGGCCCGCCGTCGCCGCCGGCGCGACGCTCTTCCTCGTGCCGGTCATGGTGTTCACCATCCTTCTGCGCAAACATCTGCTGCGCGGCATCACCTTCGGAGCAGTCCGCAAATGACACGATTTTTCAACGGCCTCCTGCATTTTCGGCGCAGCGCCTGGGAAATGCTGGCCTCGGTGCTGATCGCCGCGGGCGTCACCATGCTCATGCAGCCCTTCGCGCTCGCGCTCTATTCCTGGTCCTTCGTCACAACCCTGCTGGGCACGGTGATGTTCATCATCGTCAGCCATTTTCCGGAGTAGGCCCATGGCGCAAATCAGGATCCAGAACGTGCGCAAGGAATTCGGCGCCTTCACCGCCGTGCGCTCCTCCTCCTTCACCATCGAGGACGGCGAATTCTTCATGCTGCTCGGTCCCTCCGGCTGCGGCAAGACCACGACGCTACGCATGATGGCCGGCCTCGAACTGCCGACCTCGGGCGAGATCTTCATCGACGGCGAGGAGGTCGGCATGAAGCCGGCGAGCCAGCGCGACATCGCCTTCGTCTTCCAGATGTTCGCGCTCTACCCGCACATGAACGTACGCAAGAACATCTCCTATCCGCTGGTCAGCCAGGGCATGAAGCGCGAGGAGGTGAAGGCCCGCGTTGCCGAGGTCGCCCGCATCCTCAAGATCGAGCATATCCTCGAAAAACCCGTCGGCGGGCTCTCGGGCGGCGACCGCCAGCGCGTGGCGCTCGGCAGAGCCATCGTGCGCCGCCCAAAAGCCTTCTTCATGGACGAGCCGCTCGGCGCGCTCGACGCCGAGTTCCGCGAGCATATGGCGGAGGAACTGCGCGCCCTGCACGACCGCATGGGCGCGACAACCGTCTATGTCACGCACGACCAGCTCGAAGCCATGCAGATGGGCGACAAGATCGTCGTGATGAACCATGGCGTCGTCGAACAGTTCGGCCGGCCGCAGCAGATCTACGACTGGCCGGCGACGAAATTCGTCGCCCAGTTCATCGGCTCGCCCTCGATGAATTTTCTGGAGTTCGAAGGCATGATCGGCATTGGCGGCGACAGCGTCGATCTCGGCGGCATCAGGATGACCGTGCCCGCCGCCCGCGAAGGCCGCGCCGGCCGCCTGACGCTCGGCGTGCGCCCGGAACATGTGAGATTGCGCGACGACGCGGCCTATCGCGGCCGGGTCAGCGCCGTCGAATATCTCGGCACGACGCAGATCGTCACGCTCTCGACGGGGCACGGCGAGCTGAAGGCGCGCATTTCCTCCGGCCATAGGGTGCGCGAGGACGAGCTGGTCGGCCTCGATTTCGACGCGCGAACCCTCTCGCTGTTCGATGCGGAAAGCGGCAAGGCCCTCCTGTCAGAGGGCAATGAAGGAGTGCTGGCCCATGGCTGAGATCGTGCTTGAAAACGTCACGAAACGCTTCGGCGGCACCGTCGCGCTCGACAATGTCTCCCTGACGGTGCCGGACGGATCCTTCGTCGTGCTGCTCGGGCCGACGGGCGCGGGCAAGACGACCACGCTGCGCATGGTCTCCGGCCTCGATGCGCCCGACAGCGGCGAGGTCTTCATCGACGGCCGGCCGATGAAGGGCCTGTCGCCGGCCGAGCGCAATGTCGCCATGGTGTTTCAGCAATATTCGCTCTATCCGCACCTCACCGTCCGCCAGAACCTGGAGTTCCCGCTGAAATCCCCGCTCCTGAAGACGCCGCGTGCGGCGATCGACCGGAAGGTCCGGGAGGTCGCCGAGGTCCTGCAAATCGCCCACAAGCTGGAGAACAAGGCGACGGCGCTTTCGGGCGGCGAGATGCAGCGCGTCTCCATCGGCCGTGCGCTGGTGCGCAATCCCGAAATCTTCCTGATGGACGAGCCGCTGAGCTCGCTCGACGCGAAACTTAGGGCGGACCTGCGCATCGAATTGAAGCGCATCCAGGCGAAATCCGGCGCGACGCTGCTCTACGTCACCCACGACCAGATCGAGGCGATGACCATGGCGACCCATGTCGGCGTGCTCAACGAGGGCAGGCTGGTGCAGTTCGGCTCGCCGCGTGAGGTCTACGAGCAGCCGGTCAGCGTCTATGCCGCGACCCGCCTCGGCCAGCCGCGCATCAACGTGCTGCCGGCCGATCTTTTCGCCGGCGCTCCGGCGGGGGCGAAGAACATCGGCCTTCGTCCGGAGCATATATCGCAAGGGGAGGGCGAGGAGGCGCTGGTCAAGCGCGTCGAGCATCTCGGCGACCAGACCCGCCTGCACCTCACCTTCAAGCGGCACGACCTCATCACCGTCACCGACGCCCACACGCCGCTCAGGGGCGGCGAGACCATAAAAATCCAACCGTCGCGGCCGCTCTATTTCGACGCCGCCGGCATGCGTATAGCTTAGGGAGAACAACAACCATGGCGCAATTCATCAACAAGCGCGAAGACGTCGTCACCGAGGCGATCGACGGGGTGCTGGCCCTTTCCGGCGGGGCACTGACCCGGCTCGACGGCTATCCGCATATCCGCGTTGTCCTTCGCAGCGACTGGGACAAGTCGAAGGTGGCGATCGTCTCCGGCGGCGGCTCGGGCCACGAGCCCGCCCATGTCGGCTTCGTCGGCAAGGGCATGCTGACTGCCGCCGTCTGCGGCGACGTCTTTGCCTCGCCGAGCGTCGACGCCGTACTCGCCGGCATTCTGGCGGTCACCGGCCCCGCCGGATGTCTCCTCATCGTCAAGAACTACACCGGCGACCGCCTCAATTTCGGCCTTGCCGCCGAGCGCGCCCGCGCCTTCGGCCTCAATGTCTCGATGGTCATCGTCGGCGACGACATCGCGCTGCCCGACCTGCCGCAAGCCCGCGGCGTCGCCGGCACGCTCTTCGTGCACAAGATCGCCGGCGCGCTCGCCGAACAGGGCGCCGACCTCGACACGGTCACGAAAGCCGCCAGGCACGTCATCACCGGCACGCGCTCCATCGGCATGTCGCTCGATACCTGCCGCGTGCCCGGCTCGCCGAAGGAGGACCGCATTCCCGACGGCAAGGCTGAACTCGGCCTCGGCATCCATGGTGAGGCGGGCGTCGAGCAGATCGACTTCACCGGTGCCCGCGCCGCCGTCGCCACCATGGTCGAGCGGCTCGCCGCCGTCATGGGCGAGGGGCCGCATGTCGCGCTGATCAACAATCTCGGCGGCGCCTCGGTGGTGGAAATGTCGGTGCTCGCCCATGACCTCCTCGGCTCTTCCATCGGTGCAAAGATCACCCACGCCATCGGCCCCGCGCCGCTGATGACCTCGCTCGACATGCAGGGTTTTTCGATCTCCGTCTTCCCCGTCGACGCGGCCGAGCTGGAACTCCTGAAAACCCCCGTGCCGATCGCTGCCTGGCCCGGCGTTTCGGAAATCCGGCCGATCGCCATCGCCGCCCTGCCGGACGGCCTGACGCCGATCACGCCGATGGCCTCGCACCACGAAGCGACCCGCGCCTTCGTCATCGATTGCTGCAATGTCCTCATCGCCGCCGAACAGGACCTCAACGCCCTCGACGCCAAATCCGGCGACGGCGACACCGGCTCGACGCTGGCCGGCGCCGCCCGCGCGCTGATCAGCGCCATCGACCGTCTGCCGCTCTCCGACCACACGCAGCTCCTGCGCGCCATCGGCCAGGAGCTGAGCCAGACGATGGGCGGCTCCTCCGGCGTGCTGCTCGCCATCTTCTTCGCCGCCGCCGGCGACGGCGCCTCCAGCGGCCTGCCGATGCGCGAGGCGTTGCGCGCGGGCCTTGCCCGCATGCAGGAGATCGGCGGCGCGCATATCGGCGACCGCACCATGGTCGATGCGCTCTCCCCGGCGCTCGAAGCGCTCGGCGAGAGTGTTGCCGCCGCTGCGGGTGCGGCAAGGCAGGGCGCGAACTTCACCGCGACGCTGACGCGGGCGAAGGCCGGGCGGGCGGCCTACATCAATGCGAAGCAGTTGGAGGGCCATGTCGATCCGGGTGCGGAGGCGGTTGCCCGGCTGTTCGAGCATCTGGCGGCTTGACGTAGTGGCGAAACCTCTCCTCCGTCATGGTCGGGCCTGACCCGACCATCCAAGCCGCGGGTGCCGCGTGGATCCTTGGGTTAAACCCGAGGATGACGGAAGAGGGTGGGGTGAGGGCCGTCCAAAAAGCAAGGCCGGGGCAGCGATTTGCTGCCCCGGCCTTTGTCTGTTGAGATAAGGCTGCGCTGGTTACGCCGCGTGCGCCTCGCTTTCCCCTTCCATCGTCGACTTGCCGTGCTGCACCAGCGGGCGGTTGCCCGCGAGGCGCCGCAGCAGCACGTAGAACACCGGCGTCATGAAGATGCCGAAGAAGGTGACGCCGATCATGCCGGAGAACACGGCAAGGCCCATGGCGGCGCGCATTTCGGCACCCGCGCCGGTCGAGAGCACCAGCGGCACGACGCCCATGATGAAGGCCATGGAGGTCATCAGGATCGGGCGAAGACGCAGGCGGCTGGCTTCGATCGCGGCCTGGACGGGTGTCCTGCCCTCGAATTCCAGCTCGCGTGCGAACTCGACGATCAGGATGGCGTTCTTCGCCGACAGGCCCACCAGAACCACGAGGCCGATCTGGGTGAAGACGTTGTTGTCGCCGCCCGTATACCAGACCCCGGCGAGCGCCGCGAGCACGCCCATCGGCACGATCATGATGATGGCGATCGGCAGCGTCAGGCTTTCATATTGCGCGGCGAGCACCAGGTAGACCAGCAGCAGCGCCAGCGGGAAGACGACGATGCTCGAATTGCCGGCAAGGATCTGCTGGTAGGTGAGATCCGTCCACTCGAAGTCGATGCCTGATGGCAGCGTCTCGGCGGCGATCCTTTCCACCGCGGCCTGCGCCTGGCCGGAGGAGAAGCCGGGGGCCGGGCCGCCGTTGATGTCGGCGGCAAGGAAGCCGTTGTAGCGCGTGGTGCGCTCCGGGCCGGTGGTGGCGTCCACCTTGAGCAGCGCGGCGAGCGGGATCATCTCGCCGGTCTGCGAGCGCACTTTCAACTGGCCGATGTCTTCCGGTTTGGCGCGGAAGGCGGAGTCGGCCTGGACACGCACCGAATAGGTGCGGCCGAAGGCGTTGAAGTCGTTGACGTAGAGCGAGCCGAGATAGATCTGCAACGTCTCGAACACGTCGGTCACGCGCACGCCGAGTTGCTGGGCCTTGGAACGGTCGAGGTCGGCGTAGAGCTGCGGCACGTTGATCTGGAAGCTGGAGAACAGGCCCGCCAGCTCCGGCGTCTGGTAGGCTTTGGCGAGGAACGCCTGGGTCGCCTCGTTGAGCGGCCCGTAGCCGAGGCCCGCGCGGTCCTCGATCTGCAGCTTGAAACCGCCCGTCGTGCCGAGACCGTTGACCGGCGGCGGCGGGAACATGGCGATGAAGGCGTCCTGGATGCCGGAGAATTTCTGGTTGAGCTGCATGGCGATGGCACCGCCGGAAAGCTCCGGCGTCGTGCGCTCCTCGAAGGGGGCGAGCGAGGCGAAGACGATGCCGGAGTTCGAGCCGATGGTGAAGCCGTTGATCGACAGGCCCGGGAAGGCGATGGCGTGTTCGACGCCCGGCTGTTCCAGCGCGATCTCGCTCATCTTCTTGATGACCTCTTCCGTGCGGTCGAGGGTGGCTCCGTCAGGAAGCTGTGCGAAGCCGATGAGATACTGCTTGTCCTGTGCCGGCACGAAGCCGCCGGGCACGGCGTTGAACACCGCATAGGTCGCGCCGACGAGAGCGAGATAGACCGCCATGACCAGCGACTTGCGCGAGACCAGCCCGCCGACGCTGCGGCCGTACCCCTTGCCGGCGGCGTTGAAGGCGCGGTTGAAGCCGCGGAAGAACCAGCCGAACAGGCCGTCCATGATCCGCGTCAGCCAATCCTTCGGCGCATGATGGTCCTTCAGGAGAAGAGCCGCCAATGCCGGGGAAAGCGTCAGCGAGTTGATGGCGGAGATGACCGTCGAGATGGCGATGGTCAGCGCGAACTGGCGGTAGAACTGGCCGGAAAGACCGCTGATGAAGGCGAGCGGCACGAAGACAGCGACGAGCACCAGCGCGATGGCGATGATCGGGCCGGAGACTTCGCGCATCGCCCGGTAGGTGGCTTCGCGCGGGGTGAGGCCGTTCTCGATGTTGCGCTCGACGTTTTCGACGACGACGATCGCGTCATCCACCACGATGCCGATGGCGAGCACGAGGCCGAAGAGCGTCAGCGCGTTCACCGAGAAGCCGAAGGCATACATCACGGCGAAGGTGCCGATGATCGAGACCGGGACGGCGAGCAGCGGGATGATCGAGGCGCGCCAGGTCTGGAGGAAGACGATGACGACGAGCACGACGAGCGCGATGGCTTCGAGCAGCGTATCGACGACCTTGTCGATCGAGGCGCGCACGAATTCCGTCGTGTCGTAGACGATCTCGTATTTCACGCCTTCGGGCATGGCGAGCTGGAGCTGGTCCATCGTGGCGCGCACGTTGTCGGCGATCTCGATGGCGTTCGAGCCTGGCGCCTGGAGCACGGCGACGGCGACGGCCGGCTCGCCGTCGAGCAGCGAGCGCAGCGAATAGTCGGCCGCGCCCATCTCGATGCGCGCGACGTCGCGAAGGCGGGTGATCTCGCCTTCCGTGCCGGTCTTCACGATGATGTTGCCGAACTCTTCCGGCGTGCGAAGGCGGCCTTGCGCGTTGACGTTGAGCTGGAGGTTGACGTCGCTGGACGTCGGCGAGGCACCGATGATGCCGGCGGCCGCCTGGACGTTCTGCTCGCGGATGGCGTTGGAAATATCGCTGGCGGCGAGCGCATGTTCGGCCGCCTTCTGCGGGTCGATCCAGACGCGCATCGCATAGTCGCCCGCGCCGAACACCTGGACCTGGCCGACGCCTTCGATGCGGGCGAGGCGGTCCTTGATGTTCAGCGTGGCATAGTTGCGAAGATAGGTGATGTCGTATCGGTCGGTCTTCGAGACGAGGTTCACCACCATGATGAAGTCGGGCGAGCTTTTGACCGTGGTGACGCCGAGCGCGCGCACTTCCGCCGGCAGGCGCGGCTCGGCCTGCGACACGCGGTTCTGCACGAGCTGCTGGGCCTTGTCCGGGTCGGTGCCGAGCTTGAAGGTGACCGTCAGCGTCAGGACGCCGTCGGAGGTCGCCTGGCTGTTCATGTAGAGCATGTCCTCGACGCCGTTGATCTGCTCTTCGAGCGGTGTCGCGACGGTTTCGGAAATGACGACCGGGTTTGCACCGGGATAGGTGGCGCGCACGACGATCGAGGGCGGAACGACCTCGGGATATTCGGAGATCGGCAGGGCGCGCATGCCGATCAGGCCGGCGACCACGATGAGGATCGACAGCACACCGGCAAAGACCGGGCGATCGATGAAGAAACGGGAGATATTCATGGCGAAAGGACCCCTCTCCAGGGACGAACAGGCCCATCCGGCGGGCGATGCGCCGCCGGCGGGTATGGGATTGTTGCTTGCATTGGGGCAGGGCGGGTGAGCGTCCTGCCGATCTTTGGTTATGGCGATCGCCACGCCTTCCGTAGGGAAGATCGTCGCGGTCGGTCTGGCCCCTCATCCGGCCTGCCGGCCACCTTCTCGCCGTAAACGGGGCGAAGGGGATCCGCCGCGCCGGTTTTCCCTATCGTGCCCGTTCGTCGGGCACGTCCCCTCTCCCCGCTTGCGGGGAGAGGGTTAGGGTGAGGGGCCGAACCTCGACCCGCCCGCTTACTTCACCGAGGCGACGTTCTCCTGCACCTGCGGATCGACGACGACACCCGGGCGGATGCGCTGCAGGCCGTTGACGACGATGCGGTCACCGCCGGAAAGGCCGCTTTCGACGATGCGCTCATTGCCCGAGAGGCCGCCGAGCACGACCGGCCGGTAGGTCACCTTGTTGTCCTTGTCGATGACGAAGACGAACTTCTTGTCCTGGTCCGTGCCGACAGCCTTCTCGCTGACGAGGATCTTGCTCTCGGCCCTGGGCTCGCCCATGCGGATGCGCACGAACTGGCCGGGGATCAGCCGGCCGCCGGGATTGTCGAAGACGGCGCGCACGGTGATCGTGCCGCTTGCCGCATCCACCTCGTTGCCGATGAGCTGGAGCTTGCCGTGGATCGGCGTGCCCTCGTCGACAAGCGTGCCGACTTCCACCGGGATCTGGTCGATCGGCGGCAGCGCGCCATCGGAGGCCGGCAGGGCGGCGAGCGCCTTGGCGACCGTCTCCTCGCTGACATTGAAGCCGGCATAGATCGGATCGACCGAGACGAGCGTCGTCAGGGCCGGCGAGGCGGAGCCTTCGGCAACGAGGTTGCCGACGGTGATCTCCACTTTGCCCACACGGCCGGCGACCGGTGCGCGCACTTCGGTATAGCCGAGCTGGAGCTTTGCGGCATGCAGGGCGGCTTGCGCCGTCTTCAGCGCGGCGCGGGCCTCGGCCAGCGCGTTCTGGCGCTGATCGACCTCGCTCTGCGAGACGCTGTTGCTCTTGGCAAGCCGCTCACCGCGTTCCAGTTCGATCGAGGCGAGTTTCACTCGCGCTTCGGCGGAGGCGTACTGGCCTTCGGCCTGCGTCACCGCTGTCTTGTAGGGCTCCTGGTCGATGGTGAAGAGCAGGTCGCCCGCCTTCACCAATGCGCCTTCGCGGAAATTCACCGCCTCGATGGCGCCGGCGACGCGCGAGCGGATCTGCACGCGGTCGATGGCCTCCAGGCGGCCGGAAAACTCCTGCCAGGCAACGACATCGCGGTTCTCGACGACGGCGACCGTGACCGGCACCGCCGGCACTTCGGCCGTCACGGTGGCTTCGGCCTGGGCGACGTTGCCCGGCAGTTGGAAATAAAGGGCTGCGGCGGAAACGGACACAGCCAGTCCCAGGCCGGCGCCCGTCAGGGCCCAGCGTTTGCGCTTCGACGTCATTGTCTCTTCTCCTTGCGGCCTTTCCGGCCACGCTCTATCGGCTTGTTCTCAATGCAAATTAGTGAATGCTTATATCCTTGATGAAATCGGAGAAATGCTCGGCGAGGGAGTTTCGCCATGCTCCGGTGACATCGGATTTCCCGCTGTAAATCGAAGACCAGCCTGTTCCCGCGGGAAGAACATGCTGCTGAACCTTGACGCCCGACGCCCTCAGACGGTCGGCATAACCCTGCGCCTCGTCGAGGAGCGGGTCGTCCGCCGCCGACAGGACAAGGGCCGGGGCGACGCCCGAGAGCCGCGAACAGAGGCTCGGGGCGGCGTAGGGGTGGCAAACGCCGCCGCTGAGATAATGGCTCCAGCCATTGGACCAGCGCTCGCGCATCCCGATCTCATCGGCGCTGCGGAAGGAGGTCGTACCCATGAAGGGATCGAGCAGCGGCGAGATGAGCACCTGACCGTCGAGCTCGTTGGCAAAGTGGTCGCGCGCCTTCAGCGCCACGCCGGCGGCGATGTTGCCGCCAGCTTCCTCGCCGCCGATGAGCAGCGGCGACTTGCGGTCGCCGAGGCCTGCACACTTCTTGGCGAGATAGGAAAACACCGAGAAGCCGACTTCCAGCGGCTGGGGGAAGACCCCGCCACCCGGCGCGTTATAGTCGGGCACGGCGACGATGGCACCGGTCGCAGCCAGCATTTCGGCAAGCGGGCACTCGACAACACCGGATTCGAGGAAAGCGCCGCCATGAAAGTAGAGCAGGATGGGGGCGCCCTTGGCGAACTCCGCTCCCTGATAGACGCGCGCGGACACGGGGCCGCTGGCCACCTTGTCGAACGTCATGTCCTTGATCTCTACCGACATCGTCTCGCCCTCGCCCCGCTCCGGAATTAGAATGGGGCCTCACCATTTATATCGTACCTGATCTCTGCGATATAAGTGTGCTAAAACTGACTTCACTATCCAGAATTTCGAACAATCATAGCTTCCGACGCAGGAATGTTCCATGGATCAGCTTTCCGCAATGCGTGCCTTTCTCCGTGTGGTCGAGACCGGCAATTTCACCCGGGCCTCCGCCGCGCTCGGCATGCCCAAGGCGACGGTGAGCAATCTCATCCAGAATCTGGAAACCCATCTCCAGACCAAGCTGCTCAACCGCACGACGCGGCGGGTGATGGTGACGACGGACGGCGCGCTTTATTACGAGCGGGCAATCCAGATCGTCGCGGAGATCGACGAACTCGACGGCAGCCTTTCGCACTCCCATGCGAGCCCCCGTGGCCGGCTGCGCGTCGAGATGGCGGGGGCCTTCGCCGACCTCCTGATCATCCCGAAGCTCGGCGATTTCCATAAGAAATATCCCGATATCCATATCGACCTCGGGGTTGGCGACCGGACGGTGGATTATCTCGCCGAGAACGTCGACTGCGCCCTGCGCGGCGGGGCGCCGGGCGACCAGTCGCTGATCGCAAGGCGGGTGGCGGAGATCGACGTGGTTACCTGTGCCGCGCCTGCCTATCTGGAGATCTTCGGGGCGCCGGAGCATCCGCTGGATCTCGGCGGAGAGCATCATTGTGTCAATTACTTCCTCGCACAGACGGGCCGCACCATGCCCTTCGAATTCGAGAAAGGCGCGGAAAAAATCGAGGTCAACAGCCGCTATATCGTGTCGGTCAACGATGCCCGCAGCTATCTCGCCGCCGCGCTCTCCGGCCTCGGCATCGTGCCGCTACCGCGCTTCATGGCGACGGAGGCGCTGGCGAGCGGGGCGCTGGTGCCCGTTCTGCCCGGCTGGCGCTCCGAACCCATTCCGCTCTACATCGTCTATCCGCCGAACCGACACCTCTCCAACAAGGTGCGCGTCTTCGTCGACTGGCTGGTGCGCCTGCTTGCCGAAGCACAGCTCGGCAAACCGGCCTAGGCCGAAACGGCTGTCTCGTCATGACGCCGGCACAGGGGAGAAGGCATGTCCGGTTTGACGGCGCGAATACGGGTCGCACCCGGCAAACGGAACGCGGCGACCACCCTCAAGAACGAGAGGATGCCGGTTCTTGGCGTTTGACACGCACGATTTCGAGATCGAGGAGATCCTGTTTGAGGAGGGCGAACTCCTCGTGCTCTCGCTCGGCTTTGCGTCAGCGGACGATCCGCTCGACATCTTGCACATCGCCTGCGGGCGTACCCGGAGCAGCACGGAACCGCCGCTCCTCGAAGACCTGCTCTATCTTGAACGCACGGACCAGGACCTTGCCTGCGACGGCCACGCGGTGCGTGCGCTCATCGGCCATCCCGACCATGTCGAGCTTGTCCTGACGGAGGAGGGCGCTGCCGCCCTCGGCCTTGCCGCCCGCACGCGCTTCCGGTTCACCCGCCAGCCGTCGCTCGCCGCCGACGCGCTGCGGCTGCTTGCCGCCATGGCCGCTGCCGGCCAGAGCCAGGTTGCCGTGCGGAAGGCCGTCTCTCCGAGTGCGACATAGACGCTCGTGGCAATGGGCGTATAACGGATCCAACACATCTTCCCCACCGAAAGGAACAGCCCATGGACCGCTGGCCCGACCGCCGCATTCTCGATCTCTTCGGCATCGACCTGCCCATCCTCCAGGCGCCGATGGCCGGCTCGACCGGAGCGGAGATGGCCATCGCCGTTTCAAGGGCCGGCGGGCTGGGGTCGCTGCCGAGTGCGCTGCTCAGCGTCGAGCAGGTACAGGCGGCGCTCACCGATATCCGCACCGCCACGGATCGGCCGGTCAATGTGAATTTTTTTGCCCATACGCCGCCGACGGAGAACGCGGCCGCCGATGCGGCCTGGAAACAGGGTCTCTCCGGCTATTACCTCGAAGCGGGTCTCGACCCCGCCATGCCGATCCCCGCGACGGGGCGCGCGCCCTTCGACGACGCCTATTGCCGCGTGGTGGAAACGGTGCGGCCGGAGGTGGTGAGCTTTCATTTCGGCCTGCCGGAGGCGGGGCTGCTCGCAAGGGTCAGGGCGACGGGCGCGAAAATCATCTCGTCGGCGACGACGGTCGCCGAGGCCGTCTGGCTGGAGGCGCATGGCGTGGATGCGGTCATCGCCATGGGCTTCGAGGCCGGCGGCCACCGCGGCAGTTTCCTGACCGACAACATGGCGGCGCAGGTGGGCACGATGGCGCTGGTGCCGCAGGTGGTGGATGCGGTGAAGGTTCCCGTCATCGCAGCGGGCGGCATCGCCGATGGGCGAGGGGTGGCGGCGGCGCTGATGCTGGGCGCGTCGGCCGTGCAGGTCGGCACGGCCTATCTCTTCACACCGGAGGCGCGGATGAACCCGTTCCACAAGGCGGCGATGGCGACGGCACGCGACGACAACACGGCGCTCACCAATCTTTTCACCGGCCGGCCGGCACGCGGCATCTTCAACCGGCTGATGCGGGAGATCGGCCCGATGTCGGAGCTCGCCCCCGCCTTCCCGACGGCCGGCGGCGCGCTCGCCCCGATCCGCGCGAAGGCCGAGGCGGCGGGACGGGATGATTTCACCAATCTCTGGTCCGGCCAGGCCGCACGGCTCGCGCGGGCCCTGCCGGCAGGGGAGCTGACGACAAAGCTCGTTGCGGAGGCACTGGAGGTTTTGGGGCGGCGTTGATGTGGACCAAGGTGTGAGCTTTGCCCCTCACCCTAACCCTCTCCCCGCAAGCGGGGAGAGGGGACTTGTCCCACGAACGGCCTTAGTATGGGAAACCGGCGCAACACAGGCCTTCGCCCCGCTTGCGGGGAGAAGGCGCCGGCAGGCGGATGCGGGGCGAAGTCGCTCTGAGTTCGACCTCAGTTCTGGTCGAGCGCCCGCGTCAGCGTCAGCGCCGCAATGGTGCAGATCGCGCCTGAAATCAGATAACCGCCGATGAAGATGATGCCGAAGCTGGTGGCAAGGCCGAGCGCCACGAGCGGCGCAAAGCCGGCGCCGACGAGCCAGGCGAGGTCCGAGGTCAGCGCCGCGCCGGTGTAGCGATAGTACTTCGTGAAGCGCGAGGAGACGGCGCCCGAGGACTGGCCGAAGGTGAGGCCGAGGATGAAGAAGCCGATCAGGATATAGGCATCCTGCCCCTTGCCGCCGGAATCCAGCAGGAACGGCGCGGAGAAGGAGAAGATCGCGATGAGGATGGCGCCGGCCATGAGCTGGTTGCGCCGCCCGATGCGATCGGCGATGACGCCCGAGAGCACGATCCCCACGGCGCCGACGGCCGCGCCCGCCACCTGCACCCAGAGAAACTCCTGCACCGACTGGCCGCCATTGAGCGTGATCCAGGAGAGCGGGAAGATAGTGACGAGGTGGAACATGGCGAAGCTTGCCAGCGGCACGAAGGCGCCGAGCACCACGTCCATCGAATGTTTGCTGAGCATTTCGAAGACCGGCCGGGGCTGCAGTTCCTGCGCCTCCATGGCCGCGCCGAACTCCTTGCTGGCGACGATGCGCAGGCGCGCGAAGAGCGCCACGACGTTGATGGCGAAGGCGACGAAGAACGGATAGCGCCAGCCCCAGGCGAGGAAATCCGCCTCCGAAAGACTGGTGACGAAATAACCGAACAGGATGCTGGCGAGCGCAAAGCCGAAGGGCGCGCCGAGCTGCGGGATCATCGCGTACCAGCCGCGGCGGTTTTCCGGCGCGCTGAGGCTGAGCAGCGAGGCGAGCCCGTCCCAGGCGCCGCCGAGCGCGAAACCCTGGCCCAGCCGGAAGAGCGCGAGCAGCGCGACCGCCCAGTAGCCGATCGTCTCGTAACCCGGCAGGAAGGCGATGGAGGCGGTGGAGCCGCCAAGGATGACCAGTGCCACCGTCAGCTTGGTGCCGCGGCCGTAGTTGCGGTCGATCCACATGAAGACGAAGGAGCCGACCGGACGGGCGAGGAAGGCGAGGGGGAAGAGCGCGAAGGACATCAGCGTCGCGGCGACGGCGCTGCCGGCGAAGGGGAAGATCAGCTTCGGGAAAACGAGGATGGAGCCGAGGCCGTAAACGAAGAAATCGAAGAATTCGGAGGTGCGCCCGATCACCACGCCGATGGCGACACTGCCGGGCGACAGCGGCTTGTCGTCCGCATGCATGCGGCGGGCATCCCGCTCGAGACCGGAGGACGAAGGATTAGCGACCGAACTCATGAATTTCTCCGAGCAATGTGCGCCATGTCGTTAGAGTGTTGACTATTCGGCGTCCAATATCAAGAATTAGGCGAAACGTGCGCGTTGCGGCAAGGTTGCGTCCGAACCTTCGATCCGTCGCAGCGGGCATGCGAGACCCGCGACGATTATTGCGCTAGATCAATTTTGCGGCGGCGGACAGCCCAAATGTCTCTACCGCACTGCGACAGAATGCTGCGCTGCGACGAAGCACCTCACTTCCAAGCGCGACCATGCCCGCTTATTGCCGACTAGACAGAACGCAAGTTGAGGCCGCAATGCCGAAGCCATTCAGTTTAGCCCGAGTCTCGATCCTCCCCCTGATGCTGGTCCTGCTCACCGGATGCAACATGGTTGTCATGTCGCCGTCCGGCGACATCGCCGCCCAGCAACGGGACCTGATCGTCGTCTCGACCATTCTCATGCTGATCATCATCGTACCGGTGCTGGCAATGACGCTCTATTTCGCCTGGCATTACCGCCAGTCGAACACCGCGGCGAAGTACGATCCGGAGTGGCATCATTCGACGGGCCTGGAAGTCGCCATCTGGTCGGCCCCGCTCGCCATCATCATCGCGCTCGGGGCCATCACCTGGGTCAGCACCCACAAGCTCGATCCGTACCGGCCGCTGGAGCGGCTCGACGCGGCGCGGCCGGTGACGGAAGAGATGAAACCGATCACCGTGGAGGTGGTGGCGCTCGATTGGAAATGGCTGTTCTTCTATCCGGAATACGGCATCGCCACCGTCAACGAGATGGCAGCGCCCGTCGACGTGCCGATCAACTTCAAGCTCACCGCCTCTTCGGTGATGAACTCCTTCTATGTGCCCGCGCTTGCCGGCATGATCTACACCATGCCCGGCATGGAGACGAAGCTGCACGCCGTCATCAACAAGGCGGGCGAGTACGAGGGCCTGTCGTCGAACTACAGTGGTGACGGTTTCTCGCACATGCGCTTCAAGTTCCACGGGGTCGACCAGGCCGGTTTCGAGGCCTGGGTGGCGCGGGTCAAGCAGAACGGCACGGCGCTCAACCGCGACGCCTACCTGAAGCTCGAAAAGCCGAGCGTGAAGGAGCCGGTGCGCTACTACGCCACTGTCGACAACGGGCTCTACCAGGCGGTGCTCAACATGTGCGTGCGCGACGGCCAGATGTGCATGAAGGACATGATGCACATCGACATGATGGGCGGCGCCGGCAAGGAAAGCCACGACAACAAGGCCAAGCTCGAGCATGACAACCGCCATGCCGAGGACGAGGCACCCGCCGCCACCTTCCCCGAGACCGGCAATCCCGCGCGCAGCGAAGAACCGGCCGAGGGCGTCGAGGAGAACCCGGCAACGATGAACCACGACGCGCACCAGTCGCACTAGCCGCACCAGTTTTCATTGCGCCCGCCGGCTGCGGCGGGCGCGCAAGGCCCAAGGCCCGCCGGGCCGCCTACGCAACGATATTGGACGATCCCATGTTCGGCGACATCAGCCTCACGCAATTCATCTTTGGACGGCTCACCTGGGAAGCGATCCCCTACCATGAGCCCATCCTCGTCGTGACCTTCGCGGTCGTGGCGCTGGGCGGCATCGCGCTTCTCGGCCTGATCACCAAGTTCAAGCTCTGGGGCTATCTCTGGCACGAGTGGTTCACGTCGGTCGATCACAAGAAGATCGGCATCATGTACATCATCCTCGCCATCGTCATGCTTTTGCGTGGCTTTGCCGATGCCATCATGATGCGCATCCAGCAGGCGATCGCCTTCGGCGGCAACGAGGGCTATCTCAACGCCCACCACTACGACCAGATTTTTACCGCCCATGGCGTGATCATGATCTTCTTCGTGGCGATGCCCTTCGTCACCGGCTTCATGAACTATGTCGTGCCGTTGCAGATCGGCGCGCGTGACGTCTCCTTCCCGTTCCTGAACAATTTTTCCTTCTGGATGACGACGGCCGGCGCGGTCATCATCATGATGTCGCTGTTCGTCGGCGAATTCGCGCGCACCGGCTGGCTCGCCTATCCGCCCCTTTCGGGCGCGGACTACAGCCCCGGCGTCGGCGTCGACTATTACATCTGGGGGCTACAGGTCGCGGGTGTGGGCACGACCTTGTCGGGCATCAATCTGATCGCGACCATCGTGAAGATGCGCGCGCCGGGCATGACCTTCATGAAAATGCCGGTCTTCACCTGGACCGCGCTCTGCACCAACATCCTCATCGTCGCGACCTTCCCGATCCTGACGGCGACGCTCGCCCTCCTGTCGCTCGACCGTTACGTGGACACGAACTTCTTCACGAACGACCTCGGCGGCAACCCGATGATGTATATCAACCTCATCTGGATCTGGGGCCATCCGGAGGTCTACATCCTCGTTCTGCCGGCCTTCGGCATCTTCTCCGAGGTGGTCGCGACCTTCTGCGGCAAGCGGCTCTTCGGCTACACGTCGATGGTCTACGCGACCTGCGTGATCATGATCCTCTCCTATCTCGTCTGGCTGCACCACTTCTTCACCATGGGCTCGGGCGCGTCCGTCAACGCCTTCTTCGGCATCACGACGATGATCATCTCGATCCCAACGGGGGCGAAGATGTTCAACTGGCTCTTCACCATGTATCGCGGGCGCATCCGCTACGAGGTGCCGATGCTGTGGACGGTCGGCTTCATGGTGACCTTCGTCATCGGCGGCATGACGGGTGTGATGCTCGCCATCCCCCCGGCCGACTTCGTGCTGCACAACTCGCTGTTCCTCATCGCCCATTTCCACAACGTCATCATCGGCGGCGTGCTGTTCGGGCTGATGGCGGGCGTCGTCTACTGGTTCCCCAAGGCCTTCGGCTACAAGCTCGATCCCTTCTGGGGCAAGATGAGCTTCTGGTTCTGGCAGATCGGCTTCTTCTTCGCCTTCATGCCGCTCTACGTGCTGGGCCTGATGGGCGTCACCCGCCGTGTCAGCCAGTTCGAGGATCCCTCGCTGCAGATCTGGTTCATCATCGCCGCCTTCGGTGCCTTCCTGATCGCGCTCGGCATCGGCTCCTTCATCGTGCAGCTCGTCGTCAGCTACTTCAAGCGCGACCAGCTGCGCTGCGACAGCGGCGACCCCTGGGACGGCCGCACGCTCGAATGGTCGACCTCCTCGCCGCCGCCGGACTACAACTTCGCCTTTACTCCTGTCGTGCACGACCACGACAGCTGGTACGACATGAAGAGCCGCGGCTATGAGCGTCCGCTCGGCGGGTTCCGGCCGATCCACATGCCGAAGAACACCGGCACGGGCGTCATCCTGTCGGCCATCAGCGTCGTGCTCGCCTTCGCGCTGATCTGGTACATCTGGTGGCTTGCAGCGCTCTCCTTCATCGGCATCGTCACTGTTTCGATCGCCCACACCTTCAACTACGACCGCGACTTCTTCATCCCCGCCGACACCGTGACGGCGACCGAGGATGCGCGCACGAAACTGCTTGAAGAACGGACCTGAGCCCATGAGCGCGACCCAAGTCCATAACCCGGACGAAAAGCCGGTCTTCTACCTCAAGGACGATCATCACCCGGAAAACAGCACCATGCTGGGTTTCTGGCTCTACCTGATGAGCGACTGCCTGATCTTCGCCGTGCTGTTCGCAACGCACGGCGTGCTCGGCCGCAACTATGCAGCAGGGCCCTCGCCGGCCGATCTGTTCGACCTCAATCTCGTCGCCATCAACACGGCGATGCTGCTCCTCTCCTCCATCACCTATGGATTTGCGATGCTCCAGATGGAGCGGGGCGCCAAGATGGAGACCCTGGTCTGGCTCGGCATCACCGGCGTCTTCGGCGCGGCGTTCCTGGCGCTGGAGCTCTACGAGTTCTACCACCTGATTGCCGAGGGCGCCGGCCCGACGCGTTCGGCGTTCCTGTCCTCCTTCTTCACGCTGGTCGGCACGCACGGCCTGCACGTCACCTTCGGCATGATCTGGCTGATCACGCTGATGGTGCAGGTGAAGAAACACGGTCTCAACCCCGAGAACCGCCGCCGCCTGATGTGCCTGTCCATGTTCTGGCACTTCCTCGACGTCATCTGGATCGGCGTCTTCTCCTTCGTCTATCTCCTGGGAGTCCTCGGATGAGCGCCCACCCCACCCACGAAAGCGCCCACGACACCCACCATGCCCACAGCGATGGCCATGGCGCCGGCCACGGCTCGTTCAAGGGCTACATGATCGGCTTCGTGCTCTCGATCGTCCTGACGGCCATTCCCTTCTGGCTGGTCATGGGCGGCGTGCTCGACAGCAAGCTTTTCACCGCCGTTCTCGTCATGGGCATCGGCGTGGTGCAGATCGTCGTGCACATGGTCTACTTCCTGCACATGAACCCGCGCTCGGAAGGCGGCTGGACGATGATGGCGCTGATCTTCACCCTCATCATCGTCGGCATCGCGATCGCCGGCTCGCTCTGGGTCATGCATCACCTCAACACCAACATGATGCCGATGACCCACGAGATGATGAAGAACATGCCCTGAGCGGGGTGGTGGATGTGCGGGAAAAAATGGACCGCTTTGGCGACCACGCCCCTCTGCCCCTCATCCGGCCTGCCGGCCACTTTCTCCCAGCAAGCGGGGCGAAGGGGATATGCCGCGCCGTTTTTCTCAAGTTGCAGCGATCCGTGGGGCAAGTTCCCTCTCCCCGCTTGCGGGGAGAGGGTTAGGGTGAGGGGCATTGCCCGGATACAATGGCCCGACGCATCGTGCGGGTCTTCGGCAGGGCAGAGGGGGGTGCAATAGGCCTGATGCCCCAACCGTCCCCCCGCGCCCGGCGCCTCCTTACCGGCTTCCTCCTCCTTCTCGTCGCCGCCTTCCTCGCGCTCGGCGCCTGGCAGGTGCAACGCCTCTTCTGGAAGCTCGACCTCATCGCCCGCGTCGACAGCCGCGTGAACGCTGACCCTGTGCCAACCCCCGCGCGTGCCGAATGGCCCGAGATCTCCCGCGAGAAGGACGAATACCGCCGCGTCACCGCCACCGGCCTCTTCCAGCATGACCGGACGGTGCTGGTGCAGGCCGTGACGGAGCGCGGCGCGGGCTTCTGGGTGCTGACGCCGCTCCGCCTGCCGGACGAGACAACCGTGCTGATCAACCGCGGCTTCGTGCCCGCGGACCGACGCGAGCCCGCCGACCGCATCGCCAGCGAACTTGCCGCCGGCCCCGTCGCGGTGACGGGCCTCCTCAGGCTCAGCGAACCCGGCGGCGCGTTCCTGCGCGCCAACGACCCGGCCGGGGATCGCTGGTTCTCCCGCGATGTCGCCGCCATCACCGCTGCAAAGGGCCTTACCGATGTCGCGCCCTATTTCATCGATGCGGACGCGACGGCAAACCCCGGCGGCCTGCCGGTCGGCGGCATGACTGTCATCGCCTTCCGCAACAGCCATCTCGTCTACGCGCTGACCTGGTTCGCGCTGGCGGCCATGAGCGCGGCGGCCGTCTGGGCCGTGCATCGCCGGAAGCTTGTTTAGCCCCGCCGTCTTTATGAAATCCCTATCTTCCCCGCCGCTTTTCCCAATCGAGAAGTTATGTCGGCACGCCTAGCTTGAAGGTCGAAGCCACCGCCGGATACGGCCCTGGCCTCGACATTCCAGGAGGCGCCCTGATGCGCAAAGACCAGCCTGCCCCGTCCCTGCCGCCGCTCTCGACGCGGATGATCTTTCTCAACCACCGCGTGCGCATGCACGAAAACGCCGCAAGGCGGTTCCGCCGGGCGGATGCGACGCCGCGGCCCGCCACGACCTGGGCGCTGCTCGCGGCTCTTGCCGCCCTGGCGCTGCTGGCGGTGGCCCATGCCTAGGCTTTCTCCGTGGCAATTGCCGGCCGCCGTGCCGGAAATCCTGCCCGCCGATACCGATGCGCTCGCCGCGCGCCTCGCCACCGTGCCGCGCCTGCGCGAACACCACTTCTGGGAGGTGCTGCGCGTCCTGCCCTCGCTTGCCGAAGCGCGCGAAGACATCGGGTTCCGCCGCGCCTTCCGCATCCTGATGGAGCGTGACGACCTCGACGGCGCAAGCCGGGCGCTGGTTGCGGCCGCATGCCCCGCCCGCCGGCTCGACCGGCTGCAGGCGCTCGACGGCGTCTGGATCGCCCGCATCGTCCTCACGGAGGCCGCGCCCCGCCGCGCCGTCGCCGTGCATGGCGACCGGCGCGCCGCCGTCATGGCCGCCCTGGTGGCGCTCGATCGCCCCGCCCCCTCAAAACACTGAAAGGACAATACCATGCCGGAGCATCGGCGCCGCATTCCCGTTCAGGGCCTCATTTCCGATCTCGTCACGCCCTTTGCCGGCGAGGCAGTGGACCACGCGGCGATCGCCGCCCTCATCGACTGGCAGATTGCGAGCGGCGTTTCCGGCATCGCCGTCTGCGGCCGGCTGGGCGAGGGGCCGGCGCTTGGCCGCGAGGAGCGCCGCGCGGTGCTCGCGACGGCGGTCCGCAGCGCCGGCCTTGCCGTGCCCGTGCTTGCCGCGGTCGGCACCTATGCGACGGACGCGACCATAAGACTGGCGCTCGATGCGGAAGAAGAGGGCGCGGACGGACTGGTCGTCGCGACGCCCTATTACAGCAAGCCGACGCAGAAGGGCATCATCGCCCATCTCGGCGCCGTGGCGGAGGCGACGGCGCTGCCGATCCTGGCGCTCGCCGATCCCGCGACGACGCGTTCGGACGTCACGGCCGAAACCCTTTGGGCACTCAGCGAGATCGTGGGCATCCACGGCTTCGTCGACGCATCCGGCGACATGGCGCGGCTCGCCGTGATCGACCGCAGGCTGCGCGAGCGGCTGGCGCTCTATTCCGCCCATGATGCGACCGCCTTCGCCTTCAACGTGCTCGGCGGAAGCGGCACGCTGTCGCCGGCCGCAAACCTCGCGCCGCGCCTGACGAGCGCCATGCACCAGGCGCTCAGGACCCGCAACATTGACCTTGCGCTCGACCTGAAGGATCGCCTCACGCCGCTCTTTGCCGCGCTCGGCGATACGCCCGACCCGGCCGTGGTCAAACACGGGCTCTCGCCCGTGCTCGGCCTTTCCGAGACGGTGCGGCTGCCGCTGGTGCCCGCCTCGTCCGCGATGGGCGCGTCGGTGCGCCGGGCGCTTGCCGGCCTACCGGAATGCGCCGCGCAGCTTGCCAGGGCGAGCTGAGGGACCGGCACATGAAAACCAGGAAGAAGGACCGCAAGGCGATCGCCGCCGCGCTGCCACACCCCAAACCCCCGCTGCCGCTGCCGGCGCTGCTTCTGCGCATCGGCCTCATCATCGTCGCCGCGGCGGCCGTGCAGCATTTTCTGCCGCAACCCTGATCCATCCCCCGAAAGGAAGACCCATGCACCGCCAGACCCGCAAAAACCGCGTCCGCCGCGCCAGCCGACCGCCGGAGCCGCCCCGCTTCACCGTCGGCCGCGACCCGCATGGCTGGTGGGTGGTGGAAGACCGCCTCGGCCGCGTCGGCGGCCTGTTCGCCAGCGAGGAGGCGGCGATGCACTATGCGCTGGAAGAGAGCAACCGTGACCGCAAGGCCGTGCGCCGCCAGCAAATTGGCGCCGCGATCGCGTTCCGGTTCGCCTAAAAGTCTTACGGCCGGCTGCCGCAGCAGAGCCGGTTTACATCACGAAGGCCCGTTCCCAATCTCCCCGGGGGCGGGCTATTGCCTATGGAATACATTCGCTGCCCCCAGCCCCTTCTCCCCGAGGGGGAGAAGGTCGCGGCAGCGGGATGAGGGGGAAGCCGAAGGCTAGAAAAGCCGGGGATCCATCCCCATCGCCCCCCTCATCCCCGGCGCAACATGTTGCGCCTGAACCCTTTGGGCCACCTTCTCCCCACGGGGAGAAGGGAAGGTGCGGCCACCGCGCATGCCCGAGCGATTGCCGGCGCTTGTGGAAGGTGCCTACGGGCAGAGGGGGACTTTGTTCGAAAATCCGCCCGTCCCGCCGGTCACCCGAGACTTCTCGCCAGAATGCGGGCGAGGGCGGCGACCTCCTGTTCCAGCCGCGCCGGCGTGATGCCGACGAAGCGGCCCTCCAGGCTGATGGCGATGACGCCGTGCACGGCGGAAAAGAAGGTGCGGGCGCGGATGGCGATGTCGCCGGCGGACGCATCCGGCATGCGCGCCGCCATCGGCACGGCGATGAGGCCGATCAGGAAGGCGTGTTCGGCAAGGTGCCAGTCGGGCACTGCAACGCCCTCCGGCATGCGATGCTCGAAGAGCGCGGCCCAGAGGTTCTTTTCCGCCAGCGCGAAACGGAGATAGGCGAGCGACAGGTTGAGGAACGTGTCCTCGATGCCGGCTTCTTGCGGGATGGCGGTTTCCAGCGCCGTCTCCAGCCGCTTCAGCGTGCCGGAATTGACCGCCAGGATCAGCCCGTCGAGATCGGGAAACACCGTATAGAGCCCGCCGAGCGCCGCTCCCGCCCGCTCGGCGATGTCGCGGGCGCGAAGGCCTTTCAGTCCCTGGTCGCGGATGAGGTCCGTGCCGGCCGCGACAAGCCGGGTTTTCAGGTCTTCCTTCTTGGTCCGCGGTCCCGCCATCGGTCTCGACTCCTATTTTTGAACGGTGTTCATTTCTTATATTGAACAACGTTCATTTTTATGCGACAAGATTATTGAACATTGTTCATATAGGGAGAGACGCAAATGTTCAAACAGATCCTGACGCTGATGCGCGGTCGTGCCCACGAGGCGCAAGAGGCCTTCGGCGACCGTCATGCCCTTCCCATCCTCGCCCAGCAGATCCGCGACGCCGCGCGCGGCGTGGAGGCGGCCCGCCGGGCCGTGGCCGTCGCCATTGCCCAGAACCGGCTGGAGACGGAAAACGCCGAACGCCTCGCCGCCCGCATCAAGGACCTTGAAAGCCGCACCATCGCCGCGCTCGAGACGGGCCGTGACGACCTTGCCACCGAGGCCGCCGGCTCGATTGCCCGGCTGGAGACCGAATTGCAGAACGCCCGCCAGGTGCAGGCCGAATTTTCCGGCGGCATCGACCGTCTGAGACAGGCGGTGCGGCAGAGCGAGATGCGGCTTTCGGCGCTGCGCCGCGGCGAACGGCTGGCCCTGGCGCGCGATCGCACCCGGCGCCTTTCGAACGACGCGCCGGGCGAAAACACGCTCGCCGACGCCGAAGCGACGCTGGCCCGGCTGGAGCAGCGCCAGCGCGAGGCGGAACTGACGGCCGAGGCGCTGACGACGCTGGAGACCGGCCCGGACCCGGCGGCGCTCGCCGAAAAACTCGCCGCTGCCGGCTGCGGCCGCCCGCTCGTCACCAGCGCGGACGAGGTGCTCCAGCGCCTGCGCAGCCGCATGAGCGCTTAATTCACACATTTGAAGGGAACCATCGCCATGAACGACAGCCTGATGAAACACTCGTCCGCCTGGACGACCTTCTCCTATGCCAGCTTCGGCCTCGCCGCCTTCATGCTGGCGCTCGGCCTCTACATGATGCCGCTCGATCTCTGGGGCAAAGGCTATCTCGCCATGGGCATCCTGATGCTGGTGCAGACCACCGTAAACGTCACCAAGACGTTGCGCGACAACCAGGAAGCCGACAAGCTGCTCCGCCGCATCGACGACGCCAAGACGGAAAAGCTGCTGCTCGGCATCAAGAGCGAAGACGTCTGATCGAAAGCGACCTTGCCTCTCAACCAAGCGGCAAGGTCTTGCCTTTAAACAATCCCGCAAGATGGGGGATGCGCCGTGCAACAGAATCTCATGACGTCCCGGCGCTTCGCGCCGCTCTTCTGGACCCAGTTCCTGTCCGCCTTCAACGACAATTTCCTGAAAAACACGCTGGTCTTCCTCATCCTCGCGACGGTCGCGGCAGAAGACGCGGGATCGCTGGTGACGCTCGCCGGCGCGGTCTTCATGGCGCCGTTCCTGTTGTTCTCCGCCCTCGGCGGCGAGCTTGCCGACAAGTTCGACAAGGCCGTGATGGCCGAGCGGCTGAAGCGGGTGGAACTGGCGGCGGCGGGTGTCGCGGTCGTCGGCCTCGCCTTCCACTCCATCACGGCGCTGATGGTGGCGCTCTTCCTCTACGGCGTCATCTCCGCTTTGTTCGGCCCGGTCAAATACGGCATCCTGCCCGATCATCTCGAACGCAAGGAACTGCCGCGCGCCAATGCCTGGATCGAGGGCGCCACCTTCATCGCCATTCTCGGCGGCACGCTGGTCGCCGGCCTTGCCGCCGCTGACGGCGTCAATCCCTGGCTCTTCGGGCCGATGATGCTGGCCCTTGCCCTCGCCTGCTGGCTGTCGAGCCGCTACATTCCCCGCGTCGGCGCGAAGGCCCCGGACCTTGCCGTCGATCGCAACGTCTTCCGCTCCACCGGCCGCCTCGTCAATGCGCTGCGCGGCGACAAGCGCCTGTGGCGTTCGGCGCTGATGGCGTCGTGGTTCTGGCTGGTCGGTGCCATCGTGCTCTCCCTGCTGCCGCCCATGGTCAAGGGCAGCCTCGGCGGTGACGAGACCGCGATTACCGCCTATCTCGCCGTCTTCGCCGTCGCCGTCGGCATCGGTTCGGCCATCGCCGCCTGGATGTCCGCCGGCCGCATCGTGCTGCTGCCGGCGCCGATCGGCACGCTGATCATGGCCGTCTTCGGCCTCGATCTCGCCTGGAGCGTCGGCCATGCCGGTGTTGTGGCGCCCGCCGAAAGCCTCTCCGCCTTCTTCGCCAACCCCTACACGATCCGCATCGCCATCGATCTCGCCGGCATGGCGATCGCGGGTGCCTTCCTCGTCGTGCCCACCTTCGCCGCCTTGCAGGCCTTCGCCGAGGAAGAGCAGCGCTCGCGCGTCATCGGCGCGGCCAATGTGCTCTCGGCCGGCTTCATGACAGTCGGCGGCGGCCTTGTCGCGGCCTTGCAGGCGGCGGGCACCTCGACGCCCCTGCTGCTCGCCGGCCTCGCCATCGCCAATATCGTCGCTGCCTGGGTGATGCTGAAGACGCTCCCCACCAATGCCTTCCGCGATTTCGTCTCCATCCTCTTCCGCGCCTTCCTGCGGCTGGAGGTGGACGGGCTCGACAACCTGAAGAAGGCCGGCAAGGCGCCGATCATCGCGCTCAACCACGTGTCCTTCCTCGACGGCGCGTTGGCGCTTGCCCTCACCGACGAAGAACCGACCTTCGCCGTCGACTACACCATCGCCAAGGCCTGGTGGGTGAAACCCTTCCTCAAGATGTGCAACTTCCTGCCGCTCGATCCCTCGAAGCCGATGGCGACGCGCACCTTGATCAAGACCGTCAACAATGGCGAGCCGCTGGTCATCTTCCCCGAGGGCCGCATCACCGTGACGGGCGCACTGATGAAGGTCTATGACGGCGCCGCCATGGTGGCCGACAAGACCGGCGCGATGGTCGTGCCCGTGCGCATCGACGGGCTGGAGAAGAGCTATTTCTCGCGCCTTTCCGCGCTGCATGTGCGCCGCCGCCTGTTCCCCAAGGTCAAGGTGACGATCCTGCCGCCGGTGCGCCTCACCGTGCCGGCCGAGCTGAAGGGCCGCAAGCGCCGCATGGCGGCGGGCGCCGAGCTCTACCAGGTCATGTCCATGCTGATGTTCTCCACCACGGACACCAGCACGACCGTCCTCGAAAAGGTCATCGAAAGCGCCGAGGAGCGCGGCATGCGCCGTCTTGCCGTGCAGGATCCCGTCACCGGTTCGCTCACCTATGGCAAGCTTTTGACCGCTGCCGCCGTGCTCGGCGCAAAATTCCGCGCGCTCTACCCGGAGGACCGGACGCTCGGCGTGCTCCTGCCCAATGCCAACGGCTCCGTCGCGACCCTTCTCGGCGTCATGTCCGCGGGCAAGGTGCCGGCCATGCTGAATTTTACCGCCGGTTCCGCCAACATCCTGTCGGCCTGCAAGGCGGCCGAGGTGCGCCGCGTGCTCACCTCCCGCGCCTTCGTCACCCAGGCGAAACTGGGCCCGGTCGTGGAAGAACTCGCAAAGACGCTGGAGATCGTCTGGCTCGACGACCTGCGCCAGACCATCGGTTTTGCCGACAAGCTGCGCGGTCTCCTGCGAAAAGGCCGGCCGCTCGTCAAGCGCAAGGCGGACGATCCGGCGGTGATCCTCTTCACCTCGGGCTCGGAAGGCGCGCCGAAGGGCGTGGTGCTCACCCACCGCAACATCCTCTCCAACGCCGCGCAGGCCGCCTCGCGCATCGATTTCCATTCCGGTGACAAGGTGTTCAACATCCTGCCGGTCTTCCACTCCTTCGGGCTGACGGCCGGCACCATCCTGCCGCTCGTCTCGGGCGTGCCGGTTTATTTCTATCCCTCGCCGCTGCACTACCGCATCATTCCGGAGCTGATCTATTCCTCCAACGCCACCATCATCTTCGGCACGGACACCTTCCTCAACGGTTACGCCCGCACCGCGCACCCCTATGATTTCCGCTCGATCCGCTACTGCTTTGCCGGCGCCGAACCGGTGCGCGCCACCACGCGCGCGCTCTACATGGAAAAGTTCGGCGTGCGCATCCTCGAAGGCTACGGCGTCACCGAGGCGGCCCCGGTCATCGCGCTCAACACGCCGATGTTCAACAAGGCCGGCAGCGTCGGCAAGATCATGCCCGGCATGGAATACCGGCTCGATCCGGTGCCGGGCGTCGACGTCGGCGGCCGCCTCTTCGTGCGCGGCGCAAACGTCATGTCCGGCTATCTTCGCGCCGAAAACCCTGGCGTGCTGGAGCCGACGCCGGACGGCTGGCACGACACCGGCGACATCGTGACCGTCGACGAGGACGGCTTCATCACCATCCGCGGCCGCGCCAAGCGTTTTGCCAAGATCGGCGGCGAAATGGTCTCGCTCGCCGCCGTGGAGGCGCTGGCCGGCGAACTCTGGTCCGGAAAGTTGTCGGTCGTCGTCTCCCTGCCGGATGCCAAGAAGGGCGAGCGCCTCGTCCTCCTCACCGACGCCCCCGACGCCACCCGCGCCGCCTTCCTGCGCTTTGCCAAGGAAAAGGGCGCGATGGACATGATGGTGCCCTCGGAGGTGAAGGTCGGCACCGTTCCGGTGCTCGGCTCCGGCAAGGTGGATTTCGTCAGTGCACAGAAGTTGCTGGCGGAACAGGCCCGGGCGGAAGTGGCGGCTTGAGGTTTTTGGCGCTGGCGAGGGTTCGCCCCTCATCCGGCTGCCGCCACCTTCTCCCCGCTTGCGGGGCGAAGGAAAAGGATGCACCGGCCTCCCGCAAATGAAACCGCCTTGCGTGAGGAAGAATGTAGCCACAGATGCCCTTCTCCCAGCTTGCGGGGAGAAGGTGGCGGCAGCCGGATGAGGGGCAATCTGCGTCGCCGTCAGCCGTCCAGCACGAGCTCTTCCGCCGGCAACCGGTACTTCGTCGTCACGAAAGGCGCCGGTCCGACGCGTAGCACATTGATCAGCCGATGCCCCGCCGGCACGGCAAAGCGCTGTCCCATCGCCTCGGCGGCGGCGGGTACGTCGGCCAGAACCGCCATCGGCCAGCCGGCAAGGCCAAAGCGGGTGAAATCCAGCCAGAACCGGTAGAAGGCCCGGCCCGTCGCGACCGGGCTTTCGCCTGCCGGACGGTGGAAGAGCAGGCAGGCCGCCGCCGTCATCGTCTTGGCGGTCTCGGAGACCAGCGACGCCGCAAGGCCGAGACGGTCGGCGAGGGAAAAGAGCGGAGAGGCGAGGATTTTTCCCGCCACGGCGCCCTCCAGCCGGCCCATGCGCAGCGCGTCGAGATTGAGGCCGTCGCTCCTATAGGCGGGGTGGTTCGGCGAAAGCCGCATCCAGGCGACGAGCTCGTCGCGGAAGGCACGTTCGCGCATGACGGCGAGGCTTGCCGCGTCGTTGCGTGCGGCGATGAAAGCGAGGGCATCCTTTCCGCCGGCGAAGGTGACGTCGTCTTTCCCCCGCACTGAGGCTTCGAGGGCCGCCAGCGTCTCCGGCGTTGCGGGTGAAAACAGGCCGCGCCATGTGAAGCGTTTTTCGGTGAAGGCGGCGAGATCAGGCGCGGTCGCCGCGCCCGACGGGGTGAGGCGGGCGGCGAGGCGATAACCGGGGCGCCACAGGATATCCGCAGGCCAAAGGTCCTCGACTTCGGCGCCGATGCCGCGGCCGGCAAGGGCCATGACGAGGCCTTCGAGCGCCGCGCCGCAGGAAAGGCCCATGTCG
Organism: Shinella sp. HY16; assembly: GCF_028534175.1. Lineage (NCBI taxonomy): Bacteria > Pseudomonadati > Pseudomonadota > Alphaproteobacteria > Hyphomicrobiales > Rhizobiaceae > Shinella > Shinella sp. HY16. Next base: position 136,218 of record NZ_JAHYXL010000004.1, on the reverse strand, counting down.
CGGTTCGTCGGGTCGCCGACCGCAAGGCGGCGGGAGAGATCGGCGACGACGAGGATGCGGCCGGCATCATCGAGCGCGAAGCGGGCGGGCTGGGTGTTGTGCGTGGAGGGGGCGCGGTTGGCCTCAGCGGCGAGCGTCCTGAGCGTGGCGATGTCGATCACAGCGTTTTTCCGAAGAGATGCAGCCGGTGCAGCGGACGGGCGCCGGCCTTTTCGGCCTGGCGCAGGCTTGCGGCGTTGGCGTCCGCGATCCAGGTGCCCCCGGCGGTCTCGTAGCCGGCCCGCTTCATCTCACCGAGGATGTGGGCGAGCATCAGCGGGTTGAGGCCGCGGCCCCAGAATTCCGGCTCGACGCCCTGGAAGATGACGACGGCGCGGCGGCGTCTCAGCCGATGTTTTATAAGGTGCCAGGGCGTGGAGAGGCCGAGGCGCGAGCCCATCGCCTTCAGCATCGGGTTGACGTCGGGAATGGCGATGACGGCGCCGGCGGGTTTGCCGTCCTTTTCCGCGACGGCCGAGATGCGCGGGTCCATGATCCACTTCATCTCCTTTGCCTGGAATTCGTATTCCGCGCGGCTGACGGGCACGAACATCGGGTTGTCGGCAAAACTCTCGTTGAGGATGAGCCGGGAATCCTCCAGCCGCCGGTCGAGCGTTTTCCGCTCGATCGGCGAGAAGGAAAAACCGTCGGCGCGCAGCGCCCGCATCTCCGCGCCGTCGAGGATGCCGCCGAGGGGTGCCGAGCGGATGTCGATCTCGAAGGTCGTCATGGGGAAGGACGGGGAATAGCCGCGGCTTTCCAGGAGGCGCGGCAGGTGCGGCGGTCCCCAGACCTGGTCGGTATAGGGCGCGTGTTCGAAGCCGCCGGTCATGATACCGGCCTGCTGCATGGCGGTGAGGTTGAAATTGCCGAGGATCTCCGAAAAGCCCTTTTGGCGCGCCCAGTCTTCTGCCCGTTCCAGCAGCGCGGCGGCGACGCGCTCGTCGTCGGCGCAGTCGAAATAGCCGAAATAACTGCGTTTCAGGCCGAAACGCGTGTTGGAGGCGCGGTGCACATGGGCGGTGATGCGGCCGCGCACCGCGCCGTTGTCATGGGCGGTGAAGATGGAAAAATCGTCAGGGGTTTCGAAGAGCGGGTTCGTCTTCGCCGAGAGGAAGCGCCTGAGGTCGCCTTTCATCGGCGAGACGTAGGGCGTGCCGGCATAGACGGCGAAGGGTGCGGCGAAGAAGGCGCCGATGTCGCCCTCACGGATCTCGATCATGCGTCCTCTCCGAAATCAGCAGCGCCATGCGCTGGACAACCTTCAGCTCCGTCTCGGCGCCCGGCGTGGCGGAGACGGAGGGCATGTTGAGCGCGATCAGCCGGAAGGGTTTTCGGGAAACCAGCATCAAGTGGGTCGCCTCGTATTTTTCGGTGAGCCAGGCGAGCTGTTCGGCGTCGGTTTCCGCAAGGTCCGCCGTTTCCGTGGCGCGCAGCAGCGGACGGGCGGAAAGCAGCGTCTTGAGGCCGGCAAGGTCGAGATCGGCAAGCGCCGCCTCCTCGAGCAGCAGCGCGCCCTCGACCAGCGGATGGTTCTGCAATTCCTTCAGGAAACCCAGCGTGTCGTCGATGCGGTCTTCGGCGAGGTGACGGATGAGGCTCTGGCGGCGATGTTCGGTTCTGAGGCTGATGCTGTCTTTCCAGAGGACGCCGAGCAGGGCCGCTGACGTCACCACGCTGGCGGTTCGCGTAAAGGCGGCGGCGTCAAAGCCGTTCTCGACGCTGATGGCGAGCGCGGCGGTGAAGGCAACGCCAGTGAGGATGATGAAGGCGGTGACGGTGTCGCGGTGGCTGGTGGCGCGCTGGCCGAGGCTGATCAGCAGCCAGCAGAGGAAGAGGATGGCGACGCCGCCGAGCCGGACGGGCAGGTCGATATAGGTCGAGCGGAAATCCGTGACGAGCAGTGGCAGGATGAGCAGCAGCGAAAGCGCGATGCGGTCCACCGCCTGGTTTTCCGCCCGGGAGAGGCTTTTGCGGTCGCGCGTCACGGCCATGTGGCCGGCCAGCGCGAAGGTGACGAGCTGGTAGAGGAAGAGGCCAAGGAACCGCCACGGATCGGCAAAGGAGGCGGGCAGGAAGGCGAGCACGGCGAAGCTTACCGCGCCGCCGGCGGCGATCCATTTGGTGAGGCGCGGCGCGTGGCGGCGCATCAGGCCCTCGGCGAGGATGACGGTGGCGAGCGGCACGAGGCCGGCGGCGATGATCGTCGCGGCCTCGAAGATGAAGAGGCCGGTCCACCAGGCAAGGACCCGGCTGATCATCAGCGCCGCCAGCACGCGCAGGCCGAAGAGGAAGCGGCGGGTCAGCGGGCTTTCCGCATCGAACGAACGGATGGCGCGGATCAGGACGATGAGCCCTGCGAAGGCGGCAAGCGAGATGAACGTGTCGGCGATGGTCGGCGGGATCATGGTTTTGCCGTCAGCCGCTGAATGAAGCGCCGCACCAGCGGGCGCAGCAGCGCCGCGAAAAGCGCATTGCGCGGGCGCTCGACGCGGCCGGCGTGCGGATTGAAGAACCAGCCGCGGCAATCGGCGCCGTGCGGCCGGCCGAGCACGGCGTTGATCGCCTCATAGGCCATCAGCATGCCGGTCGAGATAACCATGGGAGCGAAGGACATGCGGCTGCGCGTGCCGGCCACCACCTCGCCGGCGAGCGCAAGGTCGAATTGGTGGCGGGAGGAGGAATGCACCATCACATGCTCCGCCTCGCGCAGAAAACTTTCGGCGCGCTGGTCGGGGGTGAGGGCGTTCCAGGCGGTGCCGGATGTCGGGTAGCCGAGCCGTTCTTCCGGCATCGGGTCTTCCGCACGCGTCACATAGATGGAGGGGAGCGGCGCGGCATAGGCGTCGATGACGGTTTTGCCGTGGCGGCGCGCGGTGCGGTAGAGGAGGAGGCTCGCGCCGAGATCGTCGGTGCCGTTGATGACAACGTCGGCGTTTTCGACCAGCGTCTCCACCTGATCCGTCCAGTCCGGGCCGAAGACGGTGATGGCGAGATCCGGATTGATCTTCAGGCAGAGGTCGCGGGTCGCTTCGGCCTTCTGCCGGCCGATCGTATCGGCAAAGCAGAAGACCTGGCGGTTGAGGTTCGACATCTCAAAGCGGTCGATATCGGCGAGCACCAGCCGGCCGATGCCGGCGCGCGCCAGCGCCTGGATGGCGGCGCCGCCCATACCGCCGGTGCCGCAGACGAAGACGCCGGCCTCCTGCAGCCGGCGCTGCTCCGCCTCGCTGACGAAGCCGATATTGCGGGTGGTGAAGGTCTCGTAGGAAAAACTCATCGGGAAGGCCTCAATATGCCCCAGGGCCGGCGGCCGTCCGCCCAGTGCATGAGGGGCAGCACCAGCCGCTGCACGAGGATGACGAAGCTTGCCACCGCAAGGCGCCCGAGCGCGTTGCGCGGCACGCTTTCGAGGAGGTAGCGCTGGGCGGCGTTGAGATCGAGCTGGCCGATCTGCAACAGGTCGTCGCCGCGGGCATAGTCGAGTTCGGCGGCGCAAAAATCGTTGTATTCCGCCTTGCGGTGTTTTGGCGCGGCGTCGAAGGTCTTTTTCAGGTTGTCCGAGCCGCCGGTATAGGCATCGGTGATGACGAAGCGGTCGGCGTCGAAGCCCGCCTCCTTGCCGACGCCGAAGACATGGCGGTGCGCGGCCATGATCTCCGTCGCGATCATCTGCTGGCGCAGCGAGCGCCGCGCGCCACGGCTCGGCGAGGGAAAGACGTCGGAAAAGGTTTCCGCCACCATGCCGGCGACGGCGGGAACCTGCGTGACGTTGGAGATCCAGAGCGGCCGGAGCTGGTTGCGCAGGAAAAGCAGGAAACAGGTGAGGCCGTAGAGCACCCAGGAAAGACCCTGGCTGCGCACCGTCGGGTCGATCATCACCAGCCCGAGATGCAGCACCTCGACGGGCTTGCCCGACAGCGAGAGCGAGAGGACCGGCAACGCATTGAAGGCGACGGGCGTGCCGTCGGAAACGCGGTAGACCAGCGTGACGATGGTGCGCTGGAGCACGTCCTCGCGCGCCGAAAAGACGCCGTAGTCGAGATCGCCATGCGGCACCGCGCGGCCGGCGACCTTCAGGAGATCGGCCCTGAGCGCGCCGAGCTCGCGCTCGTTCATCCACAGGCCCGGAAACTCGACGATCCGGGCGCGAAAATCGGCCGAGGTCTTGAGATCGAGGTCGAGGCGCTTCTTCAGGACGACCGACAGGAGGTTGTACAAGGAACCGATCCGGAAACGAGGGGCGGGCTGGCCGCGCATAGTGGCGGTCGAGAGGTAAGATTTGGTTTAACGCGGAGGATAGGCGGTTTGTAAGGGGGTATCGTGCGCCACGCTCCTCCTCAGGCCGAACGCCCCGCCTCCCTTGACGCCCGCTCCAAACTCCGGCCGAGAACGCCAAGAAAAATGGCGAAGAACCGCCTGGGCCCGTCCTCGGCCACCGGCGTGAAGTCGCCGAAGTGCTCGGCCAGAGACCGGTAGCAGGCGAACCTGTCGGGGGCGATATAGGAAGGTGCGGCAGCCGGCGACTGGCGCAGGCAATACCAGTCGACGACGAGGTCGAGGAGAGGGATGGCCTCCAGCGGCGCGATGTCGAGACCGGCCGGCGACCTTCCCCCTGCCATCAGCCGGGAGAGACCGGCGAGCGTCATGCCGCGCGCCAGTTCCGCCATCTCTGCCGGCCATTCCCGCGGCAGGAAGCGCTGGACGACGAGGGCGCGCATGTGGCGGTGCAGGAAATCCCCATAGTTACGCGCGGCAAGCGCCGGGTCGGGGGCAAGGCCCGTGCGGGCCTGCTCAATCCGGTAGAGCGCGAGGAGATCGGCATCGAGCGGCGTCTCGGCAAGCGAGACGGTCTCGACCGACGGCGCCCCGTCTCCCGTCTCGACCACGACGAAGCCGGCGGGAAAGGCAACGAGCGAGGGTACGGCGATATTGACGAGGCTGCGGCCATCGGCCGAATGGCGCGTGCGGGCCTCGACATGCAGGTGGCCGCTGAAATGCAGCGACAGGCCGCCGGCGGCGAGCGTCTCGGCAACGATCAGGCACGGCGTGCGCTTCGCCACGATCGTTTCGCCGAAGAGGGCGCGCTCGCTGTCCGTCCCGTCCTCGAACGGGTCGAGAACGGGGTAGTGCGAGAAGGCGAGGAGCGTCTTGCCATCGCGTTCCGCCCGCGCCGCGACGTCGGCGATCCAGGCAAGGAGATAGGGTTTCACGCGCAGGAGCGCGTTCCAGCCGGCATCGGAACTGCCGAAAAAGGCCTTCTTGCGAGCGATGTCGCCCCGGCCGTTGCGCGGCTCGAAGACATTGGCGTCGATCATCAGGAGCCACAGGCCGTCTTCCGGCTCGACCAGGTAGGAGGCGTCCATCAGCCGCCGCACGGTGCCGCCATCGGCGGAATGGAGGTCATGCTCGCGCTCGGGCGGCGCATCGCTGGTGCCGAAGGGCGTTTCGAAATGAAGATCGTCGGGACGGCGGAAATAGCCGAAATCGCCGAGCGCGCGAATGCCCGCCAGCACGCCGTCGCAATACATCTTCTCCGTCACGACCGGGCGGCCCGGATCCTCCGCCGCCTTTTCCGCATCGCTCGTCACCAGCGTCGTGCCGCCCTCGGCATTCACGTAGCGGGTGTCATGATGCTTGCCGAGCGGGCCGAAGACGTCGTGGTTGCCGGGCGTGGCATGGAAGCGGAGGCCATGACGATCACGATAGGCCGCGAGCAGCCGTACGAGGCTCGCCACCGTGCCGCGCTGGCCGTCATCCGTATAGTCGCCGAGCAGCACGACATGGCGGATGCCCATGGCGACGATCCGGTCGAGCGCCGCGGGCAGGGCGGCGAAACTCTCGTTGTAGACACGGGTGGAGCGGGCGGTATCGGCGAAGGTGCGCACCGTCAGCCTTCGTCCGTTCACGACGATGCCGGGAAAATCATAGTCGCCTTCGATATCGTGGAAATGGGCGTCCGCGATGACGGCGACGCGGGCCATGGGGCTCAGGCCCGCCTGCGGTAGAGGAAGTAGCGCTTGCTGTCGACGGAGGCGGGCAGCGCCAGAGGCTCCAGTACGGCATGGTCGAGCGGCAGGCCGCTGATGGCAACGCCGCCGATGCCGAGCGCGCGGGCGACGACATCCGGCAGCCAGATCAGCGTGACCGCGTCCTTGTCGTCATAACCGGTGCCGATATCGGCATGGACGAGCGCGGCATTCGTGCCGGCAAAAGCCCTTGCCGTCTCGACGATCTCCCCGAGCACCAGGTCGCCCGGCGGCGGTGTGGAGGAGGAATGCGCGCCGAGCGCCCGGTCGAAGGCGACGATGCGCCGCCCGGGGAATTTTTCGCGCAGGTGATCGAAGGTGCGGCCGTTGCCAAGGCCGATTTCGAGGATCGCGCCGTCGTCCGGCAGCGGCAGGTTCTGCGCGACATGATCGATGACGTCGCGCTGGGCGGACATGCGGCGGATGAAGCTTTCGAGACGGCTCATGCAGGAAAATCTCAGGCCTTGAGGATCGTATCGGCGGCGATGCCGCGCCGGGCGAAGACGTTGCGCGTGTCGACGATCAGCGCGCCCCATTCGGCGAGCGCCGCATAGTCGACATCGTCATGGTCGGTGGCGATGAGGATCGCGTCGAAGGCACGGATATCCGCCTCGTTCCAGGAAGCCGACGGGCGGCCGCGGAACGCGCCGTATTCGCGGGTCGGCGGTATCTCCGGCACATGCGGGTCATAGTAGCTTGCCGAACCGCCGCGCTCCTCGATCAGCTCGATCAGCTTCAGCGAGGGGCTTTCGCGGATGTCGGGCACGTTCTTCTTGTAGGCAAGGCCGATCACCAGCACCTTCGAGCGGCTCAGCGCCTTGCCGGCGCGCCGGTCGAGCGCTTCGGCCAGCCTTGCCACCACGTGACGGGGCATGGCCGAATTGATCTCGCCGGCCAACTCGATGAAGCGGGTCGGCAGCTCGTGGGCGCGCGAGGCCCAGGTGAGGTAGAAGGGATCGATCGGGATACAATGGCCGCCGAGGCCCGGGCCGGGATAGAAGGGCATGTAACCGAAGGGTTTCGAACTGGCGGCGTCGATCACCTCCCAGATGTCGATGCCCATGGCCTCGTAGACGACCTTCAGCTCGTTCACCAAGGCGATATTCACGGCGCGAAAGATGTTCTCCGTCAGCTTCACCGCTTCCGCCGTGGCGGTGGAGGAGACGGGCACGACCGTCTTGACCACCGCGCCGTAGAAGGCGGCGACGAGCGCCTGCGCCGTATCGCCGTCGCCGGCGACGATCTTCGGGATGGTCGAGGTCTGGAATTCGCGGTTGCCGGGGTCCTCCCGCTCCGGCGAGAAGCCGAGGAAGAAATCCGTGCCGGATTTCAGGCCACCGGCCTCCAGCGTGCGACGCACCAGGCCGTCGGTCGTGCCGGGATAGGTGGTCGATTCCAGAACGACGAGCTGGCCGGGGCGAAGCGTCGCGGCGATGTCGCGGCAGGTCTGCTCGACATAGCGCATGTCGGGATCGCGGTGACGCGTCAGCGGCGTCGGCACGCAGATGGCGATGATGTCGCATTCACCGAGCCGGGAGAAATCGCTCGTCGCGGCAAAGCGGCCGGCGCGATGCTCCGCGTCGAGAATGTCACTCGGCACCGCCTCGATATAGCTGCGCCCGGCCTCGATCGCGGTGATCTTACCCGGGTCGATATCGAAACCCGTCACGGTAAAGCCGGCACGGGCAGCGGTGATGGCGAGCGGCAGGCCGACATAGCCGAGGCCGACAATGCCGACGCGGGCCCCGCGAGACGTTATTCGGGCCAGCAGCGTCTCGTGGGAAAGCAAGGCAGTTGGCATCGGCACTCCGCGCACATATACAGGACCGCGCGTTGAGATGGGAGAGTTTGGCCAGCCTGTCAACCCTAGCCCGAACGGGGCGGGGGATGGATGCGAGGTCCGTGGGCCGGTTTCCGACCCGCCCGCAATGCTGCGGCAACACGGTGCGCAGCGAGCTGTTCCGCAACGCGCGCCGTGCTTGCGGCACCCGGACGACAAGCAGAAAGGGCCCGCGGGCGAGCATGAAGATCGCATTCTACGCCCCGCTGAAATCGCCCCACCACCCCGTGCCCTCGGGCGACCGGTTGATGGCCCGCCAGCTTCTCGCGTGCCTCGGCCACGCCGGCCATGCAGTCGCACTCGCCTCGGAGCTGCGCGCCTTTTGCGGCGACAGCGATGACGCAGCGGCCTATGCGGCGCTCACGGCGCAGGCTGCGGCCGAGGTCGAGCGGCTTTCGACGCTCTGGCGGGCGGAAGGGGCGCCGGACCTCTGGTTCTGCTACCACCCCTACTACAAGGCGCCGGACCTGATCGGCCCCGCGCTCTGCGAACGTTTCGGCATCGCCTATGCCACGGCCGAAGCCTCCTATTCCCGGCGCCGCAATGTCGGCATCTGGGCCGACATGCAGGCACGCGTGCTGGACGCCGTCCGCGGCGCCACAGTCAATATCGGGCTCACCGCCCGCGACCGGGCGGGCCTTGCCGCCGCCACGCCGGAGGCGATCATTGCGCCGCTGAAACCCTTCATCGGCGCCGCACCGTTCACAGGTCAGACCCCGCGGCCACAGCCGGGCCATCTCGTCACCGTGGCCATGATGCGGGCCGGCGACAAGCTGGAGAGCTTTCGCGCGCTTGCTGCGGCGCTGCGGCTGGTCGAGGACAGGCCCTGGCGCCTTTCGGTGGTGGGCGACGGGCCGCTGCGGGGCGAGGTGGAAGCACTGTTTTCCGGCATCGGCGACGGGCGCATCGCCTGGCTGGGGCAGAAGCCGCAGGCCGCTGTGGCAGAGATCCTGGCCGAAGGCGCGCTCTATGTCTGGCCGGGCTGCGGCGAAGCCTATGGGCTCGCCTATCTGGAGGCGCAGGCCGCCGGCCTTCCCGTCGTCGCCCTGCGGACGGCGGGCGTTCCGGAGGTGGTCGAGGACGGCAAGACGGGGCGCCTCACCGCGCCGGGCGATCATGCTGCCTATGCGGCGGCCATCGCGGCCCTCATGGACGACGCAGCGGAACGCCGGCGTCTTGCCCACAACGCCCGCGCCCGCGTGCTGGCCGAGCATTCGCTGCCGGCCGCCGCCGCGGCGCTCGACGCCATCGTGCGGAAAGCTGTAGGAGAGACAGGATGACGCCGCCAGCCAGCGCAAAACCCCTCGTGGAAGAAATCGCCCGCCGGGCCGCGGCGGGAAAGCCGCTGAGGCTGTGGCTGCGCGACGACGACGCCGTGGAGCCCACAGCAGCGCTCGACACGTTGCTGGCGCTGACGGAGCGCCACGCGGTGCCCGTGCTCATCGCGGTCATCCCGGCCTTCACAGGTGCGGCACTCGCGGCGCGGCTGGCCGAAGCCCCGCAGGCGCACGTGGCGGTGCATGGCTGGGCGCATGCAAACCATGCGGGGCCAGGGGAGAAGAACCAGGAGCTCGGCGCCCATCGCCCGGCGGAAACGGTCCTTGCCGAGCTTGAGCAGGGCTTCAAACACCTTTCCACGCTCCATGCCGGCCGCTTCGTGCCCATGCTGGTGCCGCCGTGGAACCGCATCGCACCTGCCGTTGTCGGCGGCCTGCCGTCCCTTGGTTTCAAGGCGCTCTCCGTCTTCGGTCCGGAAAAGCCGGCACCGCTCGTTGTGCTCAACACGCATGTGGACATCATCGACTGGCGCGGCACGCGGGGTGCCCGGCCGGCCGAGGCGGTGATTGCCGATCTCGTGCGCCTGTCGCAGGCCCACGACGGCCCGATCGGCCTCCTGACCCACCACCTCGTGCACGACGCAGCCGCGTGGGCGCTGATGGCGCTGATTTTCGAGGCGACCGCCGGGACGGCGGGCTGCGTCTGGGCCCGCGCGGGAGACCTCGTCGGGTAGGGTAGTATCCTCTTCCAGTGCCGCCGCTTCATTTTTTGCTGCCGTCCGGCTCGCCAGGAAAGGAAGAGACGTCTTGTTCCGTGACCACCCGCCTCCCGGCAGGGCGGAGCGCTTCACCGTCGGACAGCCCAGGGTTTCCAGCGGGAAATGCCCGTCGCAAGTCGCCCGCCGCCGCCGCGCCGGGCGACTTGCGCAAACCACGGCCTTGCAGGCGGTGAACGGATGATCACAGAAATATGAAAGACGCGAGAGCGGGGTGAGGGGACTAGTCCCTTGTTTCTGCCGCAATTCCTTGGCAAATCCAGCCCGCGCCGCAAGGTGCTTCGCTGCTTCGCGGAACGGGTTTTCCCTCCACGGCGGAGAAAAGTCCGGTAACGGAATGCCTTCGCGAAAGGCTTTCGGAAAAGGATGAGAACGCCTGTTGCGTGGACGCACGCAACAGAAATCTGGCCGACCCGAAGGGGACGTTCAGGACATGCCGGCAGGCAAGGCCGACGGAGAGGTCCTCAGTGCGCGGTTGCGAGCCGCTCGCCCATCACGCGCATGGTTTCGGCCATGCTGCGGGGGCAGGACGAGAGAACCTTGAGGAAGCAATCCTTGCGAATGCGCAACGCTTCCACGACCGTGGAGGCCTTGACGGTGGCATTGCGGGTCGTGCCGCAGAGGATGGCGATTTCGCCGACGACCGAGCAACTGCCGGTCGATGCGATCTTCTCGTCTCCTGAGGGGCCTTCCTTGTAGACATCGACGACGCCCGACAGAACGACATAGGCGGCATCGCCTTCATCGCCCTGATGGAAGAGCTCCTGGCCCTCACGGTAGCTGACGCGGTCCGAAGCGAAGGCGAGCAGTTTCAGCTTGCCTGCGTCGATGCCCGAGAACAGCGGCACCCGTCGTAACATCTGCACTTCGTCGTTCAAGATCATAACAGTCAACCGCCTCGAATTCCGGTTATCTGATCACTTCATACCAGTCATGCTATCAGTTGCTTGTATACCGTACCACTTTCGACGATCGTTTCGTAGGTTCCGTCTTCCACCAAACTTCCGCCATCAAAAGCAAGCACTCTTTTAAAGTGTTTTGCAAGCGGGGTATTTGACAAAACCCAGACAACGGCTGGATTATCACCGCTCTTGGCCAGGAACGCAAGGGCCGCCTCCACGATGTGCTCCTGGAGGTGGTGGTCGACGCCCGAGAACGCCCGGTTGAAGATGTAGTAGTCAGAGCGGCGGATGAGGGCGCGGGCAAGGCCCAGCTTCAGGCGCTGCAGGCTGTTCAGTCGCCGGCCACCGGTCCCGATATTCGATTCCAGCCCCAACGCCATCAACGCGCGGTAGAGTTCCGGCCGCTTGGCCAAAAGCTCCCCACCGATCTCCCTGAGCTTGGAAATCGCGTCGCTGAAGCGATGGTTGAGCTTGCCGAACACGATATTGTCGACCAGCGTTCCCGATGTCAGATAGGCATTCGGATTGTAACGTTCAATATGGGTCTGCAGTTCCACCGGCAGGTTCGCGTGGAACTGGTGGCGCACCTCGACGATCTTGCGCATCAGCGTCTCGTCGAGCACGCCGAAGCGGTGCCGCGGCTCGACATAGAAGAAGCTGAGCCTGATCAGCGCAATCCTGTCTTCCTCGCTGGGTGCGGCATTGTGCCGCAGCTTCTGGAGGAGGTGCTGATAGGTCGGAATCTCGTCCGCCCGCATGAAGGTCAGCTGTTCGAAGAACGGGTGGTCGGGCGGCAGGTCCTTGAAGAGCTCCACCGTGCTCTCCGCAATGCCCTTGCCCATCTCGAACAGCGCCTCGCCAAGGCCGCTCTCGCGCATGATGTTGCGGAAATAGGGCGTTTTGACGATGGCCCTGGTGGAGGCCTTCGGATCCGGCATCATGCCGAAGAACAGGTTCTCGGCGACCGGCGCCTCGGTGTTGTACTCGTTGTCGCGGAACGGCACGATGAGGCTGTTGAGGTCGCGGCGGTTCAGCTCCTCGCGAAGGTCATGGCGCATCTCGACGATCTGGGCGGCGAAATCGGGATTGTTGTTGACCGCGATCGAGGAATGCAGCGCCAGCTGCAGCACGTCGTCGGACAGCTCCACCACGTCCATCACCGCCATCATCGCGCCGAACAGCCCGTCCGTACCGTTGGCATTGAGCGTGGCGAGGTCGATCCAGTTGCCGTTGAGGTCGAAATCCGGATTGCCGGAGCGGCGCGCCTCCAGCACGTCCCACTTGCGCTGGTCGGCCTCCTGCCCCTTGTAGACGGCCGGCTCGATCGGTGCGTGCTTGAGGCCGTAGAGCAGGTTGTCCTGCAGGCTGCCATGGAAGAAATAGGCATCGGGCGAGACATAGGAGATGCGCCTGCCGGTCACGGCCTCAGGCAAGCTGAAGAGGTCGTCGTCGCCCGCCGTCACCTTGCCGCCGGCCGGCCAGACGACGCGCGCCAGCACCTCGGCGAGACGATCGCCGCCGCTCGCCGCCGTGCCGATGATGGCGACGGTCTCGCCGGGCGCGATCTTGACCGTGACATGCTCCAGGGCCCGCCCGCCGATATCGTCGTCGATCAGGAGGTTCGTGGTGCTGAGCGGATGGTTCAGCGCCGGCTGGCTCTCCGCGTCGATCGCCTGGATTTCCGGAGCGATCATTTCATCGGCTTCGAACTGCTCGACGACCTGCTCGTACTTCACCTGAACGTCCTGGCGCACCAGCTCCCAGTCGATCAGCTCCTTCAGCGGCCCCGGAAGCTCCTTGTAGGCGTTGATGACGGCGACGAGCTGGCCGACGTCGAGCCTGCCGACGATCGTGAGGTAGCCGCCGATGCAGTAGAACAGGAAGGGTGTCAGCTGGGCGAGGAAGTTGTTGAGGAATTTGACCAGGAACTTCCACTGGTAGATGTCGTAACGGATCTTGAAGATGCGGCCGAGCCGGGCGGCGATGTCGGCGCGCTCGTAGTTCGAGGTGTCGTAGGCGTGGATCGTGTCGATGCCGTCGACGATTTCCGCCACGCGCCCAGCGAGCTGGCGGGCGGTGAGCTGGCGCTCGCGGCCGAGCTCGATGAGCCGGCGGCGCATGCGCGGGATGATGCCGACCTGGATCATCGCCATCGCGAAGGCGATGAAGCCGAGCCAGAAATGCTGGATGAAGATGAAGATCAGCGCCGTCAGCGCCTGGCCGCCGAGCAGCGCCGGCTGCACGAAGGCATCCGCGGTGAAGCCGCCGAGCGGTTCCACCTCGTCCTTGACCATGGAGGAAACTTCGCCGGCCTTGATGTGCTTGAAATAGCGCGGCGGGAAACGCAGGATGCGATCGACGAGTTCGTAGCGGATGCGCCGCAGCAGCCGCTCGCCAAGGCGGCCCTTGTAGGTGTTGATGAAATACTTGAACAGGCCGTTGATGATGACGAGCACGAGGAACGTCAGGCTGAGGGCGAGCAGCGAGGGCATGCGCTCCAGCGGCAGGCCGGCGAAAAGCTCGACATGGCCGAAGAACGGCAGGTCGAAGGCGATCGGCATGAAGAGCTGGGTGTTGCCGGGCTGCTCGAATCCCGTCCCCTGGATCGGGCCGTTGACGATCTGCTTGGGCAGGTCGAAGGCCAGATAGTAGGGAATCATGGACAGGGCGACGATCAGCAGGATCGCGAGCTGCTGCGGCCGGGTGTGGACCCAAATGTACCGGGCGAGGCTTTTTTCCATGAAGAGCTTCTGTGCGTGAAAGGCCGCTGTCTCGTGTGAAGATTATAAGACAGCCGCAATACCGCAAGAGCTAGGTAGTCGCTCGCTGTTTTAGTAGGTCCCTCAGGATTTTTGCGGTGCGATTGGCGCCATCCAGTTGCAAAACAGGCACATTTTTCTCCGTTTCCGCGGAAAGCGCACGAGAAATTGCGTCTGCCATCGTCTCCCTGGAAAGCGTATCCTCGCGCAGCACGACAGCCCGGCCGAGCCGTTCCAGCCGTTCGGCACGCGCCGTCTGCTCGCTCTCGCCGCCCGACGCGAAGGGCACCAGCACGGCGCCGCAGCCGGCCTGCAGCACGTCGCAGACAGTGTTGTAACCGGCCTGTGAGACCGAGAGCCGCGCTGCCGCGAGGAGATTGCGGAAATCGGTGCGGAAGCGCACGAGATCGACATTGGCCGGGCATGCGCCGGAAAGGCGCGAAAAATCGGCCTGCGGCATGTTGGGGCCGGTGATCACCAGCCAGCGGCAGGCGCTATCGAGCCCCTGCGCCGCCTGGAGTGCGGCCTCCACCAGGCCGGCGCCGACAGCCCCGCCGCCAGCCGAGACGACGACGTCGTAGCGTTCGGCGGCAGGCTGTGCCGCCGGACCGCCGACGAGGCCGGTATAGACCACCCGCTCGGCAATGGCCTCCGCCAGCGGGAACGTATCCTCCAGACGCACGAAGGCGGGATCGCCGTGCACGAGCACCCGGTCGAAATGACGACGCACGAGGTCGATCGTCTCCTCGTCGCGGCCCGGCTTGGCGCGCTCCTGCAGGATGTCGCGCAGCGAGGTCAGGAGGAGGGGACGCGGCGTGCTCGCCTCGATCGCCTCGATCAGCGGCAGCAGCTCGAAGCGCACCTGGCGGCGGCCGAAGGGGAAGGCCTCGACAATGACGATATCGGGCCGCACGGCATGATAGGCGGCGAGCAGTTCGTCGCGCCGCGCGGCCTTGAAGGCCTCGTCGATGACCCCGCCGTTCTCGTCGACGAGCGCGGAAAAGCCGCCGTCACCGACCGCGATGGCCGGGAGGGCTATATGGTCGATGCCGGGACCGGGAAAGCCGTCGACCGGCATGCCGCCGGTGACGAGCGTGACCTCAAAGCCGTCATCGACGAGCGCGCGCACGATGCGGCTGGCGCGGGCGAGATGGCCGATGCCGAGCAGGTGCTGGACATAGAAGAGGACGCGCGGGACGCTCATCGGCGGGCTCCCGCCTCGAACAGCGCCTTCAGCTGCGCAATGCTGGTATGGTGGTCGAAGCTCCGGCGCACCTTCGCCTCGGCGGCCGCACCGAGGCGGTGGCGAAGGGCGGGATCGCGGATCGCGCGTTCAAGCGCTCGGGAAAACGCATCCACGTCCTCGGAGGGGACGAGCAGGCCGTTCTCCTCGTTCTCGAAAAGCTCGGGGATGCCGGAAATGTCGGTCGCCACGCAGGCGAGCTGCTGGCTTGCCGCCTCCACCAGCACGTTCGGCAGACCGTCGCGGTCGCCGTCCGGCGTGATGCGGCAGGCGAGCGCGAAAATGTCGGAGCGGCGATAGGCGGCAAGCACATCCTTCTGGTCGACCGCGCCGAGCCAGGTGATCCTTTGCGCGATGCCAAGCTCGTCGGCGAGCTTTTGCAGCTTCGCCCGCTCGCCGCCGTCGCCGGCATGAACGAAACGCCAGTGAAGATCGGCCGGAAGCCGCGCAAGGGCCTTCAACAGGACATCGTAGCCCTTCTTCGGCACCGCACGCCCGACGCTGATGATGGTGACGGGATCCTGCGGGTCAGCTCCGTCACGCAGTGGGCGGGCATTGCCGCTCGCGGCGGCCTCTGCCGGATGGGCGCAGTCGCATCCGGCCAGGGGGGCGTGCTCCCCGGTCTCAAGCGGCGGAAACCGGTCGAGATCGAGGCCGTGGTAGCTGAGGTGCACCCGGTCACGGTGCGGGCCGGCAAGGGTCTGCAGGTGGGCGTGGCCGGATTTGGTGCAGGTCACCGCCCAGTCGGCGATCGTCAGCTTGTCGGCGAGTTCCCAGTCCTTCGATGTCCAGATGTCCTTGGCATGGGCCGAGACCGAGAAGGGCAGGGCAAGCATGCGGGCCGCATAATTGGCGACGGAGGCGGGGGTGTGGATGAAATGGGCGTGCAGCCAGCCGCCGGCCTCGGGAAATTCCCCCACGAGCACCGCCGCCTGGCCGAAGCGGCGGAACCGGTTGCGGCTGAAATCGCGCGGCAGATCCTTCAGGAACTGGCGGAAAGCGGCCCCGAAGCCGGGGGCGCGAAGGCTTTTGAACAGGCCGTGCAGCACGCGCAGCGGCTCCTCGTGCAGGTATTCCGGCAGGTAGAACACCGGGGCCTTGATCTCGTCGTGCACGGGATGGCGTTTCTTGTCCGTCGGGCGGCGGAGCGAGACGAGCACAAGCTCAAGCCCAGCGCGCTCCAGCCCGCGCAGCTCCTGAGCGATGAAGGTTTCCGAAAGGCGCGGATAGCCCTTCAGCAGCACGACGATCTTATGCGGCAGCGACACGGCGGGCGTGGCCTCTTTCAAGCGACGGACGGCGGGGTGAGTTCCCGCGCGGAAAGCTCCTCGCCGACGATGCGGGCGATGTTGCGCAGGCCTTCGAGCCGGAGTTCGGGATTGCCGCTCGAGGGCGGGCGGCATTCCGGAAGGGTCTTCAGCACGGCGGCAAGGCGCGCGGGATCGGCCGATTCCTCCGGCAGCAGCATGTTGATGAGGCCGAGTTCGGCAGCGCGGGTGGCACGGATGAGCTGCTCCTCGCGCGGCTGCACGCGCGGCACGATGAGCGCCGGCTTGTCGAAGGAGAGAATCTCGCAATAGGTGTTGTAGCCGCCCATCGCCACCACGGCCTTCGCGCCGGCCACCAGGTCCTCCATGCGCGAATCGAACTCGATCACCTCGACATAGGGGATTTTCGCAGCTTCCTGCGTCAGCTTGGTGCGCTCGCCCTGCGGCATGTAGGGGCCGAGCACGATGAGGGCGCGATGGGTGAGACCGGCATCGTGCCGGTAGGCGCGAAGCACATCCTCCACCAGTTCAGCCCCGTCGCCGCCGCCGCCGGTCGTCACCAGGATGTAGTCGCCCGAGGGCTGGTACTGGGCGCGGTCCATCTGCAGCGCGTTGCGCTGCAGGAAGCCGACGAAGTTCAGCTTGTCGCGCACGCCCTGCGGCACGTCGAGGCCGACGAGCGGATCATAGAAATCCGGCGGGCCGTAGACCCAGATGTCGTCGTAGAACCGCGCGATCTTGTGCATGACGTCCTTGCGCTTCCACTCGGCATCGAGCAGGTGCGGAGAATCCATGACTTCACGCAGGCCGAGGATCAGCCGCGTGCCGCGGCCCTTCAGGTAGGCCAGCGTTTCCTCCACCTCGCCGGAAAGGCCCATCGGCTCCTTGTCGATGATGAAGATGTCCGGATTGAACGTCTCGGCCGTGTGGCGGATGATCGACCGGCGCATGGTCAGCGTGTCTTCCAGGTCGATATGGCGCTCCAGCGAGGTGTATTCGCCGTTGCGCAGCTTGATGACGCTGGGGATCTTCACGAAGTCGACACGGGCGCGATAATCGAAGGCGCCGGCGATCGTCGCGCCCGAGATGATCAGGACGTTGAGGCCGCGATATTCCTCCACCAGCGCATGGGCGATCGTACGGCAGCGGCGCAGGTGCCCGAGGCCGAACGTGTCGTGGCTGTACATGAGGATGCGGGCGTGCTCGAAACTGCGGCTCAAGGGCAAAGTCTCCCGAAATCCGCCGGGCTCGCCATCGTGGAGGGGCGATTCTTCTGCATTCGTAATCCCGATTTCACTTATAGGGGTCAGCCGCATCACGCAGTCCATCGCCAAGGAAGTTGAAAGCCAGAATGACCAAAACGACGGGTACCACCGGAAAGAGCAGCCACGGATAGAGGGCGATAATGTTGATGCTGCGGGCTTCCGTCAGAAGGATGCCCCAACTGGTGATGGGTGGCCGGAGGCCGAGCCCGAGGAAACTCAGTGCCGTCTCCCCGAGGATCATGCCCGGAATGGTCAGCGTTGCGCTGGCGATCAGGTGGGACATGAAGCCGGGTATGAGATGGCGGCGAATGATGCGGGCGCTGCCCGCGCCCATGACCTGGGCCGCCAATACATAATCTTCCTCCCGCAAGGCAAGAAGTTTCGAGCGCACGGCGCGTGCAAGTCCGGTCCAGTCGAGCATGCCGAGGATGATCGTAATGCCGATATAGACGAGAATGGGGCTCCAGGTGACCGGGATGATCGCGGCGAGCGCCATCCACAGGGGAATGCTTGGAATCGACTGAAGGACCTCGATGACGCGCTGCACGATGAGATCGAAGACGCCGCCGTGATAGCCGGCAAGGCCACCGATGACGATGCCGAGCACGAAGCTCATGGCAACGCCTAGCGCACCGATGGTGAGCGAGATGCGCGCGCCATAGAGGATGCGCGAGAGCATGTCGCGCCCCAGCCGGTCGGTGCCGAGGAAGAAGAACTGGCCGTCCTTGGCCGGGCAGACAAGATGGACGTCCGAGGTGAACAGGCCCCAGAACTTGTATTTGTCGCCACTGCAGAAGAAGCGCAGCTTCTGCACGTCCGTCTTGTCGTCCGTGTAGACGCGCCGCAGATTGTCCATGTCGAGCGTCATCTTCTGGCCATAGACGAAAGGACCGACGAACTGGCCCTCATGCATGAAACGCAGGGTCTGCGGCGGGGAGTAGATGAAGTCGATGTTGCGGGTGTGCAGGTTGTAGGGCGACAGGAACTCGCTGACCGCGATCATCAGGTAGATGACGAGGAGGAAGATGCCGGAGACGAGCGCCATGCGGTGGCGGCGGAACTGCCACCACATCAACTGGAACTGCGAGGCCTGCGCGACCTTCTTCAGCTCCTCCGTCTTGTGTTCGGCGGCATAGGGGTCGAACGGCTTGTCCGAGACGAAATGGCCGAGCGGGGCGCCGGGTTCGGGAAGAGGCGTCTTCACTTGCGGCTTCCTCCGCCGAGCCGGATGCGCGGATCCAGAATGGCGAGCGCGATATCCGAGATCAGCACGCCGATGACCGTCAGGAAGGCCAGGAACATCAGGAAGGAACCGGCGAGATACATGTCCTGTGTCTGCAAGGCCTTGATCAGCATGGGGCCGGTCGTTTCGAGCGACAGCACGATGGCGGTCACCTCCGCGCCCGAGATGATCGAGGGCAGGATGGAACCGATATCGGAGATGAAGAAGTTGAGAGACATGCGCAGCGGATATTTGGTGAGGACACGCATCGGATGCAGGCCCTTGGAGCGTGCGGTCACGACATATTGCTTGTTGAGCTCGTCGAGCAGGTTGGCGCGCAGGCGGCGCACCATCGCGGCCGTGCCCGCCGTGCCGATGATGATCACGGGTATCCAGATATGCGAGAGGATGGAGCGGAATTTCTCCCAACTCATCGGCGCACCGAGGAACTGGCGGTCCATCAGCCCGCCGATCGAGACGCCGAACCAGATATTGGCGAAATACATGACGACCAGCGCCAGCATGAAGTTCGGCACGGCAATGCCGATGAGGCCGGCGAGCGTCAGGCCGTAGTCGCCCCAGCTATACTGGTGGGTGGCCGAGTAGATGCCGATCGGGAAGGCGATGAGCCAGGTGAAGATGATGGTCACGAAGGAGACCAGCACCGTCAGCCAGAGCCGGTCGCCCACCACCTCCGAAACGGGAAGGCGATATTCGAAAGAGTAGCCGAAATCGCCGATGAGCATGCCGCCGACCCAGTGCAGGTAGCGCAACGGCGCAGGCTTGTCGAAGCCGTAGCGCTCGCGCAGCTCCTCGATCTCGGCCATGTCGGTCGCCTCGCCCATGGCGCGCAGCTCCGAGATGTAGCTCTCGAAATAGTCGCCTGGCGGCAGCTCGATGATGGTGAAAACCAGCACCGAGATGAGCGCGAGCGTCGGAACCATGACGGCGATGCGCCAGAGGATGTAGCGGATCATCGGGCTGGCTCCTGGGGCCGGGGCAGGGCGAAGCGACAAGGTTTCGTCCGTGGCCGCCCCTCATCCGCCTGCCAGCTGGCTGACGACCACGCATGGAAGATCGCCTGTCCCATCACGCACCCTCCTCGTACCAGAACGTATCCGGCATGTAGACCCCGAGGAAGGCGGTCGGCTGGAAACCGCAGAGGGCCTTTTCCGGCATGTTGCGCAGCTGGCGCGCACGCACCACCGGTTGGGAAATGCCGTTGACCGTGCCGATGGTGAAGACCTGGTCGGCGTGATGGGCGAGCATTTCATGCCAGATCGCCGTGCGCTCCGCTTCCGTCGTCGTCATTTCCCAGGCGGCGAGCCTGTCGACGAGATACTGCACCTCGGGCATGTCGGGCGGCTCGCCCTTGGTCTTGACGGTCGCGTAGTACATGCCCCAGACGGGCCACTGGTACTGGTCGTCGGAGCTCGGCGCCAGTTCGGCGGGCGACATTTCCGGTGTGGGCACGCCATTGTCGAGCCCGTACCAGACGGACATCACCACCTCGCCGCCGATGGCGCGGCTGCGGAAGATGTCGCGCTGGGAAACCCGTACGAAAAGCCCGAGGCCGATCTCGCGGAAATAGTCGGTGACGAGTTCCAGCACGTCCGTTTCCAGCGTGCTCTCGCCGGCGCTCTCGATGACGACCTGGGCGGGGCGGCCATCCGGAAGAAGCCGCGTGCCCTCGTCGTCGCGCTTGTCGAGCCCGGCCGCATCGAGCAGGCGGTTGGCCTCCGCCGGGTCGTAGCCGGCATAGGCCTTTGCATAGTCCGGCTTGAAGAGGGTGCTTTCCGGCAGCACCGTGTTGGCACTTTCCTGGCCGAGGCCGTAGAAGACCGCCTTGTTGATCTCCGTACGGTTGATGGCGAGCGACATCGCCCTGCGCACGCGCACGTCGCGCAGCACCGTGCGCCAGCCTTCATCGCCGCAGTTGAGATTGGGGATCAGGGCGACACGCGAGCCCAGCGTGCGTTTCCACAGCATCACGTTGATCGGATACGTCGCCTCGGCGCTCTTCAGCAGCGTGTAGTCGGTGAAGTCGAGATTGCCGATCTGCAGGTCGCTTTCCCCGGTCGCCGTCTTGGCGGAGATGAGATCCGGCGAGGAGACGTTCAGCACCAGCCGGTCGACATAGGGCAGCTGCGTGCCGTTCTCGTCGACCCGGTGGAAGAACGGGTTGCGCTCGAAGATGAACTGTTCGGCGGGCGGGGCGGTGCGCGGCCGCCAGGCCTCCAGCGTCGGGAGATCCGGGTTTTCCGGCCGGGTCTGGCGCGACATCTTGATGTGCAGGCCGCGCCAGTCGTCGACGCGCTGCTTCTTGATATGCTTTTCCAGCGCCTCCGCTGTCTGGAACTTCTTGTGGAACTGCCGCATGTAGGCGGACGGCAGCGCCAGCACCAGCGGAATGGGCGAGGCGAGTTTCGGCAGGAAATCCGGGATCGGCTTTTCCCAGGTGTAGCGCACCGTCAGCGGATCGACCACGTCGAAGGCGGGCGGCTTGCCTTCGACGAGCAGGTCGGTGGGCGGACCACCCTTCAGGAGCTCGCGGTTGAGGATGACCTCTTCCCAGCAATAGCGGAAGTCCTCCACCGTGAAGGGGTCGCCGCTCGACCATCTGTGCCCTTCGCGCAGGCGGAAGGTGAAGATGCGCTCCTCTTCCACAGTGAAGCTCTCGAGGATGTCGGCGACGAGCTTCAGGTCGCGATCGTAGCCGACAAGGCGCGAATAGCTGTTGATCGGGACGAGGCGCACGTCGCGCTGGCCGCCGATCAGGATGCGCAGCCGCCCGCCTTGCTTGCCGGGGACGCCGCCGAGCGCGGCGGTGTTGACGACGCGTGGCACCTTCGGCAGGCGCTCTGAAACCGGCGGCAGTTCGCCCGCCGCGATCTTGTCCTTGAAATAGGCGGCATCGCTGTCCAAGCCGCGGGCGATGCCGGGAACGAAGGCGGCGGCCAGCAGGCCGAGTGTGGTGCGGCGCGTGATCACGAGCAAAGCTCCCGCATGTCGGCATTCCTGCGGGCAAGCACGAAATGGCCGCCACCGAGATCGGCCGGCGCCAGCCCCTCGCTGCCCTCCTCGTCGCGGAAGACCTGTGCCCAGCTCTCGCGCGAGACGGCGCTGGTCCGGCCGGCCGTCTCGAAGTTCAGCGGGCGCTCGAGATCGGGGAAGGGAACGGCATCGAGCAGCGCCCGCGTATAGGGATGCACCGGCGCGGTCATGATGATCTCGCGCGGCGCGATCTCGACGATGCGCCCGGCCCACATCACGGCGACCCGGTCGGCCATGTAATCGACCACGGCAAGGTTGTGCGAGATGAAGAGATAGGTGAGGCCGAGGTCCTTCTGGAGGTCCTTGAGCAGGTTGAGGATCTGCGCCTGCACGGAGACGTCGAGCGCGGAAACCGGTTCGTCGCAGATGATCATGCTCGGGCCGAGGGCAAGTGCCCGGGCGATGCCGATACGCTGGCGCTGACCGCCGGAGAAGGAGTGCGGATAGCGCTTCAGCGAGGCCTCGTCGAGGCCGATGGCGCGGATCAGCGCCTTCGACGCCATCCTGCGCTTGGCCGCATCGCCATAGTCGTGGATGTCGAGGGGTTCACGCAGGATGTCGCCGACCGTCATGCGCGGCGAGAGCGAGGATTGCGGGTCCTGGAACACCATCTGCAGGCGCGTGCGCAGCGATTGCAGCTCGGCGCCCTTGGCGTTCAGCACGTCGACCGGCCCCTTGCCGTCGTCGAACAGCACCGATCCGGCGTCCGGCTTGATCGCGCGCATCAGGATCTTGCTGACGGTGGTCTTGCCGCAACCGCTTTCGCCGACGAGGCCGAGACATTCGCCGCGCCTGATGTCAAAGCTGACGCCATCGACGGCCGGCCGCGGCTTTTCCTTCTGCTGGCCCGGCATGGCCCAGTTGTCCTTGCGGGTCACGAAGGTCTTGCTGAGGTCGCGGACCGAGAGGATGACATCCGGCCCGGTGCGGGCCTGATATTTCTTCGACAGCAGGCTGTCCTGGTTGACCTCGATCTCGCGCAGCGGCTTCAGCCGGTCGCCGCGCTTCATGCCGAAATGCGGGATCGCCGCCATCAGGCCCTTGAGGTAGGGATGGGCAGGCCGATGGAAGATCGTCTCGACCGGCCCCGCCTCCATGATCTCGCCCTGGTAGATCACCACGACCTCGTCGGCGATGTTGGCAACGACGCCGAGATCGTGCGTGACGAGCAGCACCGCCATGTCCATCTGCTGCTGCAGGTCGCGCAGGAGTTTCAGGATCTGCGCCTGGATGGTCACGTCGAGCGCCGTGGTCGGCTCGTCGGCGATCAGCAGCGCCGGGCCGCAGACGAGCGCCATGGCGATCATCGCGCGCTGGCGCATGCCGCCGGACAACTCGAAGGAATACATGTCGTAGACCTTGCGCGGATTGTTGAAGCCGACGCGCGCCAGCATGTCCTCGCAGCGCTCGCGCATCTCCGCGACGGTAAGGCCGGTGTGGATGGCAAGGGACTCGCTGATCTGGTCGCCGATCGTGTGCAGCGGCGAAAACGAGGTCATCGGCTCCTGGAAGATCATGCCCATGCGCCCGCCGCGAATGGAGCGGATCTTCTTGCCGTCGCGGGGCAGGGGCAGGATGTCGATCGGGCCTTCGTCGGAGAGCGGGTCGTCGAAGAGGATCTTGCCGGTGACCCGCGCGGTCGGCGGCTGCAAGCCCATGGCGGTCTGGCTGATGACGGACTTGCCGGAGCCGGATTCTCCCACGAGGGCGGTCACCTTGCCGGGCAACACCCTGAGATTTGCGCCCCTGACGGCAGTGATCCTCGCGCCCATCAGGGAGAAGGAGACGTGCAGGTCTTCAATCCGCAGCAGGTCCCTCGGCCGGCGCATCGCATTCGAATTCATATGTGCTTTCCCGCCTGACGGATTTTATCCACGCGGCCTTTTCTTGATGTTCCCCGCCAAGACACTAGCGCGCACACTTTTTTCTGTCCACGCCTTACTCCAGGCAAGGTTGGGGGTTGTCGTTGCTCCGGCCGGGACCGAATATGAAGAAACGCCGCCGGCAGACGGGCACGCTCTTGCTTCAACCCCGCCGGCGGATGCAAAACCGCTTCGCACTTTTGCCGGAACTCCCCTAGGACAGCTTGATGTCAGCCAAGCAACGATTGAACGAACAACTGGAAAAAGCCGCCGAATACCGCGAGGACGGCGATTTCGGTGCCGCCTGGCAGGTGCTGGAGGCGGTTTCCGCCGATCCGGAGCGTGCCGCCCTCGGGCAGGAAACGGCGCTCGGCCTGCCGCGCCGGCTGCATTCGGCTTTCCTCAAGCTCGCGAAGGCCGAGGACGATCCGCTGGAGCGGATCGGCTACCAGTACCATCTCGTGCCCGATCCGGACCTTCTGGCCACGCACGGAACCTTCTCCTCGGCCGAGCGGCGGGCGATCGCCGAGGCGAACCGCACCGCGATCCCGCCCGTCATCCATCAGGTCTGGATCGGGCAGGGGGCCGTGCCGCCCTCGGCCAAAGCCTGGGAAAAGCACGCCAAGGCCCATGGCTATGGCCATTTCCTCTGGCGGGAGAAGGACCTGGAAGAGGCCGGCATCCACGAGAACAAGGCGTTCCGCGCCATGCTGGAGCGGGGCGACTATCCCGGCGCCGTCGATATCGCGCGCTATCTCCTCGTCGAACAGGAGGGCGGCATCTACCTCGATTGCGACTGGTATCCCGCCCGCGCCGACATCAGCTTCCACGATCTCTTGCCGATGACCGGGCTGACCGCCATGGCGGAGGACATTCCCCGCAAGACCGGCCGCGGCAGCCTGCTGCTCGCCAATTCCTTCCTGGCCGCGCCCGCCCATCACCCGGTCCTCATCCGCCTCAATGCGGTGCTGCCCGATGTCGTCGCGGCCATGCCCGGGGCGCCGGCCTGGTGGTCCACCGGCCCGCTGATCTTCACCGTCATCGCCCGGGGCGGCGCGATCACGCTGGCCGACGCCGCGCTTGTAGCGGGCGACCTGCCGCGCGGCGCACCGTTCGGCGATGTCGAGGCGGCCTGCCGGGCGGCCGAGCATGACGATGGCGGGTTGTTGCTGGCCTGGAAATCGTGGTGACAGGCGCCCCCTGGCCCGCAGGGCGGAAGGCGCGGGGTGGCGAAGACCGCCGCCGCACACTAGATACCGCCCGCATTCCGCTTGAAGCGGGCGGCGTTCCGTGCTTTGCCCGGCGTCGTATTCTATCTGTGATCGTCGACGGCCAGGACAGCCGCGAAAAGGTCCCATCCGGAGAAGAAGCATCATGAAGATCGCGATGATCGGTTCGGGCTATGTGGGCCTGGTATCCGGCGCCTGTTTTGCCGATTTCGGCCACACCGTCGTATGCATCGACAAGGCCGAGGCGAAGATCGAGGCGTTGAACCGCGGCGAGATCCCGATCTTCGAACCGGGCCTCGAGGCGCTGGTGGCGGAGAACGTCAAGGCGGGCCGGCTCTCCTTCACCACCGAATTTTCCGGCCCTGTCAGCGAGGCCGACGTCGTCTTCATCGCCGTCGGTACGCCTTCGCGGCGCGGCGATGGCCATGCAGACCTCTCCTATGTCTACGCCGCCGCCCGCGAAATCGCCCAGTCGGTCAAGGGTTTCACCGTCGTCGTCACGAAATCGACCGTGCCCGTCGGCACCGGCGACGAGGTCGAGCGCATCATGCGCGAAACCCGCCCCGAGGCCGACATCGCCGTCGTGTCGAACCCGGAGTTCCTGCGCGAGGGGGCTGCGATCAGCGATTTCAAGCGACCGGATCGCATCGTCGTCGGCATCGAGGACGAGCGGGCGCGCGAGGTGATGACGGAGGTCTACCGGCCGCTCTACCTCAACCAGTCGCCGCTGCTCTTCACCACCCGGCGCACCTCCGAGCTGATCAAATATGCGGCCAACGCCTTCCTCGCCATGAAGATCACCTTCATCAACGAGATTGCGGATCTCTGCGAAAAGGTCGGCGCGGACGTGCAGCAGATCTCGCGCGGCATCGGCCTCGACGGGCGCATCGGCGCCAAGTTCCTGCATGCCGGCCCCGGTTATGGCGGCTCGTGCTTCCCGAAGGACACGCTGGCGCTGGTCAAGACCGCGCAGGACAATGACAGCCCCGTGCGGCTGATCGAGACCACCATCGCCATCAACGACACGCGCAAGCGCGCCATGGCCCGCAAGGTCGTCACCGCACTTGGCGGCGAGGTGCGCGGCAAGAAGATCGCCGTGCTCGGCCTCACCTTCAAGCCGGAGACCGACGACATGCGCGACGCGCCGTCGATCTCCATCATCCAGGCCCTGCAGGACGGCGGCGCGAAAGTTTTCGCCTACGACCCCGAGGGCATGGAGGCCTCCAGGACCGTGCTCGACCACGTGACCTACGGCACCTCGCCCTACGACATTGCCGAGGGTGCGGAGGCGATGGTCATCGTCACGGAATGGAACCAGTTCCGCGCGCTCGATTTCCAGCGGCTGAAGGCGAGCATGGCCAAACCCGTGCTGGTGGACCTGCGCAATGTCTACAAGCCGGAGGAAGTGGCCCGCCACGGCTTTGCCTATTCGAGCATCGGCCGCGGCACCTCTCCGATGGTCGCACCGGTCTCCGAGGCGGCGGAATGACGCATTTCCTCGTCAGCGGCACCGCGGGCTTCATCGGCTTCCACCTCGCGCGGCGCCTGCTCGCCGACGGCCACACGGTCACCGGCTTCGACGGCATGACACCCTATTACGACGTGCGGCTGAAGGCGCAACGCCTCGCCCTGCTCGAACCTCATGACGGCTTCCGCCAGGTCACCGGCCGGCTGGAGGACCGTGCCGCGCTCGATGCCGCGGCCGCGCTGAAAGAGCCCGACGTCATCCTCCATCTCGCCGCCCAGGCCGGCGTGCGCTACAGCCTGGAAAATCCCGGCGCCTATGTGGAATCCAACCTCGTCGGCTCGTGGAACGTGCTGGAGCTGGCACGCGCGCTGCAACCAAAGCACCTGCTGCTCGCCTCCACCTCCTCGATCTACGGCGCCAACGAGAAGGTTCCCTTCGCCGAGACCGACCGGGCCGACGAGCCGATGACGCTCTATGCCGCCTCGAAGAAATCGATGGAACTGATGGCGCATTCCTACGCCCATCTCTACGGGGTGCCGACGACGGCCTTCCGTTTCTTCACCGTCTACGGCCCCTGGGGCCGGCCCGACATGGCGCCGATCAAGTTCTCCGACGCCATCCTCTCCGGCCGCCCGATCGACGTCTATGGCGAGGGCAGGATGAGCCGCGACTTCACCTATATCGACGACATCGTCGAGGCCATCGTGCGGCTCGTCGACGTCGTGCCGCGGGAAGACGGCCGTGTCACGGTGCCCGGCATCATCGATACGCTCTCGGCCGGCGCGCCCTTCCGCACCGTCAACATCGGCGGCGGTCAGCCGGTCGGGCTGATGACCTTCATCGAGACGATCGAAAAAGCGCTCGGCCGCCCCGCCACGCGCAACTACATGCCCATGCAGCCCGGCGACGTGCCCCGCACCTTCGCCTCCACCGACCTGTTGACCCACCTCACCGGCTTTGTCCCACGCGTGTCGCTGGAAGACGGCATCGCCGCTTTCGTGGCATGGTATCGGGAGTGGCGAGCGCACTGACACCGCGCTTTCCTGCCCACAGGGCAGGGATGGCGCAGGGGGACTGGGACCGCCAGACAGTGCCTCGGAGATCAGAGCCGCATTTTTCGCCCTCTGATCACATAAGACGATTTATGGAACGCATGTACCGGCCATGCCTCCTGCCGGAAGCGTCTCACCCGGCAGCCGGTTCTGTCGCATGGCAGGATTGCAGGTCGTAGAGGCGGAAGACCGGGCGGGGGCCGGCGGGGAGCGGTTTGGCGGGAGTGAAGGCGATGCGGCGTGTCTCGCCGGCCGCAAGGTCGAAGGCATTGTCGGAATAACGGCCGTCGGTGTCGGTCTCGATCATCACGAAGAGCGCCAGTCCGGTGGCGGTGACATCGAGGTGGATGATCCCGTCCGGTCCATCTTCCTGCGTGAATGTCAGCCCGGCCGGCTCCAGGTCCAGCGCCTTGTAGGTGCCATGCACATAGTGCCCTTCACCCTGCATGCCGTTCGATGCGGTGAAGCGCCAGACGATGAGGGCACCGGCCGGCAGATCCGCCGCCGTGACGGTCGCAGCGGTCACCGCGGCGTCCGGCGTGCAGGCCGCCCGGGCATCCACGAGCAGCCGGCGCTCTCCCTTCATGTCGAGGAGCGCGATCGAAAGGTCGACCGTGACATCGGCAAGCGTGTCGTTGACCAGCGAGAAGCGGATCGCTTCGCCGCCTTCCTCCGGGATTGCCGCGATCGCGACCGGCTGGAAGAAGCGGCGGACGAGATAGTGCATCGCCTTCCAGCGGCCGCCATAGTCGAGGCTCGACCAGGAGGCGACCGGCCAGGTGTCGTTGAGCTGCCAGTAGAGCGTGCCCATGCAATGCGGCTTCAGCGAACGCCAGTATTCCACCGCCGTCTTGATGGCGAGACCCTGCTGGATCTGGCTGAGATAGACGAAGTTCGGGAAATCCTTCGGGAAGCGGAAGTAGCGGAACATGGTGGCGGCAATGCGCTCGTTGCCGCCGGCATTCTTCTGATGCAGTTCCATGACGGGCGAGGCGATGTTCATATCCCTCGCCTCGGCATAGGTCTTGATGACGGGCAGCGACGTATAGGACTGGAAGCCGAACTCCGAGCAGAAACGCGGCCGCACGCTGCGGTAATTGTCGAACGGCTTGTTCTCGTGCCAGACGGACCAGTAGTGCATGTCGCCGGAGCCGTCGGCATGCCAGGCGTCGCCGAAATCGAGATAGCCGGAGGCCGGGCTCGACGGCCACCAGATCGCATCGGGCGCCGCCTTGCGCATCGCCTGCTCGATCGTGCGGTTCAGGCGATCATAGGACACCAGGTAACGGTCGCGGTCCTTCCGCGGCTCGTCGAACCAGGTGAGCGCGCCGACCAGCTCGTTGTCGCCGCACCAGAGCGCAAGCGACGGATGGGAGGAGAGGCGACGCACCTGGTAGTCCACCTCCCGTGCGACATTGTCGAGGAAGTCCTCGGTGGAGGGATAGAGATTGCAGGCGAACATGAAGTCCTGCCAGACGAGAAGACCCAGCCGGTCGCAAAGGTCGTAGAACCAGTCCGGCTCGTAAAAACCACCGCCCCAGACGCGGATCATGTTCATGTTGGCTGCCGCAGCGGATTGCAGGAGATCCGCGGTCCCGTCCGGGCTCGACAGTGAAAACAGCGCGTCGGCCGGGATCCAGTTGGCGCCACGGCAGAAGATTTCGCGCCCGTTGACCTTCAGCGCGAAGCGGCTTCCGGCCGCGTCAGGCGTGGTGACGAGCTCCACCATGCGCAGACCGATCTGCCTGACGACGACATCACCGGGCAGCTCCACGCGAAGCGTGTAGAGCGCCTGCTCACCGCTTCCCGCCGGCCACCACAGCCGCGGCGCGGCGATCTCGAAGACATGGGTGACAACCGTTTCGCCGGCATTGACGCCGACATCGAGGCGGACACGCTCGTCATCAAGCGCGAAATGGAGGGCCACGATGTCTGGGTTCTTCGCAAAAACCGTCGCCGCCACCTGCAGATAGACCGAACCATCCGCATTGTGCGTCTGCCGCGTCGTCACGTGCTCGATGCGGGCCCTGTCGAGCCGGCAGAGCCGGATCGTGCCGTAGAGACCCAGCGG
Organism: Shinella sp. HY16; assembly: GCF_028534175.1. Classification (NCBI taxonomy): domain Bacteria; kingdom Pseudomonadati; phylum Pseudomonadota; class Alphaproteobacteria; order Hyphomicrobiales; family Rhizobiaceae; genus Shinella; species Shinella sp. HY16. The sequence goes on along the minus strand of NZ_JAHYXL010000004.1, from coordinate 106,862 downwards.
CGCGATCGCGATGTTCCAGTCCCAGCCGAAATGGCACTGCGGCTTGCGCAGCATGTTGCCGTTGGGGATGGGCGAATTGCCGGGATGGTAGGGAACGTAGAAGGGCTGCCGGGCCTGTCGGTCGGCACTCGCCGCGATGCTCGACTGGAAGACGATGCGGATGACATTCTCGCCCGCCTTCAGCTGGGCGCCGACATCGGGCCGGTAGCGGCGGAAGCAGTTGTCGGCGAGCAGCACCGGCGCGTCGTTGACGAAGACGGCCGCCACCGTGTCGAGATAGTCGATGTCGAGGTACCAGTCGCCATCCGGTTCCGGCAACAGGAAGCGGCGCTCGAGAACCCAGCCGCGGTGCGCCACCCATTGCACCGCCTCCTCGTTGCGGCCGACATAGGGATCAGGAATGAGGCCCGCGGCCGTCAGCGCCGTGTGCACATCGCCCGGCAGCGTGATCGGCGCCGTGATGTCGCCATCGGCCGAGGTGAGTGTCCACGGGCCGGAAAGATCGATCGCGGGATTGGCTTTCGGCAAGGATGTCATGGCTTTGTCCGGATCTGCCGCTCGATGGACGACCGGCGGCCTGCAGGGATCGGCAGTGACGATGACCGCACGCGCAGGTGCATCGACATTCGCCAACTTAATCGATAATGTAAATTGCTACGCCACATCGGAATATTTTTCAATACACCACCAAAGCATCTTCTACTATTCTGATTCATAAAGATATTTTTCCGAGCGGGGATATCACCCAAAATACTTTATCGTTAAAGCAAATCGTAGAAAATTTCGAGCGGATGCCCGGCGGGCCTGATCGCATCAGGCGCCATAGGGAAATGGAGAGCGACATGCGGGATGGAAACCTGCCGCCCACCCTGAAGACGATCGCCTTCATGACGGGCCTCAGCACCACATCGGTTTCACGCGCGCTCAGCGATGCGCCGGATATCGGGCCGGAAACCAAGGAACGTGTCCGGCTCGTCGCCAGCCAGATCGGCTATCAGCCGAACAGGGCGGGCCTGCGCCTCCGGACGGGCAGGACCAGCGTGCTGGCGCTGGTCCTGAATGTCGACGACGAGATCATGGGCTTCACCAGCCAGATGATCTTCGGCATTTCGCAGGCGCTGAAGGACACGGGATACAATCTGATCGTCAGCCCGAGTTCCCATGACAGCGATCCCCTGCTGCCGGTCCGCAACATCCTGCAGAGCCGCTCGGCCGACGGCGTCATCATTATGCGCACTGCGCCGGACGACCGGCGCGTGCAGCTGCTGCTGGAGAAGGACTTTCCCTTCGTGACCCATGGCCGGACCGATTCCGGATGGACGCATCCCTTCCACGATTTCGACAATGAGAGCTTCGTCTATCAGGCCGTCGGGAAGCTGGCCGGCCGGGGCCGCAGGCGCCTGGCGATCATCCGCCCTCCCCGCGACCTCACCTACGCGGCCCATATCGCCGCCGGGCTCGAGCGCGGGCTGCGCGACTTCGGCATGACCGAGGTGTCGTTGCCGGTCTCGATCGACACCCCCCTTCTCGACGTCAGGGCCGCGATGGACCGCGCGATGCGGGCGCCGGAGCCGCCGGACGCCGTCCTCTGCGTCAGCGCCAGCCTCGCCGTTGCCGTCAGCGCTGGTGCCGAGATGGCCGGCAAGGAGATCGGCAAGGACCTCGACATCGTTTCCAAGCAGGTCTCGCCCGCCCTCAACTGGATGCGCCCGGAGATCCTGACGGCCGACGAGGACGTGCATCTGGCCGGCCGCGAGATGGCGAGAGCGCTGATGGCCCGGATCGCCGGCGCCGATGCCCGCAGCCTGCAAACCCTCAGCCATCCGGTCTGGAAAAATCCCGAAGCGGCCTCACACCTGCGTTGATCGGCACCGCGCCGGCGCAACGCCCGGTTCGCATGCCGGCAAGCCCGGCGGGGAAAACACCCGGCGCCAACCCTGGCAGTGTTGCAGGCAGGCGCCCGTCGTGCTGAAACCAGCAAACCGGTTTTGTCCAGCGGAGGAGTGTTTCGTGACGGTCAGGACATTCGGCAAATCGTCTGACGAGACGATCCAGCGGCAAAGGAAACGCCTTGCCGCACTGGAAAACCTCGATCTCCTCAACGGCCCGCGCGACGCGGGCTTCGACCGGTTCGTCCGGCTGATCCAGCAGATCTTCACCGTGGAGATCGGCCTCGTCTCCCTCATCGACGGGCATCGGCAATGGTACCAGGCCTGCTCCGGCCTTTCCGCAGACGAGGTCCCGCTCGAGGATACGTTCTGCCGCCATGTGCTTGTCGACGAGCAGCCGATGATCGTCCAGGACGCGACGCGGGATCCGCGTTTCGTCGCGCATCCCGCGGTCACCGGCCCCGAGCACATCCGCTTCTATGCCGGCGTGCCGCTGAAGACCAAGGCCGGCTCCACAGTCGGCACGGTCTGCGCGATCGACCGGAGGCCGCGCTCCTTCGGCCGGAAGGATCTCGACATCCTGCAGGAGCTGGCGGGGGCTGCGATGGACCGGATCGAACTGATGCAGGCGGCCGCGACCGACAGCCTGACCGAGGCCCTCACCCGCCGCGCCTTCAAGCGCGAGGCGGAACAGCTGATCGCCGCGGCACTGCGCCACAAGCATGACCTGTCGTGCCTGGTGCTGGATGTCGATCACTTCAAGAACGTCAACGACACCCACGGCCACGCGGCGGGCGACGAGGCACTGAAGGCCGTGGCCGCCGCCTGCCGGTCCAGCCTGCGCGCCAGCGATCTTTTCGGGCGGCTCGGCGGCGAGGAGTTCGCCATCGTACTGCCCCATACCAGCGCGGAAGATGCGATGATCACCGCGGAAAAGCTGCGCGGCGAGATTGCCGCACGGCCGATTTCCGGCACCTTCGGCACACTCGCCGTTACCGCCAGCTTCGGCTGCGCGGCCCTGTCCATCGTCGGGCGGGACATCGAAACGTTGCTGGCCCAGGCGGATGCCGCCATGTACCACGCCAAGCAGAACGGGCGAAACCGCTGCACCGCCTGGTCGTCCCTGCAGGCGGCCGGCGGTATCGGCGCACGGCGGCGCGTGCTGAAGGCCGGATCCATCATCTTCAACGACCGCCGCTCGACGATCGACTGCACCGTCAAGAGCCTCGGCGTGGACAGCGCGGGCATCACGGTCAGCAATTCCGCGGGCATACCGCCCGATTTCATGCTCTCCATCAAGGCGGAGGGCTTCGAAACGGCCTGTTCGGTCATTGCCCGCGACCGGCAGAACCTCGAAGTGGCCTTCTGCTAGCAAGCGGCAAGCCGGTCAGGAGACCTTGCCGCGCTCCGCAAGAAAATCGAGCAGCGCCCTCACGCGGGAAGGAAGCGGCCCGCCCTGGCCGACATAGACCGCATGGAAGGCCTCCTTCTCTTCGGCACCAAGATGCCCGAGCACAGGCACGAGGCGGCCGGCGGCAATGTCTTGGCGCACGGTGAAGGCGGAAAGACGGGCAAGGCCGACCCCCGCCAATGCCAGATAGCGAAGGGCTTCGCCGTCGCTCGCCTGGATACGGCCCGTGGCGGGCACGATGACGGCCTTGCCGTTCTCCCGCAGCGGCCAGCCGTCCACTGCCCGCGTATAGCCGAAGCCGAGGCGGTTGTGCGCCTGAAGCTCGGCGATCGTGCGGGGTTCGCCGCAGCGTGAAAGGTAGGCGGGCGCGGCAACGACGACCAGTTGCGTCTCCCCCAGCTTGCGGGCGATGAGGCTCGAGCTTTTCAGCGGTCCGGCACGCACGGCGACATCGGTGCGCTCGGCAAGAAGATCGACGACGGCGTCGGTCAGAATGATGTCGAGGGTGATGCCGGCATGCAGCGCCAGAAACTCCGGCAGAAGCGGCGCGAGCACATGCGTGGCATAGGACGCGCTGGTGTTGATGCGCACGCGCCCGACCGGCTGCTCCCCGAGGCCCGCCGCCCGCTCGGCATCCTCCAGATCAGCCAGGATGCGCTTTGCCCGCTCGTAGAACGCGCAGCCCTCCGGCGTCACTTGCAACTGCCGCGTCGAGCGGTTGAGCAGGCGTGCACCGAGCCGCGCCTCCAGCCGCGCGATGAGCTTGCTGACCGCCGAGGGCGTCATGCCCGCGGCACGCGCAGCGGGCGAAAATCCCCCGAGCTCAACCACGCGCGCAAAGATCTCCATTTCGCCGGATCGGTTGACTTCGGATCGACCCATGATGAATTCAACTCACAAATTATGTTCCTCTCGGATATCTAATTCACCCCTTCGTCAGTGTCTATCTTCCGGTCAACACACGATTGGAGTGGACAATGCCTCTAGCGCTTTACGCCCTGACGGTTGGTGCCTTCGGCATCGGCGTCACCGAATTTGTCATCATGGGCCTCCTTCTGGAGGTCAGCAGCGAACTGAACGTCACCATCGCGGCCGCGGGGCTGCTGATTTCCGGCTACGCGCTCGGCGTCACCATCGGCGCACCGATCCTGACGGCGATGACCGCACGCTGGCCGCGCAAGCGCGTGCTTGTCGGCCTGATGGCCATCTTTGTCGCCGGCAACGCTGCCGCGGCGCTTGCGCCGGACTACGGCTGGCTGATGGCGGCACGCGTGCTGACGGCATTGACCCACGGCACCTTCTTCGGCGTCGGCTCGGTCGTCGCCACGAACCTCGTCGCCGAGGACAAGCGCGCCTCCGCCATCGCCCTCATGTTCACGGGACTGACCGTAGCGACGGTGATCGGCGTGCCGTTCGGCACCTGGCTCGGCCAGCACTATGGCTGGCGGTCCACCTTCTGGGCCGTGACGCTGGTCGGACTGGTCGCGCTGATCGTTCTCGCCACGCTGGTTCCCCGGGATACGGCCGCGCTCGCCGCGCCGGACTGGCGGGCCGATCTGCGGGCGATCGCCCGCCCCGCCGTCCTGCTCGGTCTCCTGACCACGGTGCTCGGCTATGCCGGCGTCTTTGCCGTCTTCACCTATGTCGCGCCGCTTCTGACTGAGATCAGCGGCTTCTCGGATACCGCGGTGTCGCTGATCCTTCTGGTCTTCGGCGGAGGGCTGGTCGTAGGCAACCTGCTGGGCGGAAGGCTCGCCGACCGCAACCTGCTGCGCTCCATCTTCGGCACCCTTGCCGCCCTCGCCCTTGTGCTCGGGCTGATGACCTTCGCCTTCAACAGCCAGGTGGCCGCGGTGATCTTCATCGGGCTCCTCGGGGCCGCCGGCTTTGCCACGGTCGCCCCCTTGCAGATGTGGGTGCTTTCCAAGGCGGAAGGCGCAGGCCAGAGCCTCGCTTCGAGCTTCAATATCGGCGCCTTCAACCTCGGAAACGCCATCGGCGCCTGGGTCGGTGGCGTGATCCTCGACCAGGGGCCCGGCCTCGCCTGGGTGCCGCTCGTCGCCGCCGCCTTTCCCGCCGTCACCATCCTCGTCGCCGCGCTTGCGGCACGGAGCCCGCAGCCTTCCGCGCAAACCGTCTACGCAAATCAAACCGCAGGATTGAGCAAATGACCTCTCTTACATCACACTGGCCGACCCGCCGCCGTCAACCGCGTGAAAAACCTGCCGGCACCGTGCTTCTCGCCAGCACCCTCCTGCTTGCCGCCGCCCTCTCCGGCCCATCGCCGGCGATGGCCGCAGAGACGAGCTGGGTCGGAACCTGGGCGGCGAGCCCCCAGCCAATCTGGGGAGCGGATTTCGCCCTGCCGACGAAAATCCCCGCCTCCGTGACGGACGAGACCATCCGCCAGATCGTGCGCGTCAGCCTCGGCGGCTCGCGCATCCGCCTCGTCTTTTCCAATGCCTATGGCGACCGTCCGCTGCGGATCGGCGGAGCGAGCGTGGGGCTCGCCGGAGAAACCGGAGCGGTATCCGGCACGATCCATAAGATCACCTTCGGGGGCGGCGATACGATCGTCGTGCCACCCGGAGCGCCCGTCGTCAGCGATCCCCTGGACATCGAGGTCGATGCCCAGGGCAAGCTCGCCGTCTCCCTCTACCTGCCCGGCGAAACGCCGCTGACCACCTTTCACTGGGACGGCCGGCAGACAGCATGGTTCGGCAAGGGAGACCTCACGGCGGCGAAGGACTTCCCCGCGACGGCGAGCACGGACACCCGCCTCTTCCTCAGTCAGGTACTGGTCGATACGCCGAACGAAGGCACCGTCGTTGCGATCGGAGATTCGATCACCGACGGGAACGGCGCGACGGTCGATGCCGACACCCGCTGGCCCGACTTCCTTGCAAGGCGCCTCGCCCCGCATCGGGTGGCCGTGCTGAACGCCGGCATTTCCGGCGGCAGGCTGCTGCAGGACAAGATGGGCGTGAACGTCGCCGCGCGGCTTGAGCGGGACGTGTTCTCCCAGCCGAACCTGAAGGCCATCATCGTCCTTATCGGCATCAACGACATTTCCTGGCCCGGCACGGACTTTGCCCCGAACCAGCCGCAACCGACGGCGCAAGACCTGATCGCCGGTTACCGGCAGGTGATCAGCCTTGCCCATGCGCGCAATGTCAGGGTCATCGGAGCGACGCTGCTGCCCTTCGAAGGTGCACTCAGCGGAACGCCGCTCGACAACTACTATCACCCCGACAAGGACGCCCTGCGCCAGGAGATCAATCGCTGGATCCGGGAGAGCGGCGCTTTCGATGCCGTCGTGGATTTCGACGCGGTGCTGCGCGATCCGGAGCGCCGTGAGCGCATCGCCCCGTCGTTCGATTCCGGTGACCATCTGCATCCTGGCGATGCGGGCAACCGGGCGATGGCGGAGGCCATCGATCTCGACGCACTGCTCGGCCGCTGATCCCGGCCACCGTTCCGCGCGGAAGGCCCCGGCTGTCCGCCGGGGCCCTCGCCTCATCAGTCGGCGACGGAAACATCCGGGGCGACGGAGCCGATATTGTAGCCTTCGAGCTGGGCGGCCGCGCCGTTCTTCTGCGGGAAGTTGAGGATCGTCGCGGTACCCGGCGTGACGGGAACGACGCGCGACGGCGGCAGGTCGAGGAATTCATGGCAGACGGCGCGGATGACACCGCCATGGGCGACGACCAGCAGGTCGCCCTCCGTGCGGGACATCCAGTCGTGCACACCATCGGCGACGCGGCCGCGGAAGGCGACCCACGTCTCGCCCCGCGTCGGGGTGAAGGTGCCGGCGCGCCAGGCGACGTAGTCCTCGGGATGGTCGGCGATCAGGTCCGGCTTGCGCAGGCCCGTCCACTCGCCCATGTCGAGTTCGCGGAACCGCTCGTCGGAGGGGGCGTCGGGGTGGCCGATGAGCGCGACGGTCTGCCGGGTGCGGCCGAGATCCGAAGCGATGATGCGGGCCGGCTTCAGCGCCTTGGCATAGGGGCGGAAGCGCTTGACCTGCGCGACGCCGCGTTCGGACAACAGCGAGTTGTCCTGGCCCTGCAGCCGCTGCTCGGCGTTCCATTCCGTTTCGCCGTGACGCATGAGGATCAGCCTCATTGATGTATCCTTTCTCCAGTGGCGGCAAAGACCGCATCGGGTGTTCGAATGAACGAGAGGGGGATCGGCTCGCCGGGCGTCGCCGTGAAATAGCCGTCCGCCATGCCGGTGATGCGCAGGTCGCCGATCATCGCGGTCACCATGGTGCGTCCGGCAATCGGCGCGGCCTCGGCAAAGCGCGCCGTCAGCGAGGGCATGCCGGCGACGACGCCGACGCCGACATCCTCGGCACGGTAGAGGAGCTGCGCTTCCGCCCGCCCGCCGGCAAGCGCCGCCGGCGCGAGGGCGAGGTCGTTGAAGAAGAGGGCATCGCCCTTGAGGCGCACCGGCAAGAGATTGGCCGGCGGCGTGCCGAGGAAGGTGGCGACGAAGGTGGTCTGCGGGTTGCGCAGGAGGTCGATCGGCTTGCCGAACTGCTCGACGCGGCCATTGTTGAGCACCGCGACGTGGGTCGCCATCGTCATCGCCTCCACCTGGTCGTGGGTGACGTAGACCGAGGTCGCGCCCGTTGCCCGGTGGATGCGCATCAGCTCGCTGCGCATCTCGATGCGCAGCTTCGCGTCAAGGTTCGACAGGGGCTCGTCGAAAAGCAGGATGCTCGGCTCGGGCGCGATGGTGCGGGCGATCGCCACGCGCTGCTGCTGGCCGCCGGAAATCTCCGCCGGATAGCGCTCTGAAAGCGCGTCGATGCCGAGCAGGGCAAGCACCTCCCTCACCCGCCGCTCGCGCTTTTCGCGCGGCCATCTCGCGACCTTCAGCGGCCAGGCGATGTTGCCGGCAACGGTCATGTGCGGCCAAAGCGCGTAGCTCTGGAAGACGAGCCCGGCATTGCGCCGGCCGGCATCGGCGATGACGCCGCCCGTGCCGCTGGAGACGGTCTGCCCGACGAAGGCGATCTCGCCCTCGCTCGGGCTTTCCAGGCCGGCCAGCATGCGCAGCAGGGTCGACTTGCCGCAGCCCGACGGGCCGACGAGAACCAGGAAAGCGCCGGGCGGAACGGAGATATCGACGTCCTGAACGGCGGTGAAGGCACCGAACCGTTTGACGAGATTGCGGATCTGGATGGCGTCCGCGGCGCCTTTCGCAAGGGCGTTCATGTCTCTTTCCATTTCTGGACGCGGTTCTGCAGGCCATGGGCGAGGAAGGAAGCCGCAAGGCAGACCACGAGGATGACGAGGGTGATGGCATTGGCGAACTGCATGAAGCCTTCGGCCGCATAGCGGTAAGCGACCATGCTGAGCACCGGCGAGGTGGCGGTGAAGAGCAGCACGACGAGCGAGAGGTCGCGCACCATCTTCACGAAGACGAGGATCGCCCCGGCGAACAGGCCCCGGATCGCCAGCGGGAAGATGATGGCGAAGAGGCGCCGCACGAGGCTCGCGCCGGTCAGCCGGGCGCTTTCCTCGATGTCGGCAGAGATCTGCCCGAGCACCGAGCGGCCGGACTGCACAGCGAAGGGCAGGTTGTGCGCCGAGGCCGCGATGACCAATAGCGCGAACGTGCCGTAGAGGGAAGGCAGCGGGCCGATGGGCGCACCGTAGAGCGCGATATAGGCCGCGGCGAAGGCGATGCTCGGGATCAGCAGCGGCAGGAAGGCAAGCTGGCTGAGCACGGTGGCGAGCAGGCTGCCGCGGCGCTGCACGATCGTATAGGCGAGCGCCAGGCCAAGCAGCATGGTGGTGAAGGCGACGACGAGGCCGAGGCGGATCGTGGTCCAGAGCGCATCGAGCAGCACGGGATTGCGGAAGATGCCGGCCTGGCCCTGCGCCATCTCGCCGCCGCCCTCGCCGATCCAGAAATGCAGCGTCCAGTTGGAGAACAGCGCACCGCTCTGCGGGGCGAGGCTGGAGGCCGCCAGAACGAGAACGGGCAGCACGGTGGTGACGAAGCCGATCAGCACGGCGAGCGCAAAGAGCGGCCAGCGCCAGCTGCCCAACGGGAAACGCTTGGTGCGCCCGCCCTTGCCGGTGACGGTGATGAAGGCCTTGCGGCCGGAGACGATACGGTCGGAGAGGAAGAGGAACAGGGCCGAGACGGCGATCAGCAGCAGCGCGATGACGAAGCCGCGCTCGTTCTGCCCGGTCTCGATCATGCCGAAGAGGCGGGTGGAGAGCGTCTGCATGCGCACCGGCAGGCCGAGCAGCGCGGGTGCGGCGAAGTTGGAGACGGCGCCGGCGAAGGTGAGCGAGGCGGCGGCGATCAGCGCGGGCGTGACGACCGGCAGGATGATGCCGAAAAAGATGCGGGGGCGTTTTGCGCCGGCCATCTGCCCGGCTTCGACAAGGTCGGCCCCGACGGAGCTGAGCGCGGCAGCGATGATCGTATAGGCCAGCGAATAATAGTGCGCGACGAGCACGATCGCCGTCGGGATGAGGCCCCAGGCGAGCCAGTCGGGAATGGCAAGGCCGCTCGTCTCGAAGAAACCCGCGGAACCGCCGAGCCGGGAATTGCGGAACAACGTGCCCCAAGCGAGCGCGGCGGCAAAGCTCGGGATCATGTAGGGTAACGTCGCCATCAGCGCGAGGAAACGACGGCCCGGCACGTCGGTGAGCACGACCAGCCAGGCAAGGAAGCCGCCCATCAGGAGGCAGCCGCCGGCCACGCTGAAGCCGAGGATCATCGTGTTGAGGAGCGGGCGCCACCACAGGTTGGCGGAGAGCCGGCTGGCGAGCACCGCCTGCCAGGCCTCGAGACCCTCGGGCGTCAGCGTGGACAGGAGAATGCGCAGGAGCGGCGCGACGACGAGGACGGCGACGATGGCGATGAGCAGCGCCGGCAAGAGAAAGCCCGATCGGAGCAGGCGCCTGCCCGATGGCACGGAAAGCGACGTGGATGTCATGATGATCCTCCACGTCCACCGGCGCACGCAAGGCGCCGGTGGACGGGTCCGTTACTGAAGCGTGATGATGAGGTCGGCGATGCGGCCGCGCGCGGCCGCCGTCTTCGCCGGATCGATCGTCCAGGCCTTCAGCTCGCCGAGCTTGACGGAATCGGGGTGGTCGGCGATCGCCTTGCGCACCGCATAGTCGCCCGGCACGTTGAAGGGCTCGAAGCCCGGACCGCCGGTCGGCGTGTCGTCGCCGAACATGAAGTCGATCAGGAGACGCGCGGCGGCCGGATGCGGCGCCTTGTCGGCAATCGTCAGCACCGCCGGGAAGAGGATGCCGTTCGACGGCTCGACATTGTTGGCGACCTGCAGCGCCCAGCCTTCCTTCTCGTTATCGCGGCGGTCGGAATAGGTGCCGAAGCCGACGGGCGGGTTCTTGGCGCCGGCATCGCCGACCGATTTGTTGAGCACGTCGCTGTTGGGAACGAGGATCAGGTCGTTTTCGAACAGCGCCTTGATATACTGCTCGCCGGCCCCTTCGAGGCCATCCTCGATCTCGATGTCCTTGCCGTACTGCGTCTTGTAGGCCGCCGCCATCTCGTCGGGATGCAGCGCGATCTCGGTCAGGAGATCGAGCAGTTCGCCGCGCTGGCTCGGATCGACCATCAGCACCCTCCCCTGCCATTCCGGCTCGGTGAGCTGCCAGAGATTGGTGACGGGCGAACCGTCCGGGAAGGCCTTCTCATTGTACATCAGCACCTTGGTGGAGAGACGCTGGGTGAGCAGCGGCGCCTTGTAGCGGTCCTCCAGCTCGCCCGCCACGCGCGGCGGCACGTAGTTCACGACGCGCTTTCCCTCCAGAAGCTTCGTGAAGACGACGGGCGTGTCGGCGATGTAGAGCACGTCGACGGCATGGACGCCGGCTTGCTGCTCGGCCTCCACGCGGGCGATCTGCTTGGTCGAGCTCATGTCGACGCCGACCAGGTCGATGCCCGGATAGGCCTTCTCGAAGGCCGCCTCGATCTTGGCGATGCGGCTCGACAGCGAGAAGACCGTGACGCTGCCCTCCTTCTGGGCGAGCGGCAGCAATTGCTCCGGCGTCAGGCTATCGAGATCCTCGGAAAGCGCGATGCCCGGCAGGGCGAGACACGCCACGAGGGCGGATGCGTATACTCGTTTCAGCATGGTTTCCTCCTCCATTTTCCCCATTCAGTCGAAGTCGTTGAAAAGCTCCGACAGTTTCTCCAATCGCCCGATGACCTCCCGCTCGTGCCGTCCGGCGATCGTCAGCACGATGCCGTTGACAATGGCGAAGGGGATCGTCGGGGTCTGGAATTCGCTTCCCGAACGCCCGCGCGGGGCGGCGAGCATCAGATCGGCCGCAGGCTCCATCAGCGGTCCGGCAAGGTCCGAGACGAGAATGGTGCGTGCGCCGACCCGCGCGGCGTGGCGCACCAGCGGCCCGTAGCTCTGCGGCTGCTTGCGGAAGGCGAGCGCGACGACGAGGTCGCCCGCCTCCATGCCGACCAGCCGCTCGGCAATGTCGCGGCCGCGGCCCGTCAGCGCGATGGTCGTCATGCCGAACCGGTCGAGCCGGCGCTGCAGGAAGCCGGCGACGGACTGGGCATGGCCCTGGCCGAAGACGAAGACGCGGCGCGCCTCGAAGATCATGTCGGCGGCGCGGTCGATATCGGCCTGCGGCACCGCGCGGGCCAATGCCTCCAACGCGGTGATCTCTGCCGCGATGAGGTCGGAAAGGTAGTCGCCGTGCTCGACCTTGGCGACCGAGCGGCGCATGCGGTTGGCCGCGTCCTGATCGAGCAGAACCTCGCGCTGCAATTCGGCTCGCAGGTCCGGAAAGCCCTTGTAGCCGAGCTTCTGCGCCAGCCGTGTCGCCGTCGCCTCATGCACGCTGGCGCGCTGGGAGAGCTGCGGGCCGGACAGGAACGCCGCCTCCGCGCGGTTCTCCAGCATGGCGGCGATCAGCTTCTGGTCCGCCTCCGTGAGCCGGCGGGACTTGGCCTTTATGCGATCGAGAAGGGTCATGGCGCTCGACAAGGTTGTTTGCAGCGCCGATGGTGTTGGCAAAGCACCTTGCAGTCAAGACAGGCACCGCAAGAATCCTTGCAAGGCTCTGCAAAGCCGCGCCGCCGGGCGGGGCCGTGGGAGACAATTCGGCAGGGAAAACAAGGCGTCGGGACCGGCGGCCCCGAAACAGAGAGCCGCGACCCGACAGATGGAATGCGAAGGAACCGACAGGTCGCTAGCGCTCGTTCCGGTGAATGTCGCGCTGGGTGATGAGGCGCGCGCTGTTGCGGCCGGTGGCATAGGACCACAGCCAGCTCAGCGCCACGGCGATGCGGCTGCGGGTGCCGATCAGGAAGAAGATATGGGCAATGCCCCAGAACCACCAGGCCAGCGCGCCCTTGAGCTGGATGCGACCGAAATCCACCACCGCGGCGCTCCTGCCGATCGTCGCGAGATTGCCGGAATGGCGATAGCGGAAGCGCCCCGGCGGCGGTTTACCGGAGAGCCGATCGCGCAGCAGTCCTGCCACGAAGCGTCCCTGTTGCTTGGCCGCCGGCGCGATGCCCGGCACCGGCGTGCCGTTCTCGTTGAGCACGCTCGCCGTATCGCCGATGACGAAGATCTCGGGATGGCCGGGCACGCCGAGATCCGGCCCGACCCGCACACGCCCGGCCCGGTCGGCCTCCACGCCAAGCCAGGCCGCGGCGGGAGACGCCTTCACGCCCGCCGCCCAGAGAACCGTGCGGGCGGCGATCTCGTTTTCGCCGATGCGCACCCCCTCGTCGGTGATGTTCGTCACCGCCTCGCCGGTCTGCACACTGACGCCGAGCCGGGTGAGCGCCGCTTGCGCATAGGCCGACAGGCTCTCGGCAAAGGCCGGCAGGACGCGCGGCCCCGCCTCGACCAGGATCACGCGGGCGGTGCGCGTGTCGATGTTGCGGAACTCCTTCGGCAGGATGTGCTGCGCCAGCTCGGCGATGATGCCGGCAAGTTCGACGCCGGTCGGTCCGGCGCCGATCACCACGAAGGTCAACAGCGCCGCCCGTTCCGCGGCGCTCTCGGAGACCTCGGCCTTCTCGAAGGCGAGGAGCACGCGGCGGCGGATCGTCGTCGCATCTTCCAGCGACTTCAGGCCCGGCGCCGCGCCCTCCCATTCGTCGTGGCCGAAATAGGAATGCCGGGCACCGGTTGCCAGCACCAGCGTGTCGTAGGCAAGCGGGGCGCTCTCCTTGAGATCGACGCGCCGTGCCGCCTCGTCGATGCCGACCACCTCACCGAGGATCGTCGTCACATCCGCGCGCGTCTTGAAGAGGTTGCGGACCGGCCAGGCGACATCGGAGGTGGGCAGGATCGTCGTCGCCACCTGGTAGAGCAGCGGCTGAAAGAGATGGTGGTTTCGCTGGTCGACGATCGTGATGTGCAGCCCCGGAAACCGCAGCGCCTTGACCAGCGCGAGGCCGGCAAAGCCGGCGCCGACCACGACGAGACGGTGGGCGTTGGAGGAAGGCGCATCCTGCATGTTCGTCATCCCGCTTGTCCTTGTTCCACACGCAGACGCCGCGAACGAGGCGGCGCCCCTGTCGCGGCGTGCGTTTCATGCCGTTTCAGGGCAAGGGCCGCACCGGCCCCGCCCTCAGACCTTCACCACGCTGGCGGTGTAGATTTCGTCGATCGTCCTGCCGAGGCTGGCGTTGAACGCGGCATCGTTCATCGTCACGCGCAGATCCTCGGTGAGGGCGCGCGAGAAACTGGCGATCATGCCGTGGTTGCGGCTGAGCTTCTCGCAGGCATCCGCCCGGCTGTAGCCACCCGAAAGGGCGACGACGCGGGTGACCGCCTTGTGCTCGACAAGCGGCTTGTAGAAATCCGCAAGCGTGGGGATGGTGAGCTTCAGCATCACCTTCTCGCTCGCCGGCAGGGCGTCGAGCTCCCGGGCGATCTCGTCGCGCAGGATCGCCTCGGCCTCCCCCTTGCTCGGGCTCTTGATCGAGACTTCCGGCTCGATGATCGGCACGAGGCCCTGGCCGAGGATCTGCCGGCCGACCGCGAACTGCTGCTTCACCACGGCGACAATGCCGGCTCTGTCGGCATGGGCGATGACCGAGCGCATCTTGGTGCCGAAGATGCCCTTCTTCGCCGCGCGGGCAAGCAGGGCGTCGAGATCGGGCATCGGCTTCATCACCTGCGCGCCGCTCTCCTCGGTGGCAAGACCCTTGTCGACCTTGAGGAAGGGCACCACGCCGCGCTCCTCCCACAGATAGGCTGGCACCGGCCTGCCGCCGGCGTCGCCGTCCATGGTCTTCTCGAACAGGATGGCACCGATCACCTTTTCGCCGGTGAAGGCGGGCGCCGTCATGATGCGCACGCGCATCTCGTGCATCAGCCGGTACATCGCCTCCTCGCCGTCATAGTCGGTCTCCGCGATGCCGTAGAGCCGGAGGGCACCGGGCGTCGAGCCTCCGCTCTGGTCGAGGGCGGCGATAAAGCCCTCCTTGCCGGTCATCTGCGCCATCATCCTTGCATCGGCCATGGTTTCCTCCCTGTTGCGGGCCGGGACGCGGCGCGCCCTGCCCTGATCTCTTCTTGCCCACCGCCCGGCCTTATGCCGGAAGGCCGGCCCTACGGTAGCCCTCGACGAAATGCGCGCGCGTCGCGGCATCGCGGAACGGCTCCGTCTCGGCCCATTGGCTGGTCGAAAAATGCGGATTTGCGATCAGGAACAACGCGACCTCCGCCCGCGCCTCGTCGAGCCGGCCGAGCTGGGCAAGGCTTGCCGCGAGGAACCGGCGCGAGCCGGTGCGGTAGGTCTCGTCGCGGATCAACGTCTCGACGGCGGCCTCGTAGGCGCCGGCGGCATATTGCGCCTGACCGAGCGTCAGATAGTACCAGCTCGCCGGATAGGGATTGAGCCGGAAGGCCTTGCGGATCTGCTCCAGCCCCTCCTCGACGCGCCCGGCAAGCACGAGGATGTCGGAGCGGGTGGCGAAGGTGTCGGCCTCGTTCGGATCGAGCGCGATGGCCCGGTCAAATTCCGCATCCGCTTCGTCGAAGCGGCGCTCGTAGGCGAGCAGGTTGGCCAGCACCCAGCGGCAGCCCGCGTCGTTGGGGTCGATCGCGACGGCTTTTTCCGCAAGCGCGAGGGCAAGCCCACGGGCCGGCTCCTCCGGCTCGCCCCAGTGCACCCAGCCCATCCAGTGGTTCATGGCGAGCCAGCGGTAGGCCTCGGCATAGTGCGGATCGAGCGCGACGGCGCGCGTCAGCATCAGATGCGCCTCGCGCGCCGTCTGCGGCGAATCGTCGATCAGTTTTCGCGCCCGCACGCACAGGTCGTAGGCTTCGAGGCTCTTCGGCCGGTTGCGTGGCGGCGGTGCGCGCAAGCGCCCGAGCAGCGCCTCTACGATCTTGCCGGCGACCTCGTCCTGTACGGCAAAGATGTCGTCGAGGCTCCGGTCGAAACGATCCGCCCAGAGATGGTCGCCATGCAGCGCATCGACCAGCTGGGCATTGATCCGCACACGCCCGCCGGCATGCCGCGCACTGCCCTGCAACAGGTAGCGCACGCCGAGATCCTCGGCGATGGCGCGCACATCCGCCGCCCTGCCCTTGTAGGCGAAGACCGAGTTGCGGGCGATGACGAAGAGGCCGGGCATGCGGGAAAGGTCGGTGATGAGATCTTCCGTCAACCCGTCGGAAAAGCTCTCCTGCTGCGGATCGCTGCTGACATTGACGAAGGGCAGCACGGCGATCGACGGCCTGTCGGGCAGCGGGCGGGGCACCCGATCCATCCGGTGCGGCGCGATGGCCCCGGTGAAGCGATAGCCGACGCGCGGCACCGTCGAGATCCATTCGCCGCCGCCTTCGGCCGGGCCGAGCAGTTTGCGCAGCTGGGCGATCTGGACGGTGAGGTTGCCCTCCTCGACGGCCGTGCCGGGCCAGGCCGCATCCATCAGCTCGGCCTTGCCGAGGATTTCGCCGGGCCGCCCGACGAGCGCGGCAAGCAGCTTCAGCCCGCGATGGCCGACGGCAACGGGATCATCGTTCCGAAGGAGCGTTCCCGCTCCGGAATCAAGCACGAACGGACCAAAGGCAAAGCGCGCTCCCTGCATAGGGCGCATCTATAGCCGGTTTTGGAAGTTTTTGAGAACTTTTTGGGAGGGCTTAAGGACGGTTCCCGCCCGCCGCCGGCACAATCGAGCCTTCAAGACCGGGCCTTTCCCCGGAAAATCCCTTGGAGGTTGCCATGACCCACATTTCCACAGCAAGGCCGTCCGCCCCGCCGGGCCGTGTCAGCATCCGCACGCTTCTGGCCGCCTGGGACGCCCGCCTGCGCTTCCGCTGGGATCTTGCGCGCAAGGCGGCGGAGACCCCGCACCTGATCGACGACATCGGCCTGACGCGCGACGCGGTCGAGACCGAGATCGCCAAGCCGTTCTGGCGGGTATAAGACCGGGATCATGTCGAGGTTTGCATGACGGCGGAAAGCACGACATCAACAGGGGAGAGCGGCATCCCGTGGGCCGCGATGGCCGGGATCATCGCGACCGTCTCGGTCTTTGCCCTGGCACAGGGGCTGACCTATCCGCTGCTCAGCTTCATCCTGGAACGGCAGGGCACGACACCCGCCCTCATCGGCCTGTCGGCCGCCATGACGCCGCTCGGCTTCATCGTTTCCGCACCCTTCATTCCGGCGCTCGCGCAGCGCGTCGGCGGGGCGCGGCTGGCAATCCTCTGCGCACTCCTCGCCGCGTTCGCACTTGCGGCCATCGGGTTGGTGCAGGACGTGCGCGCCTGGATGCCACTGCGCTTCCTGCTCGGCGTCTTCGCCAATCCGCTCTACGTGGTCAGCGAGACCTGGCTGATCGCGCTCACGCCCGCCGCCCGCCGCGGCCGCATTCTCGGCCTCTATTCATCGGTCGTCTCCGGCGGCTTTGCCATCGGCCCGCTGTCGCTCGGCCTTGTCGGCACGGCGGGCTGGGCACCGTTTCTCGTCGGCATCGTCGCCTTCGTCCTCTGCAGCCTGATCGTGCTCGCCGTCGCGCAGCGCCTGCCGGACATCCCACAGGAGGGCGAGGCGGTATCGATCGCCGGTATTTTTTCGCGCGCGCCACTCCTCCTCTTCGCCGTCTTCACCGCGGCCGCCTTCGAACAGACCTTCGTGTCGCTCTTTGCGGTTTATGGCACAGCGCTCGGCAGCAGCGAGGCGCGCATCGCCGCGCTCATCACCGTGTTCATCGCCGGCAACGCCGTGCTGCAGGTCGTGCTGGGGCGCATCGCCGAACGGTGCGGTGCGGCGCGCACCATGCTGGCCTGCGCGCTTGCCGCACTGTTCTTCTGCCTGCTTTTGCCACAGGTCTTTGCCGCCTGGCCCGTCTGGCCGCTCCTCTTCGTCTGGGGCGGGGTTTCCTTCGGCATCTACACCATGGCGCTGATCGAGCTCGGCGAACGCTTCACCGGCCAGGCGCTGATCGCCGGCAATGCCGCCTTCGCCCTCGTCTGGGGCCTTGGCGGCATGACGGGTTCGCCCGCGACGGGCCTTGCCATGCAGTTGATCGGCCATCAGGGACTGCCCGCTTCCCTCGGTCTCCTGTGCTTCGTGCTCGCCCTCCTCCTGGTGCTGCGCCGACGACAGGTCTGAGCCATCCCCTTCGAGGTGGATGGGAAGCGTTGCCGCCTTGCTCTAGGCTTCTTGAATGCCGGGCAAGGACAAGGAGAGCGCCCCCATGAAATACACCCGCATGCCCATCGAGCTCGAATCGCCCGAACAGCTCGGCTACGACACGATCCGCTACAACCTTTCGGAAAGCTCCGTCGCCGACCGCCGCCTCGGCGAGCTGAAGCTGACGCTCGACGACATCCTGCTGTGCTACGGCGACCATCGCGGCGCACCCGACCTGCGCGGCCTGATCGCCGGCACGGGCGAAGGCCTCTCGGCCGACGACGTGCTGGTGACGGCCGGTGCTGCGGGCGCACTCTTCATCATCGCGACCTCCATGCTGAAAGCCGGCGACCACATCGTCGTGGTGCGGCCGAACTACGCGACCAATATCGAGACGCCGCGCGCCATCGGCTGCAAACTCAGCCTTGTCGACCTCACCTTCGAGGAAGGCTACCGGCTGGATCTTGCAAAGATCGAGGCTGCGATCCGGCCGGAGACGAAATATGTCTCGGTCACCTATCCGCACAACCCGACGGGCGTGATGATTTCGCCGGCCAAGCTTGCCGCCCTCGTCGCGCTGGTGGAGCGCAAGGGCATCCATCTGCTGTTCGACGAGACCTATCGCGAGATGACCTTCGGCCCGATGCTTCCGGTCGCCGCCAGCCTGTCGGACAGGGTGATCAGCGTCTCCTCGCTCTCGAAGACCTACGGCATTCCCGGCATCCGCATCGGCTGGCTGATCAGCCGCGACGCCGCACTGATGGAGACCTTCCTTGCCGCCCGCGAGCAGATCGGCATTTCCGGCAGCATGGTGGACGAATACATCGCCTATGTCGCGCTCAGCCAGCGCGAGGAGTGGCTGGCCTTCAACAATGCCCGCATCGCCAGCGCCTTTGCCATCGTCAAGGACTGGATCGCCAGTGAACCGCTGGTCGAATGGGTCGAGCCGTCGGGCGGCTGCGTCTGCTTCCCGCGCATCGTGCCGTCGGCGGATGTCGATCTTGCCGCCTTCCACGAGCGCCTCTACAGC
The DNA here is from genome assembly GCF_028534175.1 of Shinella sp. HY16. Taxonomy (NCBI): domain Bacteria; kingdom Pseudomonadati; phylum Pseudomonadota; class Alphaproteobacteria; order Hyphomicrobiales; family Rhizobiaceae; genus Shinella; species Shinella sp. HY16. Next base: position 87,896 of record NZ_JAHYXL010000004.1, on the reverse strand, counting down.
CAGCACCACGCCTATGTCGGCCGCGGCCGCTGGTTCGAGCAGGACGACCGGCACTTCCGCATCGGCTACGCCTGGTCGAGCGAGGCGGAACTGCGCCAGGGCCTGGCGGCAATCTCCGCGGCGATCCGCGAAAGCCTGAGGACCTGACAGGCTCTAGAGGTTGAGGCTGCGCAGGAAGGCGGAGAACAGCTCCTGCTGGGTCGAGAGATTGAGCTTGGCATAGAGCTTCTGCCGGTGGGTCTTCACCGTGGCGATCGAGATGCCGAGATGGTAGCCGATCGATTCGCTGGAATGGCCCTTGAGGATCAGCAGCGCCACCTCCCGCTCCCGCGGGCTCAGGAGGCCGCGGCCGAAATCGGTGAAGAGATGGTCGAGGGGGCGCGGCTGCGGCCGCGCCTCGCTGCGGGACAGATGCGCCCACAGCCGGCGGAAGATCGCGGCGATCAGGGCATGGGCCTCCCGAAGCCGGGCGACCGACGCTGCATCGAAGCCGCCTTCGCCGCGGATACGCGACAGGCTGATCTCCGCCATCTCGCCGCCCGGCAGGTCGACGGCGATGAGCAACTCCTCCATGCCTTCCGGCCAGCCATGGGTGCGATAGCCGAGCTCTTCATCCTCGTGACGGCGGATGTCGAGGCCGCGATACAGATCCGAGCCGAGATAGTTGTCCGGCGCCAGATCCCGCATCAGGTAGATGCCCGAGGCGAGGCCACCGAGATAGGCATTGTAGAACGGGTTCAGGACATAGGTGCCGGCAATGAACAGGGCCACGGCCCGCTTGGCGCGCGGGCCGGAAAACGTGTCGAAGACATAGCTCGGCCCGCCGTTCTTCCGGTGGACCACCGAGAGCGCGAGATGGAAGCGCGCGAGCGAACCGATGGCCGCCAGCAGCGCGGCAACGCTGTCCGGCTGGTCGTAGCGATCAAGCGCATGGGCGAAGGGCGCTACCCAGCGCGCAGCAAGCGGTTCCGACATGGCACCATCTGTGAAAATCCTGAGAAAAGCCGGCCAGAACAGGTTGCCCGGTCACCGGAACCGCTCCGGTTTCTTGTTCCTATCGTATTGTCCGGCACCGAAACGATGCGGCTCGGCGTGGACTGCACCGCCGGCCGACACAGTTACGATGCAGCGCCCTGCCGCACAAGCGCGCCGACGACGGCGAGTGTGCGTTCGATCTCTTCCTCGCTGTTGTAGTGGGCGATACCGATGCGCACGACGCCTTCCTCTTCGGAGAGGCCGAGATGACGCGCCGGTTCCAGCGCGTAGTTGTGGCCGGACCAGACATTGACGTCATGGCCCGCCAGTTCCTCGGCGAAGCGATGGGTCGACAGGCGGTCATGGGTGAACGAGATCGTCGGCACGCGGTGGGCGAAAAGGTTCGCATTGGCGATGCCCATCAGCCGGATGCCGGGCAGCGCCGTCAATCCGCCGATCAGCCGGCGCATCAGGTCGGCCTCATAGGCGTCGAAGGCCTGGTAGGCGCCCGCCATCCTCTCGCGCCGCGTGCCCGTCGCGCCCGTCGTTTCGCCGGCCCAGGCGAGATAGTCGATCGTCGCGGTCAGACCGGCAAGAAGCTCGGTCTGCGGCGTGCCCGTGCAGAAGCGGTCCGGCAGGTCGTCGCTCTGGCAGCGCACCCGGTGGGGCGGCAGCGCGCGCAGCACCTTGTCACGCCCCCACAGGATGCCGAGATGCGGGCCGAAGAACTTGTAGGACGAGCAGGCGAGGAAATCGCAGCCGATCGCCTGAACATCCGGCAGGCGGTGCGGCGCCAGCTGGACCGCGTCAATCCAGACGAGCGCGCCGGCCGCCCGGGCCATTGCCGCAAGCCTGGTCACGTCGTTGATGCTGCCGGTCATGTTGGAGGCATAGTTGAGGGCGAGGAATTTCGTGCGGGGCGAGAGCAGCGCGGCAAGGTCTTCAGGCTCGATACGCCAGGTCTCCTTGTCGAAGGCGAGCCACTTCACCACCAGGCCATGGTCCTCGGCCATGGCAAGCCAGGGCGAGATGTTGCCCTCATGGTCCATGCGCGTGACGATGATCTCGTCGCCGGCCACCAGCGTCTTGCCAATGACACGCGCCATCTGGAAGGCCAGCGTCGTCATGTTGGGGCCGATGATCATTTCCTGCCACGAGCCGGCGTTGACGAATTCCGCCGCCGCCTCGTGCGCGGCGCGCCAGATCGCATCGGCCCGCTCGGAGGCGGCAAAACGCCCACCCAGATTGGCCGATGCCGTCGCCATCGCCCCGGCCACGGCATCGATGACCGAACGGGGGACCAGCGTTCCGGCCGGATTGTCGAGATAGGCCGTGCGCGACTGCGCCAGAGCCGGGAAGGCGGCGCGGATCAGATCGATGGGATAGGCGGTCATGGGGAACACTCTTTGCGGCATAGGTCAGGATACCCGCTTATCCCGCGTCCAGAAAACCCTCGCAATCCTCCCAGAAGATGAGGCGCTGCCATAAAAAACCCCTCCCCAAAAGGGGAAGGGTCTTCAAACATCGGCCGGACAACCGTGCCGGTCGTCGTTACGCCGTCTTGCTGGCTTCCAGCTTGTCCTGCGTCTTCGTGTCGAAGTCGGAGGCATCGTGGCGTTCGTGCAGCTGCTCGGCCGGATCGCCGCTCAGCCGGTTGACCATGCGGCCACGCCTTACCGCCGGCCGGACGGCGATCTCGGCCGTCCAGCGCTGGACATTGCCGTAGCTCTTGACGTCGAGGAAGGTGCCGGCATCGCCATAGGCCTGGCCGAGCGCCAGGTTGCCGTACCAGGGCCAGATGGCCATGTCGGCGATGGTGTAATCGTCGCCGGCCATGTACCGGTTGTCCGCCAGATGCCGGTCGAGCACGTCGAGTTGGCGCTTCACCTCCATCGCGTAACGATCGATGGCATACTGGATACGCATGGGCGCATAGGCATAGAAATGGCCGAAGCCGCCGCCGAGGAAGGGGGCGGAGCCCATCTGCCAGAACAGCCAGTTGAAGGTTTCCGTGCGGGCGCGCAGGGCGCTCGGCAGGAAGGCGCCGAACTTTTCGGCAAGGTAGAGCAGGATGGAGGCGGATTCGAAGACGCGCACCGGCGCGCCGCCGCCCGCAGGCGCGTGGTCCATCAAAGCCGGGATCTTGGAATTCGGATTGACCTCGACGAAACCGGAGCCGAACTGGTCGCCATCGCCGATGCGGATGGGCCAGGCATCGTATTCGGCGCCCGCATGGCCGGCGGCCAGAAGCTCCTCCAGCATGATCGTGACCTTCACGCCATTGGGCGTGGCAAGCGAATAGAGCTGCAGCGGATGCTTGCCGACCGGCCGGTCCTTCTCATGCGTCGCGCCGGCGATGGGGCGGTTGATGTTGGCGAAGGCACCGCCATTGCCGCTTTCCCATGTCCATACTTTCGGGGGTTCGTAGCCGGCGGGAAAATTGTCGGCTGGGGATTTCTCGGTCATGAATCTATCCTTGTCTTTGCCCGAACGCATCCGGCCTGCCGGATGCACCTTGCTCCATATAGGAAGGCGATTGCATTTTCTTATCCCCTCCCGCGTCCTTCGTTGCAACGGGCAGCCCCTCCCAGCAAATGACGGTGTTTCCTTAATCCTCCTTTCAAACAGCCGCTGGCACTGTAGCAGGATGCGAATCACCACGATCACCAACTGGGCCTATGGAATCACGGTCGTTCTGACCGCGCTTTCGGGCGCCTCCTTCATGATGTCCTCCCGCAGCGCCCTCCAGGAGCGCGCCGCGGTCGAGGAGCATCTGACGCTGGATACGCTCGCCGAGGAACTGGCGCTCGGCGCCGAGCTTCGCAGCGACGAAGCGCGGCTCTACGTGATGCGCGGCGAGGAGCGCCACCTGGAGGCGTTTCGCACGGAGGAGGAATCGGAACGCCGTCGCGAGGCGACGGCCGCACGGCTCATCGCCCAGGGGCTGGCGCCCGGCGAGGCGGAGGCGCTGAAGGAGGTGGTTCGCGACGCCGAGGCGCTGGACAAGATCGAACTGTCCGCGATCGAGGCCTTTCAACGCGGGGACAAGGTCGCCGCGCAGGATGCGCTTTTCGGACCGGAGCACGAACGATTCCAGAAGGCGCTTCTCCAGACGGTCGCTCATTTCCGCGACCTGACGGCGGCGCGCACCGGCGCCCAGCTTGAAGCTGCGCAGGACCGCAGCAACCTGTGGAGCCTCGTCGCCAAGGTCATGCTCGCCTTGACGGGCGCCCTGTTCGTCGCCGTGCTCTACTTCGTTCTTCGCCGGCGGGTGGCGATGCCGCTGATGCGGATGACGGGTATCGTCAGCCGGCTCGCCAAGCAGGACTATACGGTCGAGGTGCCTGTCGACCGGCGCGCCGACGAGATCGGCGAAATGAACGAGGCGATCGAGATCTTCCGCGCCAACCTGATCGAGCGGGAGAAGCTGGATGGCGAACGCAGGGCCGACCAGCGCACCAAGGATATGATCCTGCAGATGATGCACCGCGTTCAGGCGTGCCAGAACCAGGACGAGCTTGCCGAGGTCGTGGTTCGCTTCGCTCCGCAGATCTTCCCCGAACTTGCCGGCAGCCTCTACATCCTCAACGACAGCAAGACGGCGCTCGCCCGCGCCGGCGCCTGGCTCGAGCCGCAGCATTCGCCGGCGGCGTTTCCCGCCTCCGCCTGCTGGGGGCTCCGCCGCGGTCGCTCCCATGAAAGTGGCACGAGCGGCTCCGACGTTCCCTGCCAGCATCTCGACATGTCGGGCGCGGCGGCGCTCTGCGTGCCGCTAACGGCCCAGGGCGACATGATCGGCCTCCTCTACATGGAGGGGCGGGAGGAAGAAGCGCTCGGGCCGGGCGGCCTGCGGCTCTATCTCGAACTGATCGCGGAAAATGTCGGCCTGGCGATCGCGAACCTGCAGCTGCGGGAGAAGCTGATCGCGCTTGCCGTACGCGACCCCCTCACCGGCCTGTTCAACCGCCGCTTCCTCGATGAAGCATTGCAGCTGCACGGCCAGGATCGCAGCAGCGAACCGCTCGCCTGCCTGATGATCGATATCGACCATTTCAAGCGCTTCAACGACCAGTTCGGGCACGATGCAGGAGACCTCGTCATGCAATATGTCGGGCAGACACTGCGCGAGACGGTGGGCGCCGCCGGCAGCGCCTATCGCTTCGGCGGCGAGGAGTTCACCGTGCTCCTGCCCGGGCTCGGCGAGCAGGAAGGCACCGAAATGGCAGACACGCTGCGGCAGAAGATCGCCAGTGCGACACTCTCCCATTCCGGCCAGGTTCTCGGCACCGTATCGGCCTCCATCGGTGTTGCGGCCTCCCCGCTGGACGGCTCCGTCGCGACACTCATCACCCGCGCCGATGCCGCATTGCTCGAGGCGAAAGCCGCCGGCCGCGACCGGACCATGGCCGCAAGCCAGATCAAGAAGGCGGCCGCGCGAAAGAGCTCCTGACCCGCTCCCCGACTTCGGCGAATGCCGGGAAGCAGGCACTCGCGTCCCCCTCTTCAGGACGGAAAATCCGTCGAAACCGCAATCGCCCGCCATTCGGCGATGAGTGCTTCGTTGTCCGCATGTTTTGCGGCAATCGCTGCGATCGTATCGCTGCCGAGCGGCAGGCGGACCGGCGGGTTGGGCACATCGACGAAATCGACGACGACCTCGGCCAACCTCTGCGGATTGCCGGGCTGGTTGTGGCTGATGACCTTCGCCCTTTCCCGCACCGCACCGGCGGTCTGCGCATAATCCGCAATCTCGATCGGGCTGATCGAGAGCGAGGTCGCATCGAGGAAATCCGTGCGGAAGTAACCGGGCTCGATCGCCGTCGCATGGATACCGAGTGGGGCGAGTTCGGCGGAAAGGGCCTCCGTCAGGCCCTCGACGGCGAATTTCGTCGAGGAATAGACGCCGAAGCCGGGACCGCTGCGATAGCCGCCGATCGAGGAGAAGTTGAGGATATGCCCGGAACGCTGACGCCGCATATGCGGCAGCACGGCGCGGGTGACGGCGAGAAGGCCGAAGACATTCGTCCGGTAGAGCGCTTCCACCTCCGCCCCCGTCGCCTCTTCGACGGCACCGAGCAGGCCATAACCGGCATTGTTGACGAGAATGTCGATACCGCCGAACCGGGCGACCGCCTCACCGACGGCCCTGTGCGCCTGTGCTTCGTCGGTGACGTCGAGTGCGACGGCAAGCAGGTCCGGGCGTGTGCCGAACCGGTCGAGGATCGCCTGCGGGTTGCGCGCTGTCGCAACGACGCGGTCGCCCTTTTCCAGCGCCTTTTCTGCAATCAGAGCCCCGAAACCGCGCGAGGCACCCGTGATGAACCATGTCCGCATAATACTCTCCTTGAGTGTCGGATCTGTGCCCCGTCTTCGGTGGCAGGACGGTTGTAGCGCGACCCATCTGATGAGATAATCGCGTAAGTTCTCGTCGATCTACTGAGCATGATTCATCAATGAGCCGGATTTCCCCTGCCGATCTGCTGCCGTTCCTGGCGATCGCCCGCCACAGGAGCTTTCGCCGCGCCGCCGACGAACTCGGCTGCACCGCCTCTGCCCTCAGCCATTCGCTGAAGGGTCTGGAGAGCCGGCTGGATCTGCGCCTCTTCAACCGCACGACGCGCAGCGTCGCGCTGACGGAGGCCGGCGAGCGGCTCTTGTCGCGCATCGCCCCGGCCTTCCGCGACATCGACGACGCGGTGGACGATCTCAACGAATTGCGCGGTGCGCCGATCGGCCGGCTGCGCTTCAACACGGCGCGCGCCTCGGCAAGGATGGTGCTGCTGCCGCTCGTCGCGCAGTTCCTGAAGACGCATCAGCGCATCAGCGTGGAGATCGCCATCGACAACGACTTCGTCGATGTGGTCTCCGAGGGCTTCGATGCGGGCGTGCGCTTCGGCGAGGTGATCGCGAAGGACATGATCGCCGTGCCGCTCGGGCCGCGCCAGCGCAGCGCCATCGTGGCGGCGCCGGCGCTCTTCGAGCAGCATCCTGTGCCCCTGACGCCGGAACAGCTGCGCGGCCTTCCCTGCATCGGCCTGCGCTTCGGCTCTGGACGGCTCTATGCCTGGGAGTTCGAACGGGGCGGCGTGGAGCTTTCCGTCGAGGTGGAGGGGCCACTCGTCGTCGGCGACCAGGACCTGATGGTGGACGCCGCGCTGATGGGCGCCGGCATCGCCTATGCGTTCGAGGACCAGGTGAGCGAGCATATCCGCGCCGGCCGGCTGGTGCGGGTGCTGGAGGACTGGTGTCCCTACTACAAGGGGCTCTATCTTTATTATCCGAGCCGCCGGCAATTGCCTGCCGCGCTCAGGGCCTTTATCGATTTTGCCCGGCAGGCACACCGCGCCTGACCTGATTTGCGGAGTATCGCCATTGGACCCTCAAGAGATCGGCAATGTCGTGGACTGGCTCGTGCAACGGGGCCTCGACGGTCTGGATGAGACCGAGCTGATCACTGCCTTCTGCCATCGGCTCGGCCGGCTGGGCATCGAACTCGAGCAGGCAGCGATCTTCATCGACACGCTGCATCCCGTGCTGGAATCGCAAGGTTATTTCTGGGACGTCGCGGACGAGGCGAGTGCGGCGCGCCGCGACTTCTCGCGCCTGGACGCAGAGCGCAACGAGCCGCAATGGCGCGCAAGCCCGTTCTTCCACATGCTGGAAAACGAGCTCGGCGAGTTGCACATCAACCTTACCGAAAAGAGCAACTACACCTTTCCGGTGCTCGAGGACCTGCGTGCAGAGGGCCACACCGATTATTTCCTCCAGCTCCACCGGCTGGGCGAGGCGATCGGCGAGGTCGATGGCCTGTTCTCGCGCTGGTCGACGAAACGGCCGGGCGGTTTTTCCGCCGAGGACATCGCCTGCCTGCGGCGCACGGTGCCGGCCTTCGCGCTGGCCGTGAAATCCACCGCGTTCCGCCGCATGACCAGCGCGCTCGTCGAGGTCTATCTCGGACGTGACGCTGCGCGACGGGTGCTCAAAGGCCGCATCGAGCGCGGCAAGGTCGATAGCATCAAGGCCGTGCTGTGGTTCTCCGACATGCGCAACTACACCGCGCTGTCGGAAAGCGTGCACAGTGGCGACCTGATCGCCATGCTGGGCGATTATGCCGAGGCGGCCATCTCCGCCGTGCACGCAGCCGGCGGCGACGTGCTCAAGCTGATGGGCGACGGCACGCTCGCCATCTTCAACCACGCCGACCCGCAGGAGGCCGCCGCCGCCAGCCTCAAGGCCTGGTATGATCTCGCCAGCCGCGTCGAGGCGCTGAACGCCCGGCGGCAGGAGGCGGGGCTTGCCACCACGACCGTTCATGTCGGGCTGCATATCGGCGAGGTGTTCTACGGCAATATCGGCAGCAACGATCGGCTGGACTTCACGGTGATCGGCCCGGCGGTCAACGAGGCCTCGCGCATCGTCGCCGCCAGCCGCAAGGTCGGCCGCCAGCTTTTGATCTCCAACGACCTTCTGAGCCTTCTGCCGGTGCTGGAAGCCAGCGCCTTCGAGGATCTCGGCGCATTTCGCCTGAAGGGCGTGAAACGCAAGAAGCGGCTGCATGCGCCGAGGAGGCCATGACACGGCCGGCCGGCAAATTGTGCCGCCGCAATGCCGCCTGTATGCTCCCCGAAACGATCGAACCTCCTCTTGCCGCGGATGACCCGATGACGCTGCCGTCCCCATCTTTCACCCTGCCGCTCGCGCTGGCGGCACTGGCCGCCACCCTCCTCGCCGTCAGCGCGCCGGCTGCCCGGGCGGCACCGGATGCCTGCATCGTCCAGGGAGCCACGATCATCGAGAGTGCCTATCCGACGGCAGCACGGAGCGCCGACGGGGCGTTCGACGTCGATGGCGCGACCATCCGGCTGCCGGAGCAGGACGATAGCGACGCCCATGCCGTGGTGTGCCGTACCTGGCCGTCGCAGCCCGCGCTGACCCTCGTCGCGGTGCCGCTGATGACCCGGCAGGCCGACGATGGAAACGAGGGCGACATCGAGCTCCTCGTCGTGGACAGCAAGAAGGCGACGGTCCGGCAGCGATTGCGGCTTCCCGGCCTGATGACCGATGACGCGCTCTATGTCTCCAGCGTCGCCCTCGACACGGCATTCTATCGCCTCGCATCCAGGAAGATCGCCTTCGGCCTGCGGCTTTCCCTCCAGGGCAGCTCGCGTCCCAATCCCTTCGGTGAAACGACGCTGTGGCTCTTCCTGGTCGACGACGGCAAGCTCCGGCCCGTACTGGACAACATCGTCGTTTCGAGCAACCGGGGAGAATGGGACACAAATTGCGCCGGCGAGTTCGAAAACACCGAGCGCACCCTCTCGATGGAGCCGTCGCCGCAATCGGCCATAGCCGACATCGTCGTGAGCGAGAAGACCACGACGACCGTCAACGTCGCCGGCAAGGACGGGGCCTGCCTCGACACCGAGACGGCGGCAACGGCCACCCACCGGCTCCGCTACGACGCTTCCGTCTACCGTGTTCCCAAGGCGCTTTCCCGGATGGAATAGGACGGCCCCAACCTTTGCCTTTTGCCGAATCACCCCGGCGCCGCTAGAGCATGCGCGGATATGCACAAACGGCCGGAGCCATTCTTGAAGACCATCGCAATCGATTTCGAGACCGCCAATGAGCAGCGCGCCAGCGCCTGCTCGGTCGGCCTCGCCTGGATCGAGGACGGCCGGGTGGTGCGCGTCGAGGAGCGGCTGATCCGGCCGAAGACGATGCGCTTCTCCTCCTTCAACATCGCCATCCACGGCATCCGGCCGGACCATGTCGAGGATGCCGGCGAATTCCCGGAGGTCATGGACGAATTCGCCGACGACTTCCGGAACGCCACGATGATCGCCCACAACGCGGCCTTCGATTTCAGCGTCTGGCGCGCCTGCCTCGACCAGTACCGGCAGAGCTATCCGGAGCTGCACTATCTCTGCTCGGTGAAGATGGCGCAGAAGGTGTGGCCGGATCTCGGGTCCCACAAACTCAATGTGCTCGCCGCCCATCTCGGCCTGACCTTCGCGCATCACAATGCGGCCGAGGATGCCGCGGTCTGTGCACAAGCCGCGCTCTCGATCGCGCGCTCCCTCAAGGTGGAACGCGTGCAGGATGTACCGGCCCGGATCGGCATGAAGGCGGGGCGCCTGTTTGCCGGCGGCTACGAGGCCTGCACCTGCCGCAAGGCCTGACGGGCGGCCCCGTCCCGGGCTTGCCGACGATGCAGTTTTCCGCCTTGCAAAAGCCCGTATCTGGTTGAAAGAAAGGGCCGCACCGCTGCAAAACGGGGCGCCCCGTACTATCGCCAAAATTTTTTCTATCGTCGCTTTTCATTCCTGGATTGTACGCAGTCGGAACTCTACGTACCGGTCCAACACCGTCATCGTCGGCTGTCATTCGGAGCAACAATGTTCGCACGCAACAAGGCATGGTCCAGCGCGGCCGGGGCCGCATGGCTTTTGATCGCCGTCGCCATCAACGGGCCGCACGCCGCCCGGGCAGAGACGTCGGACGCATCCACCCCGCCGCTGGAACTGGCCGGCGTCGACGTCACGCGCGTCGAGCCGCGCGACATTGCCAGCGACGTGCGGATCTCGGGCTCGCTCACCCCGATCCGCCGGTCGACACTCGCCGCCCGCGTCGCCTCGACGATCGTCGAACTGCCCGTCAAGGTCGGCGATGTCGTCAGGAAGGGAGATCTTCTCGTCCGCTTCGACACACGGGCGCTCGAATCCACCCTGACCGTGCGCCGGGCTTCGGCAGAGGCCCTGGCCGCACAGCTGCAGCTTGCCGAATCCGTCCTGCGCCGCACCACCAACCTCGGGCAGAGCGGCGCCTCCACGGAAGCGGCTACCCTGGAGGCCGAGGCGAATGTCGCCAATCTCGCGGCCCAGCTTCGCTCGAAACAGGCCGAGATCGCGGATGCCGAGCGCGACCTCGCCGACGCGGAGGTCCGCGCCGTGTTCGACGGCGTCGTCGCATCGCGGCCCGTCGAGCAGGACCAGACGGTGGCGCTCAACACGGAACTCCTCACCATCGTCGATCTCTCCAGGATGGAGGTGGATGCGGGCGTGCCGACCAGCCGTATTCCCATGGTGCGGATCGGCCAGCCGGTCGAGCTCAATGTCGAGGGTTTTCCGGACAGGACCTTCTCCGGTGCCGTCACGCGCATATCGCCCACCGCCGTCGCCGGCTCGCGGGCCGTGCGGGTCTTCCTGGCGATCGACAACAACGACCGGACGTTGAAGGGCGGCATGTTCACCACGGGCATCCTCAAGGTCGACGAACGCAAGGGCGTCATCGCCCTGCCGAATGCGGCGATCCGCCAGGACCAGACGGGCAGCTTCGTGCTCAAGGTGACGGAAGGCATGCTGCGCCGCCAGCCGGTCGTGCTGGGCACCGCGTGGACGGACCGGGGCCTCGTCGAAGTCTCGGGGCCTGCGGCCGGCGACGTCGTCGTCTCCGCACCGCTTCCGGCACTGGAAGCGGACATGCCGGTCGTCGTCGAGGGGCTGTAAGCGATGTTCCTCACGCGCATCAGCGTCCGCCACCCCGTCTTCGCCACCATGATGATGGTGACGATCCTCGTCATCGGGTTGTTCGCCTATTCCCGCCTCGGCGTCGACCAGTTCCCCGAGACCGACCTTCCCATCGTCGTCGTCACGGCGACCTATACCGGCGCCTCGCCCTCGACCGTCGAAAGCGAGGTTTCCCGCCCGATCGAGACTGCGTTGAACACGATCGGCGGCATCGACACGATCATTTCCGAATCCTACGAGGGCCGCTCCGTCGTCGTCGTGCAGTTCGAGCTCGACGTGGATTCGCAGGTCGCCGCCCAGGAGGTTCGTGACCGCGTTGCCCGGCTGGAGGCGAGCTTTCCCGATGCGGTGGACACGCCGCAGGTCACCCGCTTCAATCCGGACGACGAGCCCATCCTCTCCATCGCCGCGTCCTCGTCGAAGCGCACGCTTTCGGAAATCACCACGCTCGCCAACCGCGTGATCACCAACCGGCTCAGCGTCATCGCCGGCGTCGGCCAGATCTCGCTGGTCGGCGGCAGCGAGCGCCAGGTGCTCGTGATGGTCGATCCCGACCGCCTCGAAGCCTATGGCATCGCGGTCACATCGGTCATGGATGCCATCCGCAAGGAGAACCAGGACCGTGCCGCCGGCACGCTGATATCGGGCATCAACCAGCGCATCGTCACGGTCGAGGGCCGCGTTCCTGACGTGACGGGCTTCAACAGCATCATCGTGGCGCAGAGCGGCGGTTACCCGGTCTATCTGTCCGATGTCGCGACGATCCTGGATGTCGGCGCCGAGGTGACGAGCCGCGCCACCTATCAGGGTCTGCCCTCGCTGGGGCTCGACGTCGTCAAGGTGCAGGGTGCGAACACGGTGGAAGTGGCGGCGGAGCTGCGCAAGGAGATCGCGGCGCTGAATGTCGAGCTCGCCCCCGAGGGTGTCGAGCTGAAGGTGACGCGCGACAATTCCCGCCCCATCGCCGCGCAGGTCGACGAAGTCCAGCGCACGCTGGTCGAGGGGGGCATACTCACCGTGGTGATCGTCTTCCTGTTCCTCAATTCCTGGCGCTCGACCGTCATCACCGGGCTGACGCTGCCGATCTCGGTGATCGGCACCTTCGCCCTCATCTATGCGCTCGGCTTCACACTCAACACCATGACGCTCATGGCGCTGTCGCTGTCGATCGGCATCCTGATCGACGATGCGATCGTCGTACGCGAAAACATCACGCGCCACCTGCACATGGGCAAGAGCCATGTGGATGCCGCGCTCGACGGCACGAACGAGATCGGCCTTGCCGTTCTCGCCACCACGCTCTGCATCGTCGCGGTCTTCCTGCCCGTCGCCTTCATGGGCGGCCTCATCGGCCGGTTCTTCCTGCAGTTCGGCGTGACCGTCGCCGTCGCGGTGCTCATCTCGCTCTTCGTGTCCTTCACGCTCGATCCGATGCTGTCGAGCGTCTGGTACGATCCGCAGTCCGAGGTGAACGCGAAGCGCGGCTTCCTCGGACGGCTGATCGCGCGGTTCGACCGCTGGTTCGACCGGCTTGCCGACCGCTATCGCCGGCTCATCCGCTGGACCTTCCGCTATCGTAAGACGACCGTCTTCGTGGTCATCGCGCTGTTCTTCGCAAGCCTGATGCTCGTGCCGCGCATCGGCGCGGAATTCCTGCCCCCGGCCGACCAGGGCGAGGTCTCCATCGCGCTGAAGGCCAATGAGGGCGCGTCGCTGGACTACATGGCGGCGAAGGTCAGCCAGGTCGAGCGGGCGCTGCGCGAATTCGACTATGTCGACACCATCTACTCCACCGTCAATGCCGGCGGGGCACGCGGTTTCAACGAGGCGACGGTGGCCGTCCAGCTCAAGCCGAGCGACGAGCGCTCGGTGACGACGGCGGCCAGCATGGAGCCGTTCCGCAAGCGCCTTGCCTCCATTGCCGGCCTTGAGGTCTCCATCGGCCAGAACACCGGCATGGGCTCGTCGGAAAAGCCGCTCCAGCTTTCCGTTCTCGGCGACGGCGAGGCGGAGCTGCGCCGCATCTCCACCGAGATCACCACCGCCCTCGCCGCCATTCCGGGTGCGACCGAGGTCGAATCGTCGATCGAGAACAAGCGCCCGACGCTTGCCGTGCGGATCCGGCACGAGGCGGCAAGCGATCTCGACGTCTCGATCGCGGCCATCGGCGATACCCTGCGCCCGCTCGTGGCGGGCGATGCCATCTCCGTCTGGAATGCGCCCGACGGGGAGACCTACGATGTCGTGGTGCGCCTGCCGGCAACGGGCCGGCGCGATGCCGCGCAGCTTCGCGATCTCACCATCGCCACCGGCCGGACGGACGAGGACGGCAAGCCGATCACCGTTCTTCTCGACCAGGTCGCCGACGTCATCGAAAGCACCGCGCCGGACGCCATCACGCGCAAGGACCTCTCGCGCGAGATCCGGATCAAGAGCAATATCGAGGGGCGGGCGCTCGGCGACGTGACGGAGGATCTGAACGCCGCCATCGCCAAGATGCAGATCCCGGCGGGCTACCGCATCAGCTTCGGGGGCGATGCCGAAAACCTCGAGGAGAGCATGGGTTATGCGCTCCAGTCGCTCGCTCTCGCCGTCATCTTTATCTACATCATCCTTGCCTCGCAGTTCGGGTCCTTCCTTCAGCCGGTCGCCATCATGATGACGCTGCCGCTCTCGCTGATCGGCGTGCTGATCGGCCTTCTCGTCACCGGCTCGACGCTCAACATGTTCTCGATCATCGGCTTCATCATGCTGATGGGCCTCGTCACCAAGAACGCGATCCTGCTCGTCGATTATTCCAACCAGGGCCGGCGGGAAGGCAAGAGCCTTCAGGACAGCCTCGCGGATGCCGGCGCGGTGCGCCTGCGGCCGATCATCATGACGACGCTGGCGATGATCTTCGGCATGCTGCCGATGGCCATCGGCCTCGGCGAGGGCGGCGAGCAGCGCGCGCCGATGGCCCATGCTGTCATCGGCGGCCTCATCTCCTCCACGCTTCTGACGCTCGTCTTCGTGCCCGTGGTGCTGACGCTGCTCGATCCGGTCGGAACGCGCGTTTCCGGATGGTTCCCCAAGGGCCCCCGCCACAGGGAGCGGCAGGCCGAAGAGGACGCCTCGCTCCAGCAGTCCTGAACTCTGCCGACTTCGGAGACCCCGAACACCTCCGGGACAGGCCGGGCATGCGCCCGGTCACGAAAAACCAGCCGGGGCGGAGGGAACCTTCGCGCCGGTGGACGGTTTACGCTGCGTTGCGAAAAGTTCGCTGGCGCCGTTCGCTGGCGCAAAATCCCTCTTTTCAGGGTTCGACGCGCCTCTGCAATGGGACGTGCTGCCCCAAAGGTGTAGTGAATTCATGGCTCGTCTCGTCGTCGTTTCCAACCGCGTTCCCATTCCCGACAAGAGCGGCACCGCCCCTGCCGGAGGGCTGGCGGTCGCCCTTCAATCGGCACTCGAAGCGCGCGGCGGGCTCTGGCTCGGCTGGTCCGGCCGATCCTGCGCGGACGATACGGTCGGGCCGCTGCAGATGCAGAAGGAGGGCAATATCGAATACGCCCTCACCGACCTCACGGAACGCGATGTCGAGGAATACTACCAGGGCTTTGCAAACCGGGTGCTCTGGCCGATCTGCCACTACAGGCTGGACCTTGCCGAATATGGCCGGCGCGAGATGGCCGGCTATTTCCGCGTGAACCGCTTCTTTGCAAGCCGCCTCCTGCCGCTCATCGAGCCGGACGACCTGATCTGGATCCACGACTATCATCTCATCCCGCTGGCCGCCGAGCTGCGCCGTCAGGGTGTGACCAACCGGATCGGCTTCTTCCTGCACATTCCCTGGCCGGCACCGGACGTCTTCCATGCCATGCCGGTGCACGAGGCACTTCTGACGAGCCTGACCGCCTATGACGTGCTTGGTTTCCAGACCGAACATGATCGCGAGAACTTTGCCGACTGCCTGTCGCGGCGCGACCTCGCCGCCCGTCTGGATGCTTCGCGCTTTGCCACCGATGGGCGCGTCTTCACCGCCCGGCCCTATCCGATCGGCATCGAGACGGAAGAATTCGCCGCGCTGGCGAAACGGGCGGCACAGACCGCGCTGCACAAGCGCATGCTGCAGAGCCTCGACGGCAAGCAGCTGATCATCGGCGTCGACCGGCTCGACTATTCCAAGGGCATCACCCAGCGCATCGATGCGTTCGAATCCTTCCTGACCCGCCATTCCGACAGCCAGCGCAAGGTGACGCTGCTGCAGATCACACCGAAATCCCGCTCCGAAGTACCGGAATACGAGGCGATGCAGCGGGCCGTCGCGGAACAGGCCGGTCGCGTCAACGGCGCGCTCGGCACGGTCGACTGGGTGCCGATCCGCTACATCAACCGCTCGCTGCGCCGGCCGGCTCTCGCCGGGCTCTACCGCATGGCCAAGCTCGCCCTGGTCACGCCATTGCGCGACGGCATGAACCTCGTCGCCAAGGAGTTCGTGGCGGCGCAGAGGGAGGAAGATCCCGGCGTCCTGTTGCTCTCCCGTTTCGCCGGCGCCGCGCAGGAGCTGAAGGAGGCCGTGCTCGTCAACCCCTACGACGTCGAGGGTACCGCGGAAGCCATCGCCCGAAGCCTCGCCATGCCCCTGGAGGAGCGGCGGGAGCGCTGGAGCGCCATGATGACGACGCTGCGCGCCAACGACGTCTTCACCTGGTGCGACACGTTCCTCGAGGATCTCGCCGCCAAGCCCGTGCAGAAGGCCCGCCCCGCCTCTGTCTCGACACCCGTCAGGACGTCCGAGGCCCGCACGCAGCCCCTGCGGAAGGCAATGTCGACACCGGTCGCGCGCTGGTCGTAGACGTCCGTTCCCGGGTGATGGCTTTGCTCAGCCATCACCCGTGAAAGCGGAGAGGAACCGGGTGGCGACCTGTTCCAGGGTCGCCAGATCGTATCCGCCCTCCTGCACCAACAGGACCGGCAAATCGAGCTGTCCGAGCCGGTTACCCATCGTCCCGAAGGCATCGGCAGTCAGCTGGAGACCCCGGGCCGGATCGCTCGCCAGCGCGTCGAAGCCGAGGGAGATGACCAGCGCCGCGGGCCGGTGGGCGAGCGCGGCGTCGAGGCAGGCCGTGAATGCCATGAGATAGGCCGCATCGCCGGTTCCTTCCGCAAGGGGGTGGTTCAGCGTGAGACCCGGGGCTGATTGCCCCCCGGTCTCGTCGGAAAAACCGGTGAGATGCGGATAGTAGCCGGCCGGGCTGCGGTGCAGGGAGGCGAAGAAGACGTTTGGATCCTCCCAGAAGATATCCTGCGTGCCGTTGCCGTGGTGAACGTCGATATCGATGAGGCTTACCCGCCCGAGGGATGTAGCAAGCGCCCGTGCCGCAATGGCGGCATTGTTGAGATAGGTCGCGCCGCCGCCGAAGTCGCGGCCGGCATGATGGCCCGACGGCCGGCAGAGCGCATAGGCCCGCCGCTCGCCCGCGCGGATGAGCGCAGCGGCGGTAAGCGCCACCTGCGCCGCCCAGTATGCGGCCTGCCATGTGCCCGCGCCAAGAGGAGTTATCTGATCCCGCAGATGATACCCCGCCTTGGCGATCGGCGACCAGTCCGGCCGATAGGCATCGGGACGGGTTTCGAAGATGGCGGGTGCGAGCGGCCCGTGCTCCGCACCTTCCGATGCCGCGAGAAAGTCGAGATAACAGCCCGTATGGACGGCCGCGAGCGGTGCGCTGCCGTGATCGACGGCATCGACCACCGCAAGCCCGGCACGTCGCACCGCCCGCAAGAGTGCATCGAGACGGGCGGGCACGTCCCGGCTCGGCCGGGCAACGCCGCCTTCGACGACGGTGCCCGGGCTGTGCAGCCGATGCCGGTCGCAATAGACCGCCTTCATGTCAGGCCGGGATCAAAACGGCGTCGCGGCTGTTCCAGCCGAGCGAAATGGCCTGCGCCGGCGCGATATCGCTGCCCGTGCCCGCATTGGGGATCTTGGCGACAAGCGTCGCATTCTCCCCGAAGCGGACATGCACCCGACGGTGGTCGCCGAGATAGATGACCTCGTCGACCGTTCCGGAAAAGCGGTTTGCGCAGGCGGCGGCCTGGTCGACATAGAGCCGTTCCGGACGCAGGGAGACGATGACGGGCTGGCCCTTCGAAAAGGCCGTGCTGCTGGAAACGCTGATGACCTGCCCGTCCTCCGTGCGCACGCCGTATTCGCCGCCGTCGCTGCTGCTGACGATCTTGCCGGTAAACCGGTTGTTTTCGCCGATGAAGCCGGCGACGAAGGCCGTCGCGGGACGCTCGTAGAGCTCGCTCGGCGGCGCAAGCTGCTCGATCCTGCCGGCATTGAACACGGCGACGCGGTCGGACATGGTCAGCGCCTCGGACTGGTCGTGCGTGACATAGACGACGGTGATGCCGAGGCGCTCGTGGAGATGCTTGATCTCGAGCTGGAGATGTTCGCGCAGGTTCTTGTCCAGCGCGCCGAGCGGTTCGTCCATCAGCACCACATCCGGCTCGAAGATGATGGCACGGGCGAGCGCGATGCGCTGCTGCTGCCCGCCGGAGAGCTGGGTCGGCTTTCTTTCGCCCATCGCCCCCATCTGGACCATGTCCAGCGCCCTTCGGACGCGGCCGGCCCGCTCTCCCTTCGCGATCTTGCGCACCCGCAAGGGATAGTCGAGGTTTTCGGCGACCGTGAGATGGGGAAAGAGCGCATAGTTCTGAAACACCATGCCGATATTCCGGCGATGCGGCGGCACGGCTTCCAGCGATCGCCCGTCGATCCGGATGCTGCCGGAACTCGGCGCCTCGAAGCCTGCCAGCATCATCAGGCTCGTCGTCTTTCCCGAGCCGGACGGCCCAAGCATGGTCAGAAACTCGCCCTTCGCGATGGTGAGGTTGAGATCATCGACCACGAGGCTGCGGCCGTCGTAGCTCTTGTCGATGTTGAGGAATTCGACGTAGTTGGAGGATGACATTCTGGTTCCCCTTTTTATCTGTCATTCAGCCGCGTGGACGGCGGGGCGGCGCTGCGCCCAGGGGCGCGCCTCTTCCAGTTGCGCCGCGAGCTGAAGCAATGTCGCCTCGTCGTCGAACCGGCCGGTGAACTGCGTACCGACGGGCAGGCCGTCGGCCGTCCAGGAGAGCGGCATGCTCATTGCCGGCAGGCCCGCCATGTTGGCGAAGGTCGTGAAGGCGAGAAACTCGAGAAAACGCTCCATGACCGCCTCTCCGCCATGCCTGTCGGCATCGAAATGGCCGAGTTCCGGCGGTGGCGTGCCAAGCGTCGGGGTCAGCCACACGTCGATGTCGAGCAGGAAATTCGCCAGCGTCCTGCCCGTCGTGTGGAACCAGTTGAGATCGACGAGATAGTCGGCCGCCGAAATCCGCGAGCCGACACCGTAGAGATACTGGTTGAAGCTCTCCACCTCACCCACGAGCGCAGACGGGGTCTCGCCGCGATTTCGCGCCAGCGCGGTGATCGCGCGTGTCGCCGTCATCGCCCAGAACCGCTTGTAGAGAGTGCTGTAGGTCTCCCCATCGATCGTCGGCGTGCATTCCACGACCTCGTGGCCGAGGCTTTCGCAAAGGCGTGCCGTATCGATCGTCGCCGCGACGCAGTCGGGATCGACCGCGGTGCCGAGCAGGGAGGCCGTGGTGAAGCCGATGCGCAGGCGGCGCGGCTTCATCCGGATCGCATCGGCATAGCGACCCGAGGGGGACGGTGCCGTGTAGGGGTCGCCGGGCATCGAACCCTGTGTGGCATCGAGAAGGGCGGCGCTGTCGCGCACGCTGCGGGAGAGGACATGTTCGTTGACGATCCCGCCCGTGCTGTCGCCGAGATCCGGCCCCAGCGTGATGCGCCCGCGCGAGGGTTTCAGTCCGAAGACGCCGCAGCACGACGCGGGGATGCGAATGGAACCGGCACCGTCGCCGCCATGTGCCGCCGGCACGATGCCCGCCGCCACCGCCGCGCCGGCGCCGCCGCTCGAACCGCCGCTCGACCGCGCGACGTTCCAGGGATTGCGCGTCGGGCCGAACAGCTTCGGCTCGGTGGTGCCCAGCGTGCCGAACTCACACAGGTTGGTCTTGCCGAACGTGCTGAGACCGGCCGCGCGGTAGCGGCACATCAGCTCGCTGTCCCGGGCGGGCACGAAGTTCCGGGTCAGCCGGGAGGCGCCGGTGGTCGGCACGCCCTTCATGTGACAATAGAGGTCCTTCACCAGGAACGGCGCCCCGGCAAAGAGGCTGTCCTTGCCCGCCTGCGCGGCTTCCGCACGCCCTTCGTCATAGAGCGGGGCGATGATGGCGTTGATCGCGGGGTTCACCTTTCCAGCACGCCGGATGGCCGCCTCGACCAGCTCCCCGGCCGTGACCTGCCCCGACTTTACGAGATCCGCCTGCGCGGTGAGGTCCAGATTGACAAAATCATCCATCGTCACGCCCTCACGCTGCAAGCCGGGCGGCGGCATCGTCGAGCGCCGCCGCTATCCCGTCGACGAGCTGGTCGACTTCCTCAAGCGTCATGACGAAGGGCGGACAAATCGAAATGACGTCGCCCATGTTGCGGATCATGACGCCGTGCGCCCGGCAGCGCTGCTCGACAAGCGCGCCGACCTTCAAGGCCGGATCGAAGGGTGCGCGGCTTGCCTTGTCGGCCACCAGCTCGATGCCGGCAAGGAAACCGGTCCCCCTGACCTCGCCGACGAGCGCATGGCTCGCAATCCGCGCGTCGAGCGCGGCGAAGAGCCGGCGGCCGAGTTCGGCGGCCCGGCCCGGGGCATCCATTTCCTGATAGATGCGCAGCACATCGGCCGCCACCGCGGCGGTGACCGGATGGCCGGAATAGGTGAAGCCGTGGCCGAAGACCCCGATGCGGTCGGCCTCGTCGGCGATCGCCTGATAGATGGGATCGCCGATCACCGCCGCGGCGATGGGCAGGTAGCCGGAGGACAGTCCCTTGGCGACCGACATCATGTCCGGAACGAAGCCGCAGGCCTCGGACCCGAACCACTTTCCGGTTCGCCCGAAGCCGGAAACGACCTCGTCCGCAAGAAGCAGGATGTCGTGCTTCGTCAGAAGCTGCTGCAGCGCCGGGAAGTATCCCGGCGGCGGCGTGACAACACCGCCCGCCCCCATGATCGGCTCGGCGATCATCGCGGCGATGGTTTCCGGCCCTTCCGCCTCGATCAGGGTTTCCAGCGCAGCGATCAGCCGGGCGCAATAGGCCTCCTCGCTCTCGCCCGGCAGGGCGTTGCGATAATAGTGCGGCTTCTCGGTATAGATCACGTTGAGACCCGGCATGTTGAAGCTCTCGTGCATGTGCGGCAGCCCGCCAAGGGCCGCCCCCATGATCGTGCTGCCGTGGAAGGCGCCCTTGCGGCTGATGATCTTGCGCTTGCCGGGCTTGCCGCGTGCAACATTGTAGTACCAGGCCAGCTTGACCATCGTGTCGTTGGCTTCCGAGCCCGAATTCACGAGGAAGACCTTGCTGCCCGGGATGGGGGAAAGCGTCGCGATCTGCTCGACGACATCGACTGTCGGGTCGTTCGAGCGGTGATTGAACGTGTGGTAGGTGGCGAGCCTGCGCATCTGGCTCGCCGCCACATCCGCAAGACGCTCGTTGCGAAAGCCGAGCGAGGCGCACCACAGGCCTCCCATGCCTTCGAGATAACGATTCCCCATCTCGTCGACGACGTAGCAGCCCTCCCCCGCCGTGATCACCAACGGGCCTTCGGCCTCGTGCCTGCGCGGGTTGGTCTGGGAATGGAAGTGGTACGCCATGTCGCGCGCCCGCAGCGAGTTGTGCAAGGTAGCCTCCGGAACCGTGTTTGCTATTTTATAAGTTATAAGTTATCAGAAAACGCATGCAAGCGAATTTCACCGGAGACGGGAAACTTTTTGCGGCGTCCCACCGTCGCGTCGAGCGATAAGATATAAGCGATTGGCGGCCCCCAGCATTTCAGCTAGAGCTGCAACAAAGATCAGGAGAAGTCCCATGAGCGTTATGGAGATGCAGCCCGGCGAAGCGGGCAGCCTGTCCGCCCGGATCTACAACAAGGTGCGGGAAGGCCTCATCGTCGGCAACTTCGCGCCGGGCGACCGCCTCCTCATGCAGGATCTCGCAGAACAGCTCGGGACCAGCGTCACGCCGGTGCGCGAGGCCTGCCTGCGGCTGGTCAGCGAACAGGCGCTGGAACTGCGTTCCGGCCGTTTCGTCACGGTGCCGGACCTCAGCCGCGCCCGCTACATCCAGATCAAGCTCATCCGCATGGCGCTCGAAGGGATGGCGGCAGAACATGCCACCGACCACGTGACCGCGGCCGATCTCGCGCAGCTCGAAGACTTCCACGCCGCCTTCGTGAAGAACGAAAAGGCCGGCAATTTGGAGGCGGCGCGCTCCGCCAACCGGGCCTTCCACTTCGGTGTCTACCGCCTCTCGCGCATGCCGATGCTGGTCGGCCAGATCGAGAGCATGTGGGTCTCGATGGGCCCGATCCTCAATGTCTACTACCGGGAAATCCCGCACGGCTATACCGGTGCGGAGGAACACGACCATCTCATCGAGGCGCTCAGGGTCGGCGACAAGAAGAAGGCCCGCCTGGCCATCGAGAACGATATCCAGCGGGCCTCGCCCAGTCTCCTGCGGTACTTCGAGGAACGCGGCGCCGCGTGAAACCGGCGCCGGAGAAATCTCAGACCTGCGCGATGCGCGGGGTGCGCAAGCCGGCGGTTTCCCCGCCGTCCACGGTCACCACCGTGCCGTTGACATAGGTCGACTGATCCGACAGCAGCCAGGCGACGACATCCGCCACCTCCTGCGGGGCGCCGAAACGGTTGGCGGGGATGCGCAGTTCGAGCTGTTTCTTGCGCAGCGCGTCGCTCATGATCTTGCCCATCATGCGCGTTTCGATCTGGCCGGGGCAGACCGCGTTGAAGCGCACCTCCTCGCCGAACTCCAGCGCCAGCGCCTGGGTGAGGCCGATGACGGCAGCCTTCGAGGCGCAGTAGACGGCAAGCCCTTCCTCGCCGGTCTTTCCGGCGATGCTGGCGATGTTGACGACCGATCCCCTGCCGCGCCGCAGGCCTTCCAGCGCATGGCGAATGAAAAGGAACGTGCTGCGGGCATTGACCGCAAGCACCTCGTCCCAGTCGTCCTGCGTGGCGGAAGCGAAGGAGATGCGCTTCGACATGCCGGCATTGTTGACGAGGCCCGAAAGCGCGCCCCCGCCAAGGTCGAGCGCCCGGTCGATGACACGCCGGCAATCCTCCTCGCGGCTGACATCGCCGGGCACGAAGGTGACGCCGGGAGCGATATCCTCGAGCGCCCTGCCCGCCTCGGCATCACGGCCCGTCGCCACCACGCGGGCGCCGTCCGATGCAAGCTTCTCCACGCAGGCCCGCCCTATCCCGTGCGTGGCACCTGTCACGATGATCATTTCCAGTCACTCCACAAAGCATGTCCAGCCGGAGCGACAACGCTCCGGCATCGACTGATAAAGTAAAACAAGGTTCCGGCACCTAGCTGTTGCCGGTCGAACGGTGCGCCGCCGCGCGCTTCTGGGCCAAGGCCCCGCCCCCCATCAGGACGATGGAGATGATCACGAGCAATGTCGACATCGCCAGGATAGACGGATCGATATTGTCCCTGAGGCCATCGAACATCTGGCGCGGCAGCGTGCGCTGGCCCGGACCGCTGATGAAGAGCGCGACGACGACCTCGTCGAACGAGAAGACGAAGGCGAAGAGCGCGCCCGAGATGACGCCCGGCGCGATGAGCGGCAGCGTCACCGTGCGGAAGGCATGGACCGGGCTCGCACCGAGGCTTGCCGCCGCCCGGACGAGGTTCATGTCGAAGTTCTTCAGCGTGGCGGTGACCGTGATCAGCACGAAGGGCACCGCCAGGACCGCATGGGCGAGAACGAGGCCCAGGAAGGTCGCGACGAGGCCCAGCTTGGCGAAGAAGAAATACATGCCGACGCCGCTGATGACGACGGGCACGATCATCGGCGAGATCACCACCGCGAGGATCATCGACCGGGCGGGAAGCCGGCCGCGCGACATGCCGAGCGCCGCCAGCGTGCCCAGCACCGTCGACACCAATGTCGCGCCGGCGCCGATGATCAGGCTGTTGAGGAGCGCCGACATCCAGGGCTGCGGCTGCAGGATCTTCTCATACCATTGCAGCGAAAAGCCCGGCAGCGGATAGGACAGGAAGTTGGCCGAACTGAAGGAGATCGGGATGATCACGAGCGTAGGTCCGATCAGGAAGATCATCGCAAGGCAGCAGAAGGCGATCTGCACGCGTCTCAAGGCAACAGGCATCTCTCACTCCATTCCGACGATGCGGCCGATGCCGACGATCCGCCCGACAACCGCGTAGAGCGCGAGGATGCAGGTCAAAAGCAGGACGCCGAGCGCGGCGGACATGCCCCAGTTGATCGTGGTGTTGGCATAGAAGGCCACGAAGTAGCTCAGCATCTGGTCCGATGCGCCGCCGACGAGGGTGGGCGTGACGTAGTAACCGGCGGAGATGATGAAGGTGAGGAGACATCCCGCGCCGACGCCCGGCAGCGTGAGCGGCAGATAGACCCTGAGAAACGTCGTGACGGGTCCCGCACCGAGCGAAGCGGAGGCTTTGACATAGGACGGCGAGATGCCCTTCATGACGCTGACCAGCGGCAGCACCATGAATGGCAGCAGGATATGCACCATCGCGATGTAGAGGCCGGTCCGGTTGAACACGAGTTCGAGCGGTGCATCCGTGATGTTCAGCGCCTGAAGCAGGCGGTTCACCACCCCCTCCTTCTGCAGGATGACGATCCAGGCGCTCGTCCGGACCAGAAGAGACGTCCAGAAGGGCAGGAGCACGCAGGCCAGCATGATCGCCGAGAACCGGCCGCCGATGGCGACGATGGCATTGGCGATCGGATAGGCGACGAAGAGGCAGATCACCGTGACCAGCGCGCTGATCGTCAATGTCCGCATCAGCGTCGAGAGAAACAGCCGCTCCTCCGGCGGGGCCATCTGCACACCGCCGTTCTCGCCGGGACGCAGGTCGACGGCCGAGAGCAGGTAAAAGGCCGTCAGCGGCGCGCCGTTGCGCTGGATGACCCGCCAGTAGGCCGGGTTGTCCCAGTTCGCGTCGATGGCGAGCAACTGGGCCTTTGCCGGCGCCTCCGGCGCCTTGCGGACCGTTCGGACCGTCTTGGCGAGAAGGCTGCGGAACCCGGTGATCTCGTAGTTCAGCCGGCGGCCCGCCTCCGCCATGATCTTGGGATCAGCGCCTGCCCGGATATCGGCGACCAGCGCCTCGAAGGCCGCATCGGACGGCGTATCGCGCCCGTCCCAGTCCTCCAGAGAGGAAAGCGTCGCCGGAAACGCCGTGCGGACCTCGGGATTGTTGATGGCATGGAACAGCATGGTGCCGAGCGGCAGCACGAAGGCAAAGACGATGAAGGCGACGAGAGGACCGATCAGGACGAGGCTGACGATCGTCTGCCGCCGCCTGTCGGCGCGAAAGCCAGTGGCAAGGGCGGAAACCCGCCCTTGCTGGCCGTCGGCCGCGCCGATGCGCGGCCGCAGGAGAACATCCGACGTCATTGCGCGCGCCATGTCGCAAATCTCGCCTCGAGCGCCTCGCCGTGGTCGGCCCAGAACTCCGTGTCGAGCGCCACCGCCGCGGTCATGTTCGCCTCGGTCGTCGGAAGGTCCTTGGCGATCTCCGGCTTGACGCCGCGAATGGCCGCGAGATTGGTAACGCCATAGGCGATATGCTGCGGGAAGGTCGCCTGGGCGCTCTCGGTCGAGGCGAAGGCGATGAACTTCTCCGCATTTTCCCGGTTGGGCGAACCCTTTACGATGCCCCAGTAGTCGATGCCGAAGACCTGACCGTCCCAGATGAGGGCGAAGTCCTTGCCGGAGGCATTCGCCGCCGCGACGCGGCCGTTGAAGGTCGCCGTGGCGACGACGTCGCCGGCGGCAAGACGCTCGACGGATTCCGCGCCCGTCGTCCACCAGAGGATCGACGACTTGATCTCATCGAGCTTGGCAAAGGCGCGGTCCTGGCCCTCGTCCGTCGCAAGCACGTCATAGACCTCGTCCTTGGTAACCCCGTCCGCAAGGAGCGCGATTTCGAGGGTCATCTTCGCCGTCTGGCGGAACCCGCGCTTGCCGGGCCATTTCTCGACATTCCACAGGTCGGCCCAGTTCTTTGGCCCGTCCGCCAGCTTCGCCTTGTCATAGCTCGGCACCATGGACCAGACGAAGGCGCCGACGCCGCAATCGCTGTAGGCTTCGGGAATGAAGTCCTCCCGCTTGCCGATCCTGCTCCAGTCCAGTTCCTCGAAAAGACCTTCGGCGCAGCCCGACAGGAGCGTGTTCTGCTCCACCTGCATGACATCCCAGGAGACGCTGCCGCTGTCGACCATGGCACGCACCTTGGCCATCTGCCCGGAATAGGAATCTTCCGTCAGCGCCACGCCTGACGCCGCCGCGAAGGGTTCGAAAAAGGCCTTGCGCTCGGCGTCCTGCAGCACGCCGCCGGCCCCGACGACGGTCAGTTTGCCGGCATCGGCAAAGGCGGCGGAAGCCCCCGCCAGGACGGCGAGCATGCCCAGCCCGCCAAAAAACCCACGATAGGTCATGACATCCTCCCTTATTGTGCGACCCAGCGGTTGAAACGCTGCTGAAGTTCCTCTTCGTGATCCACCCAGAACGGCGTGCTGACGGCGAGCGCCCCCACCATGTTCTCCTCGGCCGTCGGAAGCTGCGGCTTGATGTCGGCGGAGATGCTGTCCATCGCCTTGGCGTTGGTCACGCCGTAGACCATCTTCTCGGCAAAGGCCTTCTGCGGCTCGGGGCTCGTCATGAAATTGACGATGTCGAAGGCTTGGTCTCTGTTGCCGCCCTTCGGAATGGCCCAGAAGTCCATCGCATAGAGCTGGTTGGTCCAGGACATCTTGAAATGCCGGCCCTGCTGGTTCGCGGCGATGACGCGCCCGTTATAGGCCGAGGTCATCGTCACCTCGCCGGAGGCCAGCCATTCCATCGGCTGCGCGCCGCTTTCCCACCACTGGATGTTCGGCTTGATCGCATCGAGCTTGGCAAAGGCGCGGTCCTGTCCCTCCTTGGTTGCCAGGATATCGTAGAGCTCCTCCGGCTTTGCGCCGTCTGCGAGCAGGGCGACTTCGAGCGTCATGCGCGCCTGCTTGCGCAGCCCGCGTTTTCCCGGCCATTTCTCGAGATTCCAGAAATCCGCCCAGGAGGCGACGCCGCTCGTCTTGTCACCGTCATAGGCGAGGATCTTCGACCAGACGAAGGCGCCGACGCCGCAATCGGACTTGGCCGGCGCGATGATGTCGGCGCTGTTCGGCAGACCGGCCCAGTCGAACGGCTCCAGAAGGCCCTGGTCGCAGGCGAGAATCATCTCGTTCTCGTCCATCTGCACGACGTCCCAGGTCGTCGTGCCGGTCTCGACCATGGCCTTCACCTTGGCGATGCCGCCCGTATAGGATTCCTCCAGAAGCGGCGCGCCGGCTTTCTCCTGATAGGGCTTGAAGAGCGTTTCGCGCATCGCTTCCTGCGTCGCGCCGCCGAAGCCGACGACGGTCAGGTCGCGGGACAGCGCCGGAGAGGCGACGACGAGCGCGGCGCTCGCCATCATTGCAAAAAACCGAGTTCTCATGGGTTCCCCTTTTGTGTTTGAGAGCGGGTTTGGAAAGATCAGGCCGCGACGGACCGGGCGAGGCCGGCCATGGTCGTGTCGATGAGTTCGAGCGTGTCGTCGAGGACGGCGCGGTCGTGGCTCAGCGAGAGGTAGAGGCGTTTGAGCTGGAGCGGCTGGAAGACCTGCCGGCCGGCGATCAGCGCG
The DNA here is from genome assembly GCF_028534175.1 of Shinella sp. HY16. Lineage (NCBI taxonomy): Bacteria > Pseudomonadati > Pseudomonadota > Alphaproteobacteria > Hyphomicrobiales > Rhizobiaceae > Shinella > Shinella sp. HY16. The sequence continues at coordinate 60,536 of NZ_JAHYXL010000004.1, read as the reverse complement.
CGGCGGAAGCGCATGTCGAGATCGTTGTCGTTGCGCAGAAGATCCGTGTAGTCGCGGAATGCGCCGTCGAAGAAATAGACGAGCCAGACCGAGCCGAAGCCTGCGGCCTGCGCCTTCAGGCCGTGCCGTGCGATGATGCCGTCGATCTCGCTGCGCAGATAGGCGCCAAGCTCGAACAGCCGCTCATAGACGCCCGGTCTCGCCAGCTCCTCGATCGTCGCCTTGACGGCCGCCATCGAGGACGGCGTGCCGTTGAACGTGCCGCCCATGAAGACGGCGCCCTCGCCCGTGCGGCCCACCCGTTCCATGATCTCGCGCCGGCCGGCGACGAGGCCGATCGGATATCCGCTGGTCGCTGCTTTCCCGAAGGTGGCAAGGTCGGGCGTGACACCGACGATCGACTGGTAGCCGCCCAGCGCGTGCCGGAAACCGGTGATCACCTCGTCGAAAATGAGGACGACCCCGTGCTCGGCGGTGATCCGGCGTAGGTCGGAGAGGAACTGCGTCTCGGCAATCACCGCGCCCATATTGTGCGCGATCGGCTCCACGATGATCGCCGCCACCTCGCCCGGGTTTTTGCGGATGTAGTCCTCGACGGCACCGGCATCGTTGTAGGGCAGGATGGCGGTGTGGCGGGCGGCATCGAACAGCATGCCATCGGACATCGGGTCGTAGGAGCCGAGCATCTGGCGGCTCGACTGGCCATTCATGGCGACATAATCGTGCCAGCCGTGATAGCCGCCCTGGAACTTGATGATCTGTTTCCGCCCGGTATAGGCGCGGGCAAGGCGAAGGGCATGGTAGGTCGCCTCCGAGCCACTGCTGCAGAAGGCCACCTGATCGGCGCAGGGGATCGCGTTTACGAGCAGCTCGGCCACCTCGACCTCCAGCTCCAGCACGCCGGCACCGATCAGATCGAGGTTTTCGGCCGTCTTTGCAATCGCGGCAGCGACGGCGGGCGGGCGATGACCGAGCACATTGGCGCCGAAGGCGCAGTGATAGTCGGTGTAGCGGTTGCCGTCCGCGTCATAGAGATAGGGGCCTTCCGCCCGGGCAAAGGCGATCGGCGCGCCGAGGCGCCGGCTGGGGCTCAACAGGCCGCCGGGAATGACGGCTTCCGCGCGCGCGGCGATCGTTTCGTTGTTCGTCGGCATCGGCATTCTCCTTACGCAAGGCTTTCAAGCGCCACGGCCTTGATGCCGTCGCCGTCCAGGCGGTAGTGCCTGTAGAGATGGGTGGGGGGGGCAATCAGGCTGTATTCGTCGCGAATGCCGTGCCTGACGAGGCGGGCGCCCTTGCCCTTTTCGGCCAGCACTTCCGCAACCGCACCGCCGAGGCCGCCGAGGATGTTGTGCTCCTCGACCGTCAGGATGACCCTGGAACGAGCCGAGGCCTCGATGATCGCCTCCTCGTCGAGCGGCTTGATCGAATGCATGTCGATCAAGCCGACGGAATGGCCGGCAGCATTCAGCTCCTCCATCGCGCGTCTGGCGCCATGCACGGGATAGCCCGCGGCGATGATGGTGATGTCCTTGCCGATGCCGTGCACGATCGCCTTGCCGAGTTCGAAGGTGACACCGTTCTCGTAGACGACCGGATCATGGCCGCGGTGGATGCGGAAATAGATCGGAAGCGGATAGTCGACGGTCGCCCTGAGGGCCGCATCGAGCGCCGGCCCGTCCGCCGTCGACACGACAGCGAGGTTGGCGATGCTGCGCATGATGGCGATGTCTTCGGTCGCGTGATGGGAGGTTCCGTAAAAGCCGAGCGAAATACCGGTGTGATGCCCGATCAGACGAACCGGCTGCCTGCAATAGGCGACATCCATGCGGATCTGCTCGCAGCACAGAAGCGCGAGGAACGAGGCGAAGGTCGCGACATAGGGAATGACGCCGGTCGTCGCCATGCCGGCGGCCGCCGAGACCATGTTCTGCTCGGAAATGCCGAACTGCACGAAACGCTCCGGATAGCGCTGGGCGAAGGCGGAAAGGCCGTTGGAATATTGCAGGTCCGCCGTGCCCGCCATGACGGGGTGGCCGGCCTCGGCAAGGGCGATGAGCGCATTCGACAGCGTGGGGAGCGAAGGCGCGCGGCGGTTGATCTCGCGGTATTGCCACGAGTCCTTGGAAAGCAGCTGGGTCATTGGGAGATTACCGTGTTCAGGATCGTTTCGCGGGCCTTGGCTTCGTCTTCCGCGCCGAGATAGCCGAGATGCCAGCCGGGTTCGGTTTCCATGTAGTCGATGCCCTTGCCCTTCACCGTGCGGGCGATGATGCAGCAGGGTTTTTCGCGCGTGCGATCGGCCTTGACGGCGCGCAGCAGCGTCGTCAGCGCCGCAAGGTCATGGCCGTCGACGGTGTGGACCTCCCAGCCGAAGGCGCGCCATTTCTCGTCGAGCGGTTCGATCGCCAGGACGTCGTCGACCTTGCCGTCGAGCTGGTAGCCGTTGCGATCGACAATCGCGACGAGGCTGGAGAGGTTGTGTGAAGCAGCGGACAAGGCGGCTTCCCAGACCTGGCCCTCCTGCATTTCCCCGTCACCGAGCAGGACGAAGGCATTGAAATCCCGTTTCTGAAAGCGTGCGCCAAGCAGCATGCCGACGCCGTTCGACAAGGCATGCCCGATGGAACCGGAGCTGAAATCGACGCCGGGAACCTTCGTCATGTCGGGATGGTCGCCGAGGGGGCTGCCGAGCCGCGTATAGCTTTCAAGCCATGCGGGATCGAAGAAGCCGAGATCGGCGAGAATGGGGAAAAGGCCGACGGCCGCATGGCCCTTGCCCATCAGGAAGCGGTCCCGGTCGGCCCACGCCGGCTCGCCCTTTCGAAGCCGCATCACATCGTAATAGAGCGCCGCAAAAATCTCCGCGCAGGAGAAGACGGAGGTGTAGTGGCCAACCTTGGCGATCGAGATCAGCCGAAGCGTCTCGAGCCGGATGAAGCGCGCACGCTCCTTAAGGAAGGCAAGCTGTTCGCCGGACAATAGGTCATCGTTGCGCGCCACCGAAAGGTGGCCGCCTGGAGTCTGTCGCACTGACAAGGATCTGCTCCCGCTGTTTTCTAACTTATAAGTTATAAGATATAGAAAACCGGCAGACGCGCAACAGTTTTTTGCGCCGGCAGCGCATTCCGCCACACACCCGTCGCAAGCGCCTTCATCCGGCGGACGAGAATAGATTGACCGGTCGTTCGGTTAATAGTAATTGTTGCCGCGCGCCATGGAGGATGGCGCCGATTGTGAACATGCCAGGAGGAAAGAATGTTCCACACCCGCCGGCCGGCGCTTGCCGCTTTCCTGATCTCCGCCGCGCTTATGCCGCTCGCTCCCGCCGCCGCCCTCGCCGCTTCCGATGTCGAGATCATCCGCGACAACTGGGGTGTGCCCCATGTCTATGCCGGTGACGTCTATGGGCTCTATGCCGGCTTCGGTTATGCCGTGGCGACCGACCGGCTCTTCCAAATGGAGATGTCGAAGCATTCCGTTCTCGGCAAGGTTTCGCAGGTGCTCGGCGCGGACCATCTCGGCTACGACATCGCGACGCGGGCCGATTTCGACCATGCCGATATCCGGGCGCAGATCGAGGCCCTGTCGAAGGAAGAACGGGACATCCTGCGCGGCTATGCCGCCGGCTACAACAAGCGCGTCGCCGAGGTTCTGGCCGACCGCAGCCGGCTGCTGCCGAAGGAGTTCAGCGATTTCGGGATCGAGCCGACGACCTGGAGCGATTTCGACGTCGCGATGATCTATGTCGTGACCATGGCCGGCCGCTTCTCGCACTACTCGACCGAGCTCGACAACGCCAAGGTTCTGGCAAAACTCGAGAAGCAGCACGGCAAGGAGAAGGCCGCCGAACTCTTCGACCAGATGTTCTGGCTGGAGGACCCGCTTGCCCCGACGACCGTGCCGAAGGGCGGCCAGTATCAGATCAGGGCGGAAAACAAGCCGTTCTTGGATGGCACGCGTTTCAGCGCCCTCGCCGACCGGAGCGTTCCCGGTGGAGACGAAGCGCGCCCCCGCGCCTCGAACCTCTGGATCCTCGGACCGAAGAAGACCACCGACGGCTCGACCATGCTGATGAACGGGCCGCAATTCGGCAATTTCAACCCGTCCTATGTCTATTCGATCGGCCTGCACGGCGCAGGCTTCGACCTGACCGGCTCGACGCCCTTCGCGGTGCCGAACGTGCTGTTCGGAACGAACGGCCAGATCGCCTGGGGCGCGACCGCGGGCCCGCTCGACGTCAACGACTACTTCCAGCTCGAACTCAATCCCGACAACCCGGCGCAGTACCGCAAGAACGGCACCTGGCACGACATGCGCGCCCGCCCGGAAACCTTCAAGGTCAAGGGCCAGGCCGACGTCGCCACCGTGGTCTATGAGAGCGACTACGGTGTCGTCAGCGAGATCGACCCGCAAAACCATACGGCCTACGCCTTCAACCGGACCTGGAAGGGCAGGGAAATCCAGACGCTGCTTGCCTGGGTCAACTCGACCAAGGCGCAGAGCTACGAGGACTGGTTGAAACAGGCGAAGAACGTCGCCACCACGATCAACTGGTACTACGCGGACAAGGACGGGAACATCGGCTACGTCTCGCCAGGCTATCTGCCGGTCCGCAATCCGGAGCAGGACCAGCGCGTGCCGGCCAGGGGCGACGGCTCCATGGACTGGCAGGGCATCCGCGCCTTCGCCGACGTGCCGAAGACCTACAATCCGGAGCAAGGCTGGATCGCCAACTGGAACAACCGTTCGGCCCATGGCGAGGTCGCCAACTTCGAGGCGACGCCCTGGGGGGCTTCGGACCGCGTCGATGAGATCGTCGCACTGATCACCGGCAAGGACAAGCTGACGCCGCAGGACGTCTGGGACATCAACGAGAACATCGCGTTTCTCGACATCAATGCCCGCGCGCTGCTGCCGTTCCTCTTCGAGGCAGCGGCAAAGCTTGCCGCCGATGACCCGCGCCAGGGCCTGGTCACGGTGCTGAAGGACTGGGACGGCCGCATGGTCCGGGGCGAGGACGGCCGCGCCACGGCGCCTGCCGTCGCGCTCTTCCAGCGCTGGGTCAAGATCATGGTGGCGGACGTGCTGATGGACGACCAGCCCGGCATCGACCCGACCGTCGCCCTCAACCGCATCTCACGCCCGACACAGGTGCTGCGCAACGCGCTTCTCGGGGACAAGGCCGGCATCCCGCAGCGCCACGACTTCTTCAACGGCGCCGACAAGAATGAGGTCATGCTTACGGCGCTCGGCAAGGCGGCAGCCGCCCTGACCGCGGAACATGGCAGCGACAAGCCCGAAAGCTGGCGCGCAGCGTTGCCGCAGCACCTCTTCGTCACCAAGAACTATCTTGGTATCGCGCAGGCCGGCGAGGATGCGGGCATCGAGGTCGGCACGACGATGAACCGCGGCACGCAGAGCGACCTCATCACCTTCAAGGACGGCACCGCCTCCGTCTGCATGGTGACGCCGCCCGGCCAGAGCGGCTTCATCAGCCCCGCAGGCCAGACGTCACCGCACTATGACGACCAGATCAAGCTTTACGAGACCTTTACCTGCCGTCCGCAGGCGCTGACACGCAGCGCGGTCGAGAAGGTAGCCGTCGAAACCCTGAAGCTGACGATCGACTGATATCCCGGATTGGCCGGCCCGGAAAGGCAAAGGAAACCTCCCGGTCGCGGTTCCACGAACCGCGACCGTCATTGGCCGACCGCCAACGTTCGCTCCTGGAGAACAGCCGACGCGTCATCTGCCGGCCAAGGCAGCCAGATCGTTGCCGCCGTCGTAGAAGCGGGATTGCGCCGCCTGCCCTACGAGATGATATCGAAGTCGCCCGCGGTCAGGTTCAGGCCCTTGTCGAGCACCCCGAACAGAACGGCCTTGCCGCTGCCGCTGCCATCGGCATCGTACCAGAGCTTCCCGCTTGCCTTGTCGTAGATGATGCGGTCGGAAGCATCCTGTGCCTTCGTGCCGGTGCTGAAAGCGCCCGAACTCAAATCGCCGACTTTCCCGGCTTTGAAAACATCGTCATCGAGAACGATCTTGTCTTTTTTCACCGAAAAATCGCCGATCGTATCGACATTGGTGGCGCCGAGTTTCGTGTTGAACACGAACATGTCCTTGCCGCTGCCGCCGACGAGAGCATCCTTGCCGGACCCGCCATAGAGCTTGTCGTCGCCGCCGGCGCCGTTGATCTTGTCGTTGCCGCCATTGCCGTTGATCGTGTTGTCGTCCGCGTTCATCCTTATCTGATCGTCACCGCTTCCGGCCCGGATGATCTCGACGCCCTCGAGCTCCATCCGGAAGACTTCGTCGACCTTATAGCCTCTGATATCGACATATTTGTCGTTGACGAGGATTTCCGGCTTGAGGCCCTGGAGCTTGCTGAAGTCCACGGTGTCCGTGCCGGTGCCGCCACTGAAATAACGCTCGTAGCTGTCCATGATTTCACGCACCGCGTAGGTGTCGTTTCCAGCTTCCCCGTAGCTCTTGTCGGACCCTCCGCTATCCACGATCGCGTCATCGCCGCTGCCGGCATGGATGACGTCGCTTCCCGATCCGCCGTCAATCGCATCGTTGCCGCTGCCGCCATCGATCTTGTCCTTGCCGGCGCCTCCCTTCATGGTGTCGTTGCCACCCTGACCCCACATGCCGTCGTCGCCGTTGCCGCCCGACATGCGGTCGCTGCTCTTGTCGTCGGCCTGTACCTCCCCGGGGATGGACCACTTCTGCGGCGTCATGGTCTTGCCCGTCGTGCCATCCCAGGTGAGGGTCAGGGCCTCGCCGAACCAGTCTCCGCGCAGCTTGGTTTCCGTTCCGCCATACATCAGATCGTTGCCGTTGCCACCGTCCATCACGTCGCCGCCATAGCCGCCCTGCATGAGGTCGTTGCCGTCCTCGCCTTTAAGAGTGTCGTTGTTCCACTCGCCATGCATGTAGTCGCCGCCGGCGCCGCCAAACATCTTGTCGTTGCCGCGCCCGCCGAGCAGCTGATCAGCCCCATCCTTGGCGCCAAGGCCGGAAATGTCCGACTTGCCGTAGCCATAGATGAAATCGTTGCCGTCCAGACCGACCGCAATATCCCGGCCCAGCCCGCCGAAAATCACATCCGCAGCCTTTCCGGTCCAGGCGAAATCATTCCCGTCGCCGGCCAGGACCTCGACCGGCTCCGTCGCATCGGAAGCCCTGAACAGCTCCGGCCGGTCTCCGATACCCTTCAAGTTCAGGAGCGTGCGCAGCTTGGGATGGTGCAGCATATCGACCTGATAGGTGCCGCTGAAATCGCTGATGCTCCAAACCTGGAAGGAAATGACATCGAGGCCTTCGGGTATGATCAGGGAACCGCGCGTCTTTTCATTGCTCAGAAGATGCGTGTTGTAATTAAGCCCAAACGTTTTTAGATATTCATATGTATATGCGCCAAACCTAATAGAAAGATCCGTGCCGGAAGAGCCAAAAAAAGAAACGAAAAGCTCATCTCCAGCCTTTAGGCCGGAGGCCTCCAGATCAAGAACAAAGTAATCTGCGCGATCATTTCCAAGATAATCATCGATAGACCCTATAAATCTACCGACAACGTCTTTACCAATCTTAAATACCGGATAAAACTCCCCATTACTCGAGAACGCATCGTTGTCAAAAGTGTCTCTTCCGGTAAGTTCGGAATATTGCTGAACGGTCGCCATCTACCACCCTCATCCCAACGGCATCGCCCACCAGCGACACACCCCACCTATAGTATCCTGGCTGCAGAATATCCTGTCAACGCGACAACAAAGGGACGGAATATTCTTTCCCACTCCAAAGCAACATGCGCGGCAGGCCTGGCGCCGTATGCATCGCGTCGGACGAGGTTATGGCAATTGCACAATACCGGACAGCGGCAGGGCATGAACAAGGCCGCCAAGGTCAATCGGTTGAGAAGCTTGATCCCGGATTGCGTCAGAGCAGGCGCGCGCGGAAAATACGACATCTCGGACACAATCGCCCTGCTCTACGGCCGGATAGCGAAGGCCCGGCCACGGCCGGATACAGAAGCGGGCGCTACATCACCTGACGAGGTGGCCAAGTGGTGAGCGCCGGGCGCTTCAGCGAACGTTCCGTCACCGGGCACCCCTCCTGGATTCTGGTCCAGGACGAGACGTTGAGCTTCATTTCGCAGCGCGCGAGATAGGAGCCGCCATCGACCCTCAGACAGGCTGTCTGGCCGAGCTCGAACATCACGCCGCGATTTCGGCATTTGCAATTGTGGGCATCCGCCATGGTGGGGGTCAAGGCCATGGCCAAGCCGGCAACGAGCACTCCGATACGCATGGTAGAGGCTCCTGACGATAGACCGCCAGCTTACACCTGACCGCCGGTATCGTCAAAACAGCCCTCCCACCGGCAATCCCGGCACTCTTCAAACAGGGCGACCAAGGCGTCCGTCCGGGCCAACCTCGTCGGAGGACCGGCACGAAGCGGGGAAATTCGCGAATGCGGATGTGATCGGGCCGGTTTCGATATGCCACTTCGTTTCGTTCTCGCGGGCGCTCAGTTCGGCAACTCCCTGCGCAGGACGTCGATAAACGCCCGAAGGCCGGCGGGGACATGGCGACGGCCGGGGAAATAGAGGCAAAGTCCCGGAGCGGGCGGGCACCATTCCTCAAGGACCAGAACCAGGGTTCCGTTGTCCAGGTCCTCCTTGGCGACCGTTTCCGGCACATAGGCAATGCCCATTCCCGCGACCGCCGCTTCGACCATCATGCCGTTGTGGTCCAGCGTCAGAACCCCCTGCACATCGACGTTTCGGGTTTGTCCTTCCCTCTCGAATTCCCACCGATAGGGCGTGCCGCTTGGCAAGCGTTGACGTATGCATCGGTGGACAGCCAGATCGTCCGGGACAGCCGGCCGCGGACTGGCCGAAAAATAGTCCGGTGACGCGACGGCCACAAACCTTACGGTTCCGCCGAAGGGCACGGCGATCATGTCAAGCGGCACGGCCTCGGACAGACGAATTCCGGCATCGAAGCCCTGGGCGACGATGTCGACGAACCGTCCGTCAGCGGCAAGATCAAGTCGCATCTGGGGGTAGCGCTTCAGGAACTCGGGGACGACGTTCCGCATCAACAGCCGCGCAGCCGATTCCGGCGTAGTGATCCGCAACAGACCAGATGGCTCGCCCTGCCGTTCTGCAAGGTCGTCGAAGATCGTTTCCAGGTCGCCCAGAACCGGCATGAGTCTCGACAAAAGCTCTGCCCCGGCTTCGGTCAGCGCGACGCTGCGGGTCGTGCGGTTCAACAGCCGAAAATCCAAACGCTGCTCCAGCATCCGCACCGTATGGCTCAGTGCGGAGCGCGATACGCCGATCTCCGCGGCGGCACGGCTGAAACTCCGATGGCGGGCAACGGCAGCGAAGGCCAGCAGGTCAGGGAGGGGAGGCGTAATTGTCAAATTATGCTCACCAATTCATGCGATTTTTCATCGATACCGCATAACTCTCCCGTCCACCATATGGTCTGCGTCAACAAGGAGTTTGCTATGACGAAGACTTGGCTCATTACCGGTGCGGCGCGTGGTTTCGGCCGCAACATGACGGAGAAACTGCTCGCCCGTGGCGATCATGTGATCGCGACCGTCCGACGGGAAGGCTCTCTGGATCTCGGACATCCAAACCTGAACATCCTGAAAATGGACCTGACCGACGCCGGTTCGATACGCGCGGCAGCCAACGAAGCCTTCGCGGCGCAGCGTATCGACGTCGTCGTCGGCAATGCCGGCTATGGCCTGTTCGGGGCGGCCGAGGAACTGGCCGATGCGGCTATCGCACGCCAGATTGCCACGAACCTGGTCGGGGCCATCGATCTCGTTCGCGCGACCATCCCGCACTTTCGCGCCCAGGGCGGCGGGCGTTTCCTGCAGGTGTCCTCCGAGGGCGGCCAGGTGGCATATTCCGGCTTCAGCCTCTACCACGCGACCAAATGGGGCATTGAAGGTTTCATCGAGGCGGTGTCGCAGGAGCTCGCGGGCTTCGGGGTCGAGATGATGATCGTCGAACCGGGGCCGACACCGACCGATTTTGCCGCCTCCGTCGATTTTGCAACCGCCAGCCCCGTTTATGACGGCACGACCGTCGACGAGATCCGCCGCATCCTGTCGGGGATCGCCGGAGGAGGCGCAGGCGAAAGCTTCGCCAAGCTGGCCGACGTGGGACGAAGTGTCGATGCGATGATTGCTGTCGCAGACCAGGCTGAAATGCCGCGTCGTCTGGCACTGGGAAGCACGGCTTTCGGAAACATCCACAAAGCCCTGACGGCGCGCGTGGCCGAACTGGAAGCGCAACGGGACATGACGCTGTCGGCAGACTGAGTGAGAAACGCGCGCATGCGGGCGCGTGTGCACCTGTCGCCCGCTACAGCGTACACGCGTCCGATCTGCTTGCTTGTCGCGCATCGGTGGATGTGCCGGAGGTGATCCAAGCGGTTTGCAAGGCGGTCAAGAAGCCCGTCATCGTGGGAGGGCCATCGACCGGCCAAAACGTATCCACGCCGCCGTCAGCGGCAGGACGACCAGTCCTCTGTCCTGACGCACGGCGTTCCACAGGCATTGGGGTATTCGCTGAGCATCAGCACGACCCGGGGCGGTCCGAGGATCAACCGCTCGACATTCAGAGCAGGAAATCCGACGCCTTGAACGCGACAATATCATCGATGCGGATGGCGAAATCGGCTTTGCCGTTGCCATCGACATCTCCGTACAAGTAGGTGTCGCCGGACGCCGTGGCGATGCGAAGTTCTCCAGCTTCGTGGTGGAAACCAGTCGCACCGATGAAGCTGAAGGCCTGATCGCCGGCAAGCTTCGTGTTGGCGTCGATCACGGACAGGTTGATCTTGTCGCCCTGTATCTGGCTGAAATCGGTGATGGAGTCGCGACCGGACGCGCTGACGGTCGATTCCGTGATGGACTTGAAGACAAATTGGTCGGCACCCGTGCCGCCCGTCAAGCGGTCTGCGCCGATGCTGCCGCGCAGCTTGTCGCTGCCGGCACCGCCGTCCAGCTTGTCATTGCCCTTTCCACCATCGAGGTTGTCGTTGCCGCGCTCACCCCAGATTGTGTTTGCGGCCGCGTCGCCCTTGACGATATCGTTGCCGCGGCCGAGGATGATCGCTTCGATCGAATAGAAGTGCTGGAGGTCGCCCAGCGATCCCTTCGTCGTGCCGAGCTTGTCGCCCTTCATGGTTATGGCGAGGTTACCCGTGTAGGCGAAGTAGTCGAGCGTATCCCAGCCATCATCACCGTACATCAAATCCTCGCCGGGCGAGTAGACGAAACGGTCGTCGCCGCGAAGCCCGAAGAAGGTATTGGCGCCTGCATCCCCCGTTGCGACGTCGGTGCCGTTGCCGAGGATGACGGCCTCGATGGAATAAAGGTGCTTCGTATCGCCAAGCGAACCGGTGGCAATGCCGCGGCTTTCACCGTTAAGCGTCACCGTGACGTTACCGGTATAGTGAAAGTAGGACATCGTGTCCCATCCGTCGCCGCCATAGACGCTGTCGTTACCCTTGCTCCAGACGAACTTGTCGTCACCGCCCAGCCCTTTGTAGGTGTCGGTGGTGTCGGTGCCGTAGAGAAGGTCGTTGGAGGCAGTGCCGGTTATGGTGGCCATGGAGATGGGGCTTTCTCACAAACAGGCTGCAACGATTATCCGCAAAGCCGGAATTTGTGAACCGAAACCAGTATCTTAATGGCAGTTAAGCTTAACGCTCGCCAATGCGCCGGACTGTCTTTGGGGGGCAGAGCACGTCACTGGTAGACGGCAGCACAGAATTAAACGTCGGGCTTGCTCTGGCTTTCGAGGCTGTGAAGCAGTTTACGAAGCAAGGCGGAAAGCAGGTCTCGCTCGTCCCGGTTCAACGGCTGCAGAACCAGAAGCTCATTGGCCATGTCCGCCCTGAAGGCCTGTTCCGCCAGTTCTATTCCCCGCGGCAGCAATGTCACGACGACGCTTCGCCCATCGAGGTTCGACTTCTCGCGCCGGATGAGCCCGGTTTTCTCAAGCCGGCTCAGCCGATGCGTGAGGCCGCCCGAGGACAGCATCAGCGACGTATACATCTCGGTCGGCGTCAGCTGATAGGGTGGCCCGGCCCGGCGCAGCGTGCTGATCACGTCGAACTCACCGCGGTCGAGATCGAAGGCAGCGAACGTGTCCTCGATACCAGCAGCCACGAGGTTGGAGAGCCGCTTGGCCCGGCCGAGAATGGCCATGGGCTCCGTGTCGAGGTCCGGCAGCTCTCGTGTCCACTGGGCGCGCAGCCGATCGACGTGATCCTCTTGCGGCGCGCTGTCGCCGCGTACGCCGTAGCGTGCCCCCTCGCCTTCTTCCTTCATTGCCTGCCTCGTGTGTCGCTTAACTCCGCTAGCCGATCCTAGAGCAAGCGCCGCCCGCAATAAACTGTCTTTATGCAAAGATATATATCTTGACGGGAAGACAGTTTTGATGAAATATCTTCTCACAAAGACATTTGCACCCGCCGGCACGCCAATGGCAGCAGGAGACCAGAATGATCACGGTTCGCCGTCGCAAGGAGCCCGCCCCCGACCAGCGCCGCACCGTTCGGCTGGAAGGCCGCGAGATCGGAAGCCCGGTTTCACTTTTCCTTGTCGATGTCGAGCCCGGACGCGGTTCCGAACTGCACAGCCATCCCTACACCGAGACCTGGATCGTCCAGAAAGGCGAAGCGGAGTTCACGGTCGGCGAGGAGACTGTGCACGGCAGCGCCGGGGATGTCGTCGTCGGCCCCGCTCACGTTCCCCATCGCTTCACCAATGTGGGAACCGGGCGGCTGGAGATCGTCGCCATCCATCCGAGCGCAACCATTCAGCAGATCGATGTTCAAGGCGTCGCGCCCCGTCATTCCTGACGGCAGGAATACCCCAATCACGCAGCGGAGTGCTGCAGAACCAAGGATCATGGAAATGAACAAGCCCGTCATGCTCTGGACCGGCCGCACCCTGACCGGTCTCTTCACCCTGTTTCTCCTGGGTGCATCCATCACGCCAAAGCTGCTGGGAATGCCGGTCGCCGAAGAGACCCTGGCACAACTCGGCTGGCCAGCGGGCTATGCCTTCATGATCGGCGTGATCGAACTGACGTGCCTCGTGCTCTATCTCGTCCCGCCTGCGCGTCTGCTCGGTGCAATCCTGATGACGGGACTTCTCGGGGGAGCGATGGCGACGCAGATCAGGGCGGAAAGCCCGCTCTTCAGCCACATCCTGTTCAGCGGTTATCTGGGACTGTTCATGTGGGGTGGGCTCTGGCTTCGCGACCCGCGCCTGCGGGCCGTGTTCCCCTTCGCCAGCAATCCCCCGGACAGATCCGCCCCGCTCGGATCGGCCTCCCTGCACCCTTCCGGGCAGTGACCAAATCCGTGCGAAAGAGGCGTCATACGTCCTCATCGGGCGCGCACGCCGGCACGTTGCGACAAGCCGATCCCAACGCGAGAATGCGTCGCTATCAGGGACGAGAGGGCGTTAATTTCCTCGTGTGCGGCGGGATGAAGTTTGCGGTCGCTTTCGTATATCCGTCACGAGCAAACAAATTCACGTGGTTGCAAACGGGGCAGCTGGTCCAGCCGAATGCCCCCCGACAAATGGCGCGTGTCCAGCGGCGTTTTTCAAGCCGGGCATCCGGGGGATTGGTATTGGTACGGATCAAGCCAGAAGAATGCGTCGCAATCAAACTGTTCGAGCACATCGCTGGGATGGCTCTGGCCAATCGGGGCCTCGTGGCAGAGGCGGTTGAGCTGCGCCATGTTCGCGCCGGAGAAACCCTGTTCTCCCAGGACGAGGCGCATCCCTACGTTTATGTTGTGCGACAGGGCCTCCTGAAGCTCACCTATCTCAACAGGCAGGGCGAGGAATGGATCAAGTCCCTCGTGGCCGAAGGGCAGTTCTTTGCAAGCCTCTCCGCATTGCGATCCGGTCAGGCGAGTTTCTCCGTCAGCGCCATCGAAGCCTGCGTGCTGGAACGACTGCCTTTCACGCTGCTGGAGCAGATGGCCGATCGCGACCTGTCCTGGTCGCGCATGGTGCGGCACGCCCTGATGATCTTCGCCGAACGCAAGGAGCGCCGCGAGCGCCAGTTCCTGACGATGACCGCGGAAGCCCGCTACCGGCTGCTGCTCGATGAGGAGCCGCATCTGGTCGCACGCGTGCCGCAAAAGGATCTGGCCTCCCATCTCGGCGTCACACCCGTCGGCCTCAGCCGTATCGCAAGGCGTGTGCGGGAAAGCGGCCACGCGACTTAACCCGGGTTAATGCGGACTGCAGCCTCGTCGGCGATATCGGCTTCATCGCCGGATGGAGCCGACTATATGAGCCTGCCGCAACGCAAGTCCGACCACCTCCTGTTTCTTCGCTCATGGATCAGCCGACCCCTTCAGGTGGCAGCAGTCGCGCCGTCGAGCCGTTGGCTGGCCGATGCGATCACCGCTGAGGTGCCACGGGATGGTGGCCGCGTGCTGGAACTGGGCCCGGGTACAGGCGTCTTCACGCGTGCCCTCCTGCGACGCGGCATTCCTGAGGGCGCTTTGACGCTGGTGGAACGCGACCCCGCTTTCGCGCGATTGCTGCGATCCCGATTTCCGGCAGCCACCCTGCTCGAAGCCGATGCAGCGGCCCTGCCCCGCGATCAGTCCGGCTTTTCAGCGGCGATCAGTGGCCTGCCGCTGCTCTCCATGCCACGAGCACAGGTCGAGCGCATCCTCGCATGCGCCTTCGATCACATGGCGGATGGCGCCCATCTCTTCCAGTTCACCTATGGACCGCGGTGCCCTGTGCCTGATGCCATTTTGCTCGCCTTGGGCCTTACAGCGCGCTTTCGCAGCTTTGTGCCGATCAACCTGCCGCCAGCCAGCGTCTACCGGATCACGCGATTGCCGTTGCGGAAGTGACCGAAGGGAGAAAACGATGGATATTGTCCTGAACCGTCAGCCTGCCAGCGTCCCAGACGATCTCGCCGACGAACCGCTGCTCTTCTTGCTCCGGGACCATTTCGGCCTCAACGGTCCACGTTTCGGCTGCGGTGTCGGCTCCTGCGGCGCCTGCACCGTCATCATCGACGGCGAGGCACAACGCTCCTGTCTGCTCACCGCCGGCGCAGTCGATGGCCGGACGATCCTGACGCTGGAGGGGCTGGCCGCCGACGGCAAACTGCACCCCTTGCAGGAAAGCTGGATCGCCGAGAGCGTGCCGCAATGCGGCTACTGCCAGAACGGGCAGATCATGACGGCGCACGCCCTGCTTTCCGCTCATCCAGCAGCTGGCCCGGACACGATCGCCGAAGCCATGGACGGCGTACTCTGCCGATGTGGCACCCAGGCACGTATCCGCCGGGCGATCGCTCGGGCACAGACTATCATGCAGAGGGAAACATGATGCCGAAGCTTTCTCGGCGCGGTTTCCTCAAGGCGCTCGGATGGGGTACAGCCGGCATCACTGCCGTTGCCGGTGGCGCGACCTGGGCACTGATGCCGGTGCTGCCGCCACGCAAAGGCCCGACAACCGTCGACGCGGCGACCTGGATCAGTCTTCGGCCGGACGGAAGGTTCAGGCTTTTGTCGACCCGCGCGGAGATGGGCCAGGGCATATCCATGGGGCTCAGGCAGGTCGCCGCCGACGAGCTCAATGTCAATGTCGATCGCATCGATCTCGTATTGCCGGATACCTCCCTCATCCCCGTCGCCCGTTCGACGGTGGGTTCCGATGCCATGCGGGAAACAGGGCCGCTCGTCGCCCGCGCAGCGGCGGCGCTTTCTACTGCTATTCTACGCGAAGCCGCGACACGACTTGCCCGCCCGCTCGATACCCTTCGCATCGAACCGGCAGGTGTCCGTGGCGATGATGGCTCTCTGCTTTCCTTCGAGACGCTCGGGTCCGGTCCGGCTCTGCTGGTGACGGGTGAGGAGGTGGATGCGGCAAGGCCGAAGCTTGCAGTGCGGCGTGATGACCGGCGAAACGTAGGCCATCCCTTTCCGACCCACGACATCGACGCCATCGTGACTGGCAGCCGACCGCTTTATGCCGACGACATCAGGCTGGAGAACATGGTGTTCGGCGCGATCGTACGGCCGCGCGCGATTGAAGGTCGCATCCTCTCCGTCGATGCGTCGGCTGCCGCCGCAGTGCCTGGCTATGTCGGTCTCTACCGCGAGGATGATTTCATCGGCATCGTCGCCAACCGGCGCGGCGCGCTGGCACAGGCGCTCGACCTACTTTCCCTGGTGGAGGAAAACAGCCCACCGCTTGCTTCCCTCGATATTGCGGAGATGGTGTCAGTCGCTGACGACAGACGGCTGGAACATACAATACTCGACACCGGCGTTCCGGACGACCGGCCCTTCGACATGGATATCACACTTTCCGTACCGCTTGCGGCACATGCCTCAATCGAGCCGCGCACAGCAGTCGCCCAGTTTCGTGACGGCGATCTTGAAGTGTGGACCGGCACACAGGATCCGTTCTTCGTCCGCAACACGCTCGCTGCCGCCTTCGGCCTCCCCCAAAGCTCCGTTACGGTTCATGCCATGCGCATTGGCGGCGGGTTCGGCGCTCGAACCATTGTCGCCGCGGAAATGGAGGCCGCACGGCTGGCCAAGCTCTGCGGCAGGCCAGTCAAGGTGCAATGGTCACGGCGCGACGAGTTCAGGTCAGGCTTCCATCGGCCACCCTCCTGCCACCGCATCCGCGCATCGGCCGATGCCACGGGCCGGATTTCGAAGTGGCATCACATCTTCCGGTCCGGCCACATCATCTTCACTTCGGCCGCCATGGGACCGGGCCTGCAGTTCGCCACGAGTTTTGTCGGCGATCCCGGTGTTGCGCGTGGTGCGACCCCACCGTACCACGCCCAGGCCAGTCATGTAGCATTCGAGGACGTACGCCTGCCCGTCAAGACGGGACCATGGCGCGGCCTGGGGACTGCCGCCAACCATTTTGCAGTGGAGACCGCCATGGACGTTCTGGCACGAACCAAGGGGCTCGATCCATTGGAGATGCGCCTCGCCGCATTGGGCCCACAGCATGACCGGTTGAGAACAGTCCTCAAGGAGGCCGCCGACATGGCCGGCTGGACTTCCCGATCGGCAACGGCTGACGAAGCGATGGGGCTTGCCTGCGGCATCTACAAGGAAATGTCCTATGCCGCCGCCGTCGCGCGCGTGGCACGGACAGCGGACGGCTATCGAGTGACGGGCCTGTGGTGCGCGCACGACTGCGGGCTGGTGATCAATCCAGATCAGGTTCGGGCTCAGGTTGAAGGCAATCTCGTATGGGGAATCGGCATGGCACTGCGGGAAGAGCTGATGATCGAGGACGGGGCGATCCCTGCCGAAAGCTTCTTTGACTACACCGTACCCGTCATGTCAGACGTGCCGGACATACAGATCCGGCTGATTGAGGGAAGCCCCGTGCCCACAGGAGCCGGCGAGACCGCCATCACCTGCGCAACCGCCGCCATCACCAATGCCATTGCCGCCATAACGGGGGAAACAGCAACGCGGTTGCCGGTCCGGCATGCACCAGCATAGACGTCTTTGTGTGGGGTCAGGGTCGGATTCCAGGCACGAATCACCTTGCCTGGATGCTTCGCAGATTTCGGCGGACTCTAGCGTTCTTTGTTTTCGTTTGCCTTTTCAGGAAGACCGGTTCCACTTTTCCCTGACAAGCTCTAGGCCAGCGCGCGCCAGTTCCTAAAGCGTCCGATTGACAGCGCCCGCGCGACGCCAAACTTTACCGCGAGGCCTTGCTCGTTTGGATTAGGGATACCCGACACCCACAGTCCGCGCCCGCGTCACGCTTCGGGCTGCGTTTGCATCGCTCTGCAACAGCCCGAAAGCGACCAACGCGCCGACTGTGGCGGAGCCCTCTCAAACCTGGACGAAATGCTGCGCCGAGACCTCGTGGTAGCGCCGTTTGGGTGGGGCATAGCCGAGGGGGCGGACCGGGCTTTTTGTCTCGTCGGTGGAGAGATTTCGCCGGATGGTGCGCCTGGCGGGATCAGGGATCGGCACGGCGGCCATCAGCTTCCTCGTATAGGGATGCTGCGGATTTTCGAACACCTCCCGGCGCGGGCCGATCTCGACGATCTCGCCGAGATACATCACCGCCACCCGATGACTGACCCGTTCCACGACAGCCATATCGTGGCTGATGAACAGATAGGCGAGGTTGAAGCTCTGCTGCAGGTCGAGAAGGAGGTTGCACACCTGCGCCTTGACCGACACGTCGAGCGCCGACACCGCCTCGTCGGCGATGATCACCTTCGGATCGAGCATCAGTGCGCGCGCGATCGCGATGCGTTGGCGCTGACCGCCGGAGAATTCGTGCGGGAAGCGCCGCATCATGTCCGCGTTGAGCCCGACACGCCCGAGCAGATCGGCGGCCTTGTCGCGTGCCTGCTCCCTGGTGCCGAGGCCATGCTCGATAAATGGTTCCATCACTGCCGCGCCTACCGTCATGCGCGGATCAAGGCTGGCGAAGGGATCCTGGAACACCATCTGGATGCTGCGCCGCATCGTGCGCAATGCCCCCCGATCGAGGCCCATCACATCGTGACCGCCAAGCGAGATCGCTCCACCCGTCGGCTCCACGAGCCGTATGATCGAACGCCCCGTCGTCGACTTGCCGCACCCGGATTCGCCGACGAGCGACAGCGTCTCGCCCGCCTTCAGGTCGAAGGACACGTCCTCCACCGCATGGACGGCGCCGCTCCTTCGCCCGAGCAGGCCCGAGCGGATATCGAAGCGTGTCGTCAGGTTCTTCACCTCCAGGAGAGGCCTCTCGCCGGTCGCAGGCATCGGCCCCTCGCTTTCCGACTGGCGCGTCTCGCCGGTCGTAATGTCGATCACCGGAAAGCGCATCGGCCGGGCACGGCCCGCCATGGAGCCAAGGCGCGGAACCGCCGAGAGCAATGCCCGCGTATAGGGGTGCCTGCCGCTGTTGAAGATGTCTTCGGTTGCACCGGTCTCCACCGCATCGCCGCGGAACATCACGATCGTCCGGTCGGCGACTTCCGCCACCACGCCCATGTCGTGCGTGATGAAAAGGACCGCCATATCCTCCTCTTCCTGCAGCGTCTTGATGAGGTCGAGGATCTGGCCCTGGATCGTCACGTCGAGCGCCGTCGTCGGCTCATCCGCGATCAGGAGCTTTGGTTTCGAGGCGAGCGCCATGGCGATCATCACGCGCTGGCGCATGCCACCGGAAAACTGGTGCGGATAGTCGTCGAACCGGCCCTTGGCGTTGGGAATGCGGACCTTTTCCAGAAGCCTGGTCACCTCCGCCCGCGCCTCGCTCCGGGAAAGGGAGCGGTGGCAGGTGATCGCCTCTGCGATCTGCTTGCCGATCGGGAAGATCGGATTGAGCGAGGTCATCGGCTCCTGGAAGATCATCGAGATATCGTTGCCGCGGACCTTGCGCATCTCCTCCTCGCCAAGCGCCAGCAGATCGCGCCCGCCGAACACCACCTTGCCTTCGATGCGGCTCGCATACTTCGGCAGAAGCCGCATGATCGACAGGGACGTCACGCTCTTGCCGGATCCGGACTCGCCGACGATTGCCACCGTTTCGCGCGGAGCGATCGAGAAGGAAAGGTTGCGGACGACCGGCTTCCACTGGTCGCCCGACCTGAACGCCGTCGTGAGATCGCTGACGGACAGAACCGGCATCTGGGCGGGATGTGTGTCCATCTCGCTTTTTCCTCTTAGGCGGCGGTGTGGATCGGATCGACAGGATGCTTGGCCAGCGGAAGCACGTCGATATCGTACATCCACGGATTGGCCGGCAGACTGGTGATGATCTCATGCAGCTGCGTGGCATCCGCCGCGCGCCACAGCCCCCAATTCTCGAAGCGGCAGGGCACACGCCACATACGCACCAGATGCCCCTCCTTGATCAGTTCGGCAGCGTGGGCGCGCTCGTCGTGGATCACCTTCGCCTTCAATTCCGGATCCATGTCGTCAGACCAGCGAAGCTTGATGTTGACCAGAAATTCCATTGCATGTTCTCTCATGATTTGACGTCCAGATCCTTGATGATGGTGTTTGCGGCGTTGTAGCCGGGGATGCCGGTGACGTAGCCACCCGGCCAAGTTCCGCCACCCGAGAGGTAAAGCCCGGAAAGCGGCGTGCGGTAATCGTGTGCCTTGCGATGCGGACGCGCACCGAAAAGCGCATTCGGCAGCATGTCGCCATGCGTGATGTTCGACTGGACGAGGCCAAGCTCGGCCTCGATCTCGACTGGATTAAAGTAACGAAGACCAACGAGGCGCCGCCGCAGGTCCGGCATGTAGTGCGCAAGCTCGTCGATACAGATATTGGCGAAACGCTCGCCGGCTTCCGGCCAGCTCCCCTCGGAAAGCGTATAGGGTGCGTGCCAGACGTTGACGCTGAGGAGGTGGCAGCCTGCCGGCGCCATATCCGGCGAGGTCACCGATGGCATCAGGCCCCACATGATCGGCCGCTCGGCCAGTCGCCCCGCCAGTCCGTCCGCGATTGCCCGCTCGATGTAGTCGAGGGACGGCGCGATGCGGAACTGCACCTGTGCCGCCTGCGCCGGATCCACATCTGCCGGAAGGCCGGCATAGCGCGGCACGCCGTCGAGTGCGAGGACCAGTTTGAAGGCAGAACCCCGCATCGGCACCGCAGCGATCTCGCGTCGGGTGTCGGCGCCCACCGCTTCGTCATCCAGCAGCCTGCCGAAAAGCGTCTTCGGATTGATCGCCGACAACACGGCCGTCGCGTAGAATTCATCGCCCTTGACGGTGACGACACCCCGAGCCCGGCCCGATGCATGAAGGATCCGCTCGATCGGCGCATCCTTCAGGATGGTCGCACCATGCGCAATGCAGCAGGCTTCGAGCGCGTCAATGATCGCGCCCATACCGCCGACCGGAAGGCCCGTCGAGCCCCGGAGCGCCGCACGTCGCGGGTCGTCTTCGTCCAGCGCTGCATAGGAGGCGAGCGAGATCGGCCGCATCATCAGGCCGACGGCCGAACCGGGTGCGGACGGCGGGGTCAGCGTCGCATTGAGCGCCAGCATGCCGAGCAGTGCCTTGGCTTCCTCCGATTGCAGCCGTTCGTCGAGCAGCTGGCGCAGGCTGCCGCACATCACGCGGTCGAAGAGACCAGCGAGATGGCGGGGCACGTCGCGGGCGGCGCGAACCAGATCGGGAGACGGCGCGAACATCGATGCGCCCAGATGCCGCCCGAGTTCTTCGAGATCGGACAGGAGGCCGAAATAGCGCTCCGCTTCACCCGGCGCATAGGCGTCGAACTGCGCCGCCAGCCGGTCCCTGTCGCGCCAGCCGATAAAGGCGCCGCGCGGAAACGGATGCACGACCGTCGGATCGGTGCGAATGAATTTCAGGCCGAAATGCTCCAACTGCAGCTCGGCGATGAAGCGCGGCTCGAAACTGCCGGGCGAGTTGGTGAAGGCGCAGCGATAGCCCGGCAGGAACTCGAAGGTTCCGCAGGGGCCTCCGAGCGTCGGCCGCGCCTCGATCAGCAGCGGGCGCAGCCCGGCCTTGGCGAGATAGGCGGTCGCCACGAGACCGTTGTGCCCTCCCCCCACGACGATGGCGTCGTATGTGCCAGTCGATATATCGGCGATGTTCGACATGCGATTTCCAGTTTGCTTGCGATAGAGGGCGGGCGGGCAAGCCGCTCGCGTTCAGTGCGGGCTATTGCGGCAGATGATCGTTGGAGAAGTAGGCGGTCGCCTCCTTCTTGCCGAGCATCGAGCCGAATTCGGCGAGCGTCTTGTTCATCGCCTCCCAGTCCGCCTCGGCCATCCAGCCGAGCGGCTTGCCCGCGCTCTCCTTGGTGTGGAGCGAAGCCTCATAGGCATCGAGCACGCTGCGGTGGAACTCGGCCGGCTGGGTGTTGCCGGAAACCTTGAGGAAGATTTCGACGGCCTCGTCCTTGTGGGCGAAGGTGTATTCCATGCCCTTCCTCGTCGCGGCGAGGAAGCGCTTCACGATGTCCGGGTTCTGCGCCAGATACTCATTGTTGACGACGATGCCGAAGCCGAGATTGGTTACGCCCCAATCGGCATATTTCAGCACCGAAACCGCCTTGCCCTGCGCCTTGAGCTGCGGGGCGTAGAAATAGTCGTCGCCGCTGATGCAATCGAGCTGGCCGGAAGCGATACCGGCGAACTTCGCGTCGCCGGGCATGTTGACGAGCGAGATGTCGGTCAGTTCAAGGCCGTTGGCCTTGAGGAAGGCGGGCAGGATCTGGCCGTCGGAGCCGGTCGGCGTGGAACCGATGCGCTTGCCCTTCACATCGGCCGGCGTCTTGATGGACGGATCGGCGCAGATCAGCGAGATCGGGCCCTGCTGCCACCAGCCGGCAACGGCAGTGATCGGCACGCCCGCGGAAACCGACTGGGCGACGGTTGAAAGGTTGGCATGGCCGATCGGATCGGCATTTTCGCCGACCACCATGGTCGTGGTCTTCGATCCCTGTCCCTGCGCGATCTCCACGTCGAGATCGACCTCGTCGTAGAACCCCTTCTCCTTGGCAAGGATCATCGGCGTCTGCCCCGCCCACCAGCTCCAGTCGAGGCGCAGGCGGATGCTGTCTGCGGCAAGGGCTGTCGTGCTCATCAGGGCAAGGGCCAGAAGCGTGCTGCCCGCCTGCTTGAAATGTCTCATGTTCGGTTCCTTTCCAGGGATCTCAGGCTGCGTCTTCGGCATCGTCACGGATGACGCCCATGCGTTCAAAATGGACAAGGATCTGGTCGACGATCCCGTTGAATTCCGGCGTGCCGCGCACCGAGAGCCGGCGACGGCGTGGCAACGGCACGTCCAGCACCGCTTCGACGCGCCCGGGGCGCGGCGCCATCACCACGATGCGGTCGGACAGGAACACGGCCTCCTGGATCGAGTGCGTGACGAAGACGACGGTCGGTCGCGAGCGCAGCCAGAGCGACTGGAGGTCGACCATCATCTGGTCGCGGGTAAGCGCATCCAGTGCACCGAAAGGCTCGTCCATCAGGAGCAGCGACGGGTCGTGCACAAGCGCGCGGCAGACGCTGACACGCTGGCTCATGCCGCCCGAGAGCTGGTGCGGATAGGCGTTCTCGAAGCCGGCAAGACCGGCTGCGGCCAGGAGATCCTTCGCCTTGGCACGGTATTCCGCATCCGGCAGCCCGCGTGCCTCCGCCTGCAGGAGGATGTTGTCGATAACGCTGCGCCATTCCAGCAGGACCGGCGACTGGAAGACGAAACCGAGATCCGTTTCCGCCTTGCTCACCGGCCGGCCGCCGATGCGAAGCGTACCCGTGGTCGGGAAGTCGAGGCCGGCGATGATGCGCAACAGCGTGCTCTTGCCGCACCCGCTAGGCCCGACGATGGAGAGGAACTCACCCGGCTCAATGTTGATGGAGGTCGGTACCAGCGCTTCCAGTCCGGCATAGGACCGCGAGACCTTGTCGATTGTGATGGACTTGCCCATGGCGCGCTCCTCAATGTCCGTCGCGGCGCTGAGAGCGATGCCACGGCATCACGCGCGCCTCGACGAATTGCACGATGGCGAAGCTGACGACCCCGATGAGGACCAGAAGGATGAGGGCGGCGAACATCAGCGCCGTCTGCAGCTGTCCGCTGGACAAGAGGATCAGATAACCGAGGCCACGATCCGAGCCAACGAACTCGCCGACGACAGCACCGACCACGGCGAGCGTGACGCAGACCTTCAGGCCGCCGAAGAGGCTCGGCAGCGCATGGGGCAGATAGATCTTGCGGAACATCTGCGCCTGCGAAAGCCCCATCGTCTTGCCGAGGAAGACCATATCCTGCGGCACGCTCTTGAGGCCGACAACGCCGCTGATGACGACCGGGAAGAAGGCCATCAGCACGCCGACGACGATGTTGGTGTGCAGGCCGAAGCCGAGCCAGACGAGAATGAGCGGCGCCAGCGCGACCTTCGGCACGGCCTGACTGGTGACGAGCAGCGGATAGACCGCGTCCTCGAACCAGCGGAAGCGTGCGATCAGCACTGCGAGCGGCAGCGCGACGACGATGCTGAGCAGAAAGGCGATCAGCGTTTCAAACGCGGTGATGCCCGAATGATAGATCAGCACGGGAAACTGCGAAATCAGCGTGGAGGCCACGGACCCGGGCGACGGCAGGAGATAGGGCGCGGGCTTTGCGACCGAGACGACGAGCTGCCACAACGCGATGATCACGATCAGCGACAGGAGCGGGTAGACCACGCGGGATACCTTCATGGAAAATCCCACGCCTCCGCTCGCCTGCATTGTCATATCGGTCTGGCTCATCGTGCTCTCCGGTTCAATCCTGGTGGGTGATGGCGGGACGACAGGTGTCTCCCGCCATCACCGCCGTTTCATGCGGCGTTGGCCGTTTTCACCGAGGCGGCTGGAACGAAGCCTTCGCGGAAGAGCTTCAGCCAGTTTCCGCCGGCGATCCCGGCAATCTCCTCTCCGGAAAAGCCGCGCTTTTCGAGACCTTCGAGAATGTTCGGGAAATCGACCGGGGACTGGAACCACGAGGGCCACTTGGAGAAGCCCTTGATCGGGATGGCACTCTCGCGCGCCCAGCGGCCGGCGCGCCACCACTTGATCTGGCTTTCCGGCCAGCCGTCGTAGAAATCCGTGCCGAGGCCGACATGGTCGGCACCGACAAGATCGACGGTCCAGGCGACCATGTCGAGGAAGGTGTCGAGCGTGCAGTCCGACCCGTTCTTCATGATCTTCGGATAGTTGCTGAGGCCGATGACGCCGCCGGTCTCGGCGAGGCGCTTGATCAGCGCCGTCGACTTGTTGCGGCGATTCAGCTCGATGTCCGTGCCGACGAATTCCTGCGGATTGGCGTGGGTGACGGCGATCGGGCGCGAAGAATATTCGATCGCGTCGAAGCAGGTACGCTCCGTGCAGTGCGAGACGTCCACCACCATGCCGACGCGGTTCATTTCCGCGATGACATTTCGGCCGAAGAATTTCGAAACGCCGGCCTCGTCAGGCTCCCAGCACCCCGAAGCAACCCGGTTCTGGACGTTGTAGGTGAGCTGCGCGATGCGCACGCCGAGCTGGTAGAAGATCTCGATCAGCTCGATATCGTCTTCAAAGGGCGAGGTATCCTGGAAACCGTAGACCACCGCGGTGCGCCCGGAGGCGGCGATGCGCTCGATGTCCTCGCCCGTCGTCGCAAGTGCGATCAGGTCCGCGTTCTGCTCGAGAAGGCGGTTCCATTCGCCGATCACGGTCAGCGTTTCGCGGGCATTCTCCCAGATCGACAGCGTCACGTGCACGCAGCCGACGCCACCGCGCTTCCACTCCTCGAAGCGGGCGCGCTCCGGCTTGTTGTATTGCAGGGCGTCGATCAACAGGGGCTTTCTTGCCGATAGTGTCATCGGATTTCCTTTCCGTTCGAATGTCAGTTTGCGAAGGGGTCGGCCGCCGGGCCGTATTCGACGACGATCGCCTTGACCTGGGAGAACTCGTCCATGGCCTCGACGCCGTTCTCGCGGCCGATACCGGATTGTTTGTAGCCGCCAAAGGGGACACGCAGGTTGATCGCCCGATAGGTGTTGACCCAGACGGTTCCGGCCTGCAGTTGTCGCGAGACGCGGCGCACGCGGCCGACGTCGCGGGTCCAGAAGCCGGCGGCAAGGCCGTATTCCACGCCGTTCGCCATGGAAATCGCCTCTTCTTCCGTCTCGAAACGCTGCACGGTGACGACGGGTCCAAAAATTTCCTCGCGGCAGATCCGCATGTCGCTCGAAACATCGAGAACGATTGTCGGCGCGATCCAGTAGCCATCGATGAGTTCCGGCCCGAGATCGGGCTTCTGACCACCGGAAGCAAGGCGCGCACCCTCTGCCACCGCTTCGTTCACGAAACCGTTGATACGCTCGTACTGCCGCCTGTTCGCGACCGGGCCGATATGCGCCCTTGGCGAGGCAGGATGGCCGAGACGGATACGGCTCACGGAGGCGATGTAGCGCTCGACAAAGCTGTCGTAGATTTCGGCCTGTACAAGGATGCGCGAGCCGGCGACGCAGGTCTGACCGCTGCCGGAAAAGGCCCCTTGCGTTGCGGCAATGACGGCACCGTCGATATCGCCATCGGCAAAGACGATATGGGCTGACTTGCCACCCGCCTCGCAGACGAAGCGCTTCATGCCGGCGGCGACCTTTGCACCCAGGACCTTGGCTGTCGCCGTGCTGCCGGTAAAACTCACCATCTGCACACCGGGATGGGTCGCGAGCGCCTCGCTGGCCACCGCATCACCGATCACCGCATTGACGATGCCCGCCGGGAAACCTGCTTCCATCGCCAGCTCGGCAAGCGCGATGCTGGAGCCCGGCGCCTCCGCCGGCGGCTTCAGGATCACCGCATTGCCCATGGCAAGCGCCGGCGCCAACTTCCAGGAGCCGAGCGAGAGTGCGCCGTTGAACGGCGTGATGGCGACGACGACACCGAGCGGCTCGCGCACGATGCGGGCGTCTGCGGTGCGCGAGACGGTGCGGAAGACATCGTCATGGGTGTCGAGCGCGCTCGCATAGTAGTCGTACCAGGTGGCCGTCGCCTTCATTTCGGCAGCAGTGGCGGCATGGCTCTTGCCATTGGCAAGGCTTTCCAGCGCACCGAGGCGATCCGCGTTGGCAGCGATCAGCGCACCGAGCTTGCGCAGAAGCAATGCGCGGTCATATCCCGTCATCGACGCCCACGGCTCCGAAACGAAGGCCTTGGTGGCGCTGGCAACGGCAAGCTCGACAGCGTCGTCAGAAACGACGGCACTTGCCCAGACGGCACCGGTCGAGGGGTCATGAAGCGGGATCTTCCGGCCGGCGGGCGCGATTGCAGCGCCGCTGACATAGGAAGTGAAAACGTCCTGTTGGGCGGATGTGGGCATTGTCGGGGTCGGATCCGTTTGCAGTGTGAGGAGAGACATGGCCGGCTCCTTCACAGTTTGATTTTCGGGTTGAAGTACGAGTAGAGGACGTCGACAGCGAAATTGATGAGCACGAAGGCCAGGGCGAGGATCAGGATGCCGCCCTGGATCAGCGGAATGTCGCGGGTCGAAATCGCCTGGTACATGGCAAGGCCGATGCCGGGCCAGGAGAAGATGGTTTCGGTCAGCACGGCGCCGCTAAGCAGGAAGCCCATCTGCATGCCGATCACCGTAATGATCTGCGGCATCGCGTTCGGCAGCGCATGACGCAGCACCACACGGGACTCACGCATGCCCTTCGCCCTCGCGGTGCGGACGTAATCGCTGTTGATGACCTCCAGCAGCGAGGAGCGGGTCATGCGGGCGATCGTCGCCAGCGACCAGGCGGCAAGGGTGATCGACGGCAGAATCATATGCGCGGCAAGGCTGAGCATGCCGTCGCCGCCACCGACGCTCTGCATCCCCGCAACCGGCAGGACGCGCAGATAGAGACCGAAGATCATGATAAGCACGAGGCCGAGCCAGAAGGACGGCATCGAATTGAAGAACAGGACAATCACCGACAGCGACTGGTCGCGCAGCGAACCCGGCTTCAGCGCCGCCCAGGTGCCTGCCGCAACGCCGACGATGGCGGCAAGGATGATGGCGGCAACGGCGAGAAGAGCCGTGTTGCCGAGGCGATCGAGGATGACGGTCGCAACGGGCTGCGCAAAGGTGAAGGACTGACCGAGATCGCCCTGCAGCAGGTTGCCGACATAGATCAGGTATTGAACATAGGCCGGTTCATGCAGCCCCATGCTGAGCCGCAGCGCTTCCTTTGCCTCTTCCGAAGCCGTGGCGCCGAGCAGCATGTCGGCCGGATCGCCGGGGATGATCTTGGCGAGCAGGAAGGTCGCGATCGTGACCCCGATGATCACGGGAACGATCTGGAACGCGCGTCTGAGGGCGAACACGAGCATCGTCTTAGTCCCGCTGCTTGTTGAAACGTGGATCGAGGTAGTCGCGGGCACCATCACCGATGAGGTTGAAGGCGACGGCGAGCACGACGATGGCAAGGCCCGGAATGGTCGCGACATGGGCGGCAGTCGCCAGTGCCGTACGGCCGCTCGACAGCATCTGACCCCATTCGGGAGCGGGCGGCTGCGGGCCGAGGCCGAGAAAGCTGAGGCTCGACGACAGGATGACATTCCGTCCGGTCTGCAGCGTGCCGTAGACGATGGCCGGGCCGAGGATGTTCGGCAGGATGTGCCGGAGCGCGATGCGCCGGGCGCGGAAGCCGAGAGCGTGGGAGGCCTCGATGAACACCTCCTCCTTGACCTGCAGCACGGCGCCGCGAACGATGCGGCCGAACGCGGGTACGGTGACAACGACCATCGCGATGATCATCGACGACAGCCCCGGCCCGAGCGCCGCGCTGATGCCAAGCGCCAGAAGGATGCCGGGAAAGGCGAACATGATGTCGAAGAAGCGCATGATCACGGTATCGACGAACCCGCCGATATAGCCGGCGATCATCCCGAGCAGGCCACCGATGGCGAGCGCAATGACCGTCGGCACGATCGCAACCAGCAGCGCGTAGCGCGTGCCGTGGATGAGGCGGCTCAGGATGTCGCGCCCGAGCTCATCCGTACCGAGGAGATTCCAGCCGGAGAACACCCCCTTGTAGCGGGCGAGCGGATTGGCCCTCAACGGATCGAAGGGCGATACCCAGTCGGCAAAGATCGCAGCGAAGACGATGACGGCCAGGATGCCAAGGCCGATGGCCAGCGCCGGATTGCCCAGGATGCCGCGAAAGGCTCCTCGCCATTTGCGCGCGGGCCTGACTGTCTGTTCGGTCACGGTCGTCATCGTTCTCTTCCGTCGCGGTTCTGCGGTCAGGCGGCGTACCAGAGCTTGCCGAGGTTCGGGATCTGGTCCTTCAGGCCGACGGCGCGCAGCGCGCGCCACAGTGTGGCCTGGTTGCTCGATACGACGGCTGCACCCGTATCCATTTCCAGATAGGGAAGGATCGGGAAGGTGCGATAAGTGCCGCAGGAGATCAGGATCGCATCGCATTTGCCGGCGGCCTTGAACGCCTGCTTGCCGAGCCTGTAGGCGCTGTCGGCGTCATGCACGCTTGCATCGAACGGATCGGTGATCTGGAGGCCCAGCATGGAGGCGATCTTGAAGCCCTTTGCTTCCATGAAGGCACCCATCTTCTCATTGACCTCGTCGGAATAGATCGTCGCAACCGCAATCGAGGTGGCGCCGAGCGCCTTCAGCGCATCCATCTGCGCCGCCATCATGGTGATGGCCGGGATGCCGGTTTCCGCTTCGATCTGGGCACAGACCTCCTCGTCGTGGCCGACACCGCGCAGGAACGTGCCTGGTGCACCGCACTGAACGATGAGATCCACCTTGGCGGTCGCGAGCTGGCGCGAGGCTTCCAGCACCTGCGACATCATCACCTTCAGGCCTTCCTCATCGACCCGCGGCACGATGGTCCGGGCGTCGGCGAAGGCAACGCCGACAGGCGCAACCGACCGCCATTCTTCGGCCCCCTCGATCGCCGTCGCCGGCCTCATCTGCCCGATGCGCGCGCGCCAACCTAACATCATCTGCGTATTCTCCTCTTTCAGATCCCAATCAAAACAGCAGGTTACTTTACCTGAATGCGGGGGTAGTCGATGAAGACGGATCTTGCCGGCAGGATGCCGCCGACACGGGCGCTCAGCACGCGCGGCAGGCGATCCTGATAGAGGAAGATCCATGGACTATCGTCGGCGATGCGTTCGGCCGCCTGCCGATAGAGGTCGAGGCGTTTGGCCTCGTCGCTCTCGCCACGCGCCTCGGCGAAGCGCTGGTCGGCCTCGGCATTGGTGAACCAGCCGCGATTGACGCCGCGGGGCGGCTGCTGGTCGCCGGCGAACATGCGCTCCAGCCAGTAGGCACTGTCGGCGCCTGTCGTCCAGCCATTGAACGAGCCCTGGACGTCATCCTTGTAGCCGGGCCCCTCGGTCGAAACGAGCGTCGCGAATTCGAGGAACTGCGGCTCCAGCGTGATGCCGACCTCGCCGAGATCCTGTTGCAGGAGCGTGACAACCTCGGAGGCCTGCCCGAAACCGGGGCCGCTGTTCGGCGCCATCAGCTTGATGGTGACGCCAGTGGAAAAACCGGCTTCGGCCAGCAGCGCCTTCGCCTTTTCCGGATCATAGACATAGATGGATCCGGTCGTGCCCGGCAGCTCATTGCCCGAGGGAACCGGTCCGCCGAGCGGCGTGACCTGCCCGTTGAGCAGGGCCGCCAGATTGTCGCGGTTGACGGCATAGTTCAGCGCCTGCCGGAACAACTTGTTGTCCGTATATTGCGCCTTGGTGTTGAGCCGCACGAAATACTGGTTCGCCGGCTCGGGATACTGGATCTGCAGGCTCGGGTCGACGGAAAGCTGGGCGATCTGCTGCGAGCTTGCGCTCGGGATGATGTCCACCTGGCCGGTCTGCATGGCGATCGCCATGGCGGTCGGGTCGGTCACAGGTCTGAAGATGAGGGTATCGACGGCGGCCGCACCGCCCCAATAGGCCTCGTTCCGTTTCAGATCGAGCTGCTGTCCCTGCTGAAAGGCCTCCAGCCGGAAGGGTCCGGTTCCGACAGGGTTCAAGCCCATCGCATCGCCCTTGTGAGCCGCCATCGCGGCCGGACTGATGATGCCGGAGCGGCGGTCGCTGAGAAGGCGCAGCAGACCCGAAAACGGCTCCTTCACCTTGATCTCGAAGGTCTGCGCATCGATCGCCGCCGTGCCGGCGATCCAGCGGGTGAGGAAGGTCATGTTGCCGGCGGCACGCTCGTCATAGGCCGGCGACGCCTTGTCCATGATCCTGGCGAAATTGGCCTGGACGGCGTCCGCATTGAAATCCGTGCCATCGTGGAACTTGACGCCGGAGCGCAACGTAAACCGATAGACCAGGCCATCGTCGCTCACGGTCCAGCTTTCGGCGAGGCTGCCCTTCAGCGCCGGTGCCGTATCGGTCACGACCGACAGATCCTCCCGCACGAGCGGGTCGTAGATCGCATCGATCACCCGAAGACCGGGCGTGCCGGTCATGCGGTGCGGATCCAGCGGCGGTATGGCGCCTTCGGAACCGATGACAACCGTCTGCGCCAGCGCGGAAGCCGGAGCCACGAGGGCGGAACTGGCGACAAGGCAAGCGAAAGCCGCCGCCAGATGGCGTTTCGTCAACATATTCAACATCCTGTTCCCCTTGTTGGTTGGGTTTATTCCGCGCCGAGGATGAGTGGCTGCGACCCGTGACCATCATTAAAGGCGCCAGGATTCGATAAATCAAATTGAAAAACTTTCGGGATTGATCACAATGAACTATAAATAAACGTCTGGAGATATTCGATGGTCGGCCCACAACCCCAGGCTCTGCCCTCCCCGTCCTACACCGCGACCATCCGCCACCTTCGGGCGTTTCTCAGCGTCGCGAAGCATCGCAGTTTCACGCGCGCAGCAACGGAGTTGCATCTGTCGCAACCGTCGCTGACGATGACGATCCAGCAGCTGGAAGACATCGTCGGAGGGACGCTGTTCGACCGGACGACGCGCAACGTCATCCTGACCCAGGAAGGAACCGATCTCTTCCCGGTGGCCGAACGTGTCGTCGACGATTTCGACCTGGCGATCCGCAACATCCGGCTGACGGCCTCGAGCCGAAACAGCTGCATCCGCGTCGGTGTGGTCAGCTCGATCGCAACCAAGATCATGCCCCGCATCCTGGAGGCGTTTCTCGCCTCCAGGCCGGGGCTTCGCGTCCAGCTTCGCGAGGGAAACTCGAACGACGTGCGCCGTCTCGTGCGGCGCAACGAGGTGGATATCGGCTTTGCCAGCATGGACGGCCCCGATGCCGAGCTGGTTTTCAAGCCGCTGTTCAAGGACCAGCTCGGCCTCTTCCTTCGCCACACGCATCCCCTGCATGCAACTGCACAAGACGGTGTGCTGCGCTGGGCCGATCTCGCCAACCACAATTTCGTCGGCCTGACACTGGACACGGCGACCGGCCCGATCCTCTCGCAAATGGAGCACCTTCCCGAATCCATCCGCGTGCCAAAATACGAGGTATCGACCTATCCGACGCTCTGGGCCCTGATCGAAAACGGTCTCGGCATCACCACGGCACCGGCGCTGGCAGCAGAGTTCCTTCCCGACAACCGCATCGCCTTCCTCGGGCTCGTCGAGCCGGTGGCATGGCGCAGCGTCTACATCGTCACGCGGCTTGGCCGCGCCCTCCCCTCCATGGTGACGGCGTTGGTGAAGACGGTCGAGGCGGAGCTCGCCGTCATTGCCAAAAGCCATTCACGGATCGCAACATTCTAGGAAACCTGTGCGCGGACCGTGCTCGGCACTTGAATTTGCAGTATTTTCACCTGGATGAAGACCATGTGCGGCGGCGGCCGTCATCCTTGTCCACTTGGCGATGCGACAATGGTTCGATGGGCTGCCATTCTGCGGTTTATCCGGCCGCGGCAATGATCTTCGCGCTCCGTTTCATATTGTAGGGATGGCGGTCAGGCGAATGTGGATACCGGCCTTGCACTGACCCGGGATCGCCTCGAGCAGGAGGGTGCCCAGACCAGGAACGGCAAGGCTCCGGCGAAAGTGAACAAGGCAGTGCACCCCGGCGATCCGCTCCGATCGGGAGAAACCGCAGAGCCGCCGAAACGAAGCACGATCACCCACAACCCCGCCCAGCTTCACGTCCGATAGGTCATACGAGCGGAATGACGGGTCAATTGCACCACCAACATATAGAGAGTATGCAGTTTATGCGATAAATTGCGGCTTAACCGCACGCCTCGTCTTTCACATATAATGCTGGATAAGATTGCCTTATCGGTTATTTTTCACAATAGAGTGAAAACGGCCCGTCTCATCGAGCAGACAGGCAAAAATCGTGGCGCGGCGCGGTTTGCGCCGCCTCCTGGCATGGCCTGCCGGTTCCATCCATGGCGGCTGTTTCCACAGCCCGTGCACCTGCCTGCCCTCGACTTTCCGGCCAGCGTGCTTTATGGGCCGTCGCATCAAGAGAATGCGGATGTTGCCATCCATATGGTTCCTGCCTTGGCGGGAAACGCCTTTCGGCATCCTGTGCAGATAAGCCTTGCGCCATTTCCAGATGGTAAACACGTCCCGGCCAACGGCTGGAAATGCCCAAACAGCGTATCCGAAATCTTAACACGGATGCGCTACACCTTTCCCGGCCCAGCAAGGGGCACCGGAGATACAGATGACGTTCGATAAGACTCGTTCCCATGCCCTGAAGACCCGCCCGAAATGGACGGCCACCATTGTGCTCGCGATGGCCATGTCGACCGCCCTTGGGGCATGCGCCCAGGCCGGAGACGCCGGCAAGCCGAAGGTTCAGACCAAGTCGGTCTATCTCGTGAAATACTGGGTCGGCAACGAGGTCCGCTATCGCAAGAATCCCCGCGGCCAGGTCATGAAAATTTCGGCGGCCGACTATCTGAACAACAGCCTCTACGTCTGCACGCCGAGCGGCTTTGGCCAGAAGGCGCGCTGCCGCGGCATCTAGGGCATTATCCGACGCCGAAGCGATCTCGCTTCGGCTGGAA
Organism: Shinella sp. HY16; assembly: GCF_028534175.1. Taxonomy (NCBI): domain Bacteria; kingdom Pseudomonadati; phylum Pseudomonadota; class Alphaproteobacteria; order Hyphomicrobiales; family Rhizobiaceae; genus Shinella; species Shinella sp. HY16. The sequence continues at coordinate 26,968 of NZ_JAHYXL010000004.1, read as the reverse complement.
ATGCTCTTGGCTGGCGGTCCGGCCTCGACGGGCTGACGATGACAAGAAAGCTGCCGGACGGATCGCCCGACAGCTTTTTCGTTTCTGTCAGCGTATGTCCTTGATGCGCGCGACTTCCCTCGACGCCAGATCGCCGCTGATCAGCCGCTGCACTTCATCGTATTTCTGCACGGGATTGTGCCGGAACACATACCATTTCCCGCCGATGGTCGGCTTCTGGTAGATGACGCCGTCCTTCTCGCGATGCAGGAAGCAGTTGATCGCATGGCTGCTGCTGCGCTTGCCGCCCCAACGGGCGTTCATGCACACTTTTCCGCCATCCATCGCATACCAGCTGCCTTCGCCATAATACCGGGCCTTGCCCTCACGAACCCAGCCGGCAAAGCGTTTCGAGTCGGCCGGCAGGAACCAGCGCGTTTCGGACTCGCCGGAGAAATACCCGCCACCGGTTTTCCATTTCCAGGTCCGGCCGGCATACATCCTTTCGAGTTCGCTGGTTTTCATCGGCGTTGCGGCGACGGCACGGGCCGCCGTCGCGTCGACCGTCCGGGGTTTGGATCCGGCGGTCGCCTGGCCTGCTACCAACAGGACAGAGAGTACAGCATTCATGCACAAGAAACGGATCGACACCATTTTACCCTCCGTTCGAACAAAAATTTCCCGCGGGCGACCCCGCACGCTTGAGATCAATTCAGGGGATGATCGGCCACGCGCCATTTCGGCCTCCCGACGTTGCGCGGCCAGGGATAGACCTCGAGATCGTTGAAATAGACGACCGCGGTCAGGCCCGGAAACTCCGCATGCGGCTTGTTGGCATCCGCCGCCCAGGCACGCACATAGTCATTGCTGCCTTCATAGCCGAATTCGGCGATGACGATCGGCTTGCCGAAACCCGCGACACGGTCGTAGCCGGGCTTCGTGCGCTCGACGAATGTCGTGTCGCGCCCGAATTCCAGCTTGTCATAGGGCTGATAGGCGAAGACCGACAGGCCGACGACGTCGACATAGCGGTCACCCGGATAGTAGGCTTCCAGCCCCGGCTCGCCCTTCGGCGACCACATGTATTGCGCCTTCGGCAGGCTCATGCGGCAGACATCGACGACATGCCGGTAGGCCTTCACATAGCCCTCCGGCTTCCAGAAGGCCCAGGTGAACTGGCCGCTCTTGTCGTCCATTTCCTGTGCCCAGCGGATCGTCACGGGGCTCTTCAGCTTGGCCGCCGCCGCGCAGATGCCTGCCATGTTGGTATCGTATTCTCCCGCAAGGATACCTTTCAGGAGATCGTCCGGGCTGACGCGCCAGTCGCGCGCCCAGGACCACGGCTCGACGCTGATCAGGAGCGAGCGCCCCCGTGCGCGGGCATAGTCGTCGGCGGCCGTGAGGGTCGCCAGATCGACATCCTCCCAGGGGAGGAAGAGGTGCTCGATCTTGGAGTTGGAATCATTGGCGAAATCGCCATGGGGATCGTAGGCACCCAGGGTCAGCGAACCCGTCGATATCACGGGGCGCTTGTCGTTGAAGCGCGTGTCGGTACTGGCCCCCGACACGTCGCCGGTCGCAAGGACGCTGCCGGACATGGCAACGCTGCCGAGCAGAACCACAGCCAGTTTCAAGAAATTTTGCATAACTTCTCCTCCCTCACTGTTCGGTTGACGGAGCTACGCCGAGCGCAGCTTGAATGGCGTCACGCTGCTGGGAGACCAGATCGGCGGCAACCAGCTTGCTGGCCTCATCACCCTTTTGGGGAATGGCATGGCGGAAGACATACCACTGCCCGTCGGGTTCACGTTTCTGATAGATCGTGCCCGCGGCGATCCGGTGGGAAAAACAGGACTTGATCGGCGCCGACCCTTCCTGCGTATGCCACGTCGCCTTGAGGCACAGGAGGCCGGTATCGGTGATGGCCCAGCGTCCTTCTGCCCAGGAGTTCCACTTCTCGCCGCGGACCCAGGCGCTGAACTGCCGGTCCGCCTCCCGCATCAGCCCCGCGCCGTTTTCCCATTGCCAGCTCTTGTCGCGGTAGAGCGTGTAGAGCTCCAGCGCCGTCATCGGACGGGCATCCGAGGGAATTGCGACGTTTTCGGCCCGGGCCGCCCCCGCAAGCAGGGATGCCGCCATGGCGAGCACCGCCAGCCTTCGGAACCGGCGCGGTTTCTGCTGCATTGTCGATTCATCTATGGTCAATGGAGCCTCCTGCGCTTTGGGGTTGGACATTCTCCGCCTTCCGGGCGAAGACGGCATGGCCCGGCACCTGGGAATGGCCGGTCGCGGTATGCGCTTCGTAGCGGTTCGCCGTCGAACGGCGGCCGATGGCCGAGACCCGGAAGCCCGCCTGTTCCGCCCTTGCGGGGTCGAACGCGTTGCGAAGGTCGACCAGAACGCCCTGGCGCATGATCCGCCGGAGACGCATAAGATCGAGATTGCGGATATCGTCCCACTCCGTCACGACGACCACGGCATCCGCATCGCGGGCGCATTCATAGGCGTCCGTATGGAGGTCGACATCCGACAGGACCCGCCGGGCATTTTCGGTTCCGACCGGGTCATAGGCCCGGATATGCGCGCCGAAACGCTGCAGCGTCTCGATGAGCGGGACGGCGGGGGCCTCGCGCATGTCGTCCGTATCGGGCTTGAAGGTCAGGCCCAGCACCGCGATGGTCAGTCCCTCGACGTCGCCGTCCAGGGCGTCGGTCACCTTGAGGGCCATCCGGCGCTTGCGCGCCTCGTTGGCCGTCACGGTCTCCTCGACGATGCGCAGGGGAACGCCATAGTCCTGGGCGGTCCGCAGCAGCGCCATCGTATCCTTCGGGAAGCAGGAGCCGCCATAGCCCGGCCCGGCATTCAGGAAACTCGTCCCGATCCGCTTGTCGAGCCCGATGCCGACGGCAAGCTGGCTGACATCGCTGCCCACCTGCTCGCAAAGATCCGCCAGCTCGTTGATGAAGGTGATCTTGGTCGCCAGGAATGCGTTGGCGGCATATTTTATCAGCTCCGACGTGCGGCGCTGCGTGACGATGATCGGCGTCTTGCGCGCCTTCAGCGGCACCCCGTAGAGTTCCGTCAGACGCGCGCGGGCACGATCGTCCTCGACCCCGACCACGACACGATCGGGCTCGAGGAAATCGCTGATCGCGACACCCTCGCGCAGGAACTCCGGGTTCGATGCGACGGAGAACGTCCCGGCCTCGCGGACCGATCCGATGATCTTCTGCACGATGTCGCCGGTGCCCACGGGAACGGTGGACTTCACGACCACGACCGTATCGTCGTCGATCAGCGGCGCCAGCTCACGCGCCGCCGAGAAGACGAAGGACAGGTCCGCATCGCCGTGGGCGGCGCGCGGCGGCGTGCCGACGGCGATGAGCACCATCGCCGCGCCCTTGACCGCCTCGAGCAGATCGCAGGTGAACGACAGGCGCCCTGCCCCGAAATTGCGCTCGACGAGTTCGTCGAGGCCCGGCTCGTAGATCGGCACGATGCCGTTCTGCAGAGCTGCGATCTTCTGCGCATTCTTGTCGACGCACGCGACCTGATGGCCCCAATTGGCAAAGCAGGCGCCGCTGACCAGTCCGACATAGCCGGTTCCAATAACTGCGATCTTCATCGTCTACAGTCTCCTGTTGCCTTTCACGACCACCGGACGCAGGACGCGCCAGTGGGGATTGAAGATGGTCCTGTGCACGTCATGACCGCCGACCCCCGCACCGGACACGGAGAAGCGGTTTTCAAAGAGGGCGAAGCTCTCCGTGCCCCAGGCCAGCGACTCGATGCCGTCCCGACCGCGCTCCGCCGCTGCGAAGCAGGGCAGCGCCACCAGGGCGGCGAGGCTTGCCGCCATCACCGGCCGGTAGGAACGGGCCGGATAGCGAACCCTGTTCTCGCGGGCGTGCTGAACGACGACCACGACGAGCAGCGCCGTGTAGATCGCCGCATTCATGATCGCGAAGATGTAGAAGCCCCGGCTGCTGTCATTTGCCTCCGGAATGAGCAGAACCGGCAGGATGGAAGCGATCGCCATGAAGGCGTAGGGCGCCAGCACGCGCAGCGGCAGGGGATCGACCTCGGACACGCCCTTCGGCGTGATGCGGAAATCGACGAACGAGCCCGTCGACCAGTCGCGCAGCGCCGCAAGCGTGCCCGCCAGCGCCCAGGGCCACCGCGCGAAGAGAAACAGCGTCACCTCGAAACTCAGCACTTTCGCGTCATGCGGCCGGAAGGTGCGCGAGGCGCGCCAGCCATAGGCCAGAAGGATCAAGAGGGCTGCCTGGGGCAGGTAATGGCCGAGGAAGTCGAGATAGGTGACCGTGACGAAATTGATCCCCGTCACCAGCGCGACGATCGGCAGGAGGAACATCAGCGCCATGAAGAGCGAGAGCAGCGGATACCAGAACTGTGCGAACATGAACTGGAATCTCAGGCGAAACGGCAGCGTGCGGCACAGTTTCGGCGAATATTGCAGGAGGATCATCATGAGGCTGCGCGACCACTGGAATTCCTGCGTCACGAGGTCGGCAAAGGTGCTCGGTCCGTCGCCATAGGCAATGGCATCGAGCGCATGCACCCCGCGCCATCCATGGGCGTTCATCATCATCGTGGTGGAATGGTCTTCGGCAAGCTCCGGGCCGAGGCCGCCGATCTCCTTCAGCGCCCTGGTGCGCACCGCATAGTGCGAGCCGAAGCAGAGCGGGGCGAAGCCGTTGTTGTAGCCGGCCTGCAAGGCGCCATGCATGCAGGCTTCCGCATAGAGGCGGCCGCGGGCCGCCCAGCTTCCTGCCGCATTGCGGCTGCAGATGCTCGGCGCGGAAACGTAGCCCACACCCGCATCGGCAAAGGGCCGCAGCATCTCGAAGAGATAGCCGGGCGCCGGCACGTGATCGGCATCGAGCTGCACGACGAAATCATAGCGGTCATAGCCGTACTGATCGTAGAAGAAGGCGAGGTTGCCTTCCTTGCAGCGCGTGCGCCGCGGCCAGACCTTGCGGTGATACTCCTCCCTCCCCTTCCGGGTCGAGACGAAGACGCCATTGCGGCGGCACCATTCGAGCGTCTCGGGGGTCGGATCTTCGTCGGCGAGCCAGGTATCGTGCGGCACCTCCTGGGCGAGCATGGCGCTCAGGGTTTCGGCAAGCAGCGAGAAGGGCTCGGAAGGCGCCTTCGTCACCACCATCGCCACGCGGCTGCCGCGCGGCAGCCTCAGCGGCCCGTTCGGCCGGCAGGCGCGGAAGGACAGAAAGACGAAGTAGGCCGGCAGCAGGGTGCCCCAAGCGAGGATCCCCGTCACCACTATCGACCCCATCCAGGAGGCATGATGGGCCGGCTGCAGCCACCAGATCCAGAAAACGCCAAGCGCGACGATCCAAAGGCCCATGCCGACGAGAAATCCCACCCGCTGCCAGCCGGTGAAGACCGGCACCATCAGGGGAACATCGCGGCTCCGGCTGCGGCCTCTCTGACGCCTCTTCATGCCCGCACCTCCAGGCCGAAGAACGGAGCGGCCGTGCGGATGATGGTATCGAGATCGGAATAGACGGCGCGGAAGCCCAGCGTCTCCGCCGCAAGCGCAGGATCCGCATAGAGCGCCGGAGGATCGCCGGCGCGGCGCGGGCGCAGCACGATGGGTACCGCGCGCCCCGTCAGGCGCCGGATGGATTCCAGGATCTCCCTGATCGAGGTGCCGCGCCCCGTGCCGAGATTGACGGCCAGGTTGCCGCCGCCGCCGAGCAGATGCTCGACCGCCAGCACATGCGCGCGGGCGAGATCGCCCACATGGATATAGTCGCGGATGCAGGTGCCATCCGGCGTGTCGTAGTCGTCGCCATAGACCTCCAGCACATCGATGCTGCCGGCGGCGGCCATCATGGCACGCGGGATGAGATGCGTTTCCGGATCGTGCGCTTCGCCGAGCTCACCATCGATATCCGCGCCGGAAGCGTTGAAATAGCGCAGCGCCACATAGTGCAGATCGTAGGCCGCCGCATAATCGGCCAGCATCTGCTCTGCGATCAGCTTCGTGCGGCCATAGGGATTGATCGGGCGCTGGCTTGCCCCCTCGCGGATCGGCAGGCTGTCAGGGACACCGTAGGTCGCGCAGCTCGAGGAAAAAATGAGGTTGCGCACCCCTGCAAGCCGGCAGGCCTCCAGCAGGGACAGGGTGCCGCTGACATTGTTGCGGTAGTATTTCGCCGGGTCCACGACGGATTCGCCGACATAGGCCGAAGCCGCGAAATGGATCACGGCGACCGGCTTGTCCTCATCGATCGCGGCGCCGAGCCTCTGCGTATCGAGGATATCGCCTTCGACGAGACGTCCCCAGCGCACGGCCTCCCGGTTGCCGGTCGACAGATTGTCGTAGACGACAGGCTCGAAACCCTGCGCACTCAACAGCTTTGCCGTATTGCTTCCGATGAAGCCGGCGCCACCGACGACAAGTACCTTTTTCCTGTCCATTGCCAGTGCCTTCTCGACGGCACGCGACGGCCCACGCCCCCGGCCATGCGCGGGAGTGATAGCGTCACTGCGGATGTGGTTCGGTTCAGACTGCCCGCCGTATCTACGCGACGACGGCGAATTCCTTGGCGGGAGGAGCCAACTGATGCTCGAAATAGGCGATCGTCGCCTTCAGGCCTTCCGCAAGCGCCACCGTCGGCGCCCATCCGAGCCCCCGCTCGGCCATGGTGATGTCGGGCTTGCGCTGGTGCGGGTCGTCGACCGGCAACGGGCGATACACGATCCTGGAGGACGACCCCGTCATGGCGACAACCTGCTCGGCCAGTTGCTTGACGGTGAATTCGCCGGGATTGCCGATATTGACCGGCGTGTGGATCGGGGCCGGACTGTTCATCAGCCGGTAGAAGCCTTCGATCAGGTCATCGACATAACAGAAGGAGCGGGTCTGGGAGCCATCACCATAGACGGTGATATCCTCGCCCTTCAGCGCCTGAACGATGAAGTTGGAGACGACGCGGCCATCGTCGGCCCGCATCCGCGGGCCATAGGTGTTGAAGATGCGCACGATGCGGATATCGACACCGTACTGCTGATGGAAGCTGTAGAACAGCGTCTCGGCAGACCGCTTGCCCTCGTCGTAGCAGGCGCGCGGGCCGAAGGAATTGACGTTCCCCCAGTAGCTCTCGGGCTGCGGATGCACATGGGGGTCGCCATAGACCTCCGACGTGGACGCCTGGAAGATCCGCGCCTTGTGATGGGCGGCGAGCTCGAGAAGATTGAGCGCGCCCAGCACGCTGGTCATCATCGTATGGACCGGATCGGCCTGATAATGCGGCGGCGAGGCGGGACAGGCGAGGTTGTAGATTTCATCGACCGCAACGTCTATCGGCTCGACAATATCATGGCGAACGAAGCTGAATGTGTCGTAGCGCAGCAGGTGGCGCAGATTATCCATGCGGCCCGTAGAGAAATTGTCCAGGCAAATGACGGTGTTTCCGTCTTTCAGCAGGCGCTCACAAAGATGTGATCCGAGGAATCCGGCACCACCAGCCACAAGAATACGCCGGTTGACTTTTAATTTCGGGGTGAAAGTGAAAGATTTATATGGCTTACCCACAGCATACTCCAATACAAAGGGGCAACCTCAGCAAATACAGATCAGTATCTGCGCGACTTTCATGCTTTATTAACTCTTTTCCTGTTATAGGATATTCAAATATAGTGGCGCAATATCAGCGAATCCGAAAACTTTCCAATTTATCCATTCTTTTGAGATGAGATTCTTTCTCCACTTTCGGAAAACCAGGCTGGATATATACCCAGTTCATTTGAGTGGATTTTGTACCGGAGCGGGAATGAGCCCGAAAAACTGCGGAAACTGCGTCGGGTTCGCAAGAATGCCTCGAATTTAAGAAGCCCCCTAAATGAATAGAGGGAGATCCGCAGACAGGTTCGCGTGAGAACCAAGCGGGGAAGTCATTTTTCACAGGTCAGAAAGCACAAAAATAGTACTATTGAAGGGTTCTAAATTTCTGGTTATACATGGTTGTGCACGACGAAAAGCACACCCGGATTTATCGCTACTGAAGACAGATTGCCGTTACTTCAATGCTCTCTCCGCAACAGACGCCCCTAAAAGCGTACGGAGAGCCGAACACGAACCGCTGTAGGCCGGTTGGAGCACAAGCACCCCAACAGGTTGGGGTAAGCAGGGTCAGAGCAATGGTTGACACTCGGTCAGGGCCGGATTTTGTCGAACGCAGGCGCTTTGCGCGCGTAACGCAGCCTCCGCTCGGCGTCGAGGAAGCACAGAATGGCGTGCTGTCCCCGCTGGATTTCACAACCGGCGACCTGCCGCCGCCCCAGCAGTTCGCCGCCTGGCAGGACTACATCTCCCCCCTGCTCGACGTGCATCTGCCCGAAAATGTCTATCCCGAGGATGGGTTTTCCGCCCAGCAGAGCGTGTGGAACCTTGGCGGCATGCTGATGATCCAGCACAGCAGCCCGGCCGTCGGCTACGCGCGCCTGCCCGAAAAGGTCCGGTTGAGCCCCCTCGATCATTGGCACATCATTTTTCTGCATTCAGGCCAGAGCTGGACGGAGGTCGATGGCCGGGTTGCCAGGAACGAGCCGGGGCTGGTGGAAATCCGCTCGCTTGGCCGCCCGTTCCGCGGGCGCAAGCTGGCCACGGAATCGATCGGCCTGATCGCCCCCGTCGATCTGTTTTCCGATCACGGAGGTCTGCCGGCAGCCAGCAACAATGTCGTGCTCGGCGGCCACCGGGTCCGGCTGCTGGCGGATTATGTCGCCAGCGTCGAGGCCAATCTGCGCTTCCTCACGCATGACGACCTCAACAACGTCAAGGAACGCCTGCGCGAAATGGTGTTCGAGGCGGTAACACCGCTGGTGGAACGCAACGCCGGTGGGGATCAGGTTTCGGACATGGGGCTGATGGCGCGCGCAAGGCGTTTCATCGCGGGCAATATCGCCTCGCCCGATCTGACCGCCGAAGCACTCTGCAAGCAGCTGGCAATCTCCCGGACCCGGCTCTACGAGCTGTTCGAAACATCGGGCGGCGTTGCCAACTACATCCGCCGCCGCCGTCTGCTGGCGGCCCACGCCATGCTGTCGGACCCGTCCGACAGCCGCAAGGTTGCCGAGATCGGCGCCGCGATCGGAATCGATTCCCCGGCAAATTTCAGCCGTGCCTTCACGCAGCAGTTCGGCTACAGCCCCAGCAACATCTACAAGCACACGCAGGATCACAAGCCTGTGCTGGCCAAGGGGCATGCGGGCAAGGACGGTGGGCGACCGGAAACCTTCGAAGGCATGCTGCGCACGCTGGGTCTCTTCTGAGAGGCGCCGGAGGACGGCGACCAGCGTCTGGAGCCAGTCAGCTTCATGCCGAACCTGACTGGCTCCAGAGTTCTTTGTTTCCGTTTGTCTTGTCAGGAAAACCGGGTTCCACTTTTCCCTGACAAACTCTAGAGCAAAAGATCGTAGAACGCCTTGCCGACCTTCGTCAGGTCGCCATCGGCATCCAGCAGCTGCGTGTTGATATGCCAGCCGTCGCCGCCGTCATAGGCCCCGAACCAGGCATGGCGCTTGACGAAGTCGAGGCTGTCCATCATGCGCGTCGCGGCATCGGCGAAAGCGGCGATCTGCTTGGTGCTGAAGCGGTCGGGATTGTCCCAGTCCACCAGGGCCCATTCCGTCACCCAGACCGGCTTGTCATAGGCCTTCTGAACGTTTTTCAGGAATTTCTTGAATTCCCCGATGCTCGGATTTTCCGAGTAGTAGTGGACGGCGATGAAATCGACGTCATACCCCTTCTTGTCCGCAAGGTTCATGAACTTGCCGAGCCAGGAGTTCTTGCCCAGGGTCTCGGGCGTCGTGACGGCGGGCGAGCCGAGCGTGAGGCCGGTCTTCATCAGTTTCGGCCAGAGCTTTATCGCCTCCGCCACCGTCAGGTTCGACTGGTCCTTGTTGTCGGGCTCGTTGAAGCCGAGCAGATAACCCGATTTCGTGTCCTTCAGCGCCTTGATGTTCGTGGTGCTGAGGTCCGTCTTGCCCCAGATCATCGGCACGAACCGCGCATCGGCAAGCCCCTGTGCGTGTCCCTTGCCCTGCGGCGTGGACAGGGGATCGGGCCGCCAGTTCGTATACCAGCCGAAATCGAAGATATCGAGATCGCTGAAGGCGCTCGCGTCGGAATCGATCTCCCAGGTGCCGATACCAACCTTGCCAGGATTCTTCAGGGACACCGTGCCACCGACCTTCGCCGCGCCATGATCGAGCGACGCTTCCGAGAATTCCGAATGCCACGCCTCCTCCCGGTTGCTCCGGAAGATGAAGTTGTCTTCCAGGAACGGACGCTGATCGAGGCGGAGCAATCCGCTTCGTTCCAACCAGTCACTTGCCGTCAAAGCGCGCTGCACGTGCTCCCCACCGAGGCCAGGACCCCGGGATTCCGAGATCTACAGGCGTCAAGCGTGGCACAGAAGCGTATATATCCCCGGAATCGATCTGGTTAACACATTACTAAATTAACAGGGCCGCATGGACATCATGCCCGCACCGACAAACCATTCTTTTAACCCGAATAATTCATGAGGGGTTGGCGGATGTGGTTCAAGCCGTTGAAATGACGTAGGATTTGGTTGCTTACGCCGATCCGCGTCGTTTCTGGGAGACCGCACCCGCCATGAATGATCCTACGCTAGCGCTGCCCGGTTTGTCATCTGTTCGCGGCAAGTGCGTTGTCGCCCGTTTTGATGGCGGCATGCTGTCGTCCAACAGTGGGGTTCTCGCTCTTGCCGAAGTCGAGAAGCGGCTGCGGGTGGCTGACCGTCTGGCGCGCTGCATCGACGATCCGCGCTGCCCGGACCAGACCATCCATAGCCTGGCCGACATGATCGGCTTTCGCATGAAGATGATCGCTGCCGGCTACGAGGATGGCAACGATGCCAACCGTCTGCGTTCCGATCCGGTCTTCAAGATGGCCCAGGACGCGCTGCCGTCGGGTCGTAACCTGGCCTCGCAATCGACGATCTGCCGGCTGGAGAACCTGCCCGGCGTGCGGGAACTGGTGGCGATGGGCCGGGCGATGGTCGACCTTTACTGCGTCTCTTTCCGGCAAGTTCCCAAGCGGATCGTGCTCGACATTGACGACACCTTTGACGCCGTGCATGGCGGCCAGCAATTGCGGCTGTTCAATGCCCATTACGATGAATATGGCTTCCAGCCGATTGTTGTGTTCGATGACGCGGGACGGTTCGTCGGTGCGGTTCTGCGACCGGCAAAGCGGCCGAGCGGGGTCGAAATCCGTCCCCACTTGCGCCGCCTGGTGCAGGCGATCCGGAGCAATTGGCCGAACACCCGGATCCTGATCCGGGCCGACAGTCATTACTGCAGCCCGCAGGTCATTGACTGGTGCCGCGCCAACCATGTCGACTTCATCTTCGGTCTCGCGCCCACCACCACCTTGCGCAAGCATGTCGCAGACCTGGAAACCAGCACGGTGGCGCGGTTCGAAGCGTCGGCGAAGACGGGCAAGGTCCGCAGGTTCAAGGAATTCTTTGATGGCGCCGCCAGCTGGAGCCGCGTCGAGCGCATCATCGCCCGCGTCGAGGTTGGCGCCCAAGGCGCCGACACCCGCTTCATCGTCACCAACCTTGCAGGTGGCAAGGCCAAAGCGCTCTACGAGGACGTCTACTGCCGGCGTGGAGCGGCCGAGAACCACATCAAGTCATGGAAGACGCATCTCGCCGCCGACCGGACCTCCTGTACGAGAGCGGCGGCCAACCAGTTCCGGCTGTTCTTGCATGCTGGCGCCTACTGGTTGATGTGGGGCCTGCGCGCCGCAATGCCGAAACGATCCAGCTTTGCCGTCGCCCAATTCGACACGCTGCGACTGCGCCTCATCAAGATTGCCGCGCGCGTGGTCGAGATGAAAACCCAGATCCGCCTGCACCTGCCGACATCCTGCCCGGATCAGCGCATCCTGCGCATCGTCCTGGATCGCATCCCGCGGCTCGTGACATAGCCAACGGGGCGCTGACGCCCCAAAACGACCCCTGACCTCAACCTGCAAACCCCGCCTTCCATCGCGACGGATCAACTCCGGCGACTGGAAAAACTTGCCTGCGGTGTCGCGCAGCCAGCAAAAGCCTCGCATCTCGTCGCCAAAACGGCCCGCGCCATGCATTAAGGCGGTTAACTGAACCATGTTAGAGAGCCGCCCAACAATGGAGATCATTCATGGCCGCTCCGTCCGTGGACTATCAATCACGCCCTGGCGGCTACCTCGAAAAGCTGCGCGATCGTGATGCCTGGCTGGCCGTTCTCCTGATCGCAGTTCTTCCAAACGCGCTCTTTATCCTTGCATCGCCATGGCTGATCGTGCGGCGCCTGCCCAGTCCGGCCATCTATCTTGCCGCAGCCGTCCTCTCGCTCGCCCTGCCAAGGCCCTTCAGCTACCTGCTCTTTCTTCTGGCTGCGGCGATCGACGGTTTCGTCATCATATGCCTGATGTTCGACATGCCCTTCGATGTCTCCCTCGCCTCCCTGCGCTTCCTGACGGAAATCGATATCGGCGCGTCCTTCCTGTATGTCGCCGGCACGGTCTGGTTCATCGTCCTTGCCTTGGCGTCCGCCTATTTGATCAACCGCTATCGTGACAGGTTGCGCGCCGCATCGCTCATCCCGTTGATCATCGCGGTCGCGGCGGTCATCTGGATCGACCGAAGCGTCAATCTGTACAAGCCCGGCAAGCCCGCAGCATTCGAGAGCGCAATGCAGCAGGCGAACCTGACGTCGGACATGATCATTCGCAACGACAGAAACGTGCTGCTGGTGCTGGTCGAGGGAATGGGCGCCTTCGCGGATCCGCAAGAGCGCAGCCTACTTGAAAGCAAGCTGCGTGACGCGGCCGGGAACCGGTTCAAGCTGACACACGGCGTGAACGCGCACTATGGCTCCACCAGCGGCGCGATCTCCCGGGAACTGTGCGGCAGATGGGGTACTTTCACCGACTATCTCGCCGATAAACGCTATGATTGCCTTCCTTTCAGGCTCGCCGACGCCGGCTTCGCGACGATCAGCTATGACGGTTTCAAGGGCGGGCTCCTTGCCCTGCGAGACTGGTATCCGAGCATCGGACTCAAGACACTGAACTTTCGCGACGACCTGGAGAGAGATCATCCGTCCGAGTTTACCCGCCAATGCGGATCCGCTTTGAAGGGGCTCTGCGACAGTGATGTCGGAAAGCGCGTCCATCGCGAGCTTGCCGCGTCGAACGGCCAGCGAAAGTTCGTCTATTGGCTCACGCTGAACAGCCATCTGCCGTATGTTCCCGTCGAAAACGGCCCCCTGGCATGCAATTCGGCTCAGGCCCGGATAACCGACCGCATTCCGTGCGAGCTGACGGAAATCTGGATGGAGGTGTTCGACGCCGTCGCCGCGATCGCCGCCGATCCGGACCTGCCGCCCCTCGACATCATGGTCGTCGGCGATCACAACACGCCGATGTGGTCCCGGGCTGCGGCCAACCATTTCCGCACCGGCCTCATCGACTGGTATCGATTGGAATATGTTGCAAACCGCTAGGGAAACAGCGGATCTTGCGGGCGGGACGGCAACATCCGATCCGGAGAAACCGCCTTTTCCGCGAGGGGATCTCCAAGAAGGCAAAAGCCGTCATTGATCGGGGCGGGAACCCTCTGTAGTCCAGTGCAATGAGATCCCTGAGTCTCCTCCTCCTGTCGGCCGTCCTTGCCTTCTGCGCCAGCCTCGCCGTCGCGGGTCTGTTTCTTCCGGTCTACAGCCTTTTCGAGGGTGGGACGCACAGCTGCCTGGCGGGCGGCCTTGCGCAGTGCCTGTCCTGGATCCCCCTCAGTGCTCTTTTCTACGGGCCGCTGTTCTCCATCGTCGGCGTCGTGCTCGGCACGCCGCTTGTCATGACGATCCTTGCATGGCGCGCATGAGCGCGGCAGGTTTCGGCTCCGGCGCACAGCATACCGAAATGGCCCACGCCAGGCCGGACCTGCCGGCCGGGTGACCAAACAGGCTGCGTGCCGGGCGTCCCCCTCCCCCCAAGGACGGGGCGGCTGTGCCCCCTTCGACAACCGGCTCTTTTCTCCATGCCGGAGAAGACCGCAGTGTTGGAAAGGGACGGGACGCCAACGCAAGGCAGTGTGTTTTCCCCTCCCCCAGCCCCCTGCGCCAAAGTATTTCCGGTGAAAGCGGGTTTACTGGAGGCCTTCTATCTCCTTGTTTTTCCGCATTGTCCGACGCCGAAGCGATCCCGCTTCGGCTGGCAATGCTCAAGGCCCCGCAGCCGTCTCCTGCCGACAACAGCACAGCCCCCTTGCGTATCCAAAAATGTTATCGTAAATTGGCGCCAATCTTGGATACCATTTGCAAGGCAGAGACGTGATGATGAATTCCGATGCCATCTGGGGCCTCATCGAGGCGAAGCGGGCGGTGTTTTTCGACCTCAGCGACCGGGTGTGGGACACGCCCGAAACGAACTATGCGGAACATGCCGCCGCCGAGGCCCATGCAGCGGTTCTGGACGCGGAAGGCTTTCGTGTCGCGCGGGGCATGGCGGGCATGCCGACGGCGGTGATGGGGGAAGCCGGGCAAGGCGGTCCGGTCATCGCCATTCTCGGCGAATTCGATGCGCTGCCGGGCCTCAGCCAGGTGGCGGGGCTTGCCGAGGAGCGGCCGCTCGTTGCCGGCGGCAACGGGCATGGCTGCGGCCACAACCTGCTCGGCGCGGGCGCGCTGATGGCCGCCACCGCGGTCAAGGACTATCTGGCGGCACACGGGCTTGCCGGACGCGTCCGCTACTATGGCTGCCCCGCCGAGGAGGGCGGCTCCTCCAAGGGCTTCATGGTACGCGCCGGCCTGTTCGATGACGTCGACATCGCGATATCGTGGCATCCGGCGCCCTTTGCCGGCGTCAACAATCCCGTCTCGCTCGCCTGCAACGAGATCGACTTCCATTTCTCCGGCCGTGCCGCCCATGCCTCCGCCACACCCCATCTCGGGCGCAGCGCGCTCGATGCCGTCGAGCTGATGAATGTCGGCGTCAACTATCTGCGCGAGCACATGCCCTCCAGCGCCCGCATCCACTATGCCATCACCGACGCTGGTGGCCATGCGCCGAATGTCGTGCAGGCCCGCGCCTCGGTGCGCCATCTCGTGCGCGCCCGCAGCCTGCCGGAACTGCATGCCCTCTCGGCCCGCGTGCGCGCCGTCGCCGAGGGCGCGGCGATGATGACCGGCACGGCCGTCACGAGCCAGATCGTCAGCGGCGATGCCAATCTCGTCGGCAACACGCCGCTCGAGACCCTCATGCACCGCCATCTCGAACGGCTCGGCCCGCCGGCCTTCGACGCGGCCGACCGCGCCACGGCGGAAGCGTTCCAGAAGACCTTCACCGCCGAGGACATCGCCTCGGCCTTCGAACGTTTCGGGCTGAAGCTGCGGCGCGGCGTGGCCTTGTGCGACACGATCTTTCCGCCCGAAAGCGGCGCGGGCACGCTGGTCGGCTCCACCGATGTCGGCACGGTGAGCTGGGTCGTGCCGACGGTGCAAATGCGCGGGGCGACCTATGCGATCGGCACGCCCGGCCATTCCTGGCAACTCGTGGCGCAGGGCAAGCTGCCCGCCGCCCACAGGGGCATGGAACACGCCGCCAAGGTGATGGCCGCAACGGCGCTCGACCTCATCGCAGATCCCGCCCTCATCGCTGCCGCAAAGGCCGATCACGCCGCCCGGCTCGACGGCACGCCCTTCGTCAACCCCATCCCCGACGACGTCGATCCTCCATTGCCGGTGAAGTCCAATGCGTAATCCGCCTCGTCCCGACCGCGCGCGCCTCGCCGCACATATCGAAGAGTTCGCCCGCCGCATCAAACTCTCCGGCACAATGGAAGAGCGCGAGAGCTTTCGCTATCTCGAACGGGAGATGGCGTCCTACGGCTACCGGACGGAACTCCTCGCCCACGACGCCTATATCAGCCTGCCCGGGCGTGCCCGCATCGAGGTCGGGGGCGAAAGCCTGCGATGCATCACGCATTCCATGTCTCTTTCGACCCCGGCCGAGGGAATTTGCGCACCGCTTGTCTATATCGGCGACGGCAGCGCCGTGTCCTTCGCCTCGAACAGCGTCTCCGGCAAGGTTGTTCTGGTCGACGGGATCGCCGACGAACAAGTAACCGCACTGGCCGCCCTCCATGGCGCGGTGGGTCAGATCCATATCAGCCCAAACGAACATCTCTACGAGATGTGTGTTTCGCCGGTATGGGGCAATCCTTCGCAGATAACGCGGCCGCTGCTGCCATCCACGGTCGTTTGCACCATCGCCTGTGATGACGGGGCTGCCCTGAAGGCGCGCTCACTGAGCGATGAAACCCTCTCCGTGAAGCTCTGGACCGAGGTGGATACCGGCTGGCGAAAGACGCCGCTCCTTGTCGCCGAGTTGCCGCCGGCGAACGCGGAGCACACCGACCATCCGTTCGTTCTGCTGTCCGGCCACCACGACACATGGCACTACGGCGTCATGGACAATGGCGGCGCCAACGCCACCATGCTCGAAGCAGCGCGGTTGCTTGCCGAGCGACGCGACCTGTGGAGGCGCGGCCTCAGGCTCTGCTTCTGGTCCGGGCACTCCCATGGTCGCTATTCCGGATCGGCCTGGTATGCGGATGAACACTGGGATGAACTCAACCGGCGTTGCGCCGTCCATGTCAACGTCGATTCGACCGGCGGCGCGGGGGCAAGCGTTCTTGCAAACTCGGCGGTCATCGACGAGCTGAAGACGCTTGCCGCCGAGGAAATCGAGGCGGTGTCCGGCCAGATTCACGCGGGTCGCCGCCACCAGCGGGTTGCAGACCAGTCTTTCTGGGGCATCGGAATACCTTCGATGTTCGGAAGCATCAGCCATCACCCTCCCGGCGGCGTGAAGCGCCCTTCGGCCCATGGCTGGTGGTGGCACACGCCGCACGACCTGATCGAGCACATGGACCTCGACAACCTCGATCGCGATACGGCAATCGTCCTGGCCGTGCTGTCTCGCCTGCTCATCGATCCGGTCCTGCCGTTGGACTATACGGCCTTCACCGCCTCGATGCGTTCGGAACTCTCGGCGCTGGTAGCCGGCCTCGATGGCCGTCTTGATATCACCGGTCTGCTCGGCCGCCTCGATGCGCTTGAGGCGGCGGCCCGAACCGTGAACGAAATGGCCAAGAGCGCGCGTGAAGGCCAGCGGGCCGAGATCGACCGCGCCCTGATGCGTGTGTCGCGTGCCCTCGTGCCGATCAACTACACGAGCGGCAATCGGTTCAGCCATGACAGCGCGCTGCCGCATCCTGCCTGGCCCTCGCTTTCCGGCCTCCGCACGCTCGCAGAGCTCTCCGAAGACGCTGCGGACACCGCCTTCCATGTCGTCTCCGCACGACAAAGCAGAAATCTCGTCACCCATAGCCTTGGGGAGGCACAGGCGGTGCTTGCCGCCCTCATCGAGCGCAGGGAACGCTGACAAAACGCATCATTTCACCGCGGCACAACCGAGAGACATTCGGCAATAAAAAGGGAACGGAAAGATGAAACGGAATGCATGGATATCGGCAATTCTCCTGAGCAGCATTGCCCTTGCGGCGTCTACGGCCGCCGCCAAGGACTGGACCCATGTCCGGGTGGGCATAGAGGGTGCATTTCCGCCATGGAATGCGCTCGACGCGAAGGGGCAACTGTCCGGCTTCGACGTTGACCTGATCAAGGACATATGCGCCCGCGCCAAGGTCGAATGCGAGTTGCAGGCGGGCGAGTGGACGAGCCTCATACCCAGTCTGAATGCCGGGAAATTCGACCTCGTCATGACGCTCGGCATCAACGAGAAGCGCAAGAAGGTCGTTGACTTCACAGTTCCCTACGCCAGTGGCGTCGCAACGTTCCTGATTGCCAGGGACGGACCGGTCGCAGAACTCCCCATGACGGGAGAACGCCTCAATCTCAACGACAAGCAAAAGGCTGAGCCGGTCATGGCGGAGATCGGCAAGCGCCTCGAAGGCAGAACGATCGGTGTCGTGCAGTCGACCAGCCAGGAGCAGCTCATCAACGCGTATTTCGGCGACGCCGTCACGGTCCGCACCTACAAAAGTTCGGGTGAACGCGACCTCGACATCAAGGCTGGCCGCCTCGACGCAGGCTTCGACAGCGGCGTCTACGGCACGAAGATGCTTGCCGAGCCGGGCAACGAGACCCTGGCGATGACCGGCCCGCTGGTGAAAGGCGCAATGCTGGCGACGGAAGTCGCCATGGGTATGCGCAAGGGCGAAGTCGAGTTGAAAGCCAAATTCGACGAGGCGATCAAGCAGGCCGCTGCCGATGGTGTCATTCGCGCCCTCTCCACGAAATGGAGCAAGCTTGATCTAACCCCTTCCTACCAGTGAACCGAGCCCGCCGGGTGGGTCTTTCAGGACCCATCCGGCCCTCGTCAGGCGGACACACCACAATGAACAGATGGCCAAACTCGATACCGGCGGGCCGGGGACCCTTCTCGCCATGAGCCAACCCAGCATCCTCGATCTCGTAAGCTTCGGGCCGAACGGCTGGGGCCAGGCGCTGGCCGCCGGCGCCACCATGACGATCCTCATCGCGCTGGCCGGCTTCTTCATCGGCGGCCTGATCGGCACGGCGGGCGCCTGGGCGAAGATTTCCGGCGGGCCGGCCGTGCGGTTCGCCGCGGAAACCTACACGACGGTGCTGCGCGGCATTCCGGACCTGCTCGTCATCTACCTCTTCTATTTCGGCGGCAGTGCCGTCGTCAGCGCGGTCGGGCGGCTGTTCGGGGCGGAGGGTTTCGTCAGTTTTCCGGGCTTTCTGGCCGGCGCCCTTGCCGTCGGCGTCACCTCGGGCGCGCAGCAGACCGAGGTCTTTCGCGGCGCCTTCCGCGCCGTGCATCCCGGCGAGCTGGAGGCGGCAACCGCCTGCGGCATGGGCCGGGCGCTGAAATTCCGCCGGGTCGTCGCGCCGCTGACGCTGCGCCATGCCCTGCCCGGCCTCGGCAATGTCTGGCAGGTGGTGCTGAAGGAATCCGCTCTCGTCTCGGTCACCGGCGTCGTCGAGCTGCTGCGCCAGGCGCAGATCGGCGCGGGCTCCACCAGCCTGCCCTTCGATTTCTACCTGATCGCGGCGCTGATCTACCTCGCCATATCCACCCTGTCCGGCTTTCTGCTCCACACCTCGGAGCGCCGGTTCTCCCGCGGCGTCAGGAGGGGCTGATGGACATCGTCTTTCTCTGGGAAACCTTCGTCAGCCTGCTTGGCGCCCTGCCGCTGACGCTGGAGCTTGCGGCAACCGCCATCCTGCTCGGCGCGGGCCTCGCCCTGGCGCTGGCGCTTGCCCGGCTTTCCGGCATTTTCCTGCTCGACTGGTCCGCCCGGCTCTATGTCTTCCTCTTCCGCGGCACGCCGCTTCTGGTGCAGATCTTCCTCATCTACTACGGCCTCAGCCAGTTCCCGGCCGTGCGGCACTCCTTCCTCTGGCCGGTGCTGCGCGAACCCTACTGGTGCGCCGTCCTGGCGCTGATGCTGAACACGGCCGCCTATGCCAGCGAGATCATCCGCGGCGGCCTGCTCTCCGTGCCGCATGGACAGGTCGAGGCCGCGCGTGCCTGCGGCATGCCGCGCTTCATGATCTTCCGCCGGGTCGTCCTGCCGCTCGCCATTCGCCAGGCGCTGCCGGGCTACGGCAACGAGATGATCGCCATGGTGAAAGCGACCTCGCTCGCCTCGATCATCACGCTGATGGAAATCACCGGCGTCGCGGCGCGCATCATCTCGGAAAGCTACCGGGTGATCGAGGTCTTCGTCGTCGCCGGCGCGCTCTATCTCGTGCTCAATTTCGTGCTCACCCGGCTCGTCGCCGCGCTCGAACACCGGCTGAGCCCGGCGCAGCGCCGGCCGCTGCCCCTGCCCTCCTCCGCCGCCCTTTCGGGAGAAACCCCTTGACCCAGACCCACACCGCACCGCCCGTCGCCATCGCCGTGCGCGACCTGAAGAAGCGCTTCGGCCCCATCGAGGTGCTGAAGGGCATCAGCCTGGAAGCACGCGAGGGCGAGGTCGTCTCGATCCTCGGCTCCTCCGGCTCCGGCAAGTCGACGCTGCTGCGCTGCATCAACCTTCTGGAAGTGCCTGATTCCGGCTCGATCTGCGTCGCGGGCGAGGAAATCCGCCTGAAGGCCGCCGGCGATGGCCGCAGCCGGCCGGCCGATGCGCGGCAGGTCGACCGCATCCGCGCCGAACTCGGCATGGTCTTCCAGAGCTTCAATCTCTGGTCCCATCGCACCGTCCTGGAAAACGTCATCGAGGCGCCCGTCCATGTGCTGAAGCGCCCGCGCCGCGAGGCGATCGAGGAAGCCGAGGCGCTGCTGGCCAAAGTCGGCATCGCCGACAAGCGCAACCACTATCCCGCCCACCTCTCCGGCGGCCAGCAGCAGCGCGCCGCCATCGCCCGGGCGCTCGCCATGCGGCCCAAGGCCATGCTGTTCGACGAGCCCACTTCCGCGCTCGATCCCGAGCTCGTCGGCGAGGTGCTGCGCGTCATGCGTGGCCTTGCCGAGGAAGGCCGCACCATGCTGGTCGTCACCCATGAGATGGGTTTCGCCCGCGACGTGTCGAACCGCGTCGTCTTCCTCCACCAGGGCGCCATCGAGGAGGAAGGCACGCCTGACGAGGTCTTCACCCGCTCCGGATCCGCCCGGTTCCGACAGTTCATCAGCGCCTGAGCGCGTTTCAGCCGCAAAACGCCACCGCCACCAAACAAAAGGGGAATGCACATGAAGAACACAGCCAAGATCGCCCTAGCGGCCCTCGGCCTCGCCACGACCGTCACGGCCGGCGCGGCCATGGCGGAGGAGAAGACGTGGACGACGGTGACGATCGCCACCGAGGGCGCCTTCCCGCCTTACAACCTCACCAAGCCCGACGGCACGCTCGACGGCTACGAGATCGAGCTCAGCAAGGTTCTCTGCGCCCATATGAAGGTCGAATGCACCATCGTGCCGCAGGCCTTCGACGGCATCATCCCGGCGCTGAACGCCGGCAAGTTCGATGCCATCATGGCCGGCATGTCGGCGACGGAAAAGCGCAAGGAGGTCATCGACTTCTCGCTGTCCTACGGCAGCACCGGCCAGGCTTTTGCCACCCTGAAGGGCAGCGACCTCGAAAACATGCCGATGAAAGGCGAGCTTTTCTCCCTTGCCTCCAACGAGGCGGGCGCCCGCAAGGCCGCAGAAGACCTGAAGCCGCTGCTCGAAGGCAAGACCATCGGCGTGCAGAGCGCCTCGATCGCCGCCCGCTTCATCGACGAATACCTGAAGGGCGCCGTCGAGGTACGGGAATACAAGACGACCGAGCAGCACGACCTCGACCTCATCGCCGGTCGGGTCGATCTCGTCATGGCCTCCATGGGCTACCTGATGACCGCAGCGGAAAAGCCGGCCAATGCGGACATGGCCATCGTCGGCCCGCGCTTCCAGGGCGGGTTCCTCGGCGCCGGCAGCTCGGTCGGCCTGCGCAAGAGCGATCCGGAGCTGAAGGCGCTGTTCGATGCCGCCATCACCGCCGCCAAGGACGACGGCACGATCAAGCGCCTGTCGGAAAAGTGGTTCGGCTTCGACCTGACGCCGCGCTGATGCCCGGTTGAAGCCAGCAAGAGCAAATCCCTGATCGAACGCGCCCTGCAAGGATCCCGGAAACGGGCGGCTTGCAGGGCGCGAGCGGCCGTCTGTTGACAGCCCGTCGCGGCTACCCTACAGCGGAGGCTCCCGAGAGAAGGAGATTTATGCGCAGAGGTCCCGTCTGAGCCGCCCTATGCGGTGCTGCCCGGCATCCCGGATGCCGATCCCCTTTGCATATCCATCTTTCTGTGGAGTTTTCGTGAAAAACGACATCATTCTCCGTGCCTATGACCCGGCATCGGACCTCAAGACCCTGTCCAACATCTGGTTCGACGCCTCGCTGAAGGCCCATGCCTTCCTGGGCGAACCGCGTCTGCGCGCGCAGCAGACGCTGATCGAAACGACCTACCTGCCCGCAGCCGAAACCATCGTCGCCTGCCATCGCGAAAGGCCCGTTGGTTTCATCAGCCTGCTCGACACCTTCGTCGGCGGCCTGTTCGTCGCGCCGGGCCAGCAGGGCCGCGGGATCGGGCGCACCCTGATCGCCGAGGCGCTTGCCCTGAAGGGCGAGCTGGTGCTGGAGGTCTATACGCGTAATGCCGAGGCCTTTGCCTTCTACGGCGCCCTCGGCTTTGCGGAAATCTCCCGGCGGCCGAGCGACGACGAAGGCCTGCCGTTCGAAAATGCCCGTCTGCGCCTGAAAGCCTGACGGCCGGCCGGAGCAGCACGCCTGCTCCGGCTCTTTTCGCCACTCAGCTGCGGATCGGCGCCTGGCGGATGTGGATTTCGATCAGCCGCTTCAGCTCCGCGACATCGCCGGCCGCCAGCGCATCGACCATCAGGTGGTGCTCGCGGGCGGATTGTTCGATGCGCGCGCGGGTGCGCCACTGGGAGACCGGCGCGGAGGCCGTGCGCTGGCGGATTTCCGCGACGAGTTCGACAAGTTCGAGATTGCCCGAAAGGAGCAGCAGCGCCCGGTGGAAGGCGAGGTTGGCGTCGTAGTGCTCGATGATCGTGCCGCGAAAGGACATATCGTCGAATTGCCGGGCAAGGCCGCGCAGGGTCTCGATCGCCTCGGGTGTCGCATGAGCGACCATCCGGTCGGCAACGGACGTCTCCAGGATCACGCGGATGTCGCTGATCTCCTGCGTGCGGGCATCGTCGACCTCGTAGACCTGGTAGCCGCGGTTGGGAATGTGCTGCACCAGCCGCTTCTGCGACAGACGGTCGAGCGCCCGGCGCACCTCCGGCCGCGTGCAGGCGTAGCGGCGTTCGAGGTCGATCTGCTTCAGCCAGGTGCCTGCCGGCAGGGTTCCCGTCAGGATATCCTGCAACAGGAGATCCGTGACATCCCGTTCCTCCGCCTCGAGTGCCGCTTCCGTCTGTGCCGCCCGCATCGTCCGTCCCGCTTTCTGACCGCGCGCCGCTCTGCTTCGATCGCGGAATTGGCGCCATTTTTGGAGAAACTATGATAGCTGCCCGCGCAATTCAATGCGGATTGCCGTTTTCAGTCAAAAGCTTGCCGAGTTTCCCGTCCTGCCACCCTGCAGCATCAGTCATCCCCGACCGCCCGTCCCCGCTCCAGCGCCTGCAGCATTGGATAGATGCTGAACGCCCCACGGCCGGCCTTTTCGGTGAGATCGCGGAGATAACCGCCGGGCGAGCGAATGGCTTCACCCCGTTGCAGGAGCGCGGCGATCACCACCGCGGCCGCCTGTTCGCCCATCGCGGCCTTGGCCTTGCGCCAGGCATCAGGCGAAATGCCGAGCATCGAGCGCACGAGGTCGGCCGCTGCCAGGAGATCGGCCCAGCTGGTAACGCCATCTCGTCCGTAATCGGCGATATCGGGGCAAAGTTTGACCAGCCGAGCAAGGCTGATCGCCATCTTCTGCTCCGGTGCCGGCCGTGCCTCGTTCACCGCCTTCGCCTTTTGAGTTTCTCGGCTATAGGATTCAAATTTTTGGTCTGTGTTTGAATTCTGTATATGCTGCTCAGTCTGAAGGTCACTGCCGCTCAATTCTTCTTCCGAAAGGCTTGAGAGATAAGCGTTTTCCACTTTGGCCCGAAGATGCAGCAAGGCCTCTCGCCGATCGGCCAGGAGATCGCAGGCAGCGCGGCGGCCAAGCCCGGCGGCAAGCTGTGCAAGACGTGCGGCGTAATCCAGCCAGTCGCCAGCCCTGCCCTCTTCCAGGGCCGTGGCAACGATCTTGGCGATGTCACGCTGGTGCAGCGTCACCTCGCCGCGCAGGGCCCGCTGAGCGCGATCCTCTGCCCGCACGGTCTCTGCCGCCTCGAAAATCTCGCCGGCCCGCAGCGCCAGCGGCGCCAGGTCGAAGCCGAAGGCATCCTCCAGCGCGCCCGCCTCGTCCCGGCGGCAGAAGCGCTTGCCGTTGGCGCTGTCGCGGCGGAAGATCATGCCGGCCTCGACGAGCGCTACGATATGGCGCCGGATCGTCGCCGGGGCCATGCCACGCGCGCGCAGCGAAAGCTCGCGATTGGAAGGAAAGACGATGATCGGCGCCGTGCCGTCGAGCTCGCGCTCCGTGGCGAAGGAGACGAGCGCCTCCAGCACGCTGATCGTGCGGTCGCCGATGCCGTAGACCCGGCGGGCTTCCGTCACGGCGCGCATGAGCTGCCATTTGTCGGCGCGCCCGGTGTCGTTGCCGCCTTCGCCGGCACGCAGCTTCTCCTGTCGCTCCGTTGTCGCGCGCTGCCTCAGGAAAAGGCGCGCACTCATCCGTCCGCCGCCAAAAGGCGTCGTTGCAATCTGCTCCATCATTGTCGGGTCCCCTTTTCCGAGGCAAGGAAGTCCCGTCAACGCCGGCCATCAGGCAGACGAAGGTCTTTGTTTCGCGCGGCAACAGGGCCGGACGACTCTTGACTTTGACTGTTGGAAGTGATTCTCTCGAATTGCTACATAGAAGAGGGCTTCCGAAATGGTGACGTTTTGGGGGCCTTTTTTCTTGTCTCCGCGTATCCTTCCGCTGGTTTCTCAGGTGTTTGCCAGCCGCTCACGCGGCCGAATCAGGTGTTTACCTGCTCAGTCCTTCTCCGCCTTTTCGGCAAGAAAGACTGCATAATCCTCCCGCAGGCGGCTCTTCAGCGCCGCGATGAAGGCCGGATCGACATCTTTCGCGAAAGAAAGACGCACCGCTTTACCCTTGCGCTCGACCGTGGCAAGCAGCGCGCCGTCAGCCCGGACGATCTCCTCAGCAGCAGCCGGCGCCTTCTGCGCCGGGCGCAGCAGGCGGTCAAACAGCATCTGGAAGCGCTCGTCGCTCGCTGCCGTCGCAAAGCGCGCGGAGGTCGTCTCGTCGTCCGCCTTCTCGATCTCCGCTCCGTTGCCGTTCGCAAACAGCGCGCCGAGCGCCATCCAGCGCTCGCGCCCCGCCTTCGGCGCCGGGCCGATCGCGCGGATAAAGCGCAGCGGCACCGCATCGGCCACCTGCAGCAGCCGCGACAGTTCGCTCTTCTGCACCGCCAGCGCATCGCAGACGAGCCTGCGCTCAAAACTGCGGCCGACAAGCGTATGGGCAAAGAGCGCGCGCTCGATGAAGCTCAGATTGCGCCGCTCGGCATTTTCCTTGCCCTGGGCGAGCACCAGCTCGTCATCGGTGAGCGGCCGCACGACCGCCTTGACCTTGACGCCGAGACGGCGGGCCGCCTTCAGACGGCGGTGACCGTAGGCAACCTGGTAGCGGCCTTCACTCTCGCCTGCCCCATCCGTGGCGAAGGACGGGCGCACGAGGATGGGCACCTGCTGGCCGTTCTCGCGCATGCTTTCGACAAGCGCAAGAAAGTCCGGATCGTCGCGCTCCTCGTCGGAGAGACGGTCGCTGACGAAGGAGACGTCGATCCGCCCGGTATCGAGCGAGACGATGCGCTCGCCCTCTTCCAGAGCCTGGCGCAGCACCCGTGCCTCCTCCGCCTCGCGGGTGATGGAGGACAGCGTGAGCCCCATCGCCTTGACGGCGCCGGAGGACGTGCGCCCCGGCGTGGCGGGTGTCTCGGCGACGGGGAGCGATTTCGTCTCGGGCGCGCGCTCCGCGCCGGCGGGCAGGATATCCCCGCCGAACAGCGCCTTGATCGAGTTCTTACGGTCGCGGCCGGTCATCATGTGCGACCCCATGCGCTGTGAACGAGCTGTTCGATTTCCTGGTTGACCGCCTCGAGCGAATCCATCGCCCGGTCATAGGTCCCGCGGGAAAAATTCTCGCGGCCGACCTCATAGAGTGTTTGCTTGGTGAGGCCGGCATCGGAGACGGCGGTGGATTTCAGCATGGTCGAGGTCAGGACGCGGTTGCCGAAGAGCGAGCGCAGGAACCCGACGATCTGCGCCTGCGGCCCGTCATGCGGCTCGTAGCGGGTAACGAGATAGCGCAGGAAATCGAAATTGAGCTGGCCGCCCGCCTCGCGCACCACGCCGAGCAGATCCGAGGTCATGAACAGGAACTGGCTCATCGAGGCAACGTCGAGCATCTGCGGATGCACGGTGACGATGACCGAGGTGGAGGCGCAGAGCGCCGAGAGCGTGAGATAACCGAGCTGCGGCGGGCAATCGATGACGACGACGTCGTAGTCGTCGGCGACTGAGGCGAGCGCCGCCTGCACGCGGGTGAAGAACAGGCCGTGCGCCTCCCCTGCCCGGCGCTCGGCAAGCGCACGCGGTGTCGCATGCTCGAATTCCTGCAGTTCCAGATTGCCGGGCACGAGATCGAGATTGTGGAAATAGGTTTTTCGAACGATGGCGGACAGCGGACGGGCTTCGCCGTCATAGCGGATCGCGCCGTAGATCGTGTCGTTGCCGGCAAGGTCGAGTTCCGGCTGATAGCCGAAGAGCGCCGAGAGCGAGGCCTGCGGGTCGAGGTCGATGGCAAGCACCCGGTGGCCGGTCATGGCGAGATGCTGGGCCAGATGCACCGTGGACGTCGTCTTGCCAGAGCCGCCCTTGAAATTGGTGACCGAGATGATCTGCAGGTGTTCACCACGCGCCGGATCGCGCCACTTCACATAGGAACGGGCCTTTGCCGCATTGCCCTTGGCGCGCGCCTGTTCGGCGAGGTGATGGCGCAGCGCATCGATATCGGCGAGCGAATACATGCGCCGGCCGCCCGGACCGGTCGCCAGCTCCGGTCCTTCGCCCGCCAGCGATATCTGCCTGAGATAGCCGTCCGAAACGCCGATCAGCCGCGCCGCCTCGCCCGAGGTGAAGCTGCGCAGCGTCTTCTGCGAAGTCGGCGGAAACAGCCGGTCGCGCATGGCCTGGAGCTGCACGGACAGCGCCTGTGCGTCTTCCGCAATGGTTTCGTCGGCCGGGCGAAGCGTCGACAT